>NZ_CADIKL010000138.1 GCF_902859945.1 Paraburkholderia caffeinitolerans | reverse complement strand
CTGCCAGCCGCCCGCGACGCCCAACACGGTGGCGAAGGGCAACGGCTACGACGTGCTGTGGCTCGGCCCCGACGAATGGCTCGTGCGCTCGGACGCAGCCGTGCAGGCCGGCGTGCTCGAAGCGAAGCTCGCGCCCGCATTCGGCGAAGCCTACGCGGCCGCAGTGGACGTGGGCAGCGGCTACACGGTGGTGGAGATCGACGGCGCGCGCACGCGCGAACTGCTCTCGCGCGGCTGCCCGCTCGATCTGCATCCGAACCTGCTCAAAGAAGGGCAATGCGCGCAGAGCGTCTTTTTCAAGGCCTCGATCGTGCTGATTCCCGTGGGCGGCGACCGCTTCGAGATCGTCGTGCGCCGCAGCTTCGCCGACTACTTCTGCCGCATCATGCTTGACGCCACCGCGTCGCTTGCATCATGAAGATCGTCGACGGAACCTTCGATCCCGCGCTCGACGTTCCGGCGGCGCTCGATGCGCCGCCCTCGCGCGGGCGCGGCTGGAGCG
>NZ_CADIKL010000137.1 GCF_902859945.1 Paraburkholderia caffeinitolerans | reverse complement strand
GGTCAAGCCGACACACATGATCGGCGGCTACGCGCAACTGGCCTACGGCTTCAATTACTACGGCACGGTGGGCTCGAACCGCGATGAGTTCCTGCTGGTGCGCAAGATGAAGAACGTCGACTGGCTCGACAGCGAAGAAACGCCCGTAGGCAACCTGCCTTCACCAGTCAATGCGCCAGTCAATGCGCCAGTCAATGCGGCAGCCCGCGAAGGAGAAACGTCATGAAGGTGCGCGCACAGATCGCGATGGTGTTGAACCTCGACAAGTGCATCGGCTGCCACACGTGCTCGGTCACCTGCAAGAACGTCTGGACGAGCCGCGAAGGCATGGAATACGCGTGGTTCAACAATGTCGAAACCAAGCCCGGCATCGGCTATCCGAAGGAGTGGGAGAACCAGCAGAAGTGGCGCGGCGGCTGGGTGCGCAAGGCCGACGGCAAGATCGAGCCGCGCCTCGGCAGCAAATGGCGCCTGCTCTCGAAGATCTTCGCCAACCCGCATCTGCCCGAGA
>NZ_CADIKL010000136.1 GCF_902859945.1 Paraburkholderia caffeinitolerans | reverse complement strand
CTACGACCCGATGAACCCCACCGACCTGCTCTCGCCGCTCGCGGACAAGTCGGCGTATCACGGCACGCCCATCGACTACAACGTGCGCGCCGAGCGCATGGGCTGGCTGCCTTCGGCACCGCAGCTTTCGTGCAACCCGCTCGAACTCGGGCGCGCGCTTGGCGACGCCACGCAGGCCGGCGCGACAGTGGCGGGCAAGCTCAAGGACGGCAGCCTCAAGCTCGCCTGCGAGGACCCCGACAGCCCCACCTCGTTCCCGCGCAACCTGTTTGTGTGGCGCTCGAATCTGCTCGGCTCCTCGGGCAAGGGGCACGAGTACTTCCTCAAGCATTTGCTCGGCACCACTAATGGTGTGCAAGGCGAGGAAGCGGTGAAGAACGGCGCGGCGCGTCCCGAGGAGGTCGTCTGGCACGAAGAGGCGCCGACCGGCAAGCTCGACCTGCTCTGCACGCTGGACTTCCGCATGTCCACCACCTGCATGTACTCGGACGTCGTGCTGCCCACGGCCACGTGGTACGAGAAGGACGAC
>NZ_CADIKL010000135.1 GCF_902859945.1 Paraburkholderia caffeinitolerans | reverse complement strand
CTACGACCCGATGAACCCCACCGACCTGCTCTCGCCGCTCGCGGACAAGTCGGCGTATCACGGCACGCCCATCGACTACAACGTGCGCGCCGAGCGCATGGGCTGGCTGCCCTCGGCACCGCAGCTTTCGTGCAACCCGCTCGAACTCGGGCGCGCGCTCGGTGACGCCGGGCAGGCGGGCGCGGCGGTGGCGAGCAAGCTCAAGGACGGCAGCCTCAAGCTCGCCTGCGAGGACCCCGACAGCCCCACCTCGTTCCCGCGCAACCTGTTCGTGTGGCGCTCGAATCTGCTCGGCTCCTCGGGCAAGGGGCACGAGTACTTCCTCAAGCATTTGCTCGGCACCACCAACGGCGTGCAGGGCGAGGAAGTCGTGAAGAACGGCGCCGCACGTCCCGAGGAAGTCGTCTGGCACGACGAAGCGCCGACCGGCAAGCTCGACCTGCTCTGCACGCTGGACTTCCGCATGTCCACCACCTGCATGTACTCGGACGTCGTGCTGCCCACGGCCACGTGGTACGAGAAGGACGAC
>NZ_CADIKL010000134.1 GCF_902859945.1 Paraburkholderia caffeinitolerans | reverse complement strand
GGCCGGGTCCGCAATGATGCTGTCGTCCCTGCTTCGGTTTTCTCCCCTATACCCCGGCAGCTTGAATCCGGCAAGCCACGCCGGCGGCGACGCCGAACTGGGCATCGCCACCTGATTGTTCTCCACCTCCATCTGCGCCGCGTTCGCCGCCGTCGACGCATTGACTCCCCCCGCCGCCGCGATCCCCGCCACCAGGCTGTTCACCAAGTTCTCGCGCGCCTCACGATCACCCGCGCTCATCCCCTGCGTCGACCCCAGCAGCGAGCCCAGCACCGAACTCGCCGCCGCTCCCATCGCACCCGCGCCACAACCCGCACCGGCCCCCGCAGCGCCCGCACACCCCACGATCGCATGCAGCGCCGCGCGCGCACTTTCGCTACCCAGACTATCCGCAATCGTCTTGACCTGACCAGCCCCGAGTTCCTGAATGTAGGTCACCGCCGCACCCTGCGCAAACTGCCCCATCCCGCCCGTCACGTTCCCGCCCGCCGCAACCGTCAGCGCGGTCAGCACCTGACGGTATGAACCGCCCGGCCCCCACTGCGCATTCAGC
>NZ_CADIKL010000133.1 GCF_902859945.1 Paraburkholderia caffeinitolerans | reverse complement strand
CCCCAATAGTCTCCGCTCTCCATATCCCATGTGACGGTGGATCTGGGAATGTCACGCAACGTGCGCTGGCATGGCTCGGTGGTGGTGTCCCCAACCGGGATCGTCCGTGCGGAAGTTGAGCCCGATTGCGCGGGCGTACCCACAAGCGCTGGATCAAATCGTGTCGGCGTGCCAGCATCAAGCGTCGACGTCTTGCCCCCTGCCGACTTCAGATCCGCCGCCGAAACAGGAGCGGGCGCGGGTGGACTCGCCGGCGATGCATTCGCGACGTGCCCAACGGGGCTCGCTCCCGGTGACATGACGCCCGAGAGAGCCGCGCAGGAAATCTGCATCGGATAGGGTGCGATCTGCGCGAGGTGTGAAGGAACCGAGACGGGGCCATCCGTCGCGTGTGTCGCTGCGTGCACAAGGAAATTCGCGGACGTGAACCCCTGTAGACCTTCGGAGCCAATCTCCCAGCGCGAGCCACCGGCCGTCAGCACAATTCTCTTCGCGGATAAGTAGATCGTCCCGTCCTCACTGGCAACGTTGACATCCTTGTTCGCGATAGCGTCGATT
>NZ_CADIKL010000132.1 GCF_902859945.1 Paraburkholderia caffeinitolerans | reverse complement strand
CATCAGCGTGCCCAGGTACAGGCCCTTGCTCATCCACTGCTTGAAGTTGCGCGACTTGTACAGTTCCGTGTAGAGCCACGACTGCTTGAACGCTTCCGGGTACGCCGCGAGCTCATCGCTCTGGCGGCCTGCCTGCACCGCGTCGAACGCGGCTTCCGCCGCGAGCATGCCGGTCTTGATCGCCGCGTGGCTGCCCTTGATGCGCGCCGCGTTCAGGAAGCCCGCGTCGTCGCCCACCAGTGCGCCGCCCGGGAACACGAGCTTCGGCAGTGACATCAGCCCGCCCGCCGTCATCGCGCGGGCGCCGTATGAAACGCGCTTGCCGCCTTCCAGATACTTGCGGATCACCGGATGCGTCTTGTAGCGCTGGAATTCCTCGAACGGCGAGAGATACGGGTTCTGGTACGCAAGGCCGACGACGAAGCCCACCATCACCTGGTTATTGTCCGTGTGGTACAGGAACGAGCCGCCGTAGGTGTCCTTTTCCAGCGGCCAGCCCGCCGTGTGGATCACCAGACCCGGCTTGTGCCTGGCCGGATCGATCTCCCACAATTCCTTG
>NZ_CADIKL010000131.1 GCF_902859945.1 Paraburkholderia caffeinitolerans | reverse complement strand
GAACGGGCATCTCGAAGTGGCGGGGAACCGGGCCGAGGTGGTCATCGCGAACCCGTCGGGCATTGCGGTGAACGGCGGCGGATTCATCAACACGTCGCGCGCCATTCTCACTACAGGTACGCCGAATTACGCGGGCGATGGTTCGCTCTCCGGATTTAATGTAACGGGCGGCAATATCACCGTCAGCGGCGCGGGGCTCGATGCGTCGAATGGAGATCAGGTCGATTTGCTGTCGCGCGCTGTTCAGGCCAATGCCGCTATCTACGCGAAGAATCTGAATGTCGTGACGGGCGCGAACCGCGTCGATCACGACACGCTCGCCGCCACGCCGATTGCGGGCGATGGGCCTGCGCAGGGTGTTTCCATCGACGTGAGCCATCTCGGTGGTATGTACGCGAATCGTATCGTGCTGGTGGGCACGGAGCTGGGCGTGGGGGTGTCGACCAGAGGCATTCTCGCGGCGCAGGCCGGCGACCTCGTGCTGACCTCGGCGGGCAAGCTCGTGCTTGCAGGGCAGACCAGCGCGAGCGGCAATATCGGCGCGAGCGCGCACGATGGCATCGAT
>NZ_CADIKL010000130.1 GCF_902859945.1 Paraburkholderia caffeinitolerans | reverse complement strand
CGAGCGCCCCGACGACACGCTCACGTCGCGTCCTGCCGTAATGGCGTGATCGTAGTGGCTTGCCATGTGCGTGCTGTCGCTCGCCGTCGTGGCAATGCCTGCGGCGCTTGCCATCACCATGTCTGGGCGTGACAGTTCGGGGAACTCGCCATCGCCGGTTTGCGTGCCTCCCTTGATCGCATCGTTCTGCGCCTTGATGGTGCTGGTCGCGTCGCTCTGGCTGGAGTCGGACGTTTGCGCCTGATGCCTGGTGGCGATCTGGGACAGGTCCTCATGCTGCTGGCGGGCCTGGGTAAGTCGCGCCACCGTCTCGCCCATGTCCTTGACCTTGCCCGTCGCGTTGTCACGGCCAAACGTGGTCAGCAGCAGACCGAGCGCCGCGCGCAAAGCGCCCCATCGGTCGGTGCGAAGCTCGAAGCCTTCGCCCCTGGGGTCCTGCCGCCCCTGGTTGCCGTCGATGCGCGTGTTGTAACCCAGGCTCAAACTTGATTTGCCGTGGTCGCTCGCAATCTGTAGCTGCTGGCGGTTCTCGGTGTCGTCGAAAGCGAGGTGATTGGTGGTGCTGCC
>NZ_CADIKL010000129.1 GCF_902859945.1 Paraburkholderia caffeinitolerans | reverse complement strand
CGACGCGACGCTGTCGGGCCTGCCGCCTTTCCTCGTGAAGGACGGCGGCGTGAACTCGGGCTTCATGATCGCGCACGTGACGGCCGCGGCCTTGGCCTCGGAGAACAAGACGCTCGCGCATCCGGCTTCGGTGGATTCGCTGCCGACCTCGGCGAACCAGGAAGACCACGTGTCGATGGCGACCTTCGCCGCGCGCAAGCTTGCCGACATCGCTGGCAACACGGCCTACATCCTCGGGATCGAACTGCTGGCCGCCGCCCAGGGCGTGGACCTGCGCGCGCCGCACGCGACCAGCCCGGCGCTGCAAAAGGTGATGGCATCGGTGCGCAATGAAGTGCCGCATTACGACCTGGACCGCTACTTCGCACCCGATATCGCGGCCATGACGGAGCTGGTGCAGAACGGCGCCATCGCCGCGCACAGCCCGTTCGCGTTCGAGTCCGAGCAATAAGCCGAATACTGAATAACTTAGACCAATACTTCGAGATCCTTATGAACCATCCGAACTTCACCGATCCCCGCCTCGACCCGAGCCGCACGATCCGCGCGCCGCGCGGCAGCGAGAAGGTGTGCAAGACCTGGCTGGCCGAAGCCGCGTACCGC
>NZ_CADIKL010000128.1 GCF_902859945.1 Paraburkholderia caffeinitolerans | reverse complement strand
GTCTGCGCGATCTTGTCGAGATCATGGCCGAACGCGGCCTGTCGCTGGCCCACACGACGATCCTGCGTTGGGTGAAGCGCTACACGCCGGAGTTCGTCAAACGCTGGAACCGGTTGGCCACGACAGCCGGTCGGTCGTGGCGCATCGATGAGACCTACGTGAAGATTCGTGGTAAATGGGCCTATCTTTACCGTGCTGTTGACCGTGCGGGAAAGACGATCGACTTTCGCCTCAGCGTCAGGCGCGATGTGGCGGCAGCAAAGGCGTTCTTCGCGAAGGCGATCAGAACGCAGGGGCGTGCTCCCGAAACGATTACGCTGGACGGCTACGCGGCATCTCATCGGGCGGTCCGCGAGATGAAGGCCGGCGGGTTGCTATCCGGGCGAACGAAATTGCGATCCTCGAAGTACCTGAACAACCTGATCGAGCAGGATCACCGCCACATCAAATCGCGGGTGAACGTGATGCTTGGGTTCAAGCGGTTCCGGAACGCGGCCATTACCCTCTCCGGCATCGAACTGATGCATCGCATTCGCAAAGACCAGTTCGATCTCACCCGCGTGCACCTCAAAGATACCACTTCGCCGTCGGTCTGGATGGCGGTTCTTTCGGCTCGTTGAGGG
>NZ_CADIKL010000127.1 GCF_902859945.1 Paraburkholderia caffeinitolerans | reverse complement strand
TAGGATAAATCCGAAAGTTCGTTGAAACAGGCAATCTGACGTTTATTGAGATTCCACCCCTGTAAGGATTGCAAAAAATCTACGGGGTGATGGATGAACCAGAGCTACAGGCTGGTGTTTTCGCGCGTGCGCAATATGCTCGTGGCTGTTGAGGAAACGGCCACTGCAGCAGGGAAAAGAGGGAGCGGTGAGGCGTCGGTGGCGGCTGCCATGGTGCTGGCGGGTTTCGCGTTGGGCGCGCAGGCGCAGATCGCGCCGGGCGGGGCGAACGCACCTGGTGTGATCCAGACCCAGAACGGTCTGGATCAGGTGAACATCAACCGGCCCTCGGGCGCGGGCGTGTCGGTCAACACGTACAACCGCTTCGACGTGCAGCAGCGCGGCGCGATCCTCAACAACTCGCCCACCATCGTGCAGACGCAGCAGGCGGGCATGATCAACGGCAACCCGAATTTCGCGCCGGGCCAGTCCGCGCGAATCATCGTCAATCAGGTGAATGGTCCGGGCCCTTCGCAGTTGAACGGGCATCTCGAAGTGGCGGGGAACCGGGCCGAGGTGGTCATCGCGAACCCGTCGGGCATTGCGGTGAACGGCGGCGGATTCATCAACACGTCGCGCGCCATTCTCAC
>NZ_CADIKL010000126.1 GCF_902859945.1 Paraburkholderia caffeinitolerans | reverse complement strand
GGAAGTGAGCGTGGGCGCGGCAGTGGGCGAATTCAGCCTCGCACGCGGCCTGACTCAGGCAGTCGACGCCGGCATCGATGCGACGAAGTCGCTCGGCTTCAAGGTGACGCGTCCACAAGTGCCGAAGGCTGCCGAGATCACGGAAACGCCGTTGCAGCCGCTGTGGCTCGTGGGTAGCCGCAAGGCCGCGCCGCGTGGCCCGAAGCAGTTCGTCGACTTCCAGAACGACGTGGCCGCATCGGACATCCTGCTTGCCGCGCGCGAAGGCTTTGAATCGGTCGAGCACGTGAAGCGCTATACGGCCATGGGCTTCGGCACCGACCAGGGCAAGCTCGGCAACATCAACGGCATGGCGATCCTCGCGGATGCGCTCGGCAAGACGATTCCCGAAACCGGCACGACCACGTTCCGCCCGAACTACACGCCCGTGACGTTCGGCACCGTGGCGGGCCGCGAACTGGGCGACTTCCTCGACCCGATCCGCAAGACTTGCATTCACGAGTGGCACGAAGCCAATGGTGCGCTGTTCGAAGACGTGGGCAACTGGAAGCGCCCCTGGTACTACCCGAAGAAGGGCGAGGACATGCACGCCGCGCTCAAGCGCGAGTGCCTCGCGGTGCGCAACAGCGTGGGCATTCTCGATGCGTCGACGCTCGGCAAGATCGACATTCAGGGTCCGGAC
>NZ_CADIKL010000125.1 GCF_902859945.1 Paraburkholderia caffeinitolerans | reverse complement strand
GTCCGGACCCTGAATGTCGATCTTGCCGAGCGTCGACGCATCGAGAATGCCCACGCTGTTGCGCACCGCGAGGCACTCGCGCTTGAGCGCGGCGTGCATGTCCTCGCCCTTTTTCGGGTAGTACCAGGGGCGCTTCCAGTTGCCCACGTCTTCGAACAGCGCGCCATTGGCTTCGTGCCACTCGTGAATGCAGGTCTTGCGGATCGGGTCGAGGAAGTCGCCCAGTTCGCGGCCCGCCACGGCGCCGAACGTCACGGGCGTGTAGTTCGGGCGGAACGTGGTCGTGCCGGTTTCGGGAATCGTCTTGCCCAGCGCATCCGCGAGGATCGCCATGCCGTTGATGTTGCCGAGCTTGCCCTGGTCGGTGCCGAAGCCCATGGCCGTATAGCGCTTCACGTGCTCGACCGACTCAAAGCCTTCGCGCGCCGCAAGCAGGATGTCCGATGCAGCGACGTCGTTCTGGAAGTCGACGAACTGCTTCGGGCCACGCGGCGCGGCCTTGCGGCTGCCCACAAGCCACAGCGGCTGCAACGGCGTTTCCGTGACCTCGGCAGCCTTCGGCACTTGCGGGCGCGTCACCTTGAAGCCGAGCGACTTCGTCGCATCGATGCCGGCGTCGACTGCCTGAGTCAGGCCGCGTGCGAGGCTGAATTCGCCCACTGCCGCGCCCACGCTCACTTCC
>NZ_CADIKL010000124.1 GCF_902859945.1 Paraburkholderia caffeinitolerans | reverse complement strand
GCCCTCGTCGACAAGGAGCAGCCGCAACTGGTGATCCTCGGCAAGCAGGCCATCGACGACGATTCGAACCAGACCGGCCAGATGCTCGCCGCGCTGGCGAACCTGCCGCAAGCGACCTTCGCTTCGAAGCTCACCGTCGCCGACGGCCGTGCCACGGTCGCGCGTGAAGTCGATGGCGGCGCGGAAACGCTGTCGCTGAAGCTGCCCGCCGTGGTCACGACGGATCTGCGCCTGAACGAGCCGCGCTACGTCACGCTGCCGAACATCATGAAGGCGAAGAAGAAGCCGCTGGAGACGGTCAAGCCCGAAGACCTCGGTGTGGACGTCACGCCGCGTCTGAAGACCCTCAAAGTTTCCGAGCCGCCCAGGCGTTCCGCAGGCGTGAAGGTTGCCGACGTGAAGACGCTGGTCGAGAAGCTGAAGACCGAAGCCAAGGTGCTGTAAGGGAGCGACAAAGAAATGACGAATCTGGTGAATCTGGTAATAGCCGAACACGACAACGCAACCATCAAGGCTGCGACGCTGAACACCGTGGCTGCCGCGCAGAAGATCGGCGGCGACGTGCACGTGCTGGTTGCGGGCCACAACGCTCAGGCTGCTGCTGACGCAGCGGCGAAGATCGCAGGCGTGGCGAAGGTGCTGCTGGCCGACGCGCCGCAACTCGAAGTGGGTCTTGCTGAGAACGTCGAAGCGACGGTCCTGAGCATCGCGAAGAACTACACGCACATCCTCGCGCCG
>NZ_CADIKL010000123.1 GCF_902859945.1 Paraburkholderia caffeinitolerans | reverse complement strand
GTGTGGTACAGGAACGAGCCGCCGTAGGTGTCCTTTTCCAGCGGCCAGCCCGCCGTGTGGATCACCAGACCCGGCTTGTGCCTGGCCGGATCGATCTCCCACAATTCCTTGATGCCAATGCCGTACACCTGCGGGTCCGCGTCCTTGCCGAGCTTGAAATGCTCGTTCAACTGGCGGCCCAGATGGCCACGGCAGCCTTCGCAGAACAGCGTGTACTTCGCGTGCAACTCCATGCCGAGCTGGAAGTTCTCGGTGGGCTCGCCATCCTTGCCGACGCCCATGTTGCCGGTAGCCACGCCCTTCACCGAGCCATCGTCGTTATAGAGCACTTCAGCCGCCGGGAAACCCGGGAAGATTTCCACGCCCAGCGCCTCGGCCTGCTGGCCCAGCCAGCGCGTGACGTTCGCGAGGCTGATCACATAGTTGCCGTGGTTCTTGAAGTTGTCCGGCAGCGCCCAGTTGGGCACCGTCTTCGCGCTGTTTTCCGAAAGGAAAAGAAATTGATCTTCGGTAACGGGCACGTTCAGCGGCGCGCCCTGTTCCTTCCAGTCGGGAATGAGTTCGCCGATGGCGCGCGGATCCATAACCGCGCCCGAGAGGATATGCGCCCCGATTTCCGAGCCCTTTTCCAGCACGCATACGCCGATTTCAGCGCCTTTTTCTGCTGCCAGTTGCTTCAGGCGGATCGCCGCGGACAGGCCCGCCGGGCCGCCGCCTACGATCACCACGTCGTATTCCATCGACTCGCGTG
>NZ_CADIKL010000122.1 GCF_902859945.1 Paraburkholderia caffeinitolerans | reverse complement strand
GAAGGCCGTGCTGCGCGAGAGGATCTTCACGTCCGGCATGGCCGCGAGTTCCGCTTCGATCTTTTCGACCCACTGGATTGCGGGGCGGCCGTCGATCTCGGTCTTGCACGACAGCAGGCTGCCGCCCAGTTCGCGCTGATCATCGACCAGAATCACGCGCGCGCCTGCAAGGCCCGCCGTATGCGCGGCCAGCAGACCCGTGGGGCCGCCGCCGACCACGAGCACGTCGCAGTGCGCGAAGCACTTGTCGTAGCGGTCGGCGTCACGCACTTCGGGCGATTTGCCGAGGCCCGCGGCCTCGCGAATCTTCTCTTCGTACTTCGGCCAAAATTTACGCGGCCACATGAAGGTCTTGTAGTAGAAGCCCGCCGGCAGGAAGCGCGAGAACTTCTGGTTGCGTGCGAGGCGGTCGTGCTCGAGACTCGGCTCCGCATTCACGCTGGTCGCCACGAGCCCTTGATAAAGCTCGATTTCGGTCGAGCGCGCGTTCGGCACGGTGTACGCGCCGCGCTCGAGTTGCACCACGGCATTCGGTTCGGCCACATCGGCGGTCACGATGCCGCGCGGACGGTGGTACTTGAAGCTGCGCGCGACGAAGTGCACGTCGTTAGCCAGCAGCGCCGAGGCGAGCGTGTCGCCCTGATAGCCCTGGTACGTGCGCCCGTTGAACGTGAAGGTCAGCGGAATCGCGCGGTTGATGCGCCCGCCGGCGCCGAGACGGTTCTTCTGGCTCATCGCTGCTTGCTCCCTTGCGTGCCTTGCT
>NZ_CADIKL010000121.1 GCF_902859945.1 Paraburkholderia caffeinitolerans | reverse complement strand
AGCCCATCGGCACGAGCAGCCGATGAATCAGATGCGTGCGGCGGATCAGGTCGAGCAGCCACGACTCGGGCGCGTCGCCCGAAGCCGTGTTCTCCATGCGGAACTTGTCGGCCCATGCCACCAGCGGGCGGAACAGGAACTGGTCGTAAGCCAGGATCACCACGGTCATCGTGAGAATCACCCAGCCCACCGCGTGCAGGTTCTTCTCCGTGATGGCCTGCGCCAGGTATGCACCGATGCCCGGCAGCGTGATCGTGTTGTTGCCCACCGTGATCGCCTCGGAGGCCACCACGAAGAACCAGCCGCCCGACATCGACATCATCATGTTCCAGATGAGGCCGGGCATCGAGAACGGCACTTCGAGCTTCCAGAAGCGCTGCCAGCCCGTGAGGTGAAAGCTGCGCGAGACTTCGTCCAGATCGCGCGGCACCGTGCGCAGCGACTGGTAGAAGCTGAAGGTCATGTTCCAGGCCTGGCTCGTGAAGATCGCGAAGATCGCCGCGAGTTCAGCGCCCAGCACGCGCGAGGGAAACAGCGCGAGAAAGAAGGTAACAGTGAATGAGATGTAGCCGAGCACCGGCACCGACTGCAGGATGTCGAGGATCGGCACCAGCACCTGGCTCGCGCGCCGGCTCTTGGCCGCGAGCGTGCCGTAGACCAGCGTGAAGACGAGCGAGGCCACCATGGCCGCGAGCATGCGCAGCGTGGTGCGCATGGCGTACTCGGGCAGGTTGGCCGGGTCGAGCGAGATCGCCTGGGTCTTGAGCGTGGCGATGGGCGCCATGGTCTCGTGAAAGCCCACCAC
>NZ_CADIKL010000120.1 GCF_902859945.1 Paraburkholderia caffeinitolerans | reverse complement strand
CCCTCGTTCATGAGGTGCGAGCTGGAGAGGTTCGAGACGATGGTTTTGCCGCCGGGCAGGCGCACGTGATAGAGCGAGTAGCTGCCCATGTAGGCGACGTCGGTAACCACGCCGCGCGCCCAGTTGTGCGGCGTGCCGGGCTTCTCGTGCGAGACCCGCACGCGCTCCGGACGCACCGAAATGCCCACCGGCATGCCGAGCGGCCCGGTAATGCCATGGCTCACGTACATGCGCGTTTCGAGGTCTTCGCTTTCGACGTAGATGTGATCGGGCTCGTCTTCGACGACCTTGCCTTCGAACAGGTTGGTCGAGCCGATGAACTCGGCCGAGAAGCGGCTGTTCGGGAATTCGTAGACGTCATTGGGCGCGCCGATCTGCACGATGCGGCCTTCGCTCATCACCGCGAGGCGGTTGGCCATCGTCATCGCCTCTTCCTGGTCGTGCGTGACCATCACACAGGTGACATCGACCTTCTCGATGATGTTCACGAGTTCGAGCTGGGTCTTTTGGCGGATCTTCTTGTCGAGCGCCGACATCGGCTCGTCGAGCAGCAGCAGCTTCGGGCGCTTGACCAGCGAGCGCGCGAGCGCGACGCGCTGCTGCTGGCCGCCCGAAAGCTGATGCGGTTTGCGCTTGGCATAGCGGCTCATCTGCACGAGATTGAGCGCATCGGCCACGCGTTCGCGGACCTCGTTCTTCGGCACGCCTTCCTGCTTGAGGCCGAACGCGACGTTCGATTCCACACTCATGTGCGGGAACAGCGCGTACGACTGGAACATCATGTTGACCGGGCGGCGATACGGCGGGAGCGTCGCGAGGTCTTCGCCGTCGACGAAGATCTTGCCCGAGGTGGCCGTTTCGAAGCCCGCGAGCATGCGCAGCAGCGTGGACTTGCCGCAGCCCGAGCTGCCGAGCAGCGCGAA
>NZ_CADIKL010000119.1 GCF_902859945.1 Paraburkholderia caffeinitolerans | reverse complement strand
GAACCTGTCCGCATTTTTGTGGGCGAGGCGGTTAAAGGAATCGTTACCCGCGCGCCTGCGTGAATCGGTCGCCAAACAGGATAGCAAACTGGTTCATCGCCGACTTCCAGTCGAAGGCGGCGCGAACGGACTTTGCCAGGACATTGCGTAGCGCCAGCCAGAGCAGCTTGATGGCTGCCTCGTCATTCGGGAAGTGGCCACGGGTTTTGATGATCTTGCGCAACTGCATGTTCAGACTCTCAATGGCATTCGTTGTGTACACAACGCGCCGGATCTCCGGTGGAAACGCGAAGAATGGCGTGACGTGCTCCCATGCGCGTTGCCATGACTGCACGATCATCGGGTATCTGAGGCCCCATGGGCCGTCCGCAAACGCCTGCAGCGCCTGCTGCGCGGCCTGCTCGCTGGCGGCGGAGTAGACCGGTCGCAATGCCGCCGCAAGGGCCTTGCGGTCCTTGTAACTGGCGTAATCCAGACTGTTGCGGATCAGATGCACGATGCAGGTCTGTACGGCCGTGCGGGGGTAAGCGGTGCCGATTGCGTCGGCCAGTCCCTTCAGGCCGTCGACCACCGCAATCAGGATGTCCTGGCAGCCACGGGCCTTCAGTTCGTTGAACACCTTGAGCCAGAACTTCGCGCCCTCGGTCTGCTCGATCCACAGGCCCAATACATCGCGCTGACCATCCGCCTGAATGCCCAGTGCCAGATAGACGGCCTTGTTGCTGACCACGCCGTCGTCGCGGATCTTGACGCGCAGGGCGTCGAAGAACACCACCGGGTACATCGCCTCGAGTGGACGGCTCTGCCAGAGCAGCGTTTCGGCCATCACCTCGTCGGTGACCGAGCTGATGAAATCGGGCGATACCTCGGTGCCGTAGCTTTCGGCCAGAAAGGCCTGAATCTCGCGCACACTCATGCCGCGCGCGTACATCGCGATGATG
>NZ_CADIKL010000118.1 GCF_902859945.1 Paraburkholderia caffeinitolerans | reverse complement strand
CGGCCCCCGGTAAACAGTGCCATGATGTAAGCGAGTTTTCGGCGGACTTTTCGAAGGAAAGGAGCCGTGCGATGAAACGCAAACGCTTCAGTGTCGAGCAGATTGTGGCTGTGTTGAAGCAGGCCGAAGCGGGCATGCCAGTGGCTGAGCTGATTCGTCACGTGGGCATCTCGGAGCAGACCTTCTATCGCTGGAAGAAGGTGTACGGCGGACTGCAGACGGACCAGGTGCGCCAGTTGAAGCAGCTTCAGGATGAGAACGCCCAGTTGAAGAAGGTGGTTGCCGAGTTGACGCTGGACAAGGCGATGCTGACCGACGTTTTGAAAAAAAAGTGGTGAAGCCCTCCCCGAGGCGCAGCATCGTGGACTATCTGAAGTCAACGTACGCAGTTGCGGAGCGCCGGGCCTGCCGCCTGGTGGCGTTGTCGCGCTCGGTGTATCAATATCGAAGTCATCGCGACCCGCAGACGGCACTGCGCCAGCGCATGTGCGAAATCGCGGCGACCCGTGTGCGATATGGTTACCGCAAGATTCGTGTGCTGTTGCAACGGGAGGGCTATCAGGTCAGCAAAAACCAGCTGTATCGCTTGTATCGGGAAGAAGGCCTGTCACTACGCTACAGGCCGAACCGCAAACGACGGGCACAAATGAGTCGCCCCGCCCGCGCCAGGGCCACAGTGGCGAATCACGCGTGGAGTCTGGACTTCGTTGCGGACCAGCTGGCAGGCGGTCAGCGATTTCGTGCGCTGACCATCGTCGATGTCTTCACGCGCGAAGCGCTGGCAATCGACGTTGGTCAGCGGCTGGGAGCGTCGGACGTCGTGCGTGTGCTGGAGGAACTGCGTATCAGGCGTGGAACACCGCGCACGCTGTTGTGCGATAACGGCTCGGAATTTACTAGTCAGGTTATGGACCTGTGGGCTTACCATCACAAGGTCGAAATTGCCTT
>NZ_CADIKL010000117.1 GCF_902859945.1 Paraburkholderia caffeinitolerans | reverse complement strand
GTCTTGTTCTCCGAGGCCAAGGCCGCGGCCGTCACGTGCGCGATCATGAAGCCCGAGTTCACGCCGCCGTCCTTCACGAGGAAAGGCGGCAGGCCCGACAGCGTCGCGTCGATCAGCAGCGCGATGCGGCGCTCGGCGAGCGCGCCGATTTCAGCGGCGGCCAGCGCGAGATTGTCCGCGGCGAACGCCACCGGCTCCGCGTGGAAGTTGCCGCCCGAGATGACTTCCTTGGTGTCCGGGAAAATCAGCGGGTTGTCCGAGACCGCGTTGGCTTCGATCAGCAGCACGTGCGCGGCGTGGCGCATCTGGTCGAGACACGCGCCCATCACCTGCGGCTGGCAGCGCAGCGAGTACGGGTCCTGGACCTTGCTGCAGTCGCGGTGCGAAAGGTTGATCGCCGAGCCGTCGAGCAGCGCGCGATAAGCCGAAGCCGCTTCGATCTGGCCGCGATGGCCACGCAGTTCATGAATGCGCGCGTCGAACGGCTTGACCGAGCCGGCTGCCGCGTCCACGCACAGCGCGCCCGAGACGAGTGCCGTGCGGTACAGGTCTTCGATTGCGAACATGTTGTAGATCGCGAGCGCCGTCGAGGCTTGCGTGCCGTTCAGCAGCGCGAGGCCTTCCTTCGCTTGCAGCGCGATCGGCTTGAGGCCGGCCAGGCGCAGGCCCTCTTCCGCGCTCATGCGCTCGCCCTTCGCGAACACGTCGCCCACGCCCAGCAGCACGGCCGACATGTGCGAGAGCGGCGCGAGGTCGCCCGACGCGCCCACCGAGCCCTTCACCGGGATCACGGGCAGCACGTCCGCATTGAACAGCTTGATCAGCGTTTCCATCACTTCGCGACGGATGCCCGAGTGGCCACGGCCCAGGCTCGAGAGCTTCAGCGCCATCATCAGGCGCACGACCGGCAGCGACATCGGCTCGCCCACGCCCACGGCGTGCGACAGCACCAGATTGCG
>NZ_CADIKL010000116.1 GCF_902859945.1 Paraburkholderia caffeinitolerans | reverse complement strand
GGCGTCGTAGAGCAGCACGCCCAGATAGCGGATGCGGCCCACGCAGGTTTCCGAGCACACCGTGGGCTGGCCCGCCTCGATGCGCGGATAGCAGAAGATGCACTTCTCGGCCTTGCCGCTCTTCCAGTTGTAATAGATCTTCTTGTACGGGCAGCCGGACACGCACATGCGCCAGCCACGGCACTTGTCCTGATCGATCAGCACGATGCCGTCTTCCTCGCGCTTGTAGATCGAGCCGGACGGGCAGGAGGCTACGCACGCCGGGTTGAGGCAGTGCTCGCACAGGCGCGGCAGGTACATCATGAAGGTGTTTTCGAACTGGCCGTAGATGTCCTTCTGCACGTTCTCGAAGTTATAGTCCTTCGAGCGCTTCTCGAACTCGCCGCCCAGAATCTCTTCCCAGTTAGGACCCCATTCGATTTTTTCCATGCGCTCGCCGCTCACGAGCGAGCGTGGCCGCGCGACCGGCATCGCTTTCGTGTTGCCCGCTTCCTGCAGATGTGCGTAATCGAAGGTGAACGGCTCGTAGTAGTCGTCGATCTCGGGCAGATGCGGGTTGGCGAAGATCTTCGAGAGCAGGCGCCATTTGCTGCCGAGGCGCGGCTCGATCTTGCCGTCGGCCTTGCGCACCCAGCCGCCGCGCCACTTCTCCTGGTTCTCCCACTCCTTCGGATAGCCGATGCCGGGCTTTGTTTCGACATTGTTGAACCACGCGTATTCCATGCCTTCGCGGCTCGTCCAGACGTTCTTGCAGGTGACCGAGCACGTGTGGCAGCCGATGCATTTGTCGAGGTTCAACACCATCGCAATCTGTGCGCGCACCTTCATGACGTTTCTCCTTCGCGGGCTGCCGCATTGACTGGCGCATTGACTGGAGAAGGCAGGTTGCCTACGGGCGTTTCTTCACTGTCGAGCCAGTCGATGTTTTTCATCTTGCGCACCAGCAGGAACTCATCGCGGTTCGAGCCCACCGTGCCGTAGTAATTGAAGCCGTAGGCCAGTTGCGCGTAGCCGCCGATCATGTGTGTCGGCTTGACC
>NZ_CADIKL010000115.1 GCF_902859945.1 Paraburkholderia caffeinitolerans | reverse complement strand
TCAAACGTTGCGAAGCAGCTCCAGCACCCGCTTCACGTCCGGGTCGGCAAGGTCGCCTTCTGGTTCCTTGCGTGCAAGCAGCAAGTCCATCAGGTCGTTATCGCTCAGCTCGAGCAGGCGCGTGAGAGCGCCCACATCGGCGTCGCTGAGGTCATGCTCATAGCGGTCCAAAAACCGCTCGAAAATCAGATCGTTTTCGAGCAGACCGCGCCGTGCGCGCCAGCGAAGGCGCGCGCGGCGATGGGGATCAGACTGGTGCGATTCCATTTCGCTTATTTCTGGCACGCAGCGTCAAACCGCGCGGCGAACCATCAGTTCCTTGATCTTGCCGATCGCCTTCGTCGGGTTCAGCCCCTTCGGGCAAACGTCGACGCAGTTCATGATCGTGTGGCAACGGAACAGACGGTACGGGTCTTCGAGGTTGTCCAGGCGCTCGCCGGTGGCTTCGTCGCGGCTGTCCGCGATGAAGCGGTAAGCCTGCAGCAGGCCCGCCGGGCCGACGAACTTGTCCGGATTCCACCAGAAGCTCGGGCACGACGTCGAGCAGCTCGCGCACAGAATACACTCGTACACGCCGTCGAGCTCGTCGCGCTGTTCGGGCGACTGCAGACGCTCCTTCTCGGGCGGCGGCGTGTCGTTGATCAGGTACGGCTTGATCGAGTGGTACTGGTTGAAGAAGTGCGTCATGTCGACGATCAGGTCGCGCACGACCGGCAGGCCCGGCAGCGGACGCAGCACAATCTTCGCCGGCAGTTCGTTCAGGTTCGTGAGACACGCCAGACCGTTCTTGCCGTTGATGTTCATGGCGTCCGAACCGCACACGCCTTCGCGGCACGAACGGCGGAACGACAGCGTCTCATCCAGTTCCTTGAGCTTGACCAGCGCGTCGAGCAGCATGCGCTCGTGCGTGATTTCCAGCTCGTACGACTGCATGCGCGGCGCCGCGTCCTTGTCCGGGTCGTAGCGATAGACTTCAAAAATTCGTTTGGCCATTTCCAAATTCCCTTTGACTGGCGTGTGCCTTAGAACGTACGCGCCTT
>NZ_CADIKL010000114.1 GCF_902859945.1 Paraburkholderia caffeinitolerans | reverse complement strand
GCGTCTTCCGGGTTGTCCAGCACGTCGGCAATCAGGTTGCCCACCTGCTCGGCTTCCTTCACGCCAAAGCCGCGCGTGGTCATGGCCGGCGAGCCCAGGCGCACGCCGCTCGTCACGAACGGCTTTTCCGGGTCGTTCGGAATCGCGTTCTTGTTCACCGTGATGTGCGCGGCGCCCAGTGCTGCTTCGGCGGCCTTGCCGGTGATCTTCTTCGCGCGCAGGTCCACCAGCATCACGTGGCTTTCCGTGCGGCCCGAAACAATGCGCAGGCCGCGCTTGACCAGCGTTTCGGCCAGCACGCGCGCGTTCTCGACCACCTGCTGCTGGTAGGTCTTGAATGCCGGCGAGAGCGCTTCCTTGAACGCCACCGCCTTGCCTGCGATCACGTGCATGAGCGGACCGCCCTGGATGCCCGGGAAAATCGCCGAGTTGATCTGCTTCTCGAATTCGGCCTTCATCAGGATCACACCGCCGCGCGGGCCGCGCAGGCTCTTGTGCGTGGTCGTGGTGACGAAGTCGGCGAACGGCACCGGGTTCGGGTAGACGCCCGCGGCCACGAGGCCCGCGTAGTGCGCCATGTCGACCATGAAATACGCGCCAACGCTCTTCGCAATCTTCCCGAGACGCTCGAAGTCGATGCGCAGCGCAAACGCCGAGGCGCCCGCCACGATCAGCTTCGGCTTGTGTTCCTGGGCGAGCTTTTCGGCGGCTTCATAGTCGATGTCCTCGGCTTCGTTCAGGCCGTAGCTCACGACGTTGAACCACTTGCCCGACATGTTCACGGGCGAGCCGTGCGTGAGGTGGCCGCCGTGCGCGAGGCTCATGCCCATGATGGTGTCGCCGGGCTTGAGCATGGCGAAGAACACCCCCTGGTTGGCCTGCGAGCCCGAGTTCGGCTGGACGTTGGCGGCTTCGGCGCCGAACAGTTCCTTCACGCGGTCGATCGCGAGCTGCTCGACGACATCCACGTACTCGCAGCCGCCGTAGTAGCGCTTGCCGGGATAGCCTTCGGCGTACTTGTTGGTGAGCTGCGAACCCTGCGCGGCCATCAC
>NZ_CADIKL010000113.1 GCF_902859945.1 Paraburkholderia caffeinitolerans | reverse complement strand
AAGGGCTATCCATTTAGCTCCACAATTTCGCATTGTGGAGATTTCTGGCCTTTGCGGCGTGATTTCCGAACCACTACGTCGTCGTAGGTAATCGGTGCAGTCACGACCGCCTGCTCAAGCAAGCGATAGAAGAGTAGCCCTCGCGAGCGCGAGGTGCGACGGTTGAAGCGAAACACGAACTCGTCCAGATAATGGTCAAGCTGATCAGGTTTGACTGCGCCTTGATGCGTACCGAGCAGCCACCGCTTGAGCAACGAGGCGACCCGGTGCACGCCTGGCAACACCACATGTGCCGGCGCAAGCGAACCCGGCGTGACCGTTCTCACGATAGTTCGCTCGTGCCCATAAATTTCGCCCAAGGGGACGTAGATCGGTGCACCGTCGGTTCGAATCACAGAGCCCGGCACTACGACCTCCTTCACAAAAGGTAGAACGTTAGCGGCACTTTCCTCATCGATCCGTCGCAAGCGGATGCGTCCGAATCCTTTGGGCTCCAGGATCTCTACGGCGATAACGATCACTGCCTTGGTTGTGCGCTGGCTCTCGCCTGTGCTGCGAGCACTTTTCCGACGTTCCCGGATAGCCAGATAGCTTTGATCGACCTCGACTACGCCCTTGAGCTGTTCGCGTCCGGGACGGACCATCGCCCGGCGAAAACGGTGCAACATGGTCCATGCCGTCTGGTAGCTGCCCAGCCCGAGAACCCGTTGCAACCCGAGCGCGCTGGCGCCTGACTTCTGACTCGTGATGTACCACGCCGCAGCCAGCCACACCTTCAGTGGGGTACGGGTTTTGTCGAAGATCGTGCCCGACGTCACGGTGCATTGAAACCGGCATGCCCGGCAGACCAGCCGGGCTCGATCAGCACGATACGGCTCATCGCGACATGCGCAGCGCGGACAAACAAAACCCTCACGCCAGCGCAATCGTTCGAGGTAACGTAGGCAATCGGATTCACCGGAAAACCAGTCTTCGAACTGGCTCCACGTTTGCGGATAGTCCTGGCCGGCAACGGGCGTACGCTGGGCTTCGCTCATTCCGCCATCATGGCTCAGGTGGAGCTAGATGGATAGCCCTT
>NZ_CADIKL010000112.1 GCF_902859945.1 Paraburkholderia caffeinitolerans | reverse complement strand
TACTGACCAGTTCAATAAATAGTGCGTATATTGGATCAAGCTGCGTAGCGAACATGCTTCTCCTGAAACAGGTTGCGGATAACATGAGGCTGCTTCTGCCGGCGATGCAGATGGCGTCGCACGCTCTTGATCATGTCGGCCTTGCTGGTCGGCCGGCTCTTGCCCATCGCGTTGGTTTTCACGTCCTGATTGAGCAATTCGTCGGGGTTCAACTCGGGGCAATATCCCGGCAGCCGGATCAGGCGCAGACGCTTAGCGTTTTCCGCGACGAACTGCCTGACGGCGACCGACCGATGCACCGGGTGCCCATCGACGACCAGATAGATTTTGCGTGTTGCCTGCCTGAGCATGCGCTTCATGAACTCGATAAACACGGCGTTCTTGAATTTGCCCTCGAAGACCATGAAGGACAGCTCCCCGCGATTGGTGATCGTCGAGATCATGTTGCAGCCAAATCGCTGGCCGGTGGCGCGTACCACCGGCGTTTGGCCCATCGGAGCAAAGCTCTTTCCGCTCACATGGTCACTACGCAGGCCCATCTCGTCGCCCCAATGGATGATTGCCCTTTCCTGCTTCGCTTCCTTAACGAGCTTCGGGTAGTCCTCATTCAGCCAGCGGGCGATCGCCGCATCGTTTCGTTCGTAGGCGCGCCGCACCGGTTTCTGGGCACTCATGCCCCATGCCTTGAGGTAACGCCCGACCGTCGTTGGCGAAACCGTGACACCGTATTCCCGCTCGATAAGGCTCGCGACGGACTCGCGCGTCCAGAGGTAGAACGGCATCGCCAGCTGGTCCGGCATCCTGCTCACGATCAGCCCACGAATCCGCGCGGCCTGCCGGACATCCAACCGTCCGCCGCCAGGGCGGCGGCCCCGTTTGCCGGGCTTCAATGCCCGTGCGCCACCTTCCCGGGACAGCTTCATCCATTTGCTGACCGCTCGCAGGCTTACGCCAAACGTCGACGCTGCCCCGGTCTGCGTCATTCCCCCTCGCACCGCCTCCACCACGAGCTTTCTCAGGTGGGCTTGGGTGGCTCCATCCAGTTTTCGGGCATCAGGTTTTGTCTTCATGCCCATATAACGCACCACGCACTATTTGGTGCACACGTCAGTA
>NZ_CADIKL010000111.1 GCF_902859945.1 Paraburkholderia caffeinitolerans | reverse complement strand
GCTCGAGCGCAAGCGCCACGCCCATGCCGCCGCCGATGCACAGCGAGGCCAGGCCACGCTTCGCGTCACGGCGCTGCATTTCGTGCAGCAGCGTCACCAGAATCCGGCAGCCCGACGCGCCAATCGGGTGGCCGATCGCAATCGCCCCGCCGTTCACGTTGATCTTCGACGTGTCCCAGCCCATCTGCTTGTTCACCGCAAGCGCCTGCGCCGCGAACGCCTCGTTGATCTCCATGAGATCGAGGTCGCCCGCCGACCAGCCCGCGCGCTCCAGGCAGCGCTTCGACGCCGGCACCGGGCCCATGCCCATCACCTTCGGATCCACGCCACCGGCCGCATA
This sequence comes from Paraburkholderia caffeinitolerans, assembly GCF_902859945.1. Lineage (GTDB taxonomy): Bacteria > Pseudomonadota > Gammaproteobacteria > Burkholderiales > Burkholderiaceae > Paraburkholderia > Paraburkholderia caffeinitolerans. The sequence goes on along the minus strand of NZ_CADIKL010000111.1, from coordinate 822 downwards.
GGCTTTGATGCGCGCGAGCGGCTTCAGGCCCAGTTCCTCGGCCTTCTTCGCCGACATCAGCACCACTGCCGCTGCACCGTCGTTCAGACCCGACGCATTCGCCGCCGTCACCGAGCCTTCCTTCGAGAACGCCGGCTTCAGGCCCGCGAGCGATTCCGCCGTCACGCCGTGGCGCACGAATTCGTCGGTCTTGAACACCAGCGGGTCGCCCTTGCGCTGCGGAATTACCACCGGCACGATTTCCGCGTCGAAGCGGCCGGCCTTCTGCGCGGCTTCCGCCTTGTTCTGCGACAGCGCCGCGAACGCGTCCTGCTCTTCGCGCGTGATGCCGTATTCCTTCGCGACGTTTTCCGCGGTCACGCCCATGTGGTACTGGTTATAAACGTCCCACAGGCCGTCGACGATCATCGTGTCGACGAGCTTCGTGTCGCCCATGCGGAAGCCGTCGCGCGAGCCCGGCAGCACATGCGGCGCCGCGCTCATGTTCTCCTGACCGCCGGCCACGACGATCTCCGCGTCGCCCGCGATAATCGCGTTGGCGGCCAGCATCACGGCCTTCAGGCCCGAGCCGCACACCTTGTTGATCGTCATGGCGGGCACCGCTGCGGGCAGCCCGGCCTTGAGCGACGCCTGGCGCGCAACGTTCTGGCCCGAACCCGCGGTCAGCACCTGACCCATGATCACGTCGCTCACCTGCTCGGGCTTCACGCCCGCGCGCTCCAGCGCCGCCTTGATGACCAGCGCGCCCAGATCGGGCGCGGCAATCTTTGCCAGCGAACCGCCGAATTTGCCCACCGCGGTACGCGCGGCCGAAACGATCAC
>NZ_CADIKL010000110.1 GCF_902859945.1 Paraburkholderia caffeinitolerans | reverse complement strand
GTTCACGCGCAGCTTGCCGTTCGCAGCCATGATGGCCGCGTTGTTCATGATCTTCACGCCCTGGCGGCGCGCGGCGTCCTGCAAGGCGCCCTTGCCCTGCGCACGCGAATCGACCACCGTGACTTCCGCGCCGCAGGTCTTCAAGTCGAGCGCGCAACGGTAGCCGGCATCGTTGTTCGCGAACACCACGACCTTGCGGCCCGGCAACACGCCATAGCGATGAATATAGGTGGACACCGCCGAGGCCATCATGACGCCCGGCAGGTCGTTGTTGCCGAACACGATGGGACGCTCGTGCGCGCCGGTGGCGAGAATCACGCGCTTCGCGCGGACCTTCCACAGCAGTTCACGCGTGCCCTTGCGCGTCGAGACCGGCAGATGCTCGGTCAGGCGCTGCGTGATGGTCACGAGGTTGTGATCCTGATAGCCGAAGGCCGTGCTGCGCGAGAGGATCTTCACGTCCGGCATGGCCGCGAGTTCCGCTTCGATCTTTTCGACCCACTGGATTGCGGGGCGGCCGTCGATCTCGGTCTTGCACGAGAGCAGGCTGCCGCCCAGTTCGCGCTGGTCGTCGACCAGAATCACGCGCGCGCCGGCAAGGCCCGCCGTGTGCGCGGCCAGCAGACCGGTAGGGCCGCCGCCGACCACCAGCACGTCGCAATGCGCGAAGCACTTGTCGTAGCGGTCGCCGTCACGCACTTCGGGCGATTTGCCGAGGCCCGCCGCCTCGCGAATCTTCTCTTCGTACTTCGGCCAAAATTTACGCGGCCACATGAAGGTCTTGTAGTAGAAGCCCGCCGGCAGAAAGCGCGAGAACTTCTGGTTGCGCGCGAGGCGGTCGTGCTCGAGGCTCGGCTCGGCATTCACGCTGGTCGCCACGAGACCCTGATAAAGCTCGATTTCGGTCGAGCGCGCGTTCGGCACGGTGTACGCGCCGCGCTCGAGTTGCACCACGGCATTCGGCTCGGCCACATCGGCGGTCACGATGCCGCGCGGACGGTGGTACTTGAAGCTGCGCGCGACGAAGTGCACGTCGTTGGCCAGCAGCGCCGAGGCGAGCGTGTCGCCCTGATAGCCCTGATACGTGCGCCCGTTGAACGTGAAGGTCAGCGGAATCGCGCGGTTGATGCGCCCGCCGGCGCCGAGACGGTTCTTCTGGCTCATCGCTGCTTGCTCCCTTGCGTGCCTTGCT
>NZ_CADIKL010000109.1 GCF_902859945.1 Paraburkholderia caffeinitolerans | reverse complement strand
GGGTAATACCCCCGTCCAGTAAGCGGGATCAGAAGTAGAATTTCCAGCAAAGGGAGTTCTACGCAATGAAGAAGTCGAAGTTCACGGATAGCCAGATCATGGAGGCGCTCAAGCGCGCGGAGGCTGGCCTGGCGGTGCCGGAAATTTGCCGGGAGTTGGGCATCAGCACAGCGACCTTCTACAACTGGCGTGGCAAATACGGCGGCATGGACGTGTCGCTCATGGCGCGGATGAAAGAGCTGGAGGCTGAGAACGCACGACTGCGCAAGATGTACGTCGAAGAGAAGATCAAGGCGGAGATCGTCGCAGAGGCGCTGGCAAAAAAAGACTGAGGCCATCTTCTCGCCGCGAGATGGCCAGCGACGCAGTAGCACGCCGAGGGGTATCGATACGGCTTGCATGCGAGGCATTTGGCGTAAGCCAGACGTGCTATCGCTATGAGCGAAAGCGCAATGCGGAGAATGAACAGATCGCTGACTGGTTGCTGAGGCTGACCGACAACCACCGTAACTGGGGATTCGGGTTGTGCTTCCTGTATCTGCGCAACGTGAAGGGCTTCGGATGGAACCACAAGAGGATTTACCGCATCTATTGCGAACTCGAACTGAATCTGCGCATCAAGCCGCGTAAGCGGCTTGTGCGTCAGGCGCCGGAGCCTTTGGCGGTACCGGTGTCGGCGAACGCGGTGTGGTCGATGGACTTCATGCACGACCAGTTGAAGGATGGTCGCAGCATCCGGTTGCTCAACGTGATCGACGACTTCAACCGAGAAGCATTGGGAATCGAAATCGACTTCTCGCTACCCTCCGCTCGTGTCATACGGGCACTCGAGCAGATCATCGGGTGGCGGGGCAAGCCGGCGGCGATACGGTGCGACAACGGCCCGGAGTACCTGAGTGACGCGATCACGCAATGGGCCTCGCAGCGCGGTGTCGCATTGAACTATATCCAGCCTGGCAAGCCGCAGCAGAATGCCTATGTGGAGCGCTTCAACCGCACGGTACGTTATGAATGGCTGTCGCAGTACTACTGGGATGACCTGGCGCACGTCCAGCAGTTCGCAACGGAATGGATGTGGCAATACAATCACGAGCGCCCCAACATGGGCCTTGGCGGGGTAACGCCGAAACAGCGGCTGATGGCCGCCGCATAGCCTCTACTTCTGAACCGCGTTAAAAGTGGGGGGATTACCA
>NZ_CADIKL010000108.1 GCF_902859945.1 Paraburkholderia caffeinitolerans | reverse complement strand
TGACCTGCTCCCCGCGATTAGTACGCTGACGGTGTAGAGTCCGTTCCGACAAGGAGCGGTCATGAAGAAGCGATTCACCGAAGAACAGATTATTGGCGTGCTGAAGGAAGGTGAGGCGGGCATGAAGCCAGCAGAGCTATGCCGCAAGCACGGCATCTCGGAAGCGACCTACTACAACTGGAAGGCGAAGTTTGGCGGCATGACGGTGTCCGATGCGCAGCGCCTGAAGGAGCTGGAGCAGGAGAACAGCAAGCTCAAGCGTCTGCTGGCCGAGTCGATGCTCGACAATTCTGCGTTGAAGGACCTGCTGTCGCGAAAATAGCAAGCCCGCAGGCTAAACGCGATGCGGTCCAGATATTGATGGCCGAACGCGCTATGGGTGTCACCCGAGCCTGCGGGCTGGTAGGGATTTCCCGCTCGCTGTTTCAGTATGAGTCGCGCCGCCGGGTCGACGACGAGGCGCTGACTGGCCGGATGATCGCCATCGCGGCGCAAAAGCGTCGCTATGGTTATCGGCGCATTCATGTGCTGTTGCAGCGCGAGGGCTGGCTGGCAAACCATAAACGCATCTGGCGGCTGTATAGCAAGGCCGGACTGAGCGTGCGCAAGCGGCGTCGCAAGCGTATTGCCGCTGTCGAGCGCAAACCGCTGCCGGTGCCAACGGGACCGAACCAGAGCTGGTCGATGGACTTCGTCAGCGACGGGCTGGCCTATGGTCGGCGCTTTCGCTGTCTGAACGTGGTCGACGATTACACGCGTGAGTGCCTGGCTATCGAGGTCGATACCTCATTGCCAGGTCAACGGGTTAAGCAGATGCTTGAACGGTTACGCGAGATGCGCGGCTTGCCCGAGTCCATCACGGTGGACAACGGCCCGGAGTTCGCCGGTAAGGTGCTGGATGCATGGGCTTACGAAACGGGCGTTATGCTGTCGTTCATCCGGCCTGGCAAGCCGGCGGAAAACGCCTACATCGAGAGCTTCAACGGGCGATTCCGGGACGAATGCCTGAACGAGCACTGGTTCGTTTCCATGAGCCACGCCAGGCGTTTGATTGAAGATTGGCGTATCGAGTACAACACCGAGCGCCCTCACAGCTCGCTCGGCTACCTGGCGCCGGTGCAGTTCGCAAAGGCGCACGAAGCGAAGGAATTATTACCCTCGGACTCCAACGGCGCTTCGTACTAATACCGGGGGCAGGTCA
>NZ_CADIKL010000107.1 GCF_902859945.1 Paraburkholderia caffeinitolerans | reverse complement strand
CGTGAGCGTCCCCGTGGTGAGACTGTTCAGACCGTTCGCAATCGCCGCATCGCTGCCCGTGATCACGCCGCCCTTCAGGTCCGTGTTCCCCTTCACATCGATCTGGAACCCGCCGTCGCCCGCCTTGATCCCCGACTGCTCCGTCACGGTGTTGCCCGCGCTGATATGCGTATTCGTGTACGTCACATCGTCGCCGTTGCCGTGGCCCTTCGTGCCCGATACGCCCGCCTGGAACGGGATGCCGCGCTGTTGCCCGACACCCGGGTGCTGCCTGTCGCCGTGCTGGCATTCGCGACCGAATGGCTGTTGCTGTGTCTCGAGCCCAGCGAGACGAATAGTTTTTTATACTACGTAATTTCCTGTGCTTCCAATGAAGCGCGAACCATAACCTCGTTTACATCACCACCTGGCCAGACCCACTTCTGCCAGTTATCAATAAGCCATTTTGTTGATAATTGATATGGCACTGCCCCATCAGGGAACACAACATAACAGTTTACTCCCGCTTTATAACCGCTGATCGCCATCAACCCAAGCCGTCCGGATTTATCCGGTGCCTCGCAGACCATCATTACCACAAGATCCTCGAATGGCTGCCCCGCAGCGAATCGGAGTAAAGCTCCTCGCCTCACCTCCGATTCATTGTATTCAACAAGCTTTGTCCAATTCATCATTTCAATCTCAGATCGTGTCGCCCAGACGTATCCGCCGGTTTCGTCGGTTGAAGTCCTATCATACTGACCTCACCCATGTGTTCGCCAGTTTTCGCATTGATTTGCTCGAATCGGCCGTGCTGCGAATCAACTGCATATAAAGTACCATCGTCTGTGCGATATACATCGCGGCCGTTAATGCGACTAAGCTGAGAGTCCTTTTGCCAGCCGTTATCCGCTGCCACTGTTTGCGCAGTCTGCTTTACTTGCGCGACCCGCTCGCCTGGTGGAAGATTAACCAAGGACTTTTCAAATGTTTGTGCATCGGCTGTGCTATTCCCCGTTCCATCCCCACCGTTGACCGCCGTCGTAATGTAATCCACCAGCCCTTTGACCTGATCCGGAATGATCGTCGTCACCAGGTCATTCACGCCCTTCGCGTCCGGCAGCGGATTGACCAGCGCCCCTGCCTTCATCGAAGGATCGAGCTGCGTGGCCGGGTCCGCAATGATGCTGTCGTCCCTGCTTCGGTTTTCTCCCCTATACCCCGGCAGCTTGAATCCGGCAAGCCACGCCGGCGGCGACGCCGAACTGGGCATCGCCAC
>NZ_CADIKL010000106.1 GCF_902859945.1 Paraburkholderia caffeinitolerans | reverse complement strand
GCGCATCTTTACCGATTCCGATATCACCAGAATTCTTCAAACCGTCCTCACGCCGTACAGCCATGAAATCGAATTTCGCGTCAAGTTCGATACCCGTTTCAACCACGAAGCAAGCCAGCGTGATTTCATCCGCCAGGCCTGGGAGACGGACTGGGATTTCTGCATGCGGCTGTGCGAGGAGTTCGGCTATGTGATCTGGTTCGAGCACCACGACAGGAAGCATGTGCTCGTCATTGCCGACTGCATCCGCGCGTGCCAGGAGCAGAGCGCGCCCTACGACACGTTGTCGTATCACCCCGATGGCGGGCATATCGACCGGGAACACATCACGCACCTGTCATGGCGCACGTCGGTAGCGCTGGATCGGGTAGTCGTCAATGACCACAGCTACATGTCGCCACGGCTCAGACGCAACAGCGAGCCGTATCGCGGGCAGTACGGCCCTGCGCGCCGCGAACACGATGAGAGTCTCGAATCCTACGAGAGCGCCGAATACGCCCAGCCCGATACGACCCGTTACTCCAGGCGGGATGACGACGCCTGGAAGAAGGATGCGCAGCATCTGGCGCGCGTGAAGCTGGAGGCCAGGCGGGGCCAGCGGCTGCGCGCACAAGGCCGGGGCGCGCTGCGTGGCATCGAGGCCGGCAAGACCTTCACGCTGATTGATCATCCGCATGGTGAGGCGAACAACGATTATCTCGTGCTGTCGTGCACGCTGGATATCCGGGCCATGCCGGGCATGTCAGGCCGATCCACCGGTTATTCGTTCGAAACCACGTTCGAGCTGTACCCGGCACGCGAGCCGTACCGCATGCCCCAGGTTACGCCACGCCCGCGTCTCGAAGACCTGGAATACGCGGTCATCGTGGGACCGAACGACGCTGAAATCTTGATTGATGCATATAACCGCGTGCTGATCCAGTACGCGTGGGATTGCGAGGGCGAGTTCAACGGCGGCACATCGATCTGGGTGCGCGTGGCGCAGCCGTGGCAGGGCGACCAGATGGGTACGGTCATGCATGGCCGCTGCGGACAGCAGGTGCTCGTGGGTTATGTCAACGGCGATCCGGACCGGCCCGTCGTGGTGGCGTTCGTCCCGGACGTGAACAACATGCCGGCCTGGAAGCTGCCCGATAACCACGCGCTCTCGGGCATGGTCACGCGCAGCCTCGGGCATGGCAGCACCACCAATCACCTCGCTTTCGACGACACCGAGAACCGCCAGCAGCTACAGATTGCGAGCGACCACGGCAAATCAAGTTTGAGCCTGGGTTACAACACGCGCATC
>NZ_CADIKL010000105.1 GCF_902859945.1 Paraburkholderia caffeinitolerans | reverse complement strand
CGCCTGCGCAACACCGTCCTGCTCAAGCGCGAGGACAACCAGCCCGTGTTCTCCTTCAAGCTGCGCGGTGCCTACAACAAGATGGCGCACCTCACGCCCGCGCAACTCGAACGCGGTGTGATCACCGCCTCGGCCGGCAATCACGCCCAGGGCGTGGCGCTTTCCGCCGCCCGGCTCGGCGTGAAGGCCGTGATCTGCGTGCCGGTCACCACCCCTCAGGTCAAGGTCGACGCAGTGCGCGCCCACGGCGGCGCCACCGTCGAGGTCGTGCAGGCCGGCGAATCCTATAGCGACGCCTACGCGCACGCCGTGCGCCTGCAGGAAGAACGCGGCCTGACCTTCGTGCATCCGTTCGACGATCCGCACGTGATCGCCGGCCAGGGCACCGTGGCGATGGAAGTGCTCAGCAAACATCAGGCCCCGATTCACGCGATCTTCGTGCCGATCGGCGGCGGCGGACTCGCGGCGGGCATGGCGGCCTACGTGAAGGCGGTGCGCCCCGAGATCCGCGTGATCGGCGTGCAGACCGACGATTCGTGCGCGATGGCGCAGTCGGTGAAGGCCGGCAGGCGCGTGGAGTTGAGCGAAGTCGGCCTGTTCTCGGACGGCACGGCGGTCAAGCTCGTGGGCGAGGAAACCTTCCGGCTGTGCCAGCAGTATCTGGACGAGGTGCTCACGGTGGACACCGACGCGCTGTGCGCGGCCATCAAGGACGTCTTCCAGGACACGCGCAGCGTGCTGGAGCCGGCGGGCGCGCTGGCCGTGGCGGGCGCGAAGCAGTACGCGGAGCGCGAGGGCATCACCGGCCAGACGCTGGTGGCGGTGACCTCGGGCGCGAACATGAACTTCGACCGCATGCGCTTCGTGGCCGAGCGTGCGGAGGTGGGCGAGGCGCGCGAAGCGGTGTTCGCGGTGACGATCCCCGAGGAGCGCGGCAGCTTCAAGCGCTTCTGCGAACTCGTGGGCACGCGCAGCGTGACCGAATTCAACTACCGCATCGACGATGCCGAGCGCGCGCACATTTTCGTGGGCGTGCAGATCCGCAATCGCGGCGAGTCGCAGCAGATCGCGCAGACCTTCGTCGATCATGGTTTCCCGTGCGTCGACCTCACCAGCGACGAACTCTCGAAGCAGCATATCCGCTACATGGTGGGCGGTCGCTCGCCGCTCGCGCACGACGAGCGGCTGTTCCGCTTCGAGTTCCCGGAGCGTCCGGGCGCGCTGATGCGCTTTCTCTCGTCGATGGCGCCGAACTGGAACATCAGCCTGTTCCACTACCGCAACCAGGGCGCGGATTACAGCTCGATTCTCGTGGGCATCCAGGTGCCGGCGTCCGAGGACGCGGA
>NZ_CADIKL010000104.1 GCF_902859945.1 Paraburkholderia caffeinitolerans | reverse complement strand
CTCCGAGGGTGGTGCGCTCGTCTATGAATTCGTGATCCGCCCGTCGTGGTGGCGCGCGACGCTGTGCAGAAACTCGCGCATCTTTACCGATTCCGATATCACCAGAATTCTGCAAACCGTCCTCACGCTGTACAGCCACGAAATTGAATTTCGTCTCAAGCACGATACCCGTTTCAACCACGAAGCCAGCCAGCGTGATTTCATCCGCCAGGCCTGGGAGACGGACTGGGATTTCTGCATGCGGCTGTGCGAGGAGTTCGGCTATGTGATCTGGTTCGAGCACCACGACAGGAAGCACGTGCTCGTCATTGCCGACTGCATCCGCGCGTGCCAGGAACAGAGCGCGCCCTACGACACGTTGTCGTATCACCCCGATGGCGGGCATATCGACCGGGAACATATCACGCACCTGTCATGGCGCACGTCGGTAGCGCTGGACCGGGTAGTCGTCAATGACCACAGCTATACGTCGCCACGGCTCAGACGCAACAGCGAGCCGTATCGCGGGCAGTACGGCCCCATACGCCGCGAACATGATGAGAGTCTCGAATCCTACGAGAGCGCCGAATACGCCCAGCCCGATACGACCCGTTACTCCAGGCGGGATGACGACGCCTGGAAGAAGGATGCGCAACATCTGGCGCGCGTGAAGCTGGAGGCGAGACGGGGCCAGCGGCTGCGCGCACACGGGCGGGGCGCGCTGCGTGGCATCGAGGCCGGCAAGACCTTCACGCTGATCGATCATCCGCATGGTGAGGCGAACAACGATTATCTCGTGCTGTCGTGCACGCTGGATATCCGGGACATGCCGGGCATGTCAGGCCGATCCACCGGTTATTCGTTCGAAGCCACGTTCGAGCTGTACCCGGCACGCGAGCCGTACCGCATGCCCCAGGTTACGCCACGCCCGCGTCTCGAAGACCTGGAATACGCGGTCATCGTGGGACCGAACAACGCCGAAATCTCGCTCGATAAATATAACCGTGTGGAGATTCAGTACGCCTGGGACCGCAAGGGCGAGTTCAACGGCGGAACATCGATCTGGGTGCGCGTGGCGCAGCCGTGGCAGGGCGACCAGATGGGTACGGTCACGCATGGCCGCTGCGGACAGCAGGTGCTCGTGGGCTATGTCAACGGCGATCCGGACCGGCCCGTCGTGGTGGCGTTCGTACCTGACGTGAACAACATGCCGGCCTGGAAGCTGCCCGATAACTATGCGCTCTCGGGTATGGTCACGCGCAGCCTCGGGCGCGGCAGCACCACCAATCACCTCGCTTTCGACGACACCGAGAACCGCCAGCAGCTACAGATTGCGAGCGACCACGGCAAATCAAGTTTGAGCCTGGGTTACAACACGCGCATC
>NZ_CADIKL010000103.1 GCF_902859945.1 Paraburkholderia caffeinitolerans | reverse complement strand
CGCCGATTTCAGCGCCTTTTTCTGCTGCCAGTTGCTTCAGGCGGATCGCCGCGGACAGGCCCGCCGGGCCGCCGCCTACGATCACCACGTCGTATTCCATCGACTCGCGTGTATTTTCGAGGTCGCTTTCAAGAATTGTAGGAATTGACACTGCCCTGCCTCTCCACTTATCTGCTCAAAACCATGATTCGCCGCTAGCGGCACGTCGGCCTTCGCCGGTTGCGCGTTAGACGAATGCGCCCGCAACCATTTCGTTTGTGCCCATATACTCAGCGCTCGCCTCGTGCGATCGTTGCACGCCTCCCATCACCGGGCGCTGCCCAGACGGCGGGAAAACGCACCACGAGCCATCGTCGTGCCTGAAAAAGAAAATGGAAAACACGCCGCCTGGCCGCCCTGCCTCGACACACACATAGCGCCAACGCCTGCGAGCACCGTGACTGAAGCGCGTCACGCGTGCCGCCCTCGCGCCCTCCTCGCCAAGCCACTTCTCGGCGAGCACGCGCAATGTTCGTTCCCTTCCGTTCATCGACCTCTCCCGCTACCCGCCCGTCATGACGACGCGACTCGGCTCCGCCGTTCGGCTCGTGCTAACCCTGCTGTTGAAGCTCGCCGATGAGTTCCGGTGTAACGGTGAACAGATCGCCCACGAGACCGTAATCGGCTACGCTGAAGATCGGCGCTTCTTCGTCCTTGTTGATCGCCACGATCACCTTCGAGTCCTTCATGCCGGCCAGATGCTGGATCGCACCCGAGATACCCACCGCGACGTACAGCTGCGGCGCGACGATCTTGCCGGTCTGGCCCACCTGGTAATCGTTCGGCACATAGCCCGCGTCCACAGCCGCGCGCGATGCGCCCAGCGCCGCGTTGAGCTTGTCGGCGAGCGGCTCGAGAACCTTCGTGTAGTTCTCGCCGCTGCCCAGACCGCGGCCACCCGAGACGATGATCTTCGCGCTCGTGAGTTCCGGACGGTCGAGCTTCGTGACTTCGCGGCCGACGAACTGCGAGAGGCCGCTGTCTGCCGCCGCTTCGAGCTTCTCCACCACTGCGCTGCCGCCTTCGGCTGCAACGGCGTCGAACCCAGTCGTGCGGACCGTGATGACCTTGATGGGGTCTTGCGACTGAACCGTTGCAATCGCGTTGCCGGCGTAGATCGGACGCTCGAACGTGTCCGGCGAATCCACTGCCGTGATGTCCGAGATCTGCGCAACGTCCAGCTTCGCGGCGATGCGCGGCGTGACGTTCTTGCCCGCTGCCGTCGACGGCGCGAGGATGTGCGTGTAGTTCTTCGCGATGCTCAGGACCGTCGCTTCGACGTTCTCAGCAAGACCCACTTCGAGTTGCGGCGCGTCGGCCAGCAGCACCTTCGCCAC
>NZ_CADIKL010000102.1 GCF_902859945.1 Paraburkholderia caffeinitolerans | reverse complement strand
CCGGCCTGCACGGCTGCGTCCGAGCGCACGAGCCATTCGTCGGGGCCGAGCCACAGCACGTCGTAGCCGTTGCCCTTCGCCACCGTGTTGGGCGTCGCGGGCGGCTGGCAGCCGACCACCTGGGCAAATGCGTCCACGAAAGCCGGATCGCTGAGTTCGCCGCGCACGTTCACCAGATCGCGGAACGGCAGTTCACGCATGGTGAACCCCTTCGGCGCGCGGCCCTCCTGCGCCTTCATGAGCCCGGCCACGCCGACGAAAGGCGACTCGAGCCGCACTGCTGCTGCGCGCTCCGCAAGGGGCGCCGTATCCATCGTTTCATTCAACATGCTGACGCACCCCTTCAGTGTCATAGAAAATCGGGCTGGCAATCTTCGCCTTCACGCGCCGGCCATCGGCCATCGAGATGGAGACGTATTCGCCGGTCTTGTTGTGACCGCCCTTCACGACCGCCAGTGCGATCGAGCGGTCGAGAATCGGGCTGTAGTAGCTCGACGTCACGTGGCCGATCATCGCCGTGGTGCCGTCCGCTCTCTGCTGCGCATTCACGTCGACGATCTGGCCGCCTTCGGGCAGCACGAACTTCGCGTCGTCGGTCAGCAGTCCGACGAACTGCTTGCGCCCGTCCTTCGCGGTGTCCGAGCGCTTGAGCGAGCGGCGTCCCAGGAAGTCCTTGGTCTGCGAAACGAGTCCGCCCATGCCGAGGTCGAACGGCGTGACCGAACCGTCGGTGTCCTGGCCGACGATGATGTAGCCCTTCTCGGCGCGCAGCACGTGCATCGTTTCCGTGCCGTACGGCGTGATGTTGAACTCGGCGCCCGCAGCCATGATCGCTTCCCACACTGCGCGGCCCGCGTTGGCCGGTACGTTCACTTCATAGGCCAGTTCACCCGAGAAGCTGATGCGCATGACGCGCGACTTCACGCCTGCAACCGTGCCGTTGCGATACGACATGAACGGGAACGCGGCGTTGTCGAAGTCGATGTCCTTGCACACCTTCTGCAGCACCTTGCGGCTCTTCGGGCCCACCACGGCGAAGGTCGCCCAGTGATCGGTCACGGAAGCCAGACGCACCTTCATGTCGGGCCACTCGGTCTGCAGCCAGCGTTCGAGCCACGTGAGCACGCGCGCCGCGCCGCCCGTAGTCGTGGTCACCATGTAGTGCTGCGGTCCGAGGCGCACGGTCACGCCGTCGTCGAACACCATGCCGTTCTCGTCGAGCATCAGGCCGTAGCGGCACTTGCCCACTTCGAGCTTGAGCCACGGGTTCGTGTAGACCCAGTTCAGCAGCTTGGCGGCGTCCGGACCCTGAATGTCGATCTTGCCGAGCGTCGACGCATCGAGAATGCCCACGCTGTTGCGCACCGCGAGGCACTCGCGCTTGAGCGCGGCGTGCATGTCCTCGCCCTT
>NZ_CADIKL010000101.1 GCF_902859945.1 Paraburkholderia caffeinitolerans | reverse complement strand
GCGCCGACCGGCAAGCTCGACCTGCTCTGCACGCTGGACTTCCGCATGTCCACCACCTGCATGTACTCGGACGTCGTGCTGCCCACGGCCACGTGGTACGAGAAGGACGACATGAATACGTCCGACATGCATCCGTTCATTCACCCGCTCTCCGCCGCCGTCGATCCCGCCTGGCAGGCCAAGAGCGACTGGGAAATCTTCAAGGGCATCGCGAAGCGCTTTTCGGAACTGAGCGTGGGCCACCTCGGCCGTGAGCGCGACGTGGTGCTCACGCCCATTGCGCACGATGCGCCGGGCGAGCTCGCGCAGCCGTTCGGCGTGGCCGACTGGAAACGCGGCCAGTGCGAGCCGGTGCCGGGCAAGACCATGCCGGGAGTGGCAGTGATCGAGCGCAACTACCCCGAGATTTATCACCGCTTCACCTCGCTCGGGCCGCTGCTGGACAAGCTCGGCAACGGCGGCAAGGGCATCGACTGGAACACCGAGCGCGAAGTGAAGGAGCTGGGCGACCTCAACTATCGCCACCCGAACGAGCCGAAATTCGGCGACGCCGCTGGCCGCCCGCGCATCGAGACCGCGATCGACGCAGCCGAAACGATCCTCTCGCTCGCACCCGAAACCAACGGCGAAGTGGCGGTGAAGGCGTGGGAGGCGCTCGGCAAGATCACCGGCGTGCGGCACGAGCATCTGGCCGAGGCGCGCGCCGACGAAAAGATCCGCTTCCGCGATATCCAGGCCCAGCCGCGCAAGATCATTTCGTCGCCCACGTGGAGCGGCATCGAATCGGAACACGTTTCGTACAACGCGGGCTACACCAATGTGCACGAGCTGATTCCATGGCGCACGCTGAGCGGCAGGCAGCAGCTTTATCAGGATCACGAATGGATGCGCGCGTTCGGCGAGGCGCTGTGCGTGTACAAGCCGCCCATCGACACGGGCAGCTACGCCCACATGGAAGGCACGCGCTCGAACGGCAATCCCGAGATCGCGCTGAACTTCATCACGCCGCACCAGAAGTGGGGCATTCACAGCACCTACACCGACAACCTGCTCATGCTCACGCTCTCGCGCGGCGGGCCGATCGTGTGGATCTCGGAGAAAGACGCCGCGCAGATCGGCGTGGTCGACAACGACTGGATCGAGTGCTTCAACTCGAACGGCGCGCTGTGCGCGCGCGCCGTGGTGAGCCAGCGCATTCCGCGCGGCATGGTGATGATGTACCACGCGCAGGAGAAGATCGTGAACACGCCGGGCTCGGAAATCACCGGCACGCGCGGCGGCATTCACAACTCGGTCACGCGCATTTCGGTCAAGCCGACACACATGATCGGCGGCTACGCGCAACTGGCCTACGGCTTCAATTACTACGGCACGGTGGGCTCGAACCGCGATGAGTTCCTGCTGGTGCGCAAGATGAA
>NZ_CADIKL010000100.1 GCF_902859945.1 Paraburkholderia caffeinitolerans | reverse complement strand
AGCGCACGCTCACGCGAGGCGTCGACCAGGGGCGAACCATGAACGGACGTGAGCTGATCACGGCAAGCATGCGCGAACTCGAGCGGGTCAAGGTCATCGAGGCGGTCGTTGAAGGCCGCCTGCGGTGTTTTCAGGCGGCTGAGCGGCTGCAACTCAGCGAACGGCAGATCAGCCGACTGTGCCGGCGTTATGAGGCAGCTGGTCCGGCTGGGCTGGTCTCGGCCAGGCGTGGGCGGCCGAGCAACCGGGAACTGTCCGTCGATCTGCGGGCCCGGGCCATGGCGCTGGTGCGCGAGCGTTATGCCGATTTCGGGCCGACGCTGGCGTGCGAGAAACTCGCTGAATGCCATGGGATTGCGCTGGCCAAGGAGACGGTGCGCCGATGGATGCGCGACGCGGGCCTGTGGATCCCGCGCGCGCAGCGCCCGCCGAAGGTCTACCAGCCGCGGGCCCGGCGTGCGTGCCTGGGCGAGCTGATCCAGATCGACGGCAGCGACCACCGCTGGTTCGAGGACCGGGCGCCGGCCTGCACGCTGCTGGTGTACGTGGACGATGCAACGAGCCGCCTGATGCACCTGCATTTCACGGCCACCGAATCGACCTTTAGCTACTTTGAGGCGACGCGTGCGTACCTGGAGCGCCACGGCAAGCCGGTGGCACTGTACAGCGATCGCGCGAGCGTGTTCCGCAGCGTCAGGGTCAACGAAACGGGCCGCAGCGTGACGCACTTCGGGCGCGCGATGTACGAGCTGAACATCGACACGTTCTGCGCCAACAGCAGTTCGGCCAAGGGCCGCGTGGAGCGGGCCCACCTGACGCTTCAGGATCGCCTCGTGAAGGAGTTGCGGCTGCGTGGCATCAGCACGGTGGCGGACGCGAATGCGTACGCGCCTGCCTTCATGGCAGCGTATAACGTGCGCTTTGCGAAGGCACCGCGCAGCACGTTTGACGCACACCGGCCGTTGCGTACCGACGAGGATCTGGACACCCTGCTCACCTGGCGCGAAACGCGGCGCGTGACGAAGTCGCTCACCGTGCAGTACGACCGCGTGATGTACCTGCTCGACGATACGCCCCAGAACCGGAAGCTGGTGCACCGCTACATCGAGGTCTGGGAGTACCCGAATGGACGCATCGAATTGCGGGCGGACGGCCGGATGCTGCCGTATCGCGAGTATGACCGGCTCACCGGGGTGGACCAGGGCGCGGTGATCGAACACAAGCGGCTCGCGCACGCGCTGCAGGTGGCGCAGGCCCTGCAGGCGCAGCGTGATAACCGGCGGGCCTCGGGCTCTCCGTCACGCACGAACCAGGGCGAGCCGGTGCGCGCAAAGGCACGCGTACCGGGCACGAAGAAGCAACGCGAGTTCACGCAGGCGGACATGGAAGCGGTGATCGTGAAGCCGGCGCAGGCCTCAAAACCAGAGTCAAAACCTGGCCGGCAGCCTGCCAGGGCTCGCTGAAGGTGCGTAAGCGCCCTGCTGCTACAGACGCTATCCTTCAACACGAAGTGGAGGACGAACCCAAGAAAGACAGAAGCAAACCTCTCTAAAACCGGACATTTCTATTGAGCCGGAAGTCGGACATCTCAATCTGGCCGGGACATTTGGT
>NZ_CADIKL010000099.1 GCF_902859945.1 Paraburkholderia caffeinitolerans | reverse complement strand
CCCAGCATCGGCAGCTTGAGCCCGGCTTCACGCGCCGTCTGCTGCGCAAGCTCGTAGCCCGCATCCGCATGACGCATCACGCCCGTCGCCGGATCGTTCAGCAGCACACGGCCCAGACGCTCGTGCGCCGCCTGCGTGCCGTCCGCCACGATCACCACGCCCGAGTGCTGCGAGAAGCCCATGCCCACGCCGCCGCCGTGGTGCAGCGACACCCACGACGCACCACCCGCCGTGTTCAGCAGCGCGTTCAGCAGCGGCCAGTCGCTCACTGCATCCGAGCCGTCCTTCATCGATTCCGTCTCGCGGTTCGGGCTCGCCACCGATCCCGTGTCCAGGTGGTCGCGGCCAATCACGATCGGCGCCTTCAGCTCGCCGTTCTTCACCATCTCGTTGAACGCCTGGCCCAGACGATAGCGATCCTTCACGCCCACCCAGCAGATCCGCGCCGGCAGACCCTGGAACGCGATGCGCTCGCGCGCCATGTCCAGCCAGTTGTGCAGGTGCGGATCGTCCGGGATCAGTTCCTTGACCTTCTGGTCCGTCTTGTAGATGTCCTCCGGGTCGCCCGAGAGCGCCACCCAGCGGAACGGGCCCTTGCCCTCGCAGAACAGCGGACGGATGTACGCCGGCACGAAGCCCGGGAAGTCGAACGCGTTTTCCACGCCCATTTCCAGCGCCATCTGGCGGATGTTGTTGCCGTAGTCGAGCGTCGCCGCGCCGCGTTCCTGCAGCGCCAGCATTGCCTTCACCTGGTGCGCCATCGACTGCTTGGCGACCTTCACGATGCTTTCCGGCGCGACCTTCTGCGCCTCGCGCCACTGCTCCACGCTCCAGCCCTGCGGCAGGTAGCCGTTGATCGGGTCGTGCGCGCTGGTCTGGTCCGTCACGCAGTCCGGCGTGATGCCGCGCGCCACGCACTCGGCGAACACGTCAGCCGCGTTGCCCAGGAGACCCACCGACACCGGCTTGCCCGTCTGCTTCGCTTCCTCGACGATGGCCAGCGCCTCGTCCAGCGTCGTCGCCTTGCGGTCCACGTAGCGCGTCTTCAGGCGGAAGTCGATGCGCGTCTCGTCGCATTCGACGGCGATCATCGAGAAGCCCGCCATCGTCGCGGCCAGAGGCTGTGCGCCGCCCATGCCGCCGAGGCCCCCCGTGAGGATCCAGCGGCCCGACGGGTCGCCCTTGAAGTGCTGGTTCGCCACCGAGAAGAACGTCTCGTAGGTGCCCTGCACGATGCCCTGCGAGCCGATGTAGATCCAGCTGCCCGCCGTCATCTGGCCGTACATCATCAGGCCCTTGCGGTCGAGTTCGTGGAAGTGTTCCCACGTGGCCCAGTGCGGCACGAGGTTCGAGTTCGCGAGCAGCACGCGCGGCGCGTCGGCATGCGTGCGGAACACGCCCACCGGCTTGCCCGACTGGATCAGCAGCGTTTCGTCTTCGTTCAGGTCCTTCAGCGACGCGAGGATCTGGTCATAGCATTCCCAGTTGCGCGCGGCGCGGCCAATACCGCCGTACACCACCAGCGCGTGCGGGTGCTCGGCCACTTCCGGGTCCAGATTATTCTGGATCATGCGGTACGCGGCTTCGGCCAGCCAGGTCTTGCACACCTTCTCGCTGCCGCGCGGCGCGCGGATCGTGCGGCTCGGGTCGAGGCGGGGATCGGTGAAGTTCGGATGGTTCAT
>NZ_CADIKL010000098.1 GCF_902859945.1 Paraburkholderia caffeinitolerans | reverse complement strand
TACGTGCGCCCGTTGAACGTGAAGGTCAGCGGAATCGCGCGGTTGATGCGCCCGCCGGCGCCGAGACGGTTCTTCTGGCTCATCGCTGCTTGCTCCCTTGCGTGCCTTGCTGTGCGCTTTGTTGCGCGGCCTGTTGTGCTTTCGCCTGGACGTTCGCCGGCGAGTTGGCATCGCCAAACGTTTCGTAACCCTGAATGTCGTAACTTACGGTGTCGCGCGTCACCTTGAACCAGCGGCGGCAGCCTTGCGTATGCAGCCACTGCTCCTTGTGCACGCCGCGCGGGTTATCGCGCATGAACAGGTACTCGCCCCATTCGCGGTCGCTCAGCTTATCGGTGTCGAGCGGGCGTGCGATATCCGCCTCGCCGCCGCAGGTAAATTCGAGTTCGGCGCGCGGCCCGCACCATGGGCATTCGATCAGCAACATGTGGTGTTCTCCTCTGTATGGTGCGTATTCAGTGCGCCACGGCGGCTGCGCCGTGCTCGTCGATCAGATGGCCGTTGTAGAAGCGGTCCAGTGCGAACGGCGCGTTGAGCGGGTGCGGTTCGTCGTTCGCGATGGTGTGCGCGAACACCCAGCCCGAGCCCGGCGTCGCCTTGAAGCCGCCCGTGCCCCAGCCGCAGTTGAAATAGAGGCCCTTCACGTCGGTCTTGCTGATGATCGGGCACGCGTCGGGCGAGACATCGACAATGCCGCCCCACTGGCGATTCATGCGCACGCGCGAGAACACCGGGAACATTTCGACGATGGCCTGCAGCGTGCCTTCGATGATGTGGTAGCTGCCGCGCTGGCCGAAACCCGTGTACTGATCGACGCCCGCGCCGATCACGAGGTCGCCCTTGTCGGACTGGCTGATATACGCGTGCACCGCGTTCGACATGATGACCGAGTTGACCACCGGCTTGATGGGCTCGGAAACCAGCGCCTGCAGCGGATGGCTTTCGATCGGCAGGCGGATGCCGGCCATGTCGGCGAGCGTCGTGGTGTTGCCTGCCGCAACCACGGCCACCTTCTTCGCCTTGATGAAGCCCTTCACCGTATCCACGCCGGTCACGCGGCCGCCGTCGCGGCGAATGCCCGTGACCTGGCAATTCTGGATGATGTCCACGCCGTGACGGTCCGCGCCGCGCGCGAAGCCCCAGGCCACCGCGTCGTGGCGCGCCACGCCGGCGCGGCGCTGAATAGAAGCGCCCAGTACCGGATAGCGGCTGTTCAGGTTGATCGTGGGTTCGATCTCCTTGATCTGCTCGGGCGTGAGGAACTCGGCGTCCACGCCGTTCAGGCGGTTCGCGTTCACGCGGCGCTCGGTGTCGCGCACGTCCTGCAGCGTATGCGCGAGATTCATCACGCCGCGCTGGCTGAACATCACGTTGTAGTTGAGATCCTGCGAGAGCCCTTCCCAGAGCTTCATGGCCTTTTCATACAGCGCCGCCGACTCGTCCCACAGATAGTTCGAGCGCACGATGGTGGTGTTGCGCGCCGTGTTGCCGCCGCCGATCCAGCCCTTCTCCAGAATCGCGATGTTCTTCACGCCGTGCTCTTTCGCGAGGTAGTACGCGGTGGCAAGACCGTGCCCACCGCCGCCGACGATCACGACGTCGTACTCCTTCTTCGGCTCGGGGCTCCTCCACTGCCGCTCCCAGTTCTCGTGATACGACAACCCGTTGCGGAACAGACTGAATATCGAATAGTGGCTCAT
>NZ_CADIKL010000097.1 GCF_902859945.1 Paraburkholderia caffeinitolerans | reverse complement strand
CGCCCCGACATGCCCAACCACGAGCCGCGCGGCTGCTCGCGCGGCGCATCGTACTCGTGGTACCTCTATAGCGCGAACCGCCTGAAATATCCGCTCATGCGCAGCGCGCTCGTGAAGTTGTGGCGCGAAAAGCGCCGCACGCTCCCGCCCGTGGAAGCGTGGGCCGCGATCGTCGACGACGACGAAGCGCGCAAAAGCTACCAGTCGCGGCGCGGCCTGGGCGGCTTCGTGCGCGCCGACTGGAGCGAGGTGAACGAACTCGTCGCCGCGGCCAACGTGCACACGATCAAGCGACACGGCCCCGACCGCGTGGTCGGCTTCTCGCCCATTCCCGCGATGTCGATGGTTTCGTATGCAGCAGGCTCGCGCTATCTTTCGCTGATCGGCGGCGTGTGCCTCTCGTTCTACGACTGGTATTGCGACCTGCCGCCCGCCTCGCCGCAAACGTGGGGCGAGCAGACCGACGTGCCGGAATCGGCCGACTGGTACAACTCCTCGTTCATCATGCTGTGGGGGTCGAACGTGCCGCAAACGCGCACGCCCGACGCACACTTCATGGTGGAGTCGCGCTATCGCGGCGCGAAGATTGTGTCGATCTTCCCCGATTACGCCGAAGGCGCGAAGTTCGGCGACATCTGGCTGCATCCCAAGCAGGGCACCGACGCCGCGCTCGCGCTCGCGATGGGCCACGTGATCCTGAAGGAATATCACCTCGCGGGAAAAAGCGCGTATTTCGCCGATTACTGCCGCCGCTTCACCGACATGTCATGCCTCGTCACGCTCACCGAGCGCGACGGCCAGTACGTGCCCGATCGCTACCTGCGCGCCTCCGACTTCGCGGACGCGCTCGGCCAGACCAACAATCCCGACTGGAAGACCGTCGTGATCGATTCCGCCAACGGAGCGTTCGCGGCGCCGCTCGGCTCTGCGGGCTTCCGCTGGGGCCAGCAGCAAGGCGGCGACCTCGGCAAGTGGAACCTGCGCGAGGAAAACGCTCAGGGTGCGCCGCTCGTGCCGGCGCTCTCGCTCGTCGCGGGCCACGACCAGGTGGTGGACGTGGCGTTCCCGTACTTCGGCAACGTCGCGCACGCGCACTATTCGCACACCGATCACCAGTCGGTGCTGAGCCGCCACATCGGCGTGCGCCGCGTGGCCACGCGCGACGGCGAGAAGCTCGTGGCCACCGTCTATGATCTCTTCATCGCGAACTACGGCCTCGATCAGGGCCTCGGCGGCAAGGACGTCGCGCAAAGCTACGACGACGATGTACCTTACACGCCCGCGTGGCAGGAAGCGATCACGGGCGTGAAGCGCGCCGACGTGATCAACGTCGCGCGCCAGTTCGCGGAGAACGCGGACAAGACCGAGGGCAAGTCGATGGTGATCATCGGCGCGGGCATCAATCACTGGTATCACATGGACATGGCGTACCGCGCCATCATCAACATGCTGGTGATGTGCGGCTGCGTAGGCAAGTCGGGCGGCGGCTGGTCGCATTACGTGGGCCAGGAAAAGCTGCGCCCGCAAACCGGCTGGACCGCGCTGGCGTTCGCGCTCGACTGGAACCGCCCGCCGCGCCACATGAACGCCACCTCGTTCTTCTATGCGCACACCGACCAGTGGCGCTACGACCCGATGAACCCCACCGACCTGCTCTCGCCGCTCGCGGACAAGTCGGCGTATCACGGCACGCCCATCGACTACAACGTGCGCGCCGAGCGCATGGGCTGGCTGCC
>NZ_CADIKL010000096.1 GCF_902859945.1 Paraburkholderia caffeinitolerans | reverse complement strand
CTGCATCGCCGGCAGAAGCAGCCTCATGTTATCCGCAACCTGTTTCAGGAGAAGCATGTTCGCTACGCAGCTTGATCCAATATACGCACTATTTATTGAACTGGTCAGTATGTGCTGCGAACCCGAGATAGCAGCAGACAGTGAGGCGATCGATTACAGAATTCGGGCGACCGCGACGATGCTGGAGGGAACGTTGCGCGTGGTGTACGCGTGGCAGGAACAACTTTCCCGAGACTGCGACAGCCGAACGGTGAGCAATCTTGTTCGCGTGCCTGTGCCTGTGATCCAGGCTACTCGGTCGACGAGTACCGCCGCAGCCTCGACCTGCTGCTGTCGGTGTGGGAACGCTGGAGACCCTGGCTGGCTGAACCAACGCTGATCGGGCTTGGTTCGGTTTGTCGCCGAAATCTCAATGACCCGCGTCACGACCTCTATGCGGTGCTAGCTGGCCTTGAAGGACACTTACCACCCGGCTCGAAGCTTCATCTTTTCGGCGTGAAAGGTCAGTGCCTTGAAAAGCTCAGTGCGCTCGACTGGATCGCGTCCGTGGACTCGATGGCCTGGGACTACGGGGTACGCGTTGATGCTCGAGAATGCGCCATTCCCGATACTATTGCGCATCGCTGAGCCGTGATGTCGCGGTGGATGGATAGCGCCCGGACACGCTTTCCCATGGACGATCGATTTTTGTTGAAGGCATTTTTTCAAAACGCCATCAATAGCGAGGACATAAAGAGTCACACCGAATTATTAGCTTTGGTTAACGAAGAATCGTTGGAGAGGACGCGCAACGGCTGGACGAAGGACCGCACGAGATACATGGGCCTTCGGCCACCGAGCGGCAGACGCTTTCGCATTTACTTCGCGGTCCCGATGACGGTCGAAACCCCAATCGATGGTGCGCAGCCGGTCGATCAAGACTAACCATCGTCAGTCGACGTCAGCTATCGAACGGCAATTCGCGCTGCACCGGAGCCACAGACGATGCGTCATCAGCCGCCGGCTCCAGCGAGCCGACGCGCACACCGATAAGCCGAATCCGCCGATCCAGCGTCACCCGCTTCAAACACTCGCCGACCGCTCGCCGTATGGCAGCTGTATCCGCCACGGGATCGGCGAGCGACAGGTCGCGAGTCACAATCTTGAAGTCTGCAAACTTGATCTTTAGCCCAACCGTGCGGCCCGCGTATCCTTTGCGCTGCAGATCCCCGGCAACCCGTTCGCATAACCCCGTTAGCACCGGCGTCAGAATCGCGCGGTCGCGGGCGACGTGCATATCGCGCTCGAACGTTGTTTCGCGGCTCATGGACTTTGGTTCGGAGGAGACAACGACGACGCGGTCGTCGATTCCGCGCGCGATTCTCGCCAGCCACTCAGCGTATGTGCGTCCGAAATGTTCCTGCAGCCGCGCGGGGTCTGCAGCAGCAATCCCACCGACCGTCACAATCCCAATGCTCGCGAGACGATCATTCGCACGGGGGCCGATACCATTGACCTTCTTCGCTGCGAGAGGCCAGATGCGCGCTTCGAGATCCGCCATCGTAAGAAGCGTGAGCCCGTCAGGCTTGTCCATTTCGGATCCGATCTTTGCGAGCAGTTTGTTTGGCGCAATCGCAATGGAGCAGGTGAGGTTCGTGGCCTGGCGCACCGCAGCCTTGATCCGCATCCCGAGCTCGTGGGACTCACCCTCTACGTCCGTCAGGTCAATGAAGATCTCGTCAATGCCTCGATCTTCGATCTGGTCAGTAAATGTTCCTACCGCGTCCTTGAAGAGCCGTAAGCGCCCGGCAAAGGCACCCCTCAGCCTAAATTGCCGTCAATCAGGCGGCGGCAGGCACCCATCGATGCGGTAGAAGTGCGGCGATGTCATCGGCTTGATGAGTAGG
>NZ_CADIKL010000095.1 GCF_902859945.1 Paraburkholderia caffeinitolerans | reverse complement strand
GCGGTCGTGACTGCACCGATTACCTACGACGACGTAGTGGTTCGGAAATCACGCCGCAAAGGCCAGAAATCTCCACAATGCGAAATTGTGGAGCTAAATGGATAGCCCTTACAAAAACACAGTGCTATTTTCAAGAAAACTGTCCGCGCACCCGGGTCTTGTCTGGTCTCGCCGTACTGCGGCAGGTGTACCGGACCGTACCTGTACAGTCGCGCAGGCATGCCTATACTCGTCCGATCATTTCAATCCATTGCGGGACTGGCGATGAAAACGATCGGTGTGATTGGCGGGATGAGCTGGGAGTCGTCGGCGGAGTATTACCGGCTGCTGAACCGCTACGCGAAAGCGCGGCTCGGCGGACATCACAATGCGCGCAGCCTCATGGCGACGGTCGATTTCGCCGATATCGAAGCCTTGCAGCGCGCGGGTGACTGGGACGCGCTGGGCGTGCAGATGGCGCAGGCGGCCACGCAACTGGAACGCGGCGGCGCCGATCTCGTGCTGCTGGCAACCAACACGATGCATCGCGTGTGTGCATCGATCGAAGCGGCGATTGCGATCCCCTTCCTGCATATCGCCGATCCGACCGGCGACGCGCTGCGCGCTGCGGGCGTGACGCGCGTGGGTCTGCTCGGCACGCGCTATACGATGGAACAGGACTTCTACGTTGGGCGGCTGCGCAGCGTGCACGGCATCGAGGCGCTCGTGCCCGACGAGCGCGAGCGCATGGACGTGCATCGCATCATCTACGATGAACTCTGTCACGGTGTCGTGAAAGCGGAATCGCGCGGCATGTATCAGCGCGTGATCGAGGCGCTCGCGGCAAGGGGCGCGCAGGCCGTCATTCTCGGCTGCACGGAAATCACACTGCTGATCAAACCCGAGGACTCGGCATTGCCGGTGTTCGATACGACCGCTCTGCATGCGCAAGCGGCTGTGGATTGGGCGCTGGAGGGCCAAGGGCACCAGGGCGACCTGGCATGACACGTGGGCACAGAACGCGTGCCCAGAACGGAAAAAGCCTGCATGATTTTCATCATGCAGGCTTTGAATCCTTCTTGGTTGCGGGGGTAGGATTTGGCAATAAGAGGCATCTGGTCTTCCTGCATTCCATCGCGCCGCGCGGGCGCCGACCGCGCGCCACGCCCGCCCTGGTGCGCTGACGCCTGACCTAGCCGCGCGGCCGGTCACGCTGCGCGGCTTTCCGGTGGCCCGTCTGTCCCTCACTTTTCGGAATGTAGACAACCGCAGAGACTGCGTTTTCGTCGTAGTCGGGTTTGCCCTTCGCGTCGGGCGGGTTGTTGTTGATCTTCATATCGGCAAAGATCGAGACCCAAGTATCCTCCTTGATGACTACGACCTGCATGTCGTCCATTTCCGCCGCTGGCAGGAATTCATAGTCGCCGTCGGCGAGCGCTAGAAGGTCCGAGCGCGCGATAAGGTCTCCTTCATCCTCCTTGAACACCTGACCCTCCGCCGCCTTCGGTACGAGCCGCCGCACGCGTAGTTCGAAAGAATCGTGATGGTCGCTCCGAAGTTCGAATTTGTTTGGGCGTGGGTTTTTCGATTCCACATGGACAACCAGCAGCCGCAGATTGTCGTGATATGGCAGCACGTCGGTCTTGAGCGCTAGGTTGTTTTGCCAGTCCGTCGCGCCGCTTTCCCTGTATTGATACCAGGCCCATACTCCCCCGCTGACAACGGCGATGAGCGTCAGCAGTCGGATGACGAAGTCGGCTATCTCGATCTTTTTCATACGGCCCCCGTTACTCGCGCCGCTTCATCATACTGAAGTCGATGCGCCTCGACCGTTGTCCTCTTCTGTTGAAGATTCTCCCGCTCGCGTGTACTGTACAAAAACAAGGGCTATCCATTTAGCTCCACAATTTCGCATTGTGGAGATTTCTGGCCTTTGCGGCGTGATTTCCGAACCACTACGTCGTCGTAGGTAATCGGTGCAGTCACGACCGCC
>NZ_CADIKL010000094.1 GCF_902859945.1 Paraburkholderia caffeinitolerans | reverse complement strand
CTCCGAGGGTGGTGCGCTCGTCTATGAATTCGTGATCCGCCCGTCGTGGTGGCGCGCGACGCTGTGCAGAAACTCGCGCATCTTTACCGATTCCGATATCACCAGAATTCTTCAAACCGTCCTCACGCCGTACAGCCATGAAATCGAATTTCGCGTCAAGTTCGATACCCGTTTCAACCACGAAGCCAGCCAGCGTGATTTCATCCGCCAGGCCTGGGAGACGGACTGGGATTTCTGCATGCGGCTGTGCGAAGAGTTCGGCTATGTGATCTGGTTCGAGCACCACGACAGGAAGCACGTGCTCGTCATTGCCGACTGCACTCGCGCGTGCCAGGAACAGAGCGCGCCCTACGACACGTTGTCGTATCACCCCGATGGCGGGCATATCGACCGGGAACACATCACGCACCTGTCATGGCGCACGTCGGTAGCGCTGGACCGGGTGGTCGTCAATGACCACAGTTATACGTCGCCACGGCTCAGACGCAACAGCGAGCCGTATCGCGGGCAGTACGGCCCCATACGCCGCGAACATGATGAGAGTCTCGAATCCTACGAGTCCGCCGAATACGCCCAGCCCGATGCGACCCGTTACTCCAGGCGGGATGACGACGCCTGGAAGAAGGATGCGCAGCATCTGGCGCGCGTGAAGCTGGAGGCGAGACGGGGCCAGCGGCTGCGCGCACACGGGCGGGGCGCGCTGCGTGGCATCGAGGCCGGCAAGACCTTCACGCTGATCGATCATCCGCATGGTGAGGCGAACAACGATTATCTCGTGCTGTCGTGCACGCTGGATATCCGGGACATGCCGGGCCTGTCAGGCCGATCCACCGGTTATTCGTTCGAAGCCACGTTCGAGCTGTACCCGGCACGCGAGCCGTACCGCATGCCCCAGGTCACGCCACGCCCGCGTCTCGAAGACCTGGAATACGCGGTCATCGTGGGACCGAACGACGCCGAAATCTCGCTCGATAAATATAACCGTGTGGAGATCCAGTACGCCTGGGATCGCAAGGGCGAGTTCAACGGCGGCACATCGATATGGGTGCGCGTGGCGCAGCCGTGGCAGGGCGACCAGATGGGTACGGTCATGCATGGCCGCTGCGGACAGCAGGTGCTCGTGGGCTATGTCAACGGCGATCCGGACCGGCCCGTCGTGGTGGCGTTCGTGCCTGACGTGAACAACATGCCGGCCTGGAAGCTGCCCGATAACTACGCGCTCTCGGGCATGGTCACGCGCAGCTTCGGGCACGGCACCACGACCAATCATCTCGCGTTCGATGACACCGAGAACCGGCAGCAGGCGCAGCTTGCGAGCGACCATGGCAAATCGAGCCTGAGTCTGGGTTACAACACGCGCATCGACGGCAACCAGGGGCGGCAGGACCCAAGGGGCGAAGGCTTCGAGCTTCGCAGCGATCGATGGGGCGCTTTGCGCGCGGCGCTCGGTCTGCTGCTGACCACGTTTGGCCGTGACAAGGCGGCGGGCAAGGTCAAGGACATGGGCGAGACCATCGCGCGGCTCACGCAGGCCCGCCAGCAGCATGAGGATCTGTCGCAGCTTGCCACCAGGCACCAGGCGCAAACGCACGACTCCAGCCAGAGTGAAGCGACCAGCACTATCAAGGCGCAGAACGATGCGATCAAGGGAGGCGCGCAGACTGGCGAAAGCGAATTCCCCGAACTGTCACGCCCGGACATGGTGATGGCGAGCGCTGCGGGCATTGCCACGACGGCGAGCGACAGTACGCACATGGCAAGCCACCACGATCATGCCATCACGGCAGGACGCGACGTGAGCGTATCGTCGGGCCGCTCGCTTCTTGCGTCAGTGCGCGGAGCGATCTCGATGTTTGCCTACCAGTTGGGCCTGAAGCTGATCGCAGCCAATGGCAAGGTCGTGATCCAGGCGCAGAGTGACGAAATCGACGCTATCGCGAACAAGGATGTCAACGTTGCCAGTGAGGACGGGACGATCTACTTATCCGCGAAGAGAATTGTGCTGACGGCCGGTGGCTCGCGCTGGGAGATTGG
>NZ_CADIKL010000093.1 GCF_902859945.1 Paraburkholderia caffeinitolerans | reverse complement strand
GCCTACTCATCAAGCCGATGACATCGCCGCACTTCTACCGCATCGATGGGTGCCTGCCGCCGCCTGATTGACGGCAATTTAGGCTGAGGGGTGCCTTTGCCGGGCGCTTACGCACCGCAGCGCCGCTGTATGTTGTGGTCAACCCGGTCACGATTCCCTCGTTGGTTGACCGACCGCAGATCGTCGTCAGCGTTGCCGGCAATCAGGTGTGGCCTGAAGAGTTTCAGCGCTGGGCGGAACCGCTGAAAGACAATATCCAGCGAACCATCGCGGGAGATCTCGCGGTGCTGCTTGGCTCTGAGCACGTAAGCGTGTATGGGGCGGATTCGAGCGGCTTGCCAACGTGGCGTGTTCGCGTCGACATCATGCAATTCGATTCGGTGCTGGGGGATATGGCTACGATAGACGCACTTTGGACAATCTGGCCTCCAGGCCAGGCGACACCGATTATTGGACGCACGCTCGCGCACGAGCCTGTGCGGGAGCACGCTTACGACGCGCTTGTAGCCGCTCACGATCGTGCGTTGGGCTCAGTGAGCCGGGACGTTGCAGCGGCGATCCTGAGGAGCGTATCGAAATGACTGGCAAGCGTGGGCCGGCCACGTTTTCCGGATTATCGAAAATTCTGACTGCCTCGGCAAACGAGCACATCTAGCCGGCACACTTTGACCGTTCTCCTCGCCCCCGAAGTCCTGCCGGCCAATCCTCGAACTGCAGTCCCCGCGGGTGATCAGGTACGTTTAGCCAGATAAGCATCGACTAACTCGACCAGTCGTTCTCGTCCGAAGCTTCCATCATGCCCAGCGTGAACCACTTGCACGGGCAGTTCACGCAAGCGTTTCATCGTTCGCACGTAAGTCGAAATATCAGCGCCAGCGATCTCATCCAGTAGAGGGCCGTCGTAGATTGCGTCGCCTGAGAACAGCGTGCCGGAAGCCGCTTCCCACAGGCCAATGCTGCCCGGTGAGTGGCCGGGCAGATGCAGGACTTCAAAATGCCGGTTACCGAGATCGACGATGTTCCCTTCTTTGACGATTTCCGTGACCGTCGCTGCCCTCACGCGATAGTCAGACATCGAATAATCGGCGTCGGGAAGGGCCGTAATCAGGTCACTGTCGAACGCATACCCTGCTTCGCGATACCGACGAATGGCCTTTTCGCCCAATACCGACGCCAGAAGGGTGCCTGGCTCGCGAGGCGAGCGCAGGTTCTCTGCTTCCAGTTCGTGAACCAATGTGTGTTCGAACTCGTGATGTCCGCCGACGTGATCCGAATGCGTATGCGTCGCAACGGCGGTGACGTCGTGCTGCAGCAGATGTCTGGCCGCATCGCGCAGGCTAGCAATGCCCATCCCCGTGTCGATCATCAGGTCTCGATCGCGGCCGCGCACATGCCAAATATTGCAGCGCATTAGTGGAACAACGTGGGGTTCCCAAAGCAGGGTTATGTCATCGCTGATGCGTTTGAGTTCAAACCATCGCTGGGCAACGGGTAATTTGGTCATTTAGTGGCGCTGATGAGTCTGGTTGATACTTTGACACACTTCGCGTCCAACCTCGAGATCGTTGTCATTGAAGCACCGCAGGAGGCAGCAAAGTGTCGACGATTCAAGCGGTAAGGTCGAACGGCCGCTTCTTGCTGCGGATTCAACCCGTGCGCCGCATCATCGTCCGCCAACTTCCGTAGCCGACCCATTGCCGCCATCCGCCGTCGGCAAGATTGTGTCCGCTCTTGCTGGGAATTCTGCCAGCCGTTCGATACGGGACAGTCGTGTTGACGATGACTATGACGTGACTGCGATAGGCCGTCTTCGTTGCATAGTCATTCGTAATGCGCTCAGCGCTACGGCCTCCGAATTGATTCGGTCGATCGCGCGAAGCATCTCCTTGAACGCGAGTGGCTTGGTGATCACCTCGTCAACTTTGCCTTTGAAACTCGGTGCGTCCTGCGGCCATGCGAGCGCGATGATGCGTGGCCTTCCGAGAACCTGTCCGCATTTTTGTGGGCGAGGCGGTTAAAGGAATCGTTACCCGCGCGCCTGCGTGAATCGGTCGCCAAACAGGATAGCAAACTGGTTCATCGCCGACTTCCAG
>NZ_CADIKL010000092.1 GCF_902859945.1 Paraburkholderia caffeinitolerans | reverse complement strand
GTAACCTGCGCGATGTCCCTGACACCTTCCGCAAGCAGCGCCGAGGTACGGAACACGCCAGCGTGCTTCTGCATCGAGCCGCGGATCTGGTTCGCGACGGACTGCGCGTACTCGCCCGAGGTCGAGTTGTCGAGCTTCGCAAGGCGCGCGAGCGAGAAGTCGGCGGCGTCTGCCGGCAGCGGCTTGTGCTCCTTCAGTTCCTTCACGTGCTTGACGATGTGGTTGCCGGCAGCGCGGCCGAACACCACGAGGTCGAGCAGCGAGTTCGTGCCCAGGCGGTTTGCGCCGTGCACCGAGACGCACGAGCATTCGCCCACGGCGTAGAAGCCGTTGACGACTTCTTCGTGGCCCTTCGGCGTGCCGACGACCTGACCATTGATGTTGGTCGGGATGCCGCCCATCTGGTAGTGAATCGTCGGCACGACCGGGATCGGTTCCTTGATGCAGTCCACGTTCGCGAACTTCAGCGCGATTTCGCGGATCGACGGCAGACGCTTCATGATCGTCTCTGCGCCGATGTGCGAGAGGTCGAGCAGCACGTGATCCTTGTGCGCGCCAACACCGCGGCCTTCCTTGATTTCCTGGTCCATCGAACGCGAGACGAAGTCACGCGGTGCGAGGTCCTTCAGCGTGGGCGCATAGCGCTCCATGAAGCGCTCGCCGTTGGAGTTGCGCAGAATGCCGCCTTCGCCGCGCACGCCTTCGGTAATCAGCACGCCCGCGCCGGCCACGCCGGTCGGGTGGAACTGCCAGAACTCCATGTCCTGCAGCGCGATGCCCGAACGGGCCGCCATGCCCAGGCCATCACCGGTGTTGATGAACGCGTTGGTGGATGCCGCGAAGATCCGGCCCGCGCCGCCCGTGGCGAACAGCGTGGTCTTGCCTTCGAGGATATAGACGTCGCCCGTTTCCATTTCGAGCGCGGTCACGCCGAGCACGTCGCCTTCGGCGTCGCGGATCAGGTCCAGCGCCATCCATTCGACGAAGAACGTGGTCTTCGCCGCGACGTTCTGCTGGTACAGCGTGTGCAGCAACGCGTGGCCGGTACGGTCAGCAGCCGCACAGGCGCGCTGGACCGGCTTCTCGCCGTAGTTGGCCGTGTGGCCGCCGAACGGGCGCTGGTAAATGGTGCCGTCCGCATTGCGGTCGAACGGCATGCCCATGTGTTCCAGTTCGTAGACGGCGTTCGGCGCTTCACGGCACATGAACTCGATCGCGTCCTGGTCGCCGAGCCAGTCGGAGCCCTTGATCGTGTCGTAGAAGTGGAAGTGCCAGTTGTCTTCGCTCATGTTGCCGAGCGAAGCGCCGATGCCGCCCTGGGCAGCAACGGTGTGCGAACGCGTCGGGAACACCTTCGAGAGCACGCAGACCGAGAGGCCCGCGCGCGCCAGTTGCAGCGAGGCGCGCATCCCCGAACCGCCCGCGCCGACGATGACCACGTCGAATTTGCGACGCGGCAGAGAATTCTTGATTGCAGCCATTCTTTTACACTCTCCAGAGAATCTGAGCGGCGTAGCCGAGGCTGCCCAGCAGCCATGCGATCGTGAGGACGTCCAGCGTGATGCGCAGGCCGACCGGCTTGACGTAGTCCATCCAGATGTCACGCACGCCAATCCAGGCGTGATAGAACAGCGCGAGCACCGTGACGAACGTGGCGAGCTTCATCCACTGCGCGGAGAAGATCGAGGCCCAGCCGTCGTACGAAAAATCGTGTGCGCCGAAGAACTGCACGAGCAGCACAACCGTGTAGATCGCCATGATCACGGCGGTGGCGCGCTGGGCAATCCAGTCGCGCAGGCCGTAGTGAGCGCCCACGACGAGGCGCTTCGGACCGATACCGTTTTTAGCCGACATTATTAGAACGCTCCGAAGAGTTTGGCCGCGAAGGCGATCGTGAGGATCGTGGAGATGACAACGACCACGACCGAGGTCGACTTGCCCTTTTCCTTGCTCACGAGGTCATGGCTGAAGTCCATGAACAGGTGGCGCACGCCGGCGCAGAAGTGAAAGAGGAACGCCCAGCCGAGGACCAGCACGACGAGCTTGACGATGATGTTGGAGAGGAAGCCCCTGAAGACCTCGAAGCTGAGCTCCGAAGTGAGGCTCTGGTCAAACAGGAACAGCAGGAAAGGCAGGAACAGGAACAGTAGCGCACCGCTCACGCGGTGGCCGATCGACACGCGCCCCGCGAGTGGCAGACGGTATGCGAACAATATCTGCCCAAGCCCGATGTTCCGGAATTCCGGCCTCGGTTTTTTTGTGGCTTCAGCCATGCTAGACCC
>NZ_CADIKL010000091.1 GCF_902859945.1 Paraburkholderia caffeinitolerans | reverse complement strand
GTAAGCGCCCGGCAAAGGCACCCCTCAGCCTAAATTGCCGTCAATCAGGCGGCGGCAGGCACCCATCGATGCGGTAGAAGTGCGGCGATGTCATCGGCTTGATGAGTAGGCAAGCGATTGAGGACGTCTTTCAGATAGACGCAGGGATCGTGGCCATTGAGCTGCGCGGATCGAATCAGGCTCATGATCGCAGCGGCGCGTTGGCCGGCGCGCAACGAACCTGCGAACAGCCAGTTCGAGCGGCCCAGGGCCCAGGGACGGATTTGGTTCTCGAGCCAGTTATTATCGACAGGCACGTGCCCATCGTTCAGATAACGCGTGAGCGCCTCCCAGCGTCTGAGGCTATAGTCGAGTGCCTTGGCAATTGCCGATCCCTCGGAGACCAGCTTGCGCTGAGCAACCATCCACTCATGTAGCGCATCGGCGATTGGCCGGGCGCGCTCCTGGCGCACTTCACGCCTACGATCGGGCTTGAGTTCTGCAACATCGCGCTCAACCGCGTAAAGTTCGCCGAAGTATTTCAACGCCTGTTCGGCGATTTGACTTTTGTTGCTGGCGTGCAGCTCAAAGAATTTCCGTCTTGCATGGGCAACGCATCCAATTTCAGTAATGCCCAGCTCGAATCCGGCTTTGTAGCCTTTGTGGTCATCACATACCAGCTTGCCGCGCCATTTGCCGAGGAACGCGCGAGCATGTTCTCCAGCGCGGCTGTCGGCAAACTCATAGACCACCGCGCGCACGTCAGCGAACTGCGTGGTGGCATACGCCCATACGTACGCGCGCTGCGTCTTTCCTTTCCCGGGAGCTAGCATTTGCACCGGCGTTTCGTCGGCGTGCAGCACACCTTGCTGGAGAAGCACATCGCGCAGCGCATCAACCAGCGGCTGCAACCGTACGCCGCAAACCCCGACCCACTCGCCAAGCGTCGATTGCGGGATCGCCAGGCCGGCGCGCTCGAAGATGCGTTCCTGACGGTATAGCGGCAAGTGATCGCCATACTTGGCAACCAGCACCTGAGCGAGCAAGCCGGCGGTGGGAATGCCCTTGTCGATCACGTGCGGCGCAACGGGTGCCTGGACCAGCGTCTCGCACGCCTTGCAGGTCCACTTGCCGCGGATGTGGCGCTCCACCGAGAACACGCCCGGCGTATAGTCAAGCTTCTCGCTAATGTCTTCGCCGATGCGCACGCGCTGGCAACCGCAGGAGCAGGTGATGTTCTCGGGTTCGTGGCGGATGTCGGTGCGCGGCAAGTGCGGCGGCAACGGCGTGCGCTTTGGTTTCTGACGTTGTTTGCCCTGGGCCGTATTCGACTGTAGCTGCTCAAGCTCGGTTTCGAGTGCAGCCAGATCGGCGTCGATCGCCTCATTGAGCAGGCTCATCTGCTCGGGGTTGAGTTGCTCGCTGCGCTTGCCGAAATGCAGGCGCCTGAGCGTGGCCATCTCGTGTGTGAGCTGGTCGATGCGCGTCTGCCGGTAGCGCAGTTCCCGCTCGTTCTCGCCGGCCTGGGCCATCAATTGCGCAGCCAGCGTGCGCAGTTCCTCGGGGCTCAGGACGTCGAGGTTGGCGGGCAGGTTCATACGGCCAGTCTGCCAGAACCCGACCCGCCGCGGAAGCAAGCCAGTTTACGTCTGTGGGGGTATTACACGACCGTGATCGCGTGATCGTGAGCGAGGGTCTGCCAGGGCAGTCCCGTTACGAGCGCTCGCAGCTGCTCGGGATTGAGCGCCGTGGCGATCGCCTGGTCTCCATTCGCCCAGATGAACCGCCCCTTGTTCAGGCGACGCGCGGCCAGCCAGATGCCGAATCCGTCGTACACGAGCACCTTCATGCGCGTCGAATGCTTGTTGGCAAACAGGTAGGCGTGGTGCGGTCGTGCTGCGCCGAACACCTTTACGACACGCGCCAGGATCGTATCGACGCCCGCCCGCATATCGATAGGCTCCGTCGCCAGCCAGATCGCATCGATGCGGATCACCGCAGCCATCCCTGCAACCACACGGCACAATCACCGGCGGCAGATAACGGCCAGTGTACCGTCACCGTTGCCGCACCCCGGCGTACCTCGACCAGAATCTCTGCCGTACCAGATGCAGCCACGGGCACGTCCAGCTGCAACGGCACAAATTCCGCCGATGGCCCGCTCATCGACTGCCGGGCAACCTCGGCCGCATCCAGCTCCTCCTGTGCCGCCACCCAGCTTCGGAGCATGTTGGCGTTCAAGCGATAGTGCAGCGCTACCGCCGCGATCGATACGTTGGGCTGCATTGCCGCCCGTATGACCTGAGCTTTGAACTCCTTGCTATGCCGCCGACGTCGTGTCGGTTGCACGACCTCCTGCATCACCTCGATCTCGTCCATCGTGTACACCTGTCCATTAAAAATTTAGATGGACACGATCCTCGCCTTCGAGCCTTACTCATTCAAGATGACTTTACCGGGGGCTTAC
>NZ_CADIKL010000090.1 GCF_902859945.1 Paraburkholderia caffeinitolerans | reverse complement strand
CGGCCCTCGGGCCGCTGCCTGAGACGCCACCGTACGTTTCTTCTTCATCGGCATATCCATGATTTTTACCTCTCATGATATGCCTCGCCCACAAAATGCCGGATAGGTCCACGACGAGCCAGTAATGCCCTCCAGCACAATCCCGTTATGGTCCGTCTTGTCGTCCTTGAGAATAAACTTGCGATTCATTTTCCGCTTCCCTGTAGTGCCTGTTGTACCTACCGGCCCCCCGCAGGTTCCAAGCGGGGGGCCGATTTCCGTGTCGACCGCTTACGCGACGGCGGCCCTCGGAGACTCGCCGGGCTGGGACGCCCGCTGCACATCATCGGGCCATACAGGCTCCCGGCTCGTCAATTGCGCGATGTAGTGCAGCAATACCATTAGACACATCGGTAAGGCGATGACAGTCATCAGCACCCACAACACCGCATTTGAATTGCGAAGCCGCTGAAAATTTTGCAATAGGACGCTTGCCGAGGCACTCAAGGACGGGCCCTCGGACAAGTACTTCTTGATAGGTGGAACCGACTCAGGTCCATCTTCCATGAACTTTCGAACGAATTCGAAGTTTGTTAGCAACTGCTCAAAGACTCTCTGCCCCCAGGCTGACGTCTCGGACCCGCCTACGACCATGCGCTTGCCAAAACTAAAGGTATTTACGATTGTCTTGCCATCCTCAGCAAGCACGTAACATCTCAACACGGTCGGCGCACCACCGTTGAACGGCGATGACATTTGCCTGTGCGCAAAGAAAAAGGCCTCATCCCAGGGGACTTCAACAACCCCACCTTTACCGTTATGCCGGAAGGCGTAGACCATCCGGTTCTTCCGGTTGAATCGTATCGTCTTGTGCCGGTAGTTGAAGCAATCCTTGAAAAGAATTGCCGCGCAGAACACGAGTCCACCGACACACGGAACAACCAGCGTCCAAAAAATAGGAGCCTGGATTGCGAACAGCGAAATCTGCCAGCCAAAATAGCCAAAAGCAGGAACCCCAACAAGAAAAGCCAGCGTTGCCCATCCTAATTGCTGGTAAGAGGTATCACAGATGTCCAGATAGACATCGTTCATGTGAAAGACCATGTGCTTGTCGTGCGCTTCACTGGCCGCCGGCTTATGGACGTCGAGGCGACGCTTGGCCTCATCCTCGCTCACAGGACGATTTATGGATACCTTCGTCAGGTAGTCGTACATCGCGCTTATCCTTGGGTCAACAGTTCAAACTGCTTGTGCTCATCCGACTCGGAAAACTTCGAGTCTCCGGTCCCAAAATAGCACTTCTCCAGCCACTCTCCAATTTTGTCCTTCTTTTTCCAGAGAATGATGAGACCAATCCCTATTACGAGAATCATGAAGATAAAGACGAATACCGTGGCCCCGAGAATTGTCGCAATGGCGAAAGCTACATTCGCGACAACGGAACTGGCATAAAGATAGGCTAAACCAAGGTTGTGATGCTCGAAATTCTCTTTGGCTTCCTTGAAGTCATAAATTGCCCCGACCAGCCCAGCAATTGCACCTACGAAACGCCCGCCATACTCCACATAAAATCCAACGGTTTCAGCGAATTCCGTCCAAAAAGCCCCTTTGCGGCCAATCTCCCCATATGCCTTCAGGCCGTTACCCAACTCTTGTACGAGGCTTGCCCCAATGGTAACGATGGACGCATCCAGCTTGTATTGCATTTCCTGGCGGTTAAGCGCGCTAGCCTCTGCGAGTTCCTTGCGTGCAACCAGCAAGTTCACCACTGTAAAGCAGGCCCCGATAAGGCCGTAGCCAAACTCCCCCTGACTGAATTTGTTGAATTTCGGAATGAACACTTCACCCACGTTCTCTTCCGTCAGGACGGCACGCGCTCCCGGCGCCAGAATCGCAGTCATCTTGTCTACCCGTGACGCAGTACCGGACGCCAGCCTGGCGGCCTCCTCTGCATCCAAGAGGATGTACTGAGGCACCTTGACAACCTTGCTGTTCGGTTGGGTGAACGTTTTGCGCAGACCACTCTTAAGCGACTTCATGGTCGGGCGATTCTTGGGCGGCATCTTTTCATAAATCTGCCGTGCCATGTAAGAAATCCACTGGCTGGGCGTGCCCTCCACAGGCTTGTAGATGAACTGCACCTTCTGCCGGTAGCACAAGGACACCGTCAGGATGCGAACCGCGGCGGAATCAACACCTTTCGCGATGAAGTTCGCCACGGGCCCCAACACCTCATGAATCACTCGGGCGACCGCCTTGTCCGCCCGCAACAGGAGGTCGTGGCCCGACTTTTCCAGAATCTGGTTAGTCGTATTATTGAGCTCAATAATTTTGGCTAGTGTTTCGCGCATTTCAATGAGTGGAGTGCCGGCGGCATCAGCAACTTTATCTGCGACCAAATCGTGGTTGAGAATTGAGCGGCCCCCGGTAAACAGTGCCATGATGTAAGCGAGTTTTCGGCGGACTTTTCGAAGGAAAGGAGCCGTGCGATGAAACGCAAACGCTTCAGTGTCGAGCAGATTGTG
>NZ_CADIKL010000089.1 GCF_902859945.1 Paraburkholderia caffeinitolerans | reverse complement strand
GCATCGCCGGCAGAAGCAGCCTCATGTTATCCGCAACCTGTTTCAGGAGAAGCATGTTCGCTACGCAGCTTGATCCAATATACGCACTATTTATTGAACTGGTCAGTAATTCACTCGGCACCGTTTGCGGCAAAAGTCTTCTTTGCCTGTGCTGACATCAGGAATTTGACGAACGCTTCGGCCGTCTCGCGTTGTGGCGTGTTCGCCATGATCACAGCGGTATACGTGAGCGTGCTCTGGAGATCGCCCGGAAGTGGACCAAGGAGCTTTATGCCGGGAGTCGTCGCGATAAGCGGAATCGTGCCCGCCACCAAGTCGTTGCCCTTGCCGTTCAGCACCGGTTCAAAAATCCCGGTGGGCGTGGTGCGAACAATCTTCGGCCTGAGTGTGTCCGCAATTCCAAGCCGCTGAATAGCGTTCGCAAATGCCTCCCCCGACTTGACACTGTTAAAGACGATGAGGTCTGCACCAAGCAAGGTATTCCTGAATTTATCGACCGTTGAAATGTCGTACGCCGGACCGTCCGTGCGGTTACCGAGACCGACGCCAACGTGAGCGATTATCGGTCGATCCCCGGCGCTTGCCTTGCCCGATTTCGTGAGATCCTCAGCAAAGTCCGGTTGGACGATAACAACGTCGGCCGCCTCGCCATCTTCAATCCTTTTCTTCACAGCGGGCGACGGTGCGAACACCAGGCTCACCTGGTTATGCGTCTTCTCGTGGTAAAGCGCAACGACCCTGCTCAACGCAGGCTCGAGGGGACTATCGCTCATGACCTTGATGTCGGCCGCCTGAACTGATGTCGCCGCGAGCATCGACAGGTAGCTGAACAGGAAGCCACCGAGACCGATGCGCAAAAGTTTTGCGTTCATGGATTCTGCTCCTGCTGATGGATGCCCGGCGTTGGCCAGGGTGCGCGCGTCAACCCACTGCTATGGGAACTTTGCGGGAGAAGAGAACGGCTTGGAGGCGTCGAGCACAAACATGACCAGGGCATGCAGATCCGTCGAACCACTGGCCGAGACCTGCATCGGGACGCCAGCGCCGTGGCCCGGCTCGACCTGGCCAGCGTTCACCACCATCACCCCGTCGGAAGTGCGAACCGTCTGCGCGCCGGTTAGCACGAAGAAAGTCTCGGAGCCCGGATGCGTATGCACGGGAGTCGTGCTGCCAGGAGCACCACTAGCCTCGTTGATCCTGAGGAGATATTGCGGCGCAGTGAACCGGGGAATCGGGCCAACTTCGGCCACCTTTGTGCCGCCTGCAGACGACCCACCTGCCGGGCCGAGCGTGAAAAGCCAGACCTTGCCCCCAGATTCGGCGACCAGCGACCAGTTGCCCGCAGCCGCCTGGGCCTGCCCGCGGTCTGTGAAACTCTCTATCCGCCAGAACAACTGCCCAGGCGGCAGCTCCGGAACCTTCTTTTCGGCTTGCGCTGCGATGCGTAGCGCAGTTTGCGCAACCGCTGCCGATGGCAGCCACGGTGCCAACGCCAGGCACAGGAGGAAACTGATCAGAAGTCGTTTCATGAGGACGCCGCCATTTACGTACTGACGCAAGCCGCTCCGGGCTTCAACTTGCGCAAACAAGCATCTGCTGCGCATGAAAAACATTAGTGCACGCCGCTCGGTATGGTCAGGCTCGTTTTCCCGCATCGGATGGAACACCCGACGTCGGCGATAGCTGCCGTGCCAACCCGCAAGATTCGGTCAATGGATAGCCATAATGCCGAATCTATTGGCTGCCAACGGATATCCCGGGCTACATGTGGTGCTCCTCGTCGGTTGGGTGACGCGATACGACCGCGTGAGCGTTGCCGTTCGAGGAAGCGAAAGCTGTTTTCTTCCGGAAATGAACCGTGTAGTTCCGTTCGCAAAATACGCCGCATGCTATGACGCGATGATCGGCGCGGCTCGTTGCTCATGGTTTCCCCCATTCCTGCGGGAACTAGCGATGCGGTGTGGCACCGTTGGCAAGGGCTTCAGGTATGCAAGGGTCCTGTCGCACTAACGCGGTGGAATAGAATCGGTCGAACCAAAACGCATGACGAGCATGATGGCGAAGACGAAGATGCCACCACGTAAGACGCTGCCTACTGGCATTGGCAGGGTACTGAAGCGACTGCACTATCCGCTGGATGTGATCCTGCTGTGCGTGCGCTGGTATGTGGCGTACTCGCTGAGCCTGCGCAACCTTGAGGAGATGATGGCCGAGCGGGGGATCGAGGTAGATCATTCGAGCGTGCACCGTTGGGTCATCAAGGTGCTGCCGGTGTTTGAAAAGGAATTTCGCCGTCGCAAGCGCCCGGTGGGTAGGAACTGGCGCGTCGATGAGACCTACGTCAAGATCTAGGGTCAATGGAAATATCTGTATCGCGCCGTCGACAAGGCGGCAATGGACCTATCCGGCATTTTGTGGGCGAGGCATATCATGAGAGGTAAAAATCATGGATATGCCGATGAAGAAGAAACGTACGGTGGCGTCTCAGGCAGCGGCTCGAGGGCCGCTGCCTGAACTGCCCAAGGCGCTGCTGGACGAACTGGTCAAGGGGCCGATGACGCCAGCCCAGGTGCAGGATCTGATGCTGGCGTTCAACAAGGCGGTCATC
>NZ_CADIKL010000088.1 GCF_902859945.1 Paraburkholderia caffeinitolerans | reverse complement strand
GCCGAGAAGTGCATCTTCTGCTATCCGCGCATCGAGGCGGGCCAGCCCACGGTGTGCTCGGAAACCTGCGTGGGCCGCATCCGCTATCTGGGCGTGCTGCTCTACGACGCCGACCGCATCGAAAAAGCCGCGAGCGTGGCCGACGAGAAGGACCTCTATCAGGCCCAGCTCGACGTATTCCTCGATCCGTTCGATCCGGCCGTGATCGAGCAGGCTGCGCGCGACGGCGTTCCGCAGGCGTGGATCGACGGCGCGCAGCGCTCGCCGGTCTACAAGATGGCGATCGACTGGCGCATCGCGTTCCCGCTGCACCCCGAGTACCGCACGCTGCCGATGGTCTGGTACGTGCCGCCGCTTTCGCCCATCAACTCGGCTGCGAATAGCGGCGACCTCGGCATGAACGGCTACCTGCCCGATGTGGAGTCGCTGCGCATTCCGCTGCGCTATCTGGCGAACCTGCTGACGGCAGGCGACGAGCAGCCCGTGAAGTTGGCGCTCGAGCGCATGCTCGCGATGCGCGCGTTCATGCGCGCGCGTCACGTGGACCGCGTGGACGCCACTCAGGTGCTCGACCAAGCGGGGCTGTCGCTGCATCAGGTCGAAGAGATGTACCGCTATCTCGCGATCGCGAATTACGAAGACCGCTTCGTGATTCCCACCACGCACCGCGAATATGCGGAAGACGCCTTCGATCTGCGCTCGGGTTGCGGCTTCACGTTCGGCAACGGCTACTCGGACGGCCGCAGCGAGGCGAGCCTGTTCGCGCCCAAGACCGGCCAGCGCCGGATTCCGATTCAGGAGATCTGAATGTTTGCGCCCCGCCCACCCAATAGCCTCACGTTCCGGCTGCTGGCCGCGTGCCTCGAATACCCGACCGATGCGCTGATCGGCGCACTCGATGAAGCGCGCGAGCTCGTGCGAAGCGAGCGCGCGCTACGCGGCGAGACGCGCGAGCATCTGCTGCGCTTTCTCGACTACCTCGGCTCGCGCGACCTGCTCTCGCTGCAAGAGAACTATGTCGCGCTGTTCGACCGCGGCCGCGCCACTTCGCTGCATCTGTTCGAGCATGTGCACGGCGAGTCGCGCGATCGCGGCCAGGCGATGATCGACCTGAAGCAGATGTACGAGGGCCACGGCCTGCTGCTCGGCCCCGAGCAGTTGCCCGACTATCTGCCGGTGTTCCTCGAATATCTCTCGATACTCGAAGCCGGCGAGGCGCGCTCGCTGCTCGGCGAAACCGTTGCGATCCTGGAGGCGATCACCGCCGAGCTGAACCGCCGCAACAGCCACTACGCGTATGTGACGGGCGCGGTACTCGCGCTCGCGGGCAACACCGGAGCAGAGCTGCCCGAAGACGCGCACGACGACGACGCGAACGCGCCGCACGACAGCCAGGATCTCGATGCGCTCGACGCCGCCTGGACCGAGGAGCCCGTGAAATTCATGGGCAATACGCAGCCGGCGGTGGCGCCCGTGGAGTTCCATGCGCGCCGTCCGTCACGCTGAAATCCCGCACGACAGCACCCAGTATCAGGTTCAGTACCCCGCGCAAGCATTCCGCGCACTCAGCAAGGAGCAGTCATGGGCCAATATTTCCACCAGTTCCTGTTCGGCATCTATCCGTACATTTGCCTGGCGGTGCTGCTGTTCGGCTCGCTGGTACGGTTCGACCGCGAGCAATACACCTGGAAGAGCGACTCGTCACAACTGCTGCGGCGCGGCGCGCTGCGCGTCGGCAGCAATCTCTTTCACTGGGGCATCCTCGTCGTGGTGATGGGCCACTTCGTAGGCTTTCTCGCCCCGCACTGGCTCGTCGCGCCGTTCATCTCGGCGTCCATGCACCAGTTGCTCGCGATGGTCGCGGGCGGCACCGCGGGCTTCTTTGCCATCATCGGGCTCACGATGCTGATCGCGCGGCGCCTCGGCGACGCGCGCATCCGCCACAACAGCAAGACGTGGGACATCGTGATCGTGCTGATGCTGTGGGTGCAGCTCGCGCTGGGGCTCGGCACCGTCGTGCTCTCGGCGGGCCACATGGACGGCGCGATGTTCGAGCAGCTCACCGACTACGTGAAAGGCGTGGTGACATTCCGCGGCAACATCGCAGGCCTGCTCGACGGCGTGCCGCTCGTCTACCAGACGCACATCGCGCTCGGCTTCACGATCTTTCTCGTTTCGCCGTTCACGCGCATGGTGCACATCTGGAGCGGCATCGCCTCGGTGGCCTATCTGCTGCGTCCTTACCAGCTCGTGCGCAAGCGCTGAAACATCAAGGAGACCTGTGCATGAATGCCGATTCGCAAGCCGTAACGGGCGCAGCAACCCACGCGCCCGCTCGCGTGAACCATGTTGAAATCGATCTGAACGCGATCGCCGAGGAAAGCCGCCATCACGCCGACGACCCCGACCCGCAGCTCGCGGCGCGCCGGGCGCTGGTGGTGCGCGAACTGCTGCGCCAGCGCGCGGTGCAGCTCGAATTGATCGACGCGGCAAGCCCGCTCGACGACGACGTGCTCGAAGCACTGCTCGCGCGCGAGTTGCGCACGCCGGAGCCGACGCCCGAGGACTGCCGGCGCTTCTACGAGCAGCACCCCACGCGCTTCATCCGCAACGAGATCGTCTATGCGAGCCATATTCTCTTTGCCGTGACGGACCGCGTGCCGCTCGCGCTTCTGCGCCAGAAGGCCGAGGAGACGCTCAACGCGCTGCTGGCCGCGCCGGACACCTTCGAAGCGCGCGCCCGCGAACTGTCGAACTGCCCCTCGGCGGGCGTGGGCGGCAGCCTCGGCCAGTTGATGCGCGGCGACACCGTGCCCGAGTTCGAGAGCGCGCTGTTCGACCACGCCGAGGAAGG
>NZ_CADIKL010000087.1 GCF_902859945.1 Paraburkholderia caffeinitolerans | reverse complement strand
CCGGGAGTAGCGAAAGTATCAAGAGTCTCACACAAAAGTAAGTCAGGTTTTTGAATTTATTCAGAAAACCTGTCAGCACTTTGAGTGAGCGACCGGTCTCGAGAGAGACCGAAAACAGTAACAGGTATTGAACTGAAGAGTTTGATCCTGGCTCAGATTGAACGCTGGCGGCATGCCTTACACATGCAAGTCGAACGGCAGCACGGGTGCTTGCACCTGGTGGCGAGTGGCGAACGGGTGAGTAATACATCGGAACATGTCCAGTAGTGGGGGATAGCCCGGCGAAAGCCGGATTAATACCGCATACGCTCTACGGAGGAAAGCGGGGGATCGCAAGACCTCGCGCTATTGGGGTGGCCGATGGCAGATTAGGTAGTTGGTGGGGTAAAGGCCTACCAAGCCGACGATCTGTAGCTGGTCTGAGAGGACGACCAGCCACACTGGGACTGAGACACGGCCCAGACTCCTACGGGAGGCAGCAGTGGGGAATTTTGGACAATGGGCGCAAGCCTGATCCAGCAATGCCGCGTGTGTGAAGAAGGCCTTCGGGTTGTAAAGCACTTTTGTCCGGAAAGAAATCCTCTGGGTTAATACCCCGGGGGGATGACGGTACCGGAAGAATAAGCACCGGCTAACTACGTGCCAGCAGCCGCGGTAATACGTAGGGTGCAAGCGTTAATCGGAATTACTGGGCGTAAAGCGTGCGCAGGCGGTGATGCAAGACCGATGTGAAATCCCCGGGCTTAACCTGGGAACTGCATTGGTGACTGCATCGCTAGAGTATGGCAGAGGGGGGTAGAATTCCACGTGTAGCAGTGAAATGCGTAGAGATGTGGAGGAATACCGATGGCGAAGGCAGCCCCCTGGGCCAATACTGACGCTCATGCACGAAAGCGTGGGG
The DNA here is from genome assembly GCF_902859945.1 of Paraburkholderia caffeinitolerans. GTDB lineage: Bacteria > Pseudomonadota > Gammaproteobacteria > Burkholderiales > Burkholderiaceae > Paraburkholderia > Paraburkholderia caffeinitolerans. The sequence goes on along the minus strand of NZ_CADIKL010000087.1, from coordinate 4,485 downwards.
AGCAAACAGGATTAGATACCCTGGTAGTCCACGCCCTAAACGATGTCAACTGGTTGTCGGGCCTTCATTGGCTTGGTAACGTAGCTAACGCGTGAAGTTGACCGCCTGGGGAGTACGGTCGCAAGATTAAAACTCAAAGGAATTGACGGGGACCCGCACAAGCGGTGGATGATGTGGATTAATTCGATGCAACGCGAAAAACCTTACCTACCCTTGACATGTACGGAAGTCTGCCGAGAGGTGGATGTGCCCGAAAGGGAGCCGTAACACAGGTGCTGCATGGCTGTCGTCAGCTCGTGTCGTGAGATGTTGGGTTAAGTCCCGCAACGAGCGCAACCCTTGTCCCCAGTTGCTACGCAAGAGCACTCCGGGGAGACTGCCGGTGACAAACCGGAGGAAGGTGGGGATGACGTCAAGTCCTCATGGCCCTTATGGGTAGGGCTTCACACGTCATACAATGGTCGGAACAGAGGGTTGCCAAGCCGCGAGGTGGAGCCAATCCCAGAAAACCGATCGTAGTCCGGATCGCAGTCTGCAACTCGACTGCGTGAAGCTGGAATCGCTAGTAATCGCGGATCAGCATGCCGCGGTGAATACGTTCCCGGGTCTTGTACACACCGCCCGTCACACCATGGGAGTGGGTTTTGCCAGAAGTGGCTAGTCTAACCGCAAGGAGGACGGTCACCACGGCAGGATTCATGACTGGGGTGAAGTCGTAACAAGGTAGCCGTATCGGAAGGTGCGGCTGGATCACCTCCTTTCCAGAGCTCATTGCGAAACGTTGTTGAGCGCTCACACTTGTCGGCTGTATAGAAGACAGACTCAGGGGTCTGTAGCTCAGTCGGTTAGAGCACCGTCTTGATAAGGCGGGGGTCGATGGTTCGAATCCATCCAGACCCACCAATTGTCTGTGACGGCTGACTGATAAATGCGCCCCTTGAGTATGTATGTATGACTGGGGGATTAGCTCAGCTGGGAGAGCACCTGCTTTGCAAGCAGGGGGTCGTCGGTTCGATCCCGTCATCCTCCACCAATTCCCAATGCACAGCGTTCTGCACAAGCAGAAGACTGCGCATTGGCAATTGAGCCAGTCAGAGCGATATGAAAATATCGGCTGTCGTTCTTTAACAATCAGGAAGAAGTAGTAAAGAGATTCATCTGAAACACACTTAGAGATGGGTGTGGAGTAGGTGAATCAGGGTTGTGATTGTATCAATGTATTTTTAAGTGATCGAAAGATTGCCTTGAAATACGGCGCAACACGAATACTCAACCTGTAGCGCGTGAGTCCGGACGTGGCAACACGAAAGAGACACACCCGTTATAGGGTCAAGCGAACAAGTGCATGTGGTGGATGCCTTGGCGATCACAGGCGATGAAGGACGCGGTAGCCTGCGAAAAGCGGTGGGGAGCTGGCAAACGAGCTTTGATCCACCGATATCCGAATGGGGAAACCCACTCCGAATGGAGTATCCATGACTGAATACATAGGTCATGTGAAGCGAACGCGGCGAACTGAAACATCTAAGTAGCCGCAGGAAAAGAAATCAACCGAGATTCCCAGAGTAGTGGCGAGCGAAATGGGACCAGCCTGCATTCTTTATCTGAACTGTCAGCCGAACACTCTGGAAAGTGTGGCCATAGTGGGTGATAGCCCCGTAGGCGAAGACAGATTGGAAGAACTAGGTATGCGAAAAGTAGGGCGGGACACGTGAAATCCTGTCTGAAGATGGGGGGACCATCCTCCAAGGCTAAATACTCGTGATCGACCGATAGTGAACCAGTACCGTGAGGGAAAGGCGAAAAGAACCCCGGGAGGGGAGTGAAATAGATCCTGAAACCGCATGCATACAAACAGTCGGAGCCTCGCAAGGGGTGACGGCGTACCTTTTGTATAATGGGTCAGCGACTTACATTCAGTGGCAAGCTTAACCGAATAGGGCAGGCGTAGCGAAAGCGAGTCCGAACAGGGCGATTAGTCGCTGGGTGTAGACCCGAAACCAGGTGATCTATCCATGGCCAGGTTGAAGGCACGGTAACACGTGCTGGAGGACCGAACCCACTAACGTTGAAAAGTTAGGGGATGAGCTGTGGATAGGGGTGAAAGGCTAAACAAACCTGGAAATAGCTGGTTCTCTCCGAAAACTATTTAGGTAGTGCCTCGTGTATCACCTTCGGGGGTAGAGCACTGTCATGGTTGATGGGTCCATTGCGGATTACGTCGCCATAGCAAACTCCGAATACCGAAGAGTGCAATCACGGGAGACAGACATCGGGTGCTAACGTCCGGTGTCAAGAGGGAAACAACCCAGACCGCCAGCTAAGGTCCCCAAATATAGCTAAGTGGGAAACGAAGTGGGAAGGCTAAAACAGTCAGGAGGTTGGCTTAGAAGCAGCCACCCTTTAAAGAAAGCGTAATAGCTCACTGATCGAGTCGTCCTGCGCGGAAGATGTAACGGGGCTAAGCTATATACCGAAGCTGCGGATGCGTGCTTTGCACGCATGGTAGGAGAGCGTTCCGTAAGCCTGCGAAGGTGCACTGGAAAGTGTGCTGGAGGTATCGGAAGTGCGAATGCTGACATGAGTAGCGATAAAGGGGGTGAAAGGCCCCCTCGCCGTAAGCCCAAGGTTTCCTACGCAACGTTCATCGGCGTAGGGTGAGTCGGCCCCTAAGGCGAGGCAGAAATGCGTAGCTGATGGGAAGCAGGTCAATATTCCTGCACCATTGTTGAATGCGATGGGGGGACGGATCGCGGAAGGTTGTCCGGGTGTTGGAAGTCCCGGTCCTTGCATTGGAGAAGGCGCTTTGGCAAATCCGGGCGCGGAATTCAAGGGTGTGAGGCCAGTCTCTTCGGAGACGAAGCAACTGGAAGTGGTTCCAAGAAAAGCCTCTAAGCTTCAGTTCAGCAGTGACCGTACCGCAAACCGACACAGGTGGGCGAGATGAGTATTCTAAGGCGCTTGAGAGAACTCGGGAGAAGGAACTCGGCAAATTGGTACCGTAACTTCGGGATAAGGTACGCCCTGGTAGCTTGACTGGCTCGCGCCAGAAGGGTGAAGGGGTTGCAATAAACTGGTGGCTGCGACTGTTTAATAAAAACACAGCACTCTGCAAACACGAAAGTGGACGTATAGGGTGTGACGCCTGCCCGGTGCCGGAAGATTAAATGATGGGGTGCAAGCTCTTGATTGAAGTCCCGGTAAACGGCGGCCGTAACTATAACGGTCCTAAGGTAGCGAAATTCCTTGTCGGGTAAGTTCCGACCTGCACGAATGGCGTAACGATGGCCACACTGTCTCCTCCCGAGACTCAGCGAAGTTGAAGTGTTTGTGATGATGCAATCTCCCCGCGGCTAGACGGAAAGACCCCATGAACCTTTACTGTAGCTTTGCATTGGACTTTGAACCGGTTTGTGTAGGATAGGTGGGAGGCTGTGAAGCGGGAACGCTAGTTTCCGTGGAGCCGTCCTTGAAATACCACCCTGATCTGTTTGAGGTTCTAACCTTGGCCCGTGATCCGGGTCGGGGACAGTGCATGGTAGGCAGTTTGACTGGGGCGGTCTCCTCCCAAAGTGTAACGGAGGAGTACGAAGGTACGCTAGGTACGGTCGGAAATCGTGCTGATAGTGCAATGGCATAAGCGTGCTTGACTGCGAGACTGACAAGTCGAGCAGGTGCGAAAGCAGGTCATAGTGATCCGGTGGTTCTGTATGGAAGGGCCATCGCTCAACGGATAAAAGGTACTCTGGGGATAACAGGCTGATACCGCCCAAGAGTTCATATCGACGGCGGTGTTTGGCACCTCGATGTCGGCTCATCTCATCCTGGGGCTGTAGCCGGTCCCAAGGGTATGGCTGTTCGCCATTTAAAGAGGTACGTGAGCTGGGTTTAAAACGTCGTGAGACAGTTTGGTCCCTATCTGCCGTGGGCGCTGGAAGTTTGAGGGGGCCTGCTCCTAGTACGAGAGGACCGGAGTGGACGAACCTCTGGTGTACCGGTTGTCACGCCAGTGGCATTGCCGGGTAGCTATGTTCGGAAGAGATAACCGCTGAAAGCATCTAAGCGGGAAACTCGCCTCAAGATGAGACTTCCCCGGAGCTTCGAGCTCCTTGAAGGGTCGTTCGAGACCAGGACGTTGATAGGTCAGGTGTGGAAGCGCAGTAATGCGTTAAGCTAACTGATACTAATTGCCCGTAAGGCTTGATCCTATAACAGGTGTGTCTTGCGCCCGCAGAGGGTGAGCAGGACGCACAGGTTGAGAGATCGGTGTTGTGCCAGAAACAACACAACCCCAATTCAGCAACACCTCTTTACGCTTCTTCCCGATTGGCTGTGGCGCCCATAAAGGCGACGCAGCAACCCGTCAAGCCTGATGACCATAGCGAGCTGGTCCCACCCCTTCCCATCCCGAACAGGACCGTGAAACAGCTCCACGCCGATGATAGTGCGGATTGCCCGTGTGAAAGTAGGTAATCGTCAGGCTCC
>NZ_CADIKL010000086.1 GCF_902859945.1 Paraburkholderia caffeinitolerans | reverse complement strand
CGTCGAGGGCCTGAGCGTGCCGGCGCGCATCGGCATTCATCCGCACGAGCATGGCCAGCCTCAGCCGCTCGTGATCGATGCGCAGCTCGGCTATCGCTCGATGCCGAAAGAGGAGAGCGACTGGATCGACTACGAGAGCTATTGCGCGCGCATCGCCGAATTTCTCGCGAAGAAGTCGCATACGCGGCTACTCGAAACGCTGGTGGCCGATATTGCGGCGCTCTCGCTTCGCGAGTGGCCCGCGCTCGATACGCTCACGATCGAAGTGCACAAGCCGAAGATTCGGCCCGGCACGCGGCGTATTGGCGTGTCGCTCGACTGGACGCGCGCCGATTATCTGCGGTGGGCGGCCTGCGAGCGTGACGGATACGGGAAAAACACGGCACATATCCGATGTGCCAATGACGGGGAGCATTCATGAACGGGTCTTCTGCTGACGTGGCCGACAGCACGTGCCGCTTTATCTTGAACGTGACCTGCGCCAGTGCGCAGGGCCAGGTGGCTGCCGTCGTCGGCTTTCTCGACGGGTTTGGCTGCTATATCGACGAATTTTCCGTTTTCGACGATCCGCAGACCGCCCGCTTTTTCGTGCGATGCGAGTTTCATGCTCCTGTGCCGAGGCTGCTGGACCGCGAGACGCTATCGGAAGGCTTTGCGCCGCTTGCGCGCCGGCACGCTTTCGAGTGGGCCATTTTCGACGCGCGCGTGAAGCCGAAGGTGCTGATTCTCGTCTCGAAGCTGGATCATTGCCTGGTGGATCTGCTGCATCGCTGGCGCATCAATGAATTGCCGATCGACATTGCGGGCGTGGTGTCTAATCATCGCGATCTCGAGCCCATGGTCCGGTCTCACGGGATCGAGTTTCACCATCTTCCCTTGACGCCCGAAACAAAATCCGTTCAGGAGCAGGCGCTCGTCTCGCTGATCGAGCGCACGGGCACCGAACTGGTCGTGCTCGCCCGCTACATGCAGGTCTTGAGCTCCGGGCTGTGTGCACGTCTCGCCGGCCGGGCGATCAACATCCACCATTCGTTCCTGCCTGGCTTCAAGGGCGCGCGGCCGTATCATCAGGCGTACACGCGCGGGGTGAAGCTGATCGGGGCCACCGCGCACTTCATAACCGGGGACCTCGATGAAGGCCCGATCATCGAGCAGGTGGTGGAGCGGGTGGATCATACTTACACACCCGAGCGGCTGCTCGCGGCGGGCCGCGACATGGAGCGCGCCGCGCTCGCCCGGGCCGTGCAGGGCTTCGTAGAGCGGCGCGTCTTTATCCACGAGGGGCGTACGGTCGTTTTGCGCTAGCGACTCGATACGCGGCAATTTCTGGCACTATCGCGGACGGTGCGAGCGATCAGCGGGTATTCCGGCGCCAGGTCTGCAAGGCGCACGATCGCGCAACAGGCATACGGAGAATGCGAGCGCGATGGAGGCGAATACCCTCGGCACGGCTGGCGACCATAGCAAGCCGGAACCGGCGCATAGCGAGGATGGTGAGTCTCTTGCGCCGCTGTGGCTGGCTGTGCGCCTGTCGCTGGGCAGTGCGATGGCCCTTGGTTTCGTGCGCTTTTCCTACGCGCTGTTGCTACCGGCGATGAAGGCCGACTTGGGATGGAGCTTCGCCCAGGCCGGTGCGATGAACACGGCCAATGCGGCGGGCTATCTGATTGGCGCGGCCATGTTCCCCTGGTTCGCCCGCCATCGCTCACCCAGCGCGCTGTTCGTTGCGGGTGCCTATGCGGTGATCGTGCTGATGGCGTTGTGCGGCCTCGTGTCCGACACCTCCATGCTGCTCGCGCAGCGGCTCGTGGCCGGTGTTCGTCTTTATCAGTGGCGGCGTTCTGGCGGCCCGGCTCGCGACGGCCGCACCGCGACGCGGTGGACTGATCCTGGGTCTCTATTACGGCGGGACTGGGTACGGCATTGTGGTGTCGTCCATTCTCGTGCCGGTCACGATGTGTTCCGTGCCGCACGGATGGCAGTCTGCATGGTTCGCGCTGGCCGCCGCGTGTGCGGTTTGCACGTTGTTCTCGCGCGGCGCCGCCCGCAGCATCGATGCTCCGGGCGCGGCTATCGCGAGCGCACCAGGAGGCGCGGTCAGGCAGTGGACCACGTGGCAGCGCTACGGTCTTGCGCTTGGCGGATACGGCCTCTTTGGCGTCGGGTATATTGGCTACATGACGTTCATTGTTGCGCTGCTGCGCAGCGAGGACATGAGCCAGGGCGTCGTTTCCGCGTTCTATATCGCGTTGGGCGTCGCAACGATCGCATCGGCGCGAATCTGGTCGCGTTTTCTCGACCACGCTTGCGGGGGGCTCGCGCTGGCGACGTTCAATGCGCTGCTGGGCCTCGCGACGCTCATGCCGGCTCTGTTCGCCCATCCCGTCGCGGCTGCCATTTCGGGCGTGATCTTCGGCTCTACATTTCTCTCAGCGGTCGCCTCGACCACGGCATTCGTCCGACACAATCTTCCGTCCGACGAATGGACTTGTGGCATCAGCGCCTTCACGATCGTGTTCGCGGTCGGCCAGATCGCCGGGCCGATCGCGATCGGCTGGGTGTCCGACAACGTAAGCCTCACGCGCGGGCTCGTCTATTCCTCCGCAGTCCTGCTCGTTGGGGCACTGCTGGCAGCGTGCCAGCGTCCCCTCGATCGCCACGCCTGATTTTTCTTATCGCTCGCCCGAGCGATAAGCGCTGGACCCTTCCCGACTCCTGCCCTTAACTGTGTGCATGCACGGGCAATGTCGCGTTCGCAGCACATTGCCCGTGCCTGTGTCTGCGCGACGCCCTCTTCGAGGTGGCAGCAAAGCCTCCAGGCGGTGTTTACCCTCGATGTCGAATGGAGAAAGTCGCTTGTCCGATAAAGATATATTCCATTGGCTGCAGCTTCTACCATTGCCTTGAACCCACGCAATTCGCAGCGTTCGATGGTGCCGGGAGCGGTAACAATCGAACTGGTTTCCGGATTACGTCAGGGCTAACCAGCAGCACATATGGAGACTTGGATGAGTACCAGAAAAGCAATGCCGGGCGGCCTGGTGGCGGCCAGCGAGTGGAAGCAGGGTGAAGGCGTGGTCGGCCACAATGATAGCCGGGCTGATGCGGGGCTCTTGAAACGGGCTGCACTGGCGAGTTTCATCGGCAACTTTGTCGAGTGGTTCGATTATGCCTCGTACGGTTATCTGGCGACCATCATTGCGGTGATGTTCTTTCCGAAGAGCGACTCGATGACAGGCCTGCTCGCGGCCTACGGCGTATTCGCGGTTTCGTTCGTCGTGCGGCCGCTGGGCGGCGTAGTCTGGGGGCATTTCGGCGACCGGCACGGGCGCCGGGCGGCGCTGTCGCTGTCGATTCTGATCATGTCGTGTTCGACCTTCCTGATCGCGTTCCTGCCCACCTACGCCCACGTCGGTATGATTGCACCCGCATTGCTGCTGCTGGTGCGCGTCGTGCAGGGTTTTTCGGCCTCTGGCGAATATGCGGGTGCGTCTGCATTTCTCGCGGAATTCGCCCCCCCGGGCAAGCGCGGCGTGTACACGAGCATTGTGCCGGCGAGCACGGCTGCCGGACTGCTGTTCGGTTCGGTGTTCGTCGCCGTAATGCACGCGGTGCTTTCCACGCAGCAACTGCATGATTTCGGCTGGCGTTTGCCGTTCCTGCTCGCGGCACCATTCGGGCTGGTCGGGCGCTACATCCGCCTGAAACTTGAAGACACACCGAAGTTCAAGGCGCTCGAAGGAGCGCACGACGTGGCGAAGGCACCTGTGACGGAACTGCTGACCCGCCATCGCGGCAAGATGCTCATCGCGTTTGGCGTGACCTGCCTGAACGCCGTGGCGTTCTATCTGGTGCTGAGCTACATGCCGACCTACCTGTCGACGGAACTGGGCATGAGCGAAACCGCGTCGTTCGTGGCCGCGACCATCTCGCTCGCTGCGTACATTGGTTTGATTTTTCTGATGGGTGCGCTGTCCGATCGCGTCGGCCGCAAGACGATGCTGATCGGTGCATCGATATTGTTCGTATTGCTTACGGTTCCGCTCTTCAAGGGGCTGGCCGGTGCGAGCTTCGCGACCATCGTGATGATCCAGATTGCCTTCGGCGCGTTGCTCACGCTGAACGATGGCACCTTGCCATGCTTTCTGTCCGAGATATTCCCGACACGGGTGCGCTACAGCGGCTTCGCCTTCTGCTTCAATGCCGCAAATGCGCTGTTTGGCGGCACCGCACCGCTAGTCGCCACGTGGCTGATCGCGACGACCGGCAGCAAGCTTGCGCCCGCGTGGTACCTGGTGGGCGCTGCAGGCGTCGCGCTCATTGCGATGCTGGCAAGCAGCGAGACATCGCGATCCCCATTGGCCGATGATTGATGACGCACGATGCGCACTGCGTTCCCGAAATAGTAGACAGGGCTGTTTATTCTCTGCGCCTGCAACCATCTGCAACTGTATAATCGCTTCAAACATGGCGGCCAGTTGACAGAATCAAAAGTGAGAATTGAAGCGCTTGCGTTGAATACGCGCGCCGCATAAGGGAAAATACGCAACCCATCCTCGTTCCGCTCGACGCGCGGTTCTGGTGCAAATAGGTAAGCCGGTTGAGAGGTTTCCTATAGGCACGATACCTTATCGAGCGGACAGGACAGCATCCATACGTTGGGCGCAGCGGCACTCTTGAGGCCTCGCTTCGCGAGATCGAACTGTCCCTTGCGAATGCGGTGCGCCAACTCGATGCATGAAATCGTGGTCGCGGCGCTCCGGAACCGTTTGAGACCGAGCATCACATTCGCTCTGGGTTTGATGTGGCGATGGTCCTGTTCGATCAAGCGACGAACGCGGCCTATGCTCGGATTCAAGACTTTTCATTGTGCCAGGATCCTTCTGGCCGGCATCGAACTGATGCGCATGATCGTGAAAGGACAGATGAGGCTCGCTCGCGGAGTCCATCTGTCCGCTGCTGATCAATTCTACAACCTCACAATATAAGCAGTACTTCGCATATCGATCTCACTTGCCCCTCGATCCTTACCGCGACAAAACCCAATTTATTGTCGTGCGACGCCCAAGATCGACGCGCGCTTGATTTCGGAGATGTAGATGAGGATGAGCGAGACCCACACCACGCCGTAGAGCAGCATGAAGCAGCTCGAGCGGATCTTGAGCAGATCGAGCAGCACGCCGAACAGGATCGGCAACAGGAAGCCGCCCAGCCCGCCCGCGAGGCCGACCACGCCAGTCACCACGCCCATATTGGTGGGGAAGTCGTCGGCAACGTACTTGAAGGTCGAGGCCATCCCGAACGCCAGCACGCCACCCAGCACGAACGTGAGCGCGACGAAGCCCGCGAGCGGCATGCTGATGTGCAGCGTTTCGGTGCCGTCGATGGTGTGAATCACGAAGTCCGTGGCCGGGTACGAGAGGATGAACAGGCAGATCCACGCGACCCACAAGCCCCACCACGTGACGCTGTGCGCGCCGAACTTGTCGGCGAGCACGCCGCCCACGGCGCGCAACACCGACCCCGGCAGCGAGAAGCCTGCTGCGAACGCGGACGCCATCACAATCGACATCCCGTACTCGGCCTTCAGATATTGAGGAATCCACAGCGAAAGCGCCGTGAATCCGCCGAACGTAATCGAGTAGTACTGGCACAGACGCCAGACG
>NZ_CADIKL010000085.1 GCF_902859945.1 Paraburkholderia caffeinitolerans | reverse complement strand
CGGCCCCGGCCCGCATCGCCCGCGCCGCCCCGCCAGCGCGCCCGACGCGGCCACGCTCGCGCCGCCGCCCAAGCCCGCCACGGGCGGCATCGACGAGTAAGGAGTTCCCATGCCTTTCTTCCAGTTCGAAAAGATCGACAAGCGCGCCGTGCTGGACGCGTTGCGCAAGATGTTCCTGGGCTTCGATCGACCGCTCGCGCTCACGGTGTTTCTGCTGCTGTGCGTGGGCATCGTCACGCTCTACAGCGCCACCCTCGACATGCCCGGCCGCGTCGAAGACCAGTTGCGCAACATCATGTTTACCTTCGTGCTGATGTGGGCGCTCGCCAATGTGCCGCCCACCACGCTCATGCGCTTCGCGGTGCCCGTTTACACGTTCGGCATCGCCTTGCTGATTGCGGTCGCGCTATTCGGCCTCACCCGCAAGGGCGCGAAGCGCTGGATCAACGTGGGTGTCGTGATTCAGCCGTCCGAAATCCTCAAGATCGCCACTCCGCTCATGCTCGCGTGGTACTACCAGCGCCGCGAAGGCGTGATGCGCTGGTACGACTTCCTGGTCGGCTTCGTGATCCTGCTCGTGCCGGTGGGACTGATCGCCAAGCAGCCGGACCTCGGCACCGCCGTGCTCGTGTTCGCATCGGGTTTCTTCGTGATCTATTTCGCGGGGCTCTCGTTCAAGCTGATCGTGCCGGTGCTCATTGCGGGCGTGATCGCCGTGGCATCGATCGCGGCGTTCCAGGACAAGATCTGCCAGCCGCAGGTGAACTGGCCGCTGCTGCACGATTACCAGAAGCACCGCATCTGCACGCTGCTCGATCCGACTTCCGACCCACTCGGCAAAGGCTTCCACACGATTCAGGCGGTGATCGCGATCGGCTCGGGCGGCCCGCTCGGCAAGGGCTGGCTCAAGGGCACGCAGTCGCATCTGGAGTTCATTCCCGAGAAGCACACCGACTTCATCTTCGCGGTGTTCTCGGAGGAGTTCGGCATGGCGGGCGGGATCGTGCTGCTCACGCTCTACATGTGCCTGATCGCACGCGGACTCTATATCGCCGCCAACGGTGCGACGCTATTCGGGCGATTATTGGCCGGCTCGCTCACGATGGCGTTCTTCACCTACGCGTTCGTGAATATCGGCATGGTGAGCGGCATCCTGCCCGTGGTGGGCGTGCCGCTGCCGTTCATGAGCTACGGCGGCACCGCGCTCACGACGCTTGGCGTCGCCATCGGGCTGATCATGAGCGTCGGGCGGCAAAAGCGGCTCATGCAGAGCTAGGGCGCAGCCCTTTCCACGCCGCTCCGGAACACGAAGCGGCGTGCCCGTCGACTTATTGCGGCGCCGCCTTCATTAGTTGCGTGCTCAACTGCTGATACTTGAGCCGCGCAACGGGGTCGCCCTGCGCGGCCGCCGCCGCATAGTAGGCGCGCGCGACATTCAGGTTCTTCGGCACGCCGTCGCCGCCGCGCTCGTAGAACGAGCCGGTCACGTACTGCGCCGTCATGTCGCCGCCTTCGGCGGCCTTCTTGTACCAATAGAACGCCTGCTTGTTGTCGCGCGACGTGCCGCGCCCGTCGAGGAACTGGTTCGCGAGCGCGAGCTCTGCCTGCACATGGCCCTGCTTGGCGGCCTTCAGGAACCACTGATGCGCCTGCGCCGGATCGCGATCGACGAAATCGCCGTCATCGTACATCTTGCCGTAGACGTACTGCGCATGGGACATGTTCGCGTCGGCGGCCTTGCGCAGCCACTTGCGGCCCTCGCCTACGTCGGCGGCGCCGCCCTCGCCGTTGATCAGCATCATCGCGTAGTTGAACTCGGCGAGCCGGTTGCCGCGCTCGGCGGCAGCCTCGAATTCGGCGCGCGCGCCCGTGAGATTGCCTGCGTTGTAGTCGGCCACGGCGTTGGCCGTCTGCGGATCGGATTGCGCACCTGCAACGGGTGTCGTGGCGGGCGCGCTTGCACCTGCGCTTTTACCCGCACTCGCACCTGCGCTCGCGCCGGCTGCCCCTGCGGCGCCGGCCGCCACTGCCTGGCCGCTTGCGCCAATTGCCGCACCAGCGACGCAAGCCGCCGCCACACGGACAAACCGCGCGAGCAACGCTTTTGGACGCCTCATGACCGCGCCTCCTGGAGCGCCTGGCGCGTCGCGCGGACGAGCCAGATGACATCGGCGGCCAGCGCGACGAAGTTGAAACCCATCTCGCGATACTGCTTCGCCTGCGTGGCATCCATTGCAAAGATGCCCGCCCCCACGCCCGCCGCACGCGCCGCGGCAATGATGCGTGTCATCGCGGCAGCAACGTCGGGATGCTTCGAATCGCCCAAATGGCCGAGGCTCGCGGCAAGATCGGCAGGCCCGACGAAGAGACAATCGACGCCCGGCACCGCTGCAATTTTCTCGACCTCGCCGAGCGCGGCCGCCGACTCGATCTGGATGATCGAGGCGACTTGCGCGTTCGCGCCGTGCAGATAATCGCGCCGCATGCCATACGCCGCCGCGCGCACCACGCCCGCGACGCCGCGCTGGCCGCCCGGCGCATTGACATCGGGATATTGGGTGTAGCTCACCACACGGGCGGCTTCGCCGGCCGAGGTCACGTTGGGGAACATCACCGTGCGCACGCCCGCGTCGAGCACGCGCTTGACGAGCCACGGCTCGTTGGCCTGAATGCGCACGACCGGCTCGGTCGGCAGATGGGCCGCCGCGATCGCGCGCAGTTGCGCGATGACGTCGCTGCTGTCGTTGGGCGAATGCTCCATGTCGATCAGCAGCCAGTCGAAACCGGCATGCGCGAGCGCCTCGGCGGCGGTCTCGCTGCCCATCGTAAGCCACAGGCCGTAGAGCGGCTCAGCTTCCTTGAGGCGTTCCTTGAGGGGATTGGTGAAGGTGCTCATTGCCGTGCTCCCGGCGAGCTGCGGGACGCGCGCGTCCCGCGCGGGCCTGGCGGCCCGGCAGCGCCGCAGCCGGCATGTCTCGCTCCGTTGTGTTGTCGGGCCGCGCGGGTGCGGGCCTTGCCGGAACGATCATACCGCGACAAAAGTTTGCGGACCGGGCGGAAAACCCGGCCTGATGGGGTTCGATGCAGACCGCGCGTTACAAGCCTCTACAGGCCGAAACCCAAGCCTCAATCGCGCGTGACTTCGGCCCAGCAATTCGGCGTCTCGTACAGGCGCACCTTCTGCAGTTGCAGATTCACGCCGTAATGCGCGTCGTAGACATTCGCGAGAATCTCGAACGCGATGGCCGCGAGATTCTCCACGGTCGGAATGCGGTCGATCACGACCGTCTTGTGACCCGGCAGCGTTTCGAGAAAACCGCGCACCTGCGTGTCGTCTTCGAAGACGATGAACGCGTGATCCCACAGATCGACGAGATGCTGGTTCGCGAGCGCCTTCACGTCGGCGAAATCCATCACCATGCCGCGGTCGGGCGCGCCTTCCGTTTCGACGGTGTCGCCTTGCAGCGTGACTTCCAGCACGTAGCGATGGCCGTGCAGGTTGCGGCACTGGCTGCGGTGGTCGGGAATGCGGTGGCCCGCGTCGAATTCGAGTTTTCGGGTGATCGTCAGCACGGCGCTTTTAACCAATCAGGGGATGTTCAGGTACTTGTGAGTCTGCATCGACAGGCGCCACTGCGGATGGCGCTTGCACCAGTCGATCGCAAGCTTCGTGTTCAGGTCGCGCGATGGGCCATCCATCGGCTGGACGAGAAAATACTCGAAATCGAGCTTCGCGTAGTCGGCGAGGCGCTGGTTGTCCTGCGGGACCACGACCTTCAACTCGTTGCCCTTGGTGACGACGAGCGGCGCGTCGGCCTTCGGGCTCACGCAGATCCAGTCGATGGTTTCCAGCACCGGCAGCGAGCCATTTGTTTCGATGGCAATCTCGAAGCCGGCGGCATGCAGCGCGTCGACGAACGGCTGGTCGATCTGCAGCATCGGCTCGCCGCCCGTGCACACGACGAAGCGGTTGCCTTCGCCTTCGGGCCAAAGCGACGCGATCATCGCGACGAGTTCCTCGGGCGTGCGGTACTTGCCGCCGTTCTCGCCGTCGGTGCCCACGAAATCGGTGTCGCAGAAACGGCAGACTGCTGTTTCACGGTCTTCCTCGCGGCCCGACCACAGGTTGCAGCCGGCGAACCGGCAAAACACGGCCGGACGCCCGGCGTTCGCGCCTTCGCCCTGCAACGTGTAGAAAATTTCCTTTACTGCGTAAGTCATGCTTACTGCCTGATCGTGTTCACCGCGCTTGTTCACTGCGCGTGTCCCCTGCGTGTCGACGCGCTGGGAGCGGGTTATTTCGGGCGCTGTTTGTCTTGCTGTCTTCTTTCTGCGGGGCGCGCCGCCCGTGCGCCACCCCGCTCATACCGCCATGCGCTTCAAAGCGCATGGCGCGCGCCCGCCATCGGTTCAAACCGGCGCTTCCGTCACCTGCTCGCCCGCGAGGTACGCTTCGTAGCCACGCTTGCGCAACTTGCACGCCGGGCATTCGCCACAGCCGAAGCCCCAGTCGTTGAGCTCGGCGCGCTCGCCCACGTAGCACGTGTGCGTTTCCACGCGCACCAGTTCGACCAGTTCCTCGCCGCCCAGTTGCTGCGCGAGACGCCACGTGTCGGCCTTGTCGAGCCACATGAGCGGCGTTTCGATCACGAGGCGGGTTTCCATGCCCAGATTAAGCGCGACTTGCAGCGCCTTCATGGTGTCGTCGCGGCAATCGGGATAGCCCGAGAAGTCGGTCTCGCACATGCCGCCCACGAGAAACTTGAGCCCGCGCCGGTAAGCGATCGCCGCGGCGATCTGCATGAACATCAGGTTGCGGCCCGGCACGAAGGTGTTCGGCAAGCCGTTAGACGCCGTTTCGATCTCGATTTCGCGCGTCATGGCCGTGTCGCTGATCGAACCGAGCACCGAGAGATCGATCATGTGATCGTCGCCCAGACGCTCGCCCCACTCGGGAAACGTGCGCGCGATGGCCTCGCGAAAGCCGTCACGGCATTCCAGTTCGACTCGATGACGCTGGCCATAATCGAAGCCGAGCGTCTCGACAGTGTCGTAGCGGTCGAGCGCCCAGGCAAGGCACGTAGCCGAGTCCTGGCCGCCGGAAAACAGCACGAGCGCGCCGTTCCTGGGTTCTGTTCGAGTCACCGTGAAACTCCGTATCAAGAGGTTCCGCGCGGTCGCAAGCCTTGAAAACCCGCCGTGCGGACCCGCGCAGGTCTTTCCCCCGCGCAGGCCAATGCAGTATAGGCCGCTGTATTTTGGCGAATATCGGCGCTACTTTATACCGCTGATATCCCATCCGCTGTGTTCGACGCACAGGCGGGCCCAACGAAAAAGCCCCAGGAATCGTGCGATCTCCTGGGGCTGCATTCTGGTGGCCTGGGACGGAATCGAACCATCGACACGCGGATTTTCAATCCGCTGCTCTACCAACTGAGCTACCGGGCCAACGAAGAAGAAGAATTATAGCGACACTGGCAGGACTTCGCAAGAGCTTCCGCAAAAAAATTGGCTTACTCGCCCTTGCTCTTGCCGAGGTCCACGCCGAGCTGCTTGAGCTTGCGATACAGGTGCGTGCGCTCGAGGCCGGTTTTCTCGGCCACGCGCGTCATGCTGCCGTTCTCGCGCGCGAGGTGATACTCGAAGTAGGCGCGCTCGAACGCGTCACGCGCGTCGCGCAACGGGATGTCGAACGAAATCGACGCCACGCCCGTCGCGCCCGCGCCGCCCGACGCGCCGTCGGCGCCCAGCACCGGCAGCGCTGCCGCCGACGCCACCACGACCGGCCCGCCCGCCGCC
>NZ_CADIKL010000084.1 GCF_902859945.1 Paraburkholderia caffeinitolerans | reverse complement strand
TTTCGCGTTTCGTCAACATCTTTTTTAACGTCTCCGTTTAAAAACTGTCGACTTCCTCGCCCCCGCCGTTTCTCGCGACAGGCTTCGCTGCCGGACTTCAGCTAGCGAAGGGGGCGAATCTTAGCGCGCCTACCCTCGCTTGCGCAAGCGGTAACTGCATTCCGGCACGTCGCTTGCGGCACACGTCCATCGACCCTCCTGAGAGGCACTGCGGTAATCGCAGCGATTCGACCATGAGACAAGCGGTTTCCCGAGTCGCGATCCGCGCATCGGTTTCCCTGGCTGTCGCGCTATCGCTCATTGCTCCGCCTACCGCTCATGCGGACGACAGCGCAAGCCCTTGTGCCGCGCTCAAGCGCATTGTCGGCGCGGCGGCGCAGCACTTCTCGTCCCTGAACCCCGAAGACGGCCGATCCGTTGCCCAGCCCTACGGAAACGACGCCCAGTGCGCAGCAAGTCGAGGCACCTATCAATGTACCTGGAGCACGCGTGACGCCCAGGCCGGTTCGGGCACGGGGGCCCTGGAGGGCGTAGGCGCCGATATCGCCTCCTGTTTCCCCAATGCCACCCACGACGAGAATTCCCCCGGCCGCCAACACTTCTATCTAGGCGAGCGCGGCAGTCGCACCGAGATCACCGCGCAAACCGTCGGCGCAAACCGCGTGAAGCTGACCGTCTCGCGACAATAAACGGTCACTGCGCACTGCCGCGCCCCGCTCTCAATAATGTCCCCGATATCCGTCCGACCTGCACGGACGTACGATTCGTGTGCAGAATTCACGGCACACAAATCGCAAGCCATTCCAGGCGCACCGCCCACATGCGCCCGCGCAACGCCAGGAGACACCCCATGAGCCGCAGCCCAGCCGTCGACGTGCAGACGTTCATCAACGAGCATCCGTTCTCCCCGTTTCAGTGGCTCATCTTTCTGATGTGCTTCGCCATCGTCCTGCTCGACGGCTTCGACACGGCGGCCATCGGTTTCATCGCGCCATCCCTGCTCGGGGAGTGGGGGCTCACCAAACCCGCGCTCGCGCCGGTGCTGAGCGCCGCGCTCTTCGGCCTTGCCTGTGGCGCACTCGTTTCGGGGCCGCTCTCCGATCGACTAGGCCGCCGCACCATGCTGCTTGGCGCGGTGCTGGTGTTCGGCGCGGCATGCCTCGCCTCGGCGTTCGCCTCGAGCATCGAACACCTGACCTGGTTGCGCTTCGTCACCGGCGTGGGTCTGGGCGCGGCCATGCCGAACGCCGTCACGATGATGGGCGAATACTGCCCCGACGCCCGCCGCGCAACGATCATCAATCTGATGTTCTGCGGTTTTCCGCTCGGCGCCGCGCTCGGCGGCTTTCTCGCCGCGTGGATGATTCCGCACCTCGGCTGGCGAAGCGTACTGCTGCTCGGTGGTCTCACGCCGCTCGTGCTCGCCGTTCCACTTGTGCTGCGCCTGCCTGAATCGGTGCGCTACATGGTTGCGAACCAACGGCCCGCCGAACGTATCCGCGTCGCGCTCGCACGCATTTCCGCCGACGCGCATTCCGCGCACTCGTTCACCATGACCGAGAATGCGCCGCACACCGACGGCAAGGGCCTCGGCGTGGTGCTCTCGCCGCGCTATGCGATCGGTTCGGTGATGTTGTGGATCGCCTACTTCATGGGCCTCGTGATCTTCTACGCGTCGATCAACTGGATGCCGCTGCTGCTCAAGGACGCCGGTCTGCCGCCCGCTCGCGCGACCCTGATCTCGGCGCTGTTCCCGCTCGGCGGCATCGGCGCCGTGCTGTGCGGCGTACTGATGGATCGATTCAACGCCAACCGCATCATCGCTGTGTGCTATGCGCTGACTGCGCTTTCCGTGTGGCTCATCGGCCAGGCCGTGGGCAATGTGGGCGCGCTCGTGCTGGCCGTGTTCGCGGCGGGGGTGCTCATGAATACCGCGCAATCGTCGATGCCCGCGCTCGCAGCGGCTTTCTACCCGACGCAAGGCCGCGGCACCGGCGTCGCGTGGATGCTCGGGATTGGCCGCTTCGGCGGGATCGCCGGGTCATTTCTCGTGGCCGAACTCACGCGCCGACACTTCTCGTTCGCGGCGATCTTCGCGACGATTGCCGTCGCTGGTCTCGTGGCCTGCGTAGCATTGCTCTTGAAGCAGGCCGCACGGCCGCACGTCATGCAAGCGGTGACGGGCGCCGAGAAGGAGTCGTTCGGGCACTGAGCGAAGCACTAAGCGCTGCCGCGTGACGGCGCGTCGGACGTGCTTCAGGCAACGGGCCGCACAATCGGCACATACAACGGGCGCGCGCGGTGCAGCATTCACGTGCTGCTCAGCCGCCAAGCGCAGCGAGATTGAGCGTGTGCGATTGGCCGATCCACACAGCGGCATCGCGATGATCGCGCAACGCATCGGCGGTATTGGGATGCACGAATACGTCGAGTGCGCCGTGATTGAGCACGAGCCATGCAAACACCGCGGCAAATCGTTCGCCCGGGATTGCGAGCTGGTACGACCACATCGGATGCGGCCCGACCGGACGTTCGTGAAAACGCCCGATCTCCACGGCATCACCAAGTTGCGCCGCGATGGTTTCGCGCAAAGCCCAAGCGACGTCGCGCGTATTGGCGTCGAAATAAATATGGGCGTGCCAGCCGGAAATATCGGCGGGATCGGGATGATTCATGGCAGTGCTCTGAAGTGCGGGAAATCGGCGAAGCTCGAATCGATATTGTGCCGCGAAATCCGCCACAAGATGCGCGTGCCGTATCGCATGCGACCGCTAGCGTCAGTGCGGGCCGTTCGAGTAAGTGTCGCCCACCATCAGCCGCACGATTTCATCGCCGTTCGTATGCTGGGTCGCGCGCTCGCCGGCCACCTCTCCCCTGCGCAACACAACGATGCGGTCGGACACCGCAAAAATATCGTGCAGGTTGTGTGAAATGAGAACGATCGCCACTCCCTGCGCTTTGAGCGTGCCAATTAGCGCCATCACTTTGCGCTGCTCCGGCACGCCGAGCGCGGCAGTGGGTTCGTCCATAATGAGCACGCGCGCATTCCAGTAAATAGCGCGACCGATCGCAATGGCCTGGCGCTGCCCGCCCGAGAGCATCTTCACCGGTCCGCCAAGCTTGCGGGGCGGAATCACGATGTCGAGCCGTTCCAGCACCTCGCGCGCAACTTGCGCCATGCGCACGCGGTCGATCACCTGAAACCCCAGTTTCCGGCGCGTGGGTTCGCGGCCGAGAAAGATGTTGCTGCCCACATCGAGATTGTCGGCAAGCGCGAGGTCCTGATAGATCGTTTCGATGCCCTGGGCGCGCGCGTCCTGCGGATCGCGCATCTGCACCGTGCGGCCATCGAAGCACAGTTCGCCAGCATCGGCATGGTAGACGCCGGAGAGAATCTTGATGAGCGTGGATTTGCCCGCACCATTATCACCCGCAAGGGCCAGCACCTCACCGGGCATCACGTGCAGCGAAACGCGCTTGAGCGCCTCGACGCCGCCGAAGCGGATTGAAATGTCGCGTGCTTCGAGCACCGGCGTCACGCCCGCTTCGCTCATTGCGCGCCCCCGAGCCGTTCCTTGTACTGGTCGATCAGCACCGACACGATGATCACGATCCCCACCACGATGAACTGCCAGAATGCGTTGACGTCGATAAAAACGAGGCCGAATTCGATGACGGCAATAATGAGCGCGCCGATCAACGTGCCAATCACGGTACCCGTGCCGCCGAAGAGGCTCGCGCCGCCGATCACGACCGCCGCGATCGAGTCGAGCAGCATCGGCTCGCCCGCGTTGGCGGCGCCGGCTGCGAAACGCGCAGTGTAAACGATGCCGCCTACCGCAGCGAATGCGGCTGCAATCAGATAGATCGCGAACAGATGGCGGCGCACATTAATGCCCGCGCGCACGGCCGATTGAGGGTTGCCGCCGATTGCATAGGTGTACTGCCCAAATTTCGTTTGCGAGAGCACGAAGTGCATGAACACCAGCAGCACGGCAGTGAGCACCACGGGCGTCCAGCCCTGGCCGAGCCATGCGAGCCCTGCGTTGTCCACGGACACGGTCATGCCACTGCCCGCCGCGAGAAAACCCGCGCCGCGCGCCACACCGTACATGCCGAGCGTACCGATGAACGCGGGCACGCCAAGACGGGCAATCAGCACACCATTGACGAGGCCCGGAATCAGGCAAACGAGAATCGTGAGCGGAATCGACAGCAGCAGCACCCACGGCGAGCCGCCGCCCGGAATCGTGAACTGCGCAACACACACGGCGGCTAGACCCATGACGAATCCCACCGAAAGGTCGATGCCCGCCGTCACGATCACAAAGGTCTGACCGATGGCGAGCAGCAGCGGCGCGCTGGCCGCGAGACCGATCGACTGCAGGTTATATGCGTTGAAGATGAACGAGCGATGCGTGGCGATGCGCGCCCACACTTCGAAAAACACAAGCAGCGCGCCGAGGAACAGCCATGGCCAGACCTTGCTGACGAGCGCGAGGCGATCGAGCCGCTTGTCGTTCATGGCGCGCGGTCGGTCTGCGCGATCAGTTCGAGTAGATGTAGACCTTCATTTCCGGCATGTCGATGTTCGACTTGTCGAGCACCACGAAGCCCGTACTCTGGTAGGCGGGAATTTTCTTGCCGCGGATCGCGTCGGCGGCAAACTTCACCGCGTAGTAGCCCATATCGTACGGACGCTGCGCGATGGCGATACTGACGAGGCCGCTACTGATTTTGTCGTCGATGCCGGGCACGGCGTCGAACACCACCACCTTGATCTGGCCTTGCTTGCCCGCGGTCTTCACGCCCTGCGCCGCGCCGCTGCCCGAAAACGTATTCGCGCCGAACACGCCCGAGAGATCGGGATTGCGCGCGAGCACGGCGGCCACGTGTGCGGCGGCGCGGTTGGCGTCGTCCTCGTTGTATTGCGTTTCGAGCACCTTGATGTTCGGGTGCTTCTTCATCTCGTCCATGAAGCCCTGCACGCGCGCGTCGGTACTGGAAATGCCCGGTTTGTTGTTCTCGCAGTAGACCGTGCCTTTATCGCCGATGGCTTTCGCAAGCGCGCGCGCCGCGACGTGGCCACCTTCCAGGTTGTCCGAAGCAATATAGGAAAGCGGGAAATCGGCGTTACCCTTGCCGGTCTGGTAATGGCCGTCGCCAATATAGGTGTCGACGGTGATGACCTTGATGCCGGCGTCCGCGGCCTCCTTGAGCGGGGCAATCAGTTGCTGTTTGTCGACCGGCGAGACGAGGAGCACGTCGGGATGCTTGGCGATCAGGGCCTTGAGAATCGGCACCTGCTCGGTCGTGTTCCAGGCCTTCGGAACCTGGAACAGCAACTGCACACGCGTTTCCTTCGCTGCGCGTTCGGCGCCGCGTTGCATGGTGAAGTAGAAAGGATCCGCCGTGCCGGGCAACAACGCGACCACGGGATGTGCGGCATCGGCATAGGCCGAGCCTGGTAGCGCAGCCAGCGCACCCATTGCGATCGCGGAAGAAACCATCAGACGGCGAAGAGCGGTGCGCAACATGTTTGTCATTCTCCAGGTGAGTCCGACGCACGGCGCCCGTTCTTCCAGAGGCGACGACGCCCGGTAGCAGTGGCTCAGTATACTGACGCGCACTCCCGCCGGGCCTGGTGTTTTCCAGCAGTCTTATCGCACCGGATTCAATGCACGCCTCGGTGCGAATCGCGGAGATGATTGCAGGCACATCATTGCAGGAACAACCGGTAAGCCGGGTTCTGCGTCTCTTCCCAATGCGGGTAACCGAGCGTCGCGAGAAAGCGGCGGAATTCCGCGTCCTCGGACGCCGGCACCTGGATGCCCACGAGAATCGAGCTGTAATCCGCGCCCTGGTTGCGGTAGTGGAACAGGCTGATGTTCCAGTTCGGCGCCATCGACGAG
>NZ_CADIKL010000083.1 GCF_902859945.1 Paraburkholderia caffeinitolerans | reverse complement strand
GCATCGCCGGCAGAAGCAGCCTCATGTTATCCGCAACCTGTTTCAGGAGAAGCATGTTCGCTACGCAGCTTGATCCAATATACGCACTATTTATTGAACTGGTCAGTAACAATCAAAGCTTTGGCGCAAATGCGCAAGCGAGTTGCGCAAAGGCCATGAAATTGCGGGCGAGTTTGTCATAGCGAGTAGCGAGGCGTCGAAAATGTTTGATGCGACTGAAGAAGCGTTCGATAAGGTTTCGGCACCGATACGGTTTGGGATCGAAATCGCGCGGATTGCGTCGATTGGCGCGTGGCGGGATCACGGCCTGGGCACCAGAAGCTTCGATATGCTGGACGAACGCGTTGCTGTCGTAGCCCTTGTCAGCAATGACCGCTTGAGCCGCGAGATCGGCAATCAATTGCGGAGCGCAGTCGATGTCGGCGATCTGGCCGGCGCTCAATATGATGCGCAGCGGATTGCCCCGCGCGTCGACTGCGACATGCAGTTTCGTGCTCAATCCTCCCCGCGACCGCCCAAGTGCCTGCGGCCCCGCTTTTTTTGGGCACCGGCTGAATGTTGGTGCGCCCGCACGATGGTCGAATCGATGAACAATTGCTGCAAATCGGCTTCGCCCGCCAAGGCATGGACCACACGTTCCCATACGCCCTTTCTGCTCCAGCGGGAAAAGCGCATGTACGTGCGCTCCCACCGACCGAATTCCCTGGGCAGGTCGCGCCATGGCGCGCCAGTACGAGCGATCCATAACACCGCTTCGACAAACAGCCGGTTGTCTGCCGCCGTGCGTCCCGGATCGCTTGCCTTGCCTGGCAACAGATGCTCGATCGTGGTCCATTGCGCGTCGCTCATCAACTTGCGAACCATCCTGATCTCCCATAAAAATCAGGATGTAAACACAATTCATTGATTGTTAACAGGCCCTAGTGAGTTTCTTCAGCGCTGGGACGAACCCGATATCGAAAAGGACCCGGCCACGGTCGTTGACGATTTCTCCGCGCTGACCTTCTCGCCAACCCTCGTCCATTAAAAATTGCGGTGAAATGGCCTTGCGTACAGCCTCCGCCTCCATCGCCGTCAGGATTGCCGACGCTGGCGCTTGCCGGGTCGTACTGCCGCCAACCGCTGGAACGGTGTGGCCGTTCCAGCCTCGCCGGTCAATCACAATCTCTGCCTGACTCTTCAGAAGGTTGATCTCGGACCGCAACCGGTTCCTCTCTGCAACGATTGCACCAAATACGGCGCGCACCGCAGGATCGGGAATTCTGAGGAGCATATCTTCCTCCTTCAATGGTCTAAGCGGTACCGACGGTTTTGCCATACCCCTTCCGGACCACTGCGCCCACGCGCCAATCAGAGTTCGATAGTCGACGGAGGACCTGTTATACAGCGCATCCTTCGACACTCCGCCGAGTTCCTGACTCTTTCGCCCGACCGTGCTGATGGAGAAGTCCCGGCTGCCTAACCGATGCAGCCCCTCGCAAACTCCTTGCACGATGTCTAGGTTACGCTGCTTCCGGGCGTTGGCAGCAGACTTCAGCGCGGCAAGTACTTCATAAGGTTGGATTGCAGTCATTCGTGATATCGCAGTTTGTTTCGTCCCTGGGGCACTGCCGCCAGGAGGTCCCTTACACGCGCGACAGGACGACCAAGATCGGCTTCAAGCATCAACGCCAGATCATCCTGAAGGCCCAGAATTTTTGTGAGCCGCTCGCCAGACTCAATCGCACCAACAACCCGCGCGACACCAGCAGCCGCATCACCAGGATGTACCTCGTTAGCTAGCCGCTTCATGAGCTTGTTGCCAAGGGCGAGCTGCTCTTCTTCACTGAGGGTCATGAATATGGGTTGTATGCCCTCGCGATAGAGAGCACTGTCGAGGAACTGACTACGCCGGATGACCGCCTTTCCCGGTTGCTCGTCGGGATAAACTTCCGTATCGTCGCAGACCCCGGCAATCTGAAGCAGTTCCGAATCCAACTCCTTAAAGGCGATCTGCAGGTCCCGCCACGCGCCGACCGCCACCAGTTGATGAAGCGAATCCCCTTCCTCATCGAGACGTTTGACCACATCCAGGCACCGCTTTATCAACCTCAGGGTAGCAGCGGCGTCGCCAGCCAATTGATTGCTCTTCTCGATTGCAGCCTCCCAGCGCCGCTCTGTACGCAGATATTCCGCGTGTTCCGTGTACGGCAGATTCGCTTGCTCGGCAGCATAGCGACGGGACTTCAAATGCTCGAGCGAATCCTCGAGTCCTCGTGCAAGTTTCGTCGACTCAGCCAGGTGATAGCTCAGATTGTTGAAGTGCGCGCGCAGCGCATCGATGAACCTCGGATCGGTCACAAACCAGCGGCAACGTACACAGTTGTTTGCGCCGCCCGGTACTGGCCCGTGAAGACTGCGCTGCGGTCGGCTGTCAGATTCAAACATGGACGGACCGCCGTTGTGACATCCCCCTACCCGATCCACTGCGGCGTTACCTGACGTGTTGCCACCAACAAGGCATATTCCATGATGCCGGGCCATCCATCCAAGCGGATTCCTGTCTTCCACACGCTCAGACACTGTAACGCGCATAGAATCAGCGTTGTTCCAGACGGCGTGTGACGACAACTGCTCGTAGCTCGCCTCCGCGAGAAAGCGTTGCAGCCCTTCGGAGGCCGATTCCTCGAGCTTTGACGACGCCTCGTTTAGCACGCCCGTCATATGTGTGACGCCAACCTTGGTGTAGTACAGGGTCATCACCAGGCGACTATGTCCGGCGACTAACTTCGATAACACAACAAGAGGAACGTCACCGTCGAGCGCCAATGACGACAGGAGCGACACACGCAGACTGTGTAAGGGGTAAAGCGTTGTCCTCGCACTACCGGGCACGGTGAACTGTAGAGGTCGACCGTCTGCGAGCGTCTCACCACGGGCAGCACACCGTCGCGCAAGCTCGGCAAGCAGTTTGGACCATAGTGGATCGAGTGCCATTGTATGCAAGGGCTTGCGACGTTGATCACCAGTACCCGCCGCATCCCGAAACAGGAAGCAGGTGTCAGGGGTTACGGCTAGTTGAGTAGCCGTCCGTGCGGCGCCGAGATGCTTGATCTTCAGCTCTGACCACTTCACAGGCACATCGATTGGGTTGTATTTGGCCTGCCACGACCGGAGCTTCGCAAGCCAATATATTAGATTATCGTGCTGCCAAGGGATAACGTACCCAAGCTCTTCGCGCCCTTTCCGTATGTCCGCCGTCTTGTTCGTATTGATATACAGCGCCGTCCAGGTTTTACCCGTATCGTAGTCTTCGACGCGGCGGAAAACGCCACGTCCCACCGGCCGGTGCACGTGTCCTGATTTCAATGGCCCGTCATTCAAGCGCCATCCCTCATCCGAGTACCACCAGGTATCCGCCTCGCCGGAATCCAGCATACGTACCTGATGTGTCCGCAGCGGAAGGGTAAGCTTCACGAGTAGAGCTACAGCCCGGGCGGGGCTCCACATCTCAATCCGCTTCTTTCCCGCTTTGGTGAAACGGAGACGCCAAACACAGTCAGGATCGTCCTCGTCCACATCTATTTCGGAGCATGGAAACCAGTCCCCACTATTGCGAGTGGCCTCGCCGCCTATCGCCAGTCGAGCCCACGACCAATCCCTGAAGTTGGGTCCTGACGCGAGAAGCTCGCGCATTTCACAGATATAGCGATAGGGCAACGGTGAATGGACAGTCTCCTGCGGCCTGGAGACGTTGCCAGTTTCCGAGCGCGAAGCGATCGGGTTCCGATACGCAGACAGAACGATTGGCCTTCCATAGTCATCGGGCTCGCTGAATCTACAGTCCAAAACCCACTGAAGGAACGCGCGCGCGTGGTTGTTGTAAATGACGCCCTGTGAGGAGCGTGGGCAGGCGACCTCGTAAAAATCCGGAAGGATCGTTCGCCGATCCAGGACCGCTGCCGGGCTAGCCCCGAAATCGGTCACGCTAAGATATCTGGCGAACAGTGCGCGCAACGCGTATAAGCGGTGGTTCAATCCGCGTTCCTGAATCGCAATCCATTGCGCAGCCAGATCCCGCCACTCTTCCCATTGCCCGCCGAACTCGAGCGGAAGCCATGAAAGCTGCAAATCACCCTTTCGCCCGCCTTCACCGGGCCTCATCTTGCTTTTTTTCATGGTTTGCGACCAAGCTTCGGGTACGGCCCGGAGATCAAGCCGTCGGGATCCACATCATCGAATCCAAAGGCGACCATGTCCTCGGTCGCGAACTGCGAGGTGATGTGACTTGCGTTCTCTGCTGAGCCGTCGAGTTTGCGACCTGAATCGATGAGCAACTCATTGACCTCTCGGAGGCTTGGCGCGGTGTAAACGACTTGGGATCCCAGTGCCTTGTGGTGAAGCGCCTTCTTTCTGAACATCGGATCTACGCCCGCGCGCCTCAGGCGCTGCCCGTATGCATGTCTGTGGCCGTGCGGCGTGGTGCCGAACGACTTGCCGACAGAAAGACCAATACGCTGGACGGCTCTGGAATGCGCCTGGTTGTAGCTGGACAGCGTGTAGGGCTCGCCTGCGACAGCGCCAGAATGACTTATAAACGCATAGGGATGGTTGCGCTCGAATTGTGCCAACTGTCGCAAATACAGCTTCCATAGATGCAGAAATAGCCGACCCATCTCGGAAGGAAACCAGAATGCCTGCATAAAATAGCGCCCATCTAGCATTGGATCCTTCCAGCCGGCCTCGAATCGTCCCATTAGTTGATTGCGTGGACGCAATCCGTAGCGTCCGACGAGATAAGCTGCACGGTTGCATCGAATCGCGGTGCCACGTTCATCGAGCCAGTCGCCCGGTGCTTCCCCCTCCGCCGGATGATGGATTCGAACAATCGGCATCGACGGGTCAGCCGGATCCTCCATCACATCGTGCACGTATAGATGAAAGCACTCTGATTCGCGGAAGCCGGCGCCGTGCGCCAGAAGTGTGATCAAACAGTCTCGCAGACTAAGACGCTGCGATACACTCGCATGATCTCGATAGCCCCGCCGAACGAATCCCTTGGCTAACAACCGTCCAAAGTCACGGTCAGGAAATGCCATCGCTTCAGCGTCGTCCACCTTCGGCGCACGAGCTCCACGGGTCTTGAGTGCAGGCACGCCATCCTGATCGCGTGGTGCGGGCCCCCAGGTGTATCCGAGAAACGCACGGCGGCGACGATATTCATGTGCCGTCGCCGTCACCATCTGGTCATACTGGCCGGAAGCTACACGTGGGTTCGGATTCGCAGTCGCCCTACGCTCTGAGAGCCACGCAAAGAAGTCTGAAAGGCCATGCAGAAGAATCGCTGCGTTTTGCCGACTCGTGGGCAACCAGTACAGACCACTTGGATCTATGCCGTCCGCACCGATGGTGCCGCTATGGAGTCGTCGGGCGAAAGAGTTGAAGAGGCGCTCTGACTCTCCGATTTCCGCCGCATTCCCCCTGGTGTATTGCAGGAACATGCGAACCGCTTGAGCGGTTCGCCTCATCCACGCAAAGCTCCGATCGTGCCTGCGCCATAGGAAATAGTCGACGAGAGGCTCCAGGGGACCATCATCGGTCAACAGGACTGGCAGCACCTCATGTACCCCAGACGCGTCGGAAACCACCTTCGCTTTCACTTGTGTCAAGTTCATCAGTTATGCGCCTTCCCTGCGCGGGTAGGCTCGCAAAAGCCGCGCAGTCTACACACAAGTGGCATTGCATGCCCTGTACTCCAACACGTGTACCAACATTGTTGGAACAATGGCTAGTAAGAAAGCCGCCATCGCGCCTATCATCGAACCCGTAATATCCCGAACGAGACTCCGGTTGACGTAGACTGTTGTACATATATCGCTACAAATATGCGTCATGGACCGATCCGACGCTCATCAAAAGCAAACGCTTCTATCCACCCGGTTGTAGCAGCGCCGAGGCACGCTTGCGCTTCTATGCGAGCCAGTTCCCGCTCGTCGAGGTGGACTCCAGCTACTACTCGATGCCCAACGGAAGCAACTCCGTACTTTGGGTCGAGCGCACGCCACCGGACTTCGTTTTCAACATCAAGGCATTCCGGCTCTTCACAGGCCACCAGACGCCGCGCGACATGTTTCCGAAGGACATACAGCCCGCGTTGCCCCCGAACGGGAAGAAGAACCTCTACTACAAGGACATGCCCGAGGATATCCGGTCCGAACTCTGGAGGCGGTATTTCGAGGCGATTGCACCGTTGCAGGATGCGGGAAAACTCGGAGCCGTGCATTTTCAGTTCGCCCCGTGGATCACGTCCGCACCCGACGGTCGCGCGCACGTCGAGCATTGCGCGGAACGAATGGAGGGCCGCTATTTGATGGCCGTCGAGTTTCGCAACCGCAGCTGGTTCGACACGAAGCATGCTGCGTCGACCCTGGCGTTCGAGCGCGAACACTTACTGGCAAACGTGGTCGTTGATGAACCGCAAGGGCCCGCCAATTCGATTCCGTCGGTATGGGAAGTCACGAACCCTGCTCTTGCTCTGGTGCGCCTGCATGGACGCAACCACGAAACGTGGAATATCAAGGACGCCACGGCTGCGAGCGATCGATTCAACTACGATTACAACGATAATGAGTTATCCGAACTGGCTGAAAAGATCAGGAAAATTGCAGCGACCGTTGCGCAGACTCATGTCGTGTTCAACAACAACTACGAGGACCAGGGGCAGCGTAACGCGCGAACGCTCATGGGATTCCTCGGCGACGCCGCGGTAACCGCGACGTGACAAGCGACCGGCCGCGCCGCATCGCTCACCTCGACATGGACGCTTTCTACGCGTCCGTTGAGCTGCTGCGTTATCCCGAATTGCGCGGCCAACCGGTCGTGATCGGTGGCGGCCGCGACGCCGCGCCGGAAATGTTGCCCGATGGAACGCGCCGCTTTGCGAAGCTGCGTGACTATGTGGGCCGCGGCGTGGTGACGACTTCGACCTACGACGCGCGCGCGCTGGGTGTGTTCTCCGCGATGGGCATGATGAAAGCGGCCAAACTCGCGCCGGACGCGATTCTCCTTCCGACCGACTTCGATTCGTACCGGCGGTATTCGAGGCTCTTCGTAAGCCCCCGGTAAAGTCATCTTGAATGAGTAAGGCTCGAAGGCGAGGATCGTGTCCATCTAAATTTTTAATGGACAGGTGTACACGATGGACGAGATCGAGGTGATGC
>NZ_CADIKL010000082.1 GCF_902859945.1 Paraburkholderia caffeinitolerans | reverse complement strand
ACAGCTCGCTCGGCTACCTGGCGCCGGTGCAGTTCGCAAAGGCGCACGAAGCGAAGGAATTATTACCCTCGGACTCCAACGGCGCTTCGTACTAATACCGGGGGCAGGTCAAAGCGACCCTATTGAGCTACTCGAAAGACACGCTCGAAGCATTGGGTTCGAGTCTCCCAGTTCGCTAATCCGGGCATGGAGGGCCGGATTTGTTATTTTACTAGCTGACGGATTTGATGAGGTTACGTCGCTGGGTGTACAGGGTTCTTGGAAAAAGCTTAAGGACCTTCGCACGCGTTCTTTGGAAGGTATTCGGAAACTTGTGCGTGATAGTAATGGCAGTGGCGTAGTTGTCAGCGGCCGCAGTCATTATTTCGAGGATGAATCAGAGTTGTGCCGAGCTTTGGGCTTGGAAAAAGCGCAGGTGTTGAGCGTTGATGAGTTTAACGACGACCAGGTAAAGAAATTTCTCTCATCGTTTCCAAATCTATCAAGTGATCATGCCTTCCCGGCGTGGCTCCCTACTCGTCCGTTACTGCTAGGGTACCTTGCATCGCGGGGCTTGCTTGCAGATTTTTCAAATCCAGCAAGCATTCCTGACGCCGTCGATGGTTGGGACTACCTCCTTGAGCGGATTTACCTTCGAGAGGAAGCAATCGAAACCAATCTCGATGGCCCAACGTTGCGGCGCATCCTGCAACGTGCCGCTACTTCGGCTCGGATCTCCGAAGATGGATTGGGCCCCATTGCAAGAAGCGATCTCTTCGCCGCGTTTAGCGAGGTCTGCGGCTATGAGCCAGACGAACAAGGCGTACTTGCAATTCAGCGGCTACCCGGTTTGGGAATTTACAGGGCTGAAGATGAAAGTCGCTGTTTTGTGGACAAAGAGCTAGCTTCTGTTTGCAACGGCCGTGAGCTTTTGATGTTCCTTGAATCGCCATACGAGGTAGCGAAGGACCGCTCGTGGGTGGATGTCATGAATACCTGTGATCGCGCAATATCTCATGTTGGTGCCGAGCTGGTGGCGCGGAGATTGAGAGCGAAAGGAGACCTCCGAAGCAACATTCAACAGGCTACTGCGTTTCTGAACAGCAGAACCGACTTGGCATGTGCACGCGGAGACGTAGCGATGGTATTACTTAAAAGTAGCATCGAGATGGACATTTCGCTTGATGTGTCTGAAATTAGCTTCGCTGGCGATGTCATCGAATTTCATCAAACGCAGTCGGATCTCAGTCGACTTTCGTTTTCCCATTGCTTCTTCGATCACGTTCTACTCGAGTCAGAAACTCCTTCCAATAAGCTGCCCTATTTTGATTACTGCCTATTTGAACAGATGAGTGGTCGAATCTCTTCTAAGGATTTGCCGAGCGAGAGATTTTCTCCCACATGTGAGTTTGTAGCGTTTGATTCCAGCGGGACAAACGGAGCAATCCGGTCTGCACAAATGAGTATCGGCGAGAAAGTCTTGCTGATAACGCTGCGAAAGCTGTTTATTCAAAGTTTGTCGGGTCGCACGGAGGGTGCCCTATTCAGGGGGCTAGATGTTGACGAGCGACGTTGTGTTTCCGATGTCCTCGAATTGTTAAAGCGCCACCAACTGGCGACCGAATATTCTCGGGGTGATGGCGTTATTTGGCTACCGTCACGGAAAGCGCTCAATAAGGTTAAGAGAATGCTGGCTGCGCCAGCCGAGTGTGGCGAGGAAATCATTCGCGAGGCACGACTTCTCGCATAGCGTCGTTGGTAACGGGGCGGCGTTCGTCCTGATGACAGGGGCTTCAGCATTCGTTACTTAGGAGGTCCTTGATCGCCAGCCCGGCAGCGACCCGCGAACTGTTGTTTGGTAGCGGACACCTGGGGATCGGCGGCGACTGATCATCATTGGTCCACTACAGCTCGTCCGCAAACGTCCTTCCCCGAAAGTTCGCGCTAAAAAAAACGCGCCGGCATAACCGGCGCGCATCGAAATCCCTTACCTCGATCGCTATCTATCAGCCCGTTTTACGAACCGGCGGAAAGCGCCGCTTGGTATTACCAACGCCAATACGGCGGAAACGCTCCTTCTTGGTTTCTTCCTCGAAGTGCGCAAGCGAGACCTTCACAAGGTCGGCGCTCGACACAATGCCGATGAGCCGCATCGATTCACGATCGGACACCACAGGCAGCCGCTCGAGCCCATGCACAGCAAGACGCGCAGCGATCCGGCGGCAAGTTTCCTCAGGCACCGCTACGTCAGGCGAGCGCAGCGCGAGCAGCGCGCCGAGCGGCTGATCGAGCGCATCGTTGGCGCCGCTTGCGCGCACCGTTTCCAGAATCGCGCGGTCCACCATGCCAAGCACGGCGCCGTCACGCACCACGGGCCAGGCGCGGCGCTTCTGGTCGGGACCGAAGTATTGCGACAGCGCGTCGCGCACGCTCACGCTCGAGTCGATGGTTTCCACGTTGCGCGTCATCACTTCGTCTACGTGATGGCGTTCGAGCGGATCGACGCCGTACTCGCGATAGATGTGATAGCCGCGCCGCGCGATCTTCTCGGTCATGATCGAGCGCTTCATGACGACCGTGGCGAAGCCGTGCGCGACCAGCGTGGCTGTAAGCAGTGGCAGGAGCGCGTTGGTGTCGTGGGTGAGGCCGAAGGCGAACACGATGGCCGTGAGCGGCGCGCCGAGCGTGGCGCCCAGCGTGGCGGCCATGCACACGAGCGGCCAGAGCGCCGGGTCGCTGCCGGGCAGCACGTGGCTCAGCACGCAGCCGAGGCCCGCGCCCAGCATGAGCAGCGGGGCGAGCACGCCGCCCGAGGTGCCCGAGCCGAGCGCCACGACCCAGATCACGGCCTTCACCACGAGGATGGCGATGGCCACCTGCAAGATGATGTGCTGATGGAGCAGGTCGCCGATCACGTCGTAGCCCACGCCCAGCGCGCGCGGTTCGATGAAGCCGCCGATGCCCACCACGAGGCCGCCGATCGCGGGCCACCAGGACCAGTGCAGCGGCAGATGCGCGAACAGGTCTTCAACCTTGTAGAGCGCCGCCGAAAGCCCCGAGGCGAGCGCACCCGAGAGCAGCCCCGCAATTACGCACGAGAACAGCGCGAGCGCATGCGGCGTGGCGGTCTGCATCGCGAAGAGCGGCTCGGTGCCGAAGAACACGGCGCGCGCGAAGCCCGCCACGGCGCAAGCGAGCGCGACCGGCAGGAAGCTGCGCGGGCGCCATTCGAACAGCAGCAGTTCGACCGCCAGCAGCACGGCGGCTACCGGCGTGCCGAACACGGCCGTCATGCCCGCGGCGGCGCCGGCGACGAGCAGCGTCTTGCGCTCGGCTGAGGTGAGCCGCACGCATTGCGCGAGCAGCGAGCCGATCGCGCCGCCCGTCATGATGATCGGGCCTTCCGCGCCGAACGGCCCGCCGCTGCCGATCACGATGCCCGAGGAGAGCGGCTTGAGCACAGCCACTTTCGGCGACATCTTGCTCTTGCCGAACAGGATGGCCTCGATGGCTTCCGGAATGCCGTGGCCGCGGATCTTGTCGGAGCCGTAGCGCGCCATCAACCCGACGATCAGCCCGCCCACCGCCGGCACGAGAATGACCCAGGCCCCGAGCGTGTTCAGCGCGGGCGAGTGATCCTCGAACGAAAAGCGGCCATAGAAAAACAGGTTCGTGAACCAGTGGATGAGGCTCAGGAGCACGAACGCGGCGAGCGTGGCCAGTGCGCCGATGACAGCGGCCAGCGCGCTGATGCCGGGCAGGCGCGCGTTGGTCGAGAAGTCGCGCTTGTGGGAGTCGTCGAGATGCATGGTTGTCAAAGATCGATTTGCGGAATGGTGAAGGTGCCGTCGAGCGATTGCAGTTCTGCGCGATGGAGTTCGGCGAGGCGCGCGAGCAGCTTTTCGCCACCATCGAGCAGATGCACCTCCACCTGGCGGCGGTCGCGTTCACTCACGCGCCGCTCGACGAGGTCGAGCGCTTCGCAGCGCGAGACGAGCGCCACCACGCCATGGTGCTGCGCCTGCAGACGCTCGGCAATCTCGCCGATGGTCGCCCACGTGCGGCCCGGATAGCCCTTCACGTGCAGCAGCAGCAAATATTGCAGCGGCGTGATGCCCTCGCCTTGGGCCGCCTGTTCCGAGAAGCGCTCGAAGCGGCGCATCTGATAGCGGAACTCGGACAACTGCTCGAAATCGGTTTTCGTCAGGCCGCGCGCATTGTTCTTCATTGGGAATTCAAATTGATACGATTCGAAATGCGAATATATCACAACGTGATATGTTTTGGCGAGGCCGCCCGGTGCGGTTGCGCCACGCGCAACCGCACCATATTCAGGAATGCATGAGGTTCAGGCGCTCTGGCTTTGCAGCGGCTGGGCCTGCCGGTACAGACCCGAAATCAGGTCGGCCTGGGTGACGATGCCCACGAGACGCCGCTCGCCGTCCACCACGGGCACGTGGTGGTGGCCGCGTCCCGCGAAGATGCCGAGCAACTGCACGATGGGCGTTTCGCCAGAAATAGAGCGAACGTGCGTGCTCATGATCGTGCTCACGCGCACGCCATCGGCGGGATGCGCGGCGACGCCGCTGCGCAGCGTTTGCAGCAGCGCGCGCAGCGGATGGCGGCCGAGGCCCTCTTCGGCGAGGTCGGCGCGCGTGACGATGCCCTTCACGTGGCGTTTTTCGTCCACGACCGGCAGCGCCTTGATGTCGTGCCGCTTGAGCAGCGTGCGCGCTTCGCCCACGGTTGTCGCCGGCGTAATGCTGACCACGTCGCGCGTCATGACATCGGCGCAATTGAGCTCGCCGAAGCTGCGCGCATAGGCGCGAATTTCCGTTTCGCGCAGCAGCGATTCGAGATCGTCGGTGTCGATGTCGAGCAGTTCGTCGCGATCGCGCAGCACGGCTTCGAGGTCGGCGCGCGAGAAGCCGCCCGGCGCGGTGGCGGGCTGGGCGGTCTTGGCCGGACGCACCGCGTGCGGATAGCGGTGGCCGGTAGCCTTGTGATAGACGAGTGCGGAGATGAGCAGCGTGAACGATTGCAGCGCGACCGGCTCGAACACGAACTCATAGCCGAGCGCGTGCACGGCGGGGCCGCCGAGCACGGCGGTGAGGGCCACCGCGCCTGAAGGCGGGTGCACGCAGCGCAGGGTGAACATCGCGCAGATCGCCCCGGCGATGGCGACCGCGGCCGCCTCCACGGGATCATGAATGAACATCGCGCAGGTCACGCCCACGGTGGCCGAAACCAGATTGCCCCCAATGATCGACCAGGGCTGCGCGAGCGGACTCGCAGGCACGCCGAACAGCAGCACGGCTGAAGCGCCCATCGGCGCGATCAGGTACGGGATGGTGGAGGCGTTGCCGAGCAGGTAGTGCGAAATGGCGCCGGTGACGGCAATGCCCACCAGCGCGCCTCCGCTCGAACGCAGGCGCTCGCGCCAGCGCAGGGTAACGGGGGATGGGGCGAAGCGCGTGAGCCAGCGAAGAATTCTGAAGCGTGACACGGTCGAAATAGCGGTAAAAGGGGCGAAGCGAAAGGGACAAAATGGCGTCCCGCCGGGGCGCCCGCGATTTTTTGAGATCGCGATTGTATCGCAACGTGATATATCGCGCGACGTATTGCCGCTGATAATTGTCATTTGGGGCTTGATCGTCAGGGGCCTGTTCTTGTTCTGCTGGCCGCCCGAATTTGGCCAATTCGGTGTAACAAAGCCGCTGTATTTGTAACCCGTCGTCGCCGTGGCGGCGCGGCGCGCCGCGTTCGGTTACGCTGGCAGACCAACCCTTTGCGCGGGGCTGCCCAACCTGGCGGCCCGGTACGGCGACCTAGTACGGTGACCTCGCGGCGACCCCGCATTCCACCGATCGACACGGACGAAAAACGCATGAAGAAGCTCTTTTTCCTGAGCGCGGGGCTCGCGTGGATCATGGCGTCGCTCGTATTTGGCGCGAGCGCGTTCGCGCAGGGCGTCGACCAGTCGGACCCGCAGGCGCTCATCAAGACGGCCACGCAGCAGGTGCTGGACGAAGTGCGCACGAAGTCGATCGCGCCGGACGACATGGCGCGCATTCGCGACATCGTCGACCGGGACATCCTTCCCTATGTCGACTTCCACCGCACCACGCAGCTCGCGATGGGCCGGCACTGGCGCACCGCCACGCCCGCACAGCAGCAGCAGGTCGCCCAGCAGTTTCAGTTGCTGCTGATCCATCTTTACTCGGGCGCGCTCGCGCAGCTCAAGCCCGATCAGCAGATCGAATATCCGCCCATGCGCAACGCGCCGGGCGACACCGACGTGGTCGTGCGCGCGCTCGCACAGACGAGCAACAATCCCGTGGAGATCGACTACCGTTTGTACAAGACGCCCCAAGGCTGGCGGCTCTACGACCTGAACGTGCTGGGCGCGTGGCTGATCCAGACCTATCGTGCGCAGTTCAACGAGCAGATCCAGCAATCGGGCGTGGACGGGCTGATCCAGTTCCTCACCTCGCGTAACCAGGAACTGGAGGCGGCCAAGCCCTGAGCGCGTGCTTAGGTGCCGGTGCGCTCCCGAACCCTTTTATCCAGAGCGCGCCTGGGTTACGCTTCTCGCCCGTTTGCCGTGATTTCACGCTTATTTCTCGCCTGCGCGCCGCCTGACTCGCGCTGCACGCACTACCCTGAACTCAGGCGCGCCCGTTGCGCGTCTCACCCGACCGCCTGACCGGCCAACGCTTCGCCATGAATTTCCAGAGCCCGCCTGAGAGGCCTTATTCCGAGCCGCCGAATGGACCATTGGGGCCGTCGGGACCGTCGGGACAGCCGCCGGGCCACCGCAACCGCGTCTTTGCGTCGAGCACGCCCACGCTGCACACGCTCGCCGCGCTCGTCACGGGCGTGGTGGTGGTGTGCGGCCTTTACTTCGGGCGCGCGATGCTCGTGCCGATCACGCTCTCGGTGCTGCTGAGCTTCCTGCTCGCGCCGCTCGTGAATGCGCTGCGCCGCATGCACATCCCGCAGTTCGTCGCGATCCTGATCGCGGTGCTCGCCACCGTGCTCGCACTGGCGGGCGTGGGAGCGCTGATCACCACGCAGGTCGTGCAGCTCGCGGCCGCCTTGCCGCAGTACCAGGAAGCCATCATGGAGAAGGCGGAAACGGTGCAGGAAAAGACCGTGGGCCGTGCCGACTCGCTGATGACGCGCGCCGCCGCCGAACTCCAGCGCATCACGCCCACGCCGCCGCC
>NZ_CADIKL010000081.1 GCF_902859945.1 Paraburkholderia caffeinitolerans | reverse complement strand
CGAGCTTTCTCAGGTGGGCTTGGGTGGCTCCATCCAGTTTTCGGGCATCAGGTTTTGTCTTCATGCCCATATAACGCACCACGCACTATTTGGTGCACACGTCAGTATCTGCGCGAGGTGGAGCGGCCACTCGTGATGGTCGCGGGGGGCACGGGGCTATCCGCGTTTCTCGGCATGCTCGACAATCTCGCGCACAAGGGGGGATGCGGCCGGCCGGTGCGCCTCTACTACGGCGTAACGCATGCACGCGATCTGTGCGAGCTCGAGCGCTTGAAGGCCTACGAGGCACACATCGCCGATTTTGCCTGCGATATTGTTGTGATGAATCCCGCCGAAGGTTGGCAAGGCAAGACGGGGCTGATTCCCGAGCACTTCGATCGTTCGTTTCTCGAAGCCCACCCGTCCGACATGTACGTGTGCGGCCCCCCTCCGATGGTCGAGGCGATCAAGACGTGGCTTGCGAACGAGCGCATGGACGATCACCGGCTCTACTACGAGAAATTTGGGGACAGTAATAATGCGCAGTCGGCGTCTTGAGGTTGCGGCGGCGCAGCGTTATTCGGGGTGAGTCGGTATTTTGTGTTCGCGCGATATGGTTTACCATCAAGGGTTCGATATTCGCTTAGTCATTCGTCATGCCAACCTCTGCCGTCAACGATTGTCGCGGCATCGATGCACTGCGTCACGACCTTGAAGGCGCACGTAACTGGATGGAGACGATTTGCGGGCCACATGCGTTGCAGGTTCGCAACCCGAAGCAGCTGAACTTTCACCACTCCGGCACAGTAATGCGCTCGATGGCGAGCACGCTCGGCTACGTGGAGTACGGTACCGATGTCACGGTGTCCGTGCGAGACGATGCGCCGCTCAATTGCTATAGCGTCAGTTTGCCAATTACGGGGCAACAGGAGCTCGCCACGCGCGGGCGCCTGTGGTTGTCGGACCAGGACAGCGGGCTGATTCTGTCGCCGCATGAGACGCAGGATCTTGCGATAACAGGCAGTTGCCGCAAGATCATCGTATCGATTCCTCAACTGGCATTGCGGCAGGTGCTTGAAGGAATGCTGCAACGACCGCTCGATATAGCGCTCACGTTCGAGCCGCAGATGGATGCCGCCAATGGCGACCAGGCCGCCTGGTGGCGCATGGTCAAGTTCCTGCTGGCCGAGATGGGGAGCGCCGGGCCGATGATCAATCATCAGCATATGGCGGGGGATCTCGAACTGGCGCTGATCAAGGGCCTGCTGCTTTCGCAGTCGCACAATTTCTCACAAGAGCTTGCCGAGGCAGCGAGTCCTTCGTGCCCGCACTATCTGACGCGGGCCAAGCAGTTCATTCACGAAAACGCGCGTGAGGACATCGCGCTGGAAGATATTGAGCGTGCAGCGGGCGTGTCGCGCTACAAGCTGTTCGACGGCTTCAAACAGCATTTCGGTTATGCGCCTATGGCCTACCTGAAGCGGTACCGCCTCGAGGCGGTGCGGCGCGAAATTCTCGGGGACGGCTGCGAAGGCAATGTCTCCTCCACTGCGATGAACTGGGGCTTTTCGCATCTCGGCCGTTTTGCCGGCGACTACAAGCAACTCTTCGGCGAAACCCCATCGCAAACACTCAAGCGCGCGGCAAAACGTTAGATCCTCTGATTGGACGTATCAGAGGCCCGGGCTATGCCAGCCAGGGCCGTTGTCGCGGACGACACGCCGATCAGGGCGATATGCTTGTACTCGTCAGGTAGCTGCGGCGCTTCGCTTGAGTGCCTCGACAAAAGCCGTCGCGAGTGGGGACAGCGGCCTACCCTTGCGCCACGCAACTCCCATTGGAGCGGGCCAGGACGGGAGCGTGAGCGGCAGAACCGACACATTACCCCGCGCTTGTTCGTCGTGGGCGACCCGGCTTGGCAGGATGGTGACGGCGTCGCACGTCTTCAACATCCCGAGCGCGAGCGGAATGGAAAAGGCCTCGACGACAATCGCAGGGCCTTGCACGACTTCGGCGAGAAACTGCGCCTGAAGCGCGTAGCTTACCGGGGACTCTTTCGGAGGAAGCAGCCAAGGGTAGGCGGCGACCTGCTCCCAGTCCAATGCCATCACATTCTCGAGCGGATGTCCACGACGGCAGACCGCACACAGGTGTTCCTCGAACAGTGGTTCGAGATGGACGGCCGAGCCGAAGTACTCTGGCACAAGACGTCCCACGATCAAGTCAAAGCCGCCGTCATGAAGCCCCGCCGCCAGCCCGAATGAGCCGCTTTCACGCACGGTAATGACGCAGCGCGGGTGTGATTTCGCAATCGATGCGATCGCTTGCGGCAGCAGTTGCGGCATGACTGTGAACAGGGCGCCCACTGTCAGCCTTTCGCGGTGCTCATTCAACAAATCACGGATTTCATCTTCAGCGGCACGGAGGTTGCCAAGAATCATCCGCGCGTGACGCGCAAGCGTCTGCCCGAATTTCGTCGGCACCATGCCAGACGCGGTACGTTCATATAACTGCACGCCCAGCAAGTCTTCGAGTGTGGCTAGCATCTTGGATAGCGCCGCACGAGTTACATGAAGCTGATCGGCAGCTTTGGCAAGACTGTGCGTCTCATCAAGCACCATCACCGCCCGGAGATACTGGAGTTTGAGCCGGGACGGCGGCGCCTTGCCGGTGTTGACATGCATCGTATCCTCCTTCGAATTCGCAAATCATGCGTCAACCAAAGGTTGACGGCTGATTCCTAAAAGTCACCGCGTCAAAAATGGGCCTAATTTACACTCGACTTTCTGGTTTGAGGCGGGCATGAAGTCTTATGCGTCACTGCAATTCGATCGCCCCAAGACAAACAGTCAGCCCATAACCGGATTTTATATATCTATAAGCGTTTGTATGCCGCATTGACGCCTCCTGACACGATTTGGAGAGACGGATGCGAAGCGAAGGCGCGCTCGACCCGGAAGCGCCTCGTGGACCCGGCTCCATACAACATCATGTTCGCGAAGGGGACAACGTGAGTCATCGTGGCATTTCCGTACATTCAGCTCTTTTGGCAAGCCTGCTTTGCAGTGCATTCGCGAGCGCCGCGCACGCGACCGATAACGTCGAGATTAGCGGATTGCTCGGGGCGGGCGTCGGGTATTCGAGCAACGTCGGCGGAGGTTCCGTCGTAATGGCAACCCCCGGCGTGCTGCGGCCCAGCGTGCTGCTTTTCCGTGGTAGCGAAGATCTTGGTGATGGGAACCGTGCCATATTTTATCTCGGCTCATTATTTGGCATTCCAAATGGAAACGTTTTCGGTGGCGCAGGCAGCCTGTTCTCCCGTGAATCCTACGTCGGTCTCGCCAATCGCTATGGGACCCTCACCTTGGGGAACCAGCGCGATTTCATGTTCGACAGCCTCACGTTGAATCGCTATCCCGGGAGCTTTTTCGAAGGGGCCTACGCGGCTCACCAAGGACCGTTCCCGACGTTCGGTGTGTCGTATTCGGCGCAGAAATCGTTCGACTTCGACCGTGTGAACGGCGAAGCGATTGCCAACACCGTCAAGTTCAAGAGCGCCAATTTTTCGGGGTTGACGTTTGGAGCCATGTACGGTTTCGGCGGCGTACCGGGCAGCATCGGCAAATCGTCTTCGACCAGTTTTGGCATCAACTACGACTACGCGAATGCAGGCGTCGGCGCCGCATACACGATGGTCAAGTCACCGCAGAACAACAACGGCAATGATGGCATTCGCAATATTGGCCTGGGCGCTCGATATGGATTCGAGAAGTGGTTGATATCGGGACTCGCCACCTTTTCGCGGAACACGGGCACCGGCGCACAGATCGACGCGTTTGACCTCAGTGCGGGGTATGAATTCAGCGCCTTCTGGTTTGCCTCCGCGACCTACGCCTACATGTGCGGAAACGCCCCGCTGAACAACAACCACGCCAACCAGTTCACGTCCATTGTCGGGTATCGCTTTTCTAAGCGCACGACTGTCTACGTCGACGCGGCGTATCAGATCACCTCGAAAAATGGAGCGCTGGCGCAGATCAATGCGTCGGCAGGTCCATCCAGCAATAACCGCCAGTTCGTTAGCACCTTCAGCATTCAGCACACGTTTTGATATTGCATCGTGTTCATAAGAGGCATCACATGGGTAATGACATTCAACAAAGACGGCGCAGCTTCCTCAAGACCTGCGGGGCGCTGGCGGGCGGCATTGCGATGCCCGCGATCTTTACGGCCGGCGCAAATCCGTCGTTCGCAGCGGAGCCGCATAGCCTTCCGGAACGTGGAGAGTTCATACTGCGCGGCGGCTACGTCCTCACCATGGATCCCGCCCTCGGCGAGTTTCCCGGGGGCGACGTGCACATCAAGCACGGTGAAATCGTTGCCGTCGGCGCCAGGATCGAAGCCCCCAATGTTCGCAGCATCGATGCGAGCAAGATGATTGTCATGCCGGGGTTCGTCGATACCCACCAGCACCTGTGGACGAGCCTGTTGC
The DNA here is from genome assembly GCF_902859945.1 of Paraburkholderia caffeinitolerans. Classification (GTDB taxonomy): domain Bacteria; phylum Pseudomonadota; class Gammaproteobacteria; order Burkholderiales; family Burkholderiaceae; genus Paraburkholderia; species Paraburkholderia caffeinitolerans. The sequence goes on along the minus strand of NZ_CADIKL010000081.1, from coordinate 3,214 downwards.
GCGGCTCCTTGCGAGGCGACGACCCGAAGTTCGGCTACTTTCCGAGCAAGGCGCGGGCGGGTGGCGTGATGACGCCAGCGGATATCTACAATTCCGTGCGGCTCGGTGTCGCGCAAAGCCTTACGTCCGGCATCACGACCATTCACGATTTCTGCCATAACGTGCCGTCCCCCGCACACGCGAATGCGAATTTGCAGGCACTGGAAGACCTTGGCGTGCGCTCGCGATTCTCGTACGGCCGCTATGGCGAGCCGTCCTCGCGGCCCATGGACTGGCAAGATGTCGAGAGAGTCCAGCAGACCCTGCTGCCAAAACGCCCGCTGCTTACGCTTGGCGTCGTCGTGGCGCCGGTGACCGACAAGGATGGCACGATGCGTCCGGAGGTGTTTGAAGATCTCCGTGATTCCGTGACGCGCGCGCGCTCCTTGGGCCTTCCCTACACGCTTCACTACGGGAACCTGACGCACGGGATCGTTGACGTGATGGCCAAACATCAATGGCTGGGCCGGGATCTCCTGCTCGTCCATCCGCAAGGGTTCACAGCGGAAGAGCGCTCGACTCTGGTGCAATCGGACGTCACGATCAGCATTGCGCCGGTCATCGAACTTCAATACTCTACCGTGCGCAGCGGCTATACCCAATTTGCCGAATTGGAGGCACTCCACGCGCAAATGGGTATTTCCATCGACTCTTCCGCAGCGTCGGCCAGCGCCAATTTTTTCAACGAAATGCGCGCGCTGCTGTGGGCACACAAATCGCGCGCCGATACCAAACTGAAGGTGACGCCTCGCCGCCTAGTTGAGCTTGCAACCATCGACGGCGCGAAAACACTCAATATGGCCGATCGGATTGGATCGCTTACACCGGGCAAACGGGCAGACGTCATTCTCGTCCGTACGAACGATCTCGACATCGCTCCCGTATTCGACCCATTCAACTCACTGGTGTACTCGGCACAGCCCGACAATGTCGACACGGTCGTCGTTGACGGCCGCATCCTGCGGCGAGGCGGGAAGTTTGCTGCGCTTGACGTCAATGCGGTGATTCAGGACGCAACACGCTCGGCGGTCCGCTTGCGGGGCGAGGCGGGACTGGCGTGAGGCGTGTCGCAATTGCTGTTTGGCTGTGAAACAAGGAAGAGACAAACGAGGAGATGGGGTTCATGCGTCAAATAAATCTGCATTCGCTGGCCGACGATGCCAGGCTCGGTGCGCTGCACTACGTGGTTCTTTTCTGGTGCGCATTGATCATCGTGTGCGACGGGTACGATCTGGCCGTTGCAGGTATCGCACTGCCTTCGATCATGAAGGAGATGGGTGTAAATCCGGCGAAGGCCGGTTTCATGGTGAGTTCTGCCCTATTCGGGATGATGTTTGGGAACATCATGTTCGGCACGATCGCGGATCGGATCGGACGCCGTCGGGCCATCGCCATCTGCTTGACGCTGTTCAGCGTGTTTACTGCAGCAACCGGATTGGTTGCATCGCCTTTTGCTTTTGCCGCCGCTCGCTTCATGGCGGGTGTCGGTATTGGCGGCGTGATGCCGAATGTCATTGCGCAGATGACGGAGTATGCACCGCGGCGGATTCGCAACACGATGGTCGCGGTGATGTTCAGCGGCTATTCGATCGGCGGCATGTTGGCTGCGTTGATGGGCAAGGGAATGATCGAGCATTACGGGTGGCAATCGGTTTTCGTTGCAGCAGGCGCGCCGGTGATTCTGGTTCCGTTGCTTCTGAAATGGATGCCTGAGTCGATGCCGTTTCTGATCAAGCACGACCGGAAAGCAGAATTGGCACACATCGCCCAGCAATTCGATCCGACATACCGCCCGGAGCCAGGTGACGAATATTGCGTGCCGAACGAAGACAAGGTCGACAATGCGCCGGTTCGGCAACTGTTTTCCGACGGGCGAGGATTCAGCACGATCATGTTCTGGATCACCTTCTTTATGTGCCTGTTCATGGTTTATGCGCTGAGCTCGTGGCTAACCAAATTGATGGCGAATGCGGGGCACAGCCTCGGCTCCGCACTGACCTTCGTGCTGGTTCTGAATTTCGGGGCCGTGATTGGGGCGATCGGCGGCGGCTGGCTTGCAGACACGTTCCAGACCAAGCGGGTGCTAATCCTGATGTACTTGCTGGCCGCGGTGTCGATCACGGTGCTCGGGCACGCCATGCCGATCGCCTGGTCGCTTGTGCTGGTTGGGCTTGCAGGCGCGACAACCATCGGGACCCAGATCGTCAACTGCGCGTATGCAAGCCAGTTTTACCCGATGGCGATCCGTTCGACCGGCGTCGGATGGACGTTGGGCGTCGGGCGCAGCGGGGCCATCCTTGCGCCGATCGTGATCGGTATCCTTGTGGAAATTGGACTGCCGCTTGAGCAGAACTTCATGGCCATTGGTCTGCCAGCGCTTGTGGCTGCATTCGCAGTCGGCTTAATCGACCGTCGACGCTCGGCGGAGCAATCGTCAAGCGTGGTGTATGAGGGTCGGTCGTCATAGTCAGGCAGCAAGCGGTTGAGGGGCTGGCGTGCTTTCGATCACGGTTCGTATGTCGCCAACGCCAATATCAACGCTAACGGCAACGTCACGTCGTTTGTCCGCGCCACATGCTTGATGAAGTTGCTGCAGAAAGGCCGGGCTTCCCCGATGCTGCTCGCGTCGTCCGGCGGCGAGAGTGTTCGGCAGTTCTATACAGGCGGCGATTCGCTGGCATAGTCAAATCGAGGGCGATGCCGGATAGAGTGACAAGGCGCGCTCCACCTGGCACCTCGATGAACTGTTCGCGAAACTGCGCGGTGAAGCACGTGCCCTCGTACCGATTCCTCCGGCAAGATATTCATCCACAACTTGCCGCTTGAACTGCTCGTTGTACTTCGCCATGAAAAACACCCCAAAGGATTGACTGGTCTCCAACTTTTGGGGTGCAGTTCACAGGCGTCGGGGGCAGTGACCGCTCTTCTCTGATGACTGATGGCGCGGTTTTCTGGATTACCAGTGAGGCCAGCGACGCCGAAATCCCCATGCATGGCGCTGCGAGGAGCCGCGCTCTTGCAACACCGCTCGGGGCCAACGGGGTTGTGGTGCAAACTGAGTAGGCGAACCTGTCCGCATTTTTGTGGGCGAGGCGGTTAAAGGAATCGTTACCCGCGCGCCTGCGTGAATCGGTCGCCAAACAGGATAGCAAACTGGTTCATCGCCGACTTCCAG
>NZ_CADIKL010000080.1 GCF_902859945.1 Paraburkholderia caffeinitolerans | reverse complement strand
GCACCCTGCGCAAACTGCCCCATCCCGCCCGTCACGTTCCCGCCCGCCGCAACCGTCAGCGCGGTCAGCACCTGACGGTATGAACCGCCCGGCCCCCACTGCGCATTCAGCTGGTCGGCCTGCTGCTGCGCCGCCGCCCGCTGCTCCGGGCTCAGGTCCGGAGTCTTCGCCGCCTGCGTGGCCACGTCCGCTTCCTTCGCGCGGTTGTTCACGAACGTACCGGCCTGGTTCACGAACTGGCTTGCAATGTCGAACCCCGCCTCGATCTTCTCCCTGTCGAAGATCGGTGCAATCGCCACCTGCGCGCCAGCCGTGTCGCGGCTGATCCCAGCCACCGCTTCTTCCACGCTCTGGCCCGTCAGTTGCTGCTGCTTCGCCTCGTCTGTGATGCGGATCGCGCCTCCGCTAATCGCGCTCTTCGTCGTCGACGCCGCATCGCCCGACGCGCCCAGCGCCACCGGCGGAGCCATCGTCACGCCTCCCGCCGAAGGCAGCGTCGTTCCGGGCACCGGATTCACACTGGTTGCCGTGCCGCCCTGCGTCTTGCCGATTTCGCCGCCGTAGCCGCCGCTGATGCCCAGCGACGACCCACTGTACGACGCCCGGTTTTCCACATCGCTGTACGTGAGCGTCCCCGTGGTGAGACTGTTCAGACCGTTCGCAATCGCCGCATCGCTGCCCGTGATCACGCCGCCCTTCAGGTCCGTGTTCCCCTTCACATCGATCTGGAACCCACCGTCGCCCGCCTTGATGCCCGACTGCTCCGTCACGCTCGCGTAGTTGCTGTTCAGCTTCTCCTGGCTGATGTTCGCCGATGCGCTGGACGTGCCGTAACAGATCGGCGGCACGCACACGCTCACCGACACGCCGCCGCCCGTCTGCTTCGAATCGTAGTGGCTCGTGTCCTGCAGGCTTTCGATATTCAGGTTGCCGCCAACGGTCGCGATCACCTGCCGGCCATCAACCACCGCGCCCTTGATGTTCGTGTCGCCGCCCGATTGCACCGTGAGCGTGTTGCCCGCGCTGACATGCGTATTCGTGTACGTCACATCGTCGCCGTTGCCGTGACCCTTCGTGCCCGATACGCCCGCCTGGAACGAGATGCCATTGCTCTGGCCGAACCCGATGGTCACCCCGATGCTGCCGCTCGATCCGCTGTTCGTGCCGGACTGGCTGGCCGTGTTTCGCGCGGCCTCCAGGTTCACGCTGCCATCGGCAAGCAGCGTCGCACTGTTGCCTGCCTTGATATCGCTGCCCACAACGTTGATGTTGCTGTTCGCGCCCGCACCCGAGGCTGCAATGACCACGTTGTTTCCCGCCGCCAGGGTACTGCCTGCCGCCGTGCTCGAATTCGCGGACGAATGGCTGTTGCTGTGGCTCGTGCCCAACGAGACGTTCACGCCGATGCCACCCGCGTGCGTCGGGTCGCTCGCCACCGCGTCCCAGGCGTTCTTGCCCGCCAGGCCCGTTGTCGCTGCGGCCAGCGCGTCCAGCCGCGGGTCGCCCTTCGTCTGCTTCACGTCCTTGCGCATCTGGTTCGCGGTCTGCGCGGCGGCAAGCACCGGACTGCTGATCCCCGCCGTGATCGCCGTCTGGCTAAACGACTGCTGCTGGTTCTGGCTTGCCGTGTTGTTCGCGGCGTCGACCGTCACCGTCCTGCCGGCCAGGCCGAGATCGTGGCCGGCGTACAGCGCGCTGCCCGTTACATGTGCGTCGTTGCCCGCCGAAATGCTCAGGTTGCCGTTGACCGCGCCAATCGTGCTGGCGTTGTTCGTGACCTGCGTTTCCTGCTGCGCGTCGGTAGTCTTGCGGACTCCGAAGCTGTACCCCTGAAGCCCGCCGTCAAGCTGGTTCACCACGGTCAGGCCGGACAGGAAGCCAGACTCGCGCTGCATGACGCTGCTCTGCGAACTGACCGTGTCCTGTGTCGTCGTGATATTCACATCGTGCGCGGCGCTGAGCGACACGTCGTTCGTACCGACAATCGCGCTGCCCTTCACGTTGATATCGTTGCCGCTCGCAATCGACACGCTGTCCGCCGAAATGAGGCTGCCTTGTGACAGTGTGGCCGTCGAGTCGTTCGAACTGGCCACCTTCTTTCCGCTCACCACGTTGCTATGGCTGTGCTGCTCCTGCATGTTGTCGACGTGCGTTTCCGTCGCCGCGCCGATATTCACGTTGCCCGTAGCCGCAAGCGTCGCCGTCCCCTTCTCGAGACCGATCGTGCTGCCCGTCAGATTGATGTCCCTGCCCGACACCACCGCAAGCGAATCGCCTGCATTGAGCGCGGTTCCAGTCAGCGCATCGCTGGACCGATGCATCGACTCCGAGTAGCTGCCGTGACTGTCGCTGCCCGAACTGTTGCTGTTGACAGTCGAAGTAGCCTTCGCCGCCTCGAGCGTCACATCGCCCTTCGCCGCAATCGCACCGCCGCCGCCGAGGTGGATATCCGCGCCGCGCGCCGTCAGGTCCCCGCCCACGCCGATCATCGACACGCCGCCCACGTTCACCGTGCTGCCGGTCGCCTGATTGATGTCCGTGTTCGACACGCCGTTCGCGCGCTCGACCACCTTGTGCTCGCCGGTCTGCACCGTGCCAAGGTCGTAGTTGCCGCCCACCGACATGCCCAGGTTTCCACCCACGTTCAGCGCGGCACCGTGCTGCCCGAAGTCGCCGCCCGTCACGATCGCCGCGTCGCCCGCCACGTTCAGGCTCGCCAGCGGCCCGAGCGTCGTCGTCACGCGCGTGGCGCCCGTGGGGCTGATCTGGCTGAGCGTTTTCGTCGCCGTATCGAGCATCACGTTGCCGCCCGCGTTTAGCACGAGACTTCCTGCGTTCACCCGCGCCGAGGTCAGGTCGACGTTGCCCGTCGTCGTCAGCGACATCAGCCCGCCGCTTTGCAGCGCGCCGAACGCGTTGTCGATGGACTGGCCATCGATCCTCATCGCGTTGCCGGCCTGCACCGTGCCGCTGTTCGTGAAGGTTTGCGCATTGCGCAGGTCGATGTCCGTCGCCGCGATGAGCGGCCCGTTCATGTTCTGCTGGCTCGCCTTCGCCAGATAGACCACCGGCACCAGCACGGGCTGCCCGTCGACGATCTGCGTCTGCATGATGATGACGTTGCTGGTGAGCGCCGCCACCTGCTCCGGCGACAGACTGATGCCAAGCGGCAGATCGAGCGACTTCGAGAGCGATGCGCCCGCCGCAAGCAGCGACTCGTACATCGACTGGAGATCCGTGTACGGGCCGAGCACCGCCTTGCCCGTCAGCGACGTGATCTGGTTGCGCACGAGCTGCTGCTCGTAGAAGCCATCTCCCAGGCGCTTTTGCGTCGTCTGTGGATTCAGGCCGATCTGCTGGAGGTAGTAGTCGCTCGAGATAAACGACTTCTGGTTCGTAAAGGCCGGATTCGTTTCGATCAGGTAGCCCGCGCCCGGCGTGGTCGCCGGACTGAACAGACCGCCCTGCGGGATCGTCAGATTGCTGAGGACGTTCACCGCCGTCGCGCTGGCGATGACCGGGTTGACCATCGCCGCGCCGCCCTCGACCTGGGTCGCGCCGCTCTTCGTGCCACCGGCGTTGCCGCTCACCGATGATGCAGCGCCCGTATTCGCGCCGCTCGCGCCGCCGCTGACTGATGACGCGCCACCGGCATGCGTGCCGCTCGCGCTGCCGCCGAGCGCGCCGATCTCCACGCCGGAAAGCGCCTGGCCCGCAGCCAGCCCGAGCGACGGAATGCCGGCGTTGCCCGCGGTGTTGTCGATGCTGATGCCCGTGCCGGAGAGCGTGCCTCCCGCAACGAAGCTCGATTCGTAAGACGCCAGCGCGTATTCGCGGATATCGGCCGGCGCTGCCTGCGTGTAGCCGCCGGGACGCTTGCCGACAAACGGCGCATCGCCGAACGGCAGCGTCCAGTCGTGTTCGGTGTTGTCGTAGTTGTTGTAGTGGTAGTAGCCCGAGTACGTGACCTGGACGCCGGGCGCTACCTGGCCCCGCCAGCTGTTCTGGTCGAGCATCACGGGCGCGGCGATGTCGCCCGCCGATGCCACCGCGCTCCAGTAGTTCTGGAGCAGCCCCACGTTCGTGGTATCGAGGTTGCCGCCGGCCACGATCTGCGCCTGCGGACTGATGCCCGCTATCAGGTTCGCGACCGCCACGCCCGTATAGGTCGTGTACTGGTAGCCGCTGTTCCACTGCCCGCCGTGCGGCGGCTCGATGTACACACCGCCAATGAGGTTCGGGTCGCCTTGCCTGGTCCAACCCACGTTCTGCCCCGCGCAAGCCTCCATATAGACCGCCGTGCAGCCGGAAAGACTGATCCCGAGCTGCTCAAGCAGCGCGGGATCGACCGCCTGGTTGAAGCCGGTCGTACTCATCACGCGCCGGGTGTTCGTGACCTCGTCGGCGTGCAGTTCCATATCGCCCGCCGCTTCGATCAGCCCCGACTGGTTGCGGATCAGGCTCGCGCGCGTGTAGTTGCCGCTGGCATCCTTGCCGCCCGCCAGCACGACCTTGCCCAAGCCGTAGATCGCGGTGCTTGCCTGCGTGTCGGTTGCCGTGGTGTCGTCGCGGTTCTCGATATCAGTCGCCAGCAGTTCGAGCGTGCCCTCGCTGTCCGTCGCGCCGATGAGCGCGGTCGGCCCGAGGTTGGACAGGGTTTGCGTGGCATTAAGCGAAACGCTGCCGCCGACGATGACGCCCTTGTTTTCCAGTGTGTGCGAGTGCGTGCCGAGCGTGCCGCCCGCCATCATCGTGCCGCTGTTGACGATATCGCCCGCATTGATGCCCAGGTTGTTCGCCGCTTCCAGCAACGCCGCGTTGGTGAACGTTCCCGGCAGCGCGAACGTGAGGTCGTGACCGGCGTTGAACTGCACCTCGGGCGTGGGCGCGAAGTCGCCCTGCAGGTTGATCTCCACGTCGTTCGCAGCGCTGTATGCGCCGCCGCCCGTGAGCGTTGACGCGCTCACGGCGAGGTCGTGTGTCGCGCCTATCTGGCCGTTGGTGTTGTCGATCGCACCCGTGTTCGTGACCATCACGTCGCCATTCAAACCCGCGACGTTGCCGATCGCGCCGTTCGTGTTATCGAGCGTATCGCTTCGAGCCTCGACGTTCGCGCCGCTGATCTGCCCGCCGTCGGTGTTCGAGATCGACGACGCATTCACGCCGACATTTCCGTTACCTGTGATCTGGCCGCCGCTGTTGACGATCTGGCTGCCGCCCTGCACGGTGGTGTCGCCCGTGCCGAGGTTGCCGATCAGGCCGCCCGCATTGTCGATGCGCGTGGCCTGCACGGCGAGCGTGCTGGCGTCGCCGGCTTCCCCCGTGCCGGACTGGATCTGCCCGTGCGTGTTCATCAGCGCGCCGCCGCTCGCGAGCGAAGCGGAAGAAAGCGAGCGCACCACGCCCTGCGTGTTGTTCACGTCGCCGGCAATAGTGGCGGCGATGCTCCCCTGTGCGGCCAGTACGCCGGATGTGTTGTCGAGGTTGCCGGCCTGCGTCACGAGTTGGCCCGCCGTGATGACTCTTCCGCCCACGTTCGATAAGGCGCCGTTACCATTGCCGGCTACCAGCGTGAACGTGCCCGTGCCTGCGCCGAGTATCGTCCCGCCGTTGTTGTTCAGCGCGCCGGCCGCGAGCGTGAAATCAGTGCCGTTGGTTTGCAGCGTGCCGCCCGCGGAGTTGTCGAACGTGTTGCTGACGTTAATGCCCATCAACGCCGCGCCATACTGCGTGATCGTGCCGCCGTGATTCACGAGGTTGGCCGCGTTCAGCGCGAGCTGGTTCGCTTCGATATCGCCGCCGCTGTTGTCGAGCGTGGCATCGGTTGCGATCGTGAGATTCGGCGCGACAATCGAACCGCCGTTGTTCGCCATCGATCCGCTGCGGATCGTTGCATTCGAGCCTGCGCCAAGCTGACCGCCATCGTTCACAAGCGTGCCGCTCGCAACGCTGAGGTCCGTGTTCGAGAGCAGCTTGCCGTTCGTGTTGTTCAGCGCGCCGCCAACCGTTGCCGCCAGGCCGTTCTGGCCGATGACCGAACCTGCTGCATTGTCGAACACGCCGCTCTGCGCCACGACCCTGCCATTGCTGGCAATTGTGCCGCCCGCATTCGAGATCGATCCCGCGCCGCTACCCGCATTGATCGTCAGGGTGCCGGTTCCCGCATGCGTGATCGTTCCATGGTCGTTGACGAAAGTGGTCGGCGCCAGCGTCAAGTCCATGCTGTTGGTTTGCAGCGTGCCGCCCGCTGAGTTGTCGAACGTGCCGCTGACGTCAATGCCCATCACCGCCGCGCCGTACTGCGTGATCGCGCCGCCGTGGTTCACGAGGTTGGCCGCGTTCAGCGCGAGCTGGTTCGCTTCGATTTCACCGCCGCTGTTGTCGAGCGTGGCATCGGTTGCGATCGCGAGATTCGGCGCAACGATAGCGCCGCCGCGGTTCGTCATCGATCCGGTGTGGATCGTTGCATTCGAGCCTGCGCCAAGCTGACCGCCATCGTTCACAAGCGTGCCGCTCGCAACGCTCAGGTCCGTGTTCGAAAGCAGTTTGCCGTTCGTATTGTTCAGCGCGCCGCCGACCGTAGCCGCCAGGCCGTTCTGGCCGATGACCGAACCCGACGCATTGTTGAACGCGCCGCCCCGTGCCACGACCCTGCCGTTGCTGGCAATCGTGCCGCCAGCATTCGAGATCGATCCCGCGCCGCTACGCGCGTTGATCGTCAGCGTGCCATTGCCCGCGTGGGTGATCGTCCCGTGGTCGTTGACGAAAGTGGTCGGCGCCAGCGTCAGGTCCGTGCTGTTGGTTTGAAGCGTGCCGCCCGCGGAGTTGTCGAACGTGCCGGTGACGTCAATGCCCATCAGCGCCGCGCCATATTGCGTGATCGCGCCACCGTGGTTCACGAGGTTGGCTGCGTTCAGCGCGAGCTGGTTCGCTTCGATTTCACCGCCGCTGTTGTCGAGCGTGGCATCGGTTGCGATCGCGAGATTCGGTGCGACAATCGAACCGCCGTTGTTCGTCATCGATCCGCTGCGGATCGTTGCATTCGAGCCCGCGCCAAGCTGACCGCCATCGTTCACAAGCGAGCCGCTCGCAACGCTCAGGTCCGTGTTCGAAAGCAGTTTGCCGTTCGTGTTGTTCAGCGCGCCGCCGACCGTAGCCGCGATGCCCGACTGAGCGACGACCGCCCCCGACGCGTTGTTGAGCGAACCCGCCCGCGCCACGACCTTCCCGTTGCCGGTGATCGTGCCGCGCGCATTCGAAATCGATCCTGCGCCGCCGCCCGCGTTAATGGTCAGCGAGCCGGCGCCAGCGTGCGTGATCGTCCCGCCGTCATTGTTTAGCGTGGCCGGCGAGAGCATCAGATCGGTGCTGTTGGTCTGAAGCGTGCCGCCCGATGAATTGTCGAGCGTGCCAGATACCGCCACGTTCATCGCTCCGTTGCCGGTCTGCGTGATCGTGCCCGCGTGATTGACGAGGTTCGTCGCGTTCAGCGAGAGCTGGGCGGCCTGGATGGTTCCCGAACTGTTGTCGAGCGCTGTCGCGCGAACCGTCGCGGCCTGGCCCGCCTCGATGACCCCGCCACTGTTGGTCAGTTGCGAACCCGCGTCGACTGTTGCATTGCCCGATGCCGCGAGCGAGCCGCCCCCGTTGTCGAGCGACTGCGCGCTCACAGAAAGATCCGCCTGCGCCGTGAACTGGCCTGCGTTCGAGAAGGTGTAGGCGCTGGCATGCACGTTGCCGTTGCTGCCGATCACGCCATTCGTGCCGTTCAGGAGCGCGCCGCTCACGCCGAGATTCAGGCCGTCACCGTTGAGCGACGTGATGCGGCCCGCCGTATTGTCGAGCGACGTGCCGAACAAGGAGAAACCCGCCGCGCTCTGCATCGTCCCCTGGTTGTTGGTGACCGCGCCGCCGCGTACCTGCATCGCGCCCTGCGAGACGAACTGGCCGCCCTGGTTCGACAGATCACCCGCTGCCGTTGCATTGAGCGGCCCCTGAGCCGAAATCTTGCCGCCCTGGTTCGAGAGCCCTCCCGCGTCGAGCGTCACCGTTCCGCCGGTGACCGTACCGTGGTCGTTGACCAGCGCGCCCGCAGCGTGGGCGTTGATCGAGCCATGGGCGCTCGTGGTGGCGCCCGAGAGATTCAGGTCACCTGCGTTCGCTGTGAGAGACAGGTTGCCATTGGTCGCCGTCTCGCTGCCCGCGAGGTATATCGATGCGCCGGAGAGCGTCGCGTCGCCGCCTGCAACGTTGTGGCCGGTCGCCGTGAGCGCGCCCGATGACGCGACGCTCAGGTTTGCCGCCTGCGTCACAGCGCCATCGCCATTCACCCCCGCACCAATCGTCCCGCTCGACACAACATTGCCCGCATTGACGAAAACGTTCCGCTGCGCGGCCAGCGTGCCGTTATTCGTGAGCGCACCCGCTGTGCTCGCGTTCAAATCCTGC
>NZ_CADIKL010000079.1 GCF_902859945.1 Paraburkholderia caffeinitolerans | reverse complement strand
GCCCTCGGGCCGCTGCCTGAGACGCCACCGTACGTTTCTTCTTCATCGGCATATCCATGATTTTTACCTCTCATGATATGCCTCGCCCACAAAATGCCGGATAGGTCCCCTTCCGATGGTCGTATCAAAACTCTCCACGAACCACGAGGAGGCGCCCCGAGAAAACTCCGAAACATCGAGTACGATCAATTGCTGCAACGGTTCAAGACAGAATGTATGCCAACCGTCGAAGCCACATGTCTTCGACCTCCCATAACCCTTCACGTTAAGCAGAACGGCTAGAGATTCCCGGATCACTTTGTCGCGGCCAATGATCACAATGGGCCCGACTATGGGTGGCGGCTTCGGTATCGCATGGGGACCTGCCAAGCGCAACTGCCACTGACGGCGCAGCCACTCCAACCGCGACCGCTCGTAACGGTGCTCCGCGCGCGCAAGCGCAGCGAGGGACGTCGCTGGATCGTGCTCCAGGCGTTGCAGATCTATGACGCAGAGGATCCGATTTGCGCCATGCGCGCGGCGCCTTCGATTGGCGTGTTAGCCGTTCCACGACTCGACGTTCAGGACGATCTGTGCAGCCCGCTGCACATCCTATGTGGATAGCGACGGGCTTTTCAATCGTGTGCGCTGGCGCTTTGGTGCACGCTCAGGGGGGAGATATGCAGACGTTCTTTCGTGCAGCAATCCGGCGTGCGACGAGGGATTGGAAACGCTCAAACATAAGTTTGGCACTGCCTGCCAGCAGTGCTCGTGGTGCCGCGGTGTGGGTGGCGACTGGCGCGAGAGCGCCGAGGACGACGACGCCTGTCTTTGACGGCGGGGATCAGCCGTTCAGTTGCGACTCGACATTGAGGACGATCCGCGCGACCGGGTTGTTGTCGGCGGAATCTGGAGCGAATTTGATCTGAGCGAACGTGACAGCAGCGAAAGCGACGACGACGAGGGCAGCAGATGCGGCGATGCGGGGAATGTATTTCACAGGGACTTCCTTTCGAGGTGTAGGCAGAAACTGGCGAAGCTGACAGGGGGCCGAATCACTTCGGCGCCATGACTGTCGACAACTGGCAAGGACGCACACGGGGTCCGATCGCGCCTGGCGATCTGGACCGCACTGCAAAAAGAGGGGCGACCCAAACCCAGCCACTATAAAGGTTTTACCCGTGTGTGCAGTGCGACACCAGGTCGCCAGTGGGTGCTTAGTTCTTGAGCAGCGTTTCGTAATTGAAAGGTCTATGTAGGCTGTAACGAGCAGTGCGGCACTGTGCTTTAGACCACCATCGGCAATGTGTTAAAAATAGGCTTAACATGGGATACGCACGCCACCAATGGCGCGTAGGAGATTCCATGGACCATTACATTGTGCTAGCGGTGATTCTGCTAGTCGCTTCGATCGCGTTTGCGTCCGTGCTTTATACGGGCACGCACAAACGCCATTGAAGGCCAGTGGTGAGACTTTGCCGCTGGTTCAGGCGGCACGGGAAATCGGACGACCACCAGCCCGCCACGTAAGGCTCCCGGCGGGAACCCGCAAGACCTCCAGGCTAATTGCGCAGCTTGGAGGAGCGTTCCGCCTTCTTCGCAAGGAAGCGCTGGTAGTGCGCCCCCAGGTAGACAGCCTGTTCTGCCGTGGGTGTCTTGCGCAGGCGCGTATGGTCCCCCGCCAGACGGGCACGTTCTGCCTCGTCGATCGCATCGGAGAAGAGCAGCTCGCCAGTCTCGGGATGGACAGACATAAGGTAGCCGTCGTAGACCTTGTCCAAAGTGCCCGCGAGCAGCAAGCCATTGCTCGTGTCCAGATTCTCTACATCGGTGCTGTCCGTCCATGGCTTGGCATGACTCGCGACCAGCGCTCTCAAGGTGTAAGCGCCGGTCACTGCGCACTGGCCTTCCCACAGTTCGATCATGTCCTTGCGGCGCCGTTACGTCGCACCTGGCGCTGAGCATGAAGTTTATTGTCTGGCGGCTCGCCCGAACCACCGCCCGAAAGCGATTCCACCGTTTGACAAACTCCGGCGCAAAGCGCCGCACCATGCAGGATCTTCGTGTGCGTGAGCGAGAGACTCCGTTCACCATCGTTTCGACCCGTAGAACTGAATGATTTTGTCACCAGCGCGGCCTTGTGGGGTTGCGATCGGAGCCGTGCGTATAGACACATTTAATGTGCTCTACGGCCGGCGCCGACGGCAACGCGAGCCTGTAAGCGAAGTACGGGACCTTCTTGAGGTCCGCGCCTGCTCAAGTGTCGGTGGCAACGAAACCGTTACCGCCCGGCACCCCTCCCTGTGTCGGCTCCGTGCTCGCAGAGCAGCTTTGCATGCGCCAGAGCTAGCAACGTCTCAATTCGCCCCCCTCGCATGGTCGCCCTCGGGCTGGCAGAGTTGATAGGACGACGAGCTTTTAAACTTTCGGCGTATCGCGGTTATGTTTGCAGTAGCTCAGGGCAGGAGGCCGGAGCACAGTAGCGCATCTCCATCGAATGACTGTACTCGGCGGCGCCTGGGTCGTTCGAAGCTGCATGGTGGCTGTCTCTTGATGGTCGATTGGTTGAGGTCGCCAACGGCCGCTTAGTGGCACTCCAGTTTGCAAAATCTGGATTTGGCTGACTGACCGGTTTGAAGAACGTTGCCTGACCGGAGTGGGTCGGGTGCGGCCCGCCACGACGAGCAGCCCCCAACGGATGCGGGGCGGCAGGGGCAATCACTTGACCATGGTCGGCGATACCCGGGGTTGCCTGCGCCGAATACGCTGAGCGCGGCGCGAGATGCGTACGCGGGCGCTTCCTGCATTTTTCTGCACTAGAATCAGTTATGCTGTCGTAGACAGTACCTGGCTAGCGCAAGGTGCGGAATTCTCGTTGGAGGAATGCCATGCCGACTTACCAGTACAAATGCGAGAAGTGTGGTGAGATGTTCGAACATGCTGAGCATCTTGCTGAACATGAAACCGCTCATCCGCCTTGTCCGAAGTGCGGAAGCGAGAAGGTCCAGCACATACCCACGCCATTTGTGGCGAAAACATCCAGAAAGAGCTGAAATCTGTCTGACCGAACGAAGGCATAATCCGGCCGAGGGGCCTTGTCAAGTTGGGGTCGACGGGTCCAACTGTACACCGAGAGTAGGATTCCTTATTGATGTGCGTAGGCGGATCGCGCGCCTGCCCAGTCGTACCAAGCGGACAATCTCGCCTTGAGTTGTTCCCGATGTCTGGTCGCTTTCATCCGGTGTCGGGGCAACGCGAAGTGCTGACGGATCGGACCGAAGCGCGACAGAAATGCCTGCGTGCGGCGCGGGTCACGGAAACCCTGCATCTGGCGCTCACGCCGGCGAGTGGGCTGGTGACTATTCTCAGCGCGGTTGTTCACCCGGGCCGAGGCCTTCACAAAGACATGCTTTACGCCGGTGAGCTCCGGCACCTCCGCTTTGGCTGCCGGATAGCTGCGTAGCTGATAGGTGACAATCTTTCGGGGCACCGGGTACGAGCGCAGTATCTTCATGAAGAAGCGTTTGGCGGCAGCCTTGTCGCGGCGCTTCTGCAACAGGATATCCAGTTCAGTACCGAGCATCGACTGCACGCCAAAGCACGTACGGTTCGTCACGCAGCTTCAGCATCAGCTCATCGAGGTGCCAGGTCGAGCCCGGCACGCCGCGTTCGGCTTTCGCACGGCGCGCAAACTGCGCACCAAACCGGTCACACCAGTTGCGCACCGACTCGCAGGTGACGCTTGCCCCACGCTCGAGCAGCAGTTCCTCGATATCGCGCAGGCTCAGGTTGAAGCGGTGATACCAGCGTACCGCACAACTGATGACCGCTGCCGGGAAACGGAAGCCGTGATAGGGCGACTTGATCTTCTTCATGCCACATTCTACGGCGCGCCCAACTTGACATTGCCCTCGTATGGGTAGTGGATGGGAAGAGGAGAAGAGCAGATGCCGAGCAGTTTCGGAAAGCATTGAGTTGCAGCGTACCGATTGGTTAGGCACAAAAATTCTCCCAGACGGATGTTCCTTGCTGCAGGAATGGGGAGACACTAGCGCTCCTGTCTTTTTTGACTTTGGGGGCGGTCCGTCACATCAGAGCCGCGTTCTCATCGCTGCGTGAGACGCCGTGCACGCCTCGCCACTTTGCGATGCCCGGTTGACGCCTGCCCGGCAGGAACGGGCAGGCAGCGCACGCATAATGATGCTAACGATAGGCGACAAAAATCGAAAAGAAATTGAGAAATAAATCATGCGAACCGCGCTCCCAGCACCTATGTATCGACATAAGGCGAAAAAGCACTGAATATTTGTCAGGCCAAAGAATCGAGCATGCTGTGAGGCCGACGACTTTTTGTCGATCAGCGGTGCTGCGCCTGCCTGAAAGGAGGATCCCCGTGGCCTCCAGGGCGGATCCAGGCCAGGTTGATATTCTCGATGTGCAGGTGAGATATTCCACCGGCGTAGATGACTCGGATTTGGCGCGTGTCATGTAGCAGGTCCGACATTAAAGACCTGGCACTTTTTAATCGCGCGAAATAAATATCGTAATCCTAAATAATTAGATCACATCCTGTTACAAGGATATGCTTTTCTCATAGGGTTCCTGTCCTCTATGCTTGGTCGCGAGCAATGCGCCGGTTCAGTTGTCGACAGCGAAGTTGTTCGTGACGTCAGTCGACGAAAAGGGTTGGCCTGTTGTTGGCGCCAGCGGTGTTGTGGTTGCCGCGGGTTCTATCTTTCCGAGAACGACCGGAGCGTCCAATGTTGCATGCCTTCTTCTTCGATTCGGCCGCGAACCAACCGCACAGTCCCGCTTTGTGGGTTGATGGGCATTCTTATACCTACGGGGAGATTGAGGTTCAGGTGCGACGTGTATCGTCCGGGTTGGCATCGGTCGAGCAGGCCGGCGACGCGAAGCGTTGTCTGCTGTTTGCGCATCGGAGTGCCGCGGCCTATTGGGGCGTGCTAGGCATTCTCGACGCCGGGTTGGCCTATGTGCCGCTGAGTCCGAAGATGCCGGCGGCGCGGATCGCGGCCATTATCGAGCAGTCCGGTGCGCCGGTGATGCTGGTCGATGGTCATTGCGCTGCAATGCTTGATGAGGTGCTGCCTCTTCTTGAGGAACCTCCACGGATTTTCCGGCTTGACGAAGAGGGAATCAATCCCAACCAGCTTTCCGGTGCCAGCCGATTGCAGCCTCTGCCGGTTGCAGCGTACACGCTACGCCGGGGCACGATGAGCGATGTTGCTTACGTGCTGTTTACCTCTGGATCGACAGGCACACCGAAGGGGGTGCCAATCACGCATGCGAACGCCGACGCCTACGTAAAAGGCCAATTGCAGCTGCAGGAGAAGTACAGTAACGCTCGCTATATTCAGTTATGCGAACTGGTATTCGATCCCTCCGTGCATGACATATTCGTTTGCTGGGCGAACGGAGGTTGCCTGTACGTACCGGACACTGTTGACCCTCTATTCAACGCGGATTTTATCAAGCGACACGAGATTACCCACTGGAATAGCGTGCCTTCCGTGGCCGGCCTTATGCAGCAGATGCGCAAGCTGGCGCCAGCGGCCTTTCCGAGCCTGCGGGTTTCCATGTTCGGTGGCGAGCCATTGACTCGCTCGCTGACGCTTGCATGGATGCGCGCGGCGCCCAACAGCCGAATCCTGCATATGTACGGGCCAACCGAGGCAACGATTGCCTGTACGTGCTTCGAGGTGCAGAGGGGATTTCTTGAAGACGGACAGAACACCGTGATGCCGCTGGGCTGGGCTTTGCCAGGAGTGGAATTGATGGTTGTCGATGCCGCGCTCGAACGTGTCGCCTTCGGTCAGCGGGGGGAGTTGCTGGTTGCGGGTCCGCAGATTGCAGGCGGCTATCTCGTACCAGACGATGCAGGCAGTAGCCGATTTGTCAAAAAGGTCTATCCTGGCAGGCGCGCGCGCCGGTGGTATCGGACAGGCGACGTTGCGAGCACGACTGCGGACCACGGAATCGTGTTTCATGGTCGTCTCGACAGGCAGGTCAAGATTCGCGGAAACCGCGTTGAGCTGGAAGAAGTCGAGAACGTCGTGCAAGCGTGTAGTCAGGGTACGCAGTGCGCGGTGATCCCGTGGCGGGTTGACGAGGCGGGACGTGCCGCCGGGCTGATTGCCTTCGTGGCGAATGTCAGGGTCGAGCCGGATCGGGCTCTGCAGGCGTGCCGGCAGCGCTTGCCATCCTATGCGGTTCCAGAGCGTGTCGTAGTTGTTGATTCGTTACCGCTCAACGCGAACGGGAAGATCGACAGAAAGGTGCTTGCACAACAGTGCATCAGCGACACACTTGCCGACAAAACCATGGACCGGTCTGTGCGACGTATTGCAGAACGTCTCCATGCGTGAAGGATGGACGAAATACCCAGATGTACACGGGTGACAGGGGGATGAATGAAAGCCGATCTGCGCAGCATCATTTCGGAAACTGCATGCCTTGACGTGCCGGTCGCAAGCTTGAGCGACACCGACGACCTCTACGCCGTCGGCCTGTCCTCGCTGGGCACCATACGCGTAATGCTGGCGATTGAAGAGGCGCTGGGCATCGAGATACCGGCCGAGCTGATCACGTTTGATCTGTTTCAAAGCATCGAGTCCCTTGCACGCATGCTCGCTTCGCTGAAACAGGACAGACGAACGGAGTGCGCACCGTTCGCGGCCATGCAACGACGGGAATAACAGGGAGGGCAGCGATGAGGTCAGCAATGAGGCCAGTTACCTTCGATGGCTGTTTTGGGGTGCTGCACCTGCCGGCAGGCGGCAGGGCGACGACGGCTGTCGTGTTGTGCAGTCCCTTCGGCTACGACGCGCTTTGCGTGCATCGCGGCTGGCGCGAACTTGCGGAAAGACTGGCGGCAGAAGGCCGCACGTCCGTTCTGCGCTTCGACTATCCGGGAACGGGTGATTCGGAAGGCTACGAGGAAGATGCGCAACGTCTCCGCGCATGGGTAGAAAGCATCAAGGCCGCAGCGCGATATCTGCGTACGGCTACCGGTGCGACACGCCTGATTCTTTGTGGCTTGCGGCTTGGCGCGCTTCTCGCGGTCGTGGCCGCCGAGGAACTGGGGGATGTGGACAGCGTGGTGCTGATGGCGCCGGTTATAGCGGGCAAGCGCTATATCCGGGAGTTGCGCATGCAGCATGAGAGCTGGCTCAAGACGCCCAACGGCCAGACCACGGCACAAGCAGATACCGATGCGCAATCGGTGGGCGCATTTGGATTCCAGTTGCATGCCGACACACTCGACGACCTAGCCGGCGTCGACCTTGCACGGCGTGCACGTGTGCCTGCGCGGCGTGTACTGGTGCAGGATGTTTGCAGCAGTGCGGCTTCGCGCCACCTGGTGGAACACTACCATGAGCGGGGTGCGAGCGCGGACGTACAGGTCTTTCCCGAGTTCGACAAATTCCTGACCGATCCGCGATCCAGCGTGACGCCTCGACGGGCTTTCGACAGTGTGCTCGAGTGGCTGGGCTATCAGTCCAGCGGGCAGCGAAGGTTTGCGCCGAAATTGCTGCCGCCGGTCGCCGACACACGGATCGATTTTGCGCATGGCCACGAGAAACCTGTGGTTTTTGGGGAAGGGCAGTATGCGGGTATCTTCTGCAGACCGTGCCACGCGAAAAGTT
Organism: Paraburkholderia caffeinitolerans; assembly: GCF_902859945.1. Lineage (GTDB taxonomy): Bacteria > Pseudomonadota > Gammaproteobacteria > Burkholderiales > Burkholderiaceae > Paraburkholderia > Paraburkholderia caffeinitolerans. The sequence continues at coordinate 2,191 of NZ_CADIKL010000079.1, read as the reverse complement.
ATGCACCCGCCGTACTGATCGTCAATACTGGCGGGGTTCATCGTGTCGGTGACGCGAGGCTTGCCGTGCTGATGGCAAGAAGGCTTGCGGCGCAGGGCATCGCCTCGTTGCGCATGGATATCGGGGGGCTCGGAGATAGTCGGCAACACGGGGCGTCCACGACGCTTGAAGATATTTATGCCAGTCATGCAGTCTCGGACGCGCTCGTGGGTGTGGACTGGTTGACGGCGGCCGGATATCAGGGCGTCGTGACGTTTGGCGTCTGTTCAGGCGGCTACGTTAGCATTCACGCGGCATTGGCTCATTCTCGCGTGGTGGGCTGCATGTCGATCAACTTGCCGTTCTTTTTCTGGAACGGCCCGCAAACGAAACCGAATGCGCGGCGAATCGAATCCAGCCGCGTGTATTGGCGCTCGGTGCGCAGTCCCCGCAAGTGGCTCAGGTTGCTGACCTGGCGGTCAAATGGAAGCGCGATCGCGCTGGAGTTGGCACGCCGCTGGTTCGTGCGCCTGACTTCGCTCGCCAGCAGCCCGATCGACGGGATATCTGGCATCAACCCCTCGACAGACGCCATTGGCAGGCTGCTGATGGACCTCGAGCGCAAGGGCGTGCAAACGTCGCTGGTCTACGGTTCGATCGATGTAGGACTGGATGAACTGGAGAGCCGTTTTGGGCGCAACGGGAGTGCACTTCACAGATTGACGAACGTCAATGTCAAGGTGCACGACAAGGTGGATCACTCGCTGTTTTCGCGCAGTGCGCGAGAAACTGTCATGGCTATTTTCGAAGATTATTTGCGCGGGAGGACGCTTGGCGCCGCGCGTGCTGAGGCCCCTGGCGCGGCAAATCTAGGCTCACGCCCGTTGTGCCGGACTTAGGTTCAACGCGGTCTGCGGCAGAGCTGCCCAACAACGACAAAGCTCAACCTCCGCATCGCAGGCGGGCAGTACCGAGGCGCAACCTGACGGGCTAACGCTGTACGACCGGGTGGCGCACGTCCTGACACGCACCACCGGACGATGCGCGGCCCTGTTTCCAGACGGGTGGATTATTATTATGGTGACTAATGACGCGTACGAGTCTCTCCGCTCGATAGTCGATCGGGAAATCATAAAAATAGAGCGTTCGGCATGTTTGTCGACCGCGATCGAATCCACGCCAGACGAGAATACCCGAAGGCTATTTCAATCGGGTCTCGCATGGATGGAGGGTTTTATCATGAAACCTCATGCCGAACTGGGTCGCCGTGGCGCTGTCTGCCCGTTCGCCAGGCCTGTCCATAACGACGATTCCCTGGTCTTCTGTGTGTGGAATGCAAGTAATCTGCGATTTAATGATTTCTTGTGCGTACTAAAGAAAATTTCCGAATCCTATTTCAGGCTGCTTGACCGCATGCACGGAAATTCGAAGCTGTTTTCGATGTGCGTATTTGTGCAGGGGATCGAAGATTATCAATATGGTCAATACATCGACGAAGCGCATTCGTTGACCAAGCCTGCCTTTATGGAGGCGGGATTGATGCTGGGTGAGTTTCATCCTTTAAGTCTGACGAAAGGTACTCATTCGGAGACGTTCCTGCCAATGCGCAGTAATCAGCCTGCATTTGTTGTGCGGGCAATGTCGCCTCACGACGCACTGTTTATCGATCGTGCCGATAGCCCCGCCGAAGTCCGTCTTCGCGAACTGAGGCATTACCAGCGATGGGTTGGAGACGCTCTGCCGGAGACGGAAAACGCGAGAATTCATAACCGGATCACGGAGCTAAGGTCGGTGATAGCCAGGCAAAGTTGAGGTTTAGTCGCAATAAGGTGTTGCGAGGAGTGGCACTCCCTTTTAACTAGGCGCCCTTATTTGGCAAGCGAGTAAAATTGGTCTTCAGGTGTTTGGTTCAAACCATGGGTCAGCATTTGTCCCTTGGCGATCATTATGCTAGCACTTCCACATGCGCAGCAGTCACGATGCTGACCATTGACGCGCAACACCCATGCGTGGACTTTGCGGCGCACGCGCAGCGGGTCGATGTAAGGGTGACGCGGTGACCTGCCCCCGCCAGTAGGGCCAACGGGCTTTTAGCAAAGTCCCCTTTTGAGCGGCCCCGGCTTTCAGTGCCAAAGGCAATGTTAGTCTTCGGCGTTCTGTTGGTCCGTCAGCTGGGCCTGCAGGCCCAGCTGACGGACGTATTCGGCAGGTG
>NZ_CADIKL010000078.1 GCF_902859945.1 Paraburkholderia caffeinitolerans | reverse complement strand
CGAACTGGCTCCACGTTTGCGGATAGTCCTGGCCGGCAACGGGCGTACGCTGGGCTTCGCTCATTCCGCCATCATGGCTCAGGTGGAGCTAGATGGATAGCCCTTGTTTTTATACAGTCCTCTCGGGAGGCGACAATGGAGCATCTGGTCAGGGTCCATCACGAAAAGGACCGTCAAACGCTCGAATGGCTGCGCCGGCACGTCAGCGACGCAGCCCTTGCTGCCGCCGTTGCACGATGCACGGGATCGGGCAAACCGTACCTATCCGCGGTCTGCCGACAACTGGGCGTCAAGACTCCCGAGTTTCGTTTGCCGCAGCGGCAGAACCCGAGTGCGGTGGCGGAACAATCCCTGGCGGCTATCCGCCACATCCTCGCCGCGCGCACCGCGTCGACCGTCGTGAGCCCGGTCGTTTGACGCCAGCAGTTACTGCGCTCCGCGTGGCGGGACCGGGCTATCAATCGAAGGCACAGTGGGTGATGGACGGCGATAAGGTTGTCGGGTAGTTCGGGCGCGGTGTCGTTGACTCGCGGCCTGCCGGTAGCGCGCAGTTCGCGTTGATTCCGGATGCCTTGAAGGACGGGAACTTGCTGGTCCAGCAATGTCAGGTTCGAACCGCTCTGCCGGGATAAAGCGTGAGCCTGGCACGGGGAGAACCGGGCAATGGACGCGTAGGCGGCCGAATTCTGCAGACACTGTCTGCAAAATCTCCGGCACTTCGCCCGTTCGGTGCTGGACGCGAGGCGAAAGTCCTTATGCCTCATCACCCGGATCAACCAGCTCGATCCGGAACTGCCACCCTTCGAACGCCATCAGCATCCTCCCAAAGTCGGTCCAGTCGACCCGCCTGCCGTCAATGACCACACACGGCATGCGGCCGTCGTCGTTCCCGTCCCATTCAATTCGTCCACGGACCGTCGTTCCGGCTAACTCGAGGCGGTCGGAGCGCTCGACCAGGTGCCTGACGGCCAGACAGCGCTTGATCTTCTGTACCAGCTCACCCAGGAGCTCGAATGGATCCGACTGCGGATCGCCGAGAAGCTGGAAACGGAAACCTGCACCGTCCTCCTCGTGGATGCCGGGCTCGAACGCCTCCAGTGAACGCTGGTCGCCGAACAGGAAGCTGCGAAAATGGAACTCGTGTACGACGCCATCCGCATCTGCCAGACGCATGGGCGTGAACTGCGGATGCTCGAAGGCGCGAATCTCCGCAAGATGCGCCATCCCGGTGTTGAAACAGCGGCTACAGAGCAACCGGAAGGGGCCATCCGGCGAAGCGACGCTGACAACATCGTGCGGTGGCGTAACCGCTCCGCACCGGTCACAGGTGCAATCGGTCATCAGCGCTCCTTCGGGTGCTTTCAGATGGGAACCATTGTCGCATCACTAATGGCGTGATGTTCGCTCAAGAGTGCCCTCCCCTGCCGTCTAGCAATCAGACGATGAAGTCACTCACGAATTGCACCGGAGTCCACGTCTTTCAATCAATAATTTACGATAACAAATTGAATAATTAAACAAATAAGATTATGTTAAATGGTCAGGGCGAATGACAAAAAACTGACAGCCGTGTCGGCTTTGGCAACCAGACAAGGAGAATATAAGACGGCGCTGCACTGGCCATTGCGCGCGGCGAGTGCGAACGAAACCAGAAGCCACGTCCTGGTCATCTCCGTCGAGGAGCAAAGCGTCGAGGCGAGGCTAGCCGACCACCACCATAATCTAGGAGTGTCCGACCGGTGGCATCACAAAGAGGCGCTCGTCCCACACCACGGGTTGCGGCTCGGTCACGGCAATCCGCGTCGCGTCGGGGTGTGCCGGATTGACCAGCACGTTGAACTCTGCACGGACGACGACGGAAGGTACGATCAGGAGCGCGGTACGCGACTCGGTCAGCCAGGCGTCGCCGAACTCCCTTGCCGCCTGCAGTGCTGGCGCATCCCATCCCCCCGGCAACGATTCGGCCGAATGGCGTTCGACGCGAATATCGTCGGGAACCGCTGCTTCAACCCATCCGTGTGTCTTCGGTACCTTGCCGATGCGCGCATGAACAAGAACCTCGAGCATCGCACCGGCGAAGGTCGACGCGGCGTAGATGACCGGTCGCCCCGGGCTATTGAAGCGACCGCCCACCAGCATCGCGCCGGTGCCACTCCACACCGTGTGTCGAGTATCGGCGATTCGAAACAACTTCACGCCGGCAACCCATAAAACAGTTTCCAGAGCAGCTCTTCGACCCGGCGCGCGCCGAGCTCGGTCAACGCAACATCGAGCGGCGCCCGCCCTTCGAGCTCCGGATGCGGCGTCGACAGGAATTCCCGCGTGTCCTCTCCGTCGTTCCAGACATAGGCCGTCGTCGCGACGATCCTGGCCAGCCGCTCAGTCTTTTCCGATTCGTCTGGCGTCAGCCGATCGCGACGCCGCTTATAGGTCGCTTCGGGGATGATGCGGGCAAGTAGCGCACGCCGGGCGTCGGCACCCTGCGTCGCATGTTCGACGCCCGCGCGCAGTGCGGACTTGGGCAGGCCGTCGCGGACAAGTGCCTCGAGTTCCGCGAGCGTGTGCGGGACCTGCCGCAGTTCCATGACCGCGGCCACTGCTTCAGGCGTAATCAGTGACATGCGACTCCCGACCAAAGTATCAGTTGATACCTAATCATAGCGCAATTGATACCGTCCGCAAACCCATCTTCAATCTAGCGGGCTCCAGCGGGGAGACTGTCGAGGCGGCCACCTCGATATCGTCCGTGCCTGCGAGAATCGCCCACATAGCATGACGGCGCGTTACCGCCTACAGAAGTCTTTCATACGCGAAACGCTCAAGCAATTAACCATCCGCTGGTGACAGGATGTCGCACCGGGCACGCGGATAAACCGTTTATAGTGCACTGCACAAGCCCGTGCGATCAGTAGGTGCGATCCGACGGTCGTGTTATAGCGCACTGCACAAAAACCCCGTTCGATCGGCAAGTGCGATCCGACGACCGCGTCCGGCGTTGCCGGGTTGCGGACAGACATGCCGCTGAAGGTGATTCGACACGCCTGTCAGCTTCGCCGAGTAACTGTCTACACCATCAAAATGAGGTCCCTGTGAAATACCTTACCCGCATCGCCGCGTCTGGAGTACTCATGGTCGTCGCTCTCGGTATCGTCACCTTCGCCCAGATCAATTTCGCGCCGCAATCCGCAGACAACAACCCGCTCGCGCGGATCGTCCTGAACGTCGAGTCGCAACTGAACGGCTGAGTGACTCCACCGCTGTATGTAGCCCGCACCCCGCAGGCAAAGAAAAACCCGCCAGGCTCCGAAGAGAACTGGCGGGTTTGAGCTCTGATTTCGGATTCACATACCAGGCGACGATAACGGAGTTGACGCCTGCTCAGGCTCCTCCAGCGACCAGTCAGCCTCCATGTCCACGGCATCCAACACCTTGGGCAGGTCACCAATCGTCAATTCGAGACGCTTCATCGTGGCCTCGTGAGACAGGCTACCTTCCCCTTCGACGTTTCGATCATCAGAAACTTGAAGAGCGTGTCGCCACACTGATCCAGCGCAAGCCAGCCCTTCCCGCCCTGCGCAAATTGTCACCGCGCAACCTGAAGGCATGGCCGAATCCAGAATTTGTGCAGCAGCCTCCTGCACAAATTTGAATCTTTTTTTGCTTGGAAAACATAGGATTGCGAATTAAAAATCGATCATTCGCTTTATGTTAAATCGCGATTTTGTGCTTGCCTGTGCCCGCTGGACATGACCTGTTTTCGATGCGGGGACGTGCGCAACCTGATCCGTTATGGGGGCATGCGGCCGGATCGCGACTGGCTTCAATTCGGATTACGCGCTGAGCTTACCGTAAGTTCAAGAATGTAAAGAACGCGATGGCGCCATCGCGCCTGTAATGAAAGCAAAGACGCCCAGCAAGTTGATCGTACAAAGTTTTGGGTGGGCCAGACCGTGGGGCGCATGCGCCAGATGATGGGGCTTGGCTTGAAGAAGGTGGACCAGATGTTCGTGTTGAACATGGCGGCCTACAACCTCGTGCGCATGCGATCGCTGGCACAAATCCGTCCTATAGTGGCTGGAAAAGGCGGCAATGAGGCCAGAAGTCGGCCTCACACCGCTTAAAATAGTTGATTCGCGTTGAAATTGCACAATGCGAAAGATCTGGCATTGGCGGGCGCGTAAATCGAGGAAGACCGCTTCCGTCGGGGGTGTATTTCCGCAACCTGTTAAGCCTCGTCGGTTCGTGGGCGATACTGCTTATGGCACAGATCCGATGTTGGCCTGGTCGAAGAGCGGGATGTTGCCAGCCGAACTGCCACCACCACGCAATACCGGTGCTCAAGCTGTAAGCGCAAGAAGATGGAGACGCCCTTTGCGCACCTCAAGCCCACCCTGAAAATTGTTGTCAGTAATGGGGCAGACAGACCATCTGAGCTTATGCGACAGACGACCCTTCCCGGACTCCGTGGTGCTGTCGGTGATCTTTTTCGAAGACCACTCCCTGTGGCGCGCCACAATCCGCTATTGGTGCAAAGGCAAGCTCACGGGCTTCGGACGCGCTGACTCCGAAACCTTGCAGCAGCGCAAACATTGACTGCTCCGTGTAGTCCTCCGGCGCCTCGCCGGAGAGCAAGGTTTCAATGCCATACATGATGGCGCCAAGCGCGATGTCGCGCGCGACGGAGACATGCCCCACATGGATTCGACCCGCATCCATCGCCAGTTGCAGGTCGCGTGTCAGATATTCGTCCAGTAATCGACCGCGCGACCCGCGCCGTGTACCCACGCGGGTAATGAACGCCCCCCATAGCGGATAACGGGCAGCCATCGTCATGTACAGCCGTGATCCGACAACCACCCGTCTGGCCGGATCCTTTTCGTCGAGTACCAGCGGATCGATGACTTCAAGCACCTGGTCACTGCTCTCGCCGGCCACTGCAGCCAGCAGTTCAGCGGTGGTCCTGAAATAGTTGTAGAAGGTGCCCCGAGCGACGCCTGCGGCCGCAATGAAGTCATCGATTATCGGCGCATCGGGTCCTTTTTCTGCGAAGACGGCAAGCGCGCTTTCGATCAGACGATTGCGGGTTTTTTCCCGTCGCAAGGCACCGACGCGGCTCTGGTAATGCTCTGGTGACGCTTTCATTGGTTGCTCATCCTTCGACCCGACCACACTGCGATTGTACGGGTTTGTCCTATTTCCATTCTAATTGACGTTTTGGTCAAAACGATTAATATTCGTTCTGACGGATTTGTCAAAACAAGGTGAGCCCGGCGGCCGCCTCCACTAAATGTCAGGAGAAACACATGCGACTGGTGAGTTTTGAGCAGGATGGCAAGCCCACTCTGGGTATTCGCGAGGGCGAACAGGTACGGGTGATCGGCGACGAAACCCTGGAATCGCTACTGGCACGTGGCGTCGATCTCGTCGAGTTCGCGAGCCGGAGCGCCACGCAGGAACGCGTCTCTTTGACGGACATAAAGTTTCTCCCGCCGCTCTCGCGGCCGCCCAAGATTATTTGCGTCGGCCTGAACTTCGCGGACCACACGTCCGAAAGCCAATACGCGCAACCGGATTACCCCACCCTGTTCTTCCGCGTCGCGACGAGCCTGATCGCACACGGGCAGCCGATGATCCGCCCGGCAGTTGCCGATTCGGCGGGCCTGGATTACGAAGGGGAAATCGCCGTGGTCATCGGCAAAGGTGGACGGCACATCGGCAAGGAGGAAGCGCTGTCGCACGTCGCGGGCTACGCGCTGTTCAATGACGGCTCGGTGCGCGAGTACCAGTTCAAGACCCCGCAGTGGACTGTTGGCAAGAACTTCGATGGCACCGGTGCATTCGGCCCGGACCTCGTCACGGCCGACGAACTGCCGCCCGGCATCAAGGGCCTGCGGCTCGAAACCCGCCTGAACGGAGAGGTCGTGCAGTCCGCGAGCACGGACGAGATGGTTTTCGATGTTGCCAGCCTGATCAGCATCATCAGCGAGGCAATCACGCTTGAAGCGGGCGACGTCATTGTTTCGGGTACGCCGTCGGGGATTGGCTGGGCCCGGACGCCGAAGCTGTTGATGAAAGCGGGTGATGTTTGCGAAGTGAGCGTGGAAAAGATCGGCACCCTCCGGAATGTGATCGCAGACGAAGCCGCCCGGTGATTGCCAGCGACAGGTGATGCACAGCCCGCTATCCGAGCGGGCGCATCGAAAAATGATGGAGACAGCAATGACCGCCAACCCGGAAGCTTTCACGCGCGCCAGCGTGCATTCGATTGATCATTTCGCGCTGAACGTCCCATCGCTCGACGAGGCGGAGCGCTTCTACCGCAGCTTCGGTCTTCGCGTTGAGAAGTCCGCCGGCCACCAGCAGGAGCTGGCGTTATATGCGGAGGACGGCCATCGCTGGGCCCGCATCCTGCCCGCAGAGCGTAAATCCCTGGCGTATCTGTCGTTCAACTGCTTCGCCGCCGACTTCGATGCGCTTCATTCCCGGATCGCTGCGGCCGGTGCGAATATCGTCATCGGTGAAGACCTGGACGGCGTCTGGTTCCGAGATCCGGACGGCAATCTCGTGCAGGTCAAGGTCGGGCCGAAGACGAGCCCTTCGTCCAAGACACAAAACGTCGTCTCCGGCAGTCCCGCCGACGAACGCGGGTCGCATACGCGATCCGAATCGACGGTCGTCCATCCCCGCCGGCTCTCGCACGTTCTCCTGTTCACGCCGGACGTGCTGCGCGCGCTCGACTTCTATGACAAGGCGCTCGGCCTCAGGCTATCCGACAAGTCAAAGGACATCATCGCCTTCACCCATGCGCCGCATGGCAGCGACCATCACCTGGTCGCGTTCGCCAGGAGCCACGCGCGCGGCTGGCATCACGCGGCCTGGGACGTGGACGACGTGAATGCGGTTGGCGCAGGCGCCTCGCAAATGGCCGCCGCGGGCTATGTGAAAGGATGGGGTACGGGCCGCCACGTGCTGGGTTCGAACTACTTTCACTACGTCGAAGATCCGTGGGGTTCGTTCTGCGAATACTCGGCCGACATCGATTTTGTCTCCGCCGGTCATCCCTGGCCGGCCGGCGATTTCCCGCCCGAGGATTCGCTTTATCTGTGGGGCCCCGCTGTTCCCGAAAACTTCATCCGCAACACCGAGGCGCCCGCGTAGCGGCTCAAGACTCCGGCCGAAAGGCTAACCGATTTCTCAACCAGAAGCGGGTTTGATGGCAGCCGGCATACACGGCGCCAGGGGACGACTCGCTCGTTCGAAGGTGAACATCATGGCTGACCAGAACATTCTCGACGTCGTCATTATCGGCTACGGCCCCGTTGGACAATCGCTCTCGATATTGCTGGGCGAGCGCGGCTACAGCGTTGCGGTCTACGACCGCTGGCCGTCTCTTTACCCATTGCCGCGCGCGGTATTCCACGATCACGAGATCCGGCGCGTGTTCCACGCAATGGGTATTGGCAAGGAAGTGGAGGCGCTGTCTCAGCCTTCCGCCACCTACCAGTGGTTCAACGCCGACTGGAAGACGCTGGTCGAAATCGACTGGTCATCCGAGTCCATCAGCGACGGGCCTGTCGGCTACCTGTTCAACCAGCCGTCGCTCGAGGCGCTCCTCGACAGCAAAGCGAAGTCGATCCCGACGATCTCCGTCAATCAGGGATGGGAGGCCGTCGATCTGCGCGAGTGCGACGACTATTGCGAAGTGACGCTTCGACGTGGAGCCATGAAAGAGAACGTCTGGATTCCTACGGGTGAGACTCGCACGGTGAAAGCGCGCTATGTCGTTGGTGCAGACGGCGCCAACAGCTTCGTCCGAAAATCCCTTGGCATCACGTTCGAGGATCTCGGATTTCAGGAAGACTGGCTCGTCATTGACCTGAAGCCGAACGAGGGCGTGCAACTCGACGTGCCGGACATCGGCCAGTGGTGCAACCCTGAACGCCCCACCACCATGGTTCCGGGCGGCCCCGGCTACCGCCGCTGGGAGTTCATGCGTCTGCCGCGCGAAACGCGGGAGGAGATGCAGCAGCCCGAAAAAGTGTGGCAGCTCCTCTCGCCCTGGGTGGGACCGGATCAGGCAACGCTCGTCCGCTACGCGCTCTATACGTTCCGCTCGCTTCTCGCGGAACAGTGGCGCAAGGGACGCGTCGTGATCGCCGGCGACGCCGCGCACCAGATGCCCCCTTTCATGGGACAGGGCATGTGCTCCGGCCTTCGGGATGCCTGGAACCTCGCATGGCGCTTCGACCTCATTCTCAAAGGTATCGCGTCGCCGGCGCTTCTCGATGGCTATACGCCCGAGCGCAAGCCCCAGGTCCGCGCCGTGATCGACGCGTCGATTGCCATGGGGAAGGTCGTATGCATTTCCGATCCCGAGGAGGCGGCGCTGCGTGACTCGGCTTACCTCTCAGGAAACGTGCCGCCCCTGCCGCCTTTCCCGGGGATCACCGACGGCCTGATTCATGCGGACCAGAACCCGGCGCACGGCGGCCTCGCGGGACAGTTGAGCGTCCACGGTCGGGTGCAAAACGCCGGCGAGACGATGCGGTATGACGAGGCGGTTCCCAACGGATTTCACGTCATCGCGCTCGACGCAGACCCAGACCAGTATCTTGACGACGCCGCCCGGGCACTGCTCGTCCAAATCGGCGCTCAGACGATTGGCATCACGCGCGATCAGTCACGACTTGTTGCCGACCGCGTCCTGTATGACGTGAGTGGAAAGTACCAGGCGTTCTTCGAGGAACACCGTGCAAGAGTCCTGATCGTTCGCCCAGACTACTACGTATATGGCGCGTGTGCCGCGTATGAGGACATTTCCGCCATGTTGGCGACGCTCGCCTCGGGGCTGCAACGCCGGGATGGCATCACGGACACGCTCAATCAGCACGGGGAAGTAGCAGCCTAGCCGGACGAGCGGGCAGACGCGCGAGCATCTGGCGTCTGCCCGGCACGAAACCACGGTTCATCTCCAGGCCCCAAGATCATCCCATTCTATTAGGAATGCAGAATGAGAAAGACCCTGATATGTGTTGTGTCGACGTTCGCCCTCGCCTCTGCGGCTCACGCTCAAAGCAGCGTGACGCTTTTCGGGTTGCTCGACGTCGGCTTGAGCTTTGTATCGAACGAAAATGGTAGCCATAACTTCAAGGCCGATGACTCCATCTGGACACCCAGTCTTTGGGGTATCCGGGGCGTGGAGGATCTGGGCGGCGGGTACAAGACGGTATTTGAGCTTGCCTCGCAGTTCTCGGTCAACTCTGGCGCCGGCATTCCTGGCCCCAACGCTGACTTTAACCGTGAGGCTTTTGTCGGCCTCGAAAAGGAAGGGATCGGACGCGTTAGTTTCGGCCAGCAGTATAACCTCATGGGCGACTTCCTTTTTTTCCCTCCCGGTCGTTTCGACGGATCGTTCATGTATGGCGGCCTGTACAACATGCGACAGGGCCCATTCTCTGCACTGGGTATCCCCAATAACCCCACAGGTTCGTTTGACTTCGACCAGACAGGCGGCACGTCACGTATCTCCAATTCGGTGAAGATCATCAGTGCAACGATCGGCGGGCTTCGCCTTGGCGCGTTGTACGGATTTGGCAACACGGCTGGGTCTCTTTCTGCCAACAACACGGTCGGTTTCGGCGTGCATTACGCCATCGGCGGGTTTGGGATAGGTGCTGCCTACAACGAGACGCGGTACGCATCCCTGAACAATGGCCACGACGGCATCCGCAATTTCGGGGGTGGTATCAGCCAGCCGATAGGCGATCTTTATCTCAACGCACTCTATACCAATACGAAGAACACGCTAACTGGCGGAGTGGTTCAGGCCATCCAGGCCGGTGGCCTCTATTCCCTGACCCCGTTCTGGCGCATTGGTGCCAACTACCAGTACATGAAAGGCAACGCTCAACTGGAGGACAACCATGCCCAGCAGGTGACCGCCGCCGTCCAGTATTCGCTTTCGAAACGCACCGTGGTGTATGCCGAAGGGGTCTTCCAGTGGACTGGGGGCGATGTTCCGGGCGGACATAACGCCTGGATAAACGGCGTCGGTCAGTCGAGCAGCGATCATCAGATTATCGGACGCCTCGGTCTGCAAACGGCGTTCTAGCCAATCAGTGGTTATTTTCGCCAGAGGCCCTCTCGTAACGAGCCTCACATCAGGAGACTTGGATGAACCGCAACCTTAACTCACACTGGGACACGGCGTATGAATGGAAAGCTGTGCTACTGCTTTCCCTCGGCTTTGGCCTGGTTGGCATTGATCGCTTCATGATCATGCCGCTCTTCCCGGTAATGATGAAAGACCTGAGGCTCGACTATCAGGACCTCGGACATATCACCGGCGCACTGTCGGTGGCGTGGGGATTCTCTGCGATGTTCATGGGGAACCTGTCGGACCGGATCGGGCACCGGAAGGTCATCATGCCTGCCATCGTCATGTTTTCGCTCCTCGCAGGATTGAGTGGCCTCGCGACTGGCGTCGGGACGCTAATCCTCATTCGTGCTGTCATGGGCCTTGCAGAAGGCGCCTACACGCCCGCAAGCATCGTTGCAACGCTCGATGCTTCGAAACCCAGTCGCCATGGTCGCAATATCGGCATCCAGCAAATGGCACTTCCGCTATTCGGCCTGGGCATCGCCCCAATTCTTGTCACCCAGTTGCTGAAGGTGATGCCGTGGCATCTGATCTTTGCAATTGTCTCGATTCCGGGTCTTGTGGTGGCTGCACTGCTATGGAAGGTGCTGCGCAATACCAGGGTCACCACCGCCGCCGAACATACGATGACGCATGACGCCGCCGAGCACAAGTGGAGTGACGTTCTCCGGTATCGAAATATTCCGCTTAACATTGTTGGCATGCTTTGCTGGCTGACATGCCTGGTTGTGCTGAGCGCCTTGTTTCCGAGCTATCTAGTAGACTACCTGCATCTCGATATACAGCAGATGGGCTACGTCCTCTCTGCGATCGGCTTCGGCGGCATGCTCGGGACGATTACGATGCCGACTCTCTCGGACAAGCTGGGCCGCAAGCCAGTCATGATCCTGTCAGTAATCGGTGCCACAATTTTCCTGACTTTGCTGGCCAGAACCGGAGCCAATCCGACGGCGCTGTTCTTCTATCTGATGCTGACCCTGCTTTTCGTGTTCAGCATGATCACACTGACCGTCGGGCCGTTGAGCGCGGAGTCTGTGCCGGCGAAGCTGATGTCCACCGCGTCGGGACTGGTCGTGGGTGTCGGTGAAGTATTCGGCGGTGGCATTGCTCCTGCCATCGCGGGCTATGTGGCCAAGCATTTCGGAATCCAGTACATCATGTGGCTCGGTTTCATCGCGCTCGCAATTGGGTTCGTTGTTGCACTGAGTCTCAAGGAGACCGCGCCGTCCCGCATGCCGCGTCCGACGACAGATGCAATCGGCGCAGCATGAGGCGAGCCCCACTCCCCCGTCAGGGGGTATCAATAAAACAGACGCGGATGCGGATCGTCGCGTTCGCAATCACACAGATCATACGATCTGCGCTCTGTGAAAGCACGAGTCGAATTCAGGTTTGATCGCCTTGAGCATGGATCTGGATGGTGGCACGTGAAAATGGCACTTGGGAGGGCTGGCTATGCGGTTGTGGTGCAATTCCGAAGCGTCGGTCTGTTAGCCTTGAGCTTTTGACGATCACGAGCCAATGAGCAAGCTGAAAGATCTGGAGTGGTTGTTCAACGGCCGTCATTTCGACCGCGAAGTCATCGTCCTTTGCGTACGCTGGTATCTGCGCTACAAGCTCAGTCTGCGCGATCTTGTCGAGATCATGGCCGAACGCGGCCTGTCGCTGGCCCACACGACGATCCTGCGTTGGGTGAAGCGCTACACGCCGGAGTTCGTCAAACGCTGGAACCCGTCCCAGCACTTCTGGTATCGCCTTATCGAGCGCCGCGCGGCTCTGGCCCATCACCTCACCGTACTCCGTCAACAGTCCGCGCAGATTATTGATCTGCATCGTGCGAAATTTGATGAGCTGCTGGCGCATCCGGTGCAGTGCCAACATTGCCTGCTGCGTCTCGGTCTTCAAAGCGACCGGCTTGCCGGGTTGCTGAACGGCGAGCCATATCGCCCGTGCGTCCGCAGCGTCATTTTTTTTGCGAATGTTAGACGCCTTCGCAAACTCCGCCGGTATCAACCTTACCTCGGGGCCCATCTTTACAAGCTGCCGGGCCCAGTGGTGCGCGCCGCCGCATGCCTCCATTCCAATGAGGCAAGGGGTGCGGTTTGCGAAATGCTCGAGGAACTGCGCTCGCTTGATTGGCTTGTTCACGATCTCGCCGGTAGCCTGATCTACGTAATGCACCTGAAACACGTTTTTGGCGATATCCACACCCACAGCCGTGCAATTCATGCCGGATCCTCCGGTTTGCCTAGGAAGACCTCTATGATCATCCAGTTTTGGTACTCTGATGCCGTCGGCCCGTGAGGCCCCAACATTCTTCGCTGCCACCGTCACGGGTGGGACGCGTTCATTTCATTCAGACAGGGAGGGCGATTGGCAAAGTACTCGAGAAATAACGCTCTCTTGACGGGTTTGTTCACAATCTCGCCGCTGCCCGCGTCGACCCAATGAACCTGCATCACGCTCTTCGCAATATCTAGGTTGTGGTGCAAACTGAGTAGGCAGGCGAAGTAACGCTCTTTTTTCGGACCCCTCAACGAGCCGAAAGAACCGCCATCCAGACCGACGGCGAAGTGGTATCTTTGAGGTGCACGCGGGTGAGATCGAACTGGTCTTTGCGAATGCGATGCATC
>NZ_CADIKL010000077.1 GCF_902859945.1 Paraburkholderia caffeinitolerans | reverse complement strand
GGAAGTCGGCGATGAACCAGTTTGCTATCCTGTTTGGCGACCGATTCACGCAGGCGCGCGGGTAACGATTCCTTTAACCGCCTCGCCCACAAAAATGCGGACAGGTTCGTTGCGCGCCATACGACGGCTTTCCCACGCACATTCTGGACACCAGCTACCGCGATACACACTGTTCGCCGTTGCCTGCCAGACATGCTTGTCCATGCATTCCCATTCATGTTTCTCATGCACGCCCAGATAGGTGTCTGACAGACAACGTCCGCCGCGAGATTGCGCAACTTCTCGAAGATCCTCGATCGTTCTGGTTCTCGCCTTGGCCGCACACTGATGACACCACTCGCCCTTGCTCACACGAGACCACGGCGCAAACCACGTATGCCCTTCTGCACACTGCCATTGCAGGGGAGTTTCCTTGTCGACATACGCCGACAGACACCGGCCACCGTGTGCTGTTGCCACGCGCGCAAAATCATCCTGCTTCGGGCGAATGCGCTCCAGATGACATTGCTGGCACCAGTCGCCCTTAAGCACCCCTTCAAAGGCTGCCGACCACGTGTGACCGGCTTCGCAGCGCCAGCGCATCTTCCTGGGACGGGCTCGATACCGGCGCGACAGACATTCTCCACCACGCTGCGCTGCAATCGTGTGCGCCTCGTCGAGCGTATGGAGTGTTGCCCTGTCGTATGCGCACGCGTGACACCAGTGGCCAAGACGCAGGCCGTGAATCAGCATCTGGAACCTGTGGCCTGCAGCACATTCGAATTCGAGCGGAACATCAGCACCGGGGAATTCGGCCGACAGACATGATCCGTGCCAAGCCTGGGCGAGCACCTGAATGCCAGAAAGGAGTTGGTCGTAGTATTCCCTCGTGGGCTTGCCACGCCTGTTTGGCAATGCTGCGAGTGCAGTTTGAACACGCGCTCGGGTCTCCTGCGAAACCGCCAACGATCGGGCCGCCCGATACAAAGAGGGAGTGCCGGCCTGCGGGCGCAGATACCGTGTGAGGTCAGCAATGCTGATTGACCATTCCTGCATCAGAGCCTGGATTTCCTTGATGACTCCGCTTACCTCGCGTTTGCGCGAAGCCTGAATCTCGCTGTTCAGTGCATCGAGTTCGTGCATCAAGTCACACAAAGATCTTGTCATCGGTCACGTTGTGAACAAAAAGGCGGACAGCCCATACTTCACTGAGCTGACTTCTGGAATGACTCGCCACCCGCAAGCAGTAACTGATCCACCATTTCAAGCTTCAGTGGCTTATCCGCGTCGAGTTTCTTTTTCTCGATCACATATTTCCACCCGTTGCCCGTACCCGGATTCCGGTAGAACGCGACGATGGCCACGTACTTCGAATCAGCCTTCATGGGTTGCGACAGACTCGCGGAAGCGCCCGGGTTCAACACGGTGGCCATGCTGTCCTGCAGGTCCTGTGCGAGCACGGTGCGATCGTTTTTCAGAAGATCGTCGTACGACACCCCGTCAAAGAGTTTGCGGTCCTTGAGTTGGTAGACGCGCACCGCGACTGAGGTCGCGCGCCCGGCGTCGTCTGGATTCAGTGCTTCTCGTGCGGACAGATCGATGTTGAGCACCTTGACCTGCTTGAAGAAAACGGCGTGGTAGGCACTCGACGTCGTGTCGGAAACGGACTGCCACGCGCCGCAGGCCGAAAGCAGCAAGGCGGATGCAACGGTAGTAATGGCCAGACGGATAAACATCAACGGGTCCTCGGTTATGCGCGTTGCAGGCTCAGGTATGGATTGGGCGGTGGTGCAGGAAAGGCTTCGCGCACACCGAGTGGAATAGTGATCATGCGTTCCTCGTCGGCGGGCAGCACTGTTGTCCATCCGAGTCGCGGTGCGGCGCCCGCAGGAGCGGTCCCGATCGTTGGGACCGGCGCGAGTCGCGACGACACCTCCATGCGAAGATGAACGTCAGCCTTGACGCCGACGTATAGCTGAACGAATGCCATCAGTTCGCGATGCAGCCACGCACCGGGCAGCAGGTCATGCGCATGCTGCGCGTTGTCGGGACGCAGCGTGACCCGCACGGCCCGACTGCGATAAGCAAGCCGCCGGCCCAGCACATAACCGCCGCCCAGCCCCTTCTTCGCCCCTTCTTCCGACCGCATGACTGCGGGGTCCGAACTCAGCGGCCGCGGTTTGCCGGTCCCAGTGAGGACGGGAAAAAACTCGTCGGCACGCACGTCCACTCCCGGCACGACCAGTGCGATTACACCCGCGAGACCTTCGGCCGTACGGGTCTTCAGGTTCAGCAGGCCCAGCAGCGCGAGCATCCGGGAATCCGGCACCCCGGCGCGCTCGGGCTTCCTGCCCCAGCCAAACCCCACCAGGCACAGAAGTTTGCGCGAATGCGCGTCGCTCCCTCCCGGCCGGAAGCTTTCCGGGTAGCGGTACTTTTTCCAGGCGCGGTACAGCAGCGTGACGATGCGGTGGTTGAAGCGGTCGAGAAAGGCTTCGACCGTCTCGTGTCCTTCTTCGCGCAGGACGATATCGTCGATCATGTGCGGCGGTACCGCTGCATCGACACCATACAGGCCCATGAACGTCGTACGCACGGTCGGCGGCACCGGTCGGCGGGATTCGTCCGGGGCGTCGTCGAATTCGACCCTGGCGACTTCACCCGCGGGAAACCCGACGCGTGGCCACGAGCCAAAACGCACAGGCTCATGCTCAGGCGTGTCGCGCGTGCCAAATCCTGGGTGATCAGGCGCTCGCACCTCGAGCAGGCGGCACAGCTGCATGAAGCTCATCCGCGGCGCACGTGCGAGAAGCGAAGCGACGAGTGGCTCGACGTTGGGGAGATCGTTCGGCTTCATAGCGGAGCGCGTTGTGCCTTGCTGCGCGGCCAGTCAGTACGGGTCTGCGACGGCAGGCTCACAATCGAGAGCTTCGTGAACAGGTTGATTTCCGCGTACGCCGCAAAAAAGCGGTGCAGCAGCTCGCCGAACAGCATCAGATCACCCTCGCCCGCGAACGCCTGCGAATCCAGCGTCACCTCAATGAGCACACCTCGCTCGACCGACCCGCCCGATACCTCCTCGAGCAGTTCCTCCGACACCCAGAGAATGCCTGCCAGACGCCGCGCGTTCAGTTCATCGTCGGTCCAGTCGTAGAGCGCGAGTGCGCCACGCAGCACCTCTGCATCCATCATCGAGAGGAAGTTCGGGGCAAGATGCGACAGCACGCGCCACTGGAAGCGATCGCCCGTGGGCGGATAGAGCGGCAACGTTGGCGCAACAAGGTTGCGCACACCCGTCACGTTCGGCGTGCTCTCAGCGAGTTCGCTGAGGTTGGCCTCGCGCAGTCCCTTGCGCGGCAGCATCCCGTTGGTACCCGTGACGCGCAGCGACAGGCTTTCTTCCGGCAGCGTTTCCCTGGTCTCCCAGGCGTGGCCGCCCAGGATCACCCAGGTCTCGTACAGCCCCGCCATGCCAGGACGCACGCGCGCATGGAAATACCGTTCCGGCGCCTCGTGGCGCAGCATGCCACCGCGATGCCGGAAGGTGGCGAACGGCACATACTCATAGCGCTCAGCGGTGTCGTGATCGAACGTACCGATCGCATCGACCGAATAGGTTTCAACGTGCTCGCCCTGATGACCCGCCGGTACGACGCGATACTCCGTTTCGTGATGATTGATTTCGATGGGTTCGGCATCGAGTTCGAACAGGTTGATCACCGGTGAGCAGAACAGCCTCACATTGTCCCTGCTGAAATGCTGGTCCGACGGGTAAGCGGTCTTCAGGACAAGTTCAAGCTCAAATCGGGTCGTTCCCGCAGGAAGCTTCGCGACGTCGAGTCCGCACAGGTCAACGAAGAGAAATTTCTCGCGAAACGAAAAATACTCGAGGAGCAGCTGGTAGCCCGAAAACGCCACATCGGCCTTGGGCCAGAGCCGCTCCTCCGTCGAAAATCCCGCGGGCTCGATCGTGATACCGGCCAGTGGCACAGCTTCGCCATCGCGCACTTCCGGAATGCGCCACAGGATCGAATCGACCTGACGCGTGAGCGCGAGGTGCATGGCGAACGCGACCGGCAGATCGGCATTCAGGTGCAGGCGCAGGCGTGACAGATCGGTTTCCTCGCGCCGGGCCGAATGATGGAGTTCAAGGCCCAGGCGAATCACCGAGCGGCCGTCGTGGCGCACGGTCGGTCCTGCGTGCGTGATGGACAGGGGCTGAAGCTGGACGGCCTGCGTGGTCCGGTACAGACACTGTACGGTCTTCGGTGTCGTGCCTTCGGCGCCCGATGGCGGCGGAACACTGATGGGCGCCGATCGGACCGGCACGCCCGCGGGGATCACTTCGGTTCTCTGGAGCTTTTCCCGAAGGGGGATCAGCTCGACGACCGAAAGTGACGGAATCATGCGCAGATAGTGCGGCCACAGCAGACTCACGAGCCCTTCGGTGAGCTCTGGCAGCTCGTCGTCGAGCTTCTGCTGGAGGCGCCCGGTCAGAAAGGCGAAGCCTTCGTGGAGTCGCTCGACATAGGGGTCGCGGTCGCCGACGCGATCGAGGTTGAGCAGGCGTGCGCGGTCGGGATGAGCCCGGGCGAACTCCTTGCCGGATTCGCGCAGGTAACGCATCTCGGCTTCGTAATAGCGCAGGATCGGGTCGTCTTTTTCCATTGGGCCTTTCTTATGGGAGAGTCAATGCGCGTGCCGGATCGAGCACGGTCAGTTCCGCCTGCAGCTCACCGATGCGGCGGGCGAGTGCCGGTTTGTCCGCATCCTTACGGTTGCTCATCGCCTTGAATGCCCGGGTCAACTGCTGCTTGACCTCGAAAACCAGTGCCGGCTCCCAGCGCGTGAGCGGCAGGGAGCGTGCGGCTGCGTCGAGCTCGGTCAGCAGTGCGAGCGCTGTATCGGGACGGCCGGCATGGTCAGCCAGGCGCGCCATGACCAGTCGTTGCAGATAGCGATGACGATCTGTTTTCATGCCGGGCAGCGCTTCGAGCCAGGCGAAGGCCGCCTCGATACCATCGCGTCCGGCCAGGTCCCTGGCCTGTGCCTCGATCTCGGGCCAGTCGCCGGCGCTTCCGTTTTCGTTATCGGCCGAGACCGGCAGCGGCGCCACGCTCTCCCCTGCTTCCAGATCCCGTACGACGGCATGGCGTGCAATCCACTCGAGCGTCGAATCGTCGGCGAATGGCGTGCCGTCGTTGAACGACAGGCGCTCGATGCCCGGCAGCCGTTCCAGAAAGAGCGCAAAGTCAGCACGCAGCAGTTCGCGCCACGCGCTGTATGGCGAGCCAACGTGATCGAGTGCGACGTGCTGGAAGTACTGCAGGTCGAACCAGAGGTGATTCACGCCCTCCATGAACGCCCCCTCGACACGCTCCAGGAGTTCGTGCCACTGCTTCTGCAGCACGAGCCGTTTCATCTGTGCCCGCAGCTCGGAGCGTGGTGCCACAAGCCGCGTATGCGATGCGGCATCCGACGGTGGCACCTCGTGCAACGTGTCCCAGCGCACGCTCCGTACGAGTCGCACCGATGACAGATAGCCGTTCTCCTGATCGCGCAGCCAGGTGGCCATCGTACGGGCCTGATCGAGCAGATCACGCGTTGAGGCAATCGACCCGGACGAAGTGCTCGTCGTGACTGGCAATGCCGCCTGGGAGGAATCCGCTGCGCCGCCACCATCGCTACCGTCCTTGCGCTCGAACCTTGACACCAATGGCTGCAGGTTCGGGCGAGTGGCGTCTGGCCAGCCGCCGGTCACCGTGACCAGTACGTCGAGCGCGGCAAACGCACGTTCAAGGTCCGCCGGCGCGAACTCGCCGCGGCTCTCGAGCAGTTCCAGCACGCGCGTGGTTGCCAGCATCTCGAGCGCGCCTTTCCTCGCTTCGGCACGCGCTGGCAGCACGGCCTCGCCGAACCGGTCGACGAGCGCAGCGGACAACTCCAGTCCGTCTGCAAAGCCGGCTGGCCCATCCTGACGCAGGCGGGCGAACGCATAGTAGCCAGCAAGACGCAGATCCTTGCCGGTCTCCTTGAGAAGCTGCTCACAGGAACGGACGATCAGGCCGTCGTCGATACCCGAGAGCTTGCCTGCCTCGTCCTTGAGTGTGAAAAACGCATCCTCGTAACCGGGATCGCGGCCAACGCCTCCCTCGCCCGGGAGCGGCAGCAGCCATGACGCCCACGCATCAAGGCGTGCCCGTGCGAGTTCGCTAGCGTCTTCACGTGCAGGAAAGAGATTCCTGAAAAGTTCTCCAAGCTTCATTCCACCTCCGGCACGGAGCCGTGTGGCAACGGCATGGCTGCGTGCTTTGCGGCGGCGACTGCGGCCGGTGGCAACGGCGGCGGACTGCTCGTGGAAAGCTTGGGGCCGGCCTTGGCGCTGCCGGTCACGAAGATGCGTGTCGGCAGTGTGAAGTGCCGGAGCTGCAACACATCGAGCGGCCCCGAGCCCGCATCGCTGCGCAACTGGACCTTGAGCGCAATGCCCTGGCTCGTATCGGGCGCCCACGTCAGCAGATAGCGCGCGTTGTCCTGCTGGGAGACCTTCGCGCGTTCCAGCAGCCGGATCAGCCCGAAACGTCCCTGCGCGTCCATTGCCGAGCGCAAGCCGCCCTGCTCGGTCTGCCATTCGATG
The DNA here is from genome assembly GCF_902859945.1 of Paraburkholderia caffeinitolerans. Lineage (GTDB taxonomy): Bacteria > Pseudomonadota > Gammaproteobacteria > Burkholderiales > Burkholderiaceae > Paraburkholderia > Paraburkholderia caffeinitolerans. The sequence goes on along the minus strand of NZ_CADIKL010000077.1, from coordinate 7,743 downwards.
TGCGAGAGGTTCTCCAGCGATTGCCCGGGCCACTCGAACGGTACCCAGTCTTCCTTTTGGTTGAAGTAGTCGAGTTCACGCCCGGACAGCACAATCTTCATGTCGGTCACACCGGGCGTCGCGACGCCGCGCAGATCAAACCGGACATGCGCGTCGCCGGCCGGGAACAACACCGTCGAAACACGCGTGAGCCGGTTCAACCCCTCAAGAAAGCCGGGATCGAGCGTGAGTGAGCCGTGATCGGCGCCTTGCGCGGCGACCCAGCGGTCGCCCTGCCTTTCGACGACGCCTGCCAGCTGCGTCGCAACGAACTGGGCGATCACCCCGTTATCCGGCCGCATGAAGCGCGCCATTTCGGGCAACGAAGCGTCGTTTTCCGAATCCGCAAACGGATAGCGGCCACCGAAGGTGCGATTCCAGTCGGCAAGGATCGACGTGCGCCAGATGTCGTTCAGGCTCGCCGCCGCGGGTTGCACCACGGCCTGCCAGGTCTGGTCGAGCGGCGCCTGCAGCAGCTGGCCAAAGCCCGCCCATTGCTCGCCCAGACTTGCGGCAACCCGGCTCGCGTAGTCGCGGCTTTCCGCGATATCCGAGGTCTTGCCCTGCAGCACAGACTGCGCTGCAACGCGCGACATCGCGTCCGTATCGGCGCTGTTCACCATCTGTTCGACCTTCAGACGCATCGCGGTTACGCGCTCGAGATAGCGGGCAAGACTCAGGTCGCCAGTGGTGGCCAGTTGCGCCGCCGATTTTCCGGCCTTGCCGGGCACGGCCGAAATCAGGTCGCTGCCGGTCAGTCGCAGGATCGGAGCGAAGGCGGCTGCCAGCGGTGCAAACTGAGCTTGCGCCTGTTTCGACGGGTCTTTCTCGTCGGTGCCGACAAGCTGCTGCGCCTTGCTGATCAGCGTGTCCGACAGTGACTGCATGCTCGCACCCGTGCCAGCCTGATACACGATTGCGTTGATCAACGCGACCAGCGGCGAGCGCTGCGGATCAGCGAGCAGGTTGAGCTGATCTGCGGTAGCCGAGAGCGTCGGCGCGGGTTGCCAGCGCAGGCTGTTGAGGAACTGCTCCCAAGCCCGCGCGTAGTCGTCAAAGTAACGCTGGCGCAATTCGGCCTTCAATGTCGAGGGCGCCTGATTCGTGCTTTTCGCGTCAGACAGCACCCAGTCGCCCGCAACGTTACCCTTCTCGCTTGCCTCATCAATCGCCTTCGAGATGCGTTCTTCCCAGGCTGCTCGCGTAAAGACGCCCGGAATGGTCTGGGTGGTGTTGAACAGGCCCCGCCCCGTGGTATCGCCAAGCAGTGTGGCCAGCGTTACCGGCGGGTATTTTGGCTTTGCGTCATCAAGAATCTGCTGGTAGACGGCGTCTGTCGAATTCTGGATACCGCGCACGCCGATAATCGTCTGGCGCGTGGAAGCGACCAGAGTAGCGCCCGCCGCAACCGCAAGCGTTGAGCCGCCATTCGCAGGTCGATGTCCGAGGTAGTCGGCAAAAAAGGCGATCGTGTGCTGGCGCAGGTCTTCCCACGTGCCCGACGAAAGCGGCGAATTGAGCGGCCGTGCGGGAACCGCTGTCGCGACCAGCTGCGGCGTGAGAAAGGATGCGACGGCGCGTTGCGGCTGCGCGAGCATCAGGTAGGCTTTGAGCGTATCGTACGCGGCCTGTGCCTGTGCGCTGCCGCCGCTCGCAATTTCTTCATCGGACATTGAGGCCAGCTGGCGCAGACGATCCTCCAGTTTCTGGCGCATCGGGCCAACGAGGATGCTGCTCGCCGCGTTTTCGTAGCCCGGCCAGATTGCGCCGAGCAGGGCATTGTCGCGGTTCAGGCCAAAGCGGGTAATCCACGGAGCACCATCGCGCTGACGTGTCTCCAGTGTATCGATCTGCTTGTCGAGGCTGTCGAGCGTCTGCATCGACTGCGTATGGTCCTGGGTGCCCGTGAGACGCACGAGCGTATCCTGAGCGGTACCGATCGTCGCCCGATTCGTGAAGCCCGACATCATGGTACCGACCATCCAGAGGCCGATCGCTGCTGTTGCGATCCATGCGAAGGTGGTCGAGAACGAGAAGCCGACCCGGCGCCCATGGATGCTTCGGCTGTGTTCGGCAACGGATTGCCAGATCGTGCGTTGCTGTATTCCTGGCTGCGTCTCTTTCTCGTCGGAATTCTCGGTGTCGGTAGCAGATTCGAGTTCTCGTTCCTTGAAGAGGGGCGCAAACAATAGCCCGTGGACGGCGTGCCGCCAGTAGCGTGAGCGGGCGGTCTGCAGCACGAGCTCGGACAACGCACTGCCTAGCCGCTCGACATGCTGCGACAGCTCGGCAGGATAGCGGTCGGCCTTGTTGCGTATGATGCGCGAGATGCCTGCGTCGGCGAGATTGCGGGCAAGCCGATGCAACGAGGCGTGGATTTCGTGAGCATTCACGCGTGCGTTTGACCAGGTAAAGCCAATCGCCTCGTCCGGGCCCGCCGGCTCGGAGCCGAAATTTGTCGCATTAAGCAGATACGTCGGTGCGGCCCAGCGCAAAGCACGCGCATAACGGGCAAGGCGTTGGGAAAGCTCATCCGCATCGAATGGCGAATTGCCTGAATCGCGGTTGCGCGTCACTGCGACGATCGCATCAACCGGCCGACGTCGGCGCAGCCGACGGATCTGGTCGAGCCATCCATTGTCGAGTGTGTTACCGGTTTGCTTTGCGTAGAGCAACACCGCGTTGCCGATAATCGCGTAGCCGGAGTCAACGAGGCCGGGCGCGAGCCGCTTGACCAGAGGCTCGTCACCTGCCACCAGTACCCAGCGGTCGCGATAACGCCAACGCCGGCCGTGGCGGTCTTTCAACATTGCACTAAGGCTCTCAGAACGATGCGAATTGAGCTTGACCACCTCCTCTTTCTGTCCTGCGCCGAGCCTTGCCATCGGGTCACGTTCATACTGGCTTACTGATCGACCGGGCGCATTTCGTGCAACGACTTTCCAGGCACCAGCGAGTGGAGCTCTAAGTAATAGAACGAACATTCCTAGCAAAATCACCAATCCAACCCGATGGGAGGAGGATGGATCAAGATCAGCACCCTTGAAATACGCCACGAGTGCCATGAATGCGGTTATCGCCGGAACGAGAATCCAGTAACCCGATATCTTTCGAATGCTCATGCGTTGGATTCCACTTGTTTCTTATGTGCAATCGGTTGAGCGACTGCGAGACGCAACATGCCTTCGCGCCATGCGATCAGTTGAGATGACGATGTTTGTACGGTATGTTCGATTGCAAGTACAGTAGCGAGCCATCCGGCACAAATGCCCGGATCCCCGAGCGCTGTATCGATATCGTGCACACTTGACAGTTCTTCCGTTTGCGAGACGCCAAGTTTCGTGTTCGAAGCTGCATGAAGCAGCGCCCCTTTATCCGTACCGAGTAGTCCTGCTTGCCAGAGGTCGTCTATTCTTTCTGGCGTCGCTCTGCCCCATAGCAGAGACAGCCGAATGCTCTCGTCGAGAGCGGCCGCATCGGTTTGCAGCGGGCGGTGCAACAATGCCACCGACTCGAGCCCACGTCGCTCAGCCAATGGAGCCCACCCAAGTAGTACAGCCACGGCGGCCTCGGCGCTATTTTCAGGGGGCACGTCGTGTAACTGTGTAGACAGAAAAAGCGTGAATCTCTCAAGCAAGGGACCACCTTTAACGTCCAGCCACTGATCGAGCGCCATTAACCCCTCGTCTGCCGAGAGCAATGTTATTTTTGCGCTGCGCAGTTCGGCCTTGGACCAGCATTGCCGCAATGTTTCAAGGCGGGCTTCTCCATGACCGTCTTCCGGTAGATGCAAACGCACGTCAAGCGCCACGTCTCGAGGAAGCGCGGTGATAGTAGGGCCTATCGAATTCAGGAGCTTGTCGAAGCACGGACCATAGCGCCCCAACCCGTCTTCATTGTCGATCAGCGGAAGTGATGTGTGACGTGTACCGCTATTGCCCTCGGCAGATGTCTTGGCTGCAAGTGTAATCTCTCCTTGGACGAGTTTGTTTGCCACATCTACGTCTCCAGCACCGCAAAGGTATCCGAAATCCAAAACAGCAAGAGGTTCGCACGCAAAACGAATCGCCTTTTCCCGATCCTCCTGAAGCGTTTCATCTTCGGCTTTCAGCCGCGCGGTCTCCTCGTCATAGTAATGTAGTCGCAACCCAAAAACTATCGCCCATGCTAGTCCTGGCAACACAAGGAGTTGCACCCAGAACCATGGTGTGCCGGTGGGCTCAGCTTTTGGCCACGTGAGCAACGTGCCCACTACCCCCGCAAGCATAAAAACAACAAGCAGCACCAACCACACGATCGTTCGTGGAGGGGATGGCGCGTCAGACACATGCGGCGAAGCAACAGGGAGGGTAACGGGCATCTTGTGCGTTCAAATCAGGCTGGAGATCAGATGGCAGCCACACATGGCGCGATAACCGTGGCGAGCAACGGGTACACCGTCATCAGTCATCGACTCGTCGCCATCGATGATGAGATTGGGCGTGATGTCATGCAACGGACACGATACTTCATCGCCCTTGCGGGCCACAAAACGTCCGTCAAAACGCATCGTCTTTGATGCACTAATTACCTTGCCACCGTGGTCCGTAGAATCGCCCAAGCGAATCAGGTTAATCATCGTGTGCTTCTCCAGAAGAACAAAAAACGGAAAAGTGTCGACGCTATGCTCAGTTGAGTCCTAGCGGATCTGCATAACGTTGAGAGCCTTGACTCCACGCCTGAGCGTCCCCTAACTTTTGCAGGGCATTGGATCTTAGTTGGTCCGGGTGAGGCAACCAACTATCGACTTTTTTAGAGACTTTGTCCTTGGCTTTCTCCACAACCTGATCCTTTCGGCTCTTGTCCTCAATCGTACGTAGTTGCATAAAAACGCCGTCGCCAAGAGATACGTTATTTAACCGGGTGATCGTGTTATGAACGAAGTTGTCAAAGAAAGCCACTACCTCCGGCGATAACGCCTGTGGCTTGACCCATGCCGTCGCCAACTGCTTAATCACGGGATCGGGAATATCGTCGACGGTTTGCGGTCGACCACCAAATCCTGAAGCAGCAGAACCCGCCCCTGCGGACTGACTCCGGTAGTAATCTGCACGTGTCTGAAAATCAGGCGTTGCATTCCCAGAGAAAATCTCGTTGTACACATCGGCATCGATGGTGTTGACGAAAAGGTTATCGCCTTTGCTTACTGATTGCGTTCGGTTATAGACGGTACGTGCCCATGAGATGAAGAGCATCTGGTGCGCGAGAAATTGATGCTCGAGTGTATTTTTCCCGCTCGGCAAAATGGCTGTGTACGCACCGAACAGATCGTTGGCCGTAAGGAATTTTCCACCTATCTCAATCTTTTTAGAAAACTGCAATTGGGAGTAGATATCAATTGTTTTCGGCTGTTTCAGTTCCTCAAGACGACGGATCGGGACGCCATAGGACCACGCCTGATCCATCATATTTCGTGCGGAAACGAGCGCCAGTTCGGATGATTTTCCGTCTTCATGCTCGCGAAATCCCCCGCCCACATCGGACTGACTGCCGGGATAGACAATCTCAGTCAGATTACCCGCCTCCTTGGAATTGCGCGGCGAGTCAAGCTGCTTATAGAAGCGCAATTCGGTTGCTGCGACATGGTGCACGATTTTCCTGAATTCGCCCGGCGTATCGAATTCACCCAATGACTGTTTTGCCAGGCCCACGATCATGCTTATCCCCTTGATCCCAACACGGGCAAGCCAACCTTCTCCGGGGACGAAATTCAAGACTGGAGCAAGAACCTTGGTAAATATCGAGTCAGCGTAAGCACTCGATACGCTATCAAACAGTCCCATGAAGTCGAACGTTACCTCTGCCCCCTGATAGGTGACTTTTTCTCCATCTTTCTTGCACTTCTTCTCAATCAGCTCATTGGCAAATTTCCTCGCCACAATCGCACCGCGGTCGTAACCGAAGACCGCAACCCGAATTGTCTTCAGAGGTCTCGTGTCGCTTTTTGCCTGTTTAACTACTTCGGCAAAATCGTCCAAAGCGGCTTCGACTCGCGCGTCAAAACCGGTTCCCAAATAGGCTGCGGCTATCTCGCTGTCGCGAATACCAGGGAAGGACTCGGATCCGATCGAGACTAGTGTCGAAACGATGAAGCTGGGGTCCTTGATAGTGGATATAACACCACTGGCGAGGGTGCTCGGCTTGTAGGCCTCCTTTGTTGATTCTGTCGCGTGAAGAATAGACGATTTGACAGCTGCACCAACGCCAGAACTTTGCGCATCTGCGAAGACCTCCTTTCCAGTGGTCTTGGCAGCATCCTTTCCCGCTTCCGTTACCTTGTCACTCGCGAATTCCTTTGCTTTGTCGACAGTATTCTTTGCCAAAGAGGCTGCGACACTGATCCTCTCCTTGGACAGCCTGCGCCCCATCCCTTCGTAATACAGTTTGTAGACGCCCTTTTCCTTATCCGTCGTTTTATGGGCGTTGAAAAGACGCGCGACATTCGATAGGTGGTCGATATCATTAAGAGTTTGACCGAAACCATCGAAGAAGAAACTGATATACAGTTCCTGTTGACATCTATAACAGCCGTCCGGCGGCGTGGAAGGTTGAGATTGCGTAACACTGATCGCCCGGTTGACGCGATCGCCTGCAGCCGGTCCGTTGTCGATACACGCGGAAGCAGATACTGCGCTAGTTGCCTTCGTCATAGCGGACTACCTTCAATTCTTTGCGTTTGGAATATGTGGCGTTGTCGGAAAATCGACCCACTGAGCCTGAATTTTTTGATTCGGCAGAAAATGAACCTCTATATATCCGCGGTGCTTATTTGGCAATTTTGGGACAGGAATATCGGTTTCGAAGGTATCGTGAGGTAAATCTTTTTCGTACTGTTCCTCTGTCCACCCGAGCGTTACCTTGATATGCATGGTCTTCGCATTTTTCGGAATGCTCAAGCAGCAAGCTATGCCGCCGCCGCCGCCGGGGTCATTTGCCTCTGAGCTCCCTGCACCAAAGCCATCGATCGAAAACAAGTAAACAGTTCGGTCGGTGTAGTTGTATCCAATCACGTGATAAGGGCCGTACTCGTCATTCGAGCAAGCCGTGCCCATAAACGCTACAAGCATGAAAGTGAAAGTCAAAATAGAGCGCGTCAGTTTGGTCCATTGTCTGAACGTGGATCCAATCTTTCTCGATTGAGAGAAAAGAACTGCCCAAGCGCTATCCCCTCCGCGCGTAGAGTCAGACAGCACTTTATTTGTCTTTTCCAAGGTCACCGCTATCGCTCGGCTTTCTATTGTCATATGTGGCCTCCTCAGTTCATCGCGCTCGAAATATGCGTCCGGCTCGGAATTTGGCTTTGTTGCGCCGACTCCAACAGATCCTCCCAAACTTTGCGTGGCACCGACAAAAACACCTGCTGTAGAGGGGTATCGAACCGCTGCTTTGGATCAAGTTTCGGACCGATCGCAGGATGAGCGTCAAACGTCAAGTTGACGTTGAGACCAACAAGCGTAAAAAGCATCAGTTCATTTTGCTTCTTGATGAGATGTTGACTCATCGCGCGATCAAGAAGACCACGAACGTGGTCGATGCAGATGCGACTGCTGGCATCGTGACCTGCCCCCGGTATTAGTACGAAGCGCCGTTGGAGTCCGAGGGTAATAATTCCTTCGCTTCGTGCGCCTTTGCGAACTGCACCGGCGCCAGGTAGCCGAGCGAGCT
>NZ_CADIKL010000076.1 GCF_902859945.1 Paraburkholderia caffeinitolerans | reverse complement strand
AGTCTTCGAACTGGCTCCACGTTTGCGGATAGTCCTGGCCGGCAACGGGCGTACGCTGGGCTTCGCTCATTCCGCCATCATGGCTCAGGTGGAGCTAGATGGATAGCCCTTACAAAAACACAGTATCTGTTAGAGCTATGTCCCTTCCCCCATTCGACCCGCCCACGCTCGCCGAACTGCGCAACTGGTACGCGCAGTACCGGCAAGACGAAAGCGTCAGGCGACTGATTCTTGAAGTTATCCGCGCGCGCCGCGAGAACGAGCGGTTAGACGGTCTGCTGACGCAGGCACTGGAGGCCGCGCGCCGCAGTGGCTTCGAGCGCCTGTCGTCTGACGCGGGTCCGCTGTACGAAGCGGCTGACCGCGTCGCAGTGGAAAGGTGGCGTGTCTCACCCGCCGCGCCCGTTCGCCATTCGCCTTTCGGCGGCATGTACGAAGACGACATCGACGAAGACGCTCCCGGCATCATTGCGCGCGCGCGCCAAAGGCAGCGTTAGGGTAAATCCCTACCAGCCCACCCGAATCATTTTCAATTTACGCGCGTCACAAGCCGGAATTTATTCCGGCATGGAGCAAAGCCCCGTCCAGCAAGGCTCCCCGGCCAACCGCACTAAAGCTAACTTTTAAGCGTTTGTCCGTAAATTGATTTTCTGATTACCGGCATATAGACGCCTGTATGTAAATTCGTTACGCATATTCGCAGGCGCTTGCGTGCGCCGTTTGAATCCTCTAATGTTGATTCCGCATTGAATAAGCATGAAATTAACTTCTGTCTATACGACCCCACGTTACGAGACGCCTGTAGACCGTGTTTAGCTTCAATCGAATAAGAGGGGGATGGCTTTTATGTACTACGGTCTCGATTTATCGGATTGCCGCATAGTGACGGATTTCGACGGAAACAAGCAGCGTGTAGACGCGCCGTACCATGTGTTTGCCGCGCTGCTGGAGTTCCGCGTGGCTGCACTCTCGGCCCAGACGCGGCAGCTTGAGCAGACCGTGAAACCGGGCATGTTCAAGACTGCGCTCGCCCGTTTCCTTGAACCGTCTCCGGGTGGTTCCCCAGGTGAAACAGCAGTTCAATCGACTGCGCCGCAAACGCGGACGACGGGCCGGTCAAGCCGGTCATCCGCGAGCCGTGAAAGGCTCGAAGCCTTATTTAGCGAGCCTCCCCCGTCTGTCGCGCTCGTTGAGCCGGATGCCACGTCGGCCCCCGCGTCGGTCGCCGAGAAACGGATTGCGAGTGCAACACAGCGCAGCCAGCCAGCCCGATCCGCACGGCGGCAGGTCCAGCACGTTCATCGTCCACAGCAGTTTCAGTCGCCCATCCCCGACGATGGTTGCCGCCGCGATTACCAGTGGCAAATACTTCCTGCGCGCGTGGCGCGAATACCGGGAATATAAAACTCAGGATGCCGCAGAATTAACTGGGCTTTCAGTAAAGACGATTCTCTGGCATGAACAGGGCTATAACGTTCCGGGCAAGAAAACGCTAAAACGTTTTGCCGATTTTTACGATTGTTCCCTAGAGCAACTAATGCCAGCTTCAAAACAGACTGGCAATAAAAGCGGGAAAGTCGACAGGAAAGCCAGAGTCACCAGAATGGCTCCGATTGATACGGACTACCCGGATACCGTGCTCGATCATATCCGGTCCGGCAAGGCCCCGGTCACTGCCTGGCGCATCCATCGCTGTATGACCGAGGGACAACTTGCGGAGCGCTTTGGCACGTCCGCTTCCTTGTTACAGCAGATGATTGAGCGGGACCGGATGAGCGACAGGACGTTGAAGAAGTTCGTCCCGATATTTCATTGCACCCTGGACCAGCTTCGACGGCCCGAGGGGCTTGTCGTCGAGCCTCACAAGGTTCGACGGGTGACGTTGAGACGTCAGATAGCCGGCGGACTACCAATAGTAAGTATCGCCTAAAAAAGAAATAATTAGCTTTAACGGGCAATCAGGGGAGCGCCGGTACTTGAATTGAAATGATTATCGGAGTCTTCCGGTCATCGCAAACGTTTCAAGCGTCCGACAAATTAGAGGAAACGACGGCGATGCACCGAAACCAAAGGAGGTCGAGCCAAAACTGTACATGAACCGTTGCAGTCGTCGTCGACGAGAAACTTAACTCTGTACGCCCGCTTTTGCGGGCGTCGTCATTTTTGAGGGCTGCTATGAGTCTCGGCGAAAATGTGCGCCACATCCGGCAACTGCTCGGATGGTCGCGCAGCGACATGCTGCGCCGTCTGGCTCCGCACGCATCCGGCAGGGAGCGCGCGCGGATAAGCCAGCAGGTTTACCAGCTCGAACGGCGTGCGTCGCGCCGTTCTGACTTGTTGCTGTCCATATCCGAGGTATTCGGTATCGCGCCGAACATCCTGCTCAATCACGATCTGACGGGTTTGACGCTGGCCGAGGTCAAACTGTTGCGGCCCGATGCCGACGCGCCCATGCCGGGGGAATTGCTGGCGCTAACCAGCCGGTTCGCTGCTGCCTCGGACGAGGCGCGCGTCATCATCGACAAGGTATTCGCAGTGGATCGCGACTACCCGCAGCTCATCGGAAAACTTCTCATCATGGTCGACGTATTCCTTGACGGCCGTGTTCCACGTCGCGGGCGCGGACGCATTGCAGAGTAGTCGCATGGCACACACGCGAACAGCCGCCTACATTCGCTCCTGTGCGGTGTGAGCACACCGCACTCCATCGGTCGTTGTCCTCCAACGGCGCGATGGTGGTCTCTTTCAAGCCCGCGCAACGCGGGCTTTTTTTCGCCTGCGTTGGCTATAGACGACATTGCGATGCATTTCGAATGAATTCTTTTCGGACTAGTTCGAATATCGCATCGTCTTGACAATGCTTAACGCATTAATTTCCAGCAGTCCGCAAGAATCGAAAGATTCTTTTTTGCGGGGTTGGATCGATGAATCGTTGTTACCGACTGGTCTATAGCTGTTCGCGCAACATGCTCGTCGCCGTCGAAGAAACGGCCACCGCTTCCGGCAAGGCGGGCGAGACTCGCGCCGCCTCGCGCACTTCGCCTTCGCTGTATCTGTCACTGCGCCGCCTGCTGCCGGCCGCACTGCTCGCACTCGTGCCGATGCTTTCGTTCGCGCAAATCGTCGCGGGCGGCGCGCACGCGCCGAACGTCATCCAGACTCCCAACGGTCTCGACCAGGTGAACGTTAACCGGCCTACGGGATCGTCAGGCGTTTCCGTCAATACCTACAACCAGTTCGACGTGCAGTCGAAAGGCGCGATCCTCAACAACTCGCCCACGATGGTTCAGACACAGCAGGCCGGCATGATTAACGGCAACCCGAACTTCGCGGCGGGCCAGTCTGCAAGGATCATCGTCAACCAGGTCAACAGCACGAACCCGTCACAGTTCAACGGGTATCTCGAAACAGCGGGCAATCGCGCGGAAGTCATCATTGCGAACCCCTCGGGTATTTCGGTGAATGGCGGCGGCTTCATCAATACGAGCCGGGGCATTCTGACGACTGGCACGCCCAACTACGCGGCGGACGGTTCCCTCTCGGGGTTCAACGTCACGGGCGGCAACATCACGGTCAGCGGCGCGGGCCTGAACGCGTCAAATGTCGATCAGGTTGATCTGCTCGCACGCGCGGTACAAGCGAATGCGGCTATCTACGCCGGGAAGAACCTGAACGTCGTTACGGGCGCGAACAGCATCGACCATGACACGCTGAACGCTACACCCATTGCAGGCGCTGGCCCCGCGCCTGGCGTCTCCATCGACGTGAGCAATCTCGGCGGCATGTACGCCAACCGTATCCAGCTTGTCGGGACAGAGGCCGGAATTGGTGTTTCCCTCAAGGGCGTCGTGGCAGCGAATGCCGGCGACCTTGTACTTCAGTCCAACGGACAGCTCGTGCTTGCGGGCACGCAGAACGCAAGCGGCAACATCAGCGCGAGCGCGCACGACGGCATCGACAACAGCGGCACGACCTACGCGCAGCAGAACGTCAACCTGAACACAAGCGGCGCGGTCACGAACAGCGGCGTGGTTGCCGCGCAACAGAACACGACGGTAAGCGCCGGCTCGGTGAATTCGACCGGCACGCTTGCGGCCGGCGTCGACAATAACGGCAACGTCACGCAGCCGGCGAGCCTGAACGTTTCCGCCTCGGGCGCACTGACAGCGACGGGCGAAAACGTGGCCGGCGGCGACGTATCGCTTTCGGGCGGCAGCGTCAACGTCGCGGGCAGCGAGACGGCGGCGAACGGGAACGTGACGCTCGCGGCCAGTGCCGGCGATCTGAACCTGACGGGCAGCGACACGTCTGCGGCGGGCAATCTCGTACTCAATGCCGGCGCGGGCAATGCGAACCTCTCTGGCGCGTCGGTGAAAGCGGGTAACGCCCTCTCTGCGAATGCGGCCGGCATGCTCACGACGGACAACGCCAATGTCTCGTCGGGCGGCGCGCAGTCGCTGAACGCGGGCGCGATGTCGAACCGCAACGGCCAGGTGGTGTCGGGTAGCACGCTGAACACCAACGTCGCGGGCGCTGTAGTGAACCAGGGCGTCATGCAGGCGGCCGGCGCGCAAAGCCTCGTCGCGGGCTCGCTCGACAACACGGGGCGTATCCTCTCGCTCAATGGCGACGGCCTGAACCTTGGCATTACCGGCACGCTCCTGAACGAACTCGGCGGCGTGATCGGCGGCAATGGCAACGTCAGCGCAAGCGCCTACACGTTCACGAACGCGGGACAACTCTCCGCAGTTGCGAGTGCAGTCCTTCGCGCGTGGAATCTCACGAACAGCGGCGCAGTCACGGCAGGAAGCGCGCTGACGGCTTCGGCCAGCGGCGCGCTGTCCAATACAGGCGGAACCTTCTCGGGGACCGCCACGACCGTTTCTGGCGCTTCCATCGACAATTCGAAGGGGAACATCGAGGGGACCACGGTCGCGGTCTCGACGCCGGGAGACCTGCAAAACGAAGGCGGGTCAATCACGCAAGCGGGCTCGTCGGACCAGACGATTTCTGCCGGGGGCAAGGTCGATAACGCCAACGGCGGCAAGATCGCGAGCAACGCAACAAACCTCACCGTGAAGGGATCGACCGTCATCAATGACAACGGGTCCATCGCGCACGCGGGAACCGGTACGCTCGACGTGGGCGCGAGCGACGCGCTGTCGAGCGTCGGCGGCAACATCGGCAGCAACGGCTCGGCGAACCTGCACGGCGCGAGCGTGGACACTTCGCACGGCAGCACCACGGCATCACAGAACCTCTCGGTGCAGGCGCAGAACATCGTCAACGAGTACGGCACGATGGGCGCGGGCAATGCCCTGAACGCAAACGCCATGAACGGGCTCGACAACAGCAACGGCTCAATGGTCGCGTCGAGCGTGACGGCACAGGCTGGCAGCACGCTCGACAACAGCAAGGGCAATATCGAGGCGAACCAGCTCGCGCTCGGCGCGGCGGCCCTGCTGAACCGGGGCGGCTCGATCACGCAATATGGCACCGGGCAGACGGGCTTTAACATCTCGGACCGGTTCGACAATACTTCGGGCTCGTTTCAGACGAACAGCGCCAACCTGACGCTCGCGCCGGGGATATTGATTAATGACGATGGCACGATCACCCATGCCGGGACCGGCAAGCTGACAATCAACGCGGCCAACGGCACGGGGTCGGCGTCGAACGTGGGCGGCACCGTCGCGAGCAATGGGCAGGTCGAGATTGATGCCGGCGCGTTCAACAACACGGCGGGTACGGTCGCCGGTCAGAACGGCCTGACTGCAACAGTTGGCGGCGCTCTCGTCAACGAGAACGGCAAGCTGCTCTCCAGTGCGGACCTGAATCTCACGAGCGGTACGCTGGACAACAACGGCGGCCAGATCGGCGCGGGCGCGAACGCGACGATCCAGAACACGTCGATGACCAATAGCGGCGGCGCAGTGGTAGCACCGAACCTTGCGGTCCAGACCCGCGACACGCTCGACGACACCAACGGCAATATCCAGGCGAACCAGCTTTCCGTGAGCGCGACGGACCTGATTAACCGTTACGGGTCGATTACGCAATACGGAACTGGCCCGACCGGTTTCTACGTGACCGGCACGTATGACAACACTTGGGGGACATTTCAGACCAACGCCACGAACGTGACGTTTTCCCCCGGCGCACTGATTAACGACTACGGGAAAATCATCGATGCGGGCGCGGGCACGTTGTCGATTACACCGGGCAACGGTGCGGGCGCCTTCTCGAACGTGGGCGGCCAGGTCATCGCCGCGGGCAACATCTACACGCAGGCCGCCAGCATGAACAACACGGGCGGCGTGTTCGCGGCACAGGGGGATATCGCAGCGTACATCGCGGGCAACGTGCTCAACGAGGACGGTTCCATCCGCTCCCTCTCGTCGCTGTACCTTTCGAGCGGCGGCCAGCTCGACAATGAGCGCGGGCAAATCCAGTCCGGCACGGGCGCGGCAGGCGACGCGAGCACGCTCAACGTGCAGGCCGCGTCGACCGACAACACCAGCGGCCTTGTGAGCAATCTCGGCACGGGCGACATGAACGTGCATGGTGGCAGCCAGACCGTCAATTCTGGCGGCGTGCTGACGGGCAACGGCAACGTCGGCATCGACACGTCCGTGCTCGCAAACACGGCGGGCGCTCAGGTCAGCGGCGCGAACGTCAGGGTACAGGCAGACAGCGTCGACAACAGCGACAGCCAGATCGGCAGTTTCGCGGGTTCGGGCGGGGATGTGTCGATCACGACGGGCGGCGCGGTCAACAACTCGAACGGCCAGATCGGCGCGACGCATGACCTCAATGTCAATGCAGGCGCACTCACTGGAGGCGGCTCGTACAGCGCGGCCAACGATGTCAACGTGAACCTGCCGGGCGACTTTGCGCCGACTCCTGATTTGCAGTTCGCAGCCGGCAACAATCTCACCTTCACGTTGCCCGGTACGTTCACCAACAGCGCGCTGCTGGAGGCGAACAACAACCTCAACATCAACGCGAACGATGTCGCCAACAGCGGCGTCATGATGGCGGGCGGCACGCTCGCGACGCATTCGGACACGCTGGAGAATACCGGCACGATGGTCGGCGGCAGCGTATCGCTCAATGCGAACACACGCATCGCGAACGCGGGGCCGACTGCGCTCATTGGCGCGACCGACAGCGACGGCACGCTTGAACTGCTTGCGCCTGACATCGAGAACGTCGACAGCACGACGATGACCGACACACAGGCGACCACCGCAATCTACGGTCTCGGCAAGGTCGTACTGGCGGGCGGCAAGGATGCGAACGGCAGCTATACGAACGCGAGCCTCATCCGCAACCAGTCGGGTCTGATTGAGTCGACCGGCGACATGGAACTGCACGCCGACCAGGTGACGAACACGCGCACGACGATGACCACGACCGGCTACAACCAGCCGGTCGATCCGAACCTGCTGGCGAGCCTTGGCATCAGCCTGTCCGGCTGTACGGCCCTCGACATGAACGCCTGCTCGGCGGGGCATCCGTATGTCGGCTGGGCCACCCCCGATAACCCGGCTTTCCTGACCATGATTGGCGGTGTGTACACCGTGCCGCCCAGCGGGGGTCAGTGGAACAGCGGTTATCAGTACACGACCTATACGGGCGTGGCGCTGGCGAACCTGATCGCCTCCATCAGCCCGCAGGCGCAGATCATCGCGGGGGGCAACCTCGACGCGTCGAAGGTGGGTCTGTTCCAGAACTACTGGAGCGCGGTTGCGGCGGTGGGCAACATCGCCATGCCGGCGACGCTCGACCAGGACAGCTGGCAGGGGCAGACCGCGCCTGGAATTCAGGTGACGTACTCGGGCTACTATCACTACACGAACTACGATCACAGTATCTCGGACTGGACGCTGCCGTTCGGGGATGCACCGTTTAGCGGTTCCAATCCGGGCGGCTACACGCAGGCGGCACCGGCCGATATCCGCTACTACTCTCTCCCAGGCTACGAGTCGAGTTTCGTCGCAGGCGGCACGCTTTCAGGTACTGGCATCAGCATCAACAACACGGCGGGCAATGCGGGCATTCCGTCGCTCGGCCTCGCGCCCGGTCAAGCCCTGTCCGGCGTGACCATCGGCGGAATCAGCGGCAGCGCAAGTGGCACGGCGGGCGGCGCGTCGTCGCTACACGGCAATGCGGGCGGCACAACGGGCGGCGCGGGCACGGTCAGCGGTGGCACGACTACCAACCCGGTCATCGCGAGCGCGACCGCGCAGAACGTGCTGCAAAACCTCACGATTCCCCAGGGCGGTCTGTTCAGTCCCGCAACGGCGCCGGGTGCAACGTACCTGATTGAAACGAACCCGGCCTTCACGAGCCAGAAGACGTTCATTTCGAGCGACTACTACCTGCAGCAGCTTGGCCTGAATCCGCAGACCACCGAAAAGCGCCTTGGCGACGGCTTCTACGAGCAGCAGCTTGTACGCAACCAGATTACTTCCCTGACCGGCAAGGCGGTACTTGGCCCGTATACCGATCTACAGTCGATGTACCAGTCCCTGCTTGCGGCCGGGGCGTCGCTCTCGCAGTCGCTGAACCTTCCTCTCGGCATGAGCCTGTCGCCTGACCAGGTGGCGCAGCTCACGAGCAACGTCATCATCATGCAGACGGAGATTGTCGACGGGCAATCTGTGCTCGTTCCGGTCGTCTATCTGGCGAAGACCAGCCAGCAGAACATGAACGGCCCGCTGATCGCGGCGAACGATATCGACTTCCAGAACGCGCAGACCTTCAACAACAGCGGCACGGTGCAGGCCAGCAATACGATGTCGATTCAGGGCCAGCAGATCAACAACGCCTTCGGCACGCTGCAAAGTGGCGGTCTCATGTCGCTCACGACAAAGGGCGATGTCGACCTGACCTCGGCAACCGTGAACGCCGGCAGCTTGGCCCTGAATGCAGGCGGCAACCTGCTTCTCAATACGGCGGTGAATACCGTTAACCAGGTCAGCGCAACGGGCGCCACGCGAACCACAACGACACTCGGCCCGGTCGCGAACGTTAACGTCGCGGGCAACGCGGCAATCGTCACGGGCGGCAACTTCGAGCAGAACGCGGGGAACCTCAGCGTCGGCGGCAACCTCGGCATGGCTGTAGGCGGCAACTATGACCTCGGCTCGGTGCAGACCGGCGAGCACAAGGTCGTCGAGCGTGCGAACGGCGTCTCGAACACCAGCGTCAACCAGACCACCGGGAGCACCGTCAACGTGGGCGGCGTTTCGCAGATCGGCGTGGGCGGCGACCTGACGGCGACGGGCGCGAACCTGAACCTCGCGGGCGGCGGCACGCTCGCGGCCAACGGCGACGTGACGCTCCAGGCGGCGAAGGCAACGTCGACGACCGACAGCAACAGTTCAGGTAGCGACAGTCACGGCAGCTACTCGGAGTCGCTGCACCGGTCGGACGATACGCTCACGGCGACGACACTCAATGCCGGTGATTCGCTTACCGTCGCGTCGGGCAAGAACATCAACGTCACCGGCAGCGCGATCAGTCTCGACAAGGGCACGGCAACGCTTGCCGCAGCGGGCGACGTCAACATCGGCGCGGCAACGGAAACGCACGTCGACAATTCACAGGAGCAGCACCAGCACAGCAACGTCGTGAGCGGCAAGGAGGTATCGAGTTCACGCGATACCTCCACGACGGTTTCGCAAGGCAGCCTGGTATCTGCGGACGCAGTCACGGTCGCCAGTGGCAATAACATCAACGTCGCGGGCAGTACGATTGTCGGCACGAACGATGTCGCGCTCAACGCGGCGCATGACGTGAACATCACCACGACGCAGAACACGATGCAATCGTCGGGCACGTATCAGGAGAAGAATACCGGCCTCGGGACGAGTGGCCTGACCGTCACGGTCGGCACGAACAAGCTCGCGACAACTGACCAGGAGTCGAGCGTCACGAACAACGCGAGTACGGTCGGCTCAATCAATGGCGACCTCTCGATTCAGGCTGGCAACACCCTGCACATCACGGGCAGCGATCTTGTTGCGGGCGGGAACCTTGCGGGCACGGCGGCGAACGTCATCATCGACGCCGCTACCGACACCTCTCACCAGGCGCAGACGCAAAAACAGAGCAGCAGCGGCCTGACAATTGGTCTGGCGGGATCGGTCGGCGACGCGATCAACAACGCGTATTCCGAAAGTCAGGCGGCCAAGAATTCCACCAGCACGGGTAACGACCGTGCGGCGGCGCTGCATAGCATTGCGGCAGCGGGCGATGTCGCCCTAACGGGCCTTACATCTGCGGGCGTAACAGCGGGCGGCAAGCCGGACATCGGTATCAAGGTCAGTATCGGTTCGAGCAAGAGTCAAAGCCAGTCGTCGGAGGATCAGACGACGCAACGCGGCTCCAGCATTCAGGCAGGTGGGACTGCGGGACTCATTGCGACGAACGGTGATGTGACTATCGCTGGGTCCAACGTGAACGCCAACGACGTCATTCTCGCGGCAAAAAACAACGTGAACGTCGTCAACACGACGGACACCGATTCAACGCGTAGCTCGAACAGTTCCAGCAGCGCGAGCATCGGCGTGCAGTACACGCTTGGCGGCGGTTTCGGCGTTTCTGCTGCGATGGCGAACGCTCACGGCGATGCGAACAGCGATGCGTCAATCCAGAACGCGTCACACGTCACGGGCGCAAACAGCGTCACGGTCATTTCTGGCGGCGATACGAACATCACCGGCTCGCAGATCAGCGGCAAGCAGATCAATGCGGACGTGGGCGGCAACCTCAACATCGTAAGCGTGCAGGACGTGACAAACAGCGCCGCGCACCAGAGCAGCACAGGCGGCGGCTTCACTATCAGCCAGGGCGGCGGCAGCGCAAGTTTCAGCGCGCAGAACGGGCACGCCGATTCGAACTACGCGGGCGTGAACGAGCAGGCCGGCATCATGGCGGGCGATGGCGGATTCAACGTCAACGTCAAGGGCAACACGGCCCTGACTGGCGCGGTCATTTCCAGCACGGCAGACGAGTCGAAGAACAGCCTGACGACCGGCACGCTTACGTTTAGCGATATCCAGAATCAGTCGCACTATGACGCCAACAGCAACGGCATCAGCGCGGGCGTAGGCTTCGGCGGGAACACCGGCAAGGCAGTCGGTCCGGGTTCGGTAAGCGGAACGCCTTCGGTCGCGCCGATGATTTCGCAAAACGACAGCGGCGATTCGAGCGCGACGACGCGCAGCGCGATCAGTGCGGGCACGATCAACGTGACGAACGCGGGCGCGCAGACACAGGACGTAGCGGCCCTTTCGCGCGATACGACGAACACGAACGGCACGGTCGCCAAAACGCCGGACGTGAATGCGATCCTCAACCAGCAGGCCGACACCATGCAGGCCGCGCAGGCAGCGGGCCAGACCGTGTCACAAGGCATCGGTGCGTATGCGGATATGAAACGCGACGATGCGGCCGCAGCCTACAAGGTTGCATACGAACGTGGCGACAGCGACGGCATGGCCGCAGCGGCAGCCGACTACAACAACTGGAAGGAAGGCGGCGATTCACGCGCCGAACTGCACGTCGCGGGCGGCGCACTGATTGGCGGGCTTGGTGGCGGCAGCGCGTTCAGCACCATTGGCGGCGCGGCGGGCGCGGGTCTGGCGTCGAAGATGGCAGGTTCACTGAATGATATTTCGAAGGGTGTAGCATCGGCGACAGGATCGGACCTAATCGGCAATCTTGCCGCGAATATTGCGGCGGGCGTTGGCGGCGCTGTCGTTGGCGGTACGGCAGGTTCAGCGATGGCATCGAATGTCCACCTGTATAACCAGTCGATAGACGACGAGCGCCTATTGACGGGCGAGCCCGGAAAGAAATCGCCAACACTGTTCTCCCTGGCGATGCAAGGCATTGCGAACGGGCTGAATGCGATTATTGGTGTGAGTGGTGGTGTTCCGCCCGCTGCAAGTCCTGGGGCGGTGCTAGTGAATGGCTCGGGCCAAGTGCTCGCCGCCGGGACTGCGTCCAGCGCCAACACGATTACAGGCTCCGACAATGGCTATGGCACGTTAAGCAAGTCTCCGAATCCAGAAATGCGCGACAACGCCAATGCAAGTGGAACTTACGTTGACCCACTATCTAACGAGGTGAAACAGGCGGATGGTCGGCTTGCAGCGGACCATATCCTGCCGCAGAACTGGATCAAGCAACAAGAAGGGTTCGATTTGCTCACCCCTGCACAGCAAAGCGAACTCTTAAACGACCCGATGAATACACAAGGGCTCCCTAGTTCTTTCAATTCTTCGAAAGGTGCCAAAATGCCGGGAGACTGGACGACCTATAAGGGGCAGCCACTTGATCCGGCCTACATCGAGGCTAGTGCTGCGCAAGCCGCCGCATTGAAGAACTACATTACTAACCGTATTAATACGATGCTAGGGAAATAACATCATGACCGAAATGAAATCGAATTTTCAGGGTAAGCATGGACATCCCGATATCGTAGTCTCGATGCCATCAGGTCCAGATTTCGGAGCAGCGCCGATACTGTCTTTTTTTGAAGACGCCGTTCGCCAGGGAACAGTCTTTCGAGCTGGCGAAACCGTGCAGATGGGATGGATGATGCTCATGCTTAAAGAGACTGAAAGCGGCGAACTTGATGTATGGGAACCGCGGTTTGGCGCTGTTCCGATTGTTTGGGAACGTGGCGCGAGTAAGACATATCGACAACTTATCGTTCAAAAGAGCGTAGCCGAACAGTTGTGCCTTGAACCCTCGTTTCCGTCACTGCGACAATCAGGGGTTATTTCCCCTGATTTTATGACATCAAGTAACTTTCAGATGTTCCGTGAATCTTCCGCGGGAACCAGTTCGGGGTGGCTTTTCACTACGGAAGAGAATCAATCGACTGATGGACGCCTAGCTTCGTTGTTCGAGATCGCGGGCAAGCGACCGGAAGTGATTCCTTTCCTAGCTATGCCAGCCTCGTCATCGGTTGTACTGAAGGACGGGAAAGTGAAGATCAGTTACGGGAAGGTGGAAGTCACATCAGATTCGAATGAGTTATTGCGTAGGCTCCAGGCAAGTGACCTCATCGACTAAGACAAGATCATCGGGGGGCGCTTACCCGAACGATACAGGCGCCCCGCACAAGCTGTAATCCAAAGACATCATGAAAATTCGCAAGAGGCTGGCGGCTCTGCCGCTGACAGCCCTGGTCACTCTCGCGCCCAACGTACCGGCGCAAAGCCTGGGCGGAATAGAAACCGAACAGAACCAGCAGCAACGGCGTGACGCGCAGCAGCGCGAGGCGGCAATCGCAGCACCCGTTGTGCGCTCCGACCTGCCGAAGATCGAAGCGTATCCCGCACTCCCGCACGAATCGCCGTGCTTTCGCATCGACACGTTCTCGCTGAAGGTGATTGAATCCCTGCCGGCCGCGACGCAGAAGAAAGGCGCGTCAGCCTTGCCGCAAGACCCGTTTGCATTCGCGCGCGAATGGCTCGACCACTACAAGGGGCAATGCGTCGGCAAGGAAGGTATCGACGTGCTGACGAAGGGATTGCAGCAGGCGATTCTGAGCCGCGGCTACGTCACGACTCGCGTGCTCGTTCAGCCGCAAGACCTGACGGGCGGAACCCTGACATTCGCGCTCGTGCCCGGTGTCGTGCGCAGCATTACCTTCGCTGATCCGTCACCGTGGGGAACATGGAAGACCGCCTACCCGACGCGCGGCGGCGACGTGTTGAATCTTCGCGATCTTGAACAGGGTCTAGAGCAGATGAAGCGCGTCAGCAGCCAGGACGTGAGCGTGGAAATCCGGCCGACTGACGTACCGGGCGAAAGTGATGTTGTCCTCACGGTAAAGCGCTCGAAGCCCTGGACCTTCGTCGCATCGGTCGATAACTCGGGTACGGAGTCGACGGGCAAGTGGCAAGGCAACGTCAGCCTTGGCCTGAACAATCCGCTTGGCCTGAACGACATCCTCTCTCTCGGCGCGAATCAAGACCTGTCATTCGGGAACAAGGCGCTTGGCTCGCACGGCTTCAATGGCTCGTATTCTGTGCCGTGGGGCTACTGGACCGCAACGCTCTCGGGTAACACCAACACGTACTACCAGAACATCGCGGGCGTGAACCAGACCTTCGTGTCGAGCGGCAATTCGCAGACCGCTGCGCTGCGCATCGCGCGCGTTATTTCGCGCAGCCAGAGCGACGTGCTCGGCGGCTATGTCCAGCTATCGAAGCGCTTCGGCGACAGCTTCATCGACGACGTGACCATTCCGACTCAGGCGCGCAACAACACGTTTCTGGAGTTGGGCGTGACGGACCGCCATTATCTCGGCGCTGCGCAGTTCGACGGCTCGCTCGCCTACCGTCAGGGCATCGGCGGATTCGGCGCGACAGCCGACCCGTATCCTGACGGCCCAACGTACCGCTTCCATATGGCCGTGCTTGATGCGAACCTGTCGGTTCCGTTTGCGGTCGGGAACCAGCGCTTCGCCTATGTCGGCACGGTTCACGGCCAGTTCACGAACGACACGCTGTTCTATATCGACGACCTGACCATCGGCAGCCGGTACACGGTGCGCGGGTTTGACGGCAAAACAATGCTCGCGGCCGAACGCGGCTTCTACTGGCGCAATGAACTGCAATGGCCGGTGTTCCAGACGGGACAGACGCTGTATGCAGGGATCGACTACGGACGCGTGTTCGGACCGAACACGGCGGCACTGGCGGGAACGCAATTGGCGGGTGCAGTGATTGGCATTCGCGGTGGCTTGCCGGCGAAGTATGTCGGGGTGTCCTACGACCTGTTCGCGGGCACGCCGATTTACAAACCAGAGGGATTCCCGACCGCACGATGGGCGGTCGGGTTTCAGTTGACCGCGGCGTTCTAGGCAGCGCCGGCCGGTTGCTGAACGATGGCCCGGCGCGCTGGCAATGGCCCATCATTCATCAATCGCAGCGCCTCGTCGGCGCCGGGTCGCGCTACCGGGAGACGGCGCGGCGCGCGTCGGCAACCACCACACCGACGAGTTCGCGCCAGGCTTCGGCGTCACCCTGATAGTTCTCAACCGTCTCCAGCAGGAGCAGCAGCGCGGTCCGCTCGTTGGCGCGGTCTTCGACCGTGATAGCGGGATTGCGAAGGATGTTCAGGAGAAGAATACCGGCCTCGGGACGAGTGGCCTGACCGTCACGGTCGGCACGAACAAGCTCGCGACAACTGACCAGGAGTCGAGCGTCACGAACAACACGAGCACGGTCGGCTCACTCAATGGCGACCTCTCGATTCAGGCAGGCAACACCCTGCACGTTACGGGCAGCGATCTTGTTGCGGGCGGAAATCTCGCCGGCACGGCGGCGAACGTCATCATCGACGCCGCTACTGACACGTCGCACCAGGCGCAGACGCAAAAACAGAGCAGCAGCGGCGTGACGATTGGCCTGGCGGGATCGGTCGGCGACGCGATCAACAACGCGTATTCCGAAAGTCAGGCGGCCAAGAGTTCCACCAGCACGGGTATGCGGATATGAAACGCAACGATGCGGCCGATGCCTACGCTGCTGCATACAAGCGTGGCGACAGCGACGGCATGGCCGCGGCGGCAGCCGACTACAACAACTGGAAGGAAGGCGGCGATTCACGCGCCGAACTGCACGTCGCGGGCGGCGCACTGATTGGCGGGCTTGGTGGCGGCAGCGCGTTCAGCACCATTGGCGGCGCGGCGGGCGCGGGTCTGGCGTCGAAGATGGCAGGTTCACTGAATGATATTTCGAAGGGTGTAGCATCGGCGACAGGATCGGACCTAATCGGCAACCTTGCCGCCAATATAGCAGCGGGCGTAGGTGGCGCTGTAGTCGGCGGTACGGCAGGTTCAGCGATGGCGTCGAATGTCCATCTGTATAACCAGTCGGTGGATGACGAGCGCGCGTTGACAGGCGACCCCGGAAAGAAGTCTCCCTCTCTGTTCTCCCTGGCGATGCAAGGCATTGCTAACGGGTTAAGTGCGATCATTGGCATGGGCGGCGGCGGACCGCCTGCTGCAAGTCCTGGAGCGGTGCTAGTGAATGGCGCAGGACAGGTGTTGAGCAGCGGCGCAGGTTCGGCGGCCTACCAGCCGGACAATGCAACGCTCGCAACTGATCCAGCATCACGCCCCTCTGGATTCCGCAAACAGACCGTGACGGATGCGTGGGACAATGCGACAGATGGATCGACGGAAGGGACAAAGGCTTGTCCGACGTGCGGCAAGGACGTGACTGTGGCCCCAGGCCAAGGCGCTCGCGATTGGGATGTCGACCACCAACCCCCTTGGAGTCAACGCGATCTAACAGGGATGACGCGGCAGGAAGTTATCAACGAATACAACAGCGGCACGCGTTTGGAATGTCCAAGCTGCAATCGCTCGCGTGGTGCGACACCGGCAGGCCAATAACATGACACTCATTGAACATCTGGAAACGAATCTTGGCCCAATCGCCGAAGGTTGGAAGGACGATTTGACAGTTGGCGACGCGCTCCGTGTTGTTCGTTTTGCGAATCAACCTTTCCAAGGGGCTTCGACCTTCTCAACAATTGGCTTAAGTGAGTCCAAGGTTTTGCTCCCCAAAGGTAAGTATTGCCGCCAGGAATTCATATTCGCTGCATGGGATAACTACCCAGCAGCACATGTCGCATCATTCCTGCTGACCTTCGCCGCATATGTTAGGGACCAACAGCGGCCATTACTGCGCGGCGATGTAGTCAGCCCAAGTGTTCCACTGATACCGGGGGTCGCGGCGAATTCAATATATGCGACGAGCCCGGTCATTTTTCCTGAGACGCTGGTTCGTTACGATGGCGACGCAATCCCGACGATAATCGTGTGGCTAGTTCCATTGATGGAAGCGGAATGCTTGTTCGTGAAAGAACACGGATGGAACCGATTCGAGGATGCGCTTGAAAGTGCGAACCCCGATCTGCTCGATCTAACCCGGTCGTCCATTTTTTAGTCTCGACATTGCAGTTACGTATCGAGGGCACCGCTTTCATAGACGAAAGCGACTCCCCACACGACCTGTAACCAAAATCACTATGAAAATTCGCAAGAGGCTGGCGGCTCTGCCGCTGACAGCCCTGGTCACTCTCGCGCCCAACGTACCGGCGCAAAGCCTGGGCGGAATAGAAACCGTGACCTGCCCCCGGTATTAGTACGAAGCGCCGTTGGAGTCCGAGGGTAATAATTCCTTCGCTTCGTGCGCCTTTGCGAACTGCACCGGCGCCAGGTAGCCGAGCGAGCTGT
>NZ_CADIKL010000075.1 GCF_902859945.1 Paraburkholderia caffeinitolerans | reverse complement strand
GAGCGCGCTGCGCATGAGCGGATATTTCAGGCGGTTCGCGCTATAGAGGTACCACGAGTACGATGCGCCGCGCGAGCAGCCGCGCGGCTCGTGGTTGGGCATGTCGGGGCGCGTGCGCGGATAGTCGGTCTGCTGCGTTTCCCACGCGACAATGCCGCCCTTTACGTAGATCTTCCATGAGCACGAGCCCGTGCAATTGACGCCGTGCGTGGAGCGCACGATCTTGTCATGTGCCCAGCGCGTGCGATAAGCGTCTTCCCATTTGCGGTCTTCGTCGGTCACGGCGCCGTGGCCGTCTGCGAATTGCGCTCTGGCAGTAGTGAAGTAACGCAGACGATCCAGAAAATGGCTCATGGCAGCTCCAGGTTTTGCGTTCTGGTAATTAGCAATTAAATGAAAACATCTGCGCAAAGTAAAGGGGGAATGAACGTAATTGGGGTTTGATTCAGGCGGTGGTGCGTGCCGGATGCATCCTCTGGACGGATTTGCAGTTTTTTCGCGTTAGAGGTCGGGGAAACGCCAGCCAGCGGTTCGCGTCGCATGTCGACCACATCGGGTCGGCGTGAAGATCGACGAACCGGCGGCAGACAGGCCGCGTGAATATTGGCATTTATGGACAAAGCGCTGGATCCCACGAGGTTGCGGCACGAGCTATCCGCATGTGGCGGAAAGCCCGGACCTGGGCGGAACCGGTTTCGAGGCTAACCTCCCCCGGTTTGACGAAACGCCCGACGGCGAAGGTTTCATGCTCTCGACACGGGATCACTGCCGTGGCACCCAGATCGTCTACGACGGAGACCCATACCAGACGGCTGATGGATACCGCAGTGTCGCCAGCATAAGTGCCAGACGGTGGGTCCGATGCCGCACCGGAACTCGAAATCGTTTTCAAACTACTCCCGCAATCACGGCGCGCTCGGCGGCGAATCCGCTTGTCTGCCCATTCAGGTATCGTCCACTGGTTCCACAATCTACCGGAACAAGACGGACAATAATTGACTTCAATCAATGTAGTTCAATGTAGGAATCCGCAATCGTTTCGCAATCGTTTGCGCATCCAATGTCGGCCCCGGCGGGGCCGGACGGGGGCTGAGCCTGCAGCGAACACGCTCATCCCGGTACGTATTCGTCACAGGGTCGTGCGGTGACGACCCGATCCCGAGTTCGCCGTGATTCGCGCTCGAATGCATTTCCGCGAACTATTCGACTCCCTTAACGCGACAAAACCGCTTATCTCACCTGGCGTAATGAGCGTGTGCGGGATCTACCGCTGCCTTACGATTGATCCAGGTCAATGGTGATTCGGTCAGAACCGCTTATCTGAGAGATGATGGCTGGGCGATGTCGTGCGAGTCCCGCTTGTACCGCTCGGCCAGACGGATCAATTCGACTGTTGATGCGCCGAATTGGCGGGTGGCACATTCCGCATTGGCCGCTCGATGCCATGGCGTACCAGAAATTGCGAGCAAAGGTTTTATTGTCCATGATTCAAATTCACCGGAGCGGAGAATGGCAGATTCACTAGCCTTATGGCATGCCGAGCACGTCAATTTCGCGCGACTCCTCGATCTTCTGGAAGAACAGGTCGCCGAATTCCACCAGGGAGAGCGGCCGGACTACGCGCTTATGTCCGATATCCTCTACTACATGCGGAATTTTGCCGATCGCGTTCACCATCCTCCGGAGGATGTCGCGTACGCGCGGCTGGCTGAACGGGATCCCGGTGTTCAATTGCAGGTGAACCGGCTTCTCCAGGAACACTGTGTTATCGCGATAGCAGGCGAGGAGCTTCTGAATTGCCTTAAGGAAATTTCAGAAGATGTTTTGGCCCCCCGGTCGCATCTTGAGGCGGCCACCGCGACGTACCTTGTGTATTATCGTCACCATCTTGCCACCGAGGAGCGCCTTGTCATGCCTCGTGCGGCGCAGGTGTTGACAGGAGAGGACTGGGCTGCGGTCGCTGCGGCGGTGCCGGCCGGCTCCGATCCGCTATTTGGCGACGACATGCTGGAGCGCTTCGAGGTACTGCGCAGACAGATCGATCGTGTAGCGCAGGCGCCCGGGCACGACCCGGCATGAACACAAGCTCTGATCGAAATCCCCCACATCCGTCCGTGGCGCCGGCATCCCTGGCGGCCGACGGGAGCGATGGCATGACCCTACTGGCTCGACATGACGCCGGAAGCAGTTCGTCTCCAGGTCCGGTATGCGCCGATCAGTAAGGTGAACGCGACAAGCACGATCGCCGCGGCGCTCGCGAGTCCGCCAGCCTGGCGCAGCCAGAATGCTCCGCTCAAGCCACCAGCCACTCGCGCCAGAAGCGCGACACGCAGCACTGCAAGGGGTACATAAAAGCTCGGGTGGTACGCCAGGCGCACGCGCACCACGGCTGGCAGGATGAGCGGCGCGTGGCCGAGCAGCATCGAGAACACAAAGCCCAGCGTGATCGCGTGCAGCGCAGCATCCCGCCATGCATGCCCGGGCGAGAAGGCACCGGTGAGACCCAGGAGCGCGCCAACGGCCAGCCAGCCATAGCCTGACAAAAGACACACGTCGATGAAGCGCACCAGTCCTCTCTGTCGCACCGTGTGGCGGGCGACGTCATGGCGCGCGAGCCACGCGGCCAGCGCCAGCAGCCCGCCGGCGAACACACGCAGGGAGCCGTGGGGCCACCACAGTGCACCGGTCGTACTGGCAAGGATGACCATGACGATGATCACGAACTGTCGGGGTCCCCATCTTGTTACGGGCAGCAAACGCGGCAGTTCGAGGCGTTCGCCTGCAATAGTAAGGATCAGGAACGACAACCACCACGGTACCGCGGCCGATAGGTCTCCGACGGTCAGCCACACGCCGTTGCCGAGCGCCCAGCAAACTGCAGCGCCCGCCAAGACGACCAGAAACAACGTGGGTTGACGCCAGGCCAGCTTGATGCTGGCCGTCATCAGGATGCCGGCAGCGATCA
This sequence comes from Paraburkholderia caffeinitolerans, assembly GCF_902859945.1. Lineage (GTDB taxonomy): Bacteria > Pseudomonadota > Gammaproteobacteria > Burkholderiales > Burkholderiaceae > Paraburkholderia > Paraburkholderia caffeinitolerans. The sequence continues at coordinate 14,505 of NZ_CADIKL010000075.1, read as the reverse complement.
CAAGCAACGCCTGCACGACCGGCGCTGGCGCACCGGCCAGCAGCACAATGCCCGCCACCACCGTGCCGGCCGGCGCGAGGTAAGGCACCGCCCGCTGCATGCCTACCGCTCGCTCCAGACTGATCACGGTGCCGAAAAACACCGGAATCATCAGCGCGCCGTGCCAGGCTGCGCGTGTCAGCACGAACGCCGGCACCATCACGCCCGGGCGTGCCAGACCGGTCAGCACCGCGCAGGCGAGCAGCAGGACAGCGGCGATGCCTGCGGCGGCCGCTGCAAATTGCAACAGGGCTGGGGTACGCATGGTCGTTGCCGTCAATCGAGCGCCGTCTCTGGTTTGACAATCAGCACGCGCCAGAGGTCGTGGGGACCCTTTTCACCCCGCCACCAGAACCCGTCCGGCAGTTCGGCGACGAACTCTTCGAGTAATGGTTCGGGATTGTGGTCCGACACGAGTTCGAGCGCCTGGCCGGGGGCCAGTCCCGCAAACGTGTCGAAAACCATGGAATGGCGCTCACGCGGATCAACGGTACCGACGTCGACGACGATCACGGAGGCAGGGATGGCAATGGTAGACATGTTCGTACTCCAGAATGAAACTGCAGCCACAGTGAAATGAACGAAAAGCGTCAATGTACGGGCCAGTGGAGCAGCTCGCGAGCGGCCTCGCTCATCATGGCGGGCGACCACGGCGGGTCCCAGACCAGCGCGACATCGACAGACACGCTGGAGGGTGCGACTTCCCGGGCTACAGCCCGGACTTCATCGCGGACGAATGTGCCCATCGGACAGGCGGGTGAGGTCATGGAGATCTCAACGAGCAGGCACCGCGGACTGAGTTCGACGCGGTACACGAGGCCGAGGTCAACGATATTCAGGCTGACCTCGGGATCGATGACCTGTCGCAATGCGTCGCGGATGGTCGCTTCTGCGGCATTCTCGTGAAGGGCGCTCATAAAGGCCTCGCAGGCGTGACGGGGGACGACGGCGCGACGGCGTCAGCGGCCCTGCGCTGGACAAGGAGTTTGATCATGAAGTCCCAGACCATCAACAACGCACCAGCGGCGAACACGATGTCACCCGGCATGCGCATCCACTGCCAGAAGGTAGTGGTGTTGTAGAACGCGAGGCTTCGCGCCCAGGCATAGCCGTGTATGTAGACCGCGAGTAACTGCAGCCAGCCAACCGGGTAGAAGTTCATCACGATCCACATCGCGAGGCCGGCGTTGTAGAGCCAGAACGCCCACACGCCGCACCGGTCGCTCCATGGGCGGTTGCCGGTGAGATAGCGCAGCACCATGTACAACAAGCCGATGGCGAGCAGGCCGAAAGCGCCAAAGAGGGACGTATGTGCGTGGTTCAGCGTAAGGAAGGTGCCGTGTTCGTAGTAGTTCACCAGTGGCGCGTTGAGCGTACCGCCGCCAAACACCCCGGCGCCCACGAAGTTCCAGAATGCCGAGCCGAGGATATAGAGGTAGGCAAGCCGGTACGGGAACGCCTTTTCATGCCGGATGTGACGCTGCTGCTCGATGGCTTCCAGCACCAGCAGGAAGAGCGGCAAGACCTCGATGAACGAAAACATGCTGCCAACGCCCACCCAGAGGCCAGGTTCACCCGCCCAGTACATATGATGGCCAGTACCAAGCACTCCACCGATCAGAATCAGGATCCATTCGAACAGCACGGCGCGCTCGACCATCTGGCGTGACACGAGTCCGAGCGCCATCAGGAAGTAGCCGGTCACCGCTGCCGTGAACAACTCGAACGCCAGTTCCACCCAGAGGTGCACCACCCACCAGCGCCAGAAGGCGGTAATCGAGAACGACGGGTTGGGTGTGCCGAGTGGAATCATGCCGAACACATAGAGAACTGTGACGCTCAGCGTGCTGACCCACAGCAGGTGCTCGATCCGGAAAAGGCCGTAGAGCGACCCGCCGCTTTGCCTGAACAACGCCCTGAGTGTCGGCCAGAATGCGCGCAGCAATACCAGGCACCAGACGGCCTGGCCGATGAAGAAGAGGATTTGCCAGAAGCGGCCGAGCTCGAGGTAAGACAGTCCCTGGTTGCCGAACCAGAACCAGTGTGTGCGGATCAGGCCCATTACCCCAAGGTAATCGCCAAGCAGCGCCCCCGCCACGATCACGGCCAGTACCCAGAAAATCAGGTTGACCAGTGTCCGCTGTCCTGCCGGCTCACGCCCGCCGATCAGCGGCGCCAGGAAGAGGCCTGCGGCGATCCAGCTCACGCCGATCCAGACGATCGGCGCCTGCAGGTGCACGCTGCGCAACGCGGCGAACGGCAGCCACCTGTCGACTTCAATGCCATAGAAGCTCGATCGATCGGTGTAGTAGTGCGCCATGATCGAGCCCACGAGGCTCTGCACCAGCAGGACAGCGGCCACCACGAGGAAATACTTCCACAGCGCCCGTTGACTGGGTGTGGGCTCATTGAAGCCTCGTAGCACCGGTTCGAACGTTTCGTTCCCGGCCTTCGGCTCGATCCAGAGGCGAAAGATCATCAGGATCGCGCCGATCGCGAAAAAGATCAGCACGAAGGACGCCCACGTCCATTCGAAGGTTGCGGCGGTGGGCGCATTGCCGACGAGCGGTTCGGCCGGCCAGTTGACGGCCCAGGAATAGTTCTTGCCCGGGCGCCGTGCGACGGTCGTGAGTGACGCATAGAGCAGGAAATTCGCCGTCTGTGTGGCACTGGACGCGTCGAGCGCACGCGCCCCAGTGTAGCCGTGTGCGAAGTTGTCACTGAGCAGCGCTGTGCTGATGCGTTGTTGCAGCGCCTGAATCGCGTGCGCGACCTCATCGGGAAGCACGACCTGCTGCTGGCTCAGATCGATGCCCTGGAGTTGCGCCTGCATGGCGCGGGTGACGCCGGCCTGCTGGTCGGCCGTGATGGCGTCAAACGGCTTGCCGTAGCGTGATAACGCCAGATTGTTCTGCACTTCTTTCGCCAGTTGGACAAGGTACTCGGCGGTGAAGTCTTCGCCAAAGTAGGAGCCCATGCCGTACAGGCTGCCGTAGTCCATCAGGTCGGCTTTCTGGAAACCCGACTTGCCGGCGACGATGTCGGCGTAGCGCATCACCACGCTGCCAGTCGGCGTGACCATCTGCTGCGGCAGTGGCGCCGCCTGCCGATAGGTGGCGCGCGTGGCGACCATCATGCCTGCCCAGCAGAGCGCGGTGACGATGAGGAGAATCCAGATCAGCACCCGGCTGGTGCGATCCTCCGGACGGCTATCGTCCACTGGGAACGGGTTCGTATTCATGGTTGCATTTCAACCTGTGACGAATTGTGTTCATCGACCGGGAAGAAGGACGTCACTGGCCCCTGACGAGAGGGGGTGTCCTTGTGGAGCACGATCACTCGTGAATGCATTCGGGGCCCCGGCCGGGGCATGCGACCCAGGATGGCACGGCTACGCGCGACTGGCCCGCGACCTGGGGGCGTCAACAAGCGAACGCTCAAGGCCTGCCCGGAAAGCGCAGGACGCCACCACAGGTAGAGGCGGGAGATGAGGCATTGAGAGACACGCCGGGTCGCCAATCGCACGACGCGCTCCTTTCGGGGCCACCGAGAAGAGATAGGTGCCCGGCGCTGCACTTGCCGGGTGGATAAAATGCATTGTCTATGCATGTTTTAGCATAGGGGTGACACCCGAATCTGATCTGGGTCAATTGGTCGCACGATGACAAAGCGCCAAGTGGCTGGCCACCTCAGGACAGTAGTGGAAGGGGACGCGGGGTTATCCAGAGGTCAGGACGGATCGCTCGCTGGTCAATGGAATCAATCGCCCGGCGTCATTGTGAATCCTGATTAAATGATGTACTGTAAATGCATGTTAAGCGCGGATCGAAGTTGACTGGTCTCGCGCCTGGCCCCAGCGGGCCGCTTCACGGATGGAGTCACCATGCACCTCACCGTCTACACCGATTACACGCTTCGGGTGATGATGTACCTCGCTCTGAAATACCCGGATGGTGACGTTGCGACGATCGACGAAATCGCGGGGGCATATGGGATCTCGCGCAACCACCTGACGAAAATCATCCACGAGCTCAGTCAGGTCGGTCTCATCGAGACGACGCGCGGCCGGTCAGGTGGCGCCCGTCTGGCGCGCGCGCCCGGGGAGATTTCCGTGGGAGAAATCGTGCGCGTCGCCGAGAAGGATTTTTCCGTCGTGCGGTGTCATGACATGAGCGTCGCGCACGACTGCGCGATCTTTCCAGCCTGTAACCTCAGGCGCAGGCTGTACCTGGCGGTCGATGCCTTCCTCCATGAACTTGACACGATGACGTTGCGGGAGGCCATTGCAGCGCCCACCGTGGCGGCATCTGTCCTTGGCGTGGCCGACGGCCGCGAACTGGTGCCGGTGGCAGTGTCGCGCGCGCATGGCGGTCCAGGCCGCCGGGCAGGAGTCCGGTCATGAAAATGCATCTCCCGCACCGCTCTTCTTTCGTGACTCCGGCATCGGATCTGCCCGTCCTGAGACTCGGCTTCCGGCCGTTTTATCTCGGCGGCGCGCTATTCGGCGTGCTTGCCATGCTGGTCTGGCTTGGCGCGCTGCATGGCATTGTGCCGGCAGGCCGGATGACGTCGCTCAACGGCATCCTGTGGCATGCGCACGAGATGATCTTCGGGTTTGCCGCAGCCATCGTCGCGGGCTTTCTGCTGACTGCGGTGCGGGCCTGGACCTCGCTCGAAACACCATCTGGCACGCCGTTGGCCCTGTTATGGCTTCTGTGGCTCGCGGGGCGCATCGCGGTATGGTTCGGCCCGGAGCCGCTGGCCGCGATCGTGGATTCGGCGTTTCTGCCGGTCCTGATGATCGTCCTGCTACGCGTGCTCATCCCCGCACGCAACCGCCACAATATCTTTGTACCCGTCGTGCTGGGCATGCTCGGCCTGCTGAACATCCTGTTTCACGCCTGGGTGTTGCAGGGACGGGCCGATCTGGCATTGCGCTCTGCTGACGCCGCCGTCGGACTGCTGGTGACGCTCGTTACCATCATCGCGGGTCGCGTCACGCCGATGTTCACGGCTAACGCTGTACCCGGCTACGCGTGCAGACGCTGGCGCGCAATTGAAGCGCTGGCCGTGCCGTTGCCGCTGCTGGCTTTTGCGCTCGACGCGCTGGGCGCGAGCGCGTGGCTTGTCGGCAGCGCGGCAGGCGCGACGGCGGTGGTCCATGGCATCCGGCTTGCGGGATGGCGTTCGTGGAAGGTCGGCCACCGGCCGATTCTCTCCATTCTTCACGCGGCCTACGCCGGGGTTCCACTCGGCTTCGGCCTGCTGATGCTGAGCGCTGTCGGATGGGTACCGCATTCCCTCGCGCTCCACGCCCTGACCGTCGGTGTGCTCGGAGGCGCGATCATTGCCATGATCACGCGGACCGCGCTCGGCCATACCGGCCGCACACTCGTCGCCGGGTCAACCGAGATTGCCTGTTACTGCCTCGTGATCGCCGCCGCGATCCTGCGCGTTTTCGGCCCGTTGCTCGCGAGTGGCTGGAGTGCCAGGTGGATCGACGCCGCCGGCCTGTGCTGGTGCGTGGCATTTGCACTGTATGCACGCCAATACTGGCCCCGGCTGACACGTCCGCGAATTGACGGCAAGGCGGGCTGAAGTGAAGTCTGACAGCCTCCTGATCAAGCCCGCGCCTTCTTTCGACGAACCCGTTGAAATGCTGAAGGCGTGTCATGAGCGCATTGCGGCGCAATGCGCGACGCTTGAAAAGCTCGCGGCGCACCTGCCTTCGCACGGCGCGAATACGCAGGCACAGCAGGCAGCCAGAAACATCATGCGCTATTTCGACATCGCGGCGCCCCACCATCACGCTGACGAGGAACAGGATCTCTTTCCGGTGCTGATGGAAATCAGTCAGCGTCAATGCTCACCGGTGGGTGCACGGATCGCATCCCTGCTTGACGAGCATCGATCTCTGGAGGCGTCGTGGGCACAATTGCGCATCGTGCTCGCCGATATCGCCAAAGGGAAAACAAGGCTGCTCGAACCCGTCCGGGTCGCTGACTTCATCGGAGCTTACCGCAGTCATATTGCCCTGGAGGAGAGCCAGATTTTTCCATTTGCCGAAGCGTGCCTCGACCGGCTGCAACTGGCCAGGCTGAGCGCGGCCATGGTGGCCCGACGGACCATTACGCCGCGGTGACGACCACGATCATCTGCCTTTACGGAGAAACAATCATGCATAATCAATCAGTTATCCTATCCGTTATTTCCCATCCGTACGTCTTCGACGCGCGCGGCGTCGCCAGACGTTTCCGTCACGCGGCTATTTTCGGCGCGCTCGATGCGCTGGAGCCAGGCGAGGTTATGCGCTTTGTCAACGACCACGACCCGCTGCCGCTTCTGGCCCAGATCGGGCATCACTTCGGGGCGCGCATCGGCATCGGATACGTCGCGCGCGAACCAGGCAACATCGTGATTGACTTTGCGGTGAAGGCCGTGGACTGAAATACCCGCTGCGTCGGCGCAACCAGTCACCTGGATATTCATCGCCAGAGGAAAGCATGTTGACCACAACCGTACCCCAGAGAAGCTCCGCACCTTTCCCTCATCGTGAACCGCTCGCGCGGCCGGATGATGAAGGGCGGTGGACGGCAGACATCGGCTGCAAGACGTGCGCAATGGCCGCACTGTGTACCCGCAGCCCAATTGACCGGCTAACACACGAGCGGCTCAACGATGTCGTGCAGTGCGTGCGCACCGTACATCGCGGGCATGCCCTGTACCGACCGGGCGACGCCTTCGGCAGCATCTATGCGGTTCGCGCCGGTTCGTTCAAGACCGTGGTCATGCATCGCGAAGGACATGAGCAGATCACGGGCTTTGGCATCATCGGTGACACGCTCGGCATCGATGGCATTGCCAGCGGAAGACACAGCTGCGAGGCGATCGCGCTGGAAGACAGTGCCGTGTGCGTGATGCCGTTCGACCTGCTGGAGATGCTGTGCCGGGAAGTGAAGACAATTCAGCACCATGTGCACCAGATGCTGGGTGCCGAGATCGTGCGCGAGTCCACCCTCATGATGCTGCTCGGCACCATGACCGCAGAGGAGCGGGTGGCCTCCTTTCTCGCCGACCTATCGCAGCGCTGGGAAGCCCGCGGCTACTCCGCCGCGGCGTTTACACTGAAGATGACGCGCGAGGAAATCGGCTGCTACCTCGGGCTGAAGCTCGAGACAGTCAGCCGGACATTGACGAAATTGCAGCGGCGCGGGCTGATCCACGCGTGCGGCAAAGATCTCCGGATTCTCGATATTGACGGGTTGCGGAAGCTGGCGACAGATGTTGGCCCTGCTTCCTTTCGGGGTCAACCGCACCGGCAGGCATTCGGGTACGCGCCTGAGACTCGCTTGCCGGAATATCGGCCAGGAGGACATTGATGGAAACTCACGACGAAGTCGAAGGCGTTGCATCCCGGCAGGTCACACATGTCGACACTCGGCGTGTTGTGCAAACACGCCCTTCAAGCCAGATTGCGCAGGAATGCGGTGCGTCTCCCCTTAGCGCCACGAATTTCCCGATGTTGACGCCGCACGAGATTGCCACGCTCATGCTCGTTGCTCACACCCCTGAGCAAGTCAGCATCGAGCGGCCCGACCTGCTGCCATTGTTGAGCGGCAATCTGGTAAAGATTGACAGGTGTCGCAGATGCCGGGGCAAACCCCGGACGACGCCGTTGGGAGAAGTTCTCGTTGTGCGGCTTTGTAAAACAACGTGCCGGGCATCGAAAGATGCCTTGTCAAACCGAGTAGAGACCATTATTGAGGCCGATCATGCAAATCCCTCATGAAGTTGAGCGCGTGGCCCGTCAGCGCGCAGATCACCTCGAAGCCCTGATCGACGAGGCTGGAGCGGAGAGCTTCCCGGCAAGCGATCCCCTCGCTGTCCATCCGGAGCCCCGGCCCATCACGACGCGCACGGCGACGGGTATCGAACCTGCGGGAACGCGGTCATAAATCTGTTGTTGCAGGCGGGGCTACTCAATTGGCGACTGTCCCGCCTTCACCGTCCGAAGCTCTATATGTCTTCCTCCTGGCATCCGCAATCGGCTTCGGTTGCGATCACACGGCGCAGCTGCACAAAGCGCTCGTGTACCGGCGCTTGAAACAGCGGATCGGCCGACCGGTTTGGGTTTGCCTGCAGAATTGAGGACCAGTCGCCAGAATCCAGATGATGCGCCGCGACGGGAAACAGCGCGAGTTCCTCAACCGCCATGTTATGCCGCAGCCGCTCCGCGTACAACTGGATACGAAACTCGAGCAGCTCTCTCGACATGTTTTCATCGCGCACCATTGATTCGAGGTCCTGAATCAATTCGTGGCCCTGAAAAGCCAGCGTCGCGTGCTGCGCCGACAGTTCGTTTGCCAACTCGGGGTGCAACGCCTTCTTCCCGAGCAGCTTGCCGATGATGCGATCCTCCAGTGCATGGTGGTTCACGTCGGGAAACCGCGTGAGGTAGTAGAGGGCATCCACGAGCAGTGCGGCGTTCGCGGCCGCCTGCGCGTCACGGAGCATCGATTGACGTTCGAGGAGTCGCACGAGTCGCTCCAGACGCCGGTGCTCGGCAATCAGGTTGTCAATGATGCTCGTCATGCCGGGCCTCACTCGACTGCCCCTCCGGCTTCATCGCGTCGAGCGCGAGTGCCGAATGCGCGTAAGCTGCGCCGGCGCGCATCTCGGCCGCAACCCAGATCGCTTCCATGATCTCGTTCTCCGATGCCCCCGCCTTCAAGGCCTCCTTCGTGTGACCACGTATGCAATAGGGGCACTGCGTCACGTGCGCGACGGCCACCGCGATCAGCTGTTTCGTCTTCGCCGGCAGTGCGCCGTCGGCAAAAACGCTGCTGCTGAAAGCCCGGAACGCAGCGAGCGCGTCGGGGGCGAGTTCCCGGCGCCGTCGGGCAATGTCCGGGTCTGGTTGTGGATACATTGAGTTTTCCATCATTCACCTTCTGCGAAAAACGCGGACGTTCGCGGTCGACATCGTCGCACTCAATCCAGCCCGGCGTGCCGGTGTTGACGCCGCCATGAAAGAGGTTTTTGGAGGCCCGCCGTCACGACGGCCGGGCGGTGGAACCCGTTCGTAACCATCTCTTGAACTCCAGATACGCAATGATGAAGCGGTGCCGGTAAGGATGGGTGCGTGCGAAATGTCCCCTGTTGAGCACCGCACGACGGTAGATGAGCATCGTACGGCGCACCCACTCGGTGGCCTGCGGCAACCCGTCGCGGCCGATGAGGAACTCAATGCGTCGCTGCTCGCTCATGCTCGCCTCGCTATCGCGTTCCGGGCCCGGCTTGGGGATTTCCACCTGCTGCCCGCCCCTGGCTGGCCTGATGATCATGCGGAAGATAAAGGGTCACCAGCACCGAGGCGTTTTCCACGGCCTCGAGCCAATGTGGCTCCCCGGCCAGCAGAAATAGCATATCCCCGCTGCGCATCAGTTGTGCTCCCGCGCCGGTACCGAATTTGACGACCCCTTCGAGACACTGCACGGTTATTTCTCCGGGCGCCCGGTGCTCGGGAATATGCTTGCCCGCCGGAAGCACAAGTCGAACGACCTCCAGGTGATCCGAGCGCATGAGCGTGACGGATTTCGAATCCCGCAGTGCCTCACCGAGTGGTCGAATGTCGATCAGTTCCCCCTGAGTCACCCGTGGCATTGCCATAACAGCCTCCCTGCGTCAGTTTGTGGCATTCAGATCGTCCGGCGCGCCAGCATGGTGCGGATCTCGCCGATCGCCCTGGCCGGGTTCAGGCCCTTGGGGCAGACGTCCGTGCAGTTCAGTATCGTCCGGCACCGGAAGAGGCGGTACGGATCGTCAAGCTTGTCAAGCCGCTCACCGGTGGCCTCGTCACGGGAATCGACCAGAAAGCGATAGGCCTGCAGGAGGCCGGCCGGACCGACATATTTATCGGGATTCCACCAGTACGAGGGGCACGCGCTGGAACAGCACGCGCACAAAATGCACTCATAGAGACCGTCGAGCTGATCACGCTCCTCGGGCATCTGGCGCCTCTCCCGCTCGGGTGGGGGCGTGTCATTGATCAGGTAAGGCTTGATCGAGTGGTACTGCTTGAAGAACGCGGTCATGTCCACGATCAGGTCGCGAACGACCGGCAACCCGGGCAACGGCCGCAGGACTGTGTGGCGGGGGAGGTCGTTGAGGTTGGTGATGCAGGCGAGCCCATTCTTGCGGTTGATGTTCATCGCATCGGAACCGCATACGCCTTCACGGCACGAGCGCCGAAAGCTTAGCGTCTCGTCCTGTGCCTTGAGCCGGACCAGGACATCGAGCAACATCCGGTCATTCGGGGTCACCTCGATCTCATACGTTTGCATGTACGGCCTGGGATCCCGGTCTGGATCGTAGCGGTAAATTTCGAAGGTTATTGTGTTGCTCACGGTGTTTCTCCTTTGCGAAGATCTCGTGGCCTGTGCGCATTATTGCCGGCGTCGATCCACGACTTGCCATCACAGGCCAGCCGCATTCCGGCAAGAGATTCACTCCTTGACGTGCCGAATTCATTGTTCGCCCGTGTCGGTCTCCACCAGGACCGGAGATCATGCACATCCCTAGGATGTTATATCACAATGTGATGCAATCGGTCGATTGCCTTCAGGCTGAGATTGCCGCTGCAATCACACTCGTGTCACACCCATTCTCACGTTGGCAAAGATCACGTGTTGGCCAATAAGCGCTGGAAAAGTAACATCGAAGGACACGCTATTCGGCATGCTTGCTGCATGAAGGCGAAAAGTGACGGGCTAGCGTTGCGTTATTCGGGCGTCATACCCGGCATCGTAGAAAGCAACGAGGAATACCTCGGCGAAGAGCCTGGAGTCTACGTGCAACGTGTTTGCCCACACGTCGTGCAAGAGACGCACGGCGCAAGCTAGGTTCGATGTGGCATCTCGACGAAATGTTCATGAGTCTTCGCGGTGAGCAGTACATGCGGTGGCGTGCAGTTGATGAGCATGGCACGGAACTCGATGTCCTGCTGCAGAAGCGTCGCGACAAGGCGGCAGCCAAACGCTTTTTCAGACATGTGCTGCGTTTGGCGCCCGTGCCGCGAAAAATCGTCACAGACCCGTTGAGCAGCTACCCGGCGGCGAAGGCGGAGATTCCGGAGCTGGCCGGCGTGAAGCACGTGTTCGTGAAAGCCGCAGCACGGGTCAACAACCGCGCGGAGAACAGCCATCAATCAACGCGCCGCCGTGAACGTGCCATGTCGCGATTTGGCGATCCGGTGCGCACACAGGCGTTCCTTTCCAGCTTTGGTCCGATCCGGCAGCAGATTGCGTTGCCACGCCACTGCATGATGGCACAATCCCATCGCGCAGCTCTCAAGGCACGCCTTTCGGCTTGGTACCGCTGGACAGTAATCGAGACTGAAGAATGCGCTTATTGATCAGGATGCCGATTCATTTTATCTTTTATCCGATCCGATAAGGTCAAGTTGACAATGCCCGTTTGCGGGTGCGGCTTTCAGTACTTTGTCGTGCCGCTTGCGGGCACGGAACCATCGCTGTCGAGCGGCTTCACCCTGCGTGTCGGATCGAAATCAGCCCACCGGCCATCCTGCCAGAGACCAGAAGCTATCTCGATATCTTGACCGCTTGTTTCACGTAAATCACGGACTGCACGCGCCTGCATGCCAGAATTCACGTGAACCGCCAGGAGTACGCCGGATTCGCGCTCGTGCGGCATGGCCATGGAGCCAGGCTCGTTGGCTCTGCTGGCGCCGCGAGTCAGCAGCAAAGCGCCGATCAGGGTGCCTACGTACGCGCCCACTAGCGTCGCGACCGCCAGCACTAGAAACGCGTGAAATAGCATGAAGGTGAGCACGACGGCTACTGCCGCTCCCACAACCGCACCGATCGCACCGCTGCCGGTTGCCCCGAGCCCAGCGGGCCGCGCCTGCGGGTCAGCGTACTCGTCTCCTCCGATCGGATAGCGTGCGTGTTGGCCGCCCGGGTTCACATAAAATTCGGCAACGTCCTCCTCGATCAAGCCGCTCGTTAGCAATCGCTTCCTGGCCGCCTCGGCGGCGTCAAACGTCGTAAACCGGGCTGCGACGATCTGTGACATGGATTCCTCCGCCTGACAATGGGTATCTGCTGACAACGTTCGCCGCCGCGGGGAGTGCGCATGATGTGCTTGTCGTGCTTGCGAACAGCAGCCCGATTATGCCGGCATCTCGGCGCAACATTCCGCAAACGTCTGAACCAGTTGTCTCTGCCATCATGGCCACCTGATATTCCATCCACGCTCACCCTGCATCGCCCCCACTGCAGCGTGATATCTAGAGTCCCCAAATGATGTCGGCGTTCTGTCTGTGGGCCTGGCGCATCATGTCGAGAAACGGCCACGCCCGCTGTGAAAGGCCACTTCCGGATTCCATGTTCCGGCCTCTCAAAGACTGGCCAGAGTCCAGTGTGAATTCTGATTTTTCTTCGTCTGTAATCGCTGCTTCAAGGCACCGGATGGCACCAGACAATTCGTCATGCAGGATGACGCCGCGCGTATCGAGACGCAGGCCGATCAGTCCCAGCAGATACTGGGCAAGATCCCTGAGCATGACGACATTCGGTGCGGCAGTCGATTGAAACGTAACCATCATGAACGCCTCCTCTGTCGATTGTGCCAGGTGTGAGAGCACCGTCTGTCCGACTCCATCGGCGCAGACAGCAGCGTCGAGGTCCTCACGATAACCGGTGCCCCGGGTTCGGGGGCTTGGCGCGGAACCCGCATGGGTACGCGCCGTGCGGACGGATCATGCTTGTATCGGTACGAACTGGCCCCCGGGGGGAGCAGATCATCGGAAGACCTGTCTATATTTTATATCACAGTGTGATATATTCAAGCGTCACGCCTTGCCAGCCAAGGGCGAGTGCGGTGTATCGACGGTAAGGTGGACTGGCCGTGTCGCGATAAAGAAGATGGGGCGAGCAAACGCTCGCAATAAACAGGCTGCTTACGGCTCCGGTGCAAATCGGAGCTGCCGGTAGGTTAAGCTCGGGTTTTGATGAGCGCGAGCAGGCTATGAGTAAGCTGGTAGATATCGACGGCACTGTCAAGTTGACGAGCGCAGGCTACGCGCCTGTCTAAAGCGTAGTTATCCTTATCAGATGATTCGTTCAACTGTAGCCGAGACAGTCCAGCTGTGCCATGTGGCGAGGCGTTCTTTCAATATGGCGCGGTGACATTCCGCATTCATCCAATGTCTGGGTAACGCGAAGTGCTGCCGGAACGGGCCGAAGCATGAGAGAAGGGATCGTTCCAATCACTAGCTTTGTAAGAAATGCGCCGGATAAGGGCATTTGAACTGGGACGGTGGTTTTTCGGTCGAAATAGCAGGAACCCGGGGGCAAGAGGATAAGCCTTGGGGCTGAAAGTGAGAGGGCGGACCGTACGCGTCCCTCTGCATGGAGACAGATCATGATCCAGATTCTTGAAGGCTTCCCGGGGAACGTCGCTGCGGTCAGTGCAAACGGCAAACTTGCGCGAGAAGACTATGAGAGGGTTTTAATACCTGCGGTAGAGGCAGCCCTGGTTGGGCGCGAGAAGATTCGGATTTACTATGAACTCGGTCCTGATTTCATGAGTATGGAGCCCGGAGCCGCGTGGGAGGACTTGAAGCTTGGTGTCTCCCACTATCTGCAATGGGAGGGTATTGCAGTCGTGACGGATCATGAATGGATACGGCACTCGATCGACGTCTTCCGCTTCCTAATTCACGGACAGGTTCGCACCTTTCCAATGAGTCGCGCTAACGAGGCACGTGACTGGATTGTCGGCAATCTCGTCAGAAATACGATTCGTCTGAGCTGACACTCGGGAAATTATCAAGCTAGTTGTCGACTCAACAATAGAATTCCGCACGGCTTTCTCGTTCATGGTTTTCTCGGTGCGCGGTCGGCGGTCGGGTTCCTGGTCCTCCATGACGCGTCGTTAGCACACCCCCAGCGTCATAGTAATGCGAAATTCGCTAGGCCTCAGGCACGATCCGGCGGCGGCACCAACTGATCGTAGGGCGGGAGGTTGCTGGTGTTGAGTCGCGCGATCTCATACGCCTGACGCAACTCGTCGGCGGCACGCGTGTAGGCGAGCAGCATCTCGGTGTCGTCGAGCGGATCGCCCTCGAGGTCGTCCAGTCGCACCTCCAGAGTCCTGATGGCGTCGTGCACGGCCTGGATGGCCATCAGCAACGTGTTTCCACTGACGTCGGGCATAGGGGGCCTTGGTGATGGCGCACGGCGTACGTGACTGTTCAGGTTGTCAGGACGGCGGGTTTGATATCGCCGAGTTCGACCTGCCGCACGATCGCGTTGCGCGCGAGGTTATCGAGTGGGTTGTGGTGCAATTCCGAAGCGTCGGTCTGTTAGCCTTGAGCTTTTGACGATCACGAGCCAATGAGCAAGCTGAAAGATCTGGAGTGGTTGTTCAACGGCCGTCATTTCG
>NZ_CADIKL010000074.1 GCF_902859945.1 Paraburkholderia caffeinitolerans | reverse complement strand
GCTGGCCGATGCCCTCATGGCCCGAGACGCGACGCGGAACCAGCACGTCCTGGTGGGCTTTGTATGTCCGTTTCCGGAACTCCCATTCGAGGACATATTCGGGCAGTGCGTGGCCCTGCATGCGAACCGGGCTGACGTAAAGTCTGTGGGGGGACATGATCACACCGCCTTTTGCAGCATCGCGCCGCATGCGGTCCGGTCACCGATGAACGCAACGCGCACGCCACCATGCGTGCGCTTGCCCGTCGCGATGATGGGGAAATCGCCGCCACACTTCGGACATCTGACCATGTGTCCGTCTAGTGCTACCGGAATAGCTCGATGCGTGAGATTCGGCACGGCCTCAATGACCTCGCCGCCGTGATCGGTGGTGTCGCCAAGGCGGACGACTTCACGCCCTGTTGCTGCGTCCTTCATGTGCCAGTTGCCTCCATCGTGATGGTAGGAAAGAGGGAGCGTCGCGACGCTCGATCTGGCATCTTGTTTTTCTATGCTTTTGACTGGCTATAAGCCAATTCCGAAATTGTGGATATATCTCCGTTCCAATTTGAAGGAAAAGGTCGAAATACTCTGCTAATTTGATACGTGGCAATATCTGCCTAAAAGGCGTTACGCACTACGCCATCCCGTCGAGCGCGGTACGTCTTCGCGTGTCCCGGCAGAACGCCCGGTTTCCCTTGCAAACTCGACCGCGACGCACGGCGTACATAGCGGGATGAATGAGTCTTTTATCAATTTCGGATATGACGCGAGATGATCTGATTTACTCAACCTCGACCATCAGCTTCCCGTCAGCCGTCCTCACCGGCAGCACGTTCAGACACAACCCTTCCACCCCCGGCATACAGCCCGTGCGCAAATCGAAGCGCAGCCCATGCGCCGGACAGGTGATCACACTCCCCTCCAGACGCCCACCAGCCATCGACGCACCGTTGTGCGGGCAACTATTCTCGATCGCGTGAAGACTGCCTTCCACATTGAAGACCACCACACTGCGCCCATCGATGAAAGCGAGCTTGCGCTGCCCGGGCTCCACGCTGTCCGCTGCGCCGATATCGACTTCACGCTTCATGATCGTGCACCTGCGTCAGATCCGCCGCGTGCAGCATCGCTTCGATCAACACCTGTGGCGGCTGCGCGCCGCTCAACGCATAGCGGCCGTCGAACACGAAATAAGGCACACCATCGACACGGTTCGTCTCGCCGTGCGCACGCGGCGCTGATGCTGAGGCCGTATCGTCCACGCCGCACGCGCGCGCGATGCGCGCAAGCGTGGCTGCATCGCCGATATCCTCGCCCTCGATGAAATACGCCGTGAAGAGACGTTCGACGAGTTCGGCCTGCGCGCCGCGACCGCGTTCACCGTCCATTTCAGTTGTGTGCGCAACCATTGCGTGAGCCGCCGCCGTGTTCGGCAACACACGGATGCGCTCGAACGCCAGCTCGACGCCCGCAGCGCGCGCGGCATCCCGCACCTGCGCGCGCCGCATCGCAACGGCCTGCGCGCTGCCAAGGCGCGCCAGATAGAACGCCTCGTAAGGCAGGCCGCCCACGGGCGTATGCGGCAGCAGTTCGACCGAGCGCCACGCGACCTGCACACTCACGTGCGGCCAGCGCGCCTCGAACGCCGCAATCGCGGCTTCGAGATTGCGCTTGCCGATCAGGCACCACGGGCAAACGAAGTCGAAATAAAAGTCGACGTGCAATACCCGGTCAGGCGTAGCGGAAGAAAGCGGTTGATTCATCGATAGAGGCTCCACGGCTGGATCATTGAGGTGCGGGCACCGGATGGCGGCGGTGCACGGCCTGCAGCCCCGCGCCATAGCAGCGCTTGCCGAGCACGAAAGCGAAGCCCGCCACGAGCGCGACGAGCGGCGCGACCTGCAACGCGCCAAGCAGGCCGATGCGGTCCGCGATAAAGCCGACGACGATCGGCCCCGGCGCGAGTCCGACGAGGTTATTCACGAGCGTGAGCGTGGCGAACGCGGGCGAATGGATCGACTCGTGCGTGAGATTGGCGACCATCGCGCCGGCCGGTCCCGAGGTGCCGGCCACCACGAAGATGCCCGCGCCGAGCATGACCAGTTGCAGCGGGCCGGGGCCCGCATGAAAGCCGCCGCCGAGCAGCACGAAAGACAGCAGCGAAAACGCGATGGCCATCGTCCACTTGCGCCCCGGCGCGTGCCGGCTCACGCGGTCGGTGACCATGCCGCACACGATCATGCCGGTCCCGCCGAGCAGCACGAACACGGCGGCCGCCACCGCCGCGCGATCGGGCGGCAGACCGTAGTAGCGGTTCAGAAAGCTCGGCAGCCACGCAATCACGGCGCCCATGATGAAAAGCTGCAGGGCGCTGCCGAGATAGGCGCAATTCACCGAGACGGTGGAGAAGAGTCCCGCGAGCACGCTGCGCAGGCTGGGCCGCCGGGTCTCGCTGGCCGCGCCGGGTGCGTTGGCCTGCGGTGCTTGCGCGCCGCGATTGCGCGCGATGCGCGCTTCGGTGACGACGAGGCGGAACGCGAGCACGAGCACGAAGCCGAGGCCCGCCATCATGCCGAACGCGGCGCGCCAGCCCATGTGCACCGCGAGCACGCCGCCCGCCGCCATGCCCAGCACCGAGCCAAACGCGCCGCCGGCCATGAACGCGCCGGTGAGCGTCGAGCGCAGGCGCGCCGGAAAGATGCTGATGATCAGCGCGACGCCCACGCTCCCATACGCGGCTTCGCCGACCCCGACGAACGCGCGCGCCAGCAGCATCTGGCCGTAGCTGGCCGCGGCGGCGCAGCCGAGCGTGGCGAGACTCCAGAGTGCCGCCATCAGCACGATGCTACGCACGCGGCCCCAACGGTCGGCGATCACGGAGAGCGGAAACGTCAGCACGCCGACCATCAGCGCGACGATGCTGCTCAACGAGCCCAGCCGCGTATCGGACAGCCCCCAAGTGGCCTTGAGGAGCGGAAAGACTGCGTTGAGCACCTGGCGCGACATGTAGTCGGACAGCAGCAGCGCGAAGGTCAGCGCGAACACGACCCACGCATAGGCTCGCGGGGAAGAATCGTCGGCGTCCTGCATGGACGTGCCGGCCTCGATGGGATGCGTATGCAACTTTGTCTCCTGCAATATTTGTTTTTTCTGTCGCTGCGGCTTATGGCGTGACGCTAGCGACGCGGGCGCCGCCGATGGCGAAGGCCGCCTCCAGATCGCGCCAGTCGTCTTCGCGCAGATAGCGCTGCGCGGCTGGCACGATCACGCCTTCCTTGCGCCCGAAGTATTCCCAAACGAACTGGGCGTAGCCGTTCAAGGCCGCTCCGACGTTCGCGGCCCCGGAGGTAACGGCGCGCTCGAGCTCCGCGAACAGCGCCGCGCCGCGCTGGTGCTGCCGCTCAAGCTCGCCGAGCTCGGCGTCGACCACGCTGGTTCGGCCGCTTAGCAGCGAGGACAGCTGGCATGCGTCGCCGGAGCCGAGGCGCGGGATCCGCAAGGCATCGAGCCCGCACGAGTCCAGATCAGGATAGGCCGGCCCGAAATGGGCCAGCCCGTTATGGGCCAGCCGCTCGCACAACGCGCCGGCTGTGGCGCGATGGAGGCGATAGAGCGCCGCCACCACGCGCACTGCCGCTGGCCCGCGCCGCACGACGCAATGGAGCACCGGCACATCCGACGCCGCAGTGGCCTGCGACGCCACACAAACGAGATCGCAGCCCCGCGCGCTCGCGGTGCTCGCAAGCTGCGCGGCGGGGCTGGCCACGCGCATCGACTCGCAGGGCACGCCCAGCGCGCGCGCGGCCGCCTCGGCCTTCACGATGAGCATCTCGCGCACACAGTCGTCGAAGCGATGCCCGGCCGGCCGCTCGCCGTCCCGCCGCGCATGCGCATCCGCCAGCGAATCCGCGAGGTAAGCAAACGTGATGCGCGCGCCCACCGAGCGCGCCAACGCAACCGCATGGGCCACCGTGTCGATGCCGGCGTCGGAATCATCCACGGGAACGAGAAAATGACGATACATGGGCTCCCACTCACATAAATCCGGAGGGCGCGGCAGGCGGGTCTGACCCAGGCCGCGCCGCTTCCACCTTGAAAAGAATGATAGTGGCGCGGCGCGCGAGCGCCCCCCTCGGCACGGAGGGGCTGGCAAGATGCCAAGGCCTGTTCACGCTAATAACAGGCCCCAGGGGGCTCGAAGCGGAGGACTAAACGCAAGAGGGGCTTGACGCGGCCCGCCTCTCCAGCCGATGCTTTCATGTCGCACCTATGTCGCACCCCCACGCCGACCCGCCCGCAAAAGCTGCCCGGCCGATTCGACCCCGCCTCCAGATGCCTTCCTCAGTGTCCCCTTCCGCGCCGCCTTCCGTACCCTCCCCAGCCTCGAGCACCCCCGACGCGGGACGCGCCGCCAGCGAGTTCGTCCTGAAGACCGTTGCGCCGCGCGAGCCCGCGCACCTGTTCACGCGCGCGCGGCTGGGCGCTGCGAACGCGGGCTTGCGCGAGTGCCAGGCGGTGCTCGTGCAGGCGCCCGCGGGGTTCGGCAAGACCTCGCTGCTGGCGCTCTGGCGGCGCGAATACCTGTCCCGGGGCACCGCCGTCGCGTGGTTTTCCGCCGATGAGCGCGACGAGACGCAGCGGCTCGTGCCCGGGCTCGTGCAGGCGGTGCGCACGGCCTGCGCGCGCCCGGCTTTCGCACGGCATCTGACCGATGGCGCAGCGGGCGCCGCCCACGAACTCGAAGGCGTGACGGCCTGGCTCGCGGAAGTGGCACAGCTCTCGTTCGAGCTGGTGCTGATCGTCGACGAAGCGGAACGCCTGCCGGCCTCCGGCGTGCGGGCGCTCGTCTATATCCTGCACAACGCGCCGCCGAACCTGCGCACTGCCGTGGCGGCGCGGCACGGCCTGGACGTGCCGCTCGCCGATCTGCTCGCCTACGGCCAGTGCGCGCGCGTGGACGCCGACGCGCTGCGCCTGCGCATCGACGAAACCATCGCGCTGGCGGCCGCGCGCTTCGGCGAGCGCATGGACGCCGACGCCGGCGCGCGGCTCTTCGAACTCTGCGAGGGCTGGCCGCTGGGTCTGCAACTGGCGCTGGCCGCAATGGAGCGCGCGAGCGACCCGCGCCAGATCGTCGAGCCGCTGGAGGGCGCATCGGGCGAATTGCGCGAACGTCTGCTGCAGGCGCTGATTGCCCGGCTCGCTCCCGCCGACGTCGACTTTCTCACGCGCATCAGCGTGGTCGACACGCTCCATCCGGCGCTCTGCGCCGCGCTGACCGGCGAGCCGGAGGCGGCTGGGCAACTCGCACGGCTCGCGCGGGACACGCCGATGTTCACGGCCGCGGATGGCAACGAATGGCTTCAGCTCCATGCGCTCGTGCGCGACGTGCTGCGCGCGCGGCTCGCGCAATGGCCGACGCCGCAGCAAACCGAATTGCACGCGCGCGCCGCCGCCTGGCTCGCGGCGCAAGGCATGACCGAGCCGGCCGCACGCCATGCGCATGCGGCGGGACAGCACCGGCTGGCGTTCGAGCTGGCCGAGCGCAGCCTGCTGGACGCGGTGCGCCAGGGCCACCTGCCCGCCATGCTCGAGTGGCTCGAACTGCTGCCCGAGGCGGAACTCGAAGCGCGGCCGCGCCTGCGTCTTGCGGCGGCATGGGCGCTCGCGCTCGGCGAGCGCCATCCCGAGGCCGCGCGGCAGATCGAACACGTGCTCGCGGGGCCAAACGTCGACGACGAACTGCGCTATGAATGCGTACTGATCCTGAGCGCCGCCGCCGTGTTCGCCGACGATATCGACCGCTGCGTCGCCCTGTTCGAGCCGTGGGTGGACGCTGCACCCGCCACACATCCATGGCTCGCACAGATGCACGCGAACCGGTTGGGCGCGCGGGCGCTCGCGCTGGGCGAACCCGCCCAGGCGCGACAGTACCAGCAGCGCGTGCCGCCGCAAACGCAAACCCAGACGCCAAACCCCGCGCGGCAAAGCTACGTCGGGCGCTGGGGCGCGTTCGTGGTCGGCTTCAGCTACTTCCACGAGGGCCAGCTTCAACTGGCCGAAACCGTGCTGATGCCGGCGCTCGCCAGCGCGGACGCGGATCTCGGCCGTCGCCATCCGCTCAGCTGCATGCTGGCCGCACTCTGCGCGACGCTCGCCTACGAAGCCGACCGGATCGACGAAGCCGCCGCGCTGCTCGCCAACCGGCTCGACGTGCTGGAGCGCAGCGGCACACCGGACACCGTGATGCTCGCCTGGCGCACCGCGGCGCGCGTCGCGGTGGCGCGCGGCGCCGAACACCGCGCGCTCGACCTGCTCGAATCGCTGCATGCGCTCGGCGTGACGCGGCGGCTGCCACGCCTGTCGATGGCGAGCCTCGCCGAGCAGGTGCGCATGCACGCGAACTGCTATCGCGTGCAGACTTGCGAAGCGCTCGTGCAGCGCATCGACGAACTCGCGCGCGCGGACGCGGACGCCGCATCGCAACGACCGCTATGGCGGCGTCACGTCCTGCTGATGCAGGCCCACGCCCAGGCGAGCGCCGCCATCGCCGCGCGCCGCTGGCAGCCGGCGCTCGACGCGCTCAACGAGGCCGCACAGCTTGCCGACGCCATGAAGCGCCGCTGCGACGGCATCGAAATCATGGCGCTGCGCGCCTACGTGCTGGAGCAAACGGGCGCGGAAGGCCGCGCGCTGCTGCTCGAAGCCGTGGACCTCGCGCAGACCTTCCGCCTCTCCCGCACGCTTTCCGATCTGCACCCGGCCGTGGCCGACTGGGCGCGGCGCACGCTCGAAACCTCGCCCGGCGCACCCGCGCGCAATGCCAACCCGATTGCCGCGCCACGCGTAGTTCGCGCCGCCCCGCAAACGCGTGCGGTATCGGGCGTCATCCTC
Source organism: Paraburkholderia caffeinitolerans (assembly GCF_902859945.1). GTDB lineage: Bacteria > Pseudomonadota > Gammaproteobacteria > Burkholderiales > Burkholderiaceae > Paraburkholderia > Paraburkholderia caffeinitolerans. The sequence continues at coordinate 11,270 of NZ_CADIKL010000074.1, read as the reverse complement.
ACCCCCAAGGAGCGCGAAATCCTCGAACTGCTCGCTCGCGCGCTCTCGAACAAGGAAATCGCGCTCGCACTGGGCGTGGGCGAAGTCACCGTGAAGTGGCATCTGAAGAACCTGTTCGGCAAGCTCGACGCGAGTTCGCGCAAGCACGCCGTGCGCCGCGCGCTCATGCTCGGGCTGCTCGAAGCAGCAGACTAGCGCGCAGGCGGTGCGTAAGGCGCACGTGGCATAATCACGCGGTTTTCCACCGCTGTTCTCTGCTGTTTTCTCTCCGTTGCCTTTTACGCCGTGCGCCGTTTCCACCTCAAGCTGGTCAGTTTATTAGGGACGCTTGCGATCCTGATGACGACGCTCGCGCCGGTGATTTCGCATCTGCTGGCGACGCAGACCACGCAGATGTCCACGATGAACGGGCATTGCGACATGCCGTCGATGCGCGTCTCGCAGACCGCGCACGGCAATGCGGCCCACGCGCATGTCACCCCCGGCGACCTGCAGGATTGCGGCTATTGCAACCTGTTCGCCCATTTGCCGGTCGCGCCCGGCGTGCCGGTGTCGCTCGTGCTCGCCACGCGCCTCGTGCATGCGCGCGTTGCCGCGCGCTTCGAGCGGCTCGCGCGCGCCGAGCCGCTCACCCTCGCGCTTGCGCGCGCGCCACCTTCCGCATGACCTGATCGCAGCCGCCTTCTCGCGGCTTCATGCGGTGACCTGTGCGGCGATCTGCCGGCCATGTCACCGCGCGTCTGCACGCGCCGGGACTCGCCCGTGCGCGGCGCGCATCTCCTTCGATTCAGGACACCTCATGTTTGAACTTTCGCCGCGCAAGCCGAGCGGCCCGTTCGTGCCCCCCGCGCTGCTGACTTCGCTGCTGACTTCGCTGCTGACTTCGCTGCTGACTTCGCTGCTCGCTTCACTGCCCGCCTTGCTACTCGCCCCGCAGGCGGCGCACGCGCATGCCATCGCGGGCGACCGCGTCTTTCCGTCGACGATGGCCGTCGACGACCCCGGCGTCGGCGACGAGGCCAACCTGGAGTTCGGGCATCAGCGCGTGCCCGGCGACGCGGGCGACCAGAGCATCAACGCGTTCGATTTCGAGTACGACAAACTCATCACGCCGCGCCTCGCGCTTTCGGTCGACGGAAGCTACGTCATGCAGAACAATCCCAGCGCGCGCGGCTTCGACAACTTCGGCGTCGGACTCAAATATCTGCTGTACGTGAACGACGCACACGAGTTCATGACCTCGGTGGGCGTGAACGCCGAACTAGGCGGCACCGGGAGCCGCGCCATCGCCGCCAGCTATTCGACCATTTCGCCCAACCTCTACGCGGGCAAAGGTATGGGCGACCTGCCCGACTCGCTCGCGTGGCTGCGCCCCGTGGCCGTCACCGCGGAACTGGGACCGTCGCTCACGACCGGCAGCGGTCAGCCGAACGCCTTCAACTACGGCTTCACGTTCCAGTACAGCCTGCCCTATCTGCAGCAGCACGTACACGATCTCGGCTTGCCGCAGCCGCTTTCGAACCTGGTCCCGATTGTGGAAGTGCCTCTCTCGCACAGCCAGGGCCAAACGACCGGCACCATCAATCCGGGCTTTATCTGGATGAACCGCTACGGCCAACTCGGCATTGAAGCGCAGATCCCGGTCAACCGCGCAAGCGGCTCGCATGTCGGCATCCTGGTCCAGACGCACATCTTCTTCGACGACGTGGCCCCGCACAGCATCGGCAAGCCGCTCTTTCAATAATCGCTTTCAGGAGGTCCCTCACCATGACGAAATTCAGCACGCTTCTTCGCTCTCTCCACCTTGCAGCGGGTGCGCTCGCGCTCGCCGGCGCGCAACTGGCCTGGGCGCACGCACAACCGACTCATCAGCAGCCGCCCGCCGGCTCAACCGTGACGACGGCGCAAAACACCGTCGTGATCGACTTCGACGATGCGCTCGAACCGGCTTTCAGCTCGATCGACGTCACCGACGCGGCGGGCAAGTCGGTCGTCCACGGCAAGGCCACCGTCGATCCTGCCAACGGCAAGCGCATGTCGGTGGCGCTCGATACGCTTGCTGCGGGCAAATACACGGTCAAGTGGGTCGCCGTGGCCGCCGACGGCCATCGCACCACCGGCCACTACAGCTTCACGGCGAAGTAGGACACGAACCTAAGACGCAAAAGTAGCGTCCAGAATGCGGGCATTCGCGCCAGGCTGGATAATGGCGCGTTTGCCCGCAGCCGCCTTCCCAGACGACGCTTCGGGTTCCTTATGCCTGATAGCGCAACAGGGAGCGCCCATGACCCCATCCGAACAAATCGACGCATTGATCGCGAGCATCACCGACTGGCGCGGCACGACCTTCGCCGCCGTGCGCCGCGCCATTCTCGAAGCGGACAAGGAAATCGTCGAAGAGTGGAAGTGGATGGGCAGCCCGGTGTGGTACCGCGACGGCATCATCGCAGTCGCCAATGCGCATAAGGGCAAAGTGAAGCTCACGTTCCAGTACGGCGCGAGCCTGCCCGACCCCGACAAGCTGTTTAACGCCGGGCTCGAAGGCAACGCGCGGCGCGCGATCGACTTCTTCGAAGGCGACAAGGTCAATGCCCGCGCATTGAAAGCGCTCATTCGCGCGGCAATCGAATTTAATCAAAACAAGAAGACGAAGAAGAAGACCGGCTAGCGGTTTTTCAAGTAATTCTGGTGTGTCTTCGCCAACTTCGCAATAAAACTGAGGTAACAATGAATTCATCGATTTCAAGGACGAAATCGTTCTCGACAGTGTTCCTGATCGAAATGTGGGAACGCTTCGGCTACTACGGCATGGCCGCGCTGCTGGTTCTTTTCATGGTCCAGCGCGTCGGCTTCACCGAAGAGCATGCGACCCTCACCTGGGGCGCCTTCACCGCGCTCGTGTATGCCTCGCCCGCGATTGGCGGCTGGATCGGCGACCGCGTGCTGGGCGCGCGCCGCTCGATGGTGCTCGGCGCCATCATCCTGCTCGCGGGCTATTTCATGCTCGCGATGCCCGACGACCGGCTCACGCACCTGTACGCCTCGCTCGGCGTGATTGTGGTGGGCAACGGCCTCTTCAAATCGAACGCCGCCAATCTCGTGCGCCGCATTTACGAAGGCGACGAATCGGGCATCGACGCCGCATTCACGATCTATTACATGGCGGTCAATATCGGCTCGACGTTCTCGATGCTGCTCACGCCGTGGATCAAGGACCATTGGGGCTGGCACGCCGCGTTCGCCGTCTGCTGCGGCGGCATGGCGCTCGGCATTCTCAACTTCTTCCTGATGCAGCGCACGCTCGCAAAGATTGGCTCCGAACCGGACAATGAGCCCGTGCAATGGAAGCGCCTCGCCTGCGTGATCGCCGGCGGCATCGCGCTGGGCGCGGCTACGCTCGTCGTGCTCAGGGACAAGCAGCTTGCCGTGGCGTGCGTTTATACGGCGGCCGCGGCCATTCTCGCGATCTTCGCGTGGATGCTCGTTAAATGCGAACGTCATGAGCGCGCGGGCCTTGCCGCCGCGCTGATCCTCACGCTGCAGGTGATTCTGTTCTTCATCTTCTACCAGCAGATGTCGACCTCGCTCACGCTGTTCGCCGTGCACAACGTCGACCCCGCGTTCAACCTGTTCGGCACCGCGCTCTTTAGCTGGAGCGCCGCGCAATTCCAGGCGCTCAACCCCATCTGGATCATGGTGCTGAGCCCGATTCTCGCGGCGATCTACTCGAGCCTCGCGCGCCGGGGCGGCGATGTGCCGGTTGCGGCGAAGTATGCGCTCGGTTTTGTCGTGGTGGCGGCGGGCTTTTTTGTGTTTGCGGCGAGCGGGCGTTATGCCGTGGAAGGACGTGTTTCGTCGTGGTTCATGGTGGCGGGTTATGGGCTTTATTCGCTTGGCGAATTGCTCGTAAGCGGTTTGGGTCTTGCGATGATCGCGCGCTATGTGCCGGCCCGCATGAGCGGTTTTATGATGGGCGCGTATTTTGTGGCTACTGGCGTGTCGCAGTATCTCGGCAGTGTGGTCGCTACGTACGCGAAGATGCCTGAAGGCACGCTCTCGCCGATTGAATCGTTGCCGCTTTATCAGAAGCTTTTTAATGGGCTTGGGTGGGTTGCGGCGGGTGGGGCGTTGCTGGCTATCTTGCTGTTGCCGCTGATGGGAAGACTCTCGCGTGCGCATCAGGTGGGGAGCGAGCACGCTGAGGGACAGTTGGCGGCGACTGAGTGAGGGGGCTAATTCGGGTGATCGCCAAAGCGATCACCACCAGTTGCTATCGGGGACTTTATCAAGCATCGACCGACATCGACTGTTGCGAAGCAATGAGCTTCGGCGGCGGATCGCATTTGCAAATGCAAAGATCGTCGCTCAAAGCCGCATGCCTGCCATCCGGTGCTGTCATCAACTGCCGTGGGCCGTCGCATTTGATTTTTCCAGTCGTATTGCATGCGGGGCATTGCACGTCGTCGCCCTCATGGGCGACATCGCGGCCTACGAACTGGATCGTTGAAGGCATGGCGACTACCGTGCCGTTCGCGGTGGTCTTGTCGCCGTTGAGAATTAGATAGCGTTTCATGAAAAGTGAAGTGCCTCGGGTCGTGTCTCGGGAAACTTAACGATTGAATGCTGCGTGGAGCGATATCACGCCACTTCCGCTTACGTAGCGTATCTCATCACGGCTTGATCGCTAGCTGGTCTGCTTGATCCATCGAAGCCGATCTGGCCAAAGCGCCAAACACACTCTAGTCCACCACCAACACAGGCTTGCGATGTTCCCTCTCAAGCTTTCTGGGTAGGCTGACCATCACAAGATAGATGCGGACAAGCAGACCAGCAAACCAAAGCGACACTGGCATGCCCAAGATCGCCAAAGCGAACAATACGCCGTTCGCCCCAAAATTTGACGACAGAAGCCGCCCCAGTATCAGATAGAACGGCGCGATACCGAAGACGATATAGGAATAGATTTTTGGAAAAGGCGAGCGCTCTTTGTTGAGTCGCTCGAACAGTGCCATTCCCGCTTGCGTTCGATAACGAAAATCTGATGCGTTTTCTTCGAAGGCCCGTTTGACAAAGGAGGTATTTGTGATCGTATGCATCACCGTTCGCTTTGACGTGGCTGCCCAGTACAGCGTCAACGCAAACCCACCAAGCAGCCCCGGCCAGCGCAAAAGAGGCTCCATCGGTGCAAACACGAAATAGTAAAAATAAGCGAATGTGCCAAAGAAGAAGTACATGGAAAATGTCGCAATCGATAGTATCAACCCGCATACCCACAGCAAATTTGAGCGGCGGTACATCATCGAGGCAACGAACGGTACGAAGAGGCAAATCAACGTAACCAATAGTCCGATTTTCCATGGCCATCCGGACACTGCAAGGTCATCCGCGTATGCAGCGTACGACACGCCAGCACCCAGCATGGGAAAGATGAAGTTCACCGGCGTGGCTTTCTTCGTCATCTCCCAAATCGCGTCTTTCTGCTTGGTCTCGGATTTCGTCATCGATTGCGATCGTGGCATCTGGGCTTGCGTTCCGGTAGATGCCGTCTTACGCCAATTTCAATTCAGCGCCTTCAGAGCCATCAAGTGCGTCGTTATGGTCCACGGAGCCACAGTCGATACCTAAATCATTTCGACACAGCATCAGTGAATATCATCACTCGCAACGATGACCGATTTACCTTGCGTACGCTCCAGCATTCTGGGCAAACGTACCATCACGAAATATTGCCTGACTCCGATCCCCGCAATCCATTGCGAAACGGGAAATAGAATCAAGGCGGCCAGCAAAATGGGACCGTGCGAACCAAAGGCCGGCGTCAAGACTCGCCCGATCACTAGCGATAGTGGCGCTATCAGCAGCACCAAATACATATGCAGCTTTCCAGAAGGACTGCGCGAACTCAGGACCGACTCCAGCTTCGCGATATTTTGCAGCCGATACTGCAAAACATCGCCTTTGTCCTCAAACGCCTGCTGCACGAAGCGCGAGGTTTTTAGCGCCCGGCTAACATCCCGCGCAGTAAACACCATCCAATAAACAGTCATTGCGATACCAGGCACAAGCCCGCCAGCACGTGCATACAGAGGCATAGGAGCAAACAGAAAATAGAAAAAGAAGCAAACGACGCCAAAAAAGAAGTAAATTGACCCTATCATGATCCCGTTCGCGAGTCCGAGGGAGACGAGCCGCGATTGCCCCCTATCAATTGTGGCGATCATAACTGGCCCCAAGGCGGCAAATATCAACATCGCCATCGCCAGGAAAAATGGCACTAGCGATACACGAAACGCCATCTCGTAAAACCCGTAGGCGATAGCGATAGAAACAACGTTGATAAATAGGGTTAGCGGAACTGTCTTTTTCACCACACTCCAAAGAAAATTCTTTGAATTATTAATAGTTTTATTCATGGCATGAACATCATCGAATATCCATTGTAATCTTTTGGATAGCTTTCTTCCAAAGCTTGAGCTGCATTACGTAATTTTCCAGCCACCCATTGTGTAATGTGGAACTCATTGTCGGCCAGATTAATTAAATATCCTACCGCTACAGCCACCCCAAACGCCGCAGCAGCCACCGCCCATACAGGCGCGCTAGCAATCATACCTGCGGTCAGTAGCGCCGTCGTCACGGCGCCTACCAACGCCGTTGAAACAGCAGCGGTGACTCCCGCTGCGACGAGGTCAACGCCAACCTTTGCGAATAAATCAAACAAATCCTTCGAGCGCTTTCCATCTGGGCCAATCTTCGAATAGTCGCGGTACCACTCGGCAGCATCAAGTGCCATGGTAAAAATCAGCGCAATTCCCGTAGCACGTTTGAATGCCCCCTTAGCAGGTTGCGGAAATACCTTCCGGGAGGGGTTCACAAAAAATTGCCGACTTCATAGGAAGTCCTGCAAGCCGCTCGCGCGACTCCGGTAAGGGGTAGCCACCCCTGAAAACTGCTTCCGAGCACCCTGCAAAACGGTATTTCAGCAACCTGTTAGGCATCGTCATATTCAGGGAACAAACATCAGGGGATAACCATCGCAGTCTTTCGGATAATGTTCTTCAAGATACTTCGCAGCGCCTCTCAGCTTCGCTGCCAGCGAACTTGTTATGTGAAATTCGATGTCGGAGCTTCCCTGGAAATTTCGCCTTCCAGCCGGTCATCAGGTTATCGACAAAGCGATTACTACCGGTTATCAGGCATCGACAGACATCGACTGTTGCGAAGCAACGAGCTTCGGCGGCGGATCGCATTTGCAGATACAGAGATCGTCGCTCAAGGCCGCATGCCTGCCATCCGGTGCTGTCATCACCTGCCGTGGACCGTCGCATTTGATTTTGCCCGTCGTATTGCATGCGGGGCATTGCACGTCGTCGCCCTCGTGTGCAACATCGCGGCCGACGAACTGGATCGTTGAAGGCATGGCGACTACCGTGCCGTTCGCGGTGGTCTTGTCGCCGTTGAGAATTAGATAGCGTTTCATGTCTTGGTGCGTCGAGTGGTTGTCGGGCTATGAATTTTGCTCAAAGACTCCGCGTGGGCGGAAATAGCTGAACGGTTCGACGTTGGCTACAAAATCAACCTTGGAGTTGTGAACGTAGTGCGCGAAGAAGTTGACGATACTGTCCGGCGCATTCGTCATCCAGGCATCGAGTCGCCATTGCTCAGGCTTGAATGTATAGAAAAAGATCCGTTCATCATTTTTCCCGCGATTCGTTACGACGACATCGCGATTGCTCTTCAATGCCTCGGCGTAGGCGGGTGCCTCGATATCCATCGTCCCCCACATCGCATGCTTGATGGAACTATCCTTGAACGATTTCTGGCCGACGAGCGGCTGCTTCTTGCGCCAAAGCGTGCCGTTGCTTTCGTAGTAGGCCTTCATGTGACACGCCATGTCGGCTTCGACGGAGGTTCCTGGTGGCTTGGCAGTGCTCATGTAGATCTGATAGTTGCTCTGTGTTTCCGGTTTGACAGTGAGACGGGCTGCAAGGCCTGCACGCTCTGCTTTCATATGATCCAAAGTCATGAGTCGTACGCCCGCCTTTAAAGCTTCCTCGTGCATGTCCGCCATCGGAATGCGCGCATAGCTTCCATCTATATCTTGATCGTCCGGCCCATATCCCCCGCCAATATCGGAATGCACACCAGGGTAGACCTTCTCTGTCCATCCAGACTTATATTTTCCATTTTCGCGGATCAGATCTACGGGGAACGAATATCGGAGCTCATTCGCTGCAACGTAATGTACGCATCGTTCCACACAGGTTGGAATGCGCAGATCGCGCCGTTCCATGGGAAGTGTAATGTTGTGTGCAGGCAGGCCAAATGAGGCTACCGTGTCGAATAGACCGAGGAACGTAAAGCGAACCGGAAATCCGTTCAATGTTAGTGAACCGTCTTCCTGCTTCTTACACCGCCCAGCCAGCATGTTCACGAATGCGCGTGATAGAGCCGCACCGCGAGAAAAGCCGATCACCGATATGTTAATGATTTTGATTAGTCGATGCGCTCCAATGGCCTTATTCAAATCGTTCAGGCTTGCGTTTCGATTTTTATCAACATATTGCTTTATTTCTCCCCCCATCTTGTGGGCGTTGTTAACCAAGGCCTGATGCAAAGCCTGATTCATACGGCTTTCGCCATCGAATAGTCGGCGATCACCCAACCACCAAATGCGTTGCCTAAAACAACATCCTCGACCCATATGTCTGGCCTGTCCACCCAAGAGGCTTCGCCGTTGTATGCGGTGCCGACACCACTGATGTAAAACCGGTAAATACCTTTTGATGGATCGGTCATCGCTGCGTCAAATAACCTCGCTACGTTGCTCCAGCATTGTCGTGCGGAATCAGCTTCCCGATTGCTTCCCGTGCCGTCAAAGAAGAAAGCAAGATGAACAACATCGGAGCAATCTTGCTTTGCGGTCGGTGGAAATTTCGGAACATCACGCGTTGCCGCTGCTATGATCTGCATCAGCGATGGAGGTTGTGGAAGCGAGCTCATTTGTCTGCCCCTTGTGGGTGAGGGCGTTCATCAACGTACTCCTGTGACGTTTCTACGAAAACAGTTTTATCAGGATAAATGTGGACTGTAAGCACCTTCGCGTTGCTCGAAATATGGTCAAGCGTAGTCGTAGCGTGAATTTTGGTTCCATTTCCCGGTGTATCAGGTGGGCCGTCGAGTGTCCATTCCACGGAAATTGGACCAGGTTTCACCTTTACACAGCAGACGATTGAACCTCCTGCGCTGCCCGGATGGTATTCCCCAAAAGAGCCACCTGCGTACTGACCATTGACAGAAACATCCAGCAGTGGGCGAGGCCAGTAGTTATAAACGGCAACATCAAGATTCATGGACCTCTCCGAGCAGGCTGTGAGCGGCAATACGGATATCAGACCGACGAGCAAGCGGCGGGCTAATGCGTTTCTTCTAGCATCAATTTTCGATTTCACTCTTGTTGTTCCTTGGGGTTCGGCCGTTCGTCAACATACTGCTCAGATGCTTCCACAACAACAGAGCTATCCGGGTAAATGTGGACCGTTAGCACTTCCGCATCATGTGCGACCTCACCGAGAACGCTCGTGGCTTGAATTCTCTTTCCATTTCCAGGCGCATCAGGTGGACCGTCTAGTGTCCATTCCACGACAACCGGGCCCGGCTTTATCCTCACGCAGCAGACAATTTTTCCTCCCGCGCCACCCGGGTGATATTCCCCAAACGAGCCACCCGCATATTGTCCATTGACGGACACATCCATGATTGGCCGAGGCCAGTAGTTATAAAGTCAAGACTCCTGGACCTCCCGGAGCATGCGGTGAGCGACAACAACGCCAGCAGGCCGACGAGCCAACGGGAAATTGAGCCGCTCATTGCAGCGTCAGGGTTCGATTTCATGTGCTTGACTCGGTAGGCAGACAGTTCGCGAATGTGAGACATCAACCGTTGGGATATCACGCTGAGAACTATTCAGCAGATCGCCGAAGCTCAATATTTTTGTCTTGACCTGCTGAAACAGCCCGGCGACTTCCGGCAGGGTGTCGAACGAATCTCCGTAGAACGAGTCGTAGCGATCAGTCTGGAAACCATGAGGACCTTGAAGGCATTGCCGCGTCTCGATCCTCAAGTCGTCGCAGGTCTGATATTGCACGCCATCGCCCTCATTCGCGACGTCGCAACCGTCTAACCGAGTCGCCGCTGACGCGGCGACCACCGTTCCGTTCGCAGTGGTATTGTCACTGTTGAGTATCAAATAGCGTCATATAAGGACAAGCGTTTTGAACCGCATCCTGGATAACTTCCCGAAGGTAGCAGTCCGCTAAAAGGTTGTATTGGGTGCAATCAGTACAGGCTTGCGATATCGTTGCTCCATGAACAACGGTAATAGAATCATTGTTACACCAACCCTGACCATGACTCCGATTAACCAAAGGGATGCAGGAAAGGTCACTGCGGCAATGAAAAAGAGGACACCACCCGTACCGAAATACGCCGACAACAATCTGCTCAGCACGAGAAAGAAAGGGGCAAGCGCCATGACGATCCAGTTATGCCACTTCACGAATGGGTCTTTTTCGACGTACCCTTCATCGAGAATCTCAAAGAATTTCTCCTTACAGACGATTTCTTCATCGTAAAAATCGAATGCCTGACTTTCGAAATTCGATCGCTTGATGAAACGCGTTAGATCAAGCCATGAAAATATTAACCAATAAGCAGTCAGACCGCCGCCGGCCCCGAGACCAACAACACGTTCAAGTAGTGGCATTGGTGCAAAAATGAAAAAGAAAAAATAAAAAGCGATGCCGATCAGCGCGTAGGCGGACAGCAAGCTGAACAACCTGACCCAGCCATGCATCGCGAACTTTCGGGTGTATCCAAAACCGAGCCAGCACAGGGCTGGCGTTGCAACACAAATCGCTGCGATCACGACGCTGATTTTCCACGGCACACTCGAAACACCGTAATCGAATTTATATGCCGTGAACGCGAGCGCAATAGCCAATCCGTTCAATAGCAACCCCGCCCACACCGCCTGACTGGCGATCGGTGACAACGACTTTTCTGCGCGCCGCACGGCAATCCGCTGCGTCATGGCATGGCTCCGAACATCGGCGAATAGGGATTGTAGTTTTTCGGTATATATTTTTCGTAAGTGGCGTGTAAGCCCCCGGTAAAGTCATCTTGAATGAGTAAGGCTCGAAGGCGAGGATCGTGTCCATCTAAATTTTTAATGGACAGGTGTACACGATGGACGAGATCGAGGTGATGCA
>NZ_CADIKL010000073.1 GCF_902859945.1 Paraburkholderia caffeinitolerans | reverse complement strand
CATGCGCAGCGTGGTGCGCATGGCGTACTCGGGCAGGTTGGCCGGGTCGAGCGAGATCGCCTGGGTCTTGAGCGTGGCGATGGGCGCCATGGTCTCGTGAAAGCCCACCACCGCCATGGCGATCAAACAGATGATCAGCGGGAACGCCACGAAGTCCCAGCGATTGGGCAGCACGCGCCACGCCGAGGCGTTGGCCGTACGGTTCAGGTTGAAGCTGAAGTCCATTCGGGCTCTCTCCCCTGCTTGCCTGGTTCAGAAACGGCACGACACTACACAACCTTCGTGACAGATTCAACCTCGCGCCCGGCACCCCTGCCCCATGGCGAAGCATGCGAGCCGCATCGACACACCCCACAGCACGGCGTCCGCGGGCTCAATCGCTCGATTCGAGAGTTAAAATCGTCGCACGGCGACGGTGGCCACCTGTAAAACGGTCGTCACACGCGGCCACCCATGCCTCCCGGATCGCCTCGCTTTACCGGGACACCGGGCATCCCGCCCGCCAACGCACCCTGCGCGCCATGCGCCTGAACGAACCAGAAGGCCGATGAACAGGAGACTCTTGCGTCAAGCCACCGTGCCCCCGCTGGTCACGGTGGCGGCTGTCGTGGCGGTCGCGCTCGTCTGCTGGCTGGTCGCGGGCTGGCTCGCCAACCGCATGGTGCGCCAGGAACTCGACACCGCGCTCGGTGTGCAACGCCAGATGACGCGCTCGGTCGTCGACAACATGGCCGAGGTCATCGCGAGCGATCTCTCGATGTCGCGCGCCATCCCCGCGACCATGGCCGAAACCCACGTGGTGCAACAGGCGCTGACCGAGGCCGGGAATTATGCCGCGTCGCGCTCATCCACGGAACTGGCGCGGCGCGAAGCGCTGCAGCACGCCCCCACGCTCACGGCCGTCGACGGCTTCCTGCACGATGCCCAGGGCTTCTCCGGCTTCGACGCCATCTGGCTCGTGAACAACAACGGCATCTGCATTGCGTCGAGCAACGCCATGGAGAAAATCTCCTACGTGGGCATCGACATGCGTGCGCGTAACTACCTGAGCGACACCCTGCTCGGCGCGTTCTCCGAGACCTATGGCGTCGGCACCTCGAGCGGCGAGCCGGGCATCTTCGTGGCCGCGCCCGTCTACGACAACGGCCTGCTCGTGGGCGCGGTGCTCGCCAAGGTCAGCATCGCGCGGCTGCGCCACTGGGTCACCCACCCGGGCACCTTTGTCTCCGACAGCAACGGCGTGATCGTCATGGCGCACGACAGCAAGCTCGAGGGGCTCGCCATGCCCGGCTCCCATGTGCAGGAGATGAACGCCGTCGACCGCGTGAACACCTATCTGCGCGAGCGCTTTGCCGAGCTCCCGCTGCACAGCGCCGGCGCGGCGGCGTCGCGCGAAGCACCGTGGATATCGGAGAGCGCGGCGCAGGCGCTCGTGGAGCTGCCGCGCCAGCGCGCCCCGGCGCTTTACGAGCAGCGCGGCGGGCTCAATTCGGGACTCACCGCCCATCTCGTCGATCCGCTCAACGCGTGGCCCGAACTGCTCGCGAATCACCGGCGCGACCGGCTGCTGATCTTCCTCACGCTGGCGGGTTCGGTGGCGCTCGCCGCCGTGATCTCGATCTCGTGGGTCCGCGAGCGGCGCCTGCACCGCGCGAGCCGCGATCTCGCGGAACAACTGCAGGCCGCCAATTCGCTGCTGGCCGCCGAGGCGCGCCACGACGCGCTCACGGGCGCGCTCTCGCGCCGCTACTTCCTCGACCTGCTGCGCCACGAGATCGACGCTGCCTACACGAGCGGCAAGCCGCTCTGCATGGCGATCGCCGACCTCGACCACTTCAAGCAGATCAACGACCGCTTCGGCCACCCGGCCGGCGACCGCGCGCTACAGCACTTCGTCGAGACCTGCCGCTCCGAGCTGCGCTCCGACGACGCGGTCGGGCGGCTCGGCGGCGAGGAGTTCGGCATCCTGCTGCCGGCCACCACGCTCGCCGCCGGGAAAGACGTGGTCGAGCGGCTGCGCCGCGAGGTGAAAGCGAGTGTCTGCACCGGGCTGCCCAGCGAGGCATACCTGAGCGTGAGCATCGGCATCACGGAACTGGCGGTGGCCCAGGACCAGCCCGAACGCCTGATGAGCCGCGCCGATCTCGCGCTCTACATGGCGAAGGCCGCGGGCCGCGACCGCTGCGAAGCGATGGCCTCGGACGGCGCCGTGCCGCCGCGCACCGCCGCGGCGACCTGGTAATCCGCCGGACCGAGGCGCTCGCGGTCACTCATTTGCGAAAGTCATTACTCACTTAATTGTGAAACCCATCCAGGGCTTTCGTCTCCAACGCGGTATCATCGAACGATCGGAGCGCGCGGCGTCATGCGGCGCGCATCGCCGTGGCAAGTCGCTCAGCACATAGGAGGCATGCATGAAGGGAAATCTGGTCATCGTCTGCCGCGATCAGGATGCTCTCGCGTTCGACCAGCTGATGGTCGAATACGGAGCGTTCCAGACGCGCCTGTCATCGACCGCGTGGTACCTGAAGCTCGAAGCCGCGCCCGAGCTGGTTCAGGAAGAAATTCTTGCCCGCCTCGGCAAGTACACGACGCACTACATCTTCGAGGCCGACAGTGTCGTCTACAACACCGTCGACAGCGAGGCGGCCGCCGCGCTCGACACGCTGTTCTCGGTCTGACGCAATATCTCGCACCTCAAGTGACATCCGGCGGCCTTGCCCGCCGCACCCTCACCCGCCAATACCCCGAGTAATAAGCGCCGCACGCCGGCGCTCACCAGATCTGCGCCGCCTCGGCAACCGTGCGTTCGACCACCTCGAACGGAAATGTCATACGCACTTCGAGGCCGCCGCTAGCGCCGTTGCCGATGGCGATCTCGCCACCCGCGCGCCGCACGAGCCGCTCGACGATCGCGAGACCCAGACCGCTGTGGCCGTTGCCGCCGCGCGCCGGATCGAGCCGCACGAACGGGCGGCTCGCCTGCGTGAGGTCCTGATCGGCAATGCCCTTGCCGTGGTCGCGCACGGTCAGCGTGAAGTCCTTCGCCCCGCGCGAGGTTTCGATCACCACGGGCGGCGCGCCGTAGGCGTGCGCGTTGTCGAGCAGGTTCGACACCACGCGTTCGAGCGTGGCCGCGGGCAGGCGGAACGCCGCCCCGGCATGCAGACGGCGCTCGATCACGAGCGTCTCGCCGCCAACCGTGCGGTAGTTGCGCGCGATGCGCTCGCACTGGTCGTCCACTTCGACAGGCTCGCTGCGATCGGCGCCATCGTGCGCAAACACCAGGAACTGGTCGACGATATGCGCCATCGAGGTCACGTCGCGCACCACGCCGTCGCGCACCTTCTGCTCGTCCATCATTTCGGCGCGCAGACGCAAGCGCGCGAGCGGCGTCTTCAAGTCGTGCGCGACCCCCGCGAGCATGACCGCACGGTCTTTCTCGGTGCGCTCGACTTCCTTCACCATCTGATTGAAACCGCGCGTGAGCTGACGCATCTCGCGCGGGCCGCGCTCGGCCAGCGGCGGCACCGGCTGGCCGCGCCCGAAGCGCGCGACCGCCTGGACAAGCGAGCGCAGCGGCTGCTGGAGCATCCAGGCAGCCACCAACGCAGCAATCACCGCCGCCGAGAAGATGATGATGAACCACGGTATCGCACGGTCGATGGGCCGCATCAGGCGCAGCGGCTGTGCCGGCACCACGATCCAGCGCGCGTCCTGCGGACCGCGCACCCACAGCATGGGCGGATGCCCGGGCGGGCCGATGCGCACGTCGGTGCCGGCCGGCATGCGATCGCGCAGGTCGTCGATGAAACGGCGCAGGCTGGTGGGCATGTCGCGCGGGACCTCGGGCACCGCGGCGCTCGCCGGGTCGACGAGTTGCACGCGCGAGGGCAGCGGCTGATCGGGCTCGCGCTGCACGTGCTGACGCACGGCATCGACGAGGAACACCGCCTCTTCCACCGCGTAGCTCGAGCGCATCTGGTCGCGCTCGAGGCGCATCAGCGCGAACCACGCGACGTGGGACAACAACAGCACGCCGATGAACAGCAGCGCGAACCGCCCAAACAACGAATCAACCGGCCGGCGCATGGCTCGCCTGCTCGCCATCCGGCACGAAGACATAGCCACGGCCGCGCACCGTCTGGATGAAGCGCGGCGTGGATGGGTCGGTTTCGAGGATGCGGCGCAGGCGCCACACCTGCACGTCGATGCCGCGGTCGGTGCCGTCGTACTCCGGACCGTGCAGCAGCTCGAGCAGGCGCTCGCGCGTAAGCGTACGCATGGGGTGATTGACGAAGATCTTCAGCAGCGCGAACTCGCTGCCCGACAGCATGATGGGCTTGCCTTCCTGCTGCAGCGTGCGCGACTGGAAGTCGAGCGTAAAGCGGCCGAACGAGAACGGCTCGCGCTGCTCCGGCGCGGCGGCCGAGGGCACCGTGCGGCGCCGGCGCAGCACCGCCTGCACGCGCGCGAGCAGCTCGCGCGGATTGAAGGGCTTGCCGAGATAGTCGTCGGCGCCGAGCTCGAGGCCGACGATGCGGTCCACGTCGTCCGCGCGCGCGGTCAGCATGATCACGGGAATGTCGTCGCCCGACGCGCGCAGCTTGCGCAGCGCCGTGAGCCCGTCCACGCCGGGCATCATGAGATCGAGCACGATCAGGTCGGGGCGCTCGCGCTCGAGCCGCCGCTCGAGCGAACCCGCATCGTGCAGCACCGACACTTCGATCCCCTGCCGCGCCAGATAGTCGCGCAGCAGGTCGCGCAGTTCGACGTCGTCATCGACGACCAGAATTTGAGTAGCCATGGGACGAAGTGTAACGCGCGCGGGAAAGCCGTTTGCTTACACGGACGCGCTTTGGGTTACAGGGTGTTACTACGAAAGGCGCACGTAATGTTGCGTAATGCCAGCGGATGGGGCGGTAACACGCGGGGCCTGTCTGCCCGATACGCTAGGGACACCGGTTGCGAACACCATCGACTTCAGGTGGCGACGTGCCAGACCGGACACCTTCAAGGATTTGTCAGGAGCTTCACCATGAATAAAACCACTTCGCGCCTTCTCGCCATCGCCGCTGCCTCGCTCGCGCTCAGCTTCGGCGCCACCGCCGCCAACGCTCAAACGCCGCCGCCCCCGGCCGGCCCAAGCATGATGCACGGCGGCCCGGGCATGCATGGCGGCCACGGCATGCACGGCGACTTCATGATGGGTTTCAAGAAGCTGCATGACAAGCTGAGCCTGAATGCCGCTCAGGAAAAGCAATGGCAAGCCGCGCTCGACACCATGAAGCAGAACCACGAAGCCATGCGCAAGAATCACGAACAGCTCAAGCAGCAGTTCGATTCGATGAAGAGCCAGCCGATCCTCGACATGAACGCCCTGCACGCCGCGCATCAGCAAGTCGAGCAGCAGGACGCGCAACTGCGCGAGCAGACCTCGCAAGCGTGGCTCGCGTTCTATAACGGCCTGAACGATCAGCAGAAGACCACTGTGAGCTCGGCGCTCAAGGAGCGCTTCGCGAAGATGGAACAGCGCCGCGAGAAGATGCACGAGCGCTGGGAGCAGCACCAGAAGGGCAACAAGGGCGCGGCTTCGGCGCCGGCGCAGTAAGCGCCTCACAAGGCGCCGCGCGGGCGGAGCACCGCCCGACGCGCCGGCCGATTGGCACCATATCGGCACAACATTGGCACAACGCCGCGGGATGCGAATCCCGCGGCGTTTTTCATGGTGAAACTGCGCGCGAATCCGTGGCCGACCGCGCCGGCCCGCGCATCGGGTAAAATACCGCGCTTTTCGGACGCCCGGTCAGGGACGCCCGCTTAGGGACAGTCCTACCGGTACGGGCCCATCGGTTACGGGCGACCGACTTCGGGCGACCGGCACAGTCCGTGTCCGACCCGCATTTTTGATCGCCTAAAATGACAGCGCCCTTACTACGTGGCGCCCATCCGGCGTCGCACCCGTATCCGCTTTGCATGAGACCCGAGTAGCGCGCTAAATCGCGAACGCGGGTCGACAGGAGAATGATGAAGAAGTTCGCAGTGTGCCTCGCACTCGCCCTGTTGGCGGGCAGCGCCGCGGCCAAGGAATGGAAGACCGTGCGCATCGGCGTCGATGCGAGCTATCCGCCGTTCGAATCCAAGAACGCCAGCGGCCAGATTGTCGGTTTCGACGTCGACCTGACCAAGGCCCTCTGCACGCGCATGAACGTGAAATGCGTCTGGGTCGAGAGCGACCTCGACGGCATCATCCCAGCGCTCAAGGCCCGCAAGTTCGACGCGATCGTCTCGTCGCTGTCCGTTACCGACCAGCGCCGCCAGCAGATCGACTACTCCGACAAGATGTTCGACGCGCCCGCGCGCATGCTGGCCAAGGCCGGCTCGCCGCTGCTGCCCACCGTGGCCTCGCTCAAGGGCAAGAACGTGGGCGTCGAGCAGGGCTCGACCCAAGAGGCCTACGCGAAGGCGCACTGGGCCGGCAAGGGCGTGAACGTCGTGACGTACCAGAATCAGGATCAGGTGTATCAGGACCTGATGTCGGGCCGCCTCGACGCGGCGCTCCAGGACGAGGTCCAGGCCGACTTCGGCTTTCTGAAGACGCCGCGCGGCAAGGGCTTCGCGTGGGCGGGCCCGGCGGTGGAAGATCCGGCTACGATAGGCGATGGCACCGCGATCGGCCTGCGCAAGGAAGATACCGACCTGAAGGCGAAATTCAATGCAGCGCTCGCCTCGATTCACAAGGACGGCACGTTCGACCGACTCGCGAAGCAATATTTCGACTTCGACATCTATAAAGGCAAGTAAAAGGCAAATAAGCAATAAGACGGAGACACCCGGCGCCCATGGGCGCCGCCGTCGCGAAGCACGCGGCCAGCCATGCCAGCCGCGCATGAACCGACTTGAACCGCGGCAGCCTCTGCCGCGCCTTTCGCGGGGCGCCGTCCAGCGTTGAGACGCCCCGTTGAGGACTCACCTATGTTTCTTCAAGGCTACGGCCCGCTGATCCTCGCCGGCACCTGGCAGACCGTCAAGCTCTCGGTGCTTTCGCTCGCGCTCTCGTTCCTGCTCGGGCTGATCGGCGCGGGGGCGAAGCTCTCGAAAAACCGCGTCGTCCACGGCGCGGGAACGGCCTACACCACGCTCGTTCGCGGCGTGCCCGATCTGGTGCTGATGCTGCTGCTCTTCTACAGCATCCAGATCTGGCTGAACATGCTCACCGATCACCTCGGCTGGGACCAGATCGACATCGACCCGTTCCTCGCGGGCGTGATCGTGCTGGGCTTCATCTACGGCGCGTACTTCACCGAGACCTTCCGCGGCGCGTTTCTCGCGGTGCCGCGCGGCCAGCTCGAAGCGGGCCACGCCTATGGCATGACCAACTGGCAGGTGTTCACGCGCATCATGTTCCCGCAGATGATGCGCTTCGCGCTGCCCGGCATCGGCAACAACTGGCAGGTGCTCGTGAAGTCCACGGCGCTCGTCTCGATCATCGGCCTCGCCGACGTCGTGAAGGCCAGCCAGGACGCCGGCAAGGGCACCTTGCGATTCTTTTTCTTCACCCTGCTCGCAGGCGCGATCTACCTCGTCATCACGACCGTTTCGAACTTCGTGCTGATGTATCTCGACAAGCGCTACTCCACGGGCGTGCGCAAAGCGGATCTCTGAAAGCGAGGCCAAGACCATGCAAGACTTCGTCCAACTGATCCAGCAATACTGGCGCAACTATCTCTATAGCGACGGCTATCACTTCACCGGCGTCGCCGTTACGGCATGGCTGCTGGTGATTTCGATCGGCATCGGCTTCTGCCTCTCGGTGCCGCTCGCGGTCGCGCGCGTCTCGAAGCGCAAGTGGCTCGCGCGCCTCGTGTGGCTCTATACGTATGTGTTCCGCGGCACGCCGCTCTACGTGCAGTTGCTGCTTTGCTACACGGGCCTCTACAGCCTCGACATCGTGCGCAACCACGAACTCACGAGCGCGTTCTTCAGAAGCGGCATGAACTGCACGCTGCTCGCGTTCGCGCTCAACACCTGCGCGTACACGACCGAGATCTTCGCGGGCGCGATCAAGGCCACGCCCTATGGCGAGATCGAGGCCGCACGCGCCTACGGCATGTCGCCCTTCACGCTGTACCGCCGCGTGATCCTGCCTTCAGCGCTGCGCCGCGCGCTGCCCTACTACAGCAACGAGGTCATCCTGATGCTGCACGCCACGACCGTGGCGTTCACGGCCACCGTGCCCGACATCCTGAAGATCGCGCGCGACGTGAACTCGGCGACCTACCAATCGTTCGGCGCGTTCGGCATCGCCGCCCTGCTGTACCTGATCATTTCTTTCACGCTCGTGTGGCTGTTCCGCCAAGCCGAGCGCCGCTGGCTCGCGTATCTGCGACCCCAAGGCAAGTGAGCCCGCACCGAGGTATTTGATGAACTCCCAGAAGCAGAAACTTTTCGTCGATTCGCTCCACAAGAAGTACGGCGACCATGAAGTCTTGAAGGGCGTTTCGCTCAAGGCGAACGCCGGCGATGTGATCAGCGTGATTGGCTCGTCCGGCTCGGGCAAGAGCACGATGCTGCGTTGCATTAACTTCCTCGAACAGCCCAACGCGGGCCGCATCGTCGTCGACGGCGAGGAAGTGGCGACCCGCGCCGACAAGCGCACCGGCGCACTGCACGCCGCCGACTTGAAGCAGTTGCAACGCGTGCGCACCAAGCTCGCGATGGTGTTCCAGCACTTCAATCTGTGGTCGCACATGAACGTGATCGAAAACGTGATCGAAGCGCCCGTGCACGTGCTCGGCCTCTCGCGCAAGGAAGCCGAGGAGCGCGCGCGCACGTATCTGGAGAAAGTCGGCCTTGCGCCGCGCGTGGAGACGCAATATCCCTCGCACCTCTCGGGCGGCCAGCAGCAGCGCGTGGCGATCGCGCGCGCGCTTGCGATGAACCCCGACGTGATGCTGTTCGACGAGCCCACCTCGGCGCTCGACCCCGAGCTCGTGGGCGAAGTGCTCAAGGTGATGCAAAAGCTCGCCGAGGAAGGCCGCACGATGATCGTCGTCACCCACGAAATGGGTTTCGCGCGCAACGTTTCGAACCACGTGATGTTCCTGCACCAGGGGCGCGTGGAAGAAGAAGGCGTGCCGGCCGAAGTGTTCGCCAGTCCGAAAAGCGAGCGCCTGCGCCAGTTCCTCTCGGGCAGCCTCAAGTAAGCAGGCCAAAATGTAGTCGACTACATGCCAACGCGGCAATGTAGTAAAAGTAGTATTTCAAGGCGCTTTCAGCGCCTTTTCTTTTTGCTTTCGCAATCTCCTTCGAACGCTCCCCATACGCGTCGAATTCGCACATTTTGCCTTACGCCCGACGATATTTCGCGTCAATAGTGGCAATCCTGAAGATCCCCCGCCAGCAAACGTGTGTGCCTTGTCCTGTAAGGCTTTAAGCATACTTTTGGGATCGTGCCGACCAGCATCCAGGAAACACGTATGGCAATTTGACGACACCCCAGCACCCACAAGCGATTTCGGTCGCCAGCATCAGTCTTTTTTGCTAAATTAGTAATCAAAGTAGCAAAACGAAGTTCATTAAAAGTAGTTTCACTTCAAATAAGAACGGGAGATGCCAGTCAACCAGGGGATCTGCAAGACGACTCGAACAGGTTGTCCTGCTCGCATCGTTCCACCCGCCGATCCTCGGGTCACGCTCCCTACGCGACAACTTCTGTCCGCGTCCCCTCGAACACGCGGACATCTTTCGCAGTACTTAGATTGACTCTTTGACAGGGTATGGAGGAGAAGATGAAGAAAGCTCTGCTCGCCGCAGCGTTGATGTCGGCTGGCGTGGTCGCGCATGCGCAAAGCAGCGTAACGCTATACGGCCGCCTGGATGCGGGTTTCGCGTACATGAACGGCATTGGCGCAGGCGGCGGCCCGAATGGCCCGGCCACGCATGGCGCGAGCCAGGTCCAGCTCGAAAGCGGCTATATGGGCACGAGTCTGTGGGGCATGAAGGGCGTTGAAGACATCGGCGGCGGCAACAAGGTGCTCTTCCATCTGGAAGGCTCCTTCAGCACGACGACTGGCGGGCTCGGCGTCGCGGGCTCGATCTTCAATCGCTATGCCACGGTCGGCATGGCGAACGACAACTACGGCACGCTGCTGTTGGGCCGCGAACTGTTCATCGCCAACGGCATCTGGGACTTCGACCCGTTCGGCCAGTCGAACTGGTCGTCGGCATCGATGGTACGCGGTCGTAACTGGCCGGCATCGAGCAACAACATTTCGTATCAGTCGCCGAACTTTTACGGCTTCGACGTGTATGGCCAATACTCGCTCTCGAACGCCACGAATTGGAACGGCAACGGCACGACCCCCCAGGGTCGTCAAGACGGTATCCAGCTGACCTACACGAGTGCATTGTTCCAGATCCGCGGCATTTACGACGAAATCCGCAACCCGACGAACGGCACGCTCGGCGGCGCCTACGACTCGATCAATGCAGGCAACGTGGGGCAAGGCGTCTTCGCGTATTCACGCGAGTACATGGCGATGGTCAACGTGTTCCTCGGACCGATCAAGGTTCAGGGCGGCTACGAAGCCGTCCGCTCGTCGGGCATGACCGGCCTGGCAATCGGCCAGCCGAGCACACTCGACCAGGAATGGGGCGGCGTGACGTGGCAAGCCACCTCGGCAGCCGCGCTGATCGGCGCGGTCTATCACGTCAACGCGAACAACGGTGGCGGCAACTCCACGCTCTACAGCCTGGGCGGCACGTACAACCTGTCCAAACGCACGATGGTCGGCCTCCAGGTCGCGACGGTGCAAAACAGCAAGTCGGCCAATTTCGGCCTGAACGCCAACAACTTCGGCACCTCCGCTGCGACCGGCAACCCGCTGACGGGCCACAGCCAGAGCGGCGTGTACGCAGACATCTGGCACAACTTCTAATTCACACCACGTGTAGACAGAACAGCTACATCGAAGTTTTCACGCTGCTGCGAGAGGCGCGTATCGGTGCGGTATCCCAACGGGTATCGCACCGTTTTTTATTGTGGGGACGGGCCGTGCGAGCGGCGCCGTCCCCTGCTTTTTTCTGATCTCAAACGGCCGCTTCGTTCTCTTCGCCAGTGCGAATGCGGATTACGCGCTCGACGTCGGTCACGAAAATCTTGCCGTCGCCGATCTTGCCCGTGCGCGCCGCGCCGATGATCGCGTCGATCACCTGGTCGGTCTGCGCGTCGGCGACCACCACCTCGATCTTCACCTTGGGCAGGAAGTCCACCACATACTCGGCGCCGCGATAGAGCTCCGTGTGGCCTTTCTGGCGGCCGAAGCCCTTCACCTCAGTGACGGTCAGGCCCGTGAGGCCCACTTCGGCGAGCGCCTCGCGCACTTCGTCGAGCTTGAACGGTTTGATGACGGCTGTAATGCGTTTCATGGCGATCCTCGTCTGACTCAGTTTATTTGCGGTGTATTTGAGGGTGATCCGTGGCTTGCCGGCCGGAAGCCCGGCAATGGTCCTGCGATTCTACGCTGTGCGCGACGCATTCAAGACACAGCGTCAAGACACAGCGTCGGGCGGCGGCGCGCTCGCGCGCTCCTGATCGGGCACGCGCTCGAGATCCGCGAGCCACACGACCGACTCCGAATCGCTCGGCGCACGCCAGTCGCCGCGCGGCGAAAGCGAGCCGCCCGAACCGACCTTCGGCGCGTTCGGAATGCAGGTGCGCTTGAACTGGCTCGTGCGGAAGAAGCGGTCGAGGAAGATCCGCAGATTGCGCTTGATGGCCGCAAGATCGTACTGATTGCGCGCGACCTTCGCGTTCTCGGGCCATGCGCCCGTCTCGCGCTCGCGCCACGCATGGCGCGCGAGGAACGCGACCTTCGAAGGCGCGAAGCCGAAACGCAGCGTGTAGTAGAGATTGAAGTCCTGCAGCTCGTACGGCCCGATCGTGCTTTCGGTCTTCTGCTCCGGCGCACCGTCGGTCTTGCCCGGAATCAGCTCGGGGCTGATGTCGGTGGCGAGAATCGCTTCGAGCACGTCACGGCCACTTTCACCGTTCTGGCCGATCTGCCCCGTCTCCGCGACCCAGCGCACGAGGTGCGTGATGAGCGTCTTCGGCACGCTCGCGTTCACGTTGTAATGCGACATGTGATCGCCCACGCCGTAGGTGCACCAGCCGAGCGCGAGCTCGGAAAGATCGCCGGTGCCAATCACGATCGCATGATTGAAGTTGGCGAGGCGGAACAGATGGTTCGTGCGCTCGCCCGCCTGCACGTTCTCGAAGGTGATGTCGTAGCTTTCCTTGCCCTCCGAATACGGATGGCCGAGGTCTTCGAGCATCTGCATGCAGCTCTGGCGAATGTCGATTTCGCGCGCCGTGCAGCCCACCAGCGTCATGAGCTCGCGCGCCTGGCGCAGCGTGCGCTCGCTCGTCGCGAAGCCGGGCATGGTGTACGCGAGAATATTGGCGCGCGGCAGCTTGAGGCGGTCCATCGCTTTCGCGCAAACCAGCAGCGCGTGCGTGGAGTCGAGCCCGCCCGACACACCGATCACCACCTTCTTGATGCCAGCCTGCGAGAGCCGCTGCACGAGCGCCTGTACCTGGATGTTGTAGACCTCGTTGCAGCGCTCGTCGCGGCGCTTCGGATCGGCCGGCACATAGGGGAAACGCTCGACGCGGCGCGCGAGCGCCAGCGTCTCCTGCTCCCAGGCGCCCTTGCCTGTTGCGCCAAGTTCGCAATTGATCACGCGGAACTTCGCAACCTCGTCGGCATGACGGCGCACCGAATCGCCGAAGGTGGTCTGGCGGATGCGCTCCTGCTGGAGCCGGTCGAGATCGACATCGGCATAGATCAGGTGCGAGTCGTCGAGGAAGCGCTCGGACTGTGCGAGCAGCTCGCCGTTTTCGTAGACGAGCGCCTGGCCGTCCCAGGCCATGTCGGTGGTCGACTCGCCCTGGCCCGCCGAGGTGTACAGATACGCTGCGAGGCAGCGCGCCGATTGCTGCGAAACCAGTTGATGCCGATACCCCGCCTTGCCCACCACCACGTTCGACGCGGAAAGATTGACGAGCACGGACGCCCCCGCGAGCGCCGCGAACGACGACGGCGGAATCGGCACCCAGACGTCCTCGCAGATTTCCACGTGAAAGCGCAGCCCCGGGATCTGCGCCGCATCGAACAGCAGCGATGCGCCGAACGGCACGTCCTGGCCAGCGAGGCGCACCGTGTCGGTGCTCGCGTAATCCGCGCAAGCGGCGGCGCTGAACTGGCGCGGCTCGTAGAACTCGCCGTAGTTCGGCAGATAACTCTTGGGCACGACGCCCGCCACGCGCCCGCCTGCAACGACCGCCGCGCAGTTGAACAGCGCGTGGCCGACGCGCACCGGCAACCCCACGATCATCGCGAGCGGCAACGTAGCCGACGCGGCGGCGATTTGCGCGAGCGCGCGCTCGCACGCGTCGAGCAGCGCCTGCTGGCGGAAGAGATCGTCGCAGCTATAGGCGGAAAGGCCGAGCTCCGGAAACGCGATCAGCGCCGCGCCGCCGGCTGCGGCCTCGCGCGCGAGTGCGAGCGTCTGTTCGGCATTGAAGGCCGGATCGGCCACGCGGCAGCGCGGCACGCCCACGGCCACGCGCGCGAAGCCATGCGAATAGAGATTGAAGAAGCGCTGTTTCATCTGGATGACCGATAAGCGATTGGAGCCTGGGGACGTTCAGGCGATATTCAAGCCGCCCCACGCCCTCACCCATTCGGGTGGTTTGCTTTACCATGACCGTTTGCCGCGGCGCGGCACCGCGATGCGGTACGTCCGCTACCGGCATCGCGCAAAGCCACAACGGGCACGCAAGTTGAATAAGGAACGTTTCAATTATCGCACGGGCATTCTCGGCTCACCGGCCGAGGTCGACGCCGCGCAATGGAACGCGCTGCTCGCGCGCCAGGCGCAGCCGACGCCGTTTTTGCGCCACGAATTCCTCGCGGCACTCGACGCCACGCGCTGCGCCACGGCCGACGCGGGCTGGGCGCCGCAGTTCGTCACGCTCACCGACACGCGCACGGGTCAGCTCGCCGCCGCCGCGCCGGTCTACCTGAAAGGCCACTCGTACGGCGAATACGTGTTCGACTGGGCCTGGGCCGACGCCTACAAGCGCAACGGCCTCGAGTACTACCCGAAGCTCCTGTGCGCGGTGCCCTTCACGCCCGTGCAAGGCACGCGCCTTCTGGCCGCCGACGAAACCGCGCGCCGCCATCTGGCCGCCACGCTGGTCGCGTTCGCCGAGCAGGCGGACGTCTCATCGCTGCACGTGCTGTTTCCGACCGCCGAGGACGCGGCCATGCTCACCGACCTCGGCATGATGCAGCGCGAAGGCGTGCAGTTTCACTGGCTCAACGACGGCTACCGCGACTTCGACGACTTTCTCTCGACGCTCGAACAAAAGAAGCGCAAGAACATCCGCGCCGAGCGCCGCAAGGTGCGCGACGCGGGCGTGACGCACCGGCGCATCCGCGGCGAGGACATCCGCGACGAGCACTGGCGCTTTTTCAGCCGCTGCTACCGGCAGACCTATCGCGAGCACTTTTCGTCGCCGTATCTGAATCTCGACTTCTTCCGCACGATTGGCGCGACGATGCCCGAGAATCTGATGCTCGTGATCGCCGAATACGAAGGCAAGCCGATTGCAAGCTCGCTCGTCGTCTATCAGCGCGACGCGGACGGCAGCGGCGGCACGCTCTACGGCCGCTATTGGGGCGCGCTCGAACACCTGCCCTGCCTGCACTTCGAGACCGCGTACTATCAGCCGCTGGAGTTTTGCATCGAAGAGAAGCTCGCCGTGTTCGAAGGCGGCGCGCAAGGCGAGCACAAGATGGCGCGCGGCTTCATGCCGACCGTCACGCGCTCGGCGCACTGGCTCGCGCATCCCGCTTTCGCCGACGCCGTCGCCAATTTTCTGCAAAGCGAGGCGAACCAGATTCATGCCTACGTGCATGAGCTGAACGAGCGCAATCCATTCCGTAGCTAAATTCGGCGGCTGCGCCTGACGCCTGCGCCGCCTCCCATCACCCTTCAACCGATCATCGCCTCCCCAGTCATGCCGTGGTTCCTCTACCTGCTCGAATGCGCCGATGGCAGCGTCTACACTGGCATCGCCGTCGACGTCGAAGCGCGCTTCGCGCAGCATGCGAACGGCACCGGCGCGCGCTACACGCGCTCGCGCAAGCCGGTGCGGGTGCTCGCGCAGTTCGAGCTGGCCGACCGCGCGAGCGCGCTGCGCGCCGAATATCGGGTCAAGCGCCTCACGCCGCGCGAAAAACGCGCGCTCGCGGCCGGCGAGCGCACGCTGGAGTCGGTGCTGCCCGCGCCGCCCGAGCCGTCCGACCACGCGGAGCCGGAGGCTGAAGCGCCCGCTTGAGTGTCCGCCTAAGGGTTCATCCGGACGCACGCCCCTCGTCGCCCAGGCCTAAAGCCCCGCCCCGCTCCCGCCGTTATCCCTCACAGGACCGCCGAGCGCTTGCCCTCGACGCGAGCCGTCACGTCATTCCGTCAAGCGACCGGAGCGGTGAGGCCTGATGAGACGATTCAAAACGGAGCCCACGCGGCAAACCCCGGGGTGGCACGGACTGCGGCGCACCACGGCCGTTCTGCTGCCGCTGTGGCTGCTCGCGGCGGTGATGACAGTGATCGCGTCGATCAGTCTCGCGATCATGTCGATCCTGCTCGCCTACGTGGCCGGGGAAAGCACCTGGTCGAAGGGCCAGAAGGATGCCGTGTACGCACTCGACCGCTACGCGCGCCTCGGTGACGAAGCCGACTATCGCACCTTCCTCAATTGCATCGCGGTGCCGCTGGGCGACCGTGCGGCCAAGCTCGAAATGAACCGGCCGCAGCCCGATGTGGCGGCAATCCGGCGCGGCTTCGAGCAGGGCCGCATCGCGGCTGCCGACGTCGATGGCATGACCTGGGGTTACCGCACGCTCAAGAACACGCCGTGGATGCGCCCGGCGGTGGCGTACTGGGACATCGGCGACCACTACATCCTGCGCCTCGCCGACACCGGCGCGCGGCTGCACGCGCTCGCGCAGGCGGGCAAGCTGCACAGCGCCGAATCCGCCGCACTCGTGCGCGAACTGCACGACATCGACAGCCAGCTCGCGCCTATCGAAAACGGCTTCTCGTGCTCGCTCGACGAAGCCGCGCGCGCTACGCGTTCGCTGCTCACGCTCGCCCTCGCGGCTTGCGCGTTCTTGCTGCTCGCCGTGTTCACGCAATTCATCCGCCGCGTGCTCAAGCGCAGCGACCGTCTCGAAGCCGAGGTGCGCAAGAACGAGGAGCGCCTGAGCCTCGGCTTCGCGGGCATCAACGCGGGGCTCTGGGACTGGGAGGTCGGCAGCCGCCAGTGCTACTTCTCGAACTGGCTCTACGAGCAGCTCGGCTACGACGCACGCCCGCAAGCAAGCACCCCGTTCGACAGCGAGACCGGCCTCGTGCAACTCGTGCATCCCGACGACCTGCCTCGCGTGCGTCAAGCGCTGCGCCGCCACCTCGCGCGCGCGACGCCCTTCGATGTGGAATTCCGCCTGCACACGCTAGCCGGCAACTACTGCTGGTGCCGCGCACGCGGGCAAGCGGAGCGCGACGCGCGCGGCCACGCAGTGCGCATGGTCGGGTGCCTGTTCGACATCTCCGATCTCAAGACGGCGGAAGCGCAGGCGCATACCGAGCACGAACTCGCGGAAGTCACGCTGGCCTCGATCGGCGAAGCCGTAATCCGCACCGACCAGGACGCGCGCGTTACCTACTGCAACGCCGTCGCCGAACGCATCCTCGGCCGCCACGCCGCCACGATCCTCAGCCGGCCTTTCGGAACCATCTGCGACCTGCGCAACGGCGCCGACGACGCTCGCAGCCTCGACATCCTGTGCAGCGCGCACGCCGCGAGCGGAGCCGGCGGGACCAGTGGAACCAGCAGTAGCGGCGCAGCGGATCTCTACGTCGCGCGTCCGGACGGTTCGCGGCTCGCGGTCGACTACTCGGTCTCGAAGCTGCGCGACGCGCGGGGCTGCGCCATCGGCACCGTCATCGTGCTTTACGACGTGAGCGCGCTGCGCGAGCATGCCGCGCGCCTCGCGTATCAGGCAACTCACGACGAGCTGACCGACCTGTACAACCGCCGCGAATTCGAGCAACGGCTCGGCGCGCTGCTGGAGGCCGGCGCATGTTCAGGTATCCAAAGCATCTCTGGCGAACAGCGCGAGCGCCCCGCGCACTCGGTCATGTTCCTTGACCTCGACCAGTTCAAGGTAGTCAACGACACCTGCGGCCATTCGACCGGCGACGAGCTGATCCGCGAAGTCTGCAGCGTGCTGAGGAAAACACTGCGCGCCACCGACATCATCGCGCGCCTGGGCGGCGACGAATTCGGCGTGGTGCTGCCTCACTGCCCGGTCGCGCATGCATGGCAGCTTGCGGAAAGCCTGCGCGAGGCCATCGCCGGCATCCGCTTCACGGGCGCCGGCCGCATCGTGCAGACGAGCGTGAGCATCGGCCTCGTCGGCGACGTGGCGAGCCTCGCCTGCGTGAAGGAAGTGATGAAGGCCGCCGACGTGGCCTGCTACATGGCGAAAAAGAAAGGGCGCAACCGCGTGCACCGCTTTCGCCTCGACGACGAGGAGCTCTCGGAAGCCCACACCCAAATGGCCTGGGTCGCCGACATCAAGGCGGCGCTCGAAAACGACCAGTTCTGCCTGTTCGGTCAGGAGATCGTGCCGCTCGCGCCCGACTCCGGGCCGCAGGACACGCACGTCGAAGTGCTGTTGCGCATGCGCTCGGCCTCAGGCGCGCTGGTGAGCCCGGCGGGATTCATCGGCGCGGCCGAGCGTTTCGACCTGATGCCCGCGATCGACCGCTGGGTGATCGCGCGCGCGTTCGCGACCATCGCCGCCGGTGAGCACCATTACGGCACCTGGTCGATCAACCTCTCGGGCGCCTCGCTCGGCGACGAGCGGCTCGCCGACTATGTCGAGGAGCAGCAGCGGGTCTGGGACATTCCATTCTCGCGCGTGTGCTTCGAGATCACCGAGACCGCCGCGATCACGAACATGCACGACGCCATCACACTCATCTCGCGATTGCGTGCGCACGGCTGCCGCTTCGCGCTCGACGATTTCGGCGCGGGCATGTCGTCGCTCAACTATCTGAAGCACCTGAGCGTCGACTATCTGAAGATCGACGGCAGCTTCATACGCGGGATTCTCGACAGTCCGCTCGATCAGGCCATCGTCCGCTCGATCAACCAGGTCGCTCACGCGGCCGGCAAGAAGACCATCGCCGAGTGCGTCGAGGATGCCGGGATCGTCGAATGCATGGTCGCGATGGGCGTCGATTTCGTGCAAGGCTATGCGCTGGGCAAGCCCGCGCCGCTCGACGCGCTGCGCGTGCCGCAGGCGCGGGACATGGCCGAGCTCGATTGAGGTTCCTGAGCGGGAAAGGAGACGCGGTCGTCGTCTTGCCAGTGCCTGTCTTGTAGTCAAGCACGTAGTTTGGTAGGTCCGAGATTTTCTGGACATGCTTTTGGGAATGATGCCCCGAAGACCATGCCAAGGCGTCAACCGGCTGCATACGCTTGTCGCGGCAACCCTGTTTGTTTGCTTCATACCGCTTGCGCACGGCGGCTGTCCAGCGCACATCGCTGAATGCCAGATAGATTTTTCCTGCCTTCTTGGGCATGTCGACGCTAATACAGCGTGCAAGCTCCTTGTGACCGTGCTGGCAGCTGTAACGAAACCCATAATGCGAGATTTTCCGCCCCGCCGGGCAACGCCTTGCGAATTGTGGGAAGTATCGGATGAGATTTTGGGAACCATTGCGTGAGATTTTGTGGCTTACGCCCGGAGGTGTCCAATCACCGAATACCTTTCCGACGAACTTCACCCATCACCATCGCCCATCAAGAGTCAGCCTTGAGGGAGT
Source organism: Paraburkholderia caffeinitolerans (assembly GCF_902859945.1). Taxonomy (GTDB): domain Bacteria; phylum Pseudomonadota; class Gammaproteobacteria; order Burkholderiales; family Burkholderiaceae; genus Paraburkholderia; species Paraburkholderia caffeinitolerans. The sequence continues at coordinate 406 of NZ_CADIKL010000073.1, read as the reverse complement.
GCAAAGAGCAGAAACTCATCACTGGCGAGCGGGGCTTCAATCCTTGAGATATCGAAACACTTGACCAGGGCACCAGGTTTCCCTCAGGCTGAAATCGTTCCAGTCGCCTGCGACGCGACAAGCCTCGGTTGTGGTTCGCAATGGCATTGGCAAAGGTCACCTTCTAGGGCGACCTGTCTGCCCATGACGGTCAACGTATGAGGGGAGCCGTCAGTGACGATAACGCCTTGGGTATTGCAGGTGTGGCACATGACCGGTGCGCCAATGTAGGCCATGGGTCGTCCATGGAACGACGAGGAACCTGTCCGCATTTTTGTGGGCGAGGCGGTTAAAGGAATCGTTACCCGCGCGCCTGCGTGAATCGGTCGCCAAACAGGATAGCAAACTGGTTCATCGCCGACTTCCA
>NZ_CADIKL010000072.1 GCF_902859945.1 Paraburkholderia caffeinitolerans | reverse complement strand
CGATGCGGTCAACGGTGGCCAGCTCTACGCCACGAACTCGAACATCTCGAACCTCGCCGGCGACGTCACCAACATTCAAGGCGACATCACCAACATCAACGGCAAGCTCGCTGATGCCGTGATCTACGATTCGTCGGCGCACGACTCGCTGACGCTCGGCGGCGCCGATGCAAGCGCACCGGTCGCACTGCACAACGTCGCGAACGGCGAACTCTCGGCGGCCAGCACCGATGCGGTCAACGGTTCGCAGCTCTATGACGCCATCCAGCAATTCGACAGCAAGACGACGCACTACGTCGGCATCAACAGCACGCCGAATGATGGCAACTACAACGGCGAAGGCGCAACCGGCGATGCGGCGATCGCCGTCGGCGCGAACGCGCTCGCCAGTGGCGACAATGCGCTCGCCATCGGTGCCGGCGCCACGGCCTCGCACAGCAACTCTGTTGCACTCGGCGCGGGCTCCACAACGGCCGCCGCGGTCGCCACGTCGGGCGCAACAATCGGCGATCAGGACTACACCTTCGCGGGCAGCAATCCGGCCAGCACCGTCAGCATCGGCAGCGTCGGCAATGAGCGCACGCTCACAAACGTCGCAGCCGGCCGCCTGAGCACTACGTCGACCGACGCCGTCAACGGCTCGCAGCTGTACGCGACCAATACCGCGCTAGACAAGCTCTCGGAGCAAACCGGCAACATCGTGCAGTATGACGACACGGGCAGGAGCACGATCACGTTCAGCGGCGCGCAAGGCACGAAGCTCGTCAACGTGGCGGCAGGAGACGTGTCGGCTGCAAGCACAGACGCCGTCAACGGCGCGCAGCTGTACGACGTCCAGGAAGGCGCCAATATCGCCATTACGAAGATCAACAACACCTTGACCACGGCGGGCTGGGGCGCGCAGGCTACGTCGTCGGATCCCACCGCCTATACGTATGGCGGCTTCATCATGGACGCCAACGGCAAGGTGAGCAATCCGGCCGTCCTCTACGTCCCGAACACCATCGGCACCGCAGGTTCGCAGATCGTCCTCGATCCGGGCCAGGGCAATAGCAAGTTCTTCGTAAACGGCAACCGTTCCGAAGGCTATCTGCCCAACGGCACCGTCATCAGCAACGTCGCGGAAGGCATTCAGGCGACCGATGCCGCCAACGTCGGCCAGGTCTATGACATCGTTGCCGCGGCAGGCGGTAACGGCGGCCAAGCGCTGCTCCGCTCGTCTGGCGCCGCGAACAGCCAGAACGGCTCGTCCGGTGTCAATTCGGCTAACCTGACGAACTCGTATCACACTGCGGCGTACTACTCGCAAGTCTCCGGCCTTGCGGACAACGTCGGCCTGCAAAATCCGTCCGACGTGGCGCGCGCCGCGGGTTCGGGCTCCGTCGCGATTGGTTCGAATGCCTACACGCCGGCTTCGAACGGTGTCGCGGTCGGTGTGCAAGCGTTTGCGAGCGCGAAGGACTCGGTGGCGATTGGCGCAGGTTCGACAGCGAACCAGTCGAACACCGTCTCCGTCGGCAACGACGGTACGAGCTCGTACATTGCCTATGACGCGAATGGCCAAGCCTACGCGATTCAGAACGCCGCCAACACGCGCCGAATCGTCAACCTGGCAGCAGGCCAAGGCGACACCGACGCGGTCAACGTCGGCCAACTGCGCAGCGTGGCAGCGGCATTGGGTGGTGGCGCCGGCATCAATGCGGCCGGCGGCCTGATCGCCCCGTCCTACTCCGTGGGCGGCACGACGGTGAACACGGTGGGCGACGCCATCGCCAATCTCGACAACCGCGTGCAGAAGAACACGGCCGAGATCGCGGCGCTGGCTGCGGACGCAACGAATACATCGGCAACGGTCCAAAGCGCATCGAGCACGGCAACAGCCGCGCCTGTGGTGCAAATGGCTGCGGCACCGCGTTCGCTGCTCGGCGCAAGCGCAAGCACGGCTGACAGCAGTTCCGTCAGGTCGATGGCCGCCGTTGGCGACACCGCGTCCAGCACCGACGCCGATGCGGTCCATTACGACAACGCCGACCACTCGAGCGTGACGCTCGCCAGCACGACCGGCGGCAACGTCAGCCTGAGCGGCCTGTCGAACGGCACCCTCTCGCTGGACAGCACGGACGCGGTGACCGGCCAGCAGCTCTACGCCACGAACCAGCAAGTCGACAGCCTGAACCAGGCCCTGCAGAACATCAGCGTGGGCGGCTCCACTGCGACCTCGATCAATTCGACGAGCGGCGTCGCGGCAGCCTCGGGTACGCAATCGGTTGCGGTCGGCGGCGGCGCCGTGGCAACGGGCGCGAACTCGACGGCAATCGGCGACAAGGCCAATGCGTCGGCGAACAACGCCGTGGCGATCGGTGCGAACTCGATCGCGAACCGCGACAACGCGGTCTCGGTTGGCGCCGAAGGCTCCGAGCGTCAGATCGTCAACGTCGCTGCCGGCACGTCGGGCACCGATGCGGTCAACTTGAACCAGTTGAACAACGCGATGACGCAGCAATCGAACGCGTTCGGTCAGCAGATCGGCAATCTGCAGAACTCGATCAACACGGTTTCGAAGAACGCGTACGCCGGTGTGGCGGCTGCAATGGCCATGCCGAACCTCACGCCTTCGGGTCCGGGGCGCACGGTGGTCGCGGCAGGCGGCGGCTACTACATGGGCGGCAGCGCGGCGGCTGTCGGCGTGACGTATCGTTCGACGAACATGCACTGGCTCGTCAACGGTGGCGTTTCTGTCACGAGCACCGGCAACACTGCGGCTCGCGCTCAGGTCGGCTACGAGTTCTGACCGCTGCTAACCTCGCATGACCGGGGGCATGTCGCTAACGCGCATGCCTCTCCAAATGCAAAAAACCACGGCCTTGGCCGTGGTTTTTTTTCGCCAGCGCAAACCATCCGCGCAGTCAGCGCATCAGCGTTGCGCTGCGACCATCGCCTCTTCGGTCAGCCAGAACGACTCCGGCAGATCCTGCTCATTGAGGTTCAAGCCATCGCCGCCGCGATCGACGACGATGAAGTCGCTCACTTCGCCCAGTGCGATCAGCGGGTGATGCCAGACGCCCTTCGCGTAGTTCACGCCTTGCCAGCCGTGCGAAACGAACGCGCGGATCTTCGTGACGTCCAGATCGCCCGCGGGCGCTACGACGACGAGATACGGCTTGTCGTTGAGCGGCACGAATGCCTGGCTGCCGAGTGGATGGCGCTCGAGCATCTTGATCTCGAACGGCAGCACGCGCGGCTGGCCGCGGAAAAGATTGACCAGGGTACGGCCGTTCTCGTCCTCGACATCCACGTTCGCGAGATCGTGATAGCGGATCGTCGTGCCCAGATTGATCGGAATTTGCTTCGCGCCAGCAAGCTCGATCACGTCGCCGAACGGCGCGAATGCTTCGGGGGTCAGCAGCTCGATTGCAAGTGTCATACCAAGATCCTGTGTCGTATCGCTCATATTCGCCTCGTTACCGCACTCAAGCGAGTGCGCGGGCAGACGCCGCATGAGCAGCGCCGCGCGCCCGCAGTCGCGCCATTGCTATACGCGAGGCGCGACGTCAATCTCACGCGTCGATCAGCTCGTCGAGGCGGAAGCGCGCGATGCGATAGATCTGATCGAGACTCGCGCGCATTTCGTCGGCGCGGGTGTTGTTCACACGCGACTCGAAGTTCGCGATGATGCCGTGACGGTCATAACCGCGCACCGCGAGAATGAACGGAAAACCGAATTTCTCGCGATACGCCGAGTTGAGTGCCTGCAGCTTGTCGAATTCTTCCTGCGTGCACAGGTTCAGGCCCGCGCCGCTTTGCTCACGCGTGGATTCGTCGGTCAGCTCGCCGCGCACAGCGGCCTTGCCCGCGAGTTCCGGGTGAGCGTTGATGAGTGCGAGCTGCTTCTCTTCGCCAGCGGTCTCCACGACCTTCGACATCGTCTTGTGCAACGTGTCGATGCTCGTGTACGGGCGCTGCTGCGCCGCTGCTTCCGCCACCCAGGGCGAGTGCTCGAAAATGCCCGAAAGTGCCGCCACGAAGGCGTCGGTCGAGGCGGTGTTCAACTGTTCGAGGGTGTATTGCATTGCCTTCATGCGGCGGCCCCGCGGTGGTCGTTCTGCTGCGGTTGATAGGGATGGTGCTCGCGCCAGTGGCGCGCGATGTCGACACGACGCGTAACCCACACGCGGTCGTGCTGTTCGATGTGATCAAGGAAGCGCTGCAGTGCGCGGAACCGCCCCGGGCGGCCGAGCAAACGGCAATGCATGCCGATCGAAAGCATTTTCGGCGCTTCGTCGCCTTCTGCGTAGAGCACGTCGAACGCGTCGCGCAGGTAGGTGAAGAAGTGGTCTGCCGTGTTGAAGCCTTGCGGCGAGGCAAAGCGCATGTCGTTGGTGTCGAGCGTGTAAGGCACGATCAGTTGCGGCACCTGCTTGCCACCGGTGACTTCGACATCCATCCAGAACGGCAGGTCGTCGCCGTAATTGTCGGAGTCGTAGAGGAAGCCACCATGCTCCGCCACGAGGCGGTGCGTGTTGGGGCTGTCACGGCCCGTGTACCAGCCTAGCGGGCGCTCGCCCGTCACGCGCTCGATCGCTTCCATGCCGAGCTTCATGTGCTCGATTTCGAGTTCGGGCGTGACATTCTGATAGTGGATCCAGCGATAGCCGTGGCAAGCGATCTCGTGGCCGAGTTCGACGAATGCGCGCGCGACTTCGGGATGGCGCTCGATTGCCATGCCGACACCGAACACGGTGAGCGGCAGGCCGCGCTTTTCGAATTCGCGCAGGATACGCCACACACCCGCGCGCGAGCCGTATTCGTAGATCGACTCCATGCTCATGTGACGCGCCGGATAAGCGGCAGCGCCAACAATCTCGGAGAGAAACTGCTCGGAGGCCGGGTCGCCGTGGAGCACACAGTTCTCACCGCCCTCTTCGTAATTGAGCACGAACTGCACTGCAACGCGCGCCTGACCGGGCCAGTTAGCCTGCACCGGATGCCGGCCATAGCCGATCAGATCGCGGGGATATTGGGGATCGAGTGGCATGCTTATCGAATCTTTCGAATGGATAACGAAACGTAAAAACGGCGCGGATGGCCCGCACTTGCAGAAAGCGGCTGAACCGGCTGAAATCCTTGCGCCACAAGGCTTTGCGATGCACCGGGCGAGACCGTTTTCAGAATCGGCCCAGTGTAGCTAAATCACCCGGGCACGCCCATACGCACCGACAGATAGTACGGGTCAAGCGAGATGTATGTGCCACGCAGGCCCCGCCTGGCGCGGCACAGCGCCCGTTGCGTGTTTACCCGTACCGCAGCGGACGTACCGGCGGCGGTGTTTCGGTGACGCCCGCCGCATTGGTCGGGCTGAAGTGCGCGAATTCGCCATCGTAACGCTTCGCAAGAGGACGCGCGAAGTCGCCCCGCTTGGCCGTCGCGAGACGCAGCGCAACCAGCGCTTCCACCCACTTCACGGCCGCCGTCACGCCATCCACCACCGGCACGCTGAGCGCGTCTTCCACCTGCGCGCACAGGCTCGTCATGCCGGCGCAGCCGAGCACGATCGCGTCCGCGCCGTCTTCGTCGAGCGCACGGCGGCATTCGTCCACGATTGCCCTGCGCGCCGCCGAGCCCGGCTCGTCGAGTTCGAGCACGGCCACATCGATCGCACGCACGTTGCGGCAAAAGCGGCTCATGCCGTAACGCTCGGCGAGATGCCACGCCATCGCCTTGGTGCGCGAAAGCGTGGTCACGACCGAAAAGCCCGGCGCGAGCACACTCGCCGCGTGCATGGCCGCTTCGGCGATCCCCACCACCGGTCCGCGCGCGAGTTCGCGCGCGGCGTACAACCCCGGATCGCCGAAGCAGGCGATCACGTAGCCGTCGAAGCCCTCGCGCTCGCCCGCCTCCACTTCCGCGAGCAGGCCTGGCGTCGCGAGCGCCTCGTCGTAGTAGCTCTCGATCGAGGGCGGCCCCATCGTCGGGCTCACGGCGACGATCTCCGTGCCCGCCGCAGCCACCGTGCGGGCGCACTGCCCCATCGCAGCCGTCATGCGCTGCGTGGTATTCGGATTGATCAGTTTGATACGCATGTCAGTTCTCTGGTCGATTCGTGCTTCTTTCGTGCTTCTTTCGCATTACGCCCGTGCCCGTGCACGTTCACCCATCGTCAAGGCGCGATAGAACAGTGCGCCCAGTCCCGCGCCGATGAACCACGAGAAGTTCGCCGCGCTCTCGAGCGACGGCAGCATCACGCAGAGAATCGCAATGGCCGCTGCGGGCAGCAGCGCCGACACCGCACGCCAGTTCACGCCGTTGCTGTACCAGTACGCGCCCTTCGGCGAGACGGTGTAGAGATCGTCGACGGCAAGACGGCCGCGCTTCACGAGATAGAAGTCAACAAGCAGGACACCATACAAAGGCCCGATAAACGCCCCGAGCACGTCGAGCGTGTAGTGAATCACGGCGGGATTGTTGAAGAGATTCCACGGCGTGATGAAAATCGACGCCACGGCGGCAAGCATGCCGCCCGCACGCCAGCTAATGAGACGCGGCGCGACATTCGAAAAATCGAACGCCGGCGAAACGAAGTTCGCGACGATATTGATGCCGATGGTCGCGATCGTGAACGTCAGCGCACCGAGAATGACGGCAGTGGGATGATCGATGCGGCTCACCGTTTCCACAGGATCAGTAATCAGTTGTCCGAACACAGGCAGCGTGGCCGAGGTCGTGATCACCGTGACGATCGAGAACGCGAGGAAGTTGACCGGCAAGCCCCAGAAGTTGCCGCGATGCACGCTCCTGAGCGATTTTCCGTAGCGAGAGAAGTCGCCGAAATTGAGCATCGGCCCCGAGAAATACGACACCACGAGCGACACCGCGGTAATCATCACCGGGATCACCTCCGTGCCGTGATACTTCACGCCGCCGAGATTCAGCCCGATGTTGTGCCAGCCCGCGCGATACACCATGTAGCCAGCCAGAATGAACATCACCGCATAGACGGCCGGACCGGCGAAGTCGATGAACTTCTTGATGGTTTCCATGCCGTTCCAGAACACGAACGCCTGCAGCACCCACAGCGTCATGAAACCGGCCCAGCCCATGGCCGAGAGGCCGAGCATGCCGTGCTTGTGCACGTCGGCGTACGGCATCAGTTGCGGCACGAACTTGAGCACGACGATCACGAGCGCGCTCGACGCCAGATAAGTTTGGATTCCGTACCATGCGACCGCGATCAGGCCGCGGATCACAGCCGGAATGTTCGCACCGAGCACACCGAAAGTGCCGCGGCAGGCAACCGGATATGGCACGCCGTGGCGTTGGCTGGGCCGCGCGATGAGGTTGCAGAGCACATTGACGAGCGAGATGCCGACGATCAGTACCAGCAGCACTTGCCAGCTCGTGAGGCCGAGCGCGAAGAGACTGCCCGCGAACACATAACCGCCTACGCTGTGCACGTCCGACATCCAGAACGCGAAGATGTTATAGGCGCCCCACGTCTGCTCCTTGAGCGGCGCGAGGTCTTCGTTATAGAGGCGTTCGCTGTAGCCGGCCGGCAAACGGATGCTGTCCGCCGAGTCGCTGCTCTCGGAAGAATCGAAGGTGGGCACTGCCGGACTGCCAGGTGACGCGCTGAACTGAGCCATGATCCGCTCCTTGGGATGGATACGCCGACGGAAAAAAGACGCGTGAAACGCCTCGAAATGCGCGCTGCGCCGCATGCCGCGGCCGCCGCAATGTTTCCCGGATGGCTCGGACCCAGGCGCGGGCTTTGCGCCCTCGCGGGGTCTGGCTCGACGCCCATCGCACCGTGCGGTCGCGCCTGCGCGCGCCCTGCCCGTGGTGCCGCCTGTCCGGCGAACGCCCTCGCGGCGCCCGCTGCCACATCGATCTTTTCTCTCGCGCGCGGCGGCCTGCATTGCGCTGCGCCGCGCGTGTCTCCAGTTCAATTCAGTGTTGCAGTCTTGCCCGGCGCCGTGCTTCTCAGCGCCGGTAGAAAATCGCTCGATCTTTCGTCAACGCCCAGCCATGGCTGCGGCGCGCGTGCCGAACACGTCCTGCAAATCCACCGACGCGCCCGCCGGACGGTCGAGCATCCTGAGCTCGACGCCCTGCAGGTGACGCGTCATCAGCGCGGTGGCTTCCTGCACCTGCCCTGCCTCCAGCGCCTGGACGATCGCCTCGTGGTCATCGAACGAGCAAGGGCTTCGCCCCGGCGACTCGTAGAGCGCGGAGATCAACGTCGAGCGCGCCACGAGGCCATTGAGGCAATCGCACAGCACGGTATTGCCAGTCAGCGCCGCGAGCTCCGTGTGGAACTCGCCCGACAAGCGGATCCAGGCCGGAAAATCGCGCCCTTCGAACGCCTTGCGCTCGCGCCGGATGGTCTCGCCAATGCCCTTAAGCCGCCGGTTGCCGTGCTGCGCACTGCAGATGCGCTCCACCACGGCAAGTTCGATGATGCGGCGCATCTCGAACACTTCGTGCACCTCCTGGAGCGACGGGCTGGCAACAAACGCGCCCCGGTTCGGCTCCAGATCGACGAGGTGATCGCCGGCAAGCAACGAGAGGGCCTGCCGGATCGGCCCGCGCTTCACATTGAACACTTCGCACAACTGCGCTTCCGTGAGCTTCGCGCCAGGCGGCAAACGATGTTCGAGGATCGCGGCGCGGATGCGCGCGGCGATGGCCTCGGGTTTCGTGCCGGTCGCGTCGGCTTCGGTATCGGCGTTTCGCATGTCTCTCACCTTGATGTTGGGTATCCTAGTTTGAACATAAATATTGTCAACAATTTTCTCGATAAACCTGGGGAAGACACCCAGATCAGCACCAGATTCGCATGCACAATCTTCGCCAATCCCGCGCCAATATGGGGCATCGCGCGCCCCACCAGTGATTCCCCACTTCATTTCGGCCCATATTTTGTCAACAATCTAAGAGCGATAACGTTTCCAGAACATTCGCCAGATTCTTTGTTTTCTGGCTGTTAGTTGCATATTAAACACCTAGAAAAAGCGCCCGAAGGCGCTTCTTCCACCTCGCAATCGTCGAGTCAGGCGAGATACGGATAGTCGCTCACGGTGAGTTCAAAGCCGTGAGTGTCGGCATTCAGATGAGCCTGGGCGCCGAACGGCAGCGTGGCCATGTTCTCAATGTGACCGAACGGCAGGCCTGTAATAACGGGAATCCCCACCACCGAACGAATTTGCTCGATCGTGGCCTGGAGGTCGTACCCGTTATCGGAATCGTAGGATTTGCCACCGGAAAAATCGCCGAGCACCAGCGCATGCTGACGCGCAAGAATGCCCGAGAGATGGAGTTGATAAAGCATCCGCTCCACCCGGAACGGCTGTTCGTTGATGTCCTCGACAAACAGGATCCCGCCCTCCACCGGCGGCATATAGGGCGTGCCGACGAGCGAAGCCAGCATGGCAAGATTGCCGCCCCACAGCATGCCCGATACGTTGGCGTGCTGCGCCTGCGGCGCGCCGACCTTGAGCGTGAATTCGGGTTTAGTGAGCGCGTTCCAGAAGTGATGCATCGTGAAGCTGCTCAACTCCGGCGCGCCGAAATCGCTCACGAGCATCGGACCGCCGAATGTCGTGAGCCCCGCTTGTGCGTAAAGCGCAAGTTGGATCGCGGTGAAGTCGCTATGTCCGACGAATGCGATCGGCTGCCCGGCGAGGCGCTTTTGCAGGCCCTGGTAGTCGAGACCGTGCAGGATGCGCACGGCGCCGTAACCGCCGCGCACGGCGAGCACGATATCGGGCAAGTCGCGCCCGGGATCGGCGAGGCGGTTCAGTTCAGCGGCGCGCTGGCCGTCGGTGCCGGCAAAGCGCTGGAAGCGCCGCTCGGCCGCCTCGGTCCCCTCTACGCGGTGGCCCTCCGCGCGAAGACGCGCAATCCCGCGGTGCACGGCTTCCTGGTCATACGGATAGCCCGACGGAGCAATCAGTTCGATGGTGCGATGCATGGTCATGGTCAACAGGTCAGGTAATCGGCGACCGTGCCATGCGCCTGCCACGGCGCGGACGCGTGGCCGCCAGCAGCTATTATCCGATGTTATCGATTGCTATCGCTGGTTATTGCTTGTTATCGGCCGCGCTGGGCTCTGCATCGGCGCCAGCAACGGCCGCGCGACGCGCTTCGCGGCTCGCACGGCGGCGCTCAGCAAAGAACGAGCGCAGTGCATCGCCGCATTCGGTCTCGAGCACGCCGCCCGCCACGCTCGTGTGATGGTTGAGCTGGCCATTCGAAAAGGCGTCGACGACACTGCCACACGCCCCGGTTTTCGGGTCGCGCGCACCGTACACCACCCGCGCGATGCGGGCGTGCATGATCGCGCCCGCGCACATGAGGCACGGTTCCAGGGTCACATAGAGTTCACAGCCGGGCAAGCGATAGTTGCTCAACGCCGTGCCGGCGGCGCGTAGCGCAGCCATTTCAGCATGCGCTGAAGGATCGTGCGCGCCAATCGGATGATTGAAGCCCGTCGCGACGACTTCGTCGCCACGCACCAGCACGGCGCCAACAGGCACTTCGCCGGCCGCGCGCGCCGTCTCGGCCGCCTCTAGCGCCAGGCGCATGAAATGGCGGTCTCGCTCGGAGATGGGTTCGCTGACAGGCTCGGTTCGAGCTTCGGCAGATAGGGAGGATTCGGTGGATCCGATCGGATCGGTTTGCGGTACGGCCGCACCCGGCAAGGATTCAGGGCGCTCCGCGTGGTGCTTCTCCACCTCGCACGGCGGCGTGGCCGCCGGCACGCTCACGCGGCCCCCACCGCAACGCCCTGCAGCGTCGCACGCTCGGTGAGGCGCTCGGCAATGCGGCGGCGGTACTCGTGCGGCACCACCAGCGGGCCGCCGCGCAGCGACTCGAGCGCCATGTCGAGCGCCAGCATGCGGGCGCGCAGCCGGCATTGCGCGGCCTTGTCGCTCACCTTGGCAAGTTCTTCCTCGAGATCGCGCAGCGCGCGAAGCTGTTCGACCGCGGGCGGCACGAAACCGGCATTTTTCAGAATGCGGTTTGCCACGCGCACCTCTTCGGGCACGAAGGGGTCGTCGTCGAGCGCCTGCGGCGCTCCGGCACCCGGCAAATCGTCGAACTCGCCGCGCGCGGCTGCGGCGGCAATCCGTTGTTCGACGAGAGCATCAAGCAATTTCATTAGCAATCCACTACGTTGCGGCGATGGCATTCTATCAGGGTAACACCTGGAAGACCCTGCGCGTCTGTCATGGGCGACGTTCGATTCCTACAGATTGACAGACGGAGAGTTTAATGCGATGCGCATATGATGTCAGACGACACAAAGCCGGATTCGTCTGATTGGAGCGCGCACGCCGAGTAGCTTATTGTGGGCCGGATCCGTAGCAGCCAGAGTCGAAAGGCGATCCACTGGCTCAACTTGGGCTCATTGCGAACCCAATTCGTACTCGAACCACAATGAAATCTGCTTTGATTTGCGATGCTTCACCGGCCGCCGGCAAATGTGCCGACGCCCCCCAAACGCTTTCGCCCAGCTACCGCGCCGTGCGGCGGCTGCGCCTTGGGGCCGCTTTAGTGCTGCTGGCCGCCAGCCTTTCCGGCTGCGGCGTGTTCTGCGCCGCGGGCGGTGGCAGCGGCGGCATCGGGGGCGGATGCGGAGTAGGAACGGGAATGAGATTTTGAGGCGCCGCTGAGGGCGCCCTAGCCTGTCAGGCCTTCAGCACTTTGCCCACAGCGTCGACCACGATGCTCACGTTCTTCTCGTTGAGCCCCGCGACGCACATGCGGCCCGAGCGCAGGATATACACCCCGAACTCCTCCTTCAGACGCTCGACCTGATCCGCGCTCAGACCGGTGTACGTGAACATGCCGCGCTGCTTCACGTATCGCGAGAGCGCCTCGCCGCTCACATGTGCGGCAAGCCCGTCATGAATCGCCTGACGCATACGCGCAATGCGCTCACACATCGCCGCCAGCTCCGCCTCCCACGATGCCTTGAGTCCCGGGGTCGCGAGCACGCGGGTGACGATCTTCGCGCCGTGCGTCGGCGGATTGCTGTAGTTCGAGCGCACCGCGCTCGTCAGTTGCCCGAGCACGCGATCAGCCGCCCCGGCATCCTCGCAAATCAGATGCAGACCGCCGCAGCGCTCGCCGTACAGCGAGAAGTTCTTCGAGAACGAGTTCGCCACCAGCGCCGGCACGCCGCGTCGCCCAAGTTCGCGCACCGCGAATGCGTCGGCGTCGAGGCCCGCGCCAAAGCCCTGATACGCCATATCGACGAACGGCAACAGATCGCGCTTTTGCAGCACGTCGATCAGCTGTGTCCATTGCGACTCGTCAAGATCCACGCCGGTCGGGTTATGGCAGCACGCGTGCAGGAGCACGACGCTCTTCGCCGGCAGCGCGTCGATAGCCGAGAGCATCGCCTCGAACTTCAGGCCACCCGTGGCTTCGTCGTAGTACGGGTAGGTGTTCACCACGAATCCCGCGCGCTCGAAGATGAAGCGATGGTTTTCCCACGTCGGGTCGCTCACCCACACCTGGCTCTGCGGGAAATAGCGCTTGATAAAATCCGCGCCTACCTTGAGCGCGCCCGAGCCACCGAGCGTCTGCACCGTGGCGATGCGGTTCGCCGCACGCGACGGACACTGCGCACCGAACACGAGCGCCTGCACGGCGTCGCGGTATTGCGTGAAACCGGCCATGGGCAGATACGGCTTCGCGCCGGGTTCGGCAAGGATCGCCGCTTCGGCCTCGTGAACCGCCTTCATCACCGGCAGACGGCCTTCATCGTCGAAATAGATGCCAATGCTCAGATTGACCTTGTTCTGTCGCGGATCTTTCTGGAAGTTCTCGTTAAGCGAGAGGATCGGGTCGCCGGGATAGGCATCGATATGTTCGAACATGGCGTTTGCTTGACGGTTGCTTACAGGTTATAGGCGGTTACGAAATGCTGGCCGGAGAGGCTAATCTGGCGTGCGGCTGCGCTTAGCGTGTCTGGACGCTGCCTTGCAGCGCCGGCTCCGCGCCGCGGCGCCAGAAGCGATACGCAAGCGCGAGCACACCGAGCCAGACCGGAATCAGATAGACAGAAATCCGCAGATCCGGAATCAGGTACATTACAACGAGAATGCCCGCAAGGAACACCAGGCACAGGTAATTCGTGAGCGGATAGCCGAGGCTCTGAAAACGCGTCGTCTGGCCCGCGCGTGCCTTCTCGCGGCGGAACTTCAGGTGAATCAGGCTGATCATCGCCCAGTTGATGATGAGCGCGGACACCACCAGCCCCATCAGCAACTCGAACGCCCTGCCCGGCATGAAGTAATTGATGATCACGCAGGCCGCCGTCGCCACCGCCGTCACGGCAAGCGCCGCCAGCGGAATACCGCGCCGGTTCACCTTGAGCAGCGCCTTGGGCGCATTGCCCTGCTGCGCGAGGCCGTAGAGCATGCGGCTGTTGCAATAGACGCCGCTGTTGTAGACCGAGAGCGCTGCCGTGAGTACCACGACGTTGAGCACGTTCGCGACCAGATTGCTGTTCATCGCGTGGAAGATCAGCACGAAGGGGCTGCCGCCCGACACGACCTTTTCCCACGGATAAAGCGAAAGCAGCACACCCAGCGCGCCCACATAAAAAATCAGGATGCGATAGATCACCTGATTGGTGGCGCGCGGAATCGTGTGCGAAGGATCGTCGGCTTCGGCTGCGGTGATGCCGACGAGTTCGAGACCGCCGAACGAGAACATGACGACGGCCATCGACATCACGAGACCCGACATACCATGCGGAAAGAAGCCGCCATGGCGCCAGAGGTTCGAAACGCCCGCTTCCGGCCCCGCAGAGCCCGAAAGCAGCAGCCAGCCGCCGAACGCGATCATGCCGACGATCGCAAGCACCTTGATGATCGCGAACCAGAATTCGAGCTCGCCGTACGACTTGACGCTCGCGAGATTGACGCCGTTGATCACGACGAAGAAGACGAGCGCTGAGACCCATGTCGGCAGCGCCGGCCACCAGTAATGCATGTAGATGCCGACCGCCGAGAGTTCGGCCATGCTCACGAGTACATAGAGTACCCAGTAGTTCCAGCCCGACAGAAAGCCGGCAAACGGACCAAAGTATTTATCGGCGAAATAGCTGAAGGATCCGGCGACGGACTCGTCGACGACCATCTCGCCCAGTTGCCGCATGATGAAGAACGCAACGATGCCCGCAATCGCGTAGCCAAGCAGCACCGAGGGGCCGGCGGTCTGGATCGTCTGCGCGATGCCAAGGAATAGTCCGGTGCCGATCGCGCCGCCCAGCGCGATCAGCTGGATATGGCGGTTCTTGAGGCCGCGCTTGAGGTGACCGTTCTGTTCGCCGGCCGCTGCGGGTTGAGCACCGGGTTGACCACTACTGCCACGTGTGTCGTTTGAAACCATGTCTCTTCCTGTCTCTTCTTTATCGATGCGCCCGCCGGGAATCCGGGTGGAATCCCAGCGCGACCGCGCGAAATAAAATTGCGCGCGCAACCTTCTGCGCCGGCGCGCTCCCAAGGCCGTCAGCGTTGACCGACAGCCCTGTCAGGTGCGCCAAGTGTATAGGCGGAGCGGAAAAATATGATTTCATCTGATACGCAGGCAAACCCTGATTGGTACAATTTCATTTCGCATCGGCCACTCCCAAGGCAACGAAAGTGCAAAATTTCACCCTCGACCCCATCGACCTGCGGCTCCTTGCCGCGCTACAGGAGCACGGACGCGCGTCGAACCTCGAACTGGCCGCCGCCGTCAAGCTCTCGCCGGCCCAAACACTGAGGCGCCATCGCCGGCTCGAGGAACTGGGGGTCGTCAAGCGCTACGAGACGCGGCTCGACGCCCAGGCGCTCGGCTTTGGCGTGGTGGCGTTCATTCAGGTGACGATGGAGCGCGGGCACATGCGCGAACTCGTCAAGTTCAAGGAGCTCGTCACGCAGTTGCCGCAAGTGCAGGAGTGCTATTCCGTGACCGGCGATATCGACTACGTACTGAAGGTGGTGGCGCGCGATCTCAAGGCGCTGTCCGAATTCCTGCTCGACACGCTCATGCGCGCGCCCGGTGTGAGCAGCGTGCATTCGATCGTCTGCCTCGATGAACTCAAGGGAACGAGCGCCCTGCCGCTGGAGGCGTGAAGCCAGCCGTTGGGGATAAGTCCAATGCGAAATGCAATTTTATATCATTTGCCCGCGCGGGATGAGCGGGGATTGCATTTGCGGGGGTGGCTGGGCGCGTATTGAACTGGCTCTCAGGTCGACACGCCGCCGCCACTCAATGGCCAACGGCCTTTTATGTCGTAGCGCGTCTTGCCGAGCCAGCTATGGATCAGGACCAGTTCGCGTACGGTCCATGTAATCGGTTCAATCGACCACGAACCCCTCCTGCGTTCTCCATACAACAGCGTGAGGTGAGGTGTGAAACGTGCTCCCGAGACACGCAGTCCTGCCCGCCTAAGGGCGCTTCCAAGTCGTTGCTGAAAGTCGATCAGTTGGCCCAACCCGTCGCCGCCCGTCAGCACCCAATTCCAATGCTCCGCCTGACCGTTGAAGCTGAGGATCCGATCAAACGTCACGGGGAAAGGAGGCACGTCGATGCTCGCCGCAGCGGCACACGCACGCGCGACGATCACGTCCGGCACATACACAAAATCGCCCAGAGGATGCAGTGTGACGTGCAGGCGCCCAGTGCGCAGCAGCGGGGCCTCGATATGCATCTCGGAGCGCAACCGTCCGGCCACCCCGGCAATATGCGCCGCAGTTTGCGGGTCGGGCAGCACCGCAAAGAACAAGCGATGCCTGGGAACCAGCGGAACCGCCTCGAACCCGGGTAGCGTAAGTTGGGTCAAAGCAGGGTTGCGGATGCGCCAAGAGGGAGGCTTCCATTATCGCCTCATCTAGCAGCAGCGATCCTGGCCAGCGTTTCGATACCATCGATATACGGAAACCTCGTGCCGCCCTTTGTCCGCATACCGTCATCCATACCGTCGGGCATTTTCCAACAAAATTCTGGCAGAGCTTGCGGGAGCGATGGGCGACCGCACGTACACTATTCACGATACCAAGTCTGCAAAGCCGCGCTTACGAGATCCTTTGGCAAGAACTCTTGTTCCAGGCGCCCCCGTTCCTGCGCTAGCAGATACTCAAAGAAGACGCCTTCACTCTCGGTTACCCCGGCGAGTCGCCCCCCACCGACTGGAGTAGGCTCTCGAACCGCCAACTCTGCCGCGTATCGATCAAAGCAATCCTGATTCATGAGTAACGCAGTCACGGATGGAATCGCTTCACGCACCTTGGCCAGCATTTTCAGGCCCCAAGTGTCCATATCTCCCCAATAGGCTACCCGCTTGCTCGCCAGCCAGGCATCCCGCGTCCAATCGAGGCTGAGTCCCGCTCCGAGAATCGCCACAGTGTTGGGCAACTCCGTCAATTGGTGAAGCGACTGCTCGTTCTCGACAATGACGACATGGCTAACTCCCTGGGGAAGCCGACACAGTTCACTAGCCCTGACGCGCTGCAAGTGAAACGGAAGTATCCCAGCCGCAAGCGGCACCACCAACAGCCAACGCTCATCCTCTTCGGGCGCCCCCAGGAAAGCCTCAAGCCCCAGTTCGGCGACCAGCCCATCAAACCGAACGTCAAGCATCTGACATAGCAGTGCCCGGTTTCGCTCAAAAAATTTGCTATCAATATTGCAGACGCCAAGTGCCCGCAAGGGGCGCCCCTCTGCACAACCCGGTGACAGCGCCAAGGCCACGTCCGCTGCTTTGATGACCTCGTGCACCGGGCGCTCCATCACCAATCTGCGCTGACGCACCATCAATGCGTGAAACTGCGTGCTCACATGCTGAACCAGCTCACCGAGCTTTTTGTACTCTGATTCAATCGTCGCATTCCGGGTGGCCCGCACCCATTCAGATGGACTCCTGAGTTCCCACCGGTGTGGAACGTCCACGGGCAAACCACCCGCTCGATAGGAAACAGTTTCCCAGTGCACTGATCCAACCTCAACAGCTCGCCATTTGTCGAGATGCAATTTAACGGCCTCCGTTTGCTCGGCAAACACTTTAGGACTTGGCCTGCCAATCACCAATCGCATCGGCCAACTATCAGGGTCGAGTAGCCGCGCTTCGCGTACGTCAGCCGATTGCCACGCCTTCGCAAGGCGGGCAGCAATGTCATCCGGTGATTTCATCGCGTCCGATCATCTGCCGGGTCTGTGCAATAACATCCAGCTCCTCCCAACTCAGCGATGTCATCGTGGCTCGCAGGCCTTTTCTATGAATCAGAATTGCCGAACGCGTGTGCGATCGAAGTAGCCTCATCTCCTTGTTCGGCGTAACGAATAACGGATGGAGACCAAACTCTCGCAGTGCTGAAATGATGCGTCCCGCCACGGCTTGCGAGCTCTTCGAGAACGCTTCGTCCAGAACGATGGTGCCAAATAGCGGGCGGTCCTTGCCCTCCGGGCATAACGCATAGCTCAACGATGCGGTCAGGATGTAGCTCGCGATGATCTCCTTTTCTCCCCCGCTTCCCCCTTGAGAGCCCTTGCGTGTCTCGAAGACCTCTCCCGAGTGCCGATCAATCACCGACACCGCGAACTGTAGCCGATAGCGCGGATCCAGGAGCGCCTTTGCCCCCACGGTCGCGCGGCGCTCACTTGCGTCTCTCATTAGCCCGACGACCGCTGCAAGTGCGTTGAACTGACTCTCGCCCTGATCGTCTTGCAGCATCGCGGTGCGCAGATTACGCTGTGCCTGCTCCAGCGTCCTCAGGCTTTCATGGATGACCCGACGCGGCTCGAGGCGCAGATACCGTCCCGGCTGAAAATCGACTCGACGCATCGTGGCATTCAAATCCTCGATCCGCTCAATGATTGTCTCAACCTCATTGTCAATGCTACGGAGCAACTGCGTCACTCCTTCGTCCGAGGATTGATTCAAATACCCCAGGAAACGGTCCAGTTTGTCGGGCAATGCCTCGTCCCTTAGCACACGCAATCGCTCCAGGTACTGTGGCACGTCTTCCACTTCCGTACCGACTTCAGCCAAGGCACCTGTGTCGACGCTACGCGCCGTACCCATGCTACGGACAAGCTGTCGCTCCTGATCGTTGATCTTTGCAACGAGTTGCTCAAGTCGCTCACGTAACTGAGCAAACGCTTTTGTCTCCTGCTCCGTCAGTGTATCAACCGTCTGGGCGCTCGAAAAATCAAAGTGCTGCCCCACCAGAATCAACTCAGAGGCATCCAACCCGTCACCGATCGCCGCGAACGCGCGTTCACGCCGACTATTTGCCATTTCATACTGCTCTTGGTGTTTGGCTTGCTGCTTGATACCCTCGTCGCGCTCTTTACTTGTCTTGTCCAGTTCCGCTTGAACCCCGTCCCATGCCTGCTTCGCCTTGGCCGTATCAGACGTCGGATCGGTCAGAGCTGAGAGACGCCTTTCGGTGGCTGCTACAACACGCTCGGCCTGCGGCACATCGATGTCCGCGAAGTTGATATCCAAAACACGCTTGAGCAGCCACCTGCGCGACTGCTCCTCGCCTACGCGAGCCTTTGCTGCCTCAAAACTTGCTGCATGTTGTCGGAGTTCGCGCTCCGTATCAATAAGCTGACCCTCAAGCGCTTCAAGAATGTCCTTGTTATCAAAACCGGTGAGCCACCCCTGGTTCAAGGGTGTCTTGTCCTGCTTCTCGAAAAAGCCATTCTTGCCGGACATAAGCCCCTCAGCAGTCATACCATGCGGAGTGCTTTTCAGAATTTCTGGCGATGCCACACAGTGTCGATC
Source organism: Paraburkholderia caffeinitolerans (assembly GCF_902859945.1). GTDB lineage: Bacteria > Pseudomonadota > Gammaproteobacteria > Burkholderiales > Burkholderiaceae > Paraburkholderia > Paraburkholderia caffeinitolerans. The sequence continues at coordinate 1,186 of NZ_CADIKL010000072.1, read as the reverse complement.
AATTTGAGCAATAAGACATCGGACAGCTTCCCGATACGGGTGGTCCTTGAAATTTAGCTTTCGCGTGAATCCATCGGCCCAAAATTCGACTGGCCGATCTGGTTTCATCACCTCAACGAGACGAACATGCAGACGATTATCGCGGCCATTCACCCATGAAAGCGCAAGCTTCATTTGGGAAGGCGGAATCATGATACGTAATCGATTCCCGCCTATTGCACGCTCAATCGCGCCACGCCATTGAGCATGCGACTTCTGCACCTCGACCAACTCCGCAACAAACGGCAGATCTTCATCGTTTAGGCCCAGTTGATCTGCCAAATCCCGTCGGAACTGCTGATACGGTGGCCCAATGTTGGAACGCGGGTGCGACTTTGCTTTAGCCAATGCCGCCCGCTGCTCCGCCAGCACCTGTTCGGTCGCTGACTTCGTTGCTCCCCGAGAGTAAGCATCTTGCTCCAACTCTTGAATCATCGCTTCGCTCGAATCGAGCGACACCTGTGCGCGGGTCCCGTTCTCTTGAAACGCCTCTGTGGAGAGCACCTGATTGAACTGAAGGCTTCTGGCGACCTGCAGATATTCGTTCGCGTGGCGTCGAACATTCACCAGATTCTTACGCTCTGCGGCGAACTGGGCTTCAAGTGCCTCGATACTGCTACCGCCTCCCCCGAGATAGATGTCGCGCAGACGTTGCGCCTCTGACTCGAATTTTTTCGCACTATTGGTGCAAGCCTCGATCTGTCGTGCACAGAGATCAATCTTTTGCTTCTGTTCGCTTGCCAACTCGACCCACAATTGGTGCGCCCGTGACGCAGCAGCTATCGGCAGAATCGATATGAGACGAACTCGAAGGTCGCGCTGCTCCAACGTCTCCGAGCGCAGAGCCCAGCCTTTTTCGATCGGAAGCAGCGAATCCCGCTGTTTCCGTGCAATCTCCAGTTCTTCGCGGATCCCCGCAAGATTGTTGAATTCGGATGCCACTTCCAGCGCCCGCTGGAAAGCCGACCTGTCGTCGAGAACCATATCTCGGAAGAGGTCATCAATGCTATTGAGCTGCTTCAAACCCGCAGCACGATTTACTGACGTGTGCACCAAATAGTGCGTGGTGCGTTATATGGGCATGAAGACAAAACCTGATGCCCGAAAACTGGATGGAGCCACCCAAGCCCACCTGAGAAAGCTCGTG
>NZ_CADIKL010000071.1 GCF_902859945.1 Paraburkholderia caffeinitolerans | reverse complement strand
TTCGCCGCCGGTCGTGGTGCTGAAATTGATGCGGTTCGTCTCGTAGTCGTTGGTCGCCGTGCCGATGAAATTCAGCACGTCGGTTTCCTTGCCTGCCGGGTTGTAGTCCAGCTCCGAGGTTTCGCCGCCGGTCGAGACGTTGTAGTTGATCCGGTTCGTCTCGTAGTCGTTCGTCGCCGTGCCGATGAAGTTCAGCACGTCGGTTTCCTTGCCCGCCGGGTTGTAGTCGAGTTCCGAAGTTTCGCCGCCGGTCGTGGTGCTGAAATTGATGCGGTTCGTCTCGTAGTCGTTGGTCGCCGTGCCGATGAAATTCAGCACGTCGGTTTCCTTGCCTGCCGGGTTGTAGTCCAGTTCCGAGGTCTCGCCGCCGGTCGCGACATTGAAGTTGATCTGGTCCGTCTCGTAGTTGTTGGTTGCTGCCCCCGAGAAGTACTGGATGTCGGACTTGTGGCCCGTGGCATCAAACTGAATATTCGACGTTTCTATTCCGGTAGAGTTAAAGAACTCGTCATTGGCTTCTACTCCGCCCGAGTTATAATATACTTCGTCAGTCTTTACGCCATTCGTATAGTTCAGCGCATCGACTTCCTTGCCCGTCGAAACGTTAAACTGTTCGTCCTGCGTAATCTGCCCGTTCGACGCCAGAAGATCGTAGTCGGTCTCCTGACCCGCCGTGTTGAACTTCTCGTCATACGTTTCGACGCCCGCTGAACTAAACCCAAGATAATCCGTTTCGACACCAGCACTAAACAATTCATCGGCAGTCTTTACGCCTGCTTGCGTATAGAATAGTTCCGAGCCTGACGTCATTGATATGTTGTCGGTCTGAGGACCATATACGGATATCGTATCGTTCAGACCACCTCGCACCGTGTAGCCAGAACCGCCTGAAAGAACAAGGGTGTCGCCACTTCCCGAAAGCTGAATCGTGTCGTTACCACCCGCGACAGTAGCACCAAACCCGCTGTTGACCGTAATCGTTTCGCCCGATGCGGTGACATTATCGCCGGCAGCAAAGATGCCGATCGCATTGCCGGCCCCGTTCACCGCTGTCGAGGAATTCGCGGTGTAGAGATCGAGCAGCGAACCGGTGTTGGAAACGAAGTTGACGATGTCGCCAGTGCCATAGACTCCCGTTGTGTCGTTTCCAGCGGCGTTCACCGTGATACCGTTGCCGTTAATTTCAGCACGGGAGTTGGCACTGAGATTGACCGTGCCGCTTACGCCACTGGCGAAATTCACATGGTCGTCGTTGGCCGTGGTTGCGTTCTGGCCGTTGCCACCGATCGAAATTATGCTGCCAGAACCGTTGACGTTCGCCGTATCGGCACTTCCATCAATGGTTGCACTTGCGTTTGCATTGAGGTTAATCTGAAAATTCGACACATCGGATACGATACCTTGACCACTGATCGTCTCCGTAACTGTAGTCCCATTCATCGCGAGCACTACGCTGCTTACCTGAGAACCACCACTGTTTGCCTCAACATACTGGAAGGCATTCCCGCTCAATGGTGTTTCAGTCAGCGAATCACCGCTTTGACCAGGCATGATGATTTCCAAATTGCCACTGGAGTCGTTCAAGTTCAGCAGCATATCCTCGTCTAACTGTTGCGGCGTATTTCCGATCCACTTATTGAATCCCGGCAGAAATGTGCTGTTGAACCAGTTTCCCACATCGACGGCTGTACCAACTGCCCCTACAGCCAAAGCGAAATCATTAGCATGCTCCGCGACTTCGCCCATCAAATCGGCAAGACCACTATTCTGAGTCAGTTTGGCCCATGCCCCAACAGTAGTGGCCGCAGTACCGGCAATGCTGGCAGCGTCACCCGCGATTGAGGAAAGCGCTGCTGTTTGATCGTTAATTTTCCCAGTCGCGACTGCAGTTTGATATGCAGATACCTGAATAGGCATGTCGCCCACCCCTGCCAACGTACCTAATGTCGAAGCGAAGAGCTGGTTCTTGCCCACCGTAGCTATCGCACTCGATAGCGCATTCGCGCTCGAAATCAGGCCTTGCTTCGCAGCAGAATCGTTAGGGTTAGCGTTGTATTGTTGCGCAGAGTTAACATACGTTATCCACGAATTAAAGAAAGCCCCAATGTCCTTTCCGGTTTGCACGATCTCAATTCCAGACATAAAACCATTCTCCTTGGTTAGTGCTGAATGCTTCTGGCAATACGAAACCCAAAATTACTCACGCGAGCATTAGCAGGCATCCCACTCCGGCTCGCGGACCGGACGCTAACAGGAATTCCCGCCCAGCTTGTTCCTCGTAAAGCCCTTGATTTACAGGCATCTGGGCTTGCAGATAGATTAGGCGGACTGTGATATCCGAAATTGACACAATCCCCAACCCATTGCTCCGCATTGCCTAGCATGTCGAACAATCCCCATGGATTCGGCTTGAACGAACCAACCGGCGCGGTATAGATATACCCATCGGTGCAAGGCGCATGATCTATGGTTGGATCAAGAAACCTTGCCGACTCATCACGAGCATTCTCGTATTCGCATTGATCTGGCGGGTTGTTGCCCCAGTACGCCGCCGTAACCGTGCCCGCCCTCGCTGCATACTCCCATTCGGCCTCGGTGGGTAACCTGTAGGCTATTCCCTTGTTTTTTGTCAGCTGCGAATTGAGCCAAGCAATGTATTTCTGCACGTCATTCCATGACACGCAAACAACAGGATCATTATCTGTCTGCCTGAACCCGGGATTCTGCCAGTCCGCGTTCGCATCAGTGATCCAGGTCTTTCCATCGAAAATCTCGCAACCCTTACCCCGAAATCCGGTCTCCATTGCAAAAATAGCGAACTGCCTTCTGGTCACGTCAAATTTGGCAATGGCAAACGATTTTACGTACTCTTCATGTCGTGGAGTCTCGTCGTTATACATGAAAGAATATTTCTCCTGCCCCTCGAATTCACCCTTGGTCGCACCCATCATGTATTTTCCGGCGGGAAGCACAACCATCTCGGAGCAAACATCGCAGTCCCGGAAATGGCCAAGCTGCGCAACTTGTTCCGTGCGCCCATCAGCCATCGCGGCAATGGATGCCCATGCAAGCACAGTGAGCACCAGCAGTTTTCGCATCGACCCGACGAAAATACCTATGAGCCGAATAAATAAAACTATAGGAGGAATATCACGAAATAGCCTCTCAACATACTTACGCACACATGACCTCACAATCTTTATATTCGACAGTTCGCCGCAACTGATCAAATGACGCCAATATTTTATTCTTTTCTTTTTCGCATATTGGCCGGCATTTCGATTACAGGCACCCGCCTCCCGGATTAGATGAAATTTTTCTCACCGAACCGGTAATATCATTCAAGCACCGCCCCGAATCTATCGCATCGTTGAAATCGAAAGTACTTACCCGAGGTCAAGCAAAAAATGATAATGAAAGGTGCATGAGCATCGCGCCGACGGCGCCCACTGTCATTTTTCCTTCTATTTTCTTTCGAATTTCATCAGCAGGGCGCCGCTGTATATTGCCGGGCAGCGCAACATGTAACCTTGCCCATGTTTCGCGAATCACATAGGCGAAACCATCAGGCCGTTTGTTCTTGCTGAGCGGCGACCCAGTTCTTTTCGAGAGTCATGAGACCAACCATAATTCGATATCGAGTACGGCCACCAGTCGTTGTAGATACCTGACCTGTCGACGACTTCGTACATTGCCGCACCCCCGGCTGCAAAATATCTATCGTGCAGTCTTGTAACCTTCGGTGAACCTCGCAGGCTTTCGGTTGGTGCGTTGATTCCAACAATCGCTGCGCCGGACTATCGAAGACGCATATGCCGTACGCATTAAGCTTGCCCTGGAAAAAACCATTGGAATACCGGCTTCTTCGCTCTCGATTCTCGCAGCGCTGCCTTCGGTCGCGATGTTCTCCGCACTGCAGAAGCACTTCGCGGCCGGGCTAATTGTTGGGCGCGACGAAAGGCTTGGGAGCACGAATTAAAGAAAGCCCCAATGTCCTTTCCGGTTTGAACAACACTGATTCCAGGCATCAATAACTCCTTTTCAATTATTACTTGTTGCTTCTGGCAAGACGAAACCCAATGTCACTCACCCGCATACTTGCAATCGCCCCTCCACGCATAGCAGATCGGACAGCGACAGGAATCCCCGCCCAACTTGTTCCCCGTAAGGTTCTGGACTTGCAGGCATCCGGGCTAATGGATGTATTGGGGGCGAGGTAGTACCCAACACTCACACAATCTTGAATCCATTGCTCTACATTACCCAGCATGTCAAACAATCCCCATAGATTCGGCTTGAACGAACCAACCGGCGCGGTATAGATATACCCATCGGTGCAAGACGCATGATCTATGGTCGGATCAAGAAACCTTGCCGACTCATCACGAGCATTTTCGTATTCACATTGATCTTGCGGGGTGTTGCCCCAATACGCCGCCGTAACCGTGCCCGCCCTCGCTGCATACTCCCATTCGGCCTCGGTGGGTAACCTGTAAGCTATTCCCTTGTTATTTTTCAACCTGAAATTGATCCACGCGATATATTTTTGCGCATCGTTCCACGACACACAAACGACAGGATCATTATCTGTCTGCCTGAACCCGGGATTCTGCCAGTCCGCGTTCGCATCAGTGATCCAGGTCTTTCCATCGAAAATCTCGCAACCCTTACCCCGAAATCCGGTCTCCATTGCAAAAATAGCGAACTGCCTTCTGGTCACGTCAAATTTGGCAATGGCAAACGATTTTACGTACTCTTCATGTCGTGGAGTCTCGTCGTTATACATGAAAGAATATTTCTCCTGCCCCTCGAATTCACCCTTGGTCGCACCCATCATGTATTTTCCGGCGGGAAGCACAACCATCTCGGAGCAAACATCGCAGTCCCGGAAATGGCCAAGCTGCGCAACTTGTTCCGTGCGCCCATCAGCCATCGCGGCAATGGATGCCCATGCAAGCACAGTGAGCACCAGCAGTTTTCGCATCGACCCGACGAAAATACCTATGAGCCGAATAAATAAAACTATAGGAGGAATATCACGAAATAGCCTCTCAACATACTTACGCACACATGACCTCACAATCTTTATATTCGACAGTTCGCCGCAACTGATCAAATGACGCCAATATTTTATTCTTTTCTTTTTCGCATATTGGCCGGCATTTCGATTACAGGCACCCGCCTCCCGGATTAGATGAAATTTTTCTCACCGAACCGGTAATATCATTCAAGCACCGCCCCGAATCTATCGCATCGTTGAAATCGAAAGTACTTACCCGAGGTCAAGCAAAAAATGATAATGAAAGGTGCATGAGCATCGCGCCGACGGCGCCCACTGTCATTTTTCCTTCTATTTTCTTTCGAATTTCATCAGCAGGGCGCCGCTGTATATTGCCGGGCAGCGCAACATGTAACCTTGCCCATGTTTCGCGAATCACATAGGCGAAACCATCAGGCCGTTTGTTCTTGCTGAGCGGCGACCCAGTTCTTTTCGAGAGTCATGAGACCAACCATAATTCGATATCGAGTACGGCCACCAGTCGTTGTAGATACCTGACCTGTCGACGACTTCGTACATTGCCGCACCCCCGGCTGCAAAATATCTATCGTGCAGTCTTGTAACCTTCGGTGAACCTCGCAGGCTTTCGGTTGGTGCGTTGATTCCAACAATCGCTGCGCCGGACTATCGAAGACGCATATGCCGTACGCATTAAGCTTGCCCTGGAAAAAACCATTGGAATACCGGCTTCTTCGCTCTCGATTCTCGCAGCGCTGCCTTCGGTCGCGATGTTCTCCGCACTGTAGAAGCACTTCGCGGCCGGGCTAATTGTTGGGCGCGACGAAAGGCTTGGGAGCACGAATCAGGCGCGTTGTGCGAGCGTCTTTAGAACCGACTGCACGGGTTCGAATGCGGGTGCTCCAGCGGCGAGCGCCTCGCGCGGGCACCACGGATACGGCAGCTTTAAGACCCAGTCGAGAATTGCTCCGCTCCATTGCGCCCGCAGCGTGTGCATCGCTTCGATCAGGATATGCAGCGCAGCAATGCGACCCGTGTCGCCCACCGCGCGCCATTCGTAGCGGCCAAAGCCCACGCGCGCCGCACCGCTTCCTTTCCCGGTCATGCACACGAGCCAATCGCAATCGAATGTGGAGCCCTGCTCAGGCGCAGTTTCGATCGCGCGGGCAAGCGTGGACATGCAAGGATCCGTGGGCGGGGTAATGGGTGGGACGACAGTCTAGAACGAAGAACAAGACGCCCAGCGATATCCCTACGGGGAGCGTGTACTACCTCGCCGCAATCGTCACCGCCGCCCCCGCCATGGCGATCGCGCTGCTGCGGTTCGCGGCACGCACCATGCGGCGGCTCGTGAGCAAGCGCCGCGCGCGCGTCGCGAACAGCACCCAGGCGAGATCGGTGGCGATGAGCACCGCGAGCATCGTGAGCACGAGTTCCGACCAGGCGAGCACGCCCACGCGAGAAAGATCGACCATTGTCGGCAGCAGGGCCATATAGAAAATCATGATCTTCGGATTTCCGAGTGCGACCGAGAGCCCGGCGAAAAACATGCGCACCGGCGAGCGCTTGCCCGGCAGACTATCCGCCTGCAACTCGGCGGGCGCAAACCACATCTTCCACGCGAGAAACAGCAGATACGCAACGCCCAAAAACTTGAGCACGAGAAACCCGAGCGCAAAGGTATGCGCAAGCGCCGCGAGTCCCGCAACGGCGCAGGTCAACCAGACCGCCTCGCCAATCCACATGGCAGCGAGAAATGGCAACACGTCGCGAAAGCCGCTGGTCAGCACGCGGGCCACAAGGGCCGCGACACTCGGGCCCGGCATGCCGGCCATCACAACGAGTGCCAGCGCGAATGCGCTCAGACTGGAAAGCGCCATGGAGATCTCCTCGTGCGCGAGCGGCAGCGCCCGCGCGGAGAAGCAGTTTAACGCGCGCCAATGATTCAGTCCGACGATTGCCCGGCACGGCAGGCCGGCACCGTGCCCGCTCGCCGGCGCCGGCAGAGGCCCCGCAATGCGCCCGCCTTGGAGGAATCGCCCTCTCCGCCCTAGCCCTGCCCAAACCGCACTGAGCGCCCTGAATTGCCCGCCCAGCCGTCCACCGACTGCCGCACGCGGCCCTGATAAACCACCGCCCGCGCCGCAAAACCACGATCGCCCCCGCGCCGCCGTGTAAACTGCTGCCTTTTTTGCCTCTTGTGGTATGGTCCATTCCCCGCAGCGCACCTCATTGAGCGGTCCGGCCCTTGTTCGCCTGCTAGCGCGCCTGAGCGAGGCCGAAGTGCAGGCCTCGTCGCAGTCGCTCGCGGACCGGCTGAGCCAGTGGCTCGGCTGGACCGACGCGATCGCGCTCTCGACAGTGCTTAGCGCTCCGGCAACGGCGAGCGCCGTGACGAACGGCGCGCGCACGAACGGCGAAGACGAAGCGCAGCGGTGCCTGAGCCTGCGCTCGACGCTCTCGAAGGCGATTGCGCTCGACGGCGTACTCGCGCCCGCGAAGGCGCGCCGCACCGGCGCCTATGGCCACGCGCGCGCGTTGCAACCAGCGCCGGTTCCTCAAGCACCGGTTACAGACGAAACGGACACCGACTACGCGGTCTTTCGTCAGTGCTACGTCGCGCTCCAGCAGAAGATGGAAAGCGATATCGGCGACTTGCGCGGGCGGCTGCGCAGCCGGCTCGCGGCGGTGTCGCCCGCCATGGCGAAGCTCGCGACGCTCGACGCCATCATGGAGCGCTCGCTCGCCGCGCGCGAACGCGCTCTGCTCGGCGCGGTGCCTGGCCTGCTGGGCGCGCATTTCGAGCGGCTGCGCAAGGTGGCGCGCGAAGCTGCGGCCCGCGAAGCCCAGGCCGCATCCGGTGACGCGCCAGACGCCGAAAGCGCCAGCCACGCAGGAGATGTTCAAGTTCAACCAGCGGAAGGCACAGCCACGGCACAGGCAGCGGCTCGAGCCGCGCCCGGCGCGTGGCTCGATGCGTTCCGCAAGGATGTACAGAGTGTTTTGCTCGCCGAACTCGATGTTCGGTTTCAACCGGTCGAAGGGCTGCTCGCAGCGCTTCGCGCCCACTAGCGCCCGCGAACCCAAACGCTATGTCCAGACTTCGTATCGATCTCGTTGTTTTCCTCGCCGGTCTCGCAGCAGTGTGCTGGATCGCCGCTGGCTATGCCGGCTCGAATCCGCTCGCGCTCGCGGTCACCGTGTTGATCGGCGCCTGTTATGTGGCGGGCGCGTTCGAGCTTTACCGCTACACGCAGGCCACCGCCACGCTCGCGCGCGCAGTCGGTGCCGTGGGCACTGCCCCCATGCCCGCGGCTTCGCTCGGCGACTGGCTCGATCAGCTGCATCCGAGCCTGCGCAGCGCCGTGCGCGCGCGCATCGAAGGCGAGCGCGTCTCCCTGCCCGGCCCGTCGCTCACGCCCTATCTGGTCGGCCTGCTGGTGCTGCTGGGCATGCTGGGCACGCTGCTCGGCATGGTGACGACACTGCGCGGCACCGGCGTGGCGCTCGACGGCGCCACCGATCTCGACGGCATCCGCGCCGCGCTCGCCGGTCCGATTCGCGGGCTCGGCTTCGCGTTCGGCACCTCGATCGCGGGCGTCGCGAGTTCGGCCATGCTGGGCTTGCTTTCCGCACTGTGCCGCCGCGAGCGCATCGAGACCGCCCAGCGCCTCGATGCGCTGATCGCCACCACGCTGCGCCCGTTCTCGCAAGCGCACCAGCGCGAGACGAGCTTCGCGCTCATGACGCGTCAGGCCGATGCCATGCCCAAGCTGGTCGAGCGCCTCGAAGCGATGATGACGGCCATCGAGCGCCAGGGCGCCGCGCTCGGCGAACGCCAGATCGCGAGCCAGCAGGCCTTTCTCGGCAATGCCGAGACGGCGTATGCGCGCCTCGCAACGTCGGTGGGTGAATCGCTCAAGGCGAGCGCCGCCGAAAGCGCGCGCGCCGCCGGCGCGGCGTTCGCGCCGGTCGTGGAAGCCACCATGGCGGGGCTCGCGCGCGAAAGCGCCGCGCTGCACGGCACGCTCACGCAAGCCGTGGAGCGCCAGCTCGACGGCCTCGCCTCGGGTTTCGAGGCCAACGCCACGCGCGTGGCCGGCATCTGGAGCGAAGCCCTCGTGGACCAGCGCCGTTCGGGCGAAGCACTCGCGCGCGACCTGCAAGCGGCGCTCGAGCGCTTCACCGCGACCTTTGAGGAGCGTTCGGCCAATCTGGTGCAGGACGTCGATGCGCGGCTCGCGGCGTCGGCTTCCGGTGTTTCGCAGGCGTGGCAGGATGCCCTCGCGCGCCAGGAGCGTGCCGGCGAAAAGCTCGCGGGCGACAACCAGCAAGCGCTTACCTCGGCCGCGGCGACCTTCGAGCAGCACTCGGCCGCGCTGCTGCGCGCCGTGAGCGACGCGCACGCGAATCTGCAAACGCAGCTTGTCGCGCGCGACGAGGCGCGCCTCGCAACGTGGAGCGAAACGCTCGGCGCGATGAGCGCCACGCTGCGCGACGAGTGGCGCGCGACCGGCACGCAGGCGGCGGAACACCACCAGGCCGTATGTGCGACGCTCACGCAAACCGCCGAAGCGGTCACCGCCCAGACCGAAGCGCACGCGAACAACACGCTCGCCGAAATCTCGCGCGCGGCCGTTGCGGCGGCTGCTGCATGGCAAGCGGCCAGCGCCCAGGCTGCGGAGCGTCAGCAGGCCGTGTGCGAGACGCTGAACAAGACCGCGAGCGATATGGCCGCGCACGCCAGCGCGCACACGAACAGCACGGTTGCCGAAATGACGCGCGTGGCTGAGGCTTCTTCTGCGGCGTGGCAGGCGGCCAGCACGCAGGCGGCGGAGCGCCAGCAGGTCATTTGCGATGCGCTCGCGAAAACCGCCGACGACATCTCCGCGCAAACCGAAGCGCATGCGAGCGGCACGATTGCGGAAATCGCGCGCGCTGCTGAAGCGAACGCAACGGCGTGGCAAGCGGCAAGCTCGCAGGCAGCCGAGCGCCAGCAGATCATCTGCGATGCGCTCGCGAAAACGGCCAACGACATCGCCACGCAAACCGAAGCGCACGCCAGCGGCACGATTGCGGAAATCGCGCGTGCTGCCGAAGCCAACGCAACGGCATGGCAAGCCGCAAGCGCGCAGGCAGCCGAGCGCCAGCAGATCATCTGCGATGCATTGGCGAAAACGGCCAGCGACATCGCCACGCAAACCGAAGCACATGCCAGCGGCACGATTGCGGAAATCGCGCGTGCTGCCGAGACCAACGCAACGGCATGGCAATCCGCAAGCGCGCAAGCAGCCGAGCACCAGCAAGCCACCTGCGATGCGCTCGCGAAAACCGCCAGCGACATCGCCGCGCAAACCGAAGTGCACGCCAACGGCACCATCGCCGAAATCGCACGCCTCGTCGACGCCGCATCGGAAGCGCCGCGCGTGGCCGCGGAAGTGGTCGCCGAACTGCGCCGCAAGCTCTCCGAGAGCATGGTGCAGGACACCGCGATGCTCGAAGAACGCGGCCGCCTGCTTTCCACCGTCACTACACTGCTCGACGCCGTGAACCACGCGAGCACCGAGCAGCGCACCGCCATCGACGCGCTCGTGCAAACCTCGGCGGGCCTCATGGAAAGCGTGGGCGCGCGCTTCGACCAGCAAGTTGAGACCGGCGCGCAGACGCTCGAAGGCGCGGCCGCCCAGGTCACGGGCAGCGCCGTCGAAATGGCGAGCCTCGGCGATGCGTTCGGCGCGGCCGTCCACCATTTCGGCGAGTCGAACGACAAGCTCTTGACGCAATTGCAGCGCATCGAAACCGCGCTCGACAAGTCGCTCGCGCGCAGCGACGACCAGCTCGCCTACTACGTCGCCCAGGCGAAGGAAGTGATCGACCTGAGCCTGCTTTCGCAGAAGCAGATCGTCGAGAATCTGCAACGCTTCCGCGTTCAGGCAGGGGCTGAAGCCGCATGAACGAGGAAATCGACGGCGGCGTGGAACCCACCGCGCCGGTCTGGGCCGCGTTCGGCGACTTGATGGCAGCATTGCTGGGCGCGTTCGTGCTGATTCTCGTGGGCGTGATCGGCATGCAGCTCGAAGCCTCGACGCGCCTCGCCAACGAGGTCAAGCAGCGCCAGATCGAAACGCAGCGGCGCAAGACGCTCGAGCAGGCGCTGGCCGGCCCGCTCGCGGCGGGGCGCGTGACGCTCGTGAACGGGCGCATCGGCATTAGCGGCAACGTGCTGTTCGCGCTGAACTCCGACCAGCTTCAGCCGCAAGGGCGCGAGTTGCTCAAGAGTCTCGCGGGGCCGCTGGCCGCGTATCTGCGCGACCGCGACCAGATTCTGATGGTGAGCGGTTTCGCCGACGATCAGCAGGTGCATGCGGGCAACCGCCGCTTCGCCGACAACTGGGAACTCTCCGCCCAGCGCGCGCTCACCGTGACGCGCGCGTTCATCGATGCGGGCGTGCCGGCGCAGTCGGTGTTCGCGGCGGCGTTCGGTTCGGAACAGCCCGTGAGCTCGAACGCCGACGAAGCAGGCCGCGCGAAGAATCGCCGCGTGGAGATTGCCGCGGTGCCAAGACCCACGAGCAGCGCACGAGCGCAAACCGGGGCACAGAACGGCCATGAGTGACGGCGCGCGCGAGCTCCCCTGCGAGAACGAGAACGAGCACGAGGACATGGGCGAGCACGAAGCCACGCGCGCCCGCGCCACGCTCGACGGCTGGCGCGCCCAGGGCGCGGACCGGCTCGATCCCGTGCGCTACGCGTTGATCGACGCATTGGACCGGCGCGCCAGCACGCATGCGGGCGCGGCGCGGCGCGTGCTCGATGCGCGCATCGACGGGCTGCTCGCCGACTATGCCGGCGCGATCGAACGCGCGGCATTGCACGCCGCATCGAATCCGCCCGCGCATGCGGAAAACGCGTCTCCACAAGACGCAAGTGCGCGCGGTACATCGCTCACGGCGCACATCGGCAACGCGGACCATCTCGCCCGCAGCGGGCCACCTGCAGAACTGCTCGATTACTTCCGCGAAGTGTGGTCGCACCTGAGCGCCGACCAGCAGGTGCAGCAGTCGCTCGATCAAGTGCCGAAAAATGCCGGGCCGCTCAATTCGAGCAGCCTCGTGCACCGCGCGCTGCTGCTCATGCGCGAACTTTCGCCGGGGTATCTGCGCCAGTTCCTCGCGTATGCCGACGCGCTGTCGTGGCTCGAAGACTTGAGCGCCGCCATGGCGCCCGCGCCAAAGGAAACGCCGCGTGCAAGCGCGGCGAAAGAAGGTGCGAAGAAGGGAACGCGCAAGCGCTCGCGATCGTAATCAGCAAGCGCCGATGCGCAGAACAACGGCGCGGGGCAGTTTCACCTTACCCGCGCACCGCACGATTTCAACGATGCGCCTGGGCAAGCGGCTTGGCCTCGTCGTCGCCACACTTGCGCCCGAGCACGAGCGTCACCACGGCGGAAACCGCGAGCGTCGCCGCCACCACATACAGGCCCGCGCCATAGCCGCCGGTCGTGTTCTTGAGCCAGCCGATCACCGAAGGCCCGACGAAGCCGCCCAGGTTGCCGAGCGAATTGATCATCGCGATCCCCGCCGCCGCGCCCGCGCCCGACAGGAACGCGCTCGGCATCGCCCACAGCGGCGCCTTGGCCGCGCTGATGCCCACGTTGGCGAGCACGAGCGCACCCACGATGGCGGCCGTGCCGTTCGCCCCGGCGGCCAGCACGAACCCGGCGCATGCGAGCAGGCACGGCACCACTACGTGCCACGTGCGTTCCTGGGTCCGATCCGAATGGCGCGCCCACAGCACCATCGCCACCACCGCCGCCACGCTCGGGATGCCCGTGAGCAACCCTGTCTGGAGCGGGCTGTAGCCGAACTGCTTGACGATCAGCGGCGCCCAGATGCCGAGCGTATACAGCCCTGCCGAGGTGCCGAAGTAGATCAGCGCCAGCGCCAGCACGCGCGGATTGCACAGCGCCGCCAGCACCGCGCCCGTATGGCCGTGCTGCGCGTTGCGCGCGCTCGCTTCTTCGTCCAGTTTGGCCATGAGCCAAGTCTTTTCGTCGTTGGCGAGCCACTTCGCCTTCGCCGGCGCATCGGTCAGGCAGCGCAGCACCGCGAAGCCCAGCACGACTGCCGGAATCGCTTCGAGCACGTAGAGCATTTGCCAGTCGGCGAGACCGAACATCGGCTTCATCTGCATGATTGCGCCCGAGAGCGGCGAGCCGATGGCCGTGGAGATGGGCGCGGCGGCCATGAACCACGCGGCGGCCACGGCGCGCTGGCGCGACGGGAACCACTGGCTCAGGTACAGGATGATGCCGGGAAAGAAGCCCGCTTCCGCAATGCCCAGCAAGAAGCGCAGCGTGTAGAAACTCGCAGGACCGCTAACGAATGCCGAAGCCGCGCTCACGATGCCCCACGTGACCATCACGCGCGCGATCCAGATGCGCGCACCCACGCGATGCAAGATCAAATTGGATGGCACTTCGAAGAGGAAGTAGCCGATAAAGAACAGCCCGCCGCCAAAGCCGAACGCCGCCGACGAAAGACCGATGGCCTTGTTCATCGACATCGCGGCGAAGCCCACGTTGACGCGGTCTAGAAAGCTCACGAAATACAGCAGCATCACGAACGGAATGATGCGCCACATGAGTTTCTTCGAGACTCGGGTTTCGAGTTCGGAATGCATATGTCTCCTCCTTGGAGACCGTGCCGCGCGCGAGGCGCGGGCCACGGTTTCAAAGCGGCGCGTGCGTGTGTCGTAGTGGATTCGTGTATATGGGCACGCGCCGTCTAAAGCAATTCAGGCCACAACCGCTACCTTCTCGATCAGCGCGCACACCGCATCGGTCACTTGCGCGGTAGTAGCCGTGCCGCCGAGGTCGCCCGTGTGCAGCGCCGGGTCGGCGGTCACACGCTCGATTGCAGCCATCACCTGCTGCGCGGCGGCCTGCTCGCCCAGATGTTCGAGCAGCATCACCACCGACCAGAAGGTGCCTACCGGATTCGCGAGGCCCTTGCCCATGATGTCGAACGCCGAACCGTGGATCGGCTCGAACATCGACGGATAGCGGTGCTCGGGGTCGATGTTGCCTGTGGGCGCGATGCCGAGGCTGCCCGCGAGCGCGGCGGCCAGGTCGCTCAGGATGTCCGCGTGCAGGTTGGTCGCGACGATGGTGTCGAGCGTGGCGGGACGGTTCACCATGCGAGCCGTTGCGGCATCAACGAGTTCCTTGTCCCACTTCACGTCCGGGAATTCGGCGGCGATCTGGTTGGCGATCTCGTCCCACATCACCATGGCGTGACGCTGCGCGTTGCTCTTCGTGATCACCGTGAGCAGCTTGCGCGGACGCGACTGGGCGAGACGGAACGCGAAGCGCATGATGCGCTCGACGCCGGCACGCGTGAGGATCGAGACATCGGTGGCCGCCTCGATCGGATGGCCCTGGTGCACGCGCCCGCCCACGCCCGCGTATTCACCCTCGGAGTTTTCGCGCACGATCACCCAGTTCAGGTCTTGCGGGCCGCAGCGCTTGAGCGGCGCGTCGATGCCGGGCAGGATGCGCGTCGGACGCACGTTCGCGTACTGGTCGAAGCCCTGGCAGATCTTCAGGCGCAGGCCCCACAGCGTGATGTGATCGGGCACGTCGGGGTCGCCCGCCGAGCCGAACAGGATCGCGTCCTTGTCGCGGATCTGGTCGAGGCCGTCGGCGGGCATCATCACGCCGTTGGCGCGGTAGTAGTCGGCGCCCCAATCGAAGTTCTCGAATTCGAACGCGAACGAGCGGTTCGTGCGCGCGAGCGCTTCCAGCACGGCCTTGCCCGCCGGCACGACCTCCTTGCCGATACCGTCGCCGGGAATGGTTGCGATGCGATACGTCTTCATGGTGTCCGTCTCCACGTCCTTCGATTGAATGTGGGATCGACTTTACCCAACCTGAAGCGCCGTAACCGGTGCTAGACTCAAAGCATTCTTAACTTCAATTCACAAGTGAAGGTCATTCATGAGTGAAGCCGTGCACCCCGCCGATCTCTCGTTCTTCTCCACGCTTTCGGCGGCGGGCAGCCTGAGCGCGGCGGCGCGCGAGCTGGGGCTCACCGCCGCCGCCGTGAGCAAACGCCTCACGCAGATGGAGCAGCGCGCGGGCGTGCCCCTCGTGAACCGCACCACGCGGCGCATGATGCTCACGCCCGAGGGCGAGCTGTACCTGGAGCGCGCGCGGCGCATTCTCGACGAAATCGACGAACTGGCGGAACTGCTCGGCAGCGCGAGGCAAAGCCCCAAGGGCCTCCTGCGCGTGAACGCGACGCTCGGCTTCGGGCGCAGCCACGTGGGGCCGGCCATCTCGCGCTTCGTCGCGAAACATCCGCAAGTGACGGTGCAATTGCAGCTTTCGGTCGCCCCGCCGCCGCTCACCGACGACACCTTCGACGTCTGCATCCGCTTCGGCGAGCCGCCCGATACGCGCGTGGTGGCACGCCGCCTCGCGGCCAACCGGCGTCTGCTGTGCGCGTCGCCCGCGTATCTCGCGCGGCGCGGCGTGCCCGCTACGCCGCAGGAACTCACGCGCCACAACTGCATCGGCATTCGCCAGGGCGACGAGGCTTATGGCGTCTGGCGTCTCATCGCAGGCCGTGGCGCGGCGCACAAAACCGAGGCGGTGCGCATCAACGGCAACCTCACCACCAACGACGGCGAGATCGCCGTGCGCTGGGCGCTGGAGGGGCACGGCATCCTGATGCGCGCCGAATGGGACATCGCCGAGTACCTGGCCGATGGCCGGCTCGTGCAGGTGCTGCCCGAGTACGACACGCCCAACGCGGACATCTACGCCGTGTATTTGCAGCGGCATCAGATGTCCACGCGCATTCGCGCGTTCGTCGACTTTCTCGCGCAGGAACTCGGGGCGCGCAGGGTCTGATCAGTCCGATGCGGGCTACACCGGCTTGACCGCTGCCCGGCACTGGTCTAGTTTTGTCTGACCATATCCTGCTGACAGGCTGGACGCCGCGAGCCACCTGCCGCTCGTGGGCCGCGTGGCGCCGCTGCGCGCGCCAGATGAGCAAGCGCTCGCGGGCATTGCGCTTGCTTCGAGCACTTGCCGCCCATTCCGTTCTCTCCAGCACCCGACGCCATGCCCGAATCGAATCTCGCTCCGTACTCCGAAGTTCTCGTCGACTTGCAGTCGCTGCACGCCTTCGTGGTCGCCATCTGGCAAGCGGCGGGCAGCGAGGCGCGCGAGGCACAGCTCGTCGCCGATCACCTGGTAGCCGCCAATCTCGCGGGCCACGACTCGCACGGCGTGGGCATGATTCCGCGTTATATGCACGCATGCCGCGAAGGCGAGCTCAAGCTCAACGGCCACGCCGAACTCGTGCGCGACGCCGGCGCCGTGCTCACGCTCGATGGCGGCCACTCGTTCGGCCAGGTGGTTGCTTACGAAACCATCGAGCGCGGCATCGCGCGCACGAAGGAACTGGGCATCTGCGCGCTCGGGCTGCGCAACGCGCACCATATCGGCCGCATTGGTCACTGGGCCGAGCAATGCGCACAGGCGGGACTCGTCTCGTTCCATTTCGTGAACGTGGCGGGTGACCCGCTCGTTGCGCCGTTTGGCGGCATCGACCGGCGCTTCGGCACCAATCCGTTTTGCGCGGCCTTTCCGCGCCCGGGCCGCCCGCCGCTCGTGCTCGACTTCGCCACCAGCGCGATTGCCGCGGGCAAGGTGCGCGTCGCATTCAACAAAGGAGTCGAAACGCCCGCCGGGGCACTGATCGATTACGACGGCACGCCCACGCGAGACCCCGGCGCACTCTTTAGCGAGTGCCAGCACGGCGCGCTGCTCGCCTTCGGCGGCGCGGTGGCCGGACACAAGGGCTCAGGGCTCGCCGCGATGTGCGAGATTTTCGCGGGCGCGCTTACCGGCGGGTTTACTTCGCATGCCGAAACACTGGTGACCACTCACGCCATCGTCAACGGCATGTTCTCGGTGATCGTGAATCCCCACGCCTTTGATGCGCCCGCGCGCGACCAACAGGCCGACGCGTTTGTCGACTGGCTCAAGGCCTCGCGCCTCGAAGCCGGCGTCGACGAGATCCTGCTGCCCGGCGAGCGCGAGGACGCCACGCGCCGCGTGCGCGGCGCGAGCGGCATTCCGGTCGACAAGGAAAGCTGGGCGCAGATCTTGGACGCGGCGCGCGCGGCGGGCATGAGTGACGCGGCGATCCGCCCGTTCCTGCCGCGTTAGCCCGGGGGCCGCGCCGCACGATAATCTCAAGAAGCCGGCGCGCGACGCACGAATACGCGGCGCGTGAGATCGAATGCGACGAGGTTGCCCGAAACCACCAGCAGCAGCCCCACGACGGTGAGCCAGGTCCAGCGGTAGCCTTCAAAGAGCGTCGATATCGCGAGCGCCACGATCGGGAACAGGACCGTGCAATAGGCGGCCCGCTCGGGACCGATACGCCCGACCAGCATCAGATACGCGGTAAAACCGATCACCGAGCCCGCCACCGCGAGCCAGGCGAGCGCCCCGAGATAACGCGCATCGAGCTCGATCGTGAACGGCAACCCAGCTAGCGCGCTGCCCACCAGCAGCACCGCGGTGCCGATCAGCATGGCCCAGCCGTTCGTGACGAGCGGATGCAGGCCCATCGATTGCATGCGGCTCGACAGCAGATTCCCAGCCGAAAAACACTGCGTGCCGAGGAACGCCACGGCAAGCCCCAGCCAGGCGGCCTGATCGCCGATATGACCGGCCATCTGCTGGACGAACAGGCACACGATGCCGATGAGACCCAGCACGGCCCCGCCCACCGCTGCGGGCTGCAATGGCCGGCCCATGAAGAGACGGCCATTGATTGAATTGAGCAGCGGCGCCGTCGAAAACACCACGGCCACGAGACCGCTCGGCACGATGTCCTCGGCGTAGTAGAAGCACAGAAAATTGAGGCAGAAGAGTGCCAGGCCCTGAGCCACCAGATAACGCCAGGCCGCTCGCGGCGGCCAGACGGGCCGACGCATGAAGCGCAGCAGCGCGAACATCAGGAGCGCCGCAATGCCGAAGCGCCACGCGATGGAAACGGGTGCGGGCACAACACCAAGCTGCCACTTGATGGCAATCCAGGTGGTTCCCCAGATCAGCACGGTGAGCGCGTAAAGAAGAAGATTCATGGCTGGCAATGAATGGGATTCAATGCTCCAACTATGGCGCGCAGCCGCGGCGTGCGCTTGTCCAGGATTGCGCATTTGTTGCCGGTGGCCCGCGCGGGACGGGGCCGGAGCGTATACTGAAAACGGCTTAAAGCTCGCTAGAGACTCGCTCGTTGTAATCACCCCGTAATCACACTTCACCACCGCCAAGTCGCCTGCTCGCCGAACCATGGACGTTCCTTCGTCGCCTCCCGTGCTCGACCTCGCCAGCACGCCGTTCGGGCTGCATTCGGTGTGCCGCACGTTAAGCGCCGCGAACGCAACGCTGGAGCGGTTCGCATGGCTCGGCGACCAACTCGCGGTGGCAGTCTGGACCCGCGAAACGCGCGAAGCCGAGACAGTCTACGAGCAGCCGGGCCATCACACGCTGTCGTGCTATCTCGACGGCGGCTACCGCACCGAGCGGCAGAAGCTACCAGGCGTTTATGGCGCGCCGAGCCGGCTCTGCGCGCTGCCGGGCGATCACGAATCGCGCTGGTGGGTGCGCGGCCACATGCATTTCATGCACCTCTATTTTCTGCCCGGGCATTTCACACGACGCGCCATTCGCGAACTCGACCGGGAACCGCGCGAGCTTACGCTCGCGGACCGCACGTATTTCGAGGACGAGCGTATTGCCGCGCTTTGCCAGACGCTCGCCGGTGAGGACTGGGCCAATCCGGAGGGGCTGCTGCGCAGCAATGAAACGGCCCACGAAGTGCTGAGCCTGCTGCTGCGCAGCCAGGGCGTGCGCCGTCCGGATGCCGCGCTCAAGGGCGGCCTTTCGGTGGCCACGCGGCGGCGTCTGCGCGATTACATCGACGCCCATCTCGACGAGCCCTTGACGCTGGGCACACTGGCCGAAGTCGCCTGCCTTTCCGAATACCACCTGGCGCGTATGTTCCGCGCTTCGTTCGGGCAGCCGCCGCACGCATGGATTGCGGCGCAGCGGCTCGAACGGGCTCGCGCGTTGTTGCGCACGACCGGCCTGCCGCTCGCGCAGATTGCGAGCGCGTGCGGCTACGCGAATGCAAGCCACTTCAGCCATCGCTTTCGCGATGCGTTCGGCGCCGCGCCCAATGTGTATCGGCAAGCGCTCCGTACCGGCGGGATGGCGGTTCAAGCCTGACCACAGCTGGCGAAAACAGCCCTATGGAACGCACGCGCCACTAGCGCTCTTGCCCGGTCCTGTTCGCCATACAATGTTGGGCAGCGCACATAGACCTGAATCCTGCTGCGATAAAAACCATCGAGACAAACCGGGCGGCTTAGCGTTGGCGCCACAATCTGTTCGAATCTCACGCCAAAAAGATGGAACCGAAAAAAATAATCGCTGCGCATGAAATCACCCGGCATGCTGCCGCTCTGGCCGGCCTTTCGGAGTACGCGACTGAATCCGCCTTGGCATTTCTGGTGCGCACGATGCTCGAGGCAATCGCTCGCGGCACGCCCGTGGTGCTGGTGGGGATCGGCACATTTTCCCGAGACCCCTATCTGCTGACCCCGGCGAGTGGACGCTATGGGACAATCGTCGAAACGGCTGATGGCGTATTTTTCAGGGCCTCTCTCGCTCTTGACGAATCCAACCCGCGATTCACTCCGCATCGGCGACCCCATGGCCTTTTGCGAGCGCTCAAGCGGTTCGAGCCGGTGCCAGGGAAAGCAGAGCTGGTGATGCAGCTTGCCGATGAGTTCGATCTGGAACTGCTTGAAGCAAGGCACGCATTGAACAGCGTGACCGACGCGGTGTGGCTCGCACTACTCGCGGGTGACGACGTGCGCCTTGGAGGGCTCGGCACGCTCTCGCGCTGGCCGCAGTCTCCCGATTATGAAGCTCCTGCCATGCGAGATGAAGCGCCCGGACCCACGATTGATCGCAGTAGAGACTATCTGGGCTTTCAGCAACAGCAACAGCAACAGCAACAGCAACAGCAACAGCAACAGCAACAGCAACAGCAACAGCAACAGCAACAGCAACAGCAACAGCAACAGCAACAGCAACAGCAACAG
>NZ_CADIKL010000070.1 GCF_902859945.1 Paraburkholderia caffeinitolerans | reverse complement strand
CCGTGCCGCTGCCGCCGCTCGCGCAAGCGTTGCCCGGCGCGACCGCGCCTGGCTCCCTCACCGGCACCGCCACGGGTGTGCCGGTGAACCCGCCCTCGCCCGACGCCGGCCCGACCACGGGCGCGACGGGCTCGTCTGCCGCGAGCGGGCCACAGCAAGGCGCGCCCGTCGGCGTCAACCCAGGGGCCAACGGGGAGGCCAACGCGGGCACGAGCCCGACCGTGGGCGAGACCCAAAAGAACGCCGCACCCACCCGCACCGAGGCCGAGCAAGCCGTCGTGCAACGCGAACACGCGCCGCTCTTCGACCACAAGCTCACGCTGGACTGGGGCATCAGCGACACCTATTACGACCGGCGCCAGTTACAGCTCTCGGGCTTCCTCGCGCTCGATGCGATCTTCCTCGGCAACATCAATCTGGGCCAGACGAAGTCGCACCAGGTGATGGCCGATCTCGACACGCGGTACGGCCTCACCGACCGCATGAGCATCGACGTCGACGTCCCGTACATTTACCGCCACAGCAGCTTCATCGTGGGCGGCGCGGGCGGCGCGGCGAACACGCTCTCCGATGCGTCCGTGAGCTCGAACGCGATCGGCGACGTGAACTTCGGGATCTACTACCAGTTCCTGAAGGAGACCAACAACCTGCCCGACGTGGTCGGCAGCCTGCGCGTGAAGACCGACACCGGCACCTCGCCGTTCGGCATCAAGGTGGTGCAGCTCACGCCCGACAACACCAACCTCGTCGCGCCCAGCAAACTGCCCACGGGCACGGGCTTCTGGAACGTCACGGCGGGCGTCTCGGTGCTGAAGACCTATGACCCGGTCGTGCTGTTCGGCAGCCTCTCGTACACGTACAACATCTCGCGCTCGTTCTCCGACATCTCGTCGGTGGTCGGGCAGACGCAGCCGGCCGAGGTGAAGCTCGGCGACATCATCCAGTTCGGGGGCGGCGTCGCGCTCGCCTTCTCCGACAAGGACTCGGCCAGCATCTCCTACACCATGGCCATCGAGCCGCAGTCGAAGACCAAGGCGCCCGGCGGCAGCTGGGTCGGCGTGCCAGGCAGCGAAACCACGGCGTCGGTGCTCAACTTCGGCCTGAATCACGTGGTCAACAAGCACCTGACGATCAACGGCGTGGTGTCGGTCGGCCTCACGCCCGATGCGCCGAACTTCGTCGTCGGCGTGCGGTTCCCCTACACCTTCTGATGAAGACGAGGCCGATCGTGCGCGAATCTTCCCATCTGGGCGCTACCGTGACACCTCTAGCCGGGGCGGGCCAGCGGCTCGCCATGGCCAGCGCGCCGCCGCGCCCCGCCGCAACGGCAGCCGGGCAACGCGGGCTCGACGCCGCCGCACGTACACCTGAATGTGCGCCCGAGTGCCGCCCCAACGGCGGCCCGCTTGCCGATATCGACCGCATGCTGCTCTACGTCGCGCGCGTACCAGACACGCAGCTCGGCGCCTATCTGAAGAGCCGTGGCTGGGAAGTCGCGACAGCGAGAACCGCGCCCGAAGCCACGCGTCTCGTGAAGACGGAGCCGACCTGCGCGGGCATCGTCGACCTGACCAGCTTCGCCCCGCGAGACCTGACCGCACTCGAGGCGGTGCTGCGGCTGCAACAGATCGGCTGGATCGCGCTCACCGACGCCAAGCGTCTCACCGACCCCGAAGTGCGCCGCCTGATCCGCCACTACTGCTTCGACTACGTGAATCTGCCGGTCGCGCCGGCGACGCTCGACTACCTCGTGAGCCACGCGTTCGGCATGGTCACGCTGTGCGATCTCGACAATGCACAAGCGTCGGCCGCCAGCGCGGACGAAGACGAAATGGTGGGCACCTGCGAAGCGATGCAGCAGCTCTTTCGCACCATCCGCAAGGTGGCTAATACTGACGCAACGGTGTTCATATCGGGCGAATCGGGCACCGGCAAGGAGCTCACCGCACTCGCGATCCACGAGCGTTCGGCGCGGCGCAAGGCGCCGTTCGTGCCGATCAATTGCGGCGCAATCCCGCATCATCTTCTGCAATCCGAACTATTCGGCTACGAGCGCGGCGCGTTCACGGGCGCGAATCAGCGCAAGATCGGGCGCGTGGAAGCGGCCAACGGCGGCACGCTCTTTCTCGACGAAATCGGCGACCTGCCGATGGAAAGCCAGGCAAGCCTGCTGCGCTTTCTCCAGGAAGGCAAGATCGAGCGCCTGGGCGGTCACGAGCAGATTCCCGTGGACGTGCGCATCATTTCGGCTACCCACGTCGATCTCGAAGCGGCGATGCGCGACTCCCGCTTCAGGGCCGACCTGTTTCACCGCCTGTGCGTGCTGCGCGTGGACGAGCCGCCGCTGCGCGCGCGCGGCAAGGACATCGAAATTCTCGCGCACCATGTGCTGCACAAGTTCAAGCAGGACAGCGCGCGCAGGATCCGCGGCTTCACGCCCGACGCCATCGAAGCGATGTACAACTACAACTGGCCCGGCAATGTGCGCGAACTCATCAACCGCGTACGGCGCGCAATTGTGATGGCGGAAAGCAAGCTGATCTCGGCCGGAGACCTCGATCTCGACCAGTTCACCGCGCAGCAGACGGTGACGCTCGCCGAGGCGCGCGAGTCCGCGGAAAGACGCGCGATCGAAGCGGCGCTGCTGCGCCATCGCCATCGTTTGACCGAAGCGGCCGCCGACCTCGGCATCTCGCGCGTGACGCTCTACCGGCTCATGGGCACGCACGGCCTGCGCGACGAGAAAACCATTTTCGACGGCGAGGCGGAGAACCAGCCGGACTTGCCGGTCGAACCTCAGGCTTGACGCTGAAGGGGTGGGCGGCGGCGGCGATGAGGCCGTCGGGTAGAATCAGTGCAAACGGCTTTTCCATTCCAACGCACTGACTTACTCGATGACGACGCTCACCCTGATCGTCGCTCGCGCCCGCAACGGCGTGATCGGCCGCGACAACGAGCTGCCCTGGCGGCTGCCCGAGGACCTTGCCTTCTTCAAGCGCACCACGATGGGCGCGCCCATCGTGATGGGCCGCAAGACGCATGAATCGATCGGCCGCGCCCTGCCCGGCCGCCGCAACATCGTCGTCACGCGCGACGCCACCAAGCGCTTTCCGGGCTGCGACACGGTCACGAGCCTCCAAGCCGCGCTCGCGCTCGCGGCCGAGGATCAGGCGCCCGAAGCGTTCCTGATCGGCGGCGCGCAGCTTTACGCCGAGGGCATCGCGCTCGCGCACAAGCTGATCGTCACGGAGATCGCCACCGACTTCGAGGGCGACGCCACCTTCCCCGCGCCCGATCCCGCGCATTGGCGCGAAACGGCGCGCGAAACGCTGCACGCGAATGCGCCCAACAACTTTGACTTCGCGTTCGTCACTTACGAGCGGCGCGACTGAAAATCAGGCGCGCAAAAACACGAACGGCACGCCTTGGCGTGCCGTTCTGCATTGCAGCGGGCGAATGCGCCGCGCGCTTACTGCCCCGCCACCGTCATGCGCTCGATCAGCACCGAGCCGGTCTGACGGGTGCCGCGCGCAAGCGTATCGGCGCCCACCGCGACGATGTGGCGGAACATCTCCTGCATCGTCGACGCCACCGTGATCTCCTCGACCGGATACTGGATCTTGCCGTTCTCGACCCAGAAACCCGAAGCACCGCGCGAATAGTCGCCCGTCACGAAGTTCACGCCCTGCCCCATCAACTCGGTGAGCAGGAGGCCCGTGCCAAGCTTCTTGAGCATGGCCTCGAAGTCGTCCTCGGGGTTCGTGAGCGAACTTTCCAGCCGCAGGTTGTGCGAGCCGCCCGCATTGCCGGTCGTGTGCATGCCGAGCTTGCGCGCCGAATACGACGACAGGAAATAGCCCTGCACCACGCCATCCTTCACGACTTCGCGCCGTTGCGTGCGCACGCCTTCCTCGTCGAACGGCGCACTGCCCGCGGCGCGCGCGACGTGCGGGTCCTCGACAACCTGGATATGCGGCGCGAACACCGGCTTGCCGAGGCTGTCGACGAGAAACGAGGTCTTGCGATAAAGCGCGCCGCCGCTCGTGGCCTGCACGAACGCGCCGAGCAGGCCCGCCGCGATCGGCGCCTCGAACAGCACCGGCACCTTGCGCGTGTCGAGACCGCGCGCGTTCAGGCGCGACAACGCGCGCTCGGCGGCATAGCGGCCGACCGCCTCAGGCGAAGCCAGCTCGCTCGCGCTGCGCCGCGAGGTGTACCAGTCGTCGCGCTGCATGCTGCGGCCCGTGCCCGCGATGGGCGCGCACGCGATGTAGTGGCGCGAATAGGGGTAGCCGTGCATGAAGCCGCCCGAGGTGGCGAGCACGAACTGCGAATGCTGTGCCGAAACGCTCGCGCCTTCGGAATTGGTCACGCGGCGGTCGGTGGCGAACGCGGCATCCTCGGCGCGGCGCGCGATCTCGACAGCCTCGTCGGCCGTGAGGCTCCACGGGTGGTAGAGATCGAGGTCGCGCGGCGCGGTTTCCAGCAGGTCAGCTTCAGCGAGGCCCGCGCAATCGTCGTCCGCGGTGAAGCGCGCAATGTTGTACGCGGCCGCCACGGTGTCCTTGAGCGCCTGCGCGGAAAAGTCCGAAGTACTCGCATTGCCGCGCTTGTTGCCGATGTAGACGGTCACGCCGACCGACTTGTCGCGGTTGTGCTCGATGGTCTCGACTTCGCCACGCCGCACGGAAACCGACAGGCCATCGCCTTCGGAGATTTCCGTCGCGGCGTCGCTCGCGCCGAGCGCCTTCGCGTGACGGAGAATATCCGACGCGATCTCCTTGAGTTCGTCCTGGGTGTGCGGGAAAAATCGTTGCCGGGCTTCGATGTCTGCAGCCATTGTCGTTACGGTCCGGTTTCGGGCCGGAGCGGCCCGCTTGTCGTGTGTCGGGTGTGTCGGATCATGCGCCTTGCCGAGTCTTTGCGGAAAGTTTGCGAAAAGGCGCGTTTCGCGATCATAGCAAGGTATGCGAACGCGTACCGCAGCCGCATGGCCTGCGCCTGCCCGACATGCGCCGATCCGACAGCGCGCGCACGCTACAATACGCGTCATGAAACGCAAAACCCGCATTCAACCCATGAACGACGTTGCCG
The DNA here is from genome assembly GCF_902859945.1 of Paraburkholderia caffeinitolerans. Lineage (GTDB taxonomy): Bacteria > Pseudomonadota > Gammaproteobacteria > Burkholderiales > Burkholderiaceae > Paraburkholderia > Paraburkholderia caffeinitolerans. The sequence continues at coordinate 15,286 of NZ_CADIKL010000070.1, read as the reverse complement.
CCGAAGTGGACGACAACGGCTACGATCGCCCGAGCAAGTCGCAGCTCAAGCGCGAGATGACCGCGCTCCAGGAGCTGGGCACGGCGCTCGTCGAGCTCCCCAAGGACGCGCTCAAGCGCATGCCCATGACGGAAGACCTCGCCGACGCCGTCCACGAGGCGCGCCGCATCACCGACCACGAAGGCAAGCGCCGCCAGCTCCAGTACGTGGGGCGCATGATGCGCGGCCTGCGCGAGGACGAAGTCGCCGCGCTGCGCACCGCGTTTGACGAGTACCGCGGCGTGAACAAGGCCGCCACGGCGCGCCTGCACTGGATCGAGCGCACGCGCGAGAAGCTGCTCGCGAACGACGACGCCCTCACCGAATTCATCCGCCAGCACCCTGCCGCCGACCCGCAGGAAGGCCGCACGCTGATTCGCAACGCGCGCCGCGAGCAGGAGCAAAGCCGCCCGCCGAAGTATTTCCGCGAGTTGTTCCAGTGGATCAAGGACGTGAGCGGCCAGGGCGCGGACGATGCCGATGAGCACGCGAGCGATGAAGAGGACCGTGAAGATGACGAAGCCTGAGCGCAGCCATCCTGATGAACTGGTGATCGGCCTCGTGTCGGTCAGCGACCGCGCGACCAGCGGCGTCTACGAGGACAAAGGCATTCCGGCGCTGATGGAATGGCTCGGCCACGCGCTGAAGTCGCCGTGGCGCGCCGAAACGCGCCTGATCCACGACGACGCGGCCACCATTTCGGCCACGCTCACGGCGCTGGTGGACGGTCTCGGCTGCGACCTCGTGCTAACCACGGGCGGTACCGGCCCCGCGCGCCGCGACGTCACGCCCGAGGCGACGCTCGCGGTCGCCACGAAGGAAATGCCCGGCTTCGGCGAGCAAATGCGCCAGATCAGCCTGAATTTCGTGCCCACGGCGATTCTTTCGCGCCAGGTGGCCGTGATTCGCGAAACGGGCAACGGCGCCGACGACCACGCGGCGCTCATCATCAACCTGCCGGGCCAGCCGAAATCGATCAAGGAAACGCTGGAAGGCCTGCGCGACGAGCAAGGCGCGACCAAGGTGCCGGGCATCTTCGCGGCGGTGCCGTACTGCATCGATTTGATTGGCGGGCCGTATATCGAAACCGATCCGAACGTCGTCGCGGCGTTCCGGCCCAAGAGCGCGCAGCGAGCGCCGCGCGCGTAACCTGCCTGCTTGCTGCCTGGGTATGGCGCCCGCGTCCGCGGGCGCCTCTGCCTTATTTCGCCACCCCGTTCGCCACCCCGTTCGCCGCCCCGCCCGCCGGCGCCTCGGCGCCCGCCGTACCCGTCGACGGAATCAGGAAATGCTCGCGGTAGTACTTGAGCTCGTCGATGGACTCGTGGATGTCGGCCAGCGCCGTATGCATCGCGCGCTTCTGGAAGCCCTTGTAGATCGCCGGCTGCCAGCGGCGGCACAACTCCTTGAGCGTGCTCACGTCGAGATTGCGGTAGTGGAAAAAGCGCTCGAGCGTGGGCATCCAGCGCGCCATGAAGCGGCGGTCCTGGCAGATCGAGTTGCCGCACATCGGCGACTTGCCCGGCGGCACGTACCGCGAGAGAAACGCGAGAATCTGCTCGGTTGCGCTTTCCTCGGTCACGGTGGACGCACGCACGCGCTCGGTCAGACCCGAGCGACCGTGCGTGTTGCGGTTCCATTCGTCCATGCGGTCGAGCACGGCTTCGGGCTGATGGATCGCCAGCACGGGGCCCTCGACGATCTTGTCGAGCGTGGAGTTGGTCACCACCACGGCGATTTCGATGATCCGGTCGTTGTCGGGATCGAGCCCCGTCATCTCCATGTCGAGCCAGATCAAGTTCATGTCGGTCCGCGCCATCGCCGGAGTCGCCTGGTCCGCCGGGTCGGCAGAAGTGATATCAGTCATGAGAGGCAGCCTGAAACGGTTGAGAAGCGGCGCGGACGCGCCACAGAGGCACGGCCCGCACGCCGGAAGCAAGCCCCGTGCGGGGATGCCATGTCCGGGCCGCTGAGAACATATAATTCTCGCATAGATACTGCGGACTCCCCGGATGTCGACCTCATCAACTGCGTTGTCCCCCGCGCTGACGTTCAGCGTGATTTTCGTGATCGCCGTGCTGGCCATGGTCGCGACCAAGCTCTGGCTCGCCTCGCGCCAGGTCCGCTTCGTGGCCGCGCATCGCGGCGCGGTGCCCGCCCAGTTCGCGGCCACCATCCCGCTCGCCGCGCACCAGCGCGCCGCCGACTACACCGTCGCGCGCACGCGCCTCGGCATGATCGAAATCGTGCTCTCCGCCGTCGTTTTGATCGCGCTCACGCTGCTGGGCGGCGTGCAGGCGATCGACCTCGGCATTTCGGACCTGATCGGGCGCGACTACGTCGGCCAGATCGCGCTAGTCGCCGCCGTGCTCGCGGTGAGCGGCATCGTCGAATTGCCGCTCGACTACTACCGCCAGTTCGTGATCGAGGAACGCTTCGGCTTTAACCGCATGACGCGAGCCATTTTCTTCGCCGACCGCATCAAGGGCCTGCTGATCGGCGCGCTGTTCGGCATTCCGTTGCTCTTCGTGGTGCTGTGGCTCATGAAGCAGGCCGGCAGCCTCTGGTGGCTCTGGACCTGGGTGGTCTGGGTCGCGTTCCAGATGCTGGTGCTGGTGCTCTACCCCAGCTTCATCGCGCCGCTCTTCAACAAGTTCGAGCCGCTGCGCGACGAGGCGCTGCGTTCGCGCATCGAAGCGCTCATGCAGCGCTGCGGCTTCGCCGCCAAGGGCCTCTTCGTGATGGACGGCAGCCGCCGCTCCGCGCACGGCAACGCCTATTTCACGGGCTTCGGCGCGGCCAAGCGCATCGTTTTCTTCGATACCCTGCTCGCGCGCCTCTCGGGCAGCGAGATCGAGGCCGTGCTCGCGCACGAGCTCGGCCATTTCAAGCGCCGCCATGTCATCAAGCGCATGGTGGTAACGTTCGCGATCAGCCTCGTGCTGCTTTTCGTGCTCGGCTGGCTGACCCAGCGCGTGTGGTTCTACGAAGGCCTCGGCGTGCGGCCGTCGCTGCTCGGCGGCAACGACGGGCTCGCGCTCGTGCTGTTCTTCCTCGCTGTGCCGGTATTCCTGTTCTTCGTCACGCCGTTCAGCAGCCTGAGTTCGCGCAAGCACGAGTTCGAGGCCGACGCCTTCGCCGCCACGCAGACCGACGCGCAAAACCTCGTGAACGCGCTCGTGAAGCTCTATGAGGACAACGCGTCGACGCTCACGCCGGACCCGCTTTACACCGCGTTCTACTACTCGCATCCGCCGGCTTCGCAGCGGATCGACCGACTGCTCTCGCACGCATGAACCGGCGCGCGACGAAAGCCGCCGGCAGCGCACAGGCAGGCACGGGGGCGACGCTGCACGGCGTCGTGATCGCGGCGCACGGACGCCATTACCTGGTCGCGCCCGATGGTGGAGGCGCGGCGCTGCAGTGCTTCCCGCGCGGCAAGAAGAGCGAGGTCGCGGTGGGCGACCGCGTCGAGTATCAGTCGACTTCGGCAGACCAGGGCGTGATTGTCGCGATCGGCGAGCGGCGCAACCTGCTCTATCGTTCGGACCAGTTCAAGTCGAAGCTTTTCGCGGCCAACCTCGACCAGTTGCTGATCGTGCTCGCCACCGAGCCGCATTTCAGCGAGGACCTGCTCGGCCGCGCGCTCGTGTCCGCCGAGGCCAACGATCTGAAGCCGATCATCCTGCTCAACAAGATCGATCTGGAAGCCGCGCTGCCGCTCGCGCGCCAGCGGCTCGAGCGCTATCGCGCACTGGGCTATGCGGTGCTGGAAGTGTCGGAGAAAAAGCACCCCGAGGAGGCGCGCTCGATTCTCACCGAACATCTGCACGGCCATCAGACGATCCTGCTCGGTCAATCGGGCATGGGCAAGTCGACGCTCGTGAACCTGCTGATCCCCGACGCCGAGGCCGCCACGCGTGAGATTTCCACGGCGCTCAACAGCGGCCGCCACACCACGACGTTCACGCGCCTCTACCGGCTTCCCGAAGGCGGCGCGCTGATCGACTCGCCGGGTTTCCAGGAGTTCGGGCTCTACCACCTCACCGAAGGCACGCTGGAGCGCGCCTTCCCCGAGTTCCGCCCGCTGCTCGCGCATTGCCGCTTCTACAACTGCCATCATCTGCACGAGCCGGGCTGTGCGGTACTCGAAGCGGTGGAAGACGGCCGCGTCGCGCCGGAGCGCCACGCGCTCTATGCGCAGCTTGTGCACGAGATCAGCCAGATCGTGCGCTGAGGCGTCAAGCACCTTCCCCGCCTCCATGCTCAAGCTCGCGCGCGCGCCAAATGTGCTTATCGCCCAGCACTGGATGAATATCCTCGCGGCTGCCGGCGTGCCGTGCGAGTTGCACAACCGCTATCTGAGCGGCGCGATGGGCGAGATTCCCGCCGATCAGTGCGCACCGGAAATCTGGCTCACCGACGAACGCGACGAAACCCTTGCGCGCAAGCTGATTGCCGATGCCACAAACGGCCCGCCGCCCGGCGCGCCGTCGTGGCGCTGCCCGCAGTGCGGCGAGACGCTGGAAGCGCAATTCACGGTGTGCTGGCAATGCGGTCACGAGCGCGATCCGCGCGACGAATGAAACCGCTCTAGCGCACGTAGAAACAAAAACGGCTCGCTGATCGCGAGCCGTTATACCTTCTGCGCCAGACGCCAGGAGCGGCCAAGATCGCTCAGATCCAGACGGCAATGGTCAGCATGAGCAGCAGGATCATCCACAGGATCACCGCGCGCCACACAAGGCCCACAGCCGATTGCAGCGTGCGCGGCGTGCAGTCGTCGCCCACCGTGTACGCATCACCCTCGCCAGGCTGAGCCAGTGCGTCAACGCTCGACTGCTCGGCGAGCGGCCCCGAGAGACGCGCACCCAGCGCGCCGCTGCCGGTCGCGAGCAGCACGCCTTCGTTGGTGTCGGGCCACTGGTTCGTGTGATTGCGCCACGAGTAGATCGCGTCCTCGAAATTGCCGACGATCGAAAAGCCCAGCGACGTCAGCCGCGCCGGCACCCAATCGATCACGAAGAACACGTGCTGGGCGAAATCCGAGAAGGCCTCGGTACGGTCGTCGGCGGGACGCGACCATGCACGCGCCAGATATTCGGAGATGCGGTACAGCACCGCGCCCGCCGGCCCGATCGGCACGAGAAACCAGAAGAACACGCCGAACACGTGGCGATGCGAGGCCACCACGGCGTGAATGAGGGTATGGCGCACGATCTCGCTCACGGGCATGTCCACGGCGTCGATACCGGTCCATTCGGTGAGAATCTCGCGCGCACGCGGCACGTCGTCGTTGTTCAGTGCGAGATGAATGTCGGTGAAATAGTGGCTGAATTGCCGGAAGCCCAGCGTGAAGTACACCACCACCACGTTCCAGAGAAACGCCAGCACGAAGCTGATGCGATAGAGCACGTAGTAGATCAGCGCGGTGGCCACCGTCCATGGCACCACGACCACGAGCCAGGCAATCAGGCCGTGCTTTTTCTTGCCCGCGTCGAAGCCGTGCGCGGCCCAGTCCGCATTGAGGCGCAGGAGCGCCGTCACCGGATTATTGGGCGAAAGCGCCCGCACCTGTTCGATGACGAGAGCCAGCAATACGGAGAAGAAAGTCATGCCACGCGCCGTGCAAGTGGGATTGCAAAAGGGGTTTTCAGAAATTGTTGCAACGATATCACAGGGCCAGATGTGCCTGAGCAAGTGGCTGCAAAGACACAACAGCGGCACGCGGTCGACCAGGATTTTGCGGCGTGAAATCGCGCGGCGCGCCACGGTGCAGCGCCTGCCGCACCGCCAAAACGCGCTGCGTCACGCGAGCAGGAAACGATAAAAGTTGCGCAGCATGCCCGCGGTCGCGCCCCAAATGAAATGCATGCCACTCACGCCTGCATGCGTTTGCGGATACGGCATGGCGAAGAAGCGGCGCTCGCCCCCCTCCCATCGAAACACGCGCACCTGGTGATGCGCAGGGTTCATCAGAAAGTCGAGAGGCACTTCGAAGATGCTCGCCACTTCAAGCGAATCGGCCATTACCGTGAACGGCTCGTGCACGAGGCCCACCACGGGTATCACCTTGAAACCCGTGCCCGTGAGGTAATCGGGCAACGCGCCCAGCACCTCGACGCGCGCGGGATCGAGATTCACTTCCTCGTGCGCCTCGCGCAGCGCGGCGGCGGTTGGCGTGGCGTCGGCGGGTTCGCGGCTGCCGCCAGGAAAGCTTACCTGGCCGGCGTGGTTGCTGAGGTTGTCGGCCCGCTGCGTGAGCAGCACGGTGAGACCGCCCGGCCGCATCACGATCGGCACGAGCACAGCGGCCTCGCGCGGGTCGCGAATCTCGGTCACGCGCGCGTCCTGTGGCTCCGGGTCCCAAGGCAAGCGCTGCTCGAAGCGCGCGCGCAGGCCGTCGGGCGTGAGGCGGCCGGCGGCGACATGAGGAAGGTCGATGCCCGTCGATTCGATCGGCAGGCCTTCGGGTTCAAATACTGGTCGGATCAACGGCTGACTCTGAATTCAGGCACATCTGCGTATTCTGCGGCCAAAAACAAAAAAGCACCCCGAGGGGTGCTTTTTCTTACAGCTTTTACGCCTGCTCGACCGGAGCAGCTGCGCGGTCTTTCGACACCAGCTTTTCCTTGATACGAGCCTTCTTGCCCGACAGGTTGCGCAGGTAGTACAGCTTCGCGCGACGCACGTCGCCGCGACGCTTCACCACGATGCTTGCCAGCAGCGGCGAGTACGTCTGGAACGTACGCTCGACGCCTTCGCCCGACGAGATCTTGCGCACGATGAACGACGAGTTCAGACCGCGGTTACGCTTTGCGATCACGACGCCTTCGTATGCCTGAACGCGCTTGCGGGTACCTTCAACCACGTTCACGTTGACGATCACCGTATCGCCGGGAGCGAATTCGGGGATGGTCTTCTCGCCCAGCACGCGCTGGATTTCTTCCTGCTCGAGTTTTTCAATCAGATTCATCACTGACTCCGTAAGCCATCTTGTCGGCGTTCGTACCTGTGCAGGATTGCCTGCAACCACGGCCCCGATAGAGGATGGATTCACAACTGGCGCCGTTCACGCATGAAACAGCACCGCCTTTGACGCCCCGCGCCGCGCCCGCCCGAAGCCTTACGCTTCGTTCGTGCCCTTCGCGAGACTGGCGAGCCATGCCTCGTCGGCACGGCTCAACGTCTTGTTCTTCCTGGCCCGCGCGATCAGATCGGGCCGCTTTTGCCACGTGTTGCGCAACGCTTCGCGGCGGCGCCATTGCTCGATTTCCGCGTGATGGCCGCCGAGCAACACATCGGGCACACGCACGCCGTCGTATTCCTCGGGCCGCGTGTAATGCGGGCAGTCGAGCAGACCGTCCACGAAACTGTCCTGCACCGCCGATTGCGCGTCGTTGAGCACACCCGGCAGGAGCCGCACCACGGCATCCATCAGCGCCATCGCCGGCAATTCGCCGCCCGACAGCACGAAGTCGCCGAGACTGACCTCTTCGTCCACGCAACGGTCGACCAGACGCTGGTCGATCGCCTCGTAGCGGCCGCACAGCAGCACGAAACCGGGCTCCTGCGCGAACTGCACGACGCGCTCGTGCGTGAGCGGCTTGCCTTGCGGCGACATCAGCAGCACGCGCGGACTCGCGACGCCCTGCTCCGCCTGCGCGGCCTTCGCCGCGCCGATCGCCGCTTCCAGCGGCTTGGCCAGCATAACCATGCCGGGGCCGCCGCCGTAAGGCCGATCGTCGATGGTGCGGTAGTTGTCGGTCGTGAAATCACGCGGATTCCACGTACGCAACGTATAACGCTGCTGCTTCGCCGCCCGGCTGGTGATACCCCAGTCGGTGAGCGCGCCGAACATCTCAGGAAAGAGCGTCACGACATCAAACTGCATCGCTCTCTCCGTTCAGCGAATCAGCACAGCAGGTTCAGTAATCGGCTTCCCAGTCGACGACGATGCGCTTCGCCGCCAGGTCCACCGTCTTGACAAACACGCCGACGAACGGGATCAGCCGCTCGCCGGTGATGGGCTTGCCATTCTTGTCTGTCGAGGGGTACTCGACGCGCAACACCGACTGCGCGCCGTTGTCGATCAGGTCGGCGACCTTGCCGAGTTCGACGCCCGCCTCGTTGGCGACATCGAGACCCATCAGGTCGACCCAGTAATACTCGTCGGCTTCGGTCGCGGGGAAATCCGCGCGGCTCACGTAGATGCGCGCACCGCGCAACCGCAACGCGGCGTCGCGATCGGCGACACCGGCCAGTTGCCCGACCACGCTGTCGCCGTGCACCTTGGCGCTCACGCGCACCGCGGAATGACGCTCCGGGTGCTCGCGGCCCTTCAGGAGCCACCAGCGCTTCGCTGCGATGAGCGCCTTGCCGCCCTGCGCATGCGGGGCGATCTTCAGCCCGCCCTTCAGCCCATAGGCGTCGAGCACGGCGCCCACTTCGACTGCATCGGCTGGCCAGCTCGCCGGCGTTTCGGCGTGCAGGCCTTCAGCCGCGTCGCGCGCTTCAGACGCACCGTCGCGCGCCTGCCGGCGCTCCACGGGCTTGCGCACAAACGCGCCGAACGACGGCGCCTTGCGTGCTACTTCGCCCGCTGCGGCAGCGCCCTTGTCCGCTTCTACATCGTCATGCACGGGCATGGGCAAACCTCGCAGCCAGCTTGAACTCGCACACGCGGCTCACGCTGCGCGCACGGGTGTAAAACATAAACAAGACTTAAGCAGCCGGTTGAGCGGCAGCAGTCTTTTGCGCTTCCTTCACGAGACGCTCGACGGCCGGCGACATTTGCGCGCCGTTTTCCTTCCAGTACGTCACGCGATCTTGCGCGATACGGAGGGTTTCACCCTTGGTGGCGACCGGGTTGTAGAAGCCCACGCGCTCGATGAAACGGCCGTCGCGACGGTTGCGCGAATCGGTTGCGACGATGTTGTAGAACGGGCGCTTCTTCGAGCCGCCGCGTGCCAGACGGATGATGACCATTGCTAGAATCCTTGAAAACCGGGGGTTCGGGACTACTGAAACGTTCGATTATAGCCCGAAACCAATGGCATAACAAACACTTAACGGGAATCCGGGCAGAAACCGCGTGGAAACGGCGTGACAATCATGAGGAAACGGCGATGAACGGTGATCGATCGGCGTCTGACACACATCACGGACAGCGCTTCGCACAAGCGTCGGAGCGGCAGCGGGCGGGGATTTGCGCGAGAGCGGCGCGCGCGAACACTTCGCTAGTTTCGTTCATTGCGGACCTCGCGCGCTTGTGGCGGCGCGACAACGCGCAATCGCCGGAACGCACCATTGATCAGGCGCCGCATCGACATGGCGTCGGCCATCGTCTATCGCCTGCGCCACTCATGCACCCAGCGCCTCGCATTTTACATCCATGCCAGGCACGGTTCGCGCTCGTCGCCATCCTGGTGCTGGGCGCACCGCTCGCGCGGGCCGCGCTGCCCATCGAGCGCATCCGTCTGCCGGCCGGCTTCCACATCGAAGTGCTCGCCGACGACATCCCCGGCGCTCGAGAAATGACGCTCTCGCCTACCGGCACGCTTTACGTGGGCAGCATGGAAGGCCGCGTCCATGCGCTCGAACTGCGCGACGCCAGCGTCATCAAGCATCACGTGGTTGCCTCCGGGCTCACGATGCCAGTGGGCGTCGCCTGGCACGACGGCGCGCTCTATATTTCGGCGGTCTCGAAGATCGTGAGGCTGGACGCCATCGACACGCACCTCGACGCTCCACCCAAACCCGCCATCGTCACCGACGCGCTGCCCGCCGAGCGCCATCACGGCTGGAAGTTCATCGCCTTCGGTCCGGACGGCAAGCTCTATGTCCCACAAGGCGCGCCCTGCAACGTCTGCTTGCCCGCCAGCGATCCGCAACGCGACCACTACGCGATGATCGGCAGGATGAACCCGGACGGCACGCACTACGAGACGATCGCGCGCGGCGTGCGCAATACGGTGGGCTTCGCGTGGCACCCGCGAACGCACGAATTGTGGTTCACCGACAATGGCCGCGACATGATGGGCGACGACATCCCCGACGACAAGCTCAACCGGCTTGCGCGCGTAGGCCTCGATTTCGGCTTTCCGTATTGCCACGGCGGCAACGTGGCCGATCCGGAATTCGGCGCCGGCCATCCGTGCAGCGGCTTCACGCCGCCCGTCATGGGGCTGGGCGCGCATGTCGCGGCCCTCGGCATGCGTTTCTATACAGGGACGATGTTCCCGGCCGGGTATCGCGACAGCATCTTCATTGCCGAGCACGGTTCGTGGAATCGCAGCAGCAAGGTCGGCTATCGCGTGGTGCGCGTGACGGCCAACGCCGACGGCACGAACGCGCATCAGGAGGTATTCGCACAAGGATGGCTCAATCCCGATGAAACCGTGTGGGGCCGCCCCGCCGACGTGCTGCCGCTGCCCGACGGTTCGCTGCTCATCAGCGACGACTATGCAGGCGCGATTTATCGCGTGACCTACGCGAAACCCTAATTGTCGTGCACGCACCGCAACGCACTCGCCCCATCCCGCCCGCCTTCAGCCATTTCCCGGCATAAGCGGCAACATCTGCTTGCGCGGGCGGGCGCCACGTACAATGGCCGGCGGCCCACGTCCGCGCCGTTGTTGCACACGCATTTGTTGCAGCTAACACGCAGTCACCCAATCCGTCTGCCCATGTCCAATCAAAAGAATCCCGCACGCTTTCGCTCCAAGACACTCACTGCCGCCCTCGCCTTCCTGTTCGGCAGCCTCGGCGCGCACCGCTTTTATCTCTATGGAATGCGCGACGTGTGGGGCTGGGCGCATATCGCCGGCACGCTGCTCGGCATTCCCGGCGTGCTCCTGCTCGTGGCGACCCAGCGCGGGTCCATACCGGGTTGGGCGCTCGCCGTGATCGGCGCCGTGTCCGTGCTCTCGGCGTTTCTTGCCGCCATCGTCTACGGGCTGCGCCCGGACGCCAAGTGGGATGGGCAGTTCAATGCAGCCTTCGCGGGCAGCCGCGCGAGCCGCTCGGGCTGGACCGTGATCTTCGTGGTGATCTTCTCGCTGCTGATCGGCGCGTTCTTGCTGATGACCGGTCTGGCACTGACCTTCCAGACGTACTTCGAATCGCAGGTCGAAGCGGCCAAGGCCATTTCTCAATAGCGACAGCCGCAGTACCGCGCTAGAACAGATCGAGCTGCGGGTTCTCGCGCACCGTCTTCGTGCGCATGAACGCCGACATGTCCAAAATGCCGTAACGCCGCTCGTTCAACCCTAGCCGCTTCACGGCCTTGTGAAAGCGCTGCTTGAGCAGGTCGGCCCACAGCCCGGTGCCCTTCATGCGCTGCGAGAACGCCGAGTCGTAATCCTTGCCGCCGCGCATGTCGCGCACGCGGCTCATCACCCGCGCCGCACGTTGCGGGAAATGCGCTTCGAGCCAGCCCTCGAAGAGCGGCGCCACTTCCCACGGTAGGCGCAGCACGATATAGCTCGCGCAGGTCGCGCCCGCCTCGGCACAGGCTTCTAGCACGCGCTCCATGTCCGGCTCGGTAACGAACGGAATCACGGGCGCGATGCTCACCCCCACCGGAATACCCGCCTGCGCAAGCGTGCGGATAGTACGCAGCCGCCGCGCCGGCGTGGCCGCGCGCGGCTCCAGCGTGCGCGCAAGATCGGCGTCGAGCGTGGTGATCGTGATCGCCGCCATGAATTGCTGGCGCTGCGCCATCGGCGCGAGCAGATCGAGATCGCGCTCGATCAGCGACGACTTCGTGATGGCCGCGAACGGATGCTGCCGCTCGCTCAGCACCTCGATCACGCGGCGCGTGATGCGCAGATCGCGCTCGACAGGCTGCCAGGCATCGGTGTTCACGCCCAGCGCGATGGGCTCCGGCTCGTAAGCGGGCTTCGCGATTTCGCGCGCGAGCAACTCGGGCGCGTTGATCTTCGCGTAAATGCGGCTCTCGAAGTCGAGCCCCGGCGAGAGTCCCAGATAGCTGTGCGTGGGCCGCGCAAAGCAGTAAATGCAGCCGTGCTCGCAGCCGCGATAGGGATTGAGCGAGACATTGAACGGAATATCGGGCGACTGGTTGCGCGTGAGGATGCTCTTCGCGCGTTCCTCGAAGACCTCGGTGCGCAATAGGGGCGTTTCTTCGGCGACAAGACCGCCTGAGCCCTCGTCCGGCTGCGCGTGCTGCCAGCCGTCGTCGAAGACTTCGCGCTGATCGACCTCATAGCGCCCCTGCAGATTCGTGACGGCCCCGCGCCCCTTGCGCGGCGCAGGCGGCGCGACGGGGTACCAGGTCTCGGCGGGATGGTCAGGGTCCAGTTCTTTCACGGCACAAAGCAGCAAGGCGTCTCGATACTGTATAAATATACAGTATCGAGACGCCTTGTCGAGCGGTAAAAACGGGGCGCCTTCGAGCGCGCCCTCGCGCGGCTACTCGCCCACCGCGATCGTCAACGTCTCCTTGATTTCCTCCATCACCACATAGCTCTTCGACTGCACCGCACCCGGCAGTTGCAGCAGGATGTCGCCGAGCAGCTTGCGGTAGTCGGCCATTTCACCAATACGCGCCTTGATCAGGTAATCGAAGTCGCCCGAAACCAGATGGCATTCGAGCACTTCGGGAATCTTCTTCACCTCGCGGCGGAACTGGTCGAACATGTTGCCGCTCTTGTGGTCGAGCGTGATCTCCACGAACACCAGCAGCGCCGCGCCCAGCACGTTCGGATTCACGCGCGCGTAGTAGCCCGTGATGACACCGTCGCGCTCCATGCGCTTGACCCGCTCGATGCACGGTGTGACGGAGAGCCCGACCTGCTCGGCGAGGTCCTTCATGGCCATGCGGCCATCCTCCTGGAGCAGCTTAAGGATCCGGTGATCAAGCCGGTCCAGCGCGCGGACCGGCTGACGCTGCGTTCTCATGCTTTTTTCCTGAAAATTCGACAAATACGATAACAAAATCTAGTCGTTGAACAATAGCATAGTCGATATCACTGGCTACTCCCGGTTTTTCATGCCTTAGGCGCTGGACACCCCCGAGACGGGTGCGGCAAGCCTCCCGGCAGCGCGACGTAGCCTCAACAAATCTATATGGAGCAGACTATGCGAGTCGTCGTGTTGGGCAGTGGTGTTGTCGGGGTCGCCAGCGCCTGGTATCTTGCCCGCGCAGGTCACGAGGTGACGGTGATCGACCGCGAGTCCGGTCCCGCACTCGAAACCAGCTTTGCGAACGCCGGCCAAATCTCGCCCGGCTACGCCGCGCCGTGGGCCGCGCCGGGCGTGCCGCTCAAGGCGATCAAGTGGATGTTCGAGAAGCACGCTCCGCTCGCCATCCGCCTCGACGGCACGAAGTTCCAGTTGCAGTGGATGTGGCAAATGCTGCAGAACTGCACGCCCGAGCGCTACGCGCTCAACAAGGGCCGCATGGTGCGCCTCGCCGAATACAGCCGCGATTGCCTGCAAGCGCTGCGCGCCGACACCGGCATCCAGTACGAAGGCCGCACGGGCGGCACGCTGCAAGTGTTCCGCACGCAGCAGCAATTCGACGGCGCGGCGAAGGACATCGCCGTGCTGAAGGAAGCGAACGTTCCGTACGAGTTGCTCACCGCCGCCGAACTCGGCCGCGCCGAGCCCGCGCTCGCAGCGGTCTCGCACAAGCTCACCGGTGGCCTGCGCCTGCCTGGCGACGAAACCGGCGACTGCCAGCTCTTCACCACGCGCCTCGCCAAAATGGCCGAGGAACTGGGCGTCAAGTTCCGCTACAACACGCCGATCGACGGCCTCGCCGTGCAAGGCGAGCGCATCGCGGGCGTACAGTGCGGCGGCGAACTCGTACGCGCCGACTCGTTCGTGGTCGCGCTCGGCTCGTTCTCCACGAAGATGCTGGCCGGCCTCGTGAAGATCCCGGTCTACCCGCTCAAGGGCTACTCGATCACGGCGCCTATCGTGAACGCGGGCGCGGCGCCCGTCTCCACCGTGCTCGACGAAACCTACAAGATTGCGATCACGCGTTTCGACGACCGCATCCGCGTGGGCGGCATGGCCGAGATCGTGGGCTACGACAAGACGCTCAAGCAGGCGCGCCGCGAGACGCTCGAAATGTGCGTGAACGACCTGTTCCCGGGTGGCGGCGACACCTCGCAGGCCACCTTCTGGACCGGCTTGCGCCCGATGACGCCGGACGGCACGCCGGTGGTGGGCCGCACGCCGTTCTCGAACCTGTTCCTGAACACGGGGCACGGCACGCTCGGCTGGACCATGTCGTGCGGCTCGGGCCAGTTGCTCGCCGATCTCATCTCGGGCAAGCAGCCCGCGATCCGGGCCGACGATCTCTCGGTCTATCGCTATCTCGGGGAAACGGGCGGCGCGCATCGCCCGGCATACGCGTAATAAAAAAGCCCAGGCGCAATGCTTGGGCTTTTTTTAGCAATCGAAGGGGCGCTCGAAGCGCCCCTTTTTGTTTCAGCGCTTAGCCGAGCTCTTTAACGAGTTCCGGCACGAGCGTGAACAGATCGCCCACGAGGCCGTAATCGGCCACGCTGAAGATCGGCGCTTCTTCGTCCTTGTTGATCGCCACGATCACCTTCGAGTCCTTCATGCCGGCCAAGTGCTGGATCGCACCCGAGATGCCCACCGCGACGTACAGCTGCGGCGCGACGATCTTGCCGGTCTGGCCCACCTGGTAATCGTTGGGCACATAGCCCGCGTCCACTGCCGCGCGCGATGCGCCGAGCGCCGCGTTGAGCTTGTCGGCGAGCGGCTCCAGAACCTTCGTGTAGTTCTCGCCGCTGCCCAGACCGCGGCCACCCGAGACGATGATCTTCGCGCTCGTGAGTTCCGGACGGTCCAGCTTCGTGACTTCGCGGCCGACGAACTGCGAGAGGCCGCTGTCTGCCGCCGCTTCGATCTTCTCCACCGCTGCGCTGCCGCCTTCGGCTGCAACGGCATCAAAGCCGGTCGTGCGAACCGTGATGACCTTGATCGGATCAACCGATTGCACGATGGCAATCGCGTTGCCGGCGTAGATCGGACGCTCGAACGTGTCCGGCGAATCCACGGCCGTGATGTCCGAGATCTGCGCGACGTCCAGCTTCGCGGCGATGCGCGGCGTGACGTTCTTGCCCGCTGCCGTTGCCGGCGCGAGGATGTGCGTGTAGTTCTTCGCGATGCTCAGGACCGTCGCTTCGACGTTCTCAGCAAGACCCACTTCGAGTTGCGGCGCGTCGGCCAGCAGCACCTTCGCCAC
>NZ_CADIKL010000069.1 GCF_902859945.1 Paraburkholderia caffeinitolerans | reverse complement strand
GATCGACACGCGCCCCGCGAGTGGCAGACGGTATGCGAACAATATCTGCCCAAGCCCGATGTTCCGGAATTCCGGCCTCGGTTTTTTTGTGGCTTCAGCCATGCTAGACCCTTACTCTGATTAGACAACAGAACGCATCTGCTGCCGTGATCTGGCGCCAAGCTGTATGGGCCGCCCGCATTATTTCGAAAAACTGGGGGGAAGGGAGCATGACACAGAGCAGATGCTTGCCGGCGCTCGATCTGCCGGCGGTTTTACATCATCTTCATCCATTGATGATATTCTGTCCAATATCTTTCTCGTCTTTCTGAAATACGTTATACAGATATCACGATGGAACTCCGGCACATCCGTTATTTCATGGCGGTAGCAGAAGAGCGCAACGTCACGCGCGCCGCCGAGAAGCTGGGCATTGGCCAGCCCCCTCTAAGTCAGCAGATTCATGCGCTGGAGGACGAACTGGGCGTCCGGCTGTTTCGTCGTACCGGTCATGGAGTCGTTCTCACCGAAGCCGGTGAAGCGTTCGCGACCGACGCAAAGCGTTTGCTGGACAACGCACAGCAAGCGATCACGAACGCAAAAAGCGCTGGACGGGGAGAGATTGGACAACTGAACATCGGCTTTACTGGATCCGCAGCGTTCAATCCAGTAGTGGCGATCCTGATCCGTAAGTTCCGCCAGTCCTATCCTGCTGTTTCACTGACGCTGGTAGAAGGTAATACGGCACAGCTGCTTTCATATCTGGACGATGGCCGGCTCGATGTCGCCTTCGTGAGGCTAGGGAATCAATCGCCAGCTGGCGTTGCGTTCCACCACATTGCCGTTGAGCCCATGAAGCTCGTCTTGCCTACTACGCATCCCTTGGCGAAGAAGCGAAAAATCCCGCTTAATGCACTTGCTCAGGACTCTTTTGTTCTACTTCCTCGCGAAGCAAGTCCAACTTTGCATGACGTGATCATCGGGGCTTGCCGCGACGCTGGCTTCACTCCACTAATGGGTCAACAAGCCCCGCAACTTTCGTCTGTCGTCAACCTGGTCGCGGCTGAATTCGGTGTATCGCTGGTACCCGCATCGGTATGTCAGATTCGCGTTGAGGGGGTTGTCTATGCTGACGTTCTTGGTGGAAACATCTCGATCCGCCTCGCACTCGCTTCGCGCAAGGACGCAAGGACTGCTAAGGTTGCAAACTTCCTTGCGATTGCGAACGATCCAACCATGAATCTTTCCGGCTTAGTTGCTTCGGACTGAACGGGGCAGTCTGGGGGTGTTCCGCGGGCCGGTGAACTGCTCGCGTTATGTGATCAATGTCTACTTTCTGGACGCGGAAGACGGTCGGGCCCCGATTGCTCGGTTATCCGACACCCATCACGATGCATGTTTTGTCCGGTTGAACGTCATCTCTGTCCATTGAGGGGGGCGCGGTTCGGGCTCTAAATTGGCGGCATTAAATTTAGAGGAGACACCGCCATGGCCCATCAGATAACCCTCCGTTTTGAGGACGGCGTGACCCGCTTCATCGAATGCGAGGACACAGAGCGCATCACGGACGCCGCCATTCGCGCGAAAATCAATATTCCGCTCGATTGCCGTGATGGTGTGTGCGGCACCTGTAAGGCGGTCTGCGAGTCCGGCGAGTACGTGCTGGGCGACTGCGTGGAAGAGGCGCTTAGCCCGGAGGAGGCAAGCGAGCGCAAGGTTCTCACCTGCCAGATGAGCCCGCGATCCAACTGCGTGGTTCAGATCGCCACGAATTCCGATGTTTCCGGCACCGGGCCGTCCTCCTTCAGTGGGCGGATCATGGCCTGCGAACGTGCATCGGACAGCACGATCGCCTTCTCGGTCGAGCTCGAGAACCGCGCGGATCTCAGCTTCCTTCCTGGGCAGTACGTCAACATCCGCGTGCCCGGAACCGATCAGACGCGGTCCTACTCCTTTAGTTCGGGGCCGTCCGAGCCGCAATTGTCCTTCCTCGTGCGCAATGTGCGTCAAGGGGCCATGTCGACCTGGTTGTGCGAAAGCGCCAAAGCCGGGGACCCAATCGAGTTTCGCGGTCCGATGGGAAGCTTCTACCTGCGCGCCATCGAGCGCCCGGTGCTGTTTCTGGCGGGCGGCACAGGTCTCGCGCCGTTCCTCTCGATGCTGGACAAGATCGTCGAGGAGGGCGGCAGCCCGTATCCGGTCCACCTGATCCTCGGGGTGAACAACGATGAGGATCTGGTTGGCCTCGACCGACTCGAAGCCTATGCGCAGCGCCTGCCGAACTTCACCTATGCATGCACCGTCGCCAGCCCCGACAGTGCGCACCCCCACAAGGGCTATGTCACCCATCACATCCTCCCCTCACAGCTCAACGCGGGCGACGCGGATGTCTATCTTTGTGGCCCGCCGCCGATGGTTGATGCGGTGCGCAACTATCTCTCGTCCGAAGGGCTGATGCCGCGTAACTTCTATTACGAGAAGTTCGCCGGCACTGGCCTGGTGGTGCAAACCGGCGAGGAGCGCATCGCGCCCGTTGATGTCGATGAAGCCTTCGACCTGCGCATGGCTCTCGAACTGGGGGCGGCTCAATTGACTATGGGCCGGCTGTCGAGCGAGCAATTGATCCGCTTTCGGCAGCTTGCCGAGGCAACGGCGCCGTTTGTGTCCGGGCAGCGTTTTACTGACGTCGCGCGCTACATCGAGGCAAACCACGCCTTCCACCTGTTCACGATCGAGGCTTCCAGGAACACCCAGCTGATTGCGCTCTACCGGCAACTGGCCGTGCAGGACTACATTGCTCGCGCGTTGACCGACCAGATCGAGATCGTCGGCGATATCGTCCAGCAGCACCGGGACATTGTCGGCGCCTTCGAACTGGGCGATCTGAACAAGGCGCGAGACGTGATTGCGCTGCATGCGCTCCATTCGAAGGCCACGATGAGCCGAGCGCTGGAGCGTATGGTGCCGGGCAAGACGGCACCCCAAGTCGCGGCGCCCCCCTTGCCTGTGCCGGCCGTGCCGCAGAGTGCGCCGCAGGTTTGCCCGTTCACGGCCAAAACCCTGCCGGCCTATTCACACGAACTGGACTGGCCCGAGGGGCTGGAGCCATTCAAGGTGGTCGACGACGGCTCGCAAGGCGACCCCTACGAGCACTATCGCTGGATGCGCGAGCATGCGCCTGTGCTGCGTTGCCAGTCGGCGACTTCGGACGTGTGGTTCCTCTCGCGTTATGACGACGTGTACCAGGCGATCCGCAACCCGAAACTGTTTTCCTCCGAGGTCGTGAGCCCACCGCCGCTAACGTTCCTGACGCTGTTCGATGCGCCTGACCATTCGCGCTTGCGCAAGGTCGTCCAGCCGTCCTTCCTGCCGCTGGCGCTCGATCCTTTTATCGAGCAGATCGCGCAAAGGGCGGAGGACCTGGTCGACGCGATGATTACCAAAGGCGGCGGTGACGTCGTCAACGATTTCGCCATCCCGCTCAGCATCTCGACCATCTCCACGATGATCGACGTGCCGAACGAGGATGAAGAGAAGATGAAGTTCTGGTCGGATGAGACCTTCAGCTACTTCGGGCGTCTCGCCCGCAATGCGCCGGGGACCGGCACTGACGAGCAGAGCGCGCAGGCTTTCTTCGCATACCTGAAGGAAGCGATGGAGCGGCTCGCGCTCACCGACAGCCAGTCGATTGGCGGACATATCGCCCGCATGTGGAAGGACGGACTGCTTTCGGAAAAGGAAGCGAAGGAACTGTGTGCCTTCGTCTTCATCGCCGGGCACGACACGACGACCATTCTCGTGGCCAACGCTTTTCGCATGCTCGCTGAACAGCCGGATCTGCTGGGCCGTATCCGCGAAAACCCCGCCGACGCCGATCGCTTCGTCGAGGAGGTGGCGCGCTATCGCGGCACCGTACAGCGCGTGAGCCGCATCACTACCGAAGCGACCACGGTCGCGGGCGTCGATCTGCCCAAGGGCGCGGTGGTGCGACTGCTGCTGTCGGCTGCGAACCGCGACAGCCGCAAGTTTGTCGACGCAGAGACGTTCGACATCGACCGCGATTCCAGCGGCCACCTGGGTTTCGGCAACGGCATGCACAAATGCCTTGGCGCGCCGCTCGCCAAGCTGGAGACGCTCATCGCGACGAAGGCTCTGGCCCGCAAGATTGGCGCGATTGCGCTTGATCCGGCACGGCCGATTCAATATGTGCGGGGCAACAATCTGACCAACTCCGGGCCGGAGCACCTGTTCGTCAAGCTGTGCGGATTATCGGCCTGAATCGGATAGGGGGCGGCCGAGTCAGACCGCTCCCCCCTTTTCAGGCGGCATGGATCGATCGTGCGCCGCCAGGCGGTATTCGGTTGGCCGAAGTCCCGTCTGCTTGCGGAAGAAGCGACCGAAATAAGCCTCGTCCTGAAACCCCAGTTCACTGGCGATCTGCTTCACGCTGAGCGTCGAATAGCCCAGCAGCCGCTTGGCCTCGTGGATCGAGCGTGCGTCGATTGCCTCGATTGCCGAGACCCCAAAGGTGGCGCGGCAGATACGCGAGAGCTGGCCGGTGGTCACACCCATCTCGTTGGCGTAACTGGCGACTGGCAGTCGCTCACGGCAATGGCGGTCGAGCAGCGCGCGGAATCGTTCGATCCGCGTCGCCATGGTCCGCTGCTCGGAGCTGGCTGAAAGCTGGGCGCGCTCGCTGAGGCGCCCGACCTTGACGAAGAGGGCGATCGCCAGCGCCGCGCCTGCGGTGAACTGCCAGCGCTCGTGACTCTCCGCCTCGTGCCCGATCGACTGAAAAAGCGTTTCCAGCGGTGTGCCGCGCTCGGCATCGGGATCGACCGACAGCACCGTTGGCGTGCGCATGAATTCCAGCAGCTCGGGCGCGGCCGTCATTGCCAGCGATTCCAGTGCGGGCTGCGCGGCGGTGATGACGTGACCGTCGATGTCGCTGCGGAAGTGAAAGCCGTGTACCGAGTGCGCTGGCACGACGATCAAGCATGGCGCAACGACTGCCCACGTCCTGCCGTCGATGAAGGTTTCACCGCCCCCGCGGGTGACGTACAGCACCTGGATCAGCGCGTCGTGGACGTGCGGCTTGATCTCGAAGTCGAAACGGCCGGCACGCAGGGGAATGGGCTCGTAATGGACCATGTCGACCCACGATTGGCCGGCCTCCGCACCGTAAAGCGCGTAGTGCAGAACGGTCCGGCGGCGCTCTTGGTCATGGGCCATGATGCACGGTATGTCCTGTTTTATGTCGTCTCTGTCCATTGTTCCACAGGTGCCTGAGGCGTTCAATGGCGATACGGATTTCAGTAAGCGTAATTGCACGGAAAATTTTAGGGAAAGTCATTACATGGCACAGCAAATTGAAAATCGCGCAGCCGCCTCGGCGTCCTATAAGTTGAACCTCGACGGCAAGATCTGCGTGATCACGGGTGCGGGTAGTGGCATTGGTGCCGGCATCGCGCGCGCCTTCGCCAGTGTTGGGGCCCATGTGGCGCTGGTGGACCGCAACCTTGCCGGCGCGGAAGCTGTCGCCGCCGAGCTGCGGGAGGCGGGTGCCGTGGCACAGGCGTTCGGCTGCGACGTGTCGGACGAGGCTTCAGTTGCCACAACCGCCAACGAGGTTCGCGCCGCGCTCGGTTCGGCCAGCGTGCTCGTCAACAATGCAGGACTGCTACGCGCCGGATCGCTCGAGACGGTCTCGATCGCAGACTGGAACCAGGCCATCGCCGTGAACCTCACCGGCTATCTTCTGTGTGCCCGCGCGTTCGGGCGCGACATGCTGGCAGCGGGCAAGGGCAGTATCGTGCACGTTGCCTCGATTGCGGCGCTCAATCCGCAGACCAATAGCGGTTCCTATAGCCCGAGCAAGGCGGGCGTGCTGCTGCTCTCGCGCCAGTTGGCGGCGGAGTGGGGGCCGCGCGGCGTGCGTAGCAACTGCGTGCTGCCCGGCATGATCCGCACCGCGCTGTCCGCGCAGTTCTACGAGGAGCCCGGCTTCGAGGCTCGCCGCGCCGCCGCCACCGCGAGCCGTCGCATCGGCGAGCCGGAGGACCTCGCCGGCCCGGCCATGTTCCTCGCCTCTGATCTGGCGGCCTACGTCAATGGCGCCGAGGTGCTCGTCGATGGCGGCCTTGATTGCATGCTGATGGACATGGTTCCGCGCCCCGGCTTCAACGCCACCCCGGCCGCGTGAGCGCCATCACACCATAACGAAAAGGAGAGTGGATATGGCCAAGGAGATCACTTGCGATCTGGTCGTGGTTGGATCGGGTGCCGCGGGCCTCGCCACCGCGATCACGGCAAAGAAGCGCGGCCTCGATGTCGTCGTGCTCGAAAAGGAGCCTGTGTTCGGCGGTACCACCGCGTTGTCGGGTGGAGTCTTGTGGATTCCGCTGAGCAAATATGGCCGGCAGCAGAACCCGGCGGACTCCGTCGAGCGCGTGCGCGAATACATGATGAGCGAGACAGGCAGCAACTACGATGCCGCCGCGGTCCAGTGCTTTATCGAGAACGGGCCGAAGATGGTCGAGTTCTTCGAGCGGGAGACCGAGATGAAGTTCGTGCCCACGCTCTATCCGGACTATCACCCGGATGCGCCCGGCGGCGCGGACATCGGCCGCTCGATCCTCGCCGCGCCCTATGATATTCGCGGGCTGGGCAAGGACATGCAACGCCTCAAGCCGCCGCTCGAAACGATCACCTTCATGGGGATGATGTTCAATTCCTCGAACGCGGACCTCAAGCACTTCTTCCGCGCGACCAAGTCGATTGTTTCGTTCTGCTATGTGGCCCGCCGTTTAGCTACGCATCTCAAGGAGCTGGCGCTTTACCGCCGCGGGATCAACGTAACCAGCGGCAACGCGCTCGCTGCGCGGCTCGCGAAGTCGGCGCTCGCAATCGGCATTCCGATCCACACTTCGACGCCCGTGAAGGAACTGCTGAGCAAGCAGGGCAAGGTGGCCGGTGTGCTCGCGAGCGCAGCGGACGGTGAGCTTCGCGTCACCGCCCGGCACGGCGTCGTGCTCGCTTGCGGCGGCTTCCCGCACGACCTCAAGCGCATTGCGCAGGTCTATCCGCATGTGAAGCGCGGCGGTGAGCATCTCTCGCCCACGCCCGTCGGCAATACGGGCGACGGGCTGACCATGGCGGAGAAGGTGGGTGGTGCCGTGCAGGTTGGCTTCCCCGATGCATCGGCCTGGATGCCTGTGTCGAAGGTGCCCATCGGCCGTGGCCGCACGGGCGTGTTCCCGCATTTGCTCGACCGCTACAAGCCTGGCGTTATCGGCGTGCTGCGCAGCGGTCAGCGCTTCACCAATGAATCGAACTCCTACCACGATGTTGGCTCGGCGCTAATCCGTGCCTGCGAGGGGGAGCGGGAGACGGCGATGTGGCTGATCTGCGATAAGGTGGCGCTGGGCAAGTATGGCCTGGGCTATGCGAAGCCCGCGCCGATGCCGGTGGGGCCGCTGCTGCGCAAAGGCTATCTCGTCAAGGGCGAGACGATCGGAGAGTTGGCGCGCAATTGCGGGATTGCTCCTGACGCGCTCGAGAAGACGGTCCGCGCTTACAACGTCGATGCCGTGCGGGGAGAAGACCCGGCATTCCATCGCGGCCGCACGTCGTTCAACCGCTATCTCGCCGATCCGGACAACAAGCCCAATCCTTGCGTTGCGCCGATCTCGACTGGCCCCTTCTATGCGGTGAAGGTCGTGATGGGCGATCTGGGCACGTTCGACGGCCTCAGGACCGGCGTTACCGGCGAGGTGCTGCGCGCGGACGGCAGTGAGATCGAGGGCCTTTACGCGGTCGGCAATGACCGACGCAGCGTGATGGGCGGCAACTATCCGGGCGCCGGCATCACTCATGGACCCAACATGACGTTCGGCTATGTCACGGGTAATGCCATCGCCAACAAAGCCACGACCCGCAACGAGAAGGTGCACGCATGAGCCGCCACCCCATGTATCTGGCAAAGCCTCTCGTGGATTTCCGGGTCTACACCATCGCGCTGCGCAAGATGCCCGAGTTCATCGAGGTGTTTGACCGGCTCGCCATGCCGATCCTGCTCGAAACGCTTGGGCACCCGCTCGGCTTTTGGACGAGCCTGGTGGGGCCGCAGAACCAGTTCACCCACCTTTGGGGGTATGACGATCTTGCGGACTACGAACGACGATGCATCGCACGCGATACGCATCCGGATTTCCAGACCTATCTCAAGGCATCGGGCCATCTGATCACGGCGCAGGAGACGCGGCTCATTCGTGCCGCCGCGCTGGGTAGCGTCGCGGAATAAGCCGTTACGCCGCTATCACACATTCGCTGTACCTGTACATCAGGCAGACTTAAACCTCTCACGCCACGGCACTGCGGCGCGCCGTGGCAGATACCGGCCGTCCCGCGCCCACGGTGACGGTGCCGCAATAGAACGACATTAATCTTCGGAGACATCGCAATGGAAACGCTCTATCGCTTCGGCCCCGCCGACGCGCTGCACCCGCTCGTCCATCACGTTGCTGGAGGGCAGTAATGAAGACCTTGGAACGCGTCGTCGATACTCAGGCCTTCATTGACGGCCAACGGTTCTCGCCATTTCAGTGGGTCATTCTCGTGCTGTGCTTTCTCGTGGTCGCCGCCGACGGCTATGACACGGCTGCCATTGGCTTCATCGCGCCGTCGCTCGTGCAGCAGTGGGGCATTACGCGCGTCGCACTGGGTCCGGTGATGAGCGCGGCGCTGGTCGGGCTTGGCATCGGTGCGGTGCTGGCAGGCCCGCTCGCAGACCGACTCGGACGCAAGACCGTGCTGGTGCTTTCCGTGGCGTTCTTCGGACTGTGGAGCCTTGCGGCGGCATTCGCCGGCACGGTCGAGTCGCTGACCGTGCTGCGCTTGTGCACGGGTCTCGGCCTCGGCGCTGCCATGCCGAACGCCGTTACGCTGATGTCCGAGTATGCGCCGACGCGTGTGCGCGCGGTCGTTGTCAATACGATGTTCTGTGGTTTTTCCACCGGACTCGCGCTCGGTGGATTCGCGTCTGCATGGCTGATTCCGCATTTTGGCTGGCAAAGCGTGCTGGTCGCGGGCGGCATCGGGCCGATCGTGCTTACGGTTGTGCTGATCCTTCTCTTGCCGGAGTCCGTTCAGTTCATGGCAGTACGGCAGCGAGCCGACGCAAAAATCGCACGCATCCTCGGCCGTATTGCACCCGGCACGTCGTTCGAAGGTTGCCGCTTCGTCGCGCCCGAGGGCGGCGTGAGCGCGAAGCGCGAATCGGCGATTCGCGTCGTCCTGTCGCGACAGTACCGCTTCGGGACATTGATGTTGTGGCTCGCGTATTTCATGGGCCTGCTGATCTATTACCTGCTCACCAACTGGCTGCCCATGCTGTTTCGCGACACGGGCTTCTCCGGCGCGCGTGCAGCCCTGATGACCTCGCTTTTCCCGCTTGGCGGCGTATTGGGCAACCTGTGCGTCGGCTGGTTCATGGACCGCCTCAATGCCAATCGCGTGATCGCCGCAACGTATGTGCTCGCCGCAGTGATGGTCCTTCTGGTAGGGCGTGGTGTTGGCCACCAGTTGTGGCTCGGCACGCTCATCTTCTTGACCGGGACGTTGGTCACGAGCGCAGTCACGTCGATGTCCGCACTGGCCGCCGCGTTTTATCCGACGCACGGGCGAGCGACTGGCGTTGCCTGGATGCTCGGGGTGGGGCGCATAGGGGGCGTGGCAGGGGCACTGGTCGGCGCGGCTCTGATGGGCTTCGGCTGGCAGATCGGTTCCGTGTTCGGCCTGCTTGCTGTGCCGGCGCTGGTGTCCGCGTGCGCGCTGTTCGTGATGATCGGCCGTGGCGCAGACGCTTCGCAAACGCGCGCACAGCAAAGCGTGCCGATGCACTAGGCACGATCACGATCCGCTCTTGTCGCGAATTCTTATTCAGATAATTAGACATGCGAATAAATAATTCAGGTTTGGAGAACCGCAAATGAAAAAGAAGCTTCTCGCATTGGCCCCGCTTTGCCTGTGCGGTGCATCGGCCTGGGCGCAAAGCAGTCTGACGCTATACGGTGTGCTGGACGAAGGCATCATGTTCAATAGCAACGTTGCCACCGGGCCGTCGAAAGGCGGGCAAAAGTGGTACCTCGACTCACTCAACGGCATGTACGGCAGTCGTTGGGGCATGAGAGGCGCCGAGGACCTGGGTGGTGGCACGCGTGCGATCTTCACGCTCGAATCCGGCGTGAACCTGAATTCTGGCGCCGCGGGGCAAGGGGGACTTCAATTCGGACGGCAGGCGGCCGTCGGTTTGAGCAACCGGCGCTTTGGCGACCTCACGCTGGGGCGGCAGTACGATTCGGTCGTCAACTATGCTCAGGCGGTCACGATTCAGGGCTATCTGGCGAGCGAAGTTTTCCAGCATCCCGGCGACTTCGACAACACCGCAAACTCGCTGCGCACCAACAATTCGATTCGTTATGCGAGCCCGAACATCAACGGACTCACGTTTGGCGCCACCTGGAGCGTGGGCGGCCAACCCGGCAATATCAGCGGCAACGGCGGCTATTCGGCCGGCGTGGCGTACGCAAACGGCGTGGTGACCCTGGCGGCCGCTTACCTCTATTTCAAGAATCCGACCGCGGCCACCGCGGGCCAGGGTTTCTTCACGAGCAACGGCAGCGGAACGCAGTTGACCGGAATCTTGAACAAGGCTTATGCAAGTGCGAATTCCTATCAGGTGGCGGTGGCGGGCGGGCTGTACACGATTGGGCCGGTGCAGATCGGCGCGTCGTGGTCGAACATCGAGTACGGCAATATCGTGGCACTAGGCGGTGCGAGTGCCCGGTTCAATAACGTTGATGCGGGTGTCAAGTGGTCGGTCACGCCGGCATTCAGTCTCGGCGCTGCCTACGATTATGCGAAGGGCAACAATGTTCACACGTCGGAAGGCGCAAACGTCGGCAATCAACATTTCAACCAGTTCAGCGTGATGGCCGATTACTTTCTTTCGAAGCGAACCGATCTCTATGCCGAGGGCGCGTACCAGATCGCGGCGGGTACGTCGTCCACGGGTGCGCCTGCAGTGGCGAACATCGGCAATGCAGGCGACTCGTCGAACACCCGCCAGGCGCTCGTACGCGTCGCGATTCGCCACAGGTTCTGACGCTTCGTTGCACGCACAAGCGGCGCTTGCATCTGGCGGACGGCCACGCGCTCAGGAGATTGCCTGGGCGCGTGGACTTGCGCCAGGTTGCACGCTCGAGTTGATGTCCGCGCAGGGCGGCAGCCCGATGCTGGCAACAGTCAAGTCATTTTCGCTTGCGAAAAGCGTTTGGCGTCACGCCGGTGAATCGCTTGAAGAACCGTGTGAAATACGCGGGCTCCGTGAAGCCCAAAAAATCGGATACCTGATTGATATTGAGTGCGGTATAGGTGAGACTGCGCTTGGCTTCGAGCAGCACTCGCTGATGGACCAGGGCGAGGGCGCTTTTGCCCGCTATGCGCTGGCAAACCCTATTCAAATACACCGGCGTCACGCCTAAGCGTTCCGCGTAACGGCTGATCGGAAAATGTTCGCGGTAATGTTTTTCGATCAGGCCGGAGAATGCCCTCAGGTAGGCTTGGCCACGATCCTGAGGTTCGCCCCTTTCCTCGCCTTGTTGATCCTGACGACTGACCCATACGACGAGCGCGCTCACGAGCGACCGGAGCATCAGGTCCCGTGAAGGTGCAGGAAGTCCGTACTCCTGATTCAACCGGCTGCACAGCGTGTTCAGGTAAGGCAGGTCGTTGCCGACCGAATAACAGCCCGGGTGTTCGAGCACGCGGCGCGGCGCATCGATTTGCTGCTGAAGCCAGTTCATCAGCGGCGCGGCGACGGTCACCACGTATCCGTCGACTTCCGGAGAGAACTGGAAGCCGTGCACGCACATCGGCGGGACGACCTGGACCGATGGCGTGCTTATCGTTGTCTTCTCGCCCTCAATTTCGAGCCGCGCCACACCTTTCTGAACGTAGAGGATTTGCGCGAGGTCCGCGTGCCGATGCTGCCCGATTTCCCAATCGTGCAAGCTGCTTCGTTCCGGTATCGACTCGCAGTGCAGCAAATCGAGCGTGCCCCAGTCAGGCCCTTCGCCGTATAACTTGAAGACGGGGATGTCGCGCTGCGCCGAATGCTTCATGAATTCATCACCGGGTTATCGGTCCACGTAGGACTTTTCAAAAGTCCAATTTTAAACAAAAAAATTGCCTTATCAGCGCTGCGTATTTCTAGAAAAATGCAATTTAACCGTGACGCCAGTTATTGGGGCTCAAAGAGCAAAGCAGAAGTCACGGGCAGAGAAATACAGGAGACATCGGTTATGAAGACCAAAGTTGCGATCATCGGCGCCGGGCCGTCCGGCCTGCTTTTGGGACAGTTGCTGCACAAGGCTGGCATCGACAACGTCATTGTTGAACGTCAGAGCGGCGAGTACGTGCTCGGCCGAATCCGTGCGGGCGTGCTCGAGCAGGGCATGGTCGACCTGATGCGCGAAGCGGGTGTGAGCGAGCGTATGGATGCGGAAGGGTTGGTTCACGACGGTATCGAACTCGTGTTCGGTGGGCGACGTGACCGCATCGACCTGAAGCAGCTCACGGGTGGCTCGTCGGTGCTGGTGTACGGCCAGACCGAAGTGACACGCGATTTGATGGAGGCGCGCAACGCAAGCGGCGCGACCACGATCTACGAAGCCGCCAACGTTCAGTTGCACGACGTGAAAGGCGAAACGCCTTACGTCACATTCGAAAAGAACGGCGAAACATACCGTCTGGATTGCGATTACATCGCGGGTTGCGATGGTTTTCATGGCGTTTCGCGCAAGACGATCCCAGCGGAAGTGCTTACGCATTACGAGCGCGTTTATCCGTTTGGCTGGCTCGGCATGCTGTCCGACACCCCGCCTGTCAACCACGAACTGATTTACGCGCATCACGAGCGCGGCTTTGTGCTGTGCAGCCAGCGTTCGACGACTCGCAGCCGTTACTATCTGCAAGTGCCGTTGACCGAGAAAGTCGAAGACTGGTCCGACGAACGCTTCTGGGAAGAGTTGAAGACCCGCCTGCCCCAGGACGTGGCGGAGAAGGTTGTGACCGGGCCGTCGCTCGAGAAGAGCATCGCGCCGCTGCGCAGCTATGTGGTTGAGCCGATGCAGTACGGCAAGCTGTTTCTCGTTGGCGACGCGGCGCATATCGTGCCGCCGACCGGCGCGAAGGGGTTGAATCTCGCCGCAAGCGACGTGAGCACGCTTTATCGGATACTGAATCGCGTCTACCGCGACGGCCGTACCGATCTACTGGAAAGGTATTCGCAAATCGCGCTTCGCCGGGTGTGGAAAGCAGAACGGTTCTCGTGGTTCATGACGAACCTTCTGCACGAGTTCTCGGAGCGCGATGCCTTCGACAAGCGCATGCAGCGTACCGACTACGACTACTACACGACATCCGATGCCGGGCTCAAGACGATCGCGGAAAACTACGTTGGTTTGCCGTACGAGCCCATTGAATGAAGCGCCCGTGATGTTCGCTTGATTCGCACTCGCCGGCATGCCTCACGTTTGCCCGATCATTCTTGCTCCGGCTCGTCGGGCGCGGCGAGCCGCGAACGGCGTTTCACCGCCCGGCTACGACGCGCGCGTGAACGTCCCCAGGCCCCCCTCGTTGAAACTGTCGAGCGTCACCTTCGGCCCCGCGAAACTGACCTCGAAGCGCGAGCCAGCCGGAGCTTCCGTGGGCGGCAAGACGTAGCTGAACACGTCGCCGTTCCAGTGCGTGCAGGTGAACTGCGTGCCGGCGGGACCGAGCGTGAGCACGAGCGCATTGTTCTGGACGACAACCTGTAGCGGACCGAAATAATCGTTGGCGTAGACGCCCGCGTAATTGGCGAGCGGCTGCGCGGGTGTCGGCGATGCCGGGGGCGTCGCGCCCGCCAGCGCGCCCAAGGGTTGCGAGTACTGGGCGAACACCGAGGTGAAAAACGCCAGCCAGTCCCGCTGGGGCTTGCCATACTGCACAAGATCGAAAAACTGCTGCGCGAGCGCTTCGGGCACGCCCACGGGTGCCGCGTTGGTGAGCACGACAATGGCGAGGTCGATAGACGGTACGACCGTGAAGGTAGTCGCCGCGCCGGTGGTGAACGCGCCGGAATGATTGAACATTGCGCGGCCGCTGTCGGTCGTGCTCAAACTGAAGCCGTAGCCGTAATACGCCGCCGGCAGCGTCGCACTGGCGGCGCGGCTCTGGATCTGTTGCGAGAGTGCCGGCTGGAGCGCGCTGGCGGGAATCACCGTCTGGCCGTTGACGGTGCCGTTGCCGAGTAGCATCGCGAGCCATCGGGCCATGTCGTTCGCGGTCGAGCTGACGCCGCCCGCCGGCGATTGCGGGTCGGGGTCGCGCAGCGGGCCGGGCACGTACTGGCCGTTGACCAGGACGTGGCCCGCCGCGGCATTCGTGCGCGCGGCGAAATCGGCGTAGAGCGAGCTGGTGCGCGTCATGCCGAGCGGCCGGTAGATCGCTTGCTGCGAGAGCGTGGCCCAGTCCACGCCCGCCGCGGCCGCGACGCCGGCCGCGCCCGCGGTGAGCCCGAAGTTCGTGTAGTGATAGGTCGTACGGAACGGGTCGAGCGCGAGGTAGTGCAAACGTTGCAGTATTTGCGTCTGGTCGTAGCCGATCTCTTCGAGCGAGTCGCCGGCATGCTCCGGCAATCCCGAGCGATGCGCGTAGAGATCGCCGACCGTTACCGCCGCCGTGACGCTCGGATCGGACAGCGTGAACCACGGCAGTACACGGGACATGGGGGTGTCCCAGCTCACGACGCCCTGACCGACCTGCGCCGCGACGACCGTCGCCCCGACAGATTTGGATACCGAAGCGAGCTGGAACACGGTGTCGGCGTTGACGCCCTGCTGGGTTGTCACGCTTGTGACGCCATAGCCCTGCGCGAAGACGGTCTTCGCGCCCTGCACGACCGCGACCGACATGCCGGGGATGCCCGAGGTCGCCATCATGCTGCGTGCGAGCCCATCGAGTTGCGCAAGTGCCGCACTAATTTGTGCATCCGATACGGGCCCGTTCGGCGCACCCGAACTTAGCGTCACGGCTGCGCTACCACCACATGCGCTCAGCGCGCCACACAATGCTGTGCCTAGAACGCGCCGACGCATCTGGAAGTGGGGAGTCGTAGTGGGTTCAGTTTTCATTGTCATGGTGAGTTGTGGTTGGTTTGCATAGGTCGTTGGCGTCACGAACATCTCGTCCAAATGCCAGGCGCTGCCCGGGTTGCGCCGCACCGCTGATGACGACAGCAGGGAAGCGGTGGCCGTGATAAAGCGATCTTGTTCTCTTCTTCGCTTCATTCTGCCGCCGCCTGTGCGCCAACCTGATAGCGCCTCCGCGGGGTATCCGAACGCGGCCAGACGGTCGGCAGCGCGGATCATCGTCACGGACGTCGCGATTGATTGAGCCTTATTTCGTCACCTTACGCTGCGCCATATACGCAAGATAGGTCACGACCAGATCGATCTCGCGATCGCTCAACTGGTCCGGGGCAAACGCCGGCATGGCGCGGCCGGGCCAATTGCGGACCGACGCCGGATTGCGGATATAGCGATGCAATGCAGCTGGCTGGAAGTACTCGGTCGGATTCATCGGCAGGTTGAGGTCGGGACCCGCGTTCGCGCTACCCGCGCCATTGAGCCGATGGCACGCAAAGCATTGCGTGATGAACAGGCTCTGGCCAGCTCGCACCGGATCGGTTGCCGGCAGCGCAGGATCAACCGCAAGCGCCGGCCATCGCGTGGCCGGAGATGCTTGTGTGGTGAGCTGCGCGATCTGGTAGGGCCATTGCTCACTACGGACCGACGCCGCAGCTGGGCCGATCCAGACCAGATAAAACGGCCCGGCGCTGACCGCCTTTTCCGGCAGCTTCGGCCATGGTCGCGCCGGATCTTCAATCGCGAGCCACGCAACGGCTCCAGCGGCATCACGATTACGCACGAGGTCCATCGGCAGTTGCGCTACAAAGCCATCGGTTGCGCGAGCCTCCAGCACGCTGTCCGCGGATAGCTTGATCCCGTCCAGCAAGTCGGCCAGCGGTACCGCCCGATAGGTCATCGATTTACCGTAGGCCACATCGTTCGGCACGGTGATGTCGGTTGCATCGGGACGCGCCAGCAATACCTGTGCGGTTAGCGACAAGGTATTGCCACCTATGGTCAGACCGAGCGCGGGCGGCGCGGCCATTGCGCAAGGCACGCTCATGCTGAGCGTCAGCAGCAAGAGAAACAACCAGCGATGTTTCATCCTTTGTTCCCTGTTCGTGTGTGCGCGCGCCTTCATTTTCACGACCCCATCGGTCGTCGATTGAACATCCATAGGCTTCGACGGGCAATATGCCGTTTACGCGGATATCTCCATGCCCGGCGCATGAATAATGGGCGCCTTTCCTCCCGGTTGCGATGAAGCATACCGCCGAAATGTCGTGGTCGAACAACTGCGCGTCGCATTTGTTACGGGGTGCAGTCGCGTATTTTCTAGATCGCATAGCGCTGTGCCGAGATGATTGGCGTCGCCATGTGAGCAACAGCATGCCGACCGCGCAAGTCGCGCTGTTGGCTCGCTGCAAAGCGTGGTTCCATCGGGCAGCCGGCTGGAAACTAGAAATACGGACTGGAGGAAGACATGAGTGGTAGTCATACGGGCCTCGCTACTGGCCTGAAGCAACGTCACGTCACGATGTTGTCGATCGCGGGCGTAATCGGCGCAGGCCTGTTTGTTGGCTCCGGGCACGCGATCGCGGCAGCCGGGCCAGCCTCGCTGATTGCCTATGCGATGACGGGTGCGCTCGTCGTGCTGGTGATGCGCATGCTGGGCGAGATGGCAGTCGCGCATCCGGACAGCGGTTCGTTCTCAACGTATGCCGATCGCGCGATCGGGCATTGGGCCGGCTTCACGATTGGCTGGCTCTACTGGTGGTTCTGGGTGCTCGTGATCCCGATCGAGGCGACCGCCGCCGCAACGATTTTGAACGCGTGGTTCCCGAGCGTCGCGACCTGGGCCTTTGCGCTCGGCGTCACGCTGCTGCTGACGCTGACGAATTTGTTCTCGGTGAAGAACTATGGCGAATTCGAGTTCTGGTTTGCCCTGATCAAGGTGGTCGCGATTGCCGCGTTCATCACCATCGCCGGCGCGGCGGTCTTCGGGTTGCTGCCGGGTGGCCACGCTTCAGGCTTCGCGCACCTCGTGGATCACGGCGGCTTTATGCCGAACGGAGTCGGTGCGGTGTTCGCGGGCATGCTGATGACGATGTTCTCATTCGTGGGCACCGAAATCGTGACGATCGCCGCGGCCGAATCGGAGGATCCGGCTCGCCAGATCGTGCGCGCGACGAATTCGGTGATCTGGCGTATCTCGCTCTTCTATCTCGGCTCGATTCTGTTCGTCACCGCAATCGTCCCCTGGAATGATCCGCTGCTGCCGGTGCACGGCTCGTATCAGCGCGCAATGGAGTTGATCGGCGTGCCGCATGCGAAGGGGATCATCGACGTGATCGTGCTTGTGTCGGTCGCAAGCTGTCTGAACTCGGCGCTCTACACGGCGTCGCGGATGCTGTTCTCGCTGGCCAAGCGCCACGACGCGCCCGCGTTCCTGCATCGCACCGACTCGACTGGCACGCCGCGCGCGGCGGTGCTCGCGTCGACCGCGTTCGGCTTTTTGACCGTGATCGCGAACTACGTGGTGCCGGAGCAGGTGTTCAATGTGCTGATTGCGACGTCGGGTGCAATCGCGCTGCTCGTCTATCTGGTGATCGCGGTATCGCAACTGCGGATGCGCCGGATGCTCGGCGCGAGCAGCGCGGCGCTGCCGTTGCAGATGTGGATGTTTCCGTGGCTCACGTGGGCGGTCATTCTGTTCATCTGCGGGACGCTCGTAACGATGCTGTTCCTCGACGGCCACCGGATCGAAGTCGCCGCGACGGGTGTGCTCGCCGGATTCGTGGTGATCGCGGCGCGGCTGAACAAGCGCAACCACGCCGCGCGTTCGGGTATCGGCCATCGTGGCGTGTCGTCGACCTGACGACGGACCGACGCGCGCAGGCGGCCACGTGGCCGCCTGCTACAGGGCGATTCGTATTCGCACTACGGCATGGATGCTGATGCATATGGAAAAGAACACTCAGCCAATTAGCAGCGCAACGGTGGGCGTGATGTAGGTTGCTCCTGATGCCGCAACGGCTCCAAGCTCCTTCAGCAGAAGCGCGTTGATAGTGGCGGCGTTGCTGGTTTCGAGCCCGTTGCCTGGCACGACCTGATCGGGCCGCTCGACGCTTCGCGTCCCGATGGTGTGGAAAGGCGCGCGGTCCGGCCGGGTTTGAGCGATCATTGCAAAATCCCATCGCTACCGGAGCGTGCCAGATGAGTGTGAATGCCGAATCCGACTGCTTGCGCACCGCGTTGACCCAGTTGCTGGGTTGCCGCTATCCGATCGTCTCGGCGGGCATGGGCGGACCGGCCAGGTCCGAACTCGCCGCGGCCGTTTCCGCAGCGGGGGGATTCGGCTTGCTCGGCATGGTGCGCGAAGTGCCCGAGTTGATCGAGCGGGAGATCGCCGCCGTGCGCGCGGCAACGCCGTGTCCATTCGGCGTGAACCTGATTCCATGTGCGACCGAGCCCGCCTTGTTCGCGGCGGAGTTGGACATGTGCCTCGCGGCGCGCGTGCCCGCGCTGTGCTTCTTCTGGGATGTCGTGCCGGACGCGGTGAAGCGCGCGAAGGATGGCGGAGCCATCGTGCTGTACCAGGTGGGGTCGCTGGCCGACGCATTGGCGGCGCAGCAGGCTGGAGCGGATGCCGTGATCGTGCAGGGTATCGAGGCCGGCGGCCACGTGCGCGGGCGCACCGGCCTTCTTACGCTGCTTCCCGAGGTCGTGCAGAAGGTGCGTGTGCCGGTGGTCGCATCGGGCGGGATCGCTACGGGCGGCGGTCTGATCGCGGCGCTCGCGCTGGGTGCATCGGGCGTGCATTGCGGCACGGCATTTCTAGCGACGCATGAATCGTTCGCGCACGACTATCACAAGGAGCGCATTTGCGAGGCGAGGGCGGGCGATACCGTCTACACCGACCTTTTTGCGATCAACTGGCCGCCCAATTCGCCGGTGCGCGTGCTGGCCAATAGCGTGACGGCCGCGGCGGGCGGGCAGTTGTTCGGTTACCACCCCGACAAGCTGCCCCGCGAAGTGATCGGCCACGAGGACGGGCGGCCGCTCTACCTGTACAGCACCGATTCGCCCTTGCGCAGCACGACAGGCGACCTGGAGCGCATGGCGCTCTTCGCGGGCGAATCGTCGGCGCTCGTGAACGCGCGGACTTCCGCCGCGGAAGTGGTCGAGCGCATGGTGGCGGAGGCGCTTCAAGCGCGGCGACGCATTGGCGCGTGAGGCCTGGAAGGTTGCGGTGCGCCGCCAGGTCGATTTTTTCGGTCGCTTGTTTCGGTCGCTTATTTCGGTCGCTTACTTCAGCCGCCCCGCGAGGAACTGCTGCAACCGTTCGCTGCGCGGCGAGTTGAGCACTTCCTTCGGGTCGCCTTGCTCTTCGATCTTGCCCTTGTGCAGGAACACGACGTGATTCGACACGTTGCGCGCAAACCCCATCTCGTGCGTGACGACGATCATCGTGCGGCCTTCCTCGGCGAGCGCCTGCATCACACGCAGCACCTCGCCCACGAGTTCGGGGTCGAGTGCGGAAGTGGGCTCGTCGAACAGCATCACCTCGGGCTCCATGGCCAGCGCGCGGGCGATCGCCACGCGTTGCTGCTGGCCGCCCGAAAGATGCGAAGGATACTTGTGCTCGACGCCATTCGCGAGGCCCACTTTGGCAAGATACTTGCGCGCGCGTTCCTCGGCTTCGGCGCGGCTCAGGCCCAGCACGCTAACGGGCGCCTCGACGATGTTCTCGAGCACGGTCATATGCGCCCACAGGTTGAAATGCTGGAACACCATCGCAAGGCGCGTGCGCATCGCCCGCAATTGTTTCGGGTCGCTCACGCGCAGCGAGCCGGTGCGGTCGGCGCTCGTGCGAATTTCCTCGCCGTTGACCGTGATGCGGCCGGAGCACGGCGATTCGAGGAAGTTAATGCAACGCAGGAAGGTGCTCTTGCCCGATCCGCTCGAGCCGATCAGGCTGATCACGTCACCGGGTTTGGCCTTGAGCGATACGCCTTTCAACACTTCGTTTTCGCCGAACTTCTTGTGCAGGTCGTCGACAATCAGCTTGTACATATTCAATACTCCATCAACGCGCGGAACGCGTTCAGTGCCCTTGCGGTTTCAGGTAAGCCAGCATCCGGGTTTCCATGCGGCGGAAGGCCCAGATCAAAGCGAAGACGATCGTTGCGTAGAGGATGGCCGCAATGCCGTAAGCCTCGAAGGTCATATAAGTGGCGGAGTTCGCGTCGCGCGCCACTTTCAGGATGTCGGGCACGGTTGCGGTGAACGCGAGCGTCGTGGCGTGCAGCATCAGGATCACTTCATTGCTGTACGCGGGCAGCGCGCGGCGCAATGCCGAGGGCAGGATGATGCGCGTGTAGAGCTTGAACTTCGACATGCCGTAGGCGAGGCCCGCCTCGATCTCGCCAGCCGGGGTCTCGCGGATCGAACCGGCAAAGATCTCGGTGGCGTAGGCGCATTCGTTGAGCGTGAAGGCGAGCAGCGTGCAATTCATCGCACTCCGGAAGAATTCGCCGAGCAGCGCATGCGTATGCACATAGTTCAGGCTATAGATGCCGGTGTAGCAAAGCAGCAACTGAACATAGAGCGGCGTGCCGCGAAACACATAGGTGTAGAGCCAAACCGGTCGCGAGATCCACGGATTGCGCGAAGCGCGCGCAACCGCGAGCGGCACGGCCAATCCGAAGCCCAGCACGATCGAGATGACCAGCAGCCAGAGCGTGATGACGAGGCCGCTGTAGTTGAAGCCGTCGCTGTACAGGTAGTTCGGCCAGTATTGCTGAAGCAGTTCGATCACAGCGCGGCCCTCCGCACACCGGTCGAATAGCGCTTTTCGAGGCGGTGCAATGCCAGGTTGGAAACAGTGGTGATGGCGAGATAGATCGCGCCGGTTGCGAGCGTGAAGAAGAAGAATTCCTGGGTGGCTTTGCCCGCGTCCTGCGAGGCTTTCACCACATCGGCGAGGCCGATGATCGAAACCAGCGCGGTGGCCTTCACGAGCACCTGCCAGTTATTGCCGATGCCCGGCAGCGCGAAACGCATCATCTGCGGAAACAGGATGCGCGTGAACACGCGCGTGGAGCTCATGCCGTATGCGAAGCCCGCTTCGATCTGGCCGCGCGGCACGGCGAGAAACGCGCCCCGGAACGTCTCGGTGAAGTACGCGCCGTAGATGAAGCCGAGCGTGATGACGCCGGCCACGAACGGGTCGATGTCGATCTGGTCCATGCCCATCGCGTCGGTCAGGTGGTTCAGCCAGATCTGGATGCTGTAGAAGAGCAGCAGCATGAGCACGAGATCGGGCACCGCGCGGATCAGCGTCGTGTACATCGTGCCGAGGCGCGCGAGCATGCGGTTGGGCGAGAGCTTCGCGGCAGCGCCGATGAGGCCCAGCACGAACGCCGCGGCGAGCGACAGCAGCGAGAGCTTGATGGTTTCCCACGTGCCGGCGAGGAGGAGAGGGCCGAAGCCTTGGAAGAGCATGGATGGACGTCCTTCAATGACGGGGCGCTTTACGCTTTACGCGTGCCGCGCGCTGCGCAGCAACTGCACGATAAGCGCCCCGTGTCGATGCAAGTGAAGCGGCAAGCAAGGCGATCGGGTTAGCCGCCGTACACGTCGAAGTCGAAGTACTTCGACTGGATCTTCTTGTACGTGCCGTCCTTGATCATGTCGGCGATCGTCTTGTCGATCTTCGCCTTGAGGTCGGCGTCGTCCTTGCGCAGGCCGATGGCGGCGGCGCCCGTGGGGATTTCCGGCCCGGCGAACGCGAAGCCTGCGCCGCGCGGCGTCTTCAGGAAGCCGAGATCGGCTTGCACTTCATCCTGGAGCGCAGCGTCCAGACGGCCCGACTTCAGGTCCAGATAAACCTGGTCCTGGTTCTGGTACGTAATGACGTTCACACCCTTGGTCGCCCAGTTCTGCTTGGCGTAGGTTTCCTGGGTCGAACCCTGTTCGACGCCCACCGTCTTGCCCTTGAGCGACTCGATGGTCGGCTGCAGGGTCGAGCCCTGCTTCGCGACGAGGCGCGTGGGGGTGTTGTAGAGCTTCTGCGAGAACGCAATCTGCTGCTCGCGCTGCGGCGTGACCGTGAGCGCGGAAAGCGCACCATCGAACTTCTTGGCCTTCAGGCCCGGAATCATGCCGTCGAAGTCCTGCTCGACCCACACGCACTTCGCGTTCAGGCGCTTGCAGATCTCATTGCCGAGGTCGATGTCGAAGCCGACGAGCTTGCCGTCGGGTGCCTTCGACTCGAACGGTGCGTAGCTGGCGTCGGTGCCGAAGCGGATGGTGGACCAGTCTTTCGCGTAAGCGCCGCCGGCGGCAAGAGCGAGTGCGACACACAGGGCAAGTTTCTTCATGACGTCTCCGAACGGAATTTTCTGCTGAGCAGTGAGTTGTCTATACAAATTACCGATTGCACCGGGGTGCAACAATCGGTGTAATTACCTGGGCCAAGTGCTTGTGCTGTAAACGAAAGGCCCCGTAATTCCGGCGTCAGGAAGGCGAGGATGAGGGTATACACGAATCGCTTTTAACTTGTATAGACAAGTCGTTTTGTGTAATCTGACGTCATCTTGTCCATACAACTTCCCGACTGCGATGATTACACTGACCCCTGGCCATCTGACCCTCCCGCAACTGCGCCAGATCGCGCGCGCCGCGGACAGCAGCAGCGTCCAGCTCCAGCTCGACCCGGCAAGCTTTGCCGCGATCGATGCGAGCGCGCGCACCGTTGCCGAAATCACGGCCAAGGGTGAGCCGGCTTACGGCATCAACACGGGCTTTGGCCGCCTTGCCAGCACACATATCCCGCGCGAGCAGCTCGAACTGCTGCAGCGCAATCTGGTGCTGTCGCACGCCGTGGGCGTGGGCGAGCCGATGTCGCTGCCGGTCGTGCGCCTGATGATGGCGCTGAAGCTCTCGAGCCTGGGCCGTGGCCACTCGGGC
>NZ_CADIKL010000068.1 GCF_902859945.1 Paraburkholderia caffeinitolerans | reverse complement strand
GCCTACTCATCAAGCCGATGACATCGCCGCACTTCTACCGCATCGATGGGTGCCTGCCGCCGCCTGATTGACGGCAATTTAGGCTGAGGGGTGCCTTTGCCGGGCGCTTACAGTGGCGTGAAGATGGAGCGCGATATCCTGGGAAAAGCGACGGCGTACTTCGCGAAGGAGTCGGTGTGAAGTACGCGTGGATCGAACGACACAGCCGGCAATGGCCGGTTTCCGTAGCCCGCCAGACGCTGGGCGTCAGCCCCAGTGGTTATCATCGTCTCAACGCTCTCGATGTCGATCCTGAGCGGCCGCGCCGAAGCATCAGCAAGGACGCACTGCTGATCCACATCCGTGCCGTGTACGCTGAATCCAAAGGCGAACGCGGCTGGCCGCGCGTCTGGAAAGAACTGCTGGCTCAAGGCATCCATGCGAGCAAGGACCGGGTTCAACGGCTCATGAAACTGCATAGCATCAAGGCGCGCGCCAAGCGCCGGTTTAAGGCCACGACCGATAGCAGGCACAACTGCAGGTCGCACCAAACCTGCTGCAGCGTGAGTTCTCGCCGGCCAGGCTGCACAGCCATCACCTACCTCTGGACCGACGAGGGCTG
Organism: Paraburkholderia caffeinitolerans; assembly: GCF_902859945.1. Taxonomy (GTDB): domain Bacteria; phylum Pseudomonadota; class Gammaproteobacteria; order Burkholderiales; family Burkholderiaceae; genus Paraburkholderia; species Paraburkholderia caffeinitolerans. Next base: position 23,969 of record NZ_CADIKL010000068.1, on the reverse strand, counting down.
GCTGTACCTCACCGTCATCCTGGACCTGTTCAGCCGTCAGGTCGTGGGTTGGTCGCTCAAGCCGCACATGCGCACCGAGCTGGTTTCTGACGCGTTGCGTTTGGCGTGGTTCCGCCGTCGCCCCGAGGCCGGCCTGATTCTGCACAGCGACCGTGGAAGCCGCCCAATACTGCAGCGACGAATTCCAGGCGTTGCTCAAGGGCTACAGCATGCGTTGCTCTATGAGCCACAAGGCCAATTACTGGGACAATTCGCCGACCGAGACCTGTGGGGATCGCTCAAGCAAACGCGCATTCACGGCCGGCGCTTTGCGACGCGTCGCGAGGCAACGGACGAAGTGCTTGCTTGGTTGAGCTTCTACAATCATGAGCGTCTGCACTCGACGTTGAACTACATCAGTCCGATGCAATTCGAGAGGAGTTGGTACGCCGCACAGCGCCAGCAAGCGGCATAACGAGTGTTCAGTTAGCAGATACGAAATTCGCGGGCAACCTCAGTTTGAATTCGCGATCAGTCGACTTTTGTCGGTACCGCACATTTGAATGCGTCCGCTGGCAAATGAAGGCTCTCCAAGACACTTCTCGCATTCGAGTCGTTGATTGATACCTCGCCCGCTGCCTTTGTCAAACTGTCGGATGCGTCAGGTGCGTAGCAAAACGAGCGGTTCGGCGCATCATAAGCAAGTACGCGCCAAACCGTGGCTTTGGGTTGATTCGCATAGATTGTCGGGTAGATCACCAGTTGCGACGTTCCGTTGTTATCCCCGTCGACGATCAACGGCCGCTTGAAGCCGATGCATTCGTCGTCATGCCCGACATCAAGGGATATCGGGGTCATTTTTATAGGCGTTACGTAGTCACTGTCAGCCTTATAGATCAGCACGTCACAATGGCCCGAGCGTAACGGATGATTGTCTGCGTTTCCGTTGAGAACCGGCAGCAACCATGCCTTTGTTTCCCCTGATTCGAAGGACACGATACCCACGGATTTAACATCGAACGCTTGATCGCCCCCTCGGTTAGTGTAGACGACGCTAATCGACTGTTCGATCAGATCAGTGATTTCCAGCTTGTCGTGCTTCACGTTTGGACCGATGGCCCAGCAAGCCGAAGTGAAAGTGACAAGCGCCGTGGCAGTGAACCAAGCAATTCGATGTTTCATGGAAAGGTTAAATCTGGTTAGGATCGTTGAGGCGTATAGTCCACCGTGACTTCAGACGTCACGCTGCCGTGATGTGGATTGAACGTCGCAGTCTTTGTCTCACTCGTATCGTCGCTCAGGAAGCGCGCAACATAGTGCGCGTAGCCCTGACGCTCGAAGAAGCCGAAGCCTCCGCCGTTAACAAGCACCGAGACACGGCCGATGGTCTGCTCCGTAACCCCATGGTCACAAACGCTGTTGATATCGTAGGTGCCGTCGTGGTGCTTTGACACCCAATAGTATCCACCGCTATCCGCGGCATTGTAGGGGTCCGATGCGATGATGTCTGGATCGTAGCGAGGGTACCACTGCTTCTCGGTTCCATGATCGGCTGGATTGGCCCAATAGTGCAGCGACGTCCGTGTAATGCGCGAGTCCGAATAGACGCCAGATGCATTGTCAGGCAGTGCGCCCGCAGTGCGGAAATCGCGGTAATCGTCATAATTACCAGCCCACGTGAGCTGCATGGAACCACGACCAAAGAAAGCCTGATAGTACTGCATTGCAGGGGTTGGCCAATGTCCGTGGCTATTCTTGTGCCCGCGGCCAAGCTCCCGCATGGTGTCGAGGCGCGCTGTCTCAATGAAGGTTTGCGCAAAATAATGCGTCTGCCGGTTCGGTGTCACGATACCGTACTTGCGAAACGCCTGATTGAACGCACGCACGTAGGGCGTCCAGCGCGAAACCGAGGTACCCCACGCAATATTCACGTGGTCGTGACGTGCTGGCATACCCGCATACGAAGAGCGCGGGAGCAATTGTGCCATTTCGTTCAGTGAGCGCCAGCCGCAGCGGCGCATGTGCTGGATAAAGCCAAACGGATGGAAATGCCACACCTGTGGATCGGTTAGTCCGGTGTTCGTCCAGTCGGCTGGCTGCCCCCAAAATTGCAGTTTGCGAAAAAACGCGAGTTGTTTGTCGTAATCGGCGTCTTTACCGCAAAAGGGGCCGTCGACACCCGGCCCCAGTCCGTCCCTTTGCTTGAGGCGTGCGTAACGATGCTCATTGTCCGAACCATCCCATTCTGTGTGGAAACGGCAGACCAGATGGCGTAGACGCTCACGTATCGACGCATTTTCCGTTGCGGAAATAAATGTTGAAAAATCCTGTGTAGCGGCATCGCCGGTGTCACCAGGTTTGACAGCCAACCCCATGAGTGCCCGCAGGCCCGGTACATCGCAGATGCCGTCGGCAGAGAAAGCGCCATCAGATTCTGCGATCTTTTGCCACCCGAGCCACGAGGGAAAATCCGCATCGGATAGTTTCTTAATGCCGTGGGCTGCGAGATCGATGTATCCGGATTTGCCTGCATCCCACGTAATCAGGGTATGCAGTTGCTTGTCGGCTGCTGCAAGTAGCTGCTTATCTGGGCCAATCGCACGGCCAAAGCGCAGCATCTCATAGCCTGCACTAGGGCCGCTTCGGTAAAGCTTTTTGGCAAGCGGATACAGCGCGTATTCAAAGTTCTTGTCGACCGTACCCTGAGTGTCTGTCAACAGCGTCGGCGCAAGCGTGCCGCCATTGTCACGCCACACGGTCGTGTATTTGTCGCCACCTCGATAACCAATGCGAACGAAGAGGCGCGCACCGGTCGTCCCCGCCTGACCGGTGGGAAACACGTGCTTGGCAATTTTGTGATGCGCATCCGCGTGTGGCGCTGAAGCGAGAACAGAGGTGCCCGCCGGAACCACGAAGTAACTATCGCCCCAGACACCTATATTCCCATTCGCGGCTCCCTGTGCATCCACGACGGTACTGAGGCTGTCAACAAAGAACGCGTTTAAGTCCGAATTTGTCGTGAAAATCTCGAAGTGAATCATGCGCCGACCACCGGCGCTTAGGCCGGGAAACCCGAGAATGTCCTTCCGGTAAATCTTCGTCTCTCCATCGACCTTGATGCTTTGTGCATCCGAGCCGTCACCGGTAGCACTTCGTAGCGGCAAGGGACGCGCCGCTTCCTGCCGTCCCTCGCCTCGCAGTTCGGCATCGTCCATCAAATGCATATACAGGGAATAAAAAACAACCTTATTGCAGCCTTCGCCCTGTTCGGCCTCTGCAGTTTCAGTCTCGTGACGCAGCAGCACAAAACTGTTGTCAACGCCTGTTTCCGGAGCGCTCCCCGGCGGAGTAACCTTTCCGGATGCCATGCGATAGGCCACAAGCGTACCGTCTGCGATCGCGCGCACCGGCTCGTGGTTGCCCGGATCGCGCAAATGAATTCCGCCATGCCATACGGATTGAAGACTGGCGGGATAAACACCCGAGTCGAGCATTTCAAGATTGAATATGCGCGCCTCCCAAGCCTCGTCGGTTTCCGATATCTGCCGAGGCGGGAGAAAGGGATAGCTAATCAGCATATTGGTGTATGTCAGTGATAACGCCGAGCTTATTCGGAGAACGGCCAGTGGGAGCTAGAGAGTGATTGCGGAAAATCGGGGTACACATACGGCATCTGCGTCGGCCCGGCAAACGAATGCTGCGCTCCCTTGATGTCGATCTTTCCCGGTGCGTGGATTTCGATGTTGCCGCCCTTGATGCGGATATAGGCACCACCTGACGTCAGCAGAATTTCCTGTTTCGCGGCGGCTTCGATATTCTCCGTCGCCGACAGTACCTTCACCGCCTTCTGCGCGATCAGTTCGATATTGTCCGAATGGGCTTGCACCTCGACCTTGCCCTTTGCAGCAAACAGCTTCATCCCCGCGTTCTGCACGAACAGGCTGATCTTCTCCGCCACGCTTGCCACCAGCGACTTGCCTGTAGCGATGAACGTACTTTGTCCACTCACGAGATTGGTCTGCTGATCGCTCGACACATGCACCGACTGCTGCGTCGACAGCGCAATGCCGGATGGACTCGCGACCAGCATCACGGGTTCCTTGAAAGCGTTCGCGTTACCCGTGCCACCGCCAGCCGTCCGGCCTCCCGACTGCGAACCCTGCACGTTGCTCTGTGTCGCATCGGTGAATGTCTTCAGTGCATCGTGCCCAACACCGAGACTTTCCGCCTGATGTTGCTGGCTCGCCTGCGACAGCGCCTCCATGGCACTTTCGGAATTGACGAGCTGCTGCTGCGCCTCGCGCACGTCCAACTGCTGGCTGTTTGCCTGCTTCGGGTGCGTCGTAACGTATAGCCCCTGCGAAGCGCGCACGGCACCATACGAATCCGTTTTTAAATCGAATCCAGAACCAAGATATGACCCGCGTGTATTGCCGTTCTGGTCAATCAGATAGCCCAGGTGCAGAAGGCTGTTCCCCGTGCTGCTGAACAATTTCGCGCGATTCTGCCCGGTCGCATCGTCGAGAACCATCTCGTTGTAACCGGAACCCGAATACTCCTTCGACCGGTAGCCCGAGAGAATGCCGTTGCTGTGCCACTGCGGCTGGACGCTTCCGTTATAAACACGATGCAGCACGATCGGCCTGTCACAATCGCCGCCGACATACCCGATGAGGACTTCCTCGCCAACACGAGGAACGTGAACGCTCCCATAGCCGCCGCCAGTGTCCGACTGCGCAACCCGCACCCAGCACGAGGCACCCGCATCCCCAGGGTTCTGCCGATCCCAGACGAACATCACCTTCACCCGGTTCAATTCGTCCGTATGAACCTCTTCACCCTGCGGCCCCACAACCATGGCCGTCTCCAGGTGCATCTCCGGCTTTTCATGCTCGAACGGGCTGCGGTACGGAACCGTCACGCGCTGCGCCTCGACGTCGGCCAGATAGAAGCCCACGGAGCCGTCCCCGTGAGTGACGGTCTCTCCCGTGCGCCCGGACTTTGCCCGCGCCAGCGTGTCCTGCAGGCTGTACGGTAAGCCCGCCCCGTGGTCCGACAATGGCAGGTTGTTCTCGATGTACCGGCGCACCTTGATGGCCGCGAATTCCCGCTGGTTCGCCGGATCGCGATCGTGCTCCGGATGGCCGGTCAGTTCGAAGCGCAGGCCCGCATCGATACCGCGAACGCCGCCGGCCGCGAAGAACCGTTTGGCACGCGACTCCCACTCTTCCAGGTGAATCTTCGAAAGCTGCTCGCCGCGATCCTGAGTGGGATACGTGTAAGCACCGGTGTATTCGTAGACTTCGGCCTGCTCCGGCAAGTCTCCCTGACCCTGCATCGTCGGCAAGGAGGTGCCCTTGGGATTGACGGCAGACGAGGGAGCCTTGTAGTCGAACGTGCGCGTCGTATGCGCGGTGCTCTGGAGGGTTCGCGAACCCGACCACTGCGTGAAGGCATCCGTTTCGCTGCCGGTGCCCAGGCGATCAAACCTGACCGGATTGGGCGACACCTCGTCAAGTACGTAGATATCGTCGGTCACCACAAGCGTATGCGACTTGCCGTCCTTGCTTTGCTGCCAGAAGCCGAACAGGCCTTCTTCCTCCATCAGGCGATGGACGAAATTCCAGTCGGTTTCGCTCTGGCGGCAATACGAACGTTGGGGCAGCGGCTTGCGCAACTCAAACTGGTACTGGCCACGCGCCTGCGGATGCGTGTTGAACACGTCCGTGATGATGGCGTCGACGCTCTTGTCCTGCCAGTAACGCATGTCGCTGCGGAACCGGAGGAAATGCATCCACGAGGCATAGGTCAGCTGATAACTTGAAAAGCTGCCATCGCTGCCGAGCCTTCGGGCCGTATGGATATAGCCATTGACCGGCAGATAGGACTTGTCTGCCTGCTGAATCCACAGCGTCATCGGCTGCGCAATCAGCTTTTTAAGTTCGATGTCGCCCGCCGTCGAGACCATATCGAGCGTGGCGCTGAAATCGCGGCCCAATTCGGAATAAATTACTGCCCTGCGTGGCACAAGCGCATTATTCGGTAAAACCGGAATATCCGCCCTGATCAAACGGTCCTGCTGGATCAGTCCGCCTCGGATTATCTGGGCCAATTCAGTTGGGTTCATGCCAATTCCATATTCTTGTGCATCGCAAGCCACCTGCCCGCAGACTCAACGGAACAGCCCCGGATATGCAGCGGGCGGATTTTAGTTTTTATGAATATTCATCGTCAACTGGAAAACTGTTAATAATCAGCATGCCAATGTGAAATACGTTTCGAATATGTCCTTCACCCTGAAACGCGAAGACGCCAAGACGCCAAGACGCGAAGACGCGAAGACGCGATTCATATTGCATGAATCACAAAGGCGCCGCCGCCAATCGAGCAAGCGCGGCTAGGTGCGCCGCTGCGAACCTGCGCGATCATACGCACATCGCAGCTCCCGTTGCCTCACGATTGCTCCAGCCCATGCAAGCTCACACCGACGCCACGCGCGCCTACACCACGCGTTTCGACGCCGTCCTCGCCCACATCGACGCGAATCTCGACGGCGACCTCTCGGTCGACACGCTAAGCCGCGTCGCCAACTTTTCGCGGTTTCACTTCCATCGCCAGTTCGCGGCCTATGTGGGCGTGCCGGTCGCGCGCTACGTGCAGTTGATGCGCTTGCGCGGCGCGGCCCGCCGGCTTGCCGCGCAAGACGCCTGCACGGTGCTCGATGCCGCGCTCGACGCGGGCTTCGACAGCCCCGAAGCCTTCAGCCGCGCATTCAAGCGCGCGTTCGGCATGGCGCCGAGCGCGTTCCGGCGGCAGCCGAACTGGCAGATCTGGAGTGCAACCTTTGTCGTCCCCTATCTTTCGAGGAAACTCAACATGGAAGTTCGTATCGTCGATTTTGCTGAAACGCGGGTTGCCGCGTTCGAACACTGCGGGCCGATTGGGCTCGTGAACGAGAGCGTGCGCAAGTTCATCGACTGGCGCAAGCAAAGCGGGCAATCGCCCATCGAAACCAGCCGCACCTTCGGCATTCCGCGCAGCAATCCGGACACCACGCCCGCCGACGATTTTCGCTTCGACATTTGCGGCGAAATCCACGAAGCCGTCGCGCCAAATGCTTTCGGGGTGCGCGAACTCGTGATTCCGCGCGGACGCTGCGCGGTGGTTCGGCATGTTGGGTCGACCGACCATGTAGGCGAGTCCATCTATCCGATCTATCGCGACTGGCTGCCTGCAAGCGGCGAGGAACTGCGCGACCATCCGCTGTTCTTCCACTACCTGAGCGCGTGGCCGGAAACCCCGCAGGACCAGTGGCAAACCGATATTTACGTTCCGCTCGCGTAACAGGGCAACCGCCGGACACAGGAGATATCCGTGGTTATTCTGCTTGGGATGATGCACGTTCTCGTGGCGATGCTGGTGCTTGTCGCCGTTGCCGTCGCAATGGCCGCGAGCGCACCGCGCACGCCGCGCAGCGAGGACACGGACGTGTTCGGCTTCGATGCCTTGCGCTCGCCGCAGAACGCTGCCTCGGACGCGGATTTGCCGGCGCTGCGCCGCTACCCTGCCAGAGATGGCGAGCAACTCGCCTGGCGGCTTTACGACTCGACCGCGAGCCAGATCCTGGTGTTCGTGCATGGTTCATCGGCGCACGGACGCTCCTACCATCGTCTGGCCGCCGCGATTGCCGCTTCCGGCGCGGCCAAGGTCGCGCTGCCGAATCTCCGTGGCCACTATCTGTCCGGCCGCCGCCGGGGCGATATCGAATACGTCGGGCAACTCGAAGACGATATGGCGGATCTGATTGCCGAGTTGCGCAGGCAACATTTCGACGGGCCGATCGTGCTTGGCGGGCATTCCAGCGGCGGCGGGTTCGTGATCCGCTTTGCCGGCGGCGCCTACGCGCAACTGGCGTCGCGCTTCCTGCTGCTAAGCCCCGCCATTCCGACGTCGGCTACGCTCAGGGGCCGGTCGGCGGGCGGCTGGGCGCAAGTCAATCTGCGACGCATCATTGGCCTGGCCATTCTGAATACGCTGGGGATTCGCGGGTTCAACGCGCTGCCAGTCATCGAGTTCAACAAGCCCGTGCGATTCCGTGACGGCTCGGAAACCCTCGCGTATTCCTGGCGTCTGTGCACCGCGTATCAACCTCGCACGCGTTACGCCGCCGATGTGCAAAAACTGGCGGCGCGGGCCGCGGTGCTGATTGGCGAGCATGACGAAGCGGTAGACGCGCAACGCCTGCGCGAGTTGTTCGATCGGGCAGCGCCGGCCAGCGCATTCACGATTCTCCCCGACACGAACCACTTCGCGATCTTCACGAGTTCCGCCGTACACGAGAAGCTCGCGCAGTGGCTCATGGTAACGGACTAACGAGCGCGCACCGCTCCGCGCACGCGGATCATCGCATCAACTGCGGCGGCCAGCTCCGAATCGAGTTGGGGCCAGCGGTCCACGGGAATCGTGGGCACCCGACGCGACCTGTCTCGCATCGCGCCGGGCAGGCAACCGGCCGGCTGCCCTGTTCCGCCGTAGCGAAACACGCGCGCGCGGCCGGGCACGACCTCCTCGACCACATCCACGATTCCCGCCTCGAGCCACATGCGCAGAACCGCCCGCACGCTGCGCGCATCGACTCTCACATGCGCCGCCAGTTCCGTTGCCGTACCGCAGACTCCTTCTTGCATCACATCGATCAGTCGTGATGCTACCTCCCCTCTTTCCCGCATGCTGGTCTCCTCTCAGGAAAGCCTGCCTTGTAGCCGGGATGCAGGCATTGTCGACTAGGTCCCCGGCCAGCGCGCGTAATCGTATTTTCGATCGGTCGCTCGCGAGGTAACGCTAACCCGAGTCGCCGTGCAGTCGTCTCAAAATGGAATCCGTGCTGCGTGCAAACATGGTCGGCAGATGGGCGAGCACTCAATAATTTGGAATCCTTTGTTTTTATTGCGACATCGCTATTGTCCGAAGTGCGCGTCGACCGCGATCAGGCCACCCCGCCCGCCGATGCGCGGCACCCACTCCATCACGACATTCGCTACGGCGTCGGCGAGCGTCGCGCCGCCATATTGCATGGTCGCAGCCACGTATTAGGCCGCGACCATGCGTATGAACCACGGGAAGTCAGCCCACCTCGGCTCACAGCGCGGCGGCCACGGCCTGGCCCACGTCCGTCGTCTTCGCCGCGCCGCCCATGTCCGGCGTGCGCGGGCCAAGCGCCAGCACCTTTTCGATTGCCTGCATGATGGCGTCGTGGGCGGCCTTGAAGCGCGCATCGCCGTTGCCGAGAAAGTCGAGCATCATCGCGCCCGACCAGATCATCGCAACGGGGTTGGCAATGGTCTTGCCGAAAATGTCGGGCGCCGAGCCGTGCACCGGCTCGAACAGCGACGGGAACTTGCGCTCCGGGTTCAGGTTCGCCGATGCCGCAAGCCCGATCGTGCCTGTGCACGCGGGGCCGAGGTCGGAAAGAATGTCGCCAAACAGGTTGGACGCCACCACCACATCGAAGCGGTCCGGCTGCAGCACGAAGCGCGCGCACAGAATGTCGATGTGCTGCTTGTCCCACTTCACGTCCGGGTAGGCCTTGGCCATCTCGGCCACGCGCTCGTCCCAGTACGGCATGCTGATCGAGATGCCGTTCGACTTGGTGGCCGCTGTGAGCTGCTTGCGGCCACGCTGATTCGCGAGCTCGAACGCGTATTTGAGAATGCGGTCCACGCCGTGACGCGTGAACACCGACTCTTGCAGCACGAATTCGCGCTCGGTGCCTTCGAACATCTTGCCGCCCACCGAGCTGTACTCGCCTTCGGTGTTCTCGCGCACCACGAAGAAGTCGATGTCGCCGGGCTTGCGATTGGCGAGCGGACATGGCACGCCCGGCAGCAGGCGCACCGGGCGCAGGTTCACGTACTGGTCGAATTCGCGGCGGAATTTGAGCAGCGAGCCCCACAGCGAGATGTGATCGGGCACCTTGTCGGGCCAGCCCACCGCGCCAAAGTAAATGGCGTCGAAGCCCTTGAGTGTGGCGAACCAGTCGTCGGGCATCATCTTGCCGTGGTCCAGATAGTAGTCACAGCTCGCCCAGTCGAAATACTCGAATTCGACGGGAAGGCCGAACTTCGCAGCCGCCGCCTCCACCACGCGCACGCCCTCGGGCATCACTTCCTGGCCGATGCCGTCGCCGGGAATCGCCGCGATCTTGAAGGTCTTGCTCATGTTTCGCTCTCCGTTGCCTCGCGCGCCAGGATCGGCGCGCGCTCGATAACCGCAAGGATGCCTCAAACACCGCCGACGCAGGGCAATCCGTCGCTATCGGTCGCGCCGCGATCCGGGATAGATTGCCGGTCGCCCGTGCGGGGACCGGCGTGCACGCCATATAGCCGAATACGCCGGCAACCGGAATACGCAAGGCGGACTAGTCCGAAAGAAGCAAGCGCGCCTTCGCCCCCTCCTAACGCAGGATGGACAGCGGCCGCGGCGCTCTCTAAGGTCTGCGAGCCCGCGTTCGCAACCGCAGCGACCACTGCAACCGGATTAGCACCGGAGTCGCACCGGGGCATGGCGACGTTCGCAGCCCGCCGCACGGCGCTCGTGCATGGCGGCGCATGCAGCGTTGGTGAAATGAATATCGATGGGAGGAACCCGGTGAAAGCCGATATCGTCGTTGTGGGTGCTGGCCCGGCGGGTCTGTGCTTCGCCCGTTCGCTCGCTGGAACGGGCCTGAAAATCGTTATCGTCGATCAGCAGGGCATGGATGAACTTCGTAATCCTGACTTTGATGGACGTGAAATTGCGCTCACGCATAAATCGGTGAGCATGCTGAAACAGCTTGGCTTATGGGAGCGGATCGAGAACCAGTCGAAGTCGCGTCTGCTAGACGCGCGCGTTTTAAACGGCAAATCGTCGTATGCGCTCGAAATCGGGCGCGACCTGAGCCCGCACGATGAACTCGGCTGGCTGGTCGCCAATCACCAGATTCGCAAGGCGGCCTTCGAAGCGGTGCAAGGCGCGAGGGAAGACAGCGCGGATATCGACGTCCGGGCGTCCGAACGCGTTGTCGGCGTCAAGTCCGACGACCACTGCGCCACCGTGCAGCTCGAAGGCGGAGCGTCCATCGAAGCGCGCCTGATCGTGGCGGCGGACAGCCGGTTCTCGTCCACGCGGCGGATGATGGGCATCTCCGCGCAGATGCGCGACTTCGGCAAGACGATGCTGGTTTGCGGCATGACGCACGAGAAGCCGCATCATCACGCCGCTTGGGAATGGTTCGGGTATGGCCAGACGCTCGCGCTGCTGCCCATGAATCCGCACCCGGGTTCCGGCGCGTTCCAGTCTTCCGTGGTGCTCACGCTTACGGGCCGCGAAATCGAGCGACTCAAGCATGCGGACGCGCGCACCTTCGCCGACGAAATCGAGCGCCGCTTCGACCACCGGCTCGGCAATATGGAACTGGTCACGACGCGGCACGCGTATCCGCTGGTCGCGGTTTATCCGGAGCACTTCGTGGCGCTGCGCTTTGCGGCAGTGGGCGATGCGGCAGTGGGTATGCATCCGGTCACGGCACACGGCTTCAACCTGGGCTTGTCGGGCGTCGACACGCTCGCCCGCGCCATCCGCGAAGCCTGCCGCTCAGGGCGCGATTACGCGTCCGACGCGCTGTTGCGGCACTACGAGCACAAGCACCGCCTGGCGACGCGCCCGCTCTACCTGATCACCGGCATGATCGCGTCGATCTACACGCGGGATCATCTGCCGGCACGCTTGGCCCGCGATGTCCTGTTGCGCGCGGGCGATCATCTGCGGCCGTTCAAACGGGGCGTGGCCGCGTACCTGGCGGGAGGGCTCTGAGCCATGCCCCTCTCCAGCAAAGCAGATTCGCAACAACAAGCCACGCGCGCCGAAGACAAGCGCGTCGTCAACGGGCGCGGGGACATCAATCAGCTCGCGCCGTTTCGCTATCCGTGGGCGTGGGAGTGCTTTCTGAGCGCGAACCGCAACCATTGGACGCCGCTCGAAATTTCCATGAGCGACGACGTGCACGATTACCAGCAGCGCCTGACCGAAACCGAGCGGCACGTTTTCGAAAACGTGCTCGCCTACCTCACCACGTCGGACATTCTGGCCATGCGCAACATCGGGCTCGCGGTGATGGAAAAGATGACCGCGCCCGAGTTGCAGATCTATCAGGCACGCCAGGTTTATGAGGAAGCGTTGCACACCTGGACTTACCAGCACTGCATCGAAACCCTCGGGCTGGATCAGCAGGAAATCTATAACCGCTATCGCGTCGTGCCGGAAATCCACGCCAAGATCGCACTCGCGAACAAGCGGCTCGAACGCATTCTGGCGCCCGGCCTCGACCTCACGAATCGCGACACGCTGCACGAATTCGCGCTCGCCTACCTGTTCTTCGCGGCGGTGTTCGAGGGCTGCTGGTTCTACAACGGCTTTACGCCGGTGTTCGCGCTCCAGCGGCGCGGCTTGATGAAGGCGACCGCGCAGCAGTTCCAGTACATCATGCGCGACGAGGTGCTGCATTGCGGCTTTGGCATCCGCGTTATCCGGCAGTTGCTCGAAGAGGAAAACCTGCAACTCGATCCGCGCGCCGTGCAAGAGATCTGGGAAGAAGCCGACGCGGCGGAAACGGCTTATGCGGGCTATATCCTGCGCGAACCGATATTGGGTTACTCGGCGGATTTGCATTGCGCGCAGTTTCGCCACATCGCGAACCGGCGCGCGGGTCAACTGGGGATGCCCGGGCCGTTTCCCGGCGCGGAGAACGTGCTTCCCTGGCTCGACGAGCAAGCCAATTTACGCAAGGAGAAGAACTTCTTCGAAACGCGCGTGACGGAGTATCAGGCGGGCGGCGCGCTAGACTGGAATTAGGCCGGCTGCACCAGGAATCCACGGCGTCGCGTTCAAGCCTCGCCGTCCGCCTTCAGGCCGAGCGCCTCGCGCTCGGTCTTGACCACCGTCTCGATGCACCGCACGAAATGCTCGGCCGACGCGGTCAGCACGGCGCCTTCGCGATGCAGCAGATATAGTTTGCGCGCAGGCGGCTGCTCGAGCAGCTCCAGCGTCTTGAGCTCGGTCGACGGTCCTTCGCTGCGCAGGGCGAGGTGCGTCCACGACGTCACCACGTTGCTGTTGACTGCGAGGCTGTAGAAGAGCGTCTGCGAAGCGCAGCGCGTCACGCGGCGCGGCACCGGCAGTCCCGCGCGCCCGAACAGCTCCTCCAGAAAAGCGCGAAACTCCGCCGATGGTCCCGTATGAAGCCATTCGGCATCCTGAAGATCGGCAAGGCGCGTGGCGCGCGCGAGATCGCCGTGGCGGCTGACCGCGAACCACATTGGGTAGGTGGCGAGATGCACGCAGCGCACCGATGCGAAATCGTGCGCGTCCGCAGCCGCGCCCAGCGCGAAATCGAGCGAGCCGTTCTTGAGCCGCTCAACGAGCTGCGACGGGCTGAACTCCGCAAACTCCAGCTGCACATCGGGCATGACGCGCCGGAAATGGTTGTAGGCGCGTGGCAGCACGGTGATGCCCGCCAGCGGCGTCATGCCAACCGCCACCCGGCCCTGGCGGTTGTCGCGCAGCCGCGCCATTTCCTCGGCGGTGCGCGCCATCTCGTTCACGACCAGTTCCGCGCGTTGCAAGAGCGTCTGCCCTTCCGCCGTGAGCGTCACGCCCGACGAGCTGCGCACCAGCAGCGTCAAGCCCAGTTCGTCTTCGAGATCGCGCAGCGCCCGTGTCACGGCGGGCTGGGTCAGGTGCAGCGTGCGCGCCGCCTCGTGGATGCTGCCGGCTTGCGCAACGGCCAGCAGCGCGCGGAGTTGATTGAGCTTCATGCGTTTCCGATGCGAGACCGATGTGGCAAGGCACCAAGGCGGCGCCATCGGCTGGATAGGTAATTACCCCAATAAATATCGTTTATCAGGATAAGAATTTACGCGTATCACGTTTATTGCCGCGACTTTACCATTCATGCCATCCGCAATGAGCCCGCACCGATCGCGCCAGGCGGACCACAACGACATCCATCCGGAGACACCCTCGATGCAAGAAGCCGCCCCTCCGCTGGCCCAGGCCGTCCCGCACGCGCGGCCCGCGTCGGCCCAGACCCGGACGATCATCGCCACTTCGGCGGGCAACGCGCTGGAAATGTTCGATTTCACCGTGTTCAGCTACTTCGCCGGGCTGATCGGCAAGACCTTCTTTCCGGTCGATTCGGGCTCGGGGCCGCTGCTGCTCGCCATGGCGACCTTCGGCGTAGGCTTCGTGATGCGCCCGCTCGGCGGCATCCTGATCGGCAATTACGCGGATCGCGCGGGCCGCCGCGCGGCGCTCACGCTCACCATCGTGCTGATGATGATCGGCACCGGCGCCATCGCGCTCACGCCGGGCTACGCGCAAATCGGCGTGGCGGCGCCCGTGCTCGTGGTGATCGGCCGGCTGCTGCAAGGTCTCTCGGCGGGCGGCGAGATTGGCGCCTCCACCACCTTTCTGATGGAGTCCGGTCCGCTCGCGCGGCGCGGCTACATGGTGAGCTGGCAAGCGGTCAGCCAGGGCGTCGCCGCCGTGATGGGCGCGCTGAGCGGCGCCGTGCTCTCGGCCACGCTCTCGCCCGATGCGCTCGCCAACTGGGGTTGGCGCGTGCCCTTCGTGTTCGGGCTCGCGCTGGGTCCGGTGGGCTTTTATATTCGCCGGCGTCTGGACGAAACGCACGTCGAGACGCATCGCGAGAGCAGCGCGTTCCGCGAGGTGGTCGGCCAATACCTGGGCCGCACCGTGCTGGGTTCGCTGATGCTGGTGGGCAGCACCTCCATGCTCTATATCCTCGTGTTCTACATGCCGGCCTATGCGGTGCGCACGCTGCACCTGCCCATGACGACCTCGTTTCTGGCGGGCTGCGCATCGGGGCTGGCGATGATCGTGGCGGCGCTCATCTCCGGGCGCTGGATCATCGACCGCCTCGCGCGGCGCAAGCCGCTGTTCGCCGCGACGTCGCTCGCGTCGCTCGTCTGTGTCTATCCGGCCTTTCGCATGCTGATCGCCGCCCCTTCGGTCACGACGATGGTCGTGATTGTGACCGTGGTGATGGGTCTCGTCACGCTGGGTTCGCTGGCGTTCTTCCTGCTCGTCATGGAAGCCTTCCCAGCGCGCGTGCGCGTGACCGCTCTGGCCGTGATCTACAGCGTGGGCGTGAGCCTCTTTGGCGGCTTCGCCCAGTTCAACGTCACCTGGCTGCTGCATCGCACCGGCGACCCGATGTCGCCCGCCTGGTACCTGCTCGCCAGCGGCGCGCTGAGCCTGCTCGCGCTTTGGCGCTTCCCCGAACAGCGCGTGGACGACAGCGCCGCGCCTGCTGGCGTGCGGCCCGAATCGCCGATTCAGCGCACCTGATTTAGTCCGCGCTCCGCGCCTGCATCCCATCGCCTGACAACTTGCCTGGTAGTCCAGATAGTTTGGCGGGGTGACGCACTCCCTCAATTCATCCAGTCCGCGGGTCCCGGGCACTTGCCCGCCCCGCGGCCCCCTCATGCCCACGGAGAACATCATGACGACCCTTGCGCCCGTACTCGAATTCATCGACCGCCAGAGTGAGAACTTCACCGCGCTCTCGGACCAGATCTGGAATCTCGCCGAGCTGCGCTACGAGGAACATGCTTCCGCCGACCTGCACGTGAAGCTGCTGGAGGAGAACGGCTTTCGCGTCACGCGCGGCGCGGCCGGCATTCCGACCGCCTTCGTCGCCGAAGCGGGCCAGGGCGGTCCGGTGATCGGCATCCTCGGCGAATACGACGCCCTTTCGGGCCTGAGCCAGGAGGCCGGTGCGCTGACCTGCCAGCCGTCCAGTGAAGTCACTAACGGCAACGGGCACGGCTGCGGCCATCATCTGCTCGGCAGCGCCGCGCATCTGGCCGCCGCCGCAGTGAGCCATCATCTCGCGAAGAGTGGCCAGCCCGGCACAGTGCGCTTCTACGGCTGTCCCGCCGAGGAAGGCGGCTCGGGCAAGACCTTCATGGCGCGCGCGGGCCTGTTCGACGACCTCGACGCTGCGCTCTCGTGGCATCCGCACGTCTATACGGGCATTTTTCCGGGCGGCTCGCTCGCCAACATCCAGGCCTACTTCCGCTTCACGGGCAAAGCCTCGCATGCGGCGGCGGCCCCGCACCTCGGCCGCAGCGCGCTGGATGCGGTCGAGCTGATGAACGTGGGCGTCAACTATCTGCGTGAACACATGCTGCCCGAGGCGCGCGTGCACTACGCGGTCACCCACACGGGCGGCCTCTCGCCCAACGTCGTGCAGGCCAACGCCGAAGTGCTCTACCTCGTGCGCGCGCCGCGCAACGATCAGGCTGCCGAACTGTTCGAGCGCGTGAAGAACGTGGCGCGCGGCGCGGCACAAATGACCGACTGCTCGCTCGAAATCGTGTTTGACAAGGCCTGCTCGAACCTGCTCGAAAACACGGTGCTGAGCCAGGTGATGTACGAGCACCTCGAACGGCTCGGCACGCCAACGTTCACCGCCGAGGAATTCGCGCTTGCCGGCGCGTACCAGCAAGAGACCCTGTCCGCCGCCGACGTGGAGGCGTCCTCGCGCTCGCTCAACCAGGCCTGGCGCAATCCCAAGCCGCTGTTCGACCGTGTCGATCCGTACGTGCCGAACAAGGGCCGCCCGATCGCCGGCTCGACGGACGTGGGTGACGTGAGCTGGATCACCCCCACCGCGCAGTGCCATACCGCCTGCTACGCGTTCGGCACGCCCCCGCATTCGTGGCAATGGGTCGCGCAAGGCAAAACCGCGCTCGCGCATAAGGGCATGCTGCTCGCGGGCAAGACGCTCGCGGCGACCGCTATCGAACTCTTCGGTGCACCCGAAACGCTGGCGAAGGCGAAGGCGGAGCTCATCGAACAGCGCGGCGGCAAGCCGTACGTTTGCCCGATTCCCGACGACGTCGCGCTGCCGTTCGAGCGCGAACCGCGCCGCTAAACACAGGCGCGCCGCGTCGTTCGCTGAACGCGAGCGGCGTGCCCAGTAACGGCTGCAACACGAGAATATCGCCAATCAATTAATAAGGATTCCATATCGC
The DNA here is from genome assembly GCF_902859945.1 of Paraburkholderia caffeinitolerans. Lineage (GTDB taxonomy): Bacteria > Pseudomonadota > Gammaproteobacteria > Burkholderiales > Burkholderiaceae > Paraburkholderia > Paraburkholderia caffeinitolerans. The sequence goes on along the minus strand of NZ_CADIKL010000068.1, from coordinate 6,894 downwards.
ATATCGGTCCGCCACTGCGCCCACTCCTTCCAACCATTCTGACCCATCCCCAGAGCAATAAATGTCAGCCAGCCGCCTTTCCATGCGACGCGCGCCGCAGTCCGGCCGTATGCGCATCCGCTCCTTCGCCACGGGCCTTCGGCCCGCGCACCTAGCCTGCGCTTTCGCGCTAGGCACCGCCAGCTTCGCGGCGCACGCCGACACCGGCGGCCTGTTCCTCTTCGACTACCTGCAAGGCGTGCCCTACGCGATGAGTTCCGCCTATACGCCGGGCGTCACACTCTACGGCGTGGTGGACGACTCCATCGGCTACACGAAAGGGGCGCACAGCGCATTCGTGCAGCAAAGCGGCGGCGAATGGACTTCGAAATTCGGCCTCTATGGCGTCGAAAATCTTGGCGACGGCTATCGCGTGCGCTTCGCACTGGAAAACGGCTTCAATACGGCCACTGGGCAACCGGGCACCCCCGGCACGATGTTCAACCGCGAGGCGTGGATCAGCATCGGGTCCAAGCGCACCGGCGAGCTAAAGTTCGGCTTGCAGGACGACGTGGGCGTGCCGCTCTTCGTCGACGTATTCGGCGAAGTGGGCACAGTTTCCGCTGTGGGCTACCTGCTCCAGTGGACCAGCGATCTCGGGCCGGGCGCGAGCTACGAGCCGGCGCGCCTGCCAAGCGCGATCAGCTATTCGTCGCCATGGTTCGGGCCGCTCAACGCCCAGTTCGCCGTGGTGCTGCATGGCGCGCAACCGGCGGCACCCACTTTCGCGACCCGCAGCGCCGCGCTCAATTATTTCGATGGCCACCTGTTCGCCACGCTCGCCTATATCGGCAATTATGGCCAGAACGCGCTCGTGCCTTCGCAGTTCGTGCGCACCGACAATTACGCCGCCGGCGTGTTCTACGACGCCGGCCATTACGTGCTCTCCGCGGGCTACAGCTTTCTCGCGCCCCGGATCGAAGGCGACCGCGTGGCCTCGGTTTACTCGGCCGGGGCCATTTACCGCTACCAGCAGCGCAACGACTTTCGCGTCGAACTCGCCTATCGCACGGTGAGCGGCTTCAATGACCATTCGCTCGGCATCACACTCGGCTACGACTACAACCTCTCGGCGCGCACCGCGCTCTACGTACGCGGCTCGCTGGTTCACAACATCGGCTCTGCGCCGGTCTATGGCGACATGCCGACGCAACAGCCCACCGTCGATAACATTCAGAACAGCTATATGGGTCCGGGCGGCGTGATGCAGAACTATCACTCGCCGCATGTCGTGCTCGTCGGCATGTATCACAAGTTCTGAACTCACTATCCGCTCCAGGAGAAGAAAACATGGTGTATCGAATCGGCACCCGGATGGCCGCCATGGCGTTGCTGATGAGCGTTTGTGCCAGCGCCTCAGCGCAGGGCGACGAACACACGGCAAGCTCGCAATCCGCCGCCGCGCCACCGGCCGTGAGCGCGCCTGCCGCAACCGACCGCCAGCTCGCCACCTCCGTGCGCCACGCCTTGCGCGCGGCACGCAAGCAGGGACTTAAATCGACCTTTATTCGCGTGCGGACACACGATGGCGCGGTCACGCTCACGGGCGTCGTGGCCGACCAGAACCAGATCGCGCTCGCGATATCGGTGGCGCAGGGCGTAGCGGGCGTACGCACGGTGGCGAGCAAGCTCCAGGTGCGCAGCGACGCCGAAATCAAGGGCAGCCAGTAGCCGCTCGCGACAATCTGGCTCGAGAAACGGGCTGGACCAGCGGGCTCGGCGGGCGTTTTCACAACGCCCGATGCATAACGGGTTGACGCGCGCCACGCGCGGCCATTACCCTTGCGCCCTGATGGTTCCCGGCGACGGGATCAAAAGGGAACGCAGTGGAGCCGCCCGGCCCCAAGTCTGCGGCTGCCCCCGCAACTGTGAGCGGCAAGCCCATGCCAAACGCGCCACTGGGAAACCGGGAAGGCCGGCAAGGGGCGTCGACCCGCGAGCCAGGAGACCTGCCATCGACCGAGGTCCAAGCAGCCGCACGGGACGGGGTGTCCCGATGCGCCAGCACCGCCCGTGCGCGGTCGCCCGCTGCAAGGACAGCCCGACCTCAGGATCAGTTGCATGTCCACCACGATTGAAACGGCTTCCGCCCAGGAAGCCTGTCGCCGCTGCATTGGCGAACGCTTTAGCCAGCGCATGGGCCACATTCCGCCGGCTCCCGGCGCCTCCAGAGAAGACCACCGGCCGAAACTGCGCCACATCGCCGCCGCGTGCGCCATGAGCGCATATGCATGGCACAGCGCTGCCGCTGCCACGCCCGCGACGCCCACCACGCAGCCGCCTGCCGCCGCCGCATCCACCGCCTCGGACAACGACCCCACGCTGTCGAACATCCTTGTGGTAGGCGACACGCAGCATCTGCCGCAGTCGTTCGACCAGCGCTACGCGAGCACGCAGGTGCTCACGCGCGAAGATCTCGACCGCCTCTCGCCCGTCGACCCGAGCATCACGCAGGCGCTCGCCACGCTGCCGGGCGTAACGGTGTCGCAAAGCGGCGGGCCGGGCTCGGTGTCTTCGGTGAGCATTCGCGGCTCGTCAGCCCAGCAGGTGGCCGTGTTCATCGACGGCATCCGCATCGGCTCCGTGACCACCGGCATGCCCGAATGGGCCGATTTGCCAACCGACGCGTTCGACCGCGTCGAGGTGATCTCGGGCCCCGCTGCCGCCTCGTTCGGCGCGGACGCCGTGGGCGGCGTCGTGCAGCTCTTCACGCGCCGCGCGTCGAATCTGCCGAACCGGACCACGGTGTCGTTCGGCGGCGGCTCGAACAAGACCTTCGACACGATGCTGAGCACCTCCGGCACCGTGCCGTCGAGCGGACCGCTCGCGGCGCTCGGGGGCCTCACGTATTCGCTCGGGCTGCACGACTACAACACGGCAGGCATCGACGCGACCCGGCCCTGGGCCTACGGCCACGAGGACGGCCGCAATCCGTACCACGCCCAGGACGTGAATGGGCGGCTCGGCTACGCGCACGACAACTGGTCGATTTCCACCTTCGCGCTGTATCACCAGTCCGATCTGTCCTATGACAACGCAGGCGGCAACGACCGGCAGCGCGATCATCAACTCACGACCGGCGCGGCGTTCCACCTCGATATCACGCCGTTCACGCAATTCGATCAATCGGTGGGCTACGCGACCGATCGCCAGTTCATCTACTCGAACGATCCCACCATACCGACCGATCAATTCGACTCGACGCGCTTCTCCACGTCGACGTCGATCACGCATCAGGAGAGCGGGCACACGCTGTTCGGGCAGCCGCTCTCAGGCGAAACCAAGCTCGCCTACGACTTCTCGCGCGAACTGGCGTTCTTGCCCGTCGAGGTGCCTGGCGGCTTGCCGGCGCGCAACGACTCCGCCGTCTCGCTGCACCAGTCGGCCACGCTCGGCGACGTGACGCTGTTCCTCGCCGGGCGCCACGATATCGTCCAGGGGCAGGCCGTCAATACCGGTAACGCCGCACTCTCGTGGGCGATCACGCCGGTCTATACGGCACGTGTTTCCTACGGCAACGCGTTCCGGCTGCCGACCTTCAACGATCTGTACTATCCGGGCTACGCGAACCCCAACCTCCAGCCGGAACGCAGCGACACGGTCGAGGCAGCACTCGATGCCAACACGGCGTATGGCACTTTCACGGCGGCGGTGTACGACACGCGCGTGCACGATCTCATCAACTACGATTCGCAGACCTTCCTGCCCGTGAATATCGGTCGCGCGCACATCCAGGGGATCGACCTCTCGTACAAGGGCACGCTCGGAGCGTACACGCCCGTGAGCCTCGCGATCGGCATTCTGAATCCGCAGGACGTGACCGACCAGACCTGGCTTCCTCGCCGCCCGCGTCAAACCTTCAACCTGAGCGTCGACCATACGTGGGACGAATTCCACCTCCACGCGCTCAGCACAGGCGTCTCGCTGCATTACGGAGGCTCGACCTTCGACGATCAGGCCAATACGCTGTATTTGCCGTCGTACACGACGGTGGACCTGCGTGCTTCGTATAAGGTGAATGCGCACCTGCTGCTGTCCGCGATGATCTCGAATCTGTTCAACAAGCAGTACATGACCGCATACGGCTATAACAGCCTCGGCCGGACCGCATTCGGCAAACTCACTTATACGTTCTGATCACGCGCATTGTGGATTACACATGCCTTTCAGGCAGTGCAGTGCGCAAATGACAATGACGCAAAAGCTGGCCGAAATAATCGAGCCCGCCATTGCAGAAATGGTTAAACGAGGGTGGTGGGAAAAGATAGCCGCCAGTCGATCTGCGGCGACAACCGTAACCCGCGTTGCGCTGTCCCGCTCGGGAACGGCGCAACGCCGGCTATGGTCAGGTGGTTGATCGAACAGCTTGGTTGAGCCGTTCGATCAGCGGGTTATCAGGCTGTGGTTGCGGGCGCTGCGGCCGCCGATGCAGCAGCCGGCACCGCGGCGCGTGCTTTTCTTGCAGCCGTTTTACGCGGCGCGGCGGCCTTCTTTGCGGGTGCCGCGTTCTTGCTCGCACGCGCGCCAGCCGCCTTTTTAACGGCGGTGGTTTTTACGCCGGCCTTCTTTGCCGCCGCGCGTTTCACCGGCGGCTTCTTCGCGACTGCTGCTTTGGCCGATGCCGCCTTGGGTGCCGCGCCTGCCGCGATCAGGAATTTCGAACGGTTCTTGACGTCGCGAATCCAGGCCGGTGCACGCCCGCGCCCGGTCCAGGTTGCGCCGGTTTTCGGATCGGCGTATTTCGGCGCGACCGGATGTGCATTGGGATGCGGCGCTTTCGCAGCGCCATTCGCGGCCTTGACGCCCGGCTTGCGGCCGCGTCTTTTGCCAACGAAGCGCTCGATATCGGCAACGCTCAAACCGTGCTTTTGCATCAGATCGCGAATTCTCGTGAGCCCGACGGACGATTGCTTTTCGGCAATCGCCACCGCCTGTTTCTCAAGCTTTGCAATCTTCAGCTTGATTGCGTCCAACGTAACCATACTCATTCTCCCTGTCAGGAATTCACCCCCAAGCGACTGTTTGAACTTCGTTTGCATGTCGAAGTTTGGCTTGGACCACGCATTCGCCCATATAGGCAATGCCGTCATGGCATACCCAATTATGACGGCAAAGCGGCAATGCATGCAAATTGACTGCCATTGGCGTGACCATTCGCAGATTCAATCCACGGCAATTTCGATATCGGATTCCTCCAAATTCTTTCATTTGACGATATCTACTTGCACAATAGTCGCAAGCCGGTCCGCCTACAACTGATTTGAGGCTCGCGATACGGATTTCGAAAAAATGCGAGTTTCTAGCGAGACGCTGTGGACTGGCGAAATGACATGCGGCGCCTTTAGCCAATTTCAAGTGCTTGCGATCGCCTTCGCGCGCAACAATGATTACACGTTATTTCTGGAAGCGCGGGCGGCCAGTTAGACGTATTTCATCTCGCCGCTCTTGTTGGCGGGAATGTTGGACCGCGCCACCGCGCTGCACGTGTAATAGCCGGAGCCGAACGACGCGCCATTGAGGATCGTGTTTCAGTGATTCGGATGGGGCGCTACGGGATGGGGCGGCGCGATTCTCGTCGCGCGGGGAATGGGTGTGCTGCGGGGGGAATTCGGCCGCAAACGCGAGGCTGCGTGGGCCTTCGCGCGGCGGTCGCCCGCCGCGAGATGCACGCCGCAAACGACGCCGGCCAGGACGGCCGGCGCAGCTTGCGGCGAAGCAAAACGAGTACAGCGTTACTGCATGTGCTGGCCGCCGTTGATGGGGATATTCGCGCCAGTCACGAAGCTGGCGTCGTCCGAGCAGAGGAACAGCACGAGCGCGGCAACTTCATTGGGGCTGCCGAGACGGCCCATCGGAATCTGCGGGATGATCTTCGTATCGAGAATCTCCTGCGGAATGGCGGTGACCATCTTGGTTGCAAGATAGCCCGGCGAAATCGTGTTCACCGTCACGCCCTTGCGGGCGACTTCCAGTGCGAGCGATTTCGTGAAGCCGTGCATGCCGGCCTTCGCCGCTGCATAGTTCGTCTGGCCCACGGCGCCCTTGGAACCGTTCACCGACGAAATATTGATAATGCGGCCCCAGCCGTGCTCGACCATGCTGTCGCACAGCGGCTTCGAGATATTGAAGATGGAGTCCAGATTGGTGCGCAGGACCATATCCCAATTGACCTTGTCCATCTTCTTGAACGTCACGTCGCGCGTGATGCCCGCATTGTTGATCAGAATGTCGACGGGGCCGACTTCGTTCTTGATCTTCAGCGCGCCGCGCTGGCACGAATCGTAATCGGCAACGTCGATGGAATACGCGTGGAATTCGCGGCCCGTCTCCTGCATTCTGGCCAGCCAGTCCTTTGCGCCAGCGTTGTCCGGCGAGTGCGTGACGACGACCTTATAGCCTGCGTCGTACAAACGTACGCTAATAGCCTCACCGAGACCGCCCATGCCACCAGTTACCAATGCAATACGCTTAGTCATCCTTTCTATCCGCGAGAGAAAATTACAGTGATTCACGTGGCGTGCCGTTGTTGATACGCCACTTCTTGCATGCCCGGCATCCTCGCACGAGAGGCGAAGACCACTCGGGCAGGTTCGCGCGGGTTATTGTGTCCATCTAATGTTGCGCGAAACTTGTCCGGTTTGCCGGCCAGCGCACATCTCGTGCCGTGCAGGCAAACCGTTTGACTTCAGTGCGGCCCGATCGGCTGATCGGGCATGCGGGTTCTGCTCAATCGATCTCAAGCACGCTCGAGCGCAAGCGCCACGCCCATGCCGCCGCCGATGCACAGCGAGGCCAGGCCACGCTTCGCGTCACGGCGCTGCATTTCGTGCAGCAGCGTCACCAGAATCCGGCAGC
>NZ_CADIKL010000067.1 GCF_902859945.1 Paraburkholderia caffeinitolerans | reverse complement strand
CGATCCTGAGCGCACGCAGGCTTTCCTTTCGAGCCTCGGTCCGATCCGGCAGCACTTCGCGCTCAAGCGACATCTACTGCGCGCCTCGCTCTATCGCAAACAACTCGCCGCGCGCTTCGACGCCTGGCATCGCTTCACTGGGATCACCCGAGATCCGTCCGCTTTCTGAGCGAATGCGCGTCCTCTCCGCTATTGCGTCGCAAACGCTTTAACGTGACAGCGCCCCCGGTGACGCATTCGACATTGCGTTCTCTGTGTCGGGATTCGATGGTCTCTTTTGGTGATTTCAACAACAGCGATTCAATTGGCTGGCCACACACCTCGATCGCGGGCCACAGCGACGGCACGTCACGCTGCATTCACGACGGCTATCCGTCGCCCTGGATCTCCTGCTGCAAGATGTCGGGCAGCGTCCACGACTTGTCGAACACCGCGGGTTCCGGTCCATAAAAGCGGAAGGCCGCGAACCACGGTCTGCCCGGGGCCGTGTAGATCCAGTTCGCGGCCTTGCCTGAGGGCGGTCGCGGCCCGAAGTCGATATCGACCGAGCCGTCCGCATTGCGCCGAAGCGCCTTGTCGTACGAGTCCACGCCCACGCGCGGCGCCTTGCGGATGAAGGCGCATGTCTCGCTGTCGTAGACATCGACAGCCCAGAATTCGTGCGCAGGCACGTTCGGCGGCACGTGCAAACGATAGTGGCGAGATCCGTCATACACCTGGCCGTGATCGTCGCGCCAACTCGTCAGGTAGAAAGTCGCCTTGCCGAGCTTGAGCGGCGGCGCATAGCCAAGGAAGTAGACCGCGCCACGCATGCTCCCGTCGAGTTGCCGCCCCTCGCCGAACGTGAAGTGTGTCTTGACGCCCATCCGGACCGCCGTACTGCTGCCCCACTGCGAGCCGGGCCACCAGGCCTGCTGCTCGGCCAGCAGATTTTGGCGAAAGCTGCCGTACGCCCCCTGCGCAGCGTCGCGCAGCACGGCGCGCAGGGGCTGGTCCGGCGCAAAGGGCTTGCCCGGCTCGATGCCAAGTTCGCGCAGACGAAGGTAGACATCGGCATCGCCGGGTAAAGGCGACTCCTCGCTCACCATGCGCGCGAGACGCGCGAAGTAGGTGTCGTCGAAGCGGACGATGCCGTCGAACAGCTTGCCATCCATTCTGATGAAGCGTTGCGGGGCGCCTCCGGATGCGTCACGCAATGGCGCCACGCGAAGCGTCCGGATCCATGCGCCGGCCCTGTCGAGATCTTCCGGCGACAGTGTCTTCGGCGTTACACGGATAAGCGAGTAACCGTTGTTGGTCCGCGAATGCAGGGGAATGTACCCGGCCGGCGCGTCGCCGCTGAACCCAGGCGGCAGCAACACATATTTGCCGCCCTTCCCCGCGTCTGAACCCTCGCGCCCCACGTCCGCCAGCGGCACCTGCCATGCGTCCAGCAGGCTGCCGAACACGGCGACATGGTTCTCCGGGGGAATATCCACGACCACCGGACCGTCCTTCAGGTTGTAGTTGAAGTAGACGTAAAGCGCCGTGGAATTGGGCGTGGCCGTCTGGTTTTTCCAGTCCGCGGGGCGGCTCCAATAAACGACGTCGCCATAGCGAGCGCGCGCATCGCGGAAGAATGCCTCGCGCATGGCGTCGAAGCTGACGATCGGCATGCCCCAGACAGCGGCATCGAAGGCAGCGTTGCGCAAGGCGTCAGTCGAAGCCGGAGCGGCGGCGATGGCCGATCCCGGTGCTGCCGCTTCCTGCGCGACGACGGTCTGAACACAACCGGCAACCGCCGCCACGATCAGACTGGAAAGCTGCCATCGCTTGAATATGGACCAGGAAAACATGAAACCCTCGGAATGAGACGGGGAAAAAAGCGGGAAAGCCGGCTTCGGTTCAGGCACCGGGTCGCTGGGCGGCCTCGCCAACCGCACGAGCCTCCGGAAACGTCCAGCGGCCGTCGAGTACTTCGGCACGCGGACGATACAGGCGCACCATGTAGTTCCAGCCGGGCGTGACCGGCAGGCAGTTCGGCACGCCGCCTTCGCAGCCGCCGAACTGAATGGAGACCGTGCCGTCGGCTTCCTTCTTCGCCACCACATTGTTGATCGTGTATGCCCCGGGTGCGTTGGGCTCGAAATAGCCCTTCCCGTTGTACACGCTGATCGACCAGAAGCCGTCCACCGGAACGTTCGCCACCTTCAGCCGATACACCGTGTGACCGTCGTTGCGGGGCGGCGTGACGTTGAGATAGATCGCGTCCTTTTCCGGGTTGCCGCCCATCGCGATGGCTGCACCGATCAGGTGTCGGACGGGCGAAACCGTAGCTTGCGTGCCGAACGCGCCGTTGAGGTCGGGCAGCGTTTCACCCAGCGCGTTCAGTGCGTCGCGTATGCGCTTCTGGCTGACCCTGTCCCAATCCGGCGCCTCGAAGCGGCCGGGCGACACCTGCCGCCAGGTCATACCGTCCTGCAACTCGTGCGCCGCCTGCATGTCGGCGGGATCCGCCGTATTGGCTAGGGTGCGGACGCCGATCACGACGTAACGCGTGCCGACCTCTTTGCGCGTAAAGGTATAAGGGCCGTTGCCGTAGGCGACAAACGGCACGTATTCGTCCTCGCTGATGGCCGCGATCGAGCGGAAACGTCCGCCCGCGTCCGGTAGCGACACGGTCACCGGGCCGGCGTCGAGATCGAAAACCCCCACCGAATACAGGGTGTCGCGGTTTGCTCGCACGACGGCCTGCTTGTCGATCGGCATGAGCTCACGGTAATGGACGAATTTGCCGAATGCGCCCTGGCGCGCCAGCGCGGAGAAGTACATGTCGGACTCCGCCCGGACGAAACTATCGACCGTGACGGGCATGCCGTGCGGCGCAACCGGTTCGGTCTGGGCAGCCAGCCGCAGCGACGTGATTGCGACGATCACGGCCAACGCAACGTGCGGCAAGCGGGAATGCATGTTCACGGCTCCTCCCCGGATTTTCCCTGATGTCCCTGAACAGGAAAGTTCGTTAGGAAGTCTAGCCGCGTGGGAGGCCCGGGTCCCCCTCCCTTTTGGACGCGCGGTGTCGTTTGCAGGTGGACGTGATCACAATTGGCATCTGCCCATCACCGACTTCTGGGTTCGTGCACTCATTGGGCACTGATCTTCACGAGGTCCGGCAGAACCCAGGTCTTGTCGAAGAGAGGCTTCGTGGGGCCGTATAAGCGGAACAGTAGTTCGAAGTTCTCTCCGCTCTTCGTCGGTACCCAGTTCCTCTTGTGGCCAGCAGGCGGTTCCGGTCCAAAGTAGATATCCACCGACCCATCAGGATTTTTCTCCATGTCCTGCACCTGCGACGAACGGCTCGCGCGCGGCACGTCTTTGATCAGCGCATGCGTGACGCGGCTGTATGCCGTCACCGACCAATACTGGCGCATCGGCGCGTCGGGCGGTACCGTCAACCGATAGCGTTGCCCACCATCGAGACGCTCACCGTCCTTGTCCTGCCACGACATCAGATAGAACTGGCCCGCGCCGAGGCGCTTGATGCCGACATAGCCCATCGAATAGACGATCGCGCGAGCATCGACGGGATAGATATCGGGTTCCGTATAGCCCTTCGACGCGTCCTGCACCAGTTCGGATGCCGCGGGAACGGCCCAATGCGTGTTGGAGAAGTAAGGTGCGTAGACCCGCTCCGATTGATACTCGATCCATTCGTGCGCATCGCGCGCCCCCTCGTCGAGCATGGCAACGCGCTTGTCATCGGGTGCGAACGGCTTCCCCTTTTCGATGCCAATGGACTTGAGCTGGTCGATCATGACCTTGTCCCGTTCGAGCCACGGTTCGTTCTGAACGATACGGTCGAGAGACTGGAAATAGCGGATGTCGTAGGGAATGGTCGAATCGAACAGGACGTCCACGGCATCGACATAGCGGGTCGGCGGCGGCTTCGCCGCATTCGCGAGTGCATACAGCTTGAGCCGCTTGCCGTAGGCGACCGCTTTCGCAACGTCGGCGTCGCTGTGACTGCTCAGGGTGGAGCGGATCAACGCGTAGCCACTGTAGGTCGGCGAGCGAAGTACGATGTAGCCCGGTGGAATGCGGCCGCGCCAGGCGGGAGGCAGTATCAGGTACTTGCCGCCCGCACCCTTGTCCGCCCCGGATGGGCCGGCATCCTCGAGCGGCATCTGCCAGAGATCGTCGATATTGCCGGTGATCGAGCCGTCCCGGCCGGCCGGGGGGACCTCCAGCACGATCGGGCCTTGCTTCGTATCGAAGAAAGGCATCAGGTAAATCGCGTCCGGATTGGGCGTTAGGGTCTGGTTGTGCCAGTCCACCGGGCGCGACCAATAGACGATTTCGTTTTCCCCGGCGCCTGCCTTGATGGCGGCCTGCAGCATCAGGTCGGTGTTGACGGCCGGCATGCCCCAGACGACGGCTTGCGCGGCGCGGCTGACTACGACCCGATCCTGAACCGGTTGCGTTTCGGCGCTGGCCAGCATGGCATGGCAGGCCAGCGCCAGTGAGACGAGAATTTCCTTTTTCATCGCTGCACTCCTTGTTCGTCGGGGCGTTGTGGTGCGACCGGCGTGACTCCGGGGCCGTTGTGGGAATATAAGCGACCGTGACCTCACACAGCGCTGACCCCGCCGTCTACAGCAAGGATCTGCCCGGTGATGTGCTTGCCGGCATCGCTTGCGAAGAGCGCGGTCGCGCCCTTGAGGTCTTCGTCGTCGCCCAGCCGATTGAGCGGCACACCGACACACATGTTCTCAACCCCAATGCGTTCGAGCGAACCCTGCGTCATTTTCGACGGGAAAAAGCCGGGCGCGAGTGCGTTCACCGTGATCCCGTACTTTCCCCATTCGCCCGCCAGCGTGCGCGTGAAGTTGACGACGGCGCCTTTGGACGTGTTGTAGGCGATCGTCTCCATCGTGCCCGGCGCATTGCCGGACAGTCCCGCGATGGACGCCACATTGATGACGCGGCCGTGCCGGCGGGGAATCATCGATATCTTGCCCACGTGCTGCGTGAGCAGGAACAGGCCGCGGATATTCAGACTCATCACCTTGTCCCACGCGTCGATCGGATAGTCCTCCGCGGGCGCGCCCCAGGTCGCTCCCGCGTTGTTCACGAGGATGTCGACATGACCGAGGGCGGCAAGCGTGTCGTCGGCAAGGCGCGCAATGTCCTCCTCGCGTGCGCCGTCCGCCGCAATCCAGTCGGCCGCGATGCCACGCGAGCGCAGATGCGCTGTGGCCTCCTCGAGTTCACTGGCCTTGCGTGCCGATAGCATGACGCGGGCGCCTTGTTCGCCGAGCGCCTCGGCGATCTGCAGGCCGAGCCCCCGCGAGCCGCCGGTAATGAGGGCGGTCCTGCCCTTGAGGTCGAAGAGTTGCGGTACGGTGCGCATGGTGTGGAGGTGTGGGAGCGTTCGTTTTTTTGCCCGCTGGCGGCGCCGCGCTGCATGAGGGATCCGGAAAGAGGCCAGCGACAAGGGCAGGCAGCCAGACGGTTCATCCGGCTGCCTGGCTGCCCGGAGCGTGAACCTTCCCGCTAGCGGGCTAGCGGTTCTGGGCCGCCGGTGTAGCGGTCATGCCCGTTTGACGGGAAGCGGCTTCGTCGACGACCTCCGCTTCGGGGAATTTCCAGCCGCCATCCAGTACCTCGGCACGCGGCCGATACAGGCGAATCATGTAGTTCCAGCCGGGTGTAATCGGCAGGCAGTTCGGAATGCGGCCGTCGCAGCCGCCGAAGCGGATTGTGACCGCCCCTTGCCCATCTTTTCGGGCCGTGATGTTGTTGAGCGTGTAGGCGTTGTAGCGATTCTTCTCGTAATAGCCTTCGGCGTTGTAGACACTGATCGACCAGAACCCGTCGACAGGAACGTCCTTTACCTTCAGGGTGTAACTGGTGTTTCCGTCATTTCTGGCCGGAACGACGTTGAAATAGACGGCATCCTGTGGTGCATTTGCCCCCCACGCCGAAGCGGCACCGATCAGATATTGAACCGGGTCGACTTCCTCTTTGGTACCGAAGGCGCGCCGGGTATCGGTGACCGTGCTCGCGAGAACCAGAAGCGCATCCCGGACCTTGGCCTGGCTTTTCTTGTCCCAGTTCGGGATCTCGAACTTGCCTGGGCCACCCGGTTGCGAGACCTTGATTGCGTCCTGCAGCGCGTGAACGCGGCCGAGATCGCCCGGATCGTTTGGATTGACAAAGGTACGAACGCCGGCGAGCACGTAACGCGTACCGATTTTCCCCTTGTCGATCGTATGTGGCCCCGCGCCGTATTCGGTCGTCGTGTAGTGATCCTCGCTAATGATCTGTAGCGACATGAAACGCTGTCCTGCATCCGGCAGCGTAATGGTGACGGGTCCCGCGTCGAGATCGAAGACGCGCGTCGAATACAGCGTATCGCGATTGCCCCGGATGACAGACTGGTGATCAATCGGGAGAAGTTCGCGAATATGATGCCAGCTCCCGAATCCCCCGCTGGTTACGGAGTTGTTGAAGTAGTGGTCGGTTTCGGCACGGACGAAATTGTCGACCGTAACAGGAATGGCCTGCGGCTCTGCCGGTTCGGGCTGTGCGGCGGACGGCAGAGCGGCGCATGCCATGGCCGACAGAATTGCGATATGCAGTTGGCGCAGCTTCACGGTTTCTCCCAGAGTTCCCTTGATGCCAGATCAGGACGGTTCGTCTGGGAGACTATAACCGCACGCGGCTGGCCGCCCCTTCCTTTTCGGATGGGTGAATGATTCTCCTGTTAGCCTTCCGATTATGGCCGTGTTTGAGCTGGCAACCCGACACAACGAAACGTTCGAAGTCGCGCAACCCCGGACATTGGCGTGACGACTCCCTATCTGAGAGGAGTCGTTCAGTCACAAAAACGGGAGTTTCTTTACTGCGCTGGCTGAACGACCTCATGCGCTTCAGGGAACTTCCAGCGGCCGCTCAATATCTCTGCGTTCGGCCAGTACAGGCGAACCATGTAGTTCCAGTTGGGAGGCGTGACTAAACAGTTGGGCACGCTCCCGTCGCAACCGCCAAATTGCACCGTCACAGCGCCGTCAGCGTCCTTTTTCGCGAGAAGGCTGCTGACCGTGTACGAACCCTGTGCGTTCGGCTCAAAAAAGCCCTTCTCGTTATAGACGCTGATCGACCAGAAACCCTTCACTGGCACATTCGCAACTTTCAGCCGATAAACCGTGTTGCCGTCGTTGCGCGAGGGTACGACGTTGAGGTAGACCGCGTCCTTTTCCGGGTTACCGCCCCAGGCCATGGCTGCGCCTATCAGATGCCGTACGGGCGAGATCGTGCCAGGCATGCCAAACGCGCCATTCAGATCGCCGAGTGAGGCTCCCAACGTGAGGAGCGCGTCATGCAGGCGCTGCTGCGAGGCCCGGTCCCAGTCCGGCACCTTGAAGCTACCCTGCGCCGCCTGGTGCCACTTGATACCGTCCTGCAGTGCATGGGCAGCCTGCATGTCGGCAGGGTCGCGGACATCGGCGAGCGTTCGTATGCCGATCAGCAAGTAGCGCGTGCCGACCGCCTTGCGCGTGAACGTGTAAGGCCCGTTCCCGTACGCCACCAGCGGAACATTCTCATCTTCGTTAATGGCGACAATCGAGCGAAGGCGCTTGCCCGCGTCCGGCAATGTGATGGTTACAGCGCCAGCATCGAGATCGAAGACGCCGGCGGAATAGAGGGTATCGCGGTTCGGCCGTATCACGGCCTGCCGCTCGACCGGCATCAAGGCGCGATAGTGCAGGAGCTTACCAAAGCCGCCGTGGTTCGCGAGCGCCGAAAAGTACATGTCGGTTTCGGCACGCGCGAAATTGTCTACTGTCACCGGTATGCCGCCTGATCCAGCGGCTGTCTGTGCCACGGCCGGCAGCCCGACCATTGCGACGGCTACCGCGAACGCAAGCCTGAAATGGCGCAGCAAGCGAACCTTCGACTTCATGCCTCCTCCTATATTTTCTTCAATATCGTGGCCCAGTGGGTCCGATTGACGACTTTACAGCTGGGAATGTGGCGACGCCCCTCCCGTTTTGGGATGGGGCGCCCCCGCAACGGCTAGAAGCCGGCGCGAATGGCCGTCGTGGTTCCGAAAACGCTTGTTGCCCAGGCGACCTGTCGTCAGGCCGCTTCCGGCAGTACAACGGCCCTTCATCACTTTGTTGACGACGTTGTTCGACGAGGCCGCTCAACGTCCAATTCGAGATGCTCGTCTAACCTCGCGATTCAGGTGCATGGCAGCTATGGCTACACTTGCGAATACAACGTCGAGCAGTTTTACCGCGATAACCGCCTGAATCCGATACACGAAAGCGGTCGCGTTTTACCTGATGCACCGCTGCATTCGAGAATGCAGCGACGCAAGCGAAGGGAGGCCGGCGAATCGAACTGCGCAGGCGCGGGCGGCTTCCTTCCCGCCCGGCATCCCCTGCACGAAGCGTCGCCTCAATGGCGGGATTCGCGTTCCCACTCGCCTTCGTCCATTGCAAGCCGGAAGCCAAGATGCGACATGCCATTCATCGGGTCCGTGCCGCGGCGTGCGCTGGTTCGATAGCTGATGCAGTAGGTCTCGCTGCACAGGAACGAGCCGCCGCGCGTCACGCGTTCGGGCGCATAGGCAGTGGCCCCGTTCTCCGGATCGAAGCTCGATCCCGGCCCCTGAGGATTGCTCACGACGCTTGCGGAAGCGGCCTCGATCTGGAACGCGTCCGCGCGGTACCAGTCGGCGACCCATTGCCAGACGTTACCGGCCATGTCGTAGAGGCCATAGCCGTTCGGCGCGAAGCTGCCCACGGCCGTCGTTCCCACCTGAACCTTTTCGTGACTGCCGCGATCCTCTGTCACAGGAAACGGCCGCGCCGCATCGTCCCAGGTGTTCGCCATCTTTTTGCCGTCCGGCGGCACTGTCACGTTGCTGAGATGGGCGGGTAAGATCGCGTGATGAAGAATGCAAAATCGCTCTACCACGGTCATCGCTTTCCGGTGGCGGTCATCAGCTGCGCGGTGCGCTGGTATTTCAGGTTTCAACTCAGCCTGCGTGATATCGAAGAACTGTTGTTCGAGCGCGGGGTTGTTGTCAGTTACGAAACGGTCCGACGTCGGTGCGCTAAATTCGGCGCGTGCTTCGCGCACCGTGTCAAGGCGGCTCGTCGCAAGCCCGGCACGACCTGGCACCTTGACGAAGTATTTGTGACGTTGCGCGGCGAGCCTTACCTGTTGTGGCGCGCCGTCGATCAGCACGGCGCCGAGCTCGATATCCTGTTACAGAAGCGCCGTGACAAGGCTGCAGCCAAACGATTTTTCAAGCGGGTGCTTGCCTCGTGTGCTGAAGCACCGCGCAAGATCGTGACCGACCAACTGCGCAGCTATGCGGCGGCGAAAGCCGAGATTCCCGAGCTCGCCCACGTCAGGCACGCATTCGTCAAAGCCAGTGCGCGGCTGAACAACAGGGCCGAAAACAGTCATCAACCGACGCGCGAACGCGAGCGACGCATGCGTGGCTTCCGCGATCGTGAGCGCACGCAGGCTTTCCTTTCGAGCCTCGGTCCGATCCGGCAGCACTTCGCGCTCAAGCGACATCTACTGCGCGCCTCGCTCTATCGCCAACAACTCGCCGCACGCTTCGACGCCTGGCATCGCTTCACTGGGATCACCCGAGATCCGTCCGCTTTCTGAGCGAATGCGCGTCCTCTCCGCTATTGCGTCGCAAACGCTTTAACGTGACAGCGCCCCGTAGTCGCCTGAGAAGACCCTTATGATCTTCCAGTTTTCAAATTGCGATGCCGTCGGATTGCAAGAACTCTACCCGCTGTTTGCCATACCGATGGGCGGGGGCCGTTCATTTCATTCACTGCGCCCACTGTTTGGAGCGCAGTTATTTCAGCAAGATGATGCAATGGTGAACACGCCATTTTTCGCGCGCGCCCGTAATTTGCACCACAGCCCACAAGACTATCCCTTATTTTAAGAGAGTCCTCGTGTCCTCAGATACGTGGGGCCGCACCACGCGCCCCTATTCCAGCCACAACGGCACAACACGGTCCCGCAAAAGCAGCTTGGCAGTGAGGGGCCGCCGCATCCTGGCGCACCGCATACTCAGCGAGGCAAAGCACAACGTCTGGCAGTCGCAATGTTGCGAGTTGACTTATGATGCATCCGGTCATACATCTACACCAATCAGTCTCCATATACATCGAACGTGAAGTACTTTTTCTCAATCCGTTTATATGTTCCGTCTTTTATGATATCGGCAATGGCTTGGTTGATCTCTGTCTTCAGATCTATATCTTCCTTGCGCAACCCGATTCCCGAGCCGTTGCCAAGTATCTGTCGATCGACGATATCACCGCCTGCAAACTGAAAGCCCGCACCTCGCGGAGTTTTAAGGAAGCCGAGATCGGCCTGAACCGCATCTTGCAGCGCGGCGTCGAGACGACCCGAAACAAGATCCGAGTACACGCCATCCTGATTCTGGTACGAGACTACCTTCACTCCCTTAGGCGCCCAGCATGTTCTCGCGTAGGCCTCGTGAATCGTGCCCTGTTCAACGCCGACTGTTTTCCCCTTAAGCGCTTCGACAGTCGGAAGCACCGACGAACCATTTTTCGCGACGAGTCTTGTCGGCGTGTTGAATACCTTGTTAGAGAATGCGATCTGTTCTGCACGCTTTTCCGTCATTACCATCGAAGACAGTACACCGTCGAACTTCTTTGCCTTCAGCGCCGGGATCATCGCGTCAAAGTCGTTTTCGACCCAAACACACTTCGCTTTCAGGCGAGCACAAATCTCGTTACCCAAGTCGATGTCGAAACCGACCAACTGGCCGTCTGGCGCTTTCGACTCGAACGGCGCGTAGCTCGCGTCTACTCCGAAACGGATCGTCGACCAATTTTTGGCGTGGGCACAAACCGCGATACAGGCCAAAGCCAAACCGAGCGTAAAGTGTTTCATTGTATTCATAACGATAATAAATTTGATTAGCTCTCGAAAAATCGACGTCTTCCACCTGAAAACATCCGAGACTGCTTAAATGACCGCTCAATCCCCCTCGCTCGAGTAATCAGGCAGAGTCATGAAATCTGGCGCGTTTGAACGCTTAAGTTCTGTCACCACGTAGTAGAGAATGCCAGGCACGAGAACGCCAATAATCCACGACACGTCCACTCCACCCAGCGCATCGACCCATGGTCCTGTATAGAACCCCGTCGCAACGAACGGCATCTGCACGAGCACGCCGATCGCGTAAACGATGAGCCCTGCGACATTCCAGCGGCCATAACGGCCGTCCGGCTCAAAAAGCGCTGGAACGTCGAAGCGTTCGCGCGTGACCCAGTAGTAGTCGACGAGATTGATCGCGCTCCACGGCGTAAAGAACACGAGCAGGAACAGCAGGAATGACGAGAACGCCTTCAGGAACGAGTGCTGCCCGGCGAGCGCGAGCCCGCTTGATGCGGCGACGGTGAGCAGCACGAACGCGATGCGCGTGCGCGGCGAGATCTCGCGCTTGCCGCCGAATCCGGTGAGGATCGCCGCTACCGACATCACGCTGCCGTATGCGTTGAGCGTGGTGATCGTCAGCTTGCCCAGCGCGATTGCGAAGTACAGCACGGCGGCGATCGCGCCGGTCGCGCCGAGCCCGACGATGAACGCGACTTCGTGTCCCGAAAAGCGGTCGCCGGCAAGCGCGGCGGCCAGCACGCCGAAGGTCATCGCGACCTGCGCGCCGATCACGGTGCCGGAAAACACGGCGAAGAACGTCTTCGGTGCCGAAGTCGATTTCGGCAGGTAGCGCGAATAGTCGGCGACGTAGGGCCCGTATGCGATCTGCCAGGACGCCGATAGCGACACGGCGAGCAGGAACGACGCGAGCGTGAAATGG
Source organism: Paraburkholderia caffeinitolerans (assembly GCF_902859945.1). Classification (GTDB taxonomy): domain Bacteria; phylum Pseudomonadota; class Gammaproteobacteria; order Burkholderiales; family Burkholderiaceae; genus Paraburkholderia; species Paraburkholderia caffeinitolerans. The sequence goes on along the minus strand of NZ_CADIKL010000067.1, from coordinate 12,946 downwards.
CGAATCGCGAGCAGCGCGCCGAGGGCGTGGCCGTGCAGCAGGCTCGCGAACAGGTACAGGAATGCGAGCGTGCCGACGATGCTCGACACGCGGCCCATTGCGTGAATCGTCCGGTAGCCGAGGCCGGTTAGCAGGACCACGAGCGCGGCGAATAGGAGGATCGCCACCGTGCGATCGACGTGCAGCAGCTCGGCAATCGCCTGCCCGGCGAGCACCGTGCCGCCTGCGGAAAAGCCGACATACATCACGCAGACGAGCGCGAGCGGCACGACCGCGCCGTACACGCCGAACTGCACGCGGCTCGAGATCATCTGCGGCAGCCCGAGCTGCGGCCCTTGCGCGCCGTGCAGCGCCATCACCGCGCCGCCGATCACCTGGCCGGCGAGCAGACCGATCAGCGACCAGAACACGTCGCCGCCGAGCACCACCGCGAGCGCGCCGACGACGACCGCCGTGACCTGCAGGTTCGCGCCGAACCACAGGGTGAATTGACTGAACAGGCTGCCGTGGCGCTCGGCGTCGGGAATGTAGTCGATCGAGCGGCGCTCGATCAGCGTGGCGTTTGCGGCGGGTGAAGCGGTTCGTTCCATGCTCGGCTCCTGACCGGTGGAAAGCTGCATTCGGGGTTGCGCGGTCCTCTTGGCGTGCCGGCGGCAAGCGCGGGCACGTCGGCACGCGCAAGATCGGGGGATCCTGCTGACTGGTGGTGGGAATCAGACCGCCGCGGTGATGGCTGGGACGATTTCGTGCAGGTCGCCGACGAGACCGTAATCGGCGACGCTGAAGATCGGCGCTTCCGGATCCTTGTTGATCGCGACGATCACTTTCGAATCCTTCATGCCAGCCAGATGCTGGATCGCACCCGAGATGCCGACCGCGATGTAAAGCTGCGGCGCGACGATCTTGCCGGTCTGGCCAACCTGATAGTCGTTCGGCACGAAGCCCGCGTCGACGGCCGCGCGCGATGCGCCGAGTGCGGCCTGAAGCTTGTCGGCCAGCGGCTCCAGCACCAACGCGAAGTTCTCGCCGCTGCCCAGACCGCGGCCGCCCGAGACGATGATCTTCGCGCTGGTGAGTTCCGGACGGTCCAGCTTCGTCACTTCACGGCTCACGAACTGCGACTTGCCAACGTCTGCCGCTGCCTCGATCTTCTCGACTGATGCGCTGCCACCAACGGCCGCGACCGGATCGAAGCCCGTCGCGCGCACCGTGATCACCTTGATTGGGTCGCTCGACTGCACCGTCGCGATCGCGTTGCCCGCGTAGATCGGGCGCTCAAATATGTCGGCCGAATCGACCGCCGTGATGTCCGAGATTTGTGCGACGTCCAGCTTCGCCGCGATGCGCGGCGCGATGTTCTTTCCGTAGGCCGTGGCCGGCGTGAGGATATGCGAGTATTCCTTGGCGATATTCAGCGTGGTCGCTTCGATGTTTTCCGCCAGGCCCGCTTCGAGCTGCGGCGCGTCGGCCACCAGCACCTTGCTCACGCCCGCGATCTTTGTCGCCGCATCGGTCGCGCCTTGCGCGTTGTGGCCCGCGACCAGCACATGAATGTCACCGCCAATCTTTTGCGCCGCCGCCACCGTGTTCAGCGTCGCGGCCTTGATCGACACATTGTCGTGTTCCGCAATAACCAGAATCGTCATTTCTTTCCGCTCCCCTTACAGCACCTTGGCTTCGGTCTTCAGCTTCTCGACCAGAGTCTTCACGTCCGCCACCTTCACGCCCGCCGCGCGCTTCGGCGGCTCGACCACCTTCAGCGTCTTCAGACGCGGCGCGATGTTGACGCTCAGGTCTTCCGGCTTCACGGTTTCGAGCGGCTTCTTCTTCGCCTTCATGATGTTCGGCAGCGTCACGTAGCGGGGCTCGTTCAGTCGCAGGTCCGTCGTCACTACCGCCGGCAGCGTCAGCGACAGCGTTTGCGCGCCACCATCCACTTCACGCGCGACCGTCGCCCGTTTCTGCCCACCATCGTCGGCGATCGTCACCTTCGACACGAACGTCGCTTGTGGCAGGCCTGCCAGCGCGGCCAGCATCTGGCCCGTCTGGTTCGAATCGTCATCGATCGCCTGCTTGCCGAGGATCACCAGTTGCGGCTGCTCCTTGTCGACCAGCGCCTTCAGGATCTTCGCGACCGCCAGCGGCTCGACGCCGTCGTTCGATTCGACGAGGATCGCGCGGTCCGCGCCGATCGCGAGCGCCGTGCGCAGCGTCTCCTGCGCCTGCGCGACACCGACCGACACTGCGATCACTTCGCTCGCGCCCCCTGCTTCCTTCAGACGTACCGCTTCCTCGACAGCAATCTCGTCGAACGGGTTCATCGACATCTTCACGTTCGCGATATCGACGCCCGAGTGATCGGACTTCACGCCGACCTTCACGTTCGCGTCAGCGACCCTTTTCACCGCCACCAGTATCTTCACCATTCGTCTCCTTATTCGACTTCGTTCGCCGTCAGGTCAGCATCATGCGTGCAATCACCGTGCGCTGGATCTCCGACGAACCTTCGTAGATCCGCAGGATCCGAGCGTCGCGCACAAGGCGTTCGATCCGCATTTCGCGCGTGAAACCGTAGCCACCGTGGATCTGCAGCGCCGCGTCGGTCACAAACGCAACCATCTCGGACGCGTACAGCTTTGCCATCGATGCCATATCGGTGAATGGTTCTCCGGCCCTTCGCCGCGAGGCTGCCTGCAGCGTCAACAACCATGCGGCTTCAAGCTGCGTCTTCATATCGGCGAATCGCCACTGCAATCCTTGCTTGTTCGCGAGTGGTTCGCCGCCGACGTTGCGCTGCTTCGCCCAGTCGATTGCGTCGCCGAGCGCCGCTTCCGCAATCCCGAGGCTCGTCGCCGCGACGTCGAGACGGCTGTTGTCGAGCACCTTCATCGCGGTGCGAAAGCCACTGCCCTCTTCGCCGAGCCGATTCGAAGCAGGCACGACGCAGTCGAATGCAACTTCGTGCGCGGGCGCGCCGTGAATGCCCATCAGCTTCTCGGCCGACGACACCGACACGCCGGGCGTATCACGATCGACGACGAACGCGCTGATCCCGCGCGTACCAAGCTCGGGCGCGGTTTTCGCATAGACGACGATGAATTGCGCGGCGTCGGCGTTCGAAATGAAATGCTTGACGCCGCGGATGCGGTAGCTGTCGCCGTCGCGTACCGCCTGCGTGGTCATGCAGGCCGGGTTGGAGCCGGCCTGCGGCTCAGTTAGCGCGAACGCGCCGAGCTTCGCGCCGGCCGCAGCATCGAGCAGATAGCGCGAGCGCAAAGTGTCGTCGCCGCCGATCAGCACCGAGTCGGTTGCCAGATAATGTGCGCCGATCATCGACGACGTCGCCGCGCACACTTTCGCTATCTCGACCAACGCGAGGATGATCGCGGCGGGCGACGCACCGATCCCGCCCCAGCGCTCCGGCAGGTTCATTCCCATCACGCCGAGTTCCGCAAGCGCCGGCACGTAACGCGTCGTCGACGTTTCATCGCGATCAATTTGCGCCGCATGGGGCGCGAGTTCGGCCTGCGCGAAACGGCTGATCGCATCGGCGATCTCGAGGTCGGCATCGTCGACGCCCAGTCGTTTAAGCATCGTTCATCTCCTGATGGGTTACGGTATGGCGGGACAGCGCTGCATCGACGGCTTCGGCTTCATGCACGACGCCGGTCGACGCAAGCGTTTCGATCGCAACTGCGTCGAGGCCGAGCACGTGCTCGAGCACCGTCCGCGTGTGCTCGCCGAGCTGCGGCGCGCGCGTCGTGCGCATGTCGGGGTAGGCCGAGAACTTCAGCGGCTGCGTGGGCAGCCGGGCCGTCGAGCCGTCGGCCGCCGTCGTCTCGACGAGCAGGCCGCGCGCACGCGCCTGCTCGCTGTCGAGTGCCTGCCGCACGCTCTGAATCGGCGCGACCGGAATGCCAGCGGCGCTCAGCGTCGCGTTGACGTCCGCGACGGAGCGCGTGGCAGCCCACTGCTCGATGCATGCGCGCAACGCGGATTCATGCGCGCAGCGCGACGTATCGGTCGCGAAACGCGGATCGTCGACCAGCGCCCGATGGCCGATCGTGTCCGCGAATTGTGCGAACAGCTTGTTGTTGAGCACCGCGACGACAAAATGGCCATCCGCCGCGCGATACGCGCCGAACGGCGCGGACGTTGGATGGCGGTTGCCGACGCGCTGCTGCGCGACACCCGTGGCCGCGTAACGCGCGACGAGCGCCGCAGTCAGGTTCAGCGTCGCGTCGAACATTGACACGTCGACATGGGTGCCCTTGCCGGTCCGGTCACGCGCGATGAGCGCCGCCAGCACGCCCCACGATGCGAAGATCCCGCTCACCACGTCCGACACCGAGTCACCGACCAGCGTCGGCTCGCCATCCGGTGCGCCTGTCGCATCCATCAGACCGCACATTGCTTGAAGGATAATGTCGTACGCCGGCCGGTACGATTCCGGGCCGGTCTGCCCGAAGCCAGATACGCTTGCGTAAACCAGCGCAGGATGGCGTGCCGACAGCGTCTGGTAGCCAATCCCGAGCCGATTCGCGACGCCGGGCCGGAAGTTCTCGACGACCACATCAGCGTTCGCACACAGCGACTGTGCGAGCGTTTGCCCGTCGGCTGTTTTCAGGTCGATCACGATACTGCGCTTGTTGCGGTTCATGGCGCTGAACAGCCCGCTTTCGCCGTTCGCGAACGGGCCGATCGAACGGTAATCGTCGCCACCTGGTGGCTCAACCTTGATCACGTCAGCGCCGAGGTCGGCGAGCAACGCGGAACACAGTGGGCCCGCGAGCACTCGGGAAAAATCGATCACGCGTATGCCGTCGAGCGGCAGCCTGGACACAGTCACGGCATCTTTCTCCTTAAGGTCGGGCCGAGTCGGCCCATGCAGTGATTCTGGTCGAGCGGGTCAATTAGATAAAATATCGGAATAAATTAACGGCTATAATATTTTCGTATAGGTTCGATATGTCTCTGTCCCTGAGACTGCTCCGCTATTTCGTCGCGGCCGCGGAAGCGAGCAGCACGACTGCCGCCGCGCTCCAGCTCAACGTTTCGCAACCGTCGATCTCGGTGGCGATTCGGGAGCTCGAATCGCTGTTCGATAATCCGCTGTTCACGCGCGGTGCTGGCACGCGGATGACGCTCACACATTTCGGCGAGCGCAAGCTGGCCGAGGCTCGGCAGTTGCTTGCGTCGGCGTCCGCATTCGCGACCGATGACGATGGCGACGAACCGGGTGGCGTCGTGCAGATCGGTGTGTTCAGCACCATCGCGCCCGTTTATTTGCCACGGGTGCTGGAACTCGTGCAGCAGCGGCATCCGCGTGTATCGGTCCGGTTCGTCGAGGGTGATCTCGCGCAACTCGACGGGTGGCTGCACAAGCGGCAGATCGACCTCGCGCTAATGTACGACGTCGGATTGCCCGACGATATCGAACGCGAGTGCCTTGCGGAGCTCCGGCCATACGGGCTCGTGCAGGCCGGGTCTCCGCTCGCGAAACATAGGCGCGCGATCTCGCTACACGATCTTGCCGCGCAGCCGTTCATCCTGATCGATCTCCCTCAGAGCCGGGATTTTCTGATGGCACCGTTCTGGCAATGTGGGCTATCGCCGAATGTCCGCTATCGAGCGGCCTCGATCGAACTGGTGCGGGCAATGGTGGCAACCGGGCTTGGCGTGTCGCTATTGATTACGCAGAGCCCGACGGCGACCCGTTCGCCGCTCGTGGTCGAATGCCCAATCCGTGAATTGACCGTGATCCAGCCGCTGGTGATTGCCCGCCCCTCGCGCGCGGCGCACTCGCGTGCGTCCGAACTCGTGTCGTCCTGTGTCCGCGATGCAGTGGCAGAGTGCATGCGTGCACGCACAGGGCAATGAATCGGGCCTCGCATCCTTTGATATGCGGCTGCGCCGGCAAAAAACATGTCGACGCCGCATCCGAACCCACCTGATCAGATCACCTTACCCGGATTGGTTCTGATGTGATGGACGACTCCCGCAACCCAGCGAAGGGCTTATGCCAAAGTGGAGAAGTCGTGACCTCCACGGCAAAGGAGCGTTCATCATGAACATAGCGACTGTTGGACTGGACCTGGCCAAGAGCGTGCTGCAGATTCACGCAGTGGATTTGCAAGGCCAAATCGTTGTACGCAAACAGCTCAGACGCGCGGACGTACTTCCGTATTTCGCCACGCTGCAACCGTGCGTAATCGGCATGGAAGCGTGCGCCTCTTCGCACTACTGGGGCCGCGAGCTCGCAAAGCTCGGACACACCGTTCGACTGATCGCCCCGCAGTTCGTCCGGCCTTACGTAAGGAGTAACAAGACCGACGCGGCCGACGCCGAAGCAATCTGCGAGGCAATAACGCGACCGAACATGCGTTTTGTACCGGTCAAGACGCAGGCGCAACAGACGGTGCTGTCGCTGCATCGCGCACGTGCTGGTCTGGTCAAGTCACGCACAGCACTTGCCAACCAGATCCGCGGGCTTCTCGGAGAATTCGGTATCGTGCTGCCACAAGGTATCCGGCTGCTTGGCCAACGGGCCATGGCGGCTCTTTCCATTCGGAACGATGAACATTCTGAGCCGTTCCGGGCCTTAATCCAGATGCTCGTCGAGCACTTGCGCGAACTCGGCAGCAAGGTGGCGGAGCTCGAAGGTCGTATCCGCGCGATCCATCGCACGGATGCGCCCGGTCAACTTCTCGAAACAATACCCGGGATCGGGCCGCTTACCGCTTCGGCCCTGGCAGCCTCGATCGGCAACGCCCGAGCTTTTCGCAGCGGTCGTGAACTTGCTGCATGGCTGGGCCGGGTGCCGCGTCAGCATTCTTCGGGCGGTACCCCACGTCTGCTGGGCATCAGCAAGCGCGGTGATTCGGCATTACGAACACTTCTGATTCACGGCGCCCGCGCAATTATTCGTATGGCAGCCAGCAAGCCCGGGATGGCTGATTCCTGGCTGATGAAACTGTGTCGGCGCCGGCACAAAAATATCGCTGCCGTGGTGCTCACGGCAAAGAATGCACGGGCGGCGTGGGCCATGCTGATACGAAATCAGACCTTACCAGACCAGCACGTGCGCGATGCAGCGACAGCACCGTCTGTTGCGCTTGCGTCTTGACCGGTACAAAAAGATTGCTTCGGCGTCGGCCGCGTCGGTCTTGTTACTCTTTACGTAAGGCCGGACGAACCGCGGGGCGATCAGTCGAACGGTGTGTCCGAGCTTTGCGAGCTCGCGGCCCCAGTAGTGCGAAGAGGCGCACGCTTCCATGCCGATTACGCACGGTTGCAGCGTGGCGAAATACGGAAGTACGTCCGCGCGTCTGAGCTGTTTGCGTACAACGATTTGGCCTTGCAAATCCACTGCGTGAATCTGCAGCACGCTCTTGGCCAGGTCCAGTCCAACAGTCGCTATGTTCATGATGAACGCTCCTTTGCCGTGGAGGTCACGACTTCTCCACTTTGGCATAAACCCCTCGCTGGGTTGCGGGAGTCGTCCATCACATCAGAACCGTTGCTAACGCGTCAGCGCTGTTTCCGTCGTGGGCGATTACGCCGCAGCAGTAGCGCGCCGACGATGGACGAGCTGGTTGTCCTTGCCCTGCAGCAGCGGCGTCAGGGTGAAGTTGAACTCGATGTCCTTGTAGGCATCGGCCTTCAGGCCGAGCGCTGCGCCACCTGTCTTTTCGGTCACGGGCGGAATGAGCTCTTCGCGCGTGGCGTAGGCGAAGTCGTCCCAGATCAGCGGATCGCCTTCGATGTTGAACTGCGTGGTCAGCTTGCGGTGCGACCCGCTCGTGACAAAGAAGTGCACATGCGCAGGACGGTTGCCGTGACGGGCGATCTCGTTCAGCAGCTGCTGCGTCGCGCCCTGCGCTGGGCAGCCGTAGCCCACGGGCATGAGCGTGCGGAACTCGTACTTGCCGTTTGTATCCGTTCTGACCGCGCCGCGCAGGTTGAAATCGGCCTGTGCCCCGGTCGGGTCGAAATGCGAATAGAAGCCCTTCGAATTAGCATGCCAGCACTCCACCACCGCGCCGACCACCGGCTTGCCGTCCGTGCCGGTGACCGTGCCGTGGATCACGAGCGGGCCAGCATCGGCATCCGGGTTGATGTCGATCTTCGATATGCCCTCTCGCACGGGCGCGCCGGCGACGTACAGCGGACCTTCGATCGTGCGCGGCGTGCCGCCGTCCAGACCTGCCGCCTTGTCCGCGGCGTCCATGCGAATGTCGAGATACTTCTCCAGACCAAGACCGGCGGCGAGCAGCGCCGCTTCGCCGTCCTGGCCAAGCTTGTTCAGATAGTTCACGCCGGCCCAGACTTCGTCGGGCGTGATGTCGAGATCATCGATAGCCTTGAACAGATTGCCCAGCAGGCGATTGAGAATCTGCTTGAAACGGGCGTTGCCATCTTTGCCGTCAAAGTTGGCCGCGGCCTTCAGCAAACCCTGCACTTCCTCGGTATCGAATACTTTTGCGCTCATGATTACTGTCTCCAAATAGTTCTCGTGAAAAAAGCGACTCGGGACGTGCTCGCCCGCCAGGACATCTACTCGGGCTCAAACGTCGTCGTCACGAATCGACGACGGATGACGACACAGCGGCGTCACCGAAATCTTCATGTACGGGAATAGCGGCAAACCCGTCAGGATGTCGTGCAGCTCGGCGTTGCTCTCGACGTCGAAGATGCTGTAGTTGGCGTACTCGCCGACGAGGCGCCAGATATGGCGCCACTTGCCGCTCTTTTGCAGCGCCTGCGAATACACCTTCTCGCGCGCCTTGATCTCGCCAGCAACGTCCGCTGGCAGGTCAGACGGGAGATTTACATCCATTTGTACGTGGAAAAGCATCGTCAATTTCCTTGGGTTTAACTTTGCTTGCTGCCGGGACTAGCGGGTGACCTTGATGAGTCCGTCGCGGGTGAAACGCCTGACCCGCGCTTCGTCCAGTTCGATGCCCAGACCCGGACCGTCAGGCACGGTCAGTTCGAAGTCGCTGTAATCGAGCGGCTTCGCCAAAATCTCTTCGGTGATCAAAAGCGGCCCGAACAGTTCGGTACCCCACTGCAGGCTGGCTAAACTCGCGAACAGATGTGCGGAGGCAATCGTGCTGAACGCGCCTTCGAGCATCGTGCCGCCATAGAGCTCGATACCCGCCGCGTCGGCGATCGCGGCCACGCGCTGAGCGGCAAAGAGCCCGCCGCTTTGTTCGATCTTGAGGGCGAACACATCAGCGCCATTGTTCCTCGCGATCTCGAATGCGCTTTCCGGCCCCTGCAGGATCTCGTCGGCCATCAACGCGACCGGGAATCGGCGCATCAGGCGCGACAGCGCCACGGCGGACGCCACCGGCTGCTCGACCAGTTCGCAGCCGGCGTCGGCCAGCGCCGGAATGGCCCACGCAGCCTGCGTCTCGCTCCAGGCCATGTTGACGTCGACGCGCACAGCGGCGCGGTCGCCAACCACCTTCTTGATGTCCGCGACGTGTTTGATGTCCGCCTTCAGTTCCTTCGCGCCGATCTTCAGCTTGAAAACCTTGTGCCGGCGTGCGTCGAGCATCGACTCGGCTTCAGCAATGTCCCTGGCGGTGTCGCCGGAGGCCAGCGTCCACGCAACCGGCAGGCGCTCGCGCCGCCGACCACCAAGCAAATCGCTCACCGGCACGCCAAGGCGCTTGCCATGCGCATCGAGCAGCGCGGTTTCGAGCGCGCTCTTCGCGAAGTGATTGACCTTGATGAGCTTGCCAAGGTGGGCCATCAGCGCCTGGATGCGCGTGGCGTCCGCGCCGATCATCGCCGGGGCGAAGTAGGCATCGATCGCAAGCTTCATCGCCTCGGGGCTTTCCGGGCCGTATGCCATGCCGGCGATCGTGGTGCCCTCACCGATGCCGCTCACGCCATCGCTGCAGTACACCTTCACCAGCATGAGGGTCTGTCCATGCATTGTGGCAACCGACAGCTTGTGAGGGCGGATCGTCGGCAGATCGACGAGGCGGGTTTCGATGCGTTCAATCGTCACTGGGGTCATGGCGGAAGCGAAGTGAAGTTCGTGTGTCGTGGCAGCATTGGATACCTGAGGCCGTGCGACCGCTATCCATCTACTCGATATTCGCTATCCACTTTTTTGGTGCGACTGCGAAACGTCCGGCCGGCAGTTTGCAGCAAAGCGTCGCCTGGCAGGAACGGAGCAGAACGGCAAAAAAAATGGATAACGAAAGGCAACCGGGCGGATAGCGTCCGGACCGCTGTGGGTATTCAATCCTGCTCATCCGAGACCTGGTCGCAAGACCGCCGAACGACAGGAGGAGAACCCATCATGAGCGCGGAAAAAAATACGTCTCAATGGCAGGAATTCATTAGCGGATGCCTCGACTTCCGCCCGGCAGAGGGTATTTATCGCATTGCGCGCGAAATGTTCACAGAGCCGCAATTGTTCGACCTCGAGATGGAGTTCATCTTCGAGAAGAACTGGATCTACGCCTGCCACGAAAGCGAGATTCCGAAGCCGCACGACTTCATGACGATGCGTGCGGGTCGTCAGCCGATGATCATTTCGCGCGACGCCAGTGGTCAGCTCAACGCGATGATCAACGCTTGCCAGCATCGCGGCGCGACGCTCACGCGCATGAGCAAGGGCAATCAGTCCACCTTCACGTGCCCATTCCACGCGTGGTGCTACAAGAGCGATGGACGCCTCGTCAAGGTGAAGGCTCCCGGCGAGTACTGTGAGGACTTCGACAAGTCCACGCGCGGCCTGAAGAAAGCGCGCATCGCAAGCTACAAGGGTTTTGTGTTCATCAGCCTCGACGTCGAAGCGACCAACGCACTCGCGGATTATCTTGGCGATGCGCGCATCTTCTTCGACATGATGGTGGCGCAATCGCCTACGGGTGAGCTCGAAGTGCTGCCGGGCAAGTCCACCTACACGTACGAAGGCAACTGGAAGCTGCAGAACGAGAACGGCCTGGACGGCTACCACGTGAGCACGGTGCACTACAACTACGTCGCCACAGTTCAGCACCGCCAGGAAACGAATGCGCAAAATGGTAAAGCGGCGAGCGGCACGCTTGATTACAGCAAGCTCGGCGCGGGCGATGCCCAGACCGACGACGGCTGGTTCGCGTTCAAGAACGGCCACAGCGTGTTGTTCAGCGACATGCCAAACCCCAACGTGCGCCCGGGCTATGCAAGCGTGATGCCACGCCTCGTCGAGGCTCACGGCCAGCAGAAAGCCGAGTGGATGATGCATCGCCTCCGCAACCTGAACATTTATCCGAGCCTCTTTTTCATGGACCAGATCAGCTCCCAGCTACGCATCGTGCGACCGGTGGCCTGGAACAAGACCGAGGTCATCAGCCAATGCATCGGCGTAAAGGGCGAGTCGGATCAGGACCGCGAAAACCGCATTCGCCAGTTCGAGGACTTCTTCAACGTTTCGGGCATGGGCACCCCCGACGATCTCGTGGAGTTTCGCGAGCAGCAGCGCGGCTTCCAGGCGCGCCTCGAACGCTGGAGCGACATCTCGCGCGGCCATCACAAGGTGGTGGCGGGCGAGACGGCCAATACCACCCTGCTCGGCATCGCGCCGGCACTGTGCGGCACGGAGCTTACGCACGAGGGCCTTTACGTCAACCAGCACGGCGCGTGGCAAGAGTTCCTGCTCAAGGGCCTCGCGAAGCAATCGCACAACACGAAGGAGGCTTGAGTCATGCTGGTCACACCTGAACTGCAGCAATCGGTCGAGCAATTTCTTTATCGCAAGGCCGAGCTTTGCGACGCTCAGAGCTGGGACGAGTACCTCGACCTCTTCGACGAAAACAGCGAATTTCACGTGCCGCAGTGGGACTCCGAACACGTGTATACGACCGATCCGAAACGCGGCATGTCGCTGATCTACTACGCGAACCGCTCGGGTCTCGAAGATCGCGTGTTTCGTCTGCGCACGGGCAAGTCGGCGGCATCAATGCCGCTGCCGCGCACGCTGCACCAGATCACCAACGTGCGCATCGCGCAGCGCGAGGGGGGCGAGCTGGAAGTGAAGGCCAACTGGGCCACCTTTTACGCGCGGCAGGGTATAGGCGAGCATTTCTTCGGGCGCGTCACCTGCCACCTGCGCGCCAACGGCGACAGCTGGAAGATCACGCGCAAGCATGTGCTGCTGCTGAACGACACCATCAACGCGGTACTCGATTTCTACCACCTGTAAGCGGGAGTGCCACGCCATGAGCCAAAAGGTCGCCTTCAGTTTTTCCGATGGCAAAACCGTCTTCATCGAAGTTCGCGCCGGGGAGCTCCTGCTCGACGCCGCGCTGCGCAATGGCGTGAACATCCCGCTCGACTGCCGCGAAGGGGTATGCGGAACCTGCCAGGGGCGCTGCGAATCGGGCAGCTATACGCAGGGCTATGTCGACGAGGAAACGCTGTCCGCCGCCGACCTCGCCGTACGCAAGATACTGTCGTGCCAGACGCGTGTGTTGTCCGATGCATCGTTCTACTTCGATTTCGATTCGAGCCTGTGCAGCGCGGGAGGCACAACGCTGATTTCGGCGACGGTCACGACCGTGAAGCAGGTTTCCGAAACGACGGCAATCCTGCATCTGGACGCGAGCGCCCATCCCGGACGACTTGATTTTCTTCCCGGGCAGTATGCACGCCTTAAGGTGCCAGGCGCGGACGTGTGGCGTTCATACTCGTTCGCCAACCGTCCCGACGAAAGCAATCAGCTGCAATTCCTGATCCGGTTGCTGCCGGACGGCGCGATGAGCAACTATATCCGTGAGCGCTGCCAGCCGGGCCAGACGATCGAGTTCGAAGCGCCGCTCGGCACGTTTTACTGACCAGTTCAATAAATAGTGCGTATATTGGATCAAGCTGCGTAGCGAACATGCTTCTCCTGAAACAGGTTGCGGATAACATGAGGCTGCTTCTGCCGGCGATGCAG
>NZ_CADIKL010000066.1 GCF_902859945.1 Paraburkholderia caffeinitolerans | reverse complement strand
TCACGAAACCCATCAAGCGCCCACACTTATCGGCTGTAAATTTTTAAAGAGCAATTCGTCTTAATCGCTTCGTTTTCGTTCGCAGCGATCAGCGAAGGAGGCGAATTATGCAGCCCCAAGATCCACTCGTCAAGAGAATCTGGAATATTTATTTCTGGAGCCGCCACACTGATTATGTGGGGCGAGATTCCCGCCTCGCGAAGCGCGCGAATGCAAATGCAAATGCATGGCCACGAACTCAGCGTCCACCCGAGTTCAGTCGACAAACAGAGCAAAGGTACATGGCCCGAATGCACGTCCCTTGATGGCGGACGATTTTTCCAGCACAAGCGTGAAAGGAGCGCCGCCCGTCATCGGTGCGCATTCGGGATCGCGCTCGCCACGCAAGCCGCGTCAGGCACCCATCGAGACCGGCGGCGCTGATCTCAGCACAACCGGCGGGTGCAGGGTGAGGTTGCCGCACGCGGTTAGTAGCGCAATGGACGATGCCTCGTCCTGGGGTCCAATTGGGCACACGACGCCCCATGGCGCAACCCGAATCGTTAGCCAATTTGCGGCGCCAAGTGCGGGCTCGAAAGCGCGAGGTGCGGAAATTGGTGGGTCTGAGTGGTCGCCGGAAGCCAACCAACTTCCCATGGGAACCGCTCTCATCACGCCTAGACCTCTCGACAAGCTCGCACTACCCGACGACCTGGACGGCCGCAACGGCACGAACCGCGCCATCGGACGCCGTCAGATCGGCGCCTATGACGATCTCGACGCCTTTAGCGCCTGGCTTGCACGTGTGGCCAGCACGAAAAACGCATTCGATAATTATCGCAAGGATACCGAATTATTATTGGTGTGCTTAATCGTCCAACTCAGCAAGCCACTATCATCGCTTACGCACGAGGATCTGCTTCTGTAACAGCACTTACACAGCAATGAATCGTTTGGCGGCTACCGAGCCGCGCTCAGCGAGCCATGCCACACTGGAATGGCACTTATGCCCGCGAACCATCTACTGCCGTTGTCACATGTCACCGAAGATAAAGCCAAGATGAGCCCGATCACTCGTCTCCCAACCTTCTTCTTCGGAGATCACCATGTCGCTTCAGGACAAACTTGACGCATTCAAGGCGGATTTCAAGGCCGGCAAGGCACCCTACTTTGCCCCGCCGGAAATCCATCCGATCATGGAACGCGCAACGGCCGAACTCATCGCAAGCGGCCAGGCGGCACGCGCCGTAAAAGCGGGCGACCTCGCGCCAACCTTCCGCCTGAAAGACCAGGACGGCAACGAAGTGTCCTCTGTGGACCTGCTGAATCAGGGCCCGCTCGTCGTGACGTTCTATCGCGGGGTATGGTGTCCCTATTGCAATCTGGAATTGCAGGCGCTCAACGAAGCGCTGCCCGAACTGCAGCGCCATGGCGCCCGCGTGGTGGCGATTTCACCGCAATCCGCCGTCAATAGCCGCAAATCGGTGCGTGTGAATGGCCTGAATTTCCCGGTCCTGAACGACGCGCACAATGAAACCGCCATCACATTCGGCCTGCGCTTCGCTCTGCCCGATTATCTGGTCGACCTGTACAAGGCGCTCAAGAGCGATCTGCCCGCCTTCAACGGCGACCCGAGCTGGACACTGCCAATGCCGGCGCGCTATGTGATCGGCACTGATGGAGTCGTTGCCTACTCCGAAGTCAATCCCGACTATACGCACCGCCCCGACCCATCCGAAATGATTCCGGTGCTGGATAAGCTCGCTCAACGCGCCTGACGCCCCAAGCGCCCTCGCGCGAAACGTCACAAAGCCATTTCGGCCAGCACGCTCTCGACGAACGCCACGAACGCCCGTGCTCTCGACGTCACGAGCCGCCCCGCCGGAAACACGGCCCACAAGTCCAGCGGCGGCAACTGCCAGTCGGTGAGCACGGCGCGCACGCTGCCGTCGGCGAGTTCGGGCGCGAACATCCATTGCGAGGCCACTGCGAGACCCACGTGGCCGAGCACCGCGGTGCGGATGCCTTCGGCGGCGCTCACGCGCACGCGGCCCGACACCACCACGGCCGTTTCCTTGCCGTTCTGGCTGAACGACCAGGAGTCGCCGCCGCCGCGCTGCGAGTACACGATGGCCTGATGGCGGATCAGGTCGGCGGGTGTCGCGGGCACGCCCGCCGCCTCGAAATACTGCGGCGTGCCCACCACGAGCCGCGGGCTGCGGCCGATGCGCCGCGCGGTCATGGCGGAGTCGTCGAGACTGCCCATGCGCAGCGACACGTCCATGCCCTCTTCCAGCAAGTCGATATTGCGGTCGTCCAGAACGATGTCGATTTCGAGTTGCGGATGCTGGTCGAGAAAGCGCTTGAGCGACGGCATGACGTGCAGGCGCGCGAACGTGGGGGCCGCCGATACGCGCAGCCGCCCGGAGACGCTCTCCGAAGACTGCTTCGCGGCGTGCTCGGCCTCGTCCGCCTCCTCGATGGCGACACGCGCGTGCTCGTAGAAGCGCTGGCCCGCATCGGTCGTGTTGAGACCGCGCGTCGAGCGCAGCAGCAAGCGCGTGCCAAGCCGCTCTTCGAGCTGCGCGACGGATTTGGAAACGGCGGGCTGCCCCACGTTCAGCCGCCGCGCGGCAGCGGAAAACGAGCCGGCCTCGACAACGGCGACAAAGGTTTCCATGGCGGTCATGCGGTCCATTGCAAATCCCTTGTTTAATCTAGCCCGAGAGTAACAGGGAACTGCGAGGGAACTGCGAGGGAGCTACGCCGAAACCGACCCGCTACTGCACGCGCGCTGCGCGACGCCGCGACGGCAGCGCATACTCCGCGGCCTGCCAGGCAAGCAAGCCGGGCACATAAAACAGCAGATCGCGCACGCGCCGCGCGCCGGCGAGCGCGAGACACGTGGGCGCGTCGAAGCCGAGCAGTCCACCGATCAATACGAAGCCGCCCTCCTGCACGCCCAGGCCGCCCGGCACCATAAATGCAGCACTACTGACAAGCTGAATCAGCGCCTCGATCACGAACGCCTGCGCGAAGCTCGCCTGCGCGCCGAGCACATACAACGCGCACCAGATCTCCAGCGCGTAGCCCACGCACTGGAGCGTCTGCCAGATGAGCAGGTAGCGCACGACCACACCCGTCTGCCGCCAGATCAGCTTGACCGATTGATCGACGCGCGCAGACTTGCCCACCAGATCGACCACCTTGCCGCTCGTGATCCGATTGATGACGTGGGCGGCCCGTTCGAATGGCCGTGCATGCTGAACGAGCGCGAACAGCACCAGCACCGGCGCGATTGCGGCAATGCCCCAAGCCAGCCGGCCCGCCACGCGCGCGGCATCGGAACTCGAATGTTCGAGCAGATAGCCGGCGGCCACCAGCCCGAAGACGAATTGGCTGATCACGGTGAGTTGCATGTCGGCGACGAGACTTGCCACCGCAGTTGCAGGACGCACGCCGACGCGCCCAAGCAGGCGGAACGACACGATTTCCCCGCCGATGCGCGCGACGGGCAAAAGATTGTTGATGGACTCGCGTATCCACACGATCCGGAGCATGGTCGCGAACGACGGGCGCTGCGCCCGGCGGATCAAGGTGCGCCAGTCCCAAGCGTTCGCGCACATCGGCAGGATATGCACCAAGGCGGCCAGTACGAGGCCCATGCCCGCGCCTTGCAGGAGTTGCAGCACGGCTGCGGGATGGTCGCGCCATACGAGCCACACGGCCACCGCAAGACCACACAGCGCAGCAATACGTCCGAGGTATTTCATCCGTGATTATTTATATTCCGCTCACTTGTCATGTACGGGTGACAGCATCCCGTTCGCATCCACGCGAAAGCGCGTGCCGCGCCACACCACCCCCGACGAGCAAAAGCTCGCCACATAAATCGCGAACTGGGCCGCATCCCAAAGCGGCAGGCACAGCAGCCCACTGCATTTTTTCCCAGTGGCGCGATCGGTCCTCCAGACCAGCAGCGCGCGTACGCACAATGCAACGCCGGCCAGCGCCCATGCGGGAAGCGCGCCGCCCGACATCGCCACCGCAAGCAGCGCGAGCGGCAACGGATGCATGAACACCGCGCCCAGATGCCCCGAACGGTCCGCCGCGCGGATGGTGCGGCTCCAGCGCAATTCGTGCGCGAACACCCTTGAAAACGTATTCTCCGCGCAAGCATGCTCCACCACAATGGGCGGAATAGCGACGGTGGCGCCCGCGCGCCGCACGGCCTCGCCCACCGCGTGGTCCTCGGCAAGGTGATGCGAGAACTGGGCAAGACCGCCAATGCGCGTGAGCATCTCCCGAGTCATGGCGATGGACTGGCCGAAACACGGCCGGGCGCGCCCGAGCGCAAGACCCGTGACCACGCCAGGCAGAAAATGATAGTTGGTCAGCGCAGCGGCAAGGCGCGGCCAGAACCCCGGCGCATTGTGACCGCGATACACCATCGTCACGAGACCCACGCCCGGCTGCTGCAGCGTCCCGACGATATGGCGCAAATAATTCGGTTCGACGCAGACGTCGCTATCGGCAAAGCACAGCACCTCATGCTCGGCCTTTTCGAGCATGTTCACGAGATTGGCGATCTTCCGGTTGGGCCCGTACAGGCGCGCATCGGCCACCACGGTGATGCGCGCGCCGGGATAGCGCGCGCGCAATTTTTCGACCGATGCAAGCGCCGTGTCGCACGCATCGTGAACGCCAAAAAGATACTGCACAGGCCCCGGGTAGTCCTGCTCGAAGAAACTGGCGAGATGCGTTTCGAGCTGCCACTCGTCGCCGCGCAGCGGCTTGACGATAGTGACGGCGGGAAAGCGCTGCGGCGCGGCCACCTCGCGCGCGAAAAAGCGCCCGATCAGCCAGCACGCCACGGCGGTATAGACAATGCCGAGGATGGCGCCAAGGCCGCACAAGCCCGCGAGGCATTGTGCGAGCACATGAGAAATAGTCAGTAGTGCAACATGACCTGGCACGACGGTCACGGACGCGATATCGACAGGCGCGGCGACCGCAATCATGACGCCGCCCGTGCGTGCCATCGCCCGGCGGGAAGGCAAAGCTGCAAAAGCCAAGGCTGCAAAAACATTACAAACCCCCTTCGAATGCCTGTCTGGTTCGTCCGCGGTTCGTTTGCCGTTCCCCAGCTAAACGAGCGTACCAATGTTTTCTGACGAAAAGATTAACTGCCCACCGAGGGTTTCGTCCCACTTAATCTTGAGTTAACCGTCGGTGGCTACAATCCGGCCTCGAATCCACTTCCTTTGCGTCGAGGTCACCATGAATACCCCGTTACGATACGATGCGCCCGCGCGTCTTCTCCATTGGCTCGTCGTGGCGCTCGTGGGCGCACAGTTCGTGCTGGGCTGGACGATGCCCGACGTCCACCACGATACCCAGCCGGTCGGCTTGATTGCCGCGCACCTGATCGTCGGCACCTCGCTGATCGCCGCCATGGCGCTGCGCATTCTCTGGCGTGCCACGCATCGCCCGCCTGCCGGCGAACTCGCGCAGCCGCTGCGCACGCTCTCCTCGCTCACGCACATTGCACTTTACGCGTTGCTGGTGGCCGTGCCGGTGCTCGGCTGGATCAATGCCTCGTCGCGGGCCTGGCCGCTCACGCTGTTCGGCGTGGCGCCGCTCCCCGCGCTCTCGCCGGCGGGGTCGCCATTCGGGCATGCCATGGGCGACATTCACAGCGTACTCGCGTGGGCCTTGTTTGCGCTGATCTGCCTGCATGTTGCGGCGGCCCTGCTGCATCGCTTCGTGATTCGCGATCGCGTGTTGCAGCGCATGGCATTGTGGTGAGCCGCGGACCCGAATCTCATGCGGCTGCCGCCGACTGCTGAGTCAATTGTTCGGCCGCAGCCACAATTTCCCCGCGCAGCCATCGGTGCGCGCCCGACGTATGGCGGCGCGCGTGCCAGACCGCCGATACCGTGAACGGCGCCATTTCCACGGGCGGTTCGAGCACCTGCAACGGCAAATTGCCGGCGATGCGCCGCGCAGTCAGTTCGGCGATCATGCCGATCATGTCCGATTGCGACACCAGCATATGGGCGAGCATGAAATGCGGCACCGTCACGGCCGTGCTCACGCGAATGCCGAGATGCTCGTAGAACGCGTCCACGGCCTCCTTGACGGCTCCGTAATGGCCGCTGACGCGAATGTGCCGTGCAGCGCGGAACTGCTCGGCGGACAGGCCGCCCTGAATATGCGGATGCCCCGCGCGCACGATCGACTTGAGGCGATCGGTAAAGAGCTTGCGCACGTAGTAGTTCGACGGGGCCGAATCCTCATTCCAAAGAATCAGGTCGAGCGCGCCTTCGCGCAGCGCGGCCAGATCGTCGTCGGGTTCGAGCGGCTTGACGTTGATTGCGACTCCCGGCGCCGCGACGCTCAAACGGTCCATGAGCACGGGCAGCAGCAGAAAGCCGATGTAATCGGTGGTGGCAATCTCGAACGTGCCTTCGAGCGTTGCGGGAACGAACCCGTCGTCGGGCTCGATCAGCGCGCCCACCACGGCCAGCGCGCGATGCAGCGGCTCGGCCAGTTCCAGCGCGCGCGGCGTGGGCGCGAGGCTGCGCCCGGCCGTGACGAAGAGCGGATCGCGAAACAGATCGCGCAAGCGGTTGAGCGTATGGCTCACCGCCGATTGCGTCATGTTGAGCTGCCGAGCCGTGCGCGTGACGTTGCACTCCCTGAGCAGCGTCGCGAATAGCTGTAACGATTTCAAATCGACGTTTTGCAACCCTCCTCCTTGTATTGAGCACGCGAGCAGACGGCTCGCGCGGGGAGAATTGCATACCGGCGCGGGTTTGCCTATTCGGCGCAACCCGCGGCGCAACCCGCGGAGCAACCCGCGCCGGCATGGCTCGCTTCAGGAATTCGACTGCACTGTTTCGATTGCCGCGAAGGTGGCCTTTTCGGCTTTCGAGCCCCTGATCAAATTGAAGAACAGATTCAACACCACCGCCGTCACGGCCGCGAGCAGGATGCTGCTGTGAAGCAGCGGTGCGAGTTGTTGCGGAAACCGGCTGAAGAAGTCGGGGTTGACCACCGGCAGCAGACCGACGCTCACGCTGATCGCCACGATATAGGCGTTGAAGCGGTTCTCCGTGAAATCAACCTGCCCGAGAATGCGCACGCCGCATGCCGCGATCATGCCGAACATGATCAGGCCCGCGCCGCCCAGCACGCAGGCAGGCACCGACGCCACCAGCGCCGACATCTTCGGCACGAGCCCCATGATCATGAGCAGCACCGCGCCCACCGCGCAGACCCAGCGGCTGCGCACGCCGGTAATGCTCACCAGCCCGATGTTTTCCGCGTACGAGGTATAGGGAAAGATGTTGAAGAACGCGCCGAGCAGCGTGCCGGCGGCATCTGCGCGAAAGCCGTTGGCCATCTGCTTCGCGTCGACTGGCTTGCCGGTCATCTCGCCCACGGCGACGAACATGCCCGTCGCTTCGATGAACGTTACGAGCATCACGATCGACATCGCCACGCTGGACCACAGATCGAACTTCGGCGCGCCGAAATGAAACGGCATCACCATGCCGAACCATGCCGCCTGATGCACGGCGGAGAAGTCGATCGTGCCAGTGAACGCCGTGAGCCCCATGCCGAAGACGATGCCGAGCAATACCGCGATATTGCGCACGAACCCGTTGAAGTACTTGGTCACGACGAGAATAAAGACGAGCACGAGAAACGACATGCCGATCAGATGCGGGCTGCCGTACTCGGGATTGCCGATGCCCCCGGCGACCCAGTTCGCGCTCACGCCCATCAGGCACAGCCCCACCACGAGAATCTCGGTGCCGATCACCACCGGCGGGAAAAAGCGCAGGAGCTTCGCCATCAGCGGCGCGGCCAATAATCCGAAGATGCCGGAGCAGATCATCGAGCCGAAAATGCCCGGCAGGCCGAGCGCGGGATTCGAGGCAATGGCGATCATCGGCCCGACGCTGGTGAACGTCACGCCCATCATGATCGGCAGGCGAATGCCGAAATTCTTGAAACCCACCGACTGAATGAGCGTCACGAGTCCCGAGACGAACAGGTCGACGCTGATGAGATACGTCACCTGATCTTTCGGCAACTTGAGCGCCATGCCGATAATGAGCGGCACGGCGATCGCGCCGGTGTACATCACCATCACGTGCTGCATGCCGAGCAACGCGAGCCGCCCCGTGGGCAACACTTCATCGACGGGCTCCCGCGAGTCCGCGGGCAGATAGCGCTTCGATTGAGCCATATGATCCTCTCTGCTGTGTGCGGTACGTGCTTTTAAATGGAATGAATCTGTCTACCCAAAAATTCTTCCAACGTTCAGGATGGCTGATTAATTTGATACGATGCGGAGCCCGGAAAAATGCCAGCCATCACCACGAAACCCGGTAGCGCCTTGACGCGGTCGGTCCAGCGGCGAATGGCCGGGTAGTCCAGCAGCGAGATGCCGCCTTCTTCGGCGAGCATCACATAAGGAAAACAGGCGATGTCGGCGATGGTCGGATGCTCGCCGGAACAGATCCAGCCGTCGTCGTCGCGCTCGGCGAACCAGAGCCGTTCATCCAGCACGCGAAAGAGCGCGCGCGCTCCACTACGGGCCGCGTCGGCGTCGAGGTCGTAGCCGAAGACTTCGGCCAGACGCGCGGCCGACGCGGTTCCGGTGATGCCATCGGCGAACGCGAGCCACATATTCACCTCGCCTAGCCGGCGCGGATCGTCGGTTGGATACCAGCGGCGGCTCGCGTCATAGCGCGCGGCCAGATAGCTCAGAATCGCCTGGGCGTCGCGCAGTACGAAGCCATCGTCGTCGAGCACGGGCAACTGGCCCAGTGGGTTGAGCGCGAGAAAGGCCTCCTGCTTGTGCGCCTTGCCCGGATAGAACTCGACGTCCGCGCGTTCGTAGTGCAGTTCCAGCAGACTCATCATCAAGCGCAGCTTGTAGCAGTTGCCCGAGAGTTCGTAGTCGTAGAGCTTGATCACAGTCGCTTCCTTAAAGGTCGAGAATCAGCAGGTCGGAGCGGCTGCGCGAGACGCAAGCGAGCATACAGTCGCCGCGCTGTTTTTCGTCGTTGGAGAGGTAGACGTCGCGGTGTTCTGGCTCGCCCTGTGCGACGCCCACGCGGCAGGTGCCGCACACGCCCTGCTCGCACGAGGTGGTCACGGTCACGCCGCGCGCACCGATGGCATCGGCGAGACTCACGCCGGCCGGCACCACGAATTCCTCGCCGCTGCGTTGCAGGCGCACGCGAAACGGCTGATCCCCGGCATGCGAGACCTCGTTGGCGAACAGTTCAAAGTGAACGTGCGACTCGGGAAATCCCATTTCGCGCGCATTTTCGCGCACCAACTCGATGAGTGGACGCGGTCCGCACACGTAGACATGAGCGCCGTCCACGGCATCGCGCAACGCCTCGCGCACGGCGGCTCCGGTTCGGGCAACGTCCAGGCCCGCGTGCAATTCCACCTGCGAGAGCTCGGCGAGTCGGCTCGCAAACGCCATGTGCTCGCGGCTGCGCACGAAGTCGTGCAGCCGGTACGGCACGCCCGCATGCTCCAATGCGCCGGCCATCGCAAGAATCGGTGTGATGCCGATGCCGCCCGCGATCAGCACAGCAGGCGCGCCCTCCACGAGGCGGAAATGCGCCTTGGGCGGCGAAACGAGAATCTGAGCGCCCACCTCCAGCGCATCGTGCAGCGAGCGCGAGCCGCCGCGCGAGGCGGGTTCGCGCTTCACGCCGATCACAAAGCGGTCGCGTTCGCCCGGTGCGTTGACGAGCGAGTACTGGCGCACGCAGCCTGCGGGTGTCTGCACGTCGATGTGCGCACCGGGCTCCATCGGCAGCGACGCGATTTCGGGCGCGGTCAACTCGAACGCGACGATGTCCTGCGCGCTCACTTCGCGCCGCAGCACCGTCGCGGTCAGCCAGCGCTTTGCAGCGTCCGGCGTGCCTGAGCGCACCGCGATCGGAATGACACGTTGCTCGCGCAACGATGCCGTTGCGTGCGCGTCTCGCTCCACCGTACGGCGCAGCGCATTCAGCAAGCGGTTGTGAAAGCGCGGCAGATCGATCTCCGCCGTTGCAGTGAAAGCCGCATTGCCGTGCACGATCGTTCGCGCGTCGCCGGCCGGTTGCAGCCAGAACTGGACCGAATGCGCGCCATCGGCGTTCTGCCACGCAATGCCGACGCGCTCGCCGCTGCGCCGCACGGAAACGCTCGCGTGCACCGCCTCGCCGTCCGCAAGCGCGTACAAGGCGAGCGCATCCGCCACCGCCTGGAGCGGCGCA
Organism: Paraburkholderia caffeinitolerans; assembly: GCF_902859945.1. Taxonomy (GTDB): domain Bacteria; phylum Pseudomonadota; class Gammaproteobacteria; order Burkholderiales; family Burkholderiaceae; genus Paraburkholderia; species Paraburkholderia caffeinitolerans. Next base: position 15,620 of record NZ_CADIKL010000066.1, on the reverse strand, counting down.
TGGAACGGCAGACTGCGCAGCGCCACGCCGGGCGCGGCGGTATGGTCGAGACTATCGGCCACGCTGTCTTTCGCTGCTGGATCGAGATTGACCCACAGGCAATCGTCTTTCTCCGCGACGGCGAATGTGCGCGCGCACAGGCTCGCCGGAGGCTCCATCTGCAAGGACGCGGGAATATGCGTGCAGCGCCCGTCGCCTGCGCGGTATTGCCAGCCGTGGTATTGGCAGCGCAAGGTCTCGCCGGTGTTCGTGCCCAGCGTGAAGCGCACGCTGCGATGGGGGCAGCGGTTTTCCCAGGCGTTGATGGTGCCGTCGTCGGCACGCCAGAGCGCAAGTTCCACGCCGTGCAACTGGGTGTGAAAGACGTGCCGCAACGGCACGTCGGTAGCGCGGCCCACCATGTGCCAGCCGCGCGGGAACGACGTTATCGTTTGGTCCATGATCGAAGCTCAATGCGCAGCGGATGAGGAGGTGCCGGTCGTGCTCGATGTGCTGAACGTGCCATAAGCAACGCCGCGTTCGCGCAGCCAGCGCCGGTAGGCGACCGACATGGCGTCGGCGCGCGTGGGCATTTCGAACGCGGGATCGAGCGGCAGCGTGCGCGGCACGTGATTGGACAGGATCATCAGGTCCTGCCCAAAGATGGTTTGCTGGAACAGCCTCAGGCCGCTGTCCGAGGTGGTGTCGTCGAGGTAGACCAGCACCGTGTGGGCGACGCATCGGCTCTCGTCGACCGGCTGCACGAACAGGCAAATGACATCGCGCCGCGTGGGCTGCTGCGGGCTGGTCTTGTACAGCATCGCCGTGAACGGGCGCGCGACGCGGTACACGTAGTGGGCGTCGATGCCCGTTTGCGCGGAAGCCGCGCTCATCGGCTGATAGAAACGGCAATCGTGCGCGAAAAGCTCCCCGCCTTCGAGCTCGACGCGATACGGCGCGACCTCGGTGTTCGGTTCTTCGCCCAGCAGGCCCGTATGCACATAAGGGAAATGCGCCATGTCGAGAAAATTCTCGATCACGCGCAGCCCGGACGCATGCACGGCGAACGAGCCCGCGCCCAGAATGCGCCGGCCGGGTTCGTCGAATTCGGGCAGCGCGAACGTGTCCGCCGGCGGCTCGCCCAGCGAGAGCCACACGGTATGCAGCCGCTGCTGCACCCCGCAGGGGCTGCCCGTGTCGGTGCGCGTTGCGCGCACGGCGCCCATTTCGTCGAGCAGGTAGTTGACCGGCACGCCGAGCAGGCGCGTCGAATACATGACGCCGGGTTTGACGTCCTCTATTACCGCTACCGGATACCACTCGTCCAGAACGGACGATTCAATGGTCATCTGTTGTTCTCCCATCCAGGTCGCGCGTTCCATGCGCCGTGGGAGAACGGTAGAGGCTTCAAAAAGCCGCAGCCAACGCTATTCCTTCATGCGAGGTATGAATGATTTCGATGGGTCGTAGCACAGGCGCGCATTGAGCACCCTGGGCGCGCACTCCGGAATCCGCACCGCGATGTTCACGTCTCAATTTTCCTGTTCACACGCTCAGTGATTCCAGGAGTATTCCTATGCGTTTTGAGACTACAACCACATATTCTTATTAACCCAATCAACCAGATAGGAATGGTCAATGACCTTCAACAAGAAAATCGCCGCGATCGCCGTGGTCGTGGCTGCCGCCGCTCCGGCCATGGCGTTCGCGGACAGCGCGAACACCATCAACTTCCAGGGCGAAGTGACGACCCAGACCTGCACGGTCACGATCAACGGCAACGCAGCAAGTCCGACGGTTCTTCTGCCCACCGTCTCGACCTCGGCTCTCGCGACTGCGGGCAGCAACGCCGGCACGACCAACTTCACGGTCGGCGTGACCGGTTGTACGTCGCAGGCGAGCGCGACGCCGATCAAAACGGTGTTCGTCGGCAACCAGGTCGACAACAACGGCAACCTCGGCAACACCGGCACCGCAGGCGGCGTCGCGCTGCAACTGCTGGATCCCACCGCGCCCTCCACGCCGTTCAGCCTGCTCGGCGCCACCGGCTATGCCGCTCCCGGCCTAAGCCTCGCTGCTGGCGCGACCTCGGCAACGCACAACTTCGCGGTTCGCTACTACAGCGCAGCGGGCAGCGCCACCGCCGGTTCGGTGCTGGGAAGCGTGCAGTACGCGCTCAGCTATCAGTAAGACCAGCGCGCCGGGCCCGCGGACTTCCAGGGCCTGGTTTCTCAATCGTTCTGCAAAGAAGGTAAAACGGCATGACGTGGTTCAACGCGAAACTATTCAAAGTGATGGCGCCGCTGGCGCTGGCGGCGCAACTGGCAAGCGCGTCGGCCAGCGTCGTCATGCCCGCGACCCGGGTGATCTACGCCGCCGACGCGCACGAGCAGACCATGCAGTTCACGAGCCAGAATGACTCGCCAAGCGTCATGCAGATCTGGGTCGACTCCGGCAATCCCGAGTCCACTCCCCAGACCGCAGACGCCCCCTTCGTCGTGACGCCACCCGTTTTCAGGATCAATCCGAAGGCCGGACAAACTGTCCGCCTCGTGTTTACGGGCAAGGCACTGCCCCAGGATCGCGAATCGGTGTTCTACCTGAACACCCTGGAGATTCCGTCCATCAACCGTGCTTACGCCGACCAGAACCAGATGCTGGTGATGCTGCGCAACCGGCTTAAGGTTTTCTATCGCCCGGCAGGCATCGCGGGCAGCGCGCAGAAAGCGCCTGAGCAGTTGAGTTTCCATCTCGAGAGCGAAGCCGGCACATGGCGTATCCACGCGAACAACGCTTCGGGCTACTACATCTCGCTCGTCGAAGGCAGCCTCGTCAGCGGCTCGCAGGTCGCGAACTTCACGCCGTCCATGATCGCGCCGCATTCCGGGCAAAGCTGGAAGGTCGAACTCGCGCGCCTCAATGACAGCGCCGCCGTACGTGTGAAAGTGAAATACGTAGACGACTACGGCGCAACCCGCGACGCCGAGTATCCGCTCACCGGCACGACGGGAAAAAACTGAGATGAAGCGTTCGGTATACGCCGCGGCGCCCCCTACGCGCCGCGCGGCTAGACGCGCCTCGAGAAAAGAGCTGCAGTCGGCCTCCAGGCTGTCGCTCAGCATGGTCGCGCTCGGGTTCGCGGTGCCAGCGCTCCCGGTGTTCGCCGCGCCTGTCGATATCGACGCCGGCGATTCCGGCATGGCCGCGCCGTCCGCGTCCGCCTACAACTTCGACAACCGGCTGCTGCTGGGTTCAGCGCTGGGCGTGGCCGACATCGAGCGCTACAACAAGGCGAGCGTCGTCGACCCGGGCCGCTATCAGGTGGACATCTACCTGAACAGCAACTTCATCTCGCGCATGGCCGTCGAGTTTCGCGCGGCCCAGGACGGCGAGTCGTACCCCTGCCTGAGCGATGCGTTCCTGCGCGAAAGCGGCGTGCTCGTCTCCGGCATCCCGTCCGGCGGCGACCCGGCCAATGCCGCGCCCGCCGAGGCGCCGCTACCCGACAGCCCGAGCGGCCTGGCCGCCGGCGCGCACGAGGCCGGCGGCACGGACACACCCGGGCAATGCCTGCCGCTCGCAAAGCGCATCGAAGGCGCGTCCACGACATTCGACCTGTCACGCCTGCGCCTCGAAATCAGCGTCCCCCAGGCGATGATGAAAAGCGCGCCGCGCGGATCGATCGACGTCGCGAGCCTCGACGCCGGTCAGACCGTGGCCTACGTCAACTACGACACCAACTACTACACGTCGTCGGCGCTTGGCTACAAGGCCAACTCGTTCTACGCAGGCCTGAACGCGGGCGTGAACATCGGCCTCTGGCGCCTGCATCAGCAATCCGCCTTCAGCTATTCGGACGGCGGCAATTTTCACTACTCGCGCTGGAACAATATCCGCGCCTATGCCGATCGGCCCCTGCCGCAAATCGGCAGCAATCTCGTCGTTGGACAGAACTTCACCGGCGGCAACCTGCTGAGTTCGGTCGGCTATACCGGCTTTCATATCGAAACCGACGAGCGCGCCCTGCCCGATTCGATGCAGGGGTATGCGCCCGTCGTGACCGGCATCGCGAATACCAATGCGCGCGTGGTCATCAGCCAGAATGGCAATACGATCTATCAGACCACGGTCGCGCCCGGACCATTCAGGATTACTGATCTCAACCCGACCAGCTTCGAAGGCGACCTGACCGTCCAGGTGTTCGAAGCGAACGGCCAGGTGTCCTCGTTCGTCGTGCCGTTCTCTGCCGTGCCGAACTCGCGGCGCGCGGGCTCGTCCCACTACAGCGTGACGGTCGGCCAGGTGCGCCAGATCGAGGGCGCGAAGGCCACATTCGCGGACCTGACCTACGAGCGCGGCCTGACCAATAACTTCACGCTCAACAGCGCCACCCGCCTGTCCAACGACTACCAGGCGCTGCTCGCGGGCGCGGTGTTCGCCACTCCCGCCGGCGCATTCGGCGTGAACGCGTCGTGGTCGAACGCGCTCGACGCGACCGGCCATCACACCAACGGCTGGCTCGGCTCCGTCACCTACAGCCATACGATCGCGGCCACCCAGACCACCTTCGCGCTCGCCGGCTACCGCTATTCGACGAGCGGCTACCGAGATTTCGTCGACGCCCTCGGCGCGCGCGCCGCCTGGCAGACCGGCCAGAACTGGTCATCGAGCACGTACCAGCAACGCAACCAGTTCACGGTCAACGCGAACCAGAGCTTCAACAGCTACGGCTCGCTGTCACTGTCGCTCGGCGTGAGCAACTACTACGGGGCCAAGGCGCGCGATACGCAGTTCCAGATCAGCTACAACAACCATTTCAGGTCGTTGAGCTACAACCTGACGTTCGTGCGACAGCACACCGGGCCGCTTTACACCAGCAACGGACCGGGCTTCTACGCGGGCGGCGGGCAGACGAACTTGCAGACGGGCGTCCAGTATCCAAGCTCGAACACGTTCATGGCGACCGTGTCGATTCCGCTCGGCTCCGGGCCGCGCTCCGCCTCGCTGTCCGGCGGCGTCACGCTCGACTCGAATTCGAGCAGTACTTATCAAACCTCGGTCTCGGGCATCGCCGACGAGGCGCAGACCATCAGCTACGGCCTCACGGGCACGGCGCAGACCGGCGACGGCCAGCGCAGCATCAGCGGCAATATCCAGAAGAACCTGTCGATGATCACCATGGGCGCAAGCTACTCGCACGGCAACGGCTTCTGGCAGGGCGGCGCCACGGCGCGCGGCGCAGCGGTCGCGCACAGCGGCGGCGTCACCCTCGGGCCGTATCTCGCCGACACGTTCGGCGTGGTCGAAGCCAAGGGCGCCGAAGGCGCGACGGTGCGCAACGGCCAGGGCGCGCAGGTGGACCGCTGGGGCTATGCGATCGTGCCGTCGCTCACGCCCTATCGCTACAACGACGTCGCGCTCGACAGCAAGGGCATCGGCGCCGGCGCGGAGCTCACGGGCAACCAGTTGCGCGTCGCGCCCTACCCAGGCTCCGCCGTGCTGCTGCGCTTCGCGACCCTGACCGGGCATGCCGTACTGATCCGCTCCACGCTGCCGGACGGCAAGCCCCTGCCGCTTGGCGCGGACGTCCTGAACAGCGAGGGCGCCGCCATCGGCATGGTCGGCCAGGGCGGCCAGGTCTATGCGCGCGTGCCTGCGGATCGTGGCGTCGTGACCGTGAAGTGGGGCGAGCGGCATGAAGACCAGTGCGCGCTTGCGTATGACGTCAGCGGACGGGACCCCAAGGCCGCCCTGGTGAACCTGACGGCCCGTTGCACGCCCATCGAGGCGTCGGCAAGGCAATGAACGACTCGCCGCTCAACGGGACGATAGTGACGAGACTGGCCGCGATCCCGGGCGCACAGGCCTGCGCGTGGCCCCGCCGGCCCCTCATCGACAGAAAAAATCCGCAATCGAAAGTGACCTCCATGTCCGGCAGATTCTTGAATTTCCTTGCACGCGCGCTCAGCGCGCATCGCACTCTCTGGCTGACGCTGCTCGCATGCGCGCTCGGCGCGGGCCTGCCTGCATCGTCGCGGGCGGTGTCCACGTCGACGGGATGCTACAAGATCACGGGGCTCACCAGCGACCCGAACAGCGCGTACTACACCGATCCCGGCACGATCACGACGAACTGGGTAGGCTCGACCGATACGGCGGGGCAAGGCGCCTACCCGATGACCGTCACGATCAACACCCCGCCCTTCGTGCCCGACGGCACGCTGCTCGGCAGCGCCGTTTCGCCGGTCTACAACATGGGATCCAACGGCGTGGGCACCTACAGCCCCGAACAGGTCCTATGGCGCTGTTCGCCCGAGGCCGCCACGGCCAATGGCCTGTTCGAGTTCTACTCGACCAATGGCGACAACGACTATGCAGGCAAGTGGGACGCGAGCGGGGACTCCGGCATCCCCGGCACCTACTACACCTATTACAAAGGCCTCATCTCGCGCATCACCAACCTGACGACGGGACAGTACGCCTCCCGCTATTGGGCGGCGCGGCAGATGACGGGCCTCGACAAGGACAGCCAGGGCTGGCTGCTCGTGAAGGCCAAGAACTTCAGCCAGTACAAGCTCGAATTCTTCCAGTGCAGCGCCTGTACCGCCTACTATTCCAACACCGCCGCCAACCCCGGCTACTGGTCCTACACACAGCCGGTGGGTTACGTGGTATTCGTCGCGCCCAACTTCGGCGGTAACGTAACGATCGGGGCCGACCACAACGTTGCATACGACGGGTTTTACGGCCGATGGCCGGGAGCGATCAACCCCTACAACACCGTCTACATCAGGCGAACGGCAACCTGCGCCGTGACCAATGCCACGCCCGTCGTGAATTTCCCGCTGATTACCGTAAACGAGCTGAATAAGGGCGTCACCCGTCAGTTGCCGGTGACGATCCAGATGCAATGCCAGTCCACGACCCCACCCGGCATGGGCGCCTTCGCGAGCGGCACCGCGACCAACCAGACCGCGCTCGGCATCCTCGCGCAGCCAGCCAATGCACAGGCCGCGGTCTCGACGGGACTCACGACCGCCGGCAGTGGCGTGACCTATCTGCTTTCCGACGGCTACGGCACGGATCCGTCGGTGGCGAGCGGCGTTGGCGTCGCGCTGACGAGACCGGGCGGCGGCGCGCTGAACTTCCTCACGAACCAGTATGTGACGCTGGGCGGCGCGAATGACGGCTGGGATCCCGTCCTGAACGACGCGACCTCGACCGGGTCGCCGGGCACAGGATTGACTTCGTACACGCGCAAGATCAATGCGACCTTCAAGGCCTTTGCGCCTGGAAAGGTGGCCGTCACGCCCGGCCGCTACAACGCCACTGCCCAGGTGATCGTCCGTGTCCAGTAACGCCGACCAAACCATGGGGGCCGCGCCGCCTTGCCGTGTTCGCGCGCACGAATCAGGGCCGCGCGGCCGTCATGCACGGGCGCGTGCCTGGTGGCCCCTTCGCGTCGCCCGTCTTGCCCACTTCGCTCAATGCACGCTCGCACTCACGGCACTGCTGGCCGCCGCGCTGAGCCTGCCCGCTCATGCGGGCGTGACGCCCGAAACATCGCGCGTGATTTTTCCCGCCGGCGAGACTGAGCAGTCGCTGCAGGTCTTCAACGCCAACCCGTATCCGGTGCTGGCCCAAGCGTGGATCGACGACGGCCGCATCGACGGCGTGCCCCAGGAATCGAGCGCTCCGTTCGTGGTGCTGCCGCCAATTTTCCGCATGGCCAAGGGCGACCAGCGCAGCCTGCGGATCATCCACGCCGGCGGGCAGCTGCCGTCCGACCGCGAATCGCTGTTCTGGCTCAACCTGTACGAAATCCCAAGCCTGCCCAAGCAACAGCAGCCCGCCAACGCGCAAGCCGTCACCGTCACGATGCGCACACAGATCAAGGTCTTCGTGCGCCCGGCCGGACTGCCCTACGGGTCGCGCGAACTGCCGAAGCGGCTCACCTTCTCGCTCGCACGGGCCGCGGGCAAACTCACGCTGAGGATCAGGAATCCCACGCCCTACTACGCGAGCTTCAGCGCGGTCCTCGTAAAGGCCGGCGGCCACTCGCAACAGATCACGCCCGACATGGTCGCGCCGCTCTCCACCTCCACGCTCGCACTCGAGCAACTCGATGCCCAGGCGGGCGAACGCGCCGAGGTGCTGTTCTCGCTGATCGACGATGACGGCATCCAGGCGGTGGACAGCGTCAAGGCCGAAATCGCCCCTTGACGCAAGCTGCGGGCGCAAGGCGTCCGAGTGTCTGGATACGGCGCACGCGCACGCTCTATTCCGCTTGCCCCGCGCTCTCCAGCATCACCTGCAGCAATACGTTGGCGCCCGCCTCGGCCCATTCAGGCGTAATCGCCTCGCCTTCGTTGTGGCTAAGACCGTCGATGCACGGCACGAAAATCATGCCCGTGGGCGCGACGCGCGCGAGATAGCAGGCGTCGTGGCCCGCGCCCGACACGATATCGGCATGCGGCAGATCCAGCGTCACGGCCGCGCGCCGCACGGCGTCGATGCATGCGGGCGCGAACGGCACCGGCGCGTAGTCGAAGATCTGCGTGATCGTGTGGCCAAGCTGCGCTTCCTGCGCCACGCGCACGAGTTCGGCACGCAATTGCGCATCGAGTTCGGCCAGCACACCCGAATCGGGATGACGAAACTCCACCGTGAAAAAGCAGCGCCCCGGCACCGTGTTGCGCGAATTGGGCTTCGCCTCGATCATGCCGACCGTGGCGCGCCCATGCGGTGCGTACTTGCGCCCGAGCGCCTCGACGAACGTGATCATGCGCGCCGCGCCGGCCAGCGCATCGCGGCGCAGGTCCATCGGCGTGGTGCCCGCGTGCGCGTCCACGCCAACGAGTTCGATCTCATACCAGCGCTGCCCCTGCCCCGCCGTGACGACGCCAATGGTCTTGCAGCTGCGCTCGAGAATCGCCCCCTGCTCGATGTGCAGTTCATACGCGGCATGCACCGGCGTGCCGCCCACCTGCTCGTTGCCCGCATAGCCGATCTGCGCAAGCGCCTCGCCAATCGTGGTGCCTGATGTATCGGCGCGCGAGAGCCCGTATTCGACCGCGTACACGCCCGCATAAACGCCCGACGCGATCATCGCCGGCGCGAAGCGCGAGCCTTCCTCGTTGGTCCAGATCACGGCCTCCACGGGGTGCTCGGTCTGCACGCCTGCATCGTTGAGCGCGCGGATCACTTCGAGCCCGCCCAGCACGCCGTAAATACCGTCGTAGCGGCCGCCGGTCGGCTGGGTGTCGGCGTGTGAGCCGGTCAGCACGGGCGCGGCGTCGGGATTGCGGCCCGCGCGGCGCGCGAAGACGTTGCCCATCTTGTCGACGCGAATCGTGCAGCCCGCCTCGCGCGCCCATTGCACGAACAGGTCGCGCCCTTCGCGGTCGAGCTCGGTGAGCGCAAGGCGGCACACGCCGCCCTTCTCCGTCGCGCCTATCTGCGCCATGCGTTCGAGCGAGTCCCACAGCCGCGCGCCGTTCACGCGCAACGCGGCCAGATCCAATGCGCCATGCTGTGAGCGTTCAGTCATTGGCGCGCTCCTCTGCCGACTTGGCGGATTGATCCGGTTCGGCCGGTTTCGCATCGCGCATGCGATAGCGGAAATCGCAGCGCTTGCCGCCCTGCATGATGGTGCTCGTGCGCGTGAGTTCGACGCGGGGGTCATAGCCCGAGATGAATTCGGCATCGCGCGCGCAGCTCAACAGATGACCGATCTCGCCGAGACCCATCGCGTGATACATCTCGGCATAGGCACAGCGATGCACGTTGTAATCGTAGGCTTCGTCGTCGGCGCGCAGCGTTTCCACTTCGAGCGCATCGTCCTTTTCCCAGAGCACCTGAAGCGCGACGAACGACGCGATGCTCGTGCCATTCGGTTCGCGCGCCGCGAACTGGCGGCCCGCATCGATCGCCGCGCCGCGCACGGCCTCGGCGATCACCGCCTGGGCGCGCTCGATGCCGAAGTCGCGCTTGAGGATCTCGTAGATCGGCTTGATGATTTCCGCTTCGATGCGCCGGCGCGCGAGAATGCCGAGCGTCTCGCCGTTCACGCCAGTCTCGTCGGCGACGCCTTCGCGTGGTTGCTGTGTCATCTTCGTCTCCTTGTTACGTCGTTACACCGTTACGTTCAGCGGGCAGCGGTCTTCGCGGCTGTCTTCGCGACTGTCTTCGTTACCGCGCCGCCGCCGAGCACATCCACCACGGCCCATTTACCGTCCTTCACCTGATAGATCGTATAGGCGGGATCGATGAGATTGCCTTGCGCATCGAAGCCAATCGCGCCGGTCACGCCATCACGATGAATCGAATGCAGCGCCGCGACAATCTTTTTCGGCGCAACGGAATTGGCCTGCTGCGTAGCGGCGATCAACGTCGCTGCCGCGTCATAGGCAAACGGTGCGTGCAATTCGATCGGCGCGTGCCAGCGCGCGCGGTACTGCGCATCGAACGCCGCGCCGCCCGGCATGCGATCGAGCGGACGGCCCGGCTCCAGCGCCGTCACGCCATCGCCCGAGGGCCCGGACAGCGTGAGGAAGGTCTGGCTCACGAAGCCGCCCGCGCCGAGCAGCGGCGCCTGGATATGCAATTGACGCATGCGGCGCACGAGCGGCGCGGCCTGGGCATCGAGGCCGCCGAAGAAGATCAAATCGGGACGCTTCGCCTTGATGGCCGTGAGCACGCCGCTGAAATCGAGCGTTTTGTCGGTGATGTACTGGTGATCGATCACCGTGCCGCCGTTGGCCTGCACGCCCTTGATGAACTGGTTCGCGAGCCCCGCGCCAAACGCGGTCTGATCATCGATCACGGCAATGCGTTGCGCCTTCAGCGTCTTCACGGCATAAGCGCCGGTGTACGCGCCGCCATCGTCGTCGTGGCCCATGATGCGAAACGCGGTGTCGAAGCCCTGCTGCGTGTATTGATGGCCCGTCGAAGCCGGCGCGATCTGCGCGATGCCCGCGTCGTGATAGACGCGCGCAGCCGGCACGCTGCAGCCGGTGTTCCAGTGGCCGACCACGCCAACCACGTGACGGTCGACGAGCTGCTGCGCGACCGTGACAGCCGTGCGCGGGTCCGATTGATCGTCGGCGCTCACGAGCTTGTAGACCACGGGCTTGCCCGCAATGGTCGGATGCTTCGCATTGGCGTCGTCGACGGCGAGCTGCGCGCCGTTTTCCAGGTCCTTGCCGATGCGAGCCGATGCGCCAGTCAGCGGCGCGGCGAGCCCGATCAGCACCACCTGTTCGTCCTGGGCGTGCGCGACGCCCGTGAAAAGCGACGCCGCAAGCGCGGCAACCGGCAACAGCAGAGCTTTCTTTTTCATGTTGATCGATCCCGATGAGCCCGTGTATTGAGGCGCTATTGAGGCGCATGCCTGCCCACCCCGAGGGCATCTGGCGCGCGGCCTTGAATAGTGAAAAAGATTAGTCTTTTGAGTGCCGCGGTCTAAATTACGTTTGGTTCGATCGATATGCCATCGCCCCACTATGGCAATTAAGACGCTGTTTTATATGGGAAATCCAGGTTCCGTTCGCGCCACACACCTTTCGATATAATTCGACACATGAATAAAATTCAGCAAATCGCCGATGATCCGCCCCTGCGGGCGGTGCGCGCGTTCGAGGCGTTTGCGCGTCATGGTTCGGTCGCGGCCGCCGCGCGCGAACTCGACATCACGGCCTCGGCTGTGAGCCATCAACTGCAATTGCTCGAATCGTTCGTGCAAACGCCGCTGACGATTCGCCGTGGCCGCGCGCTCGTGCTCACCGACGAAGGCCGCGACTACTATCGCTCGATCAGCGCGGCGTTTTCGGTGCTGCGCAGCGCCACGGGTTTCGTGCGCGAACGCTCGTCGCGGCGGCAGATCACGATCAGTCTGATTCCGCTCTTTGGCATGGGCTGGTTCATTCCCCGGCTGCACGACTTTCTCGCGGCCAATGAAGACGTGGACGTGACGGTGCTCTACGCAAATCACCGCAATTACCGCAGCGACGCCGCCGATTTGTCGATCCGCTTCGGCACCGGCGACTGGATCGGTTATACGAGCACGCCGCTTATGTCGGGCGCGGTCGTGCCGGTCTGCACACCGCGCTTTTTGCAGCGCTACGGGCCGCTGCGCAAACCCGCGGATCTCGCGGGCGTACCGCTCGTTCACGACGAGGACCGCAGCACCTGGGCGAACTGGCTGCAAAGCATGGGCGTGCGCCACGTCGCGCGCACCGAGGGGCCGCTGTTTGAAGACGGCCAGCTCACCTTGAGCGCCACGCTCGCCGATCTGGGCGCGGCGCTGATGCGCGCGCCGCTGGTCTCGCGCGAACTCGCGTCGGGTGCGTTGCGCAAGCTGTTCGATCACGAGCTCGACGACGGGCGGCACTACTACCTGTGCTGGCGCGCCGACGCCGAAATGCCGGACGGCGCGCAGCGGCTCGCGCAATGGCTGCTGGAATCGGTGAAAGCGCGTTGATGATGCGTGAAATGCGGCCAGCGTCGCCCTCCATCAGCATATGATGGACGGCACTGGTACACCCTGCCGAATAACCTGCGCGTGTGGATCGGACGTGCGTATCGCTACGGCGTCGAGACAGGTACGCACCCGACGCCCAGCTACGTGCAGGCGCACCGCGCTGCGCTCGACTGGATACGCGAGCATGAGGTGCAGTCACTTGAATAACTGCGCCCGCTGTCAAAATCTTTACTTCTTGTCCCCCTGCATCCGATGAAATTCCGCGCATGTGTGACCCGTGGCGCTCTTGCAGGTCTCCCCGCGTGGGAACTTGCCGAAGCCGTAAGTTTCCTCATGTTCCAGATGAAGTCCGTCGCTAGTCTCCAGGACAAAAATGAGGTGAGGAAAATCTGGACAACCAATAATTGGCGGCGGGCCATCAGGGTCGCTTGGCGGCGGTGGGTCTTTCCGGGTCAAGGTCCATGTTTTGACGACAGCCCCGCCCGAATAGGCCGCTTCCCGTTTCCCACGATAATAGATGTACCCGTGAAGTCTGAAATAGCCGTTACCCAGATACCGGAACGACCCATCAACAAATCCCGTTGCTACGCCCTTCACGTAGAGCATCCCGTCACGCAGATAGAACAGGTGGTGATCGTGTTGGGTGCTCATCTTCAAACGCAATGGTTTTGGTGCGCTTTATGTCGTTCGCAACGTCCTCGTCGAATTCGAAATCATAGTAGTAACCGACGTCGTAGCCATTGATATCATGTTCGCTGCCATAGTGCCAGGTGACCTCGTGTATATAGCTGCACGCCTCCACGCCATTGGCAAATACTAGAATCGATAGTAATGCCAGCATTCGAAAAATCGCATTCATACTGCTATCCGCTAGAGGATAGCTTCGCCAGCTTGTCTGGACTGTTACGAAGGTCCGAAGCCGGTGTTGCATGGTCGATCTTCGAAATCGTGTGCGCGAAGCGCTGGGTCATTTGCCCGCCTCCGGTTTGCCGTACTGTCCGGTGTTGCCGCGCAGTTTGCTATCGGGATATGCATTCCATCGCCAGGTTTTCACCGGCCCGCTTTCGAGACTGTGGCCGCCGACACTGCGCAACAGCGCGCGCTCCGGAAACTTCTCACCCTTGCGGAGTAGCTGTGCATCGTCACCGCGCGAAGCGCTCTCGTCATAGTCACCATAGGCACGGTAATAGCCCGTTTCCTCGACCGGCACACCGGGAGGCATACCTTTATCCCGCAGCAGTTCGCGGCGGTACGCTTCGAGTTGATGGAGTTGCTCGTCGTTAGCAGGATAGTCCTCCGGGAAATCAACCTTGAAATTCGCGATTCTGAATTCCGCTGCGCCCTTTAACAGTTCAGGCCCAAGTATCTTGCCGATTGAGACCGTTCCGCCAATTTCATTCCTGCCCTTCGAAATTCGGTTATTCGGATAGCCTGCAAATTTCAGGTAACGCACTTGTCCGGGCGGAATTTTCACTACGTCACCTGGGTAATCGCTCGCATTGAGGAACTGCCTTGCCCCAAGCATTAAAGAAAAATCATGATCGTCGTCATTCACCAGGCCTCCGCCAATACTTATGTTTGACGATTTAGAAATTGGATTAAATACGCCCTCCCATGTCGTCGGGCTACTAAAAGCGATCTCGCTATTCCCACTGTTTTTAAATTTGAATATAACTATCAGCTTTCCATCCTTCTGTGTAAATTCGGCTGACACGTCAAGCTTTGCCACTGGCGTTCCGGTTTTGTAGAACTTCGTGATGAGTTCGCGCGTGGGAGTCAGTACCGCATAGCCGACATCCTGCGGTATTGACGGCGTATCCATTGTGAGGTTTACCTCGCGTCCATCCTGACACGTTACGCTTGCCGAGAAGAAACCGGGGTTGCCCGGACGCAAGTTCGGCACGTCCTTCATCGCGCATACCACGTTACGCATGTTACGCATGGTACTGCGATCCTCGTCGGAGATGTCTCCTTCGAATACACCTATGCCCGTGAGAAACGGGCGTTCCCCCATCGTTTGCCCCCGGAATACCGCCAGAAAGCGATTCCCCTTCAGGCCAACTGAATCCATCGAGTTGAACATCGTGTTGCCCGTAATGCCAAACCCCATGAGTTCATCTTTTGCCATGACCGCCTCGCAAGTGGATAGTGCCGCAATAACAGTGAATCCCAATAGTGCTCTTTTCATGTTCATGCCTCTATATGGGGGACAACCTTCCAGTCCCAGCCTGTTTGCCTGCCAAACCAGTCCCTCACCCGATTCAGGTAGTACGAGGGCATTTTTACTCCCGGATCATAGACACCCGGACCCATCAGCGTCGTACGGCCGATACCCTGCCACATGTTCTTGTCGGCGCTTGCAGTCGCAAGCGCCAGATCGATCTGTTGCTGTGTGTTGATGTATTTCTTGTGGATCGCGCCTCCCCGGTCGAAGTACTCGTCAGGAAAGGAGAAAAGGTGACCCGTCTCATGCTGCTGGACGTGCTCATTAGGTATCAGCATCCATTTCGTATCTTTGTCGTCGCGCTGGACATTCAGCTCTCCCCAATTCCCCGAATCTGCGCGTGTTGCGGTTGGATATAGATTGACCTGCGCATGATGCGTCTCGTTTGGATCGGTAACAAAATCGATGACGAATTTGACGGTGATCTGTGATTCGCAACTCGATGCACCTTCATTCTCCGCAGATTTCGGACATGTCTTGATTGTCAGTTTGTATTTGTTCTTGTTCAGAAATTCTTCAATCGCTGACTTCATATTCGGCAGGTTCGTAATTTCCGTTGCAGCACGTCGCTCTTTTACAAAGGACTCGGCGTTTTTTACATCGGTATCCCGTGTGGATTCGTAGGGAACGGTCTCGCTTACCTTGGGATTGCGGGGATCAATTTGTCGAACCCGCATCGGCACGACAAGGACAATCACCCGCATCGTAATCGTCCTGCTTGCGGCATCGAACGCGATATCGAAAGTTCCTTGGGCGCCCGAATACTTCAGGAATTTTTGCTTCGTGGTCGTTGGATCAATCCACGGTCTTCCATCCGCATAGATACCCCAATAGTCTCCGCTCTCCATATCCCATGTGACGGTGGATCTGGGAATGTCACGCAACGTGCGCTGGCATGGCTCGGTGGTGGTGTCCCCAACCGGGATCGTCCGTGCG
>NZ_CADIKL010000065.1 GCF_902859945.1 Paraburkholderia caffeinitolerans | reverse complement strand
AGCAACAGCAACAGCAACAGCAACAGCAACAGCAACAGCAACAGCAACAGCAACAGCAACAGCAACAGCAACAGCAACAGCAACAGCAACAGCAACAGCAACAGCAACAGCAACAGCCTGATGATCAGGAAGAGCCTGCCACAATTGTCAAGGTGTTCTTTGGCACGGATCGAAAGCGCAATACTCCGCCGCAGTCACCCGCCAATCACTTTAGCCATCAACGGGGCAAAAACCTCATTTATGGCGAATGCGAAGTCAGCATTCCGTCCAGCCATGAGATGGGAAAACTGGAGGCGCCGTTCATATTGCGGAGTATTTTCCAGAATCCGAAAAAGCACGTTGTCCTGCAACGCGTCACCGAATACGACGTCGTCAAGTTCGGCCAGGAAATATCGGCTGCTCCATACAAGGGCGACACGCGCAAGGCGCTGATCTTCATCCACGGTTTCCATACGACGTTCGAAGACGCTGCCCGCCGGGCGGCGCAAATAGCGCGCGACGTCGAGTCCTCGGGCGTGCCGTTCGTCTATAGCTGGCCGTCAGGCAGCAAGCTGCTGAAATACACCAGCGACGGCAGCAACGCGGAACAGGCCGTCCTCTACTTTAAAGAGTTCATCTCGACCATCATCAACGCCGGAAATTTCGACGAAGTCGTCATCCTCGCGCACAGCATGGGAAACCGGGTGTTGGCGGGCGCCATAACCGCAATGAAAGCGGCAGGCCTGAACCATGAGTTGCAACGGATAACGGAGGTGATTTTTGCCGCCCCGGATATCGATGCCGATGTGTTCGAGAATCAGATCGCTCCAGCCCTCACAAACCTCGCCGTCGGGACCACGCTGTATGTGTCATCGGGGGACAAAGCCCTGGCCGCATCGGAAGTCGTCAACGGCGCACCCCGCGCCGGAGACGCCGGCGAAGCGATTCTGGTTGTGAACGGCGTCGATACGGTGGATGCCAGCGCAATCGAAAGCAAACTATTCAGCCTGAACCATTCGTATATCGGCAGCTCCCAACGCCTGATCAGCGATTTGAACGCTCTGATTGAAAAACGCATGCGCGCGGCCCATCGATTCGGGCTCCTTTCGATCAACGTCGCGATGGGCAAATACTGGCGCTTTAAAGTCTGACCCGCCGCATCGGCCTACTTTTTCGCGTAGCTCACTTCCATTCCGGCCCTCACGTCCTGCTGAATCCCGTACTGCGCGAACGGATACCGAAGTCCGTTCTTCGCAAGCGCTTCCATGCCGGCAATGGCCTTCGCCAGCACCTCGGCGGGCAGCGCCATCAGCATTTCGTCGTCGAGCACGCCGCCGTATCTGCGCTCCGCAAAGCAGGGAATCGACAGGCTCGGCTCGCCCGTCTTCAACGCCCTGCCCCACGAATCCGCACAGGACGATTCGCCCACCACACTCCAATCGAAGCGCTTGTAGCCTGACCACTGCAAGCCATTGATGAAATACATCATGGCGCCCGGCGTGGCATAGAAAAGCGCAATGGTCGGGTCAATTCGGCCAGCGGCAAGCGGAGACACCACCAGCGCCTCATATTTGCCGTCCGGAACGCAGTCCATCGCCTCCTGATGCTCGCGGGAATCTTCGAGCGTCGCGTACCAGACGCCGGCCATTTGCTCACCCGATTTCCATTCGGCATCCTTCGCATTTCCCAGGCCCACGACAGACCGGCACTGCGATCCGACCAGATCTTCAGCCGTTACGCCAACCGTAAAACCCAGGCGAGCGGCTTGCCCTACGATCTGGTCGAGCGTATGGATCGCCTTCGGGCGGCGAATGCGATGAATCGCCTCCATGTCCTCGCGCCGCTCGTACAACGTCATGCCAAACGGCAGACTGCGCAGCTTGAGCAGGCGCTCGAGGTCTGCCGCCAGTTTTCCAAGCTCGTCTTTCGTCAAGGTCTTCTCCCGAACAAGAACGTCAACACGCCACACACCGCTATCGCGCGCAATCAGCCAGCAAATTCGCAAGCACCGACGCGCCCTGTGCAAGATGCGCCGGGTCCGCGTCCTCCGCCTCGTTGTGGCTGAGCCCGGCCTTGCACGGGACGAACACCATCGCGGTCGGGGCAACATACGAGAGATTCACTGCGTCGTGTCCTGCGCCGCTGCACATCTCCAGATACGAATAACCCGCGGCCGCGCTGGCCTCGCGAACGCTGGCGACGCACTGCGCGTCGAAAACCACCGGCTCATATTCGGCAACCTTTTCCACCCGCACGCTCGTGCCGCGCAGCGCGGTGCGTTGCAGACAGATCGCTTCGATATCGGCAACGAGACGCTCCAGCGCCGGCCGCGAAGGATGGCGAACATCGACGCTGAAGTTGACCCTGCCGGGTATCGTGCTCGGCGAGTTCGGCTGGCAGGCGACATGGCCCACAGTCACGCGCGCATCGGCATCGAACCCATGGCCATGCTCGACGATTGCCGCGATCATCGCAGCGGCCACGCCCATCGCGTCCTTGCGCACGCTCATCGGCGTCGTGCCTGCATGCGATTCGAAACCGGTTACCGTGACGTCGAGTTCGTAGATGCCCTGCACGCCGGTCACGACGCCAATCGGAATGCCGGCGTTCTCCAGCACGGGGCCTTGCTCGATATGCGCCTCGAAGTAGGCCTTGGGCATCTGCTGCTCGCGTTCGGGACCGGCGAAGCCAGTGCGTTCGAGTTCATCGCCTAGCAGTACGCCCGTCTGCATGCACGGCCTTGCGCGTGCGTAGTCGAGATCGAGCGTGCCAGCGTAGACCGCGGAACCCATCATGCCCGGCGTGAAACGCGAGCCCTCTTCATTGGTCCATGCCACGACGTCGATCGGATGCCGCGTCGCAATGCCGAGATCGTTTAGCGTGCGAATGGCCTCGAGACCCGCGAGTACGCCGTAGACGCCGTCGAAGCGGCCACCGAGCGGCTGCGTGTCCAGATGACTGCCGCACATCACGGCTGGCGCATCGAATTGAGTGCCGGGCCGGCGCGCGAACACGTTGCCGATCGGATCGATGCGGATTTCGCAATCTGCCTCCTCGCACCAACGGATGAAACGGCGACGGCCCAGCACGTCTTCGTCGCTCAACGCGAGCCGGCAACTGCCGCCGTGCGCGGTGGCCCCTATCGTTGCCATCTCCATCAGCGAATCCCAAAGCCGTTGCTGATTAACGTGAATCATTGTGGTTGCTCCCGAAAGGTACCTGGAATATACGCCCGCAACGCTCCTCCTGCAGGAACGGGCCGATGCGCAAGCCTCCCGCCACCCACATTGCGCTATCCTGATACCCCTCGTTCAAAAGGAACACGCATGAAGCTTTCGAAATACCTGTTACTGATGGCATTGACGCTGTCCGCTGCAAGTCACGCGCAAACCTCGCAGACCTATCACTTCGGCGAAGGGCAAACCGGTTTCGGTGAAGGCCAAAGCACGCCGCAACACGCGCGCACCAGTTCTCCGCCGCCGCTTCCCGGCGCCGGACCGACACAACCGCTGCCTCCGGGCGAACCGCATTCGCAAGCGAAGCCGAAAGCAAAACCGAAAGCCAAATCGAAGTCGAAGTACAAGACGCACCATCGACACCATACGACGCACCATGCGCCGGTTCAGGATCCGTATTCGCGCCCCTGACACGCCAACGGGTTCAAACTCAAACAGCAAGACCCGCATACGTGAACGACGCACAAATGAAAAATCCCTGCCCAGCGCGATTCGCCAAGCAGGGATTGTGTGAATACCATCACACGCGAGCCAGAGAGCTCAACTCATGTGAAGTCCACCGTTAAGTGAGAAGTCGGCACCGGTTGAAAATCCCGCTTCGGCAGAAGCGAGCCATGCGCATATGGATGCGATTTCGTGCGGCTCGCCAAGCCGCCGCACCGGAATGCTCGCCACGATTTTCTCGAGCACCTCGGGCTTCACCGCACGCACCATGTCGGTCCCGATGTAGCCAGGCGAAACGGTATTAACCGTTACGCCTTTTGTGGCGACTTCCTGGGCCAGCGCCATCGTGAAGCCGTGAAGACCCGCCTTGGCCGTCGAATAGTTCGTTTGACCAAACTGGCCTTTCTGGCCGTTGACCGACGAAATATTAATGATGCGCCCCCACCCGCGATTGACCATGCCGTCAATGACCTGCTTGGTCACATTGAAAAGGCTGGTGAGATTGGTATCGATCACGGCGTCCCACTCTTCGCGCGTCATCTTCCGAAATACGACATCCCGGGTAATTCCGGCATTGTTGACGAGCACGTCGACTTCGCCGACTTCCGACTTTACTTTTTCGAAAGCCTTCTCGGTCGATTCCCAATCGGCAACATTACCCTCGGAAGCGACAAAATTGAAACCCAACGCCTTTTGTTCCTCGATCCATCGTGCGCGGCGTGGTGAATTCGGACCGCACCCGGCAACGACGGTAAAGCCATCGCTGTGCAGCCGCTGGCAGATTGCGGTTCCAATGCCACCCATTCCGCCAGTTACGTAGGCAATGCGCTGTGCCATAAGTCCTCCAAACATTTCTCGGTTGTATAAGGAACGGCTTCAACAGGAGGATAAAGGGCAGTGTGCATCAGCATCCGATGTGGGGGCGATGGGCACTATCCCTTATGGAAATATCGGGCTGCACACCGGCATAAATAGCGCTTTATCTTTTATCGCCATGAGTCAAGCGGCTATTGCCGTGATTTGTCACCTTATTATGATCGCCGGTAATTATCGTGTTTGTAAATAAACATATTGCATAGTTTCAAATGCCAACGCACCCGCCTATTCATCTGATCAATAGCACTGCTGCGTAAAATTCCGAACCGGTCGGCTGCGTCAGTCATTCATTGGGTGCCGCATCATGTTGTCTAGACATATTGACGCCATCTCTTCTAGATGGATATTCGCCAGCATGGCCTGAAGGCAGCAGCCAGGGCAAATCCCTATCCTCCCGATCCCTCGCACATTTCGCCAATAATTTCTCGTAATTCGGGCGATTTTCAGCCGAACAGGCTACTTTCTCAAAAATCACGGCCGCACCTCCGCACCGACGCCCGAAGTCGGCGCATTGTCCCCGCTTGCGCACGTCAAGTTGCGTGGTCTAGACTGCTCGACAGTTTCATCGGTGGCTCGAACCCGCTCGCAGTGCAAATACACCCATTGCTGTAGTTCATCCAACCGGCCGCGCGGGTCTTGCCCGTCGCGCCCACCCAATCAGGGAACAAGTCATGAACCGGATCGTCAAGTTTCTCGTCGCCTCGCTTGCCGCAGCGCCGCTCGTTTCGTTTGCCCAGGACACCACGACGATTCGCTGGGGCATCGACCCCACCTATCCGCCGTTCGAGGCAAAGCAGCCGGACGGCTCGCTCGCTGGCTTCGACATCGACCTGCGCAACGCGATTTGCGCACAGCTTCATGCGAAATGCATATGGGTCGAACAAGGTTTCGACGGCATGATTCCCGCGCTTCAAGCGAAAAAGTTCGACGTAATCATGTCGGCAATGACCGCCACCGACGACCGCCTGAAACAGATCGACTTCTCGAACAAGCTCTACTCGTCGCCGGGTGCGCTCGTCGCGCCGCGTGGTTCCAAGCTGCAACCGACCGTCGAGTCGCTCGTCGGCAAGCGTATCGGCATCGATCAGGGCACGACGCAAGAGGTTTATGCGAAGGCCGAGTGGGCGCCCAGGGGCGTCACGATCGTGACGTACCAGAACCAGGACCAGGTCTATGACGACCTCGTCAATGGCCGACTCGACGCCACCTTCCAGGACAAAACTCAGGCCGGCTACGCGTTCCTTAATACCCCGCGCGGCAAGGCCTTCTCGTTCGCCGGCGGCGATGTCACCGATGCGCGCATCATCGGCCATGGCGTCGCCATGGGGCTGCGCAAAGGCGACACCGACATGAAGAAGCGCCTCGACGGCGCAATCGCCGCCATTCGCGCGGACGGCACCTACCAGAAGATTGCCGCTAAATATTTCGATTTCGATATTTACGGCGCCAAGCAATAAATTCAATTACCGGGAGTGCAATCATGGCCATCAATATTCGTGAACGCGTAGCGCAGGCGGTCACGCCCGAACTCATCGATGCGTTCCGCACGGACGGCGCCGTGTGTATCAAGGGCATTTTTTCGCCGGACGAAATCGAAGCGCTGAAGGCCGGCATCGACACCAATCTGGCGCATCCGAGCACCCGCTCGAAAGTGGCTAGCCGGCCCGAGGATCCGGGCTGGTTCTTCGAGGACTTCTGCAACTGGGAGCACAACGCCGCGTATCGCGAGTTCATCGCGCGCTCGCCCGCCCCAACGGCGGCGGCGGCGCTAATGGGCGTCGATACGGTCCGGCTCCATCACGACCATTTGCTCGTGAAGGAACCCGGCACGCAGCAACGCACGCCGTGGCATCAGGACCAGCCCTATTACAACATCGAAGGCGACGACAACGTCAGCATGTGGATTCCCGTCGATCCGGTCCCGCTCGAATCCACGCTCGAATTCGTCGCGGGCTCGCATCTCGGCCCCTGGCTGATGCCGCGCACGTTCATGGACAAGGAAGCGAAGTGGTTTCCCGAAGGCAGTCTCGCCGATCTTCCGGACATCGAAGCAAATCGCGATGCGTTCCCGATCCGCCGCTGGGCGCTCGAACCCGGCGACATGGTGTGCTTCAGGATGCTGACGCTGCATGCGTCGGGCGGCACGCGCAACAGAAGGCGCGCATTCTCGATCCGCTTTGTCGGCGATGACGTTCGCCACGCGCCGCGCCGATGGAAAACCTCGCCTGACTTTCCCGGGCTCGCCGAAGCGCTACCGGACGGCGCACCGCTCGTGCATCCGCTGTTTCCGGTGCTGTGGTCGAAAAACGATGGTCAGGTGAGCACGCTCTGAAATCGCGGCACTGAAAAAGCACAAGCGGCGGGCCAGTATGCGCCGCCGCTTGTTCTGCCTGTTACTCCCTCAGTGCACATCCCGCGCGAATCAAACCTGATGACGCGTGGCGCCCGGCTTGAAACGCGAGCCGAGCCGGTAACGGTTGCCCGGGTGCACGAAGCGCGCGAACGTCACCGGCAGCCCGTTCGTCCACGTACGGCGCGTGAGCGTCAGGCAGGGTTCGTTGGCGCGCATGTCGAGCAAGCGCGCCTCGTCTTCAGTGGGCATGGCCGCATCGACGATATGCTCGATCTCGAGCTCGTAATGCGACACGTTGTTGTACAGATACTCGGACGGCGGTTCCACCTGGAAGTCCTGATCGATGAAACCCGGCGCGGCCACCGGGTTCACATACCGTTCCTCTAGCTGAATCGGCCGGCCGTTCTCCTCGTGCACGCAGACCACATGAAACACGGGCGTATCGACCGGCAAGCCGAACGCCGCAGCAACCTCGGGCGTGACGTGCCCGCGCGTCTGGCTGATCACGTGACAGCGATACTGATGCCCGCGCGCGTGAATCTCGTCACGCACATGCGCAATCATCAACAGATTCGATTGCGGCTTTTCCTCGGCCACGAATGTCCCCACGCCCAGGATGCGCTGCAACGCGCCTTCGTCGGTCAATTCGCGCAGCGCCCGGTTCACGGTCATTCGCGCGACCCCAAATTCCGCGGCGAGATCGAGTTCGGAGGGGATGCGCTCCCCGATCTTCCAGTCGCCGGCATGAATACGCTTGCGAACGAGTGCCTTGATCTGCTGGAAAGGCGCGTCGACCTTTTTGGTCATCGAGGGTCCTGATAGGCGGGCGGCGGAACTCCAGATTTTATAACGGCCAGGCGACGCTTTGGCGTAGGTAACGGTGTCACGGCAAACGTCACCGCGAACTTCACCGCGAACGCTGCCTGATCGTTCGCCAGCCCCTCTCACACGTCGCCCGCTAACCCGTGGTCCCGAACCCATCGAGCAAGGACTGCAGCCGACGCTCCTGAGCATGCATGATCCCCGGCGTGCAGCGGAGTTCGAGCACGCGTCCTTGCCAATAGTGCGAACCGAAAATCGCCATCGCTTTGTCCGCGTTTATCGCGATTTCGAGGTGCGCGATGGCGTTATCCAGATTGTGGACTGTGTAGGGGCTGAGGGGTCGCCGCCCAGTCTCTTTTGGTGTTTCTGTTTCTATTTCTGCTTCTGTTCCTATTTCTATTTCTGTTGCTGCCCCGTTCCTTGTTTTTACCCTCGCCCGAATGGTCTCCTCGCGCTCGGCCTGCTTGCCCCCGGCCAGGCTCGCCCGAATGGTCTCCTCGTGTGTTGCTCGCTGGCCCCCCGCCAGATTCGACTGGTTGGTCTCCTCACGCTGTGCCCGCTTTTGCCCCGCCAGGCTTGCGTGCTTGCTGCATTCAGTTCCAGGAATCGAGCTCATGGCGCAAGACGATCGAAAGATGCGACGTGCACATGGTGGTGATCCCCCTCGTCTGATTTGCAACGACTCCATCGTGCGCCTCCCGGGGCTCGCGCAATACCGGGCATGCGAGGGGAAAAACGCCTCCAGAAGGCGGCCCCAAAAGAGTCCCCCGCTTTGGGGGGATAGCACCCCTCGCGATTGCAGGTACTATGGTCCGGACTGGAGAAGCGCCGATGGACAACCTGTATTTCCGCCACGTACTGCTCGTCGAGGACGAAGGCCTGACGCGTATCGCGATGAAGAGCCTGATCCTCACGTCAGAGCCGACGCTCGACATCGACGAGGCCGGCTCGTACGCCGCCGCCGTCGAGCGGCTGCAGAACAAGGCTTACGACCTCGTCTTTCTCGACTATCAAATCGGGGGCAATCACACCGGGCTGGACCTGCTGCACTGGCTGCAGGAAAACGAGTGTGCAGCGCACGTGGTGATGCTGTCCGCGCAGGACGACCGCGAGACGGTGCTGGACTGCATCAAGAATGGCGCCGGCGGCTTCATCTCGAAGGCCAGCGAGGAAGGTGGCGCGGTATTCCGCGAAGCGCTTCAAACGATCCTGAATGGGCGTGTCTACCTGCCCAACAGCGTGCTCGGCAAAGGCGGCCATACCCCGCAGCCACCGGGCCCGAAGCAGGGCATTCCAATCGACTCGCTGAACCTGCCGCCTCGTCTCGCGCAAACCTTGGGTTTTCTTCTGCAGGGCATGTCGAACAAGGCGATCGCGCGAAAGATGAATATCACGGAAAACACCGCGAAGGAGTACATCAGCGATCTGCTGAGCCGCTTCAACGTTTCGCGGCGCACTTTCCTGATTGTCGAAATGGCGCGCCGGGGCATCGAGATCCCCACTGTTGCGCGCGCTTCCACGTCGTGAACACTACGTCCTGAACACTAAACGCGGGCCGAAGCCTCCGTCAATTCGAGCATGCGCGCAATCAGCACGTCCGTGGAGAGCGGCTTGCTGAGCACGCAGCGCTCCGGCAACACGCCCTGCGTGCTGGCCCCGGCCTCCCCCGTCACCACGAGGCACGGCACGGGCCGCGAAAAGTGCGCACCCAGCAGACGGATCACATCGTGCGCTGACAACATCTCCGGCAACCGATAGTCGCTGATGACGAGGTCCGGCACGCGCTCGATCTCCTGCAAGAGTGCTTCGAGTTCGGCCACCGAGCGGGCCGAATCGAACAGCACGCCCCATAGCCCAAACAGCGCCTCCATCGACGCGCGCACGAGGCTGTCGTCCTCGACCAGCAACACGTAAAGCCCCCGCAGCGACGACGGCGAAGGCGCCGGCGACAATGCCTGATCGGCGGGCGATATCTCCATGTTCTGAAGCGCAAAGGGATCGGCCACCGGCATGCGGACCGAGAAGCGCGACCCTTGCCCCTCGATCGATTTCAGTTCGAGACGGTGCCCTTCGAGCAGCGACACCACCGCATTCACGATCGACAAGCCCAGTCCGAGCCCTTTCTCGCGGTCCCGCTCCGGGTTGCCGATCTGCACGAACGGCTGGAAGATCGAATCCCAGTGCTCCTGCGCGATGCCTATGCCGTTGTCGATCACGTCGATCCGTACATAATTCGGCATCCGAACCAACCCCACGATCACCACCGCGCGCTCTGCTTTCGACGGATCCGCATATTTGATCCCGTTCGCGATGAGGTTGCTCAGCACGCGGGGCATCCAGTCGGCGTCCGTGCGTACCCATGCGGGCTTTTGATGCGTCTTCCCATAGCGCAGCGCGACGCCGCGGCTCTCCGCGAACGCCGCGAGTTGCTCGACGGTCTCCTCGGTCACGCGGTTCAGGTCGACGCTCGTATAGCTCGGGTTGACGTGCCCCGATTCGAGCTTCGAAAGATCGAGCACGGCGTTGAAGAGCCGCGCAGTGAGCACCGACGCCTTGCGCGCCTCGCCAATCAGTTTGCTCGAAGCTTCAACGTCGCGTGCTTCCAGCGCTTCATCGGCTGCGGCCAGAAAAAGGTTCAGCGCGTGCATGGGCTGCCGCAGATCGTGCGCTGCCGCCGCCAGAAAGCGCGATTTCGCGCGGCTCGCCTGCTCGGCGGCTTCGCGCTGCTGCTCACGCAAGGCAATCAGCGCTGCCGACTTGGTCTCCTGATCGCGCCGCGCGCGTTCGAGGTCGCGGTGCTTTTGCGCGAGTTCCGCGTTGGCGTGTTGCAAGGCTTCGTTGCCATGGGCAAGCGCCTGGACGGCGATGTACCGGTCGCGCACATGCCGCTCGGCATTCACGTTGACGCTATGGCCCAAAACCGCGACGTTCAGCAGATAGAACATGCCCGCCGCGAAGTTGTCCGCCTCGATTGCGTGCGTGAGCAGTTGCGCCATCACGATCACGGCGATCACGGACACGGTCAGCATCAACGTCGCCTTGGCGCGCAGGCGAAGAAAACCGAACTGATAGAAAAGAATTAAATAAAAGCCGACAAAAAAATGCGTGAAATTGAACGGCCGTGGCGCGAGAAACGTTTGTACCAACAAGCATAGGCACATGCCGGCCAGACCGCCGAGCAGGATCCAATGCGCGAGCGTGTCCCGCTGAAAGTCGAGCCGGAAGGCCAGCACGATGCCGACGGTCGCAACCAGTGCACCGGCGCAGCGGAACGTGAAAATCTCCGCGAAGTACGGCTGGAACACCGGACTGCTTCGCGCCAGGCTGAATTCCCAATAGCCGAAGCACACCCAGATCAAGGTGCCGAGGACCAGCGCCGCGCGGCGGAAGTCGGCGAAACGCCGGCCATAGTCTTCCGTGAATTCCTGTTCGACACGCGGGTCGTCGAACCGGGCGGGCCAGCACAGCATGTCGACCAGCCATGCACGAATCGCGCCTGGCGCTGACGCGCCTTTAAGGAAATTCGATGCCGCCGCCGACTGAAACCTGAATATGTTCATCGCATCTCGCCGGTATGCTCGCTGGTCTCGCAAAGCAAGACAGGATCTATTTATTTTATGAAAAAACGATGCACTTCGGCACCGGATTGACCGCAGTATTGGCTGCGGTATTGGCATTTGCGGGACTTTCTGCCTAAGCTATTTTGACTGACGGCCACGAGCGTTGAGTACCCAGGGAGACCTCCATTGCTAGCCAATGCCCTGCATCGTTCGCTAATCTCGCTACTCCACGTGGAGCGAAGATTCGATCCGTTTTTTCGGCCCTTTCTAGACGCACTGGCCCAAGAGCCCATTGCCGGTCTGGTGCAGGCGGCCATCAATGCGCAACGCCCCAACGACAATCTCGCGTTGGCGCAGGAACTTGCGCTGCCGGACGAGAACACAATCGTCCAGAAGATCATCGAACGCATGGGCGAGTATATGCGCGAGCAATACCAGCCCGGCACGTTTCAGCGCGCCGGCAACACCAAGACACACGGCGTGCTGCGCGCCGAATTCCAGGTTCACGGCGATATTCCACCCAATCTGCGTCATGGCATTTTCAGCGCGCCGCGCAGTTATCCGGCCTGGGTGCGGCTGGCCGGACCGGGACCCGACAGCCCGCCCGATATCGAGGATGTGGGCGTCCTGAGCATCGGCATCAAGGTGATGCAGGTTCCCGGGCCGAAGCTTCTCGACGACGAACGCTTCACCCAAGACTTCACCGGCATCAGCACACCCACGTTCACCACGCCGAACATCGTCGAGAATGCCAAGCTCCAGGCGGCCGTCCTGCGCCGCACGCCGCTCTTTTACTTCATCAACCCGTTCGATTCCCACCTGCTGGACGGCATCATGCAGGGCCTGTGGGCGCGCACGCAATCGAGCCCGCTGCAGACCGGCTATTGGAGTTGCGTGCCGTACCTGCTGGGCGAAGGCCAGGCGGTTCAATACGCGTTCAGACCCAGGTCCCGCGAAACCAGCGCCATTCCGGGCTTACCGGGGCGCCCCAACGATAACTACCTGCGCGAAGCGATGATCCAGACGCTCGCCGAGCGCTCAGTCGACTTCGACGTCTTCGTGCAGGTGCAAACCGACTCCTATCGCATGCCGATTGAAAACGCGTCGGTGCGGTGGCCCGAACACCTTTCAACACCCATACGCATCGCGACACTGCATTTTCCGGAGCAGCAGTTTGCCTCGCCGGCTCAGCTTGCTTTCGCGGGCCAGTTGTCCATCAATCCATGGCATTGCCTTGCCGAACATCGGCCGCTAGGCAATCAAAATCGCGCACGTCTTGCGATATACAAAACCCTCTCCGCTTTGCGTCAATCGATGAACAGCACGCCTCACGTCGAACCCACCGGCGACGAAGTATTCGAGTGATCCAGCGTCACCAGAAAGCGCAACGCTCGAAGGCTCGGCATGAAGAAATACGCGCCGCCCATGACCGTGACGAATTGAGGCAAACCCGTGGTCTGGCACGCCGCGCCTTCGGCCTGAGGGAGGCTGAAGCGGTCCGTTTCGCTACCGTCACTGAGCGGCTGCCGTTCGCCAATCAGCGGATCACGCTCTGCCGCGAGACCATTGAATTTTGCGCCCGTAATCCATGCGCCTTGAATAAACTCGAACTGACGCGAGATATTCGCGCCGAGGCAAATAAAGTGGAGCCCAGTCTCCACCCCATCGCCTTGATCCTCGATCGCCGCCTCGGGTGGCAGGCTCTGGCCATATTCACGACCGCGCCGCAGCATGCGATGAAAGCGGCTCGATGCAACCAGATCGCCGCGCAACGCCGCAGCGTCGAAACCCAGCGTGGTCAACAGGCGCGCAAGCAAGCCCTTGCCACTGGCGTCCGGTAAATCGCCATTGCGAGGATTGGCACGCCGCACGTGAGCGCCGAATGGGCACCGCAGCCCGTCCGCGTCCCCCGCATAGGTAAATGCATTGAGCTGCTCGCGGCCCGCCTTCGTGCCGGGATCGGGTGACGGCGCTTGTGCGCCTTCGAGCAGCGACACACCCGCCATCGTCCGCCCGACCATCGCTTCGGCCGTCGCCTTGCGCGCGGCCGGATCTCCGTTCGCGCGGGCGTTGTGAAATCGCCAGAAACCCTGCACGTCCTGGCGCAGTTGCCGCAGCACCAGGTATGAACCATTGCGCCCCAGATCCCGTTTGTCCGGCGCATCCTCAGCCGGTGCGAGCAGGCCTTGCGGATCATCTGCCGGCTCAACCAAAGGACGCTCGGTGAAACGCCCATACGCGTTCGCGTACCCGAGCAGGAATTCGCCCAATTCGATGAGATTCGAATAATCGGGTTGTGTGCGATCGTGCGACGGCAAACTGAGTTGCCAATCGAGCGCCGGCTGGCTGATGCCATCCGCGAACCCAAACGGCTCGAGGCCCTTCATGTCCGTGGTCGGCAAAACGACTTCCACCGAGAACGCGGTGGCCCATTCCGGCCCGGTCACCGCCTGCGTCCATTCCGCCAGCCGTCCCGGCGCCGCGTACAGCAGCACCACCATATGCGGCGCCGCCGACCCGCCCCATTTCCAGTTCTCGGGCGCATTCGTGTCTACGTCACCAAGCCTTCTGGAGCGGTTAGCATCCGCACTCATGCCGCCGTTGAATTCGGAAGAGAATTGTTCGATCATCCGCTGCGGAACACCGAGCGCGCGCAGGCCGTCGCTCGTCAACGCCACCTGCAGAACCTCCTGAACCGACTTCGCCGCAAGCGCCGCGCTCGTCACCGGCGCGCTCGACAGCCAACGTCTGGCAGCCTGCGCGTCCGCAATGCGCAGCACGTAAAAGCAGGCTTCGGTCAGGCGCGAATAAGCGTGCCGCACGAGGCCTTGTATATCGTCCAGATCGACTGCCACGGCACGTCTCCCTTATCGACATTCAGGACTTTCAGAGTAGCTTCAACCATTCCCGCACCTGCTCGTCCGATGCGCTTGACGCTTCCAGGCCCTCGCGGATGCGCGTGTTGGTGGCGAGATCGAACGCAGTCAGGCCCGGATAGGCCTTGTACCAGACGTCCGTAGGCAATTCATGCCGCCGTAGATAATTCTTGAAATGCTGCTCGTTGCGCGCGCCCTCGACGACGAGCCAATTCGTGCGCGGATAGCCCACTCCATTGCTGAATACCAGGTTCAAGCCCCACGCCACTTTGTTGATGAAATCGTCCATGTAGCTGTCGAGGCTTCCGTCGTAGTTGCTCGCGAACATCAACCGCTGTTTATCGTCGAGCAGCACCCAGCGCGCGAAGTGTATGGTCTGCACACGGGTTAGATGGCCGCGGTTGTAAATATGGCGGCACGAGTAATCGAGCAGCCCAAGCAGGACGACCACCGCATAACGCCTGAAACGCCCCGGCTTCACGCTGCCGAGCGCCGTGAATTGATTGGTGACGTCGTAGTCTTCGAGCGCCCTGAGTTTCGCGAGCTGAGCCTCCGGGGGACGGTAGACAACCTCAGGGTCGGTTGTTTCGAGGCTGCGCAGTTTCCACGCGAGAAACGGCAACGCCACGATAAAGAACGGCAGCGCGGCGAGCAGCACCAACGGCACCCACACGGCGTGCAGCCATTCGCGAATCCGCCATCCCAGCGGAGTCGGTTCGGGTTCGGTCAGGCTGAGACGCCCGGCGTTTCGCTCCGCATCGACCAGGTTGCGCAGATGCTTGCGAATAGACTGCGGATCGCCGTTCGCGCGTCCGTCTACGCCGCGAGGAACGTTGGCGGACAGGAAATTCCTCAACGCCCGCTCCTCCGCGATTTGCCGGACCGGACGACCGATCCAGTTGACGTAGGCGGCCGCAGCCGGCGTGTCGTGCGCGAGCATCCAAGAACCAAGTGCGTTACCGGGATTAAATCCTTCGCAATGCGAAAATATTGTGCGCAACCCCTCACCTGCTTTGCGTGCAAGATCGTCGATAAAGGTCTGCTTCGAACCATCGCAATCGCCGAGAAACACCAGATACACCGGAAAATCCGCGGGCTTAACGCCATACAGCGCAATATCGCCGGCGGTCACGTCATCCAGAATCGCGAAGCGGGCGAAATGCAGACGATCGAACCGGCCGAATGGAACCAGTGCGTTGTCCGGATCGATGCTGCCCGGGCAGTGGTTCATCGTCGCCAAAAGCGCTCTCAACGCCGCCACCTTGCCAGGCAGCAACGGTGCGACCACCATAAAGCTCGATTGCGGGGTCACGGCGGGGCGTCCTTTAAAACTCGAGACTAAAGAAGATCAGGCGGCTTTTGCCCCAGTACACCAGGCCAAGGTACACGCCTGGTGCGATCAAGCGAATTTCGTCGCGTATCCAGTGGGCCACGATCGACGTCTTGCTATAGTCGAGCACGATGCATTCGTTGCCGTCGAACCAGCTTTCGCCCTTATAGACGGTCGCCTGAATGGCATCGACTCCGAACGGGGAGACCCTATTTTTCAGGACTCCATTCTGGGAATCAAACACCTTTCCCTGCCATGCGAAGATCTTCACCACGTTGGCCACGGCATCGCTGAGAACGGTTCCGGGATCAACAATCGCTGTTCCCTTGGCTTCTCCATCCGGAATATCGCCGGCCGGGCTGTTGCGGAACAGATCATCCAGTTCGTCCTGGCTCATGGACAGTAGCTTGCTGGTGTCGTATGCCATCTTCCACCTCCGGTAAGTTACGTCGGGCTCGCTGCGTCCTTCAGAATCATGTCCGCCGCTTTTTCCGCGACCATGTAAACCGCGCTGGCCGGAAAGAAGCCCGGAATTTTCGGAAACACCGACGCGTCCACCACGCGCAGGCGGCGCACCCCGTGAACGGAAAGCGTGCTATCGACCACGCCCCGTGCGGACCGATCGCCGATCGCGCAGGTGCACGATGCATGATGGCCCCACGCGTTGTCGCGCACGTAATCGGCAATGCCCGCATCGTCCCGCACGTGCGGCCCCGGCAACTCCTCTTCTGCGATCAAGCCACGTTCGACAAGCGGCGCCGCCAATCCGCGCACGAACTTGACGGCCTCGACGACCGAGCGCATATCGTCCCCGGAGGCATCGCTGCCTTCCTCGAAATAGTGAAAGTCGATAAGCGGCATATCGAGTGGATTTGCGGAGCGCAGGCGCACCGTTCCCGCATCGTTACGGGTGTGCGCCTTGAGTATGGTCCACGACAGGAAATCGTTGTTCTGGGCAAAGTCCGCCGAAAATCCCGGGTAATAGCCGATGAAGCGCTCGACCAGCGCCATGCAGAATATGTCCGGAGGCAGCGAGCGCGTCTTCGCCGTGCGACGCACAACGGCAACCGCTGCGCCGTTGGTGATGTAAACGCCTTCACGCAGATCGGACCATGCGCGATAGGCCGGGTCGTCGGTCGTAAACTCCGCGCCTTTAAGCACTTCCCATGGTTGAGCCATACGGCTGACCACGGCAATCTCATAGCGGTCCTGAAGATTGCTCCCAACCCCTTCGAGATCGACCCGTACAGGAATGCCATGCGCCTTCAAATGCTCCGCCGGACCGATACCCGACAGCATCAATAACTGCGGCGTATTGAATGCGCCGCCCGCCAATATCACCTCGCGACGCGCGCGCACTTCGCAACGCACGCCCGGCTCGGTGCTACATTCAGGATGCGCTTTATACAGGCGCGCACCCTTCAGGTATTCCACGCCTACCGCAGTACCGTTCTCATCGAATAGCACCCGCGTGGCGAGCGAATCGAGCGAAATTTTCAGATGGGCCGGAAACCGCTTGGCCACGTCGTGCAGACGCTCGCGTACACCATGCCGTGCATGGCCGCGCGTGCTGAGCGGCGTGTAGCACACGCCCTGGAAACAACGCCTGCCCCACAGCCGCGAATTCGGATCGCCCTGCCAGCGAATCAATCCGAGCAGTGCGTGCAAGCGCCGCGGGACGCTGCGCGCGGTGAGTTCCATTGCGCCGAAAACCACCCGCATCAAGTGGTCGTCGGCCAACGCCTTCTTCGGCGTTGCATGCTCGGTGGTCAGCCATCCGTCAAAGCCATGTGCGGTCGGGTTGATGCCAAACCGGCGAGCGAGCGCCCAGAGCGGGCGATGGCGGCATTGTTCGAGCTTTTTGCCATACCGGCGCATCGCGACCGCGCGCCAGGACCGGTCGCCGGTCATTTGCGCGATGCCGTCCCAGTCCGAATCGTGCGGATACACAAAGATCATCGCGTTGTGCGCGGTGCACCCGCCCACCGTTGCGGCGCGCGGATACAGAACGCCTTCGGGTCCGCATTTCTGATCGCGCTGCTGCTGGGCGTCGGACGCGTAATGGCGCACGAAGAAGTTCCAGCTCATTGCCGGATTCTCCGAGGCGCATGCATGGAAACCCGGCACGTGGTAATCCGCTGGCATCCGGTCCGCCTCGCTCGCGGGCGCATCGCCTCCTGCCTCGATCAGAAACACGCGCATGCCCGCCTCCGCAAGCCGCGCGGCGAGCGTGCCGCCCCCCGCGCCGGAACCCACAATCACGTAATCCCATACCTCATCGTCTGGAGTGGACATAGCCTATGGACCGTCGAGGTCTCTTGCTCAGAACGTTTTCAGGAACGCGATCAATGCTCGCTTGTCGTCGTCGCTCAGGACCGGCTCCTTGCCGAAAGCCCGTTCATCGGCAGTCAGCCCGTTCTGGTCGTTGAACTCGGAAGTGCCAAAGTAATGGCCGCGATTGACGATGAAATCAGGACACTTGCTAAGCGCCAGCATCGGCTTTTCAAGGCCCGCGTACTTCTTGAGCAACTCCTCGTCGGTCGCATTGGCCGGCATCGTAAACAAACTCTTGCCGAGCTTGAACACCAGATTCGTCAGTTGCCCGATATGCTGCCCGATGACCAACGGATCGCTGCTTTCAGGCAGCGGCCGGATGTTGGCCAGCAAGTTGACCGGGACTTGTGCCGGAACCGGCCCGAGCGCGAGATCGCCGGTCTTCGGATCGAACAGTTTCGGGTCGATCCTTTGCAAGGTGGACTGCAGCGACGCGGGCAGATAGCCCTTCGGTATCGTGATCTGGCTACGCACCGTCGTCCGGTCGATCAGGCCCGGCACCTTGTCGCCCAGCACCGAATCGTGCTGCCGCTTCTCCGGCCACAGCATTTGTTCAATCGATGCATCGAACACCTTCATCCGGCTCGCAACCGACGGATCGCCGTCGAACCTCTCTGGCCCGACCGAGTTGTTGAGCAGGAACGGCGCCGTCGACCAGATGCTGATGAGGGAAGGAACCCGCGTATAACCCCGGCCTCCGGCGGGCATATGGTATTGCCACGGTTTGCCGGAAAACGCATCGTTGAGCGTGACCGCCCCGACCGAAGGCAGCGTCTTGTACGACTCCGAGGAAAAGTTGTCCCAGATGTTTCCACGAATCGCGTTGGTCGCAAGCGGACTGCAGATGTTGGTCCGCAGCAGCGTCACCGGAATCCGCGCATCGCTCGACAGATAGTTTCCATCGAGGAAATCCGGAGCATCGACGACCTTGCGCATTTGCGTCTTGTAATCGTCCGTTTGCGTCCATTTCCAATAGCGCTTGAAGCACGCCATATAGTTCGGCCCGTTGCAGTCGTGCAGATTGAGGCTGGCCGGCACCGGCGGCGCCTTGCTCGAGTGGCAGCGCGCGCAGGTATCCGCGAACACGTTCTTGCCGCGCTGGAGCAGCGCCGCGCCATCGGCGGTGGACGCATCGGTGAGATATTGCTTGCCTCCTGGCGCATCGCTCAAATGGTCGGGCTGCGAAGCCGCAATCAGATACAGCGCCATGTTGATCGTGCCCGCTTCCGTGACTTGCCAGTAAGTCGAATTCTTGCGCGCCACGGCAATCTGAATGGGCGTGATTGGCTTACCGCCGAAAACCGGGTTGAAATGCAGCAGCCATTCTTCGCTAAACAACCCGATGTTCAGGTACACGCGATTGAGCGCGCCCAGCACGCCCACCGAATCCGCGCCATCCTTGAGAACGTGGGGAGTCCACACGGTGTTGGGCGCCTTGAAGAATTTCGTAAGATCCCCGCTCGATACAAAATCATTGATTTGTTTGTTATCGAGCTCTCCGCCTGCCAGCGTTTCCTTGCCGATCTTGAGCGCCTTTCCCAACCGGGCATGGAGATCGTAAAGCGCATTCATCGTTCGGGGGTTGTTGATGTTGTCCGTGGACACGAGCGACGTATCCATCGTGCCGGGCCGCCACGTGTGCGTGAGTTGATACATGAAGTTCTGTTGACCCTCGGGTTTCGAGGCGTTATGAATGAAAAGCCGATCCACCCACATGTACTGCGCCCCCACGGTGCCACTCAGTTCGGCCCACTGCGGATGTTCTGGATTCGCGCTCGGATGAACCGGGCTCGGCCCAATATGGCAAAACGCGCACGTCATCCCCACGCGGTAAGGACGAATGAGATTGGGATTGTTGTAATACGAGGGGTCTTCATAGTAGCGGCGAGCGTCCCATGCCTTTTCGGCCTTTTCGTCGAATGCGGGATTGGGGAATAGACGAAGGCCGACAATGCCCGTTGCATAGCCATAGAAGGAACCGACCGGCAGTGTTTTACCGTCGCTAAACGTCGTGCCGCGCGCACCGGTCTTCACGCCGGGGTATTTAGCCTCATTCTCGAACGGGTCCTTCGGGCACTTGTCGCTAACGGTGCGTTGATCCAGCCACAAACCAAAGCGCTTCGGATCAGGGGCTGTCGCTTTCTCGAAACAGGGCTCGTTGATCACCCCGAGATAACTCCAGCGGTCGTCTCGCGAATGCTCCTGGCCCGGATAGGAGCTAATCGACTTGATGATGTCGAAGGCACCGAACGTGTCCTTCGTCATTCTGTCCCAGAACCGGTCGTTGCCCCCGCTCCAGACGAGCCACATGTTGCGCCCTTTGATTTCCTCCGGAGTTAGCGCGATGCCCCGATCCATGTCCTTGAAGTAGTCCTCGTCCGCTTGAGGAAACGACGCTGCGTTTAAGCCCGCTTGTTTGGCTTCGTCTAGCACTTGACCGGATTGAGGCGCCGCGCGCGCACCGATACTGAGCACCCCGACGAGAACAAGTATCCATACATGTAATTGACCTTGTCGATTCACGATCGCCTCCAGTTCTGATGTTCTCGCCGGAATTCAAATTCGTGCGTCATACCAAGCCGCCATTACGCGCCATAACGGCATGTATAGGAACCCTAGGAATCACCTGGGGCGAAGTCAAGCACCCTGGCCAATTCGCCCGCCAGCTTTTCCCACGCCTCCAGATCCACGAAATGGCCAACGCCCGCGAGCGGCCTCCAATCACCGTTGCATCCTGCATCACCGAAGCTCTTGCGCGCGACGAGTGCAGGCAAGGCACCGTCCTTCATGCCCCAGATCACCGTAACGGGCACGCTGATTGGCGTGGCATAGATTCCGTACAGTTTTCTGTGCCGTTCCGGCAAAAGGATGGTCAAGACAATCTGCCGGTAGTATTCAATCGGCCCATGCATATCTGCGGTCTTTGCAAAGCGCGCTACGATCTCATCAACGAGTTCGACGTCCATCGTTCCGGGTTGGCCCTGCCGGATCAGAAAGGTCCATTTCAAAAGCTTCCTGCCAACCGCGGTGGTCATGAACCACTCGGGCAACCATGGAATCTGAAAAAACGGCACCCACGGAATACGAAACGGTTGCCAGTCGTCGCAGGTCACGACTGCACGCACGAGCGTTCGAGGATGCGTGCAGTTGACGACCACCAGTTTGCTTATCAAGCTCGAGTAGCGATGCGCAAATAGCCAGCCCAATGCACCGCCCCAGTCATGCGAAACCAATACGCACTGACGAATTCCCAAAACTTCGATCAAGGCCTTGATGTCGTCGGTCAGCGTAAAAACGTCGTAGCCGCTCTTCGGATAACTCGAACCCGGATACCCACGAAGATCGGGCGCATAGATTCGCGAATGTGGCAACAGATGCATCAGGTGACGCCAACTCATCCATCCTTCCGGGAATCCATGAATGCACAGAACCGGTGCGGCATTGTCCGGACCCGAAACGGCCACATGAAACGTGGCGCCATTCGCCTCGACAAACCGATGAGCAATATCCGTGGCCATGATTCATCGCTCGCTCAGCTATCTCCACCTGCCTGCGAGCCGGTGGAGCGTTGCAAACGATCAACCAGCATGGAACCGTCCTTAAGGGGTTTCTCAAGCAGGTGACGTCCGATCAGGTAGCCGAGTTTCCGGTAGCTTTCGAACTGCGCCTCGTTGAACCATTGATCGACCGTGGACTGTTGCGGGAACGCAGGCTCCACAATGGCGTAATTGCGCAGATCCGAAGCGCACGCGTATATCTCAGGTGTCAAGGTAGGCTTGATCAGAATGAGCTTGCCGTCGAACTTCGCCGCATTAGGCGTGCTGCCCTCCAGACTCGGATAACGGATCACACCCTCCACCACGTGGTTCGCACTGAACGGCGGAGGATTGTCGCTAGCTTCGCGCCTCAACGGATCGACATTGATGATGATGTCCACGCCGAAATCGGCCGAGCACTTTCGTATGGCGTCGGCAAGATCGTCGAATTGCAATGACGCATCTTCTCCGCAATCACACAGAACAATGAGGCCGACACGCCGCCGAACGAGTTCGTAAATACCCAGGTTGTCGAAGTGCCCACCGTCGGACAGATAGACGTAGCGCGACGTGCTATCGGCGGCGCCAAAGAGCTCATTGAGGTATAGCGCACCGCCGAACTCAGGGCTCGAGCGTTTTGGCACATTGCGCGATGCAGGATTCGGGCACCAGCGGCCAAGCCGCACATTGAACAGCGTGAGCAGGAACGCCACGCCCGGATCGGTGTGGAAACCGGAATTCGGGCTAACCGCAGCGCCCGAGACCGCAACGGCTCCGCCAAGCATCGGGCCGATATCGTCCAGCGGACCGAAGGTATGCTTGCCGCGCATGTATTGCGCGGTCTTCATGAAGCTCTTCTCGGAATGGCCGGGGTCCATCGCGCAGGGCAGGTGAAATCCGCAATAGAGCGGCGAGAAGAAGAACGATGCGGCCTTGCGTTGCTGCCACGCCAGATTCTCCCCGGACGTCATGTTCAGCGTCGTGTTGATGATGTGATAAGGACGCTGGGCGAAGTTGCGCTTCGCGCTGGCTGCAAGATGGCTGAGGGGAATATCGTCGTCGATATCGAAGCCCGTGAACGGATGCGGATGCCGTATTCCCAGCGCTGCGCGTGATGCGCCCAGATAACATCGCGTCAATCGATTCCGATAAAAGTTGTAGAGCGAGAACAGATTGATATCGACACGCCAGGCCAGTAGCAAGCCAACCGCGAGAAAAGAGAAAAACACCACCAGTACGGTATAGAGTTTGTGCCCGCCAAGTTCGACCTGGTGACCCGACTGCTGCGTCAATTGAGCCGACACCTCCGCCACCGCTTGCACGAAATCAAGTTTGGGAGCGTGCAGCGCATCGCTTTTCGGCATCGTGGACTCATTCACGGGGTGCGCGACCACCACACTGGTTTCCGCTGTACCAAGCGGAAGCAACCGGTACTCGCCATACGAAATGATCACGGCCAAACCGATAATGAACACATACGGCACGAGGACAAGTCCACGCTCCAGACATGAATTGCGCGAACCGTCCGTCTTTTTCGACTTACCTGTGAACACGCCCCAGAGCGATGCAAAAAGCCATGCTGGCCCACCCACATAGGTCAGCCATGCATCGCCCCACAACACAAGCGCCGAACCATAAGTCCCAGCAGTAAGAATTCCCCCCCCGCCGACCGTGACCGCGAGCAGCCATCCGCCGTAACGCGCCCACCATTCATGCACGTCGTAATCGAAAATGCGCCCGACCAACCCCAGATGCAGCACGATGGTCAAGGCAAACACTTGCAGAATCATGAACGGTGCAATGGATACGGCAAACCATAACGCTTGCTCGTGCGCCATTGCACTTATTCCTTGATGCATGAGCGATAGCAACACGCCGCCTGTCGCACCCGCCAGCGATCCGGCAACCACGATGGCGATGCGCTTTGAAAATGGCACTGCGCGCTTCTTGCGCGTATAGACTTTACGGGTGCCCTCGTGTTGAACCTGCCCGGGAGCCGAATACCGATCCTGCGCGGGCAGCACACATGCGACAACCGCGTAGAACAGCGTAAAGAAGACGACCCAACTCCCCATATGCCAGCCTTTAACAAGGCCGCCGCTGTTCGTCATCTCGATGGCCATGAGAAATGCCGCGAGAACGCCAGGCAAAATCACAGAGATCAAGACAAACTCAGTCTTTGCGCACGGACTCGTTTGATCGGCGCGCAGATTGAACACGATCCCGGCAACGCTCAGCGAGAGCAACACCAGGCCCAACGTCCCGGGAAGCCACAGACAGAACTTGCAATGAAGCAGCGTCTGCGCACCAAGGAACACCACCCTCGGCGAAGACAGCACCACTACGATCGATGCAAGAAAGATCGCCTGAATCAACACAAGATTGCGAACGTATGCCGAAATCGCCGCCAGCGTGTCGGTGCTCAACAGGCCGACCCGTGGCGTAAGGTAATTGCTGTATTCGCGCAGAAAGCCGATCGACGCGTCTTCCTGCGCTTTGGGTGGGCCGCCCGGCGACGTGTTGGGACTCAGCACCGACTCGAGATCCGCCACGTTTCCATTGGGAAATCGATGCAGCATTTGCGCGGAAAGCCAACTGCCGATATAGCCGCCGCCAGAGACCGTGGACAGATAGTCGAACTCGCGCAATACCTTGCCTTCGCAAAGCGCCTGGATAACGCCAAGGCTAAAGGTCGCGCTTCGTATGCCACCTCCGGACAACGCCAAACCTTTCAGGTCTAGGTTCTCGCTTTGCCGCAATGCGTCGGCCTCGCTGCCGGGAGCGCCTGGGCTGGCTGGAGAAACACGGTCGATTGGATCGCTTTGGCCTTTGCGCGCCTTCACGATTTCATCGAGTTCTTCATGAAGCACTTGCGCAAAATCGTGGGCGACGCTTTGCCTTCTCGACCCCGCCGATTTCTTCGCTTGGCTTTCCCCGGTTGACGGCGCGTTCATGGCGCTCCAAGACAGAATTAAATTCTGAAACGACGCGATGATTAGAAACAACAGGAGGGTGTATCAAGCCGTTTCTGGTATTGCCAATTGGCCTGAATATCACCTTCCTTTGGAGCAACAGTAGTACGGAATTTTCGGGTGAACAACCCTACTTTCTTTCCCCTCCTTTGGGGGGATGAGATGGGCGTGGGGAGGGGAAGGTCAGACTGAATAGTGTTTGCACTGCAAACGACAAACCCAGCTCAGCAGGCTGGGTTTGTTATTCCCTGTCGAAGATCGGTGCAATCGCCACCTGCGCGCCAGCCGTGTCGCGGCTGATCCCAGCCACCGCTTCTTCCGCGCTCTGGCCCGTCAGTTGCTGCTGCTTCGCCTCGTCTGTGACCTGCGCATCCTGTTGTGCGCTGCCTGTCTTTCGTATTCCGAATGAATAGCCATGTAGACCACCGCCAAGCTGGTTGGCCACGGTCAGACCGGACCGGAGGCCGGACTCGAGCTGCTCGAAGGTGCTTTGCGAACTGACCGTATCCTGCGCCGAATGGCATGAACAAGCTGGATTCACAAACCGCGAAGCCGCGTGCGCGTTCGGGTAGAGGACGGCAAGCTCATCATCACGCCTGCTTGACAGCTCCGCAAACAACAAACCCAACTCGATGGCCGGGTTTGCCGTATAGGCCGTCATCTAAGGTGAACTATTCAACCGCTCCCCAATACCCATGAAACGGATCATCTGGTGCTACAAGCCTTCAGATATCTCCGGATTGCATACAGCGAAACCATTTTTCCTCAAACATTTATCCGGCATATGAGTCTTGCACTGCTACTCGTTCCGCCAGCCCATTAGCCACCTGATCGCCAATCCAAGCGCAGAAATGACGACACTCGGCGGGCGAAGAAAAGGCATCAATTACTTCCCAGTTACACGCGTTCATGGTTTCTTAATCCACGATGGATCAAGCTTGAGCTTGCAGGCTTCCAGGCGGTGCAGCGCGTGAGGATCGAGGTCCAACATGGCACGCGCATCATCACACACGAGTGAAATAACAGACACAGCAAACCCGGCCAACGCCGGGTTTGCTGTGGCGTGTACGGTACGCGACCGTCATTTGCTCTTGATGCGCTTTTTATCTTTGAGCAGGGTCGCGATATCGTCATTCGAATCGAGTGACATGGTTGGATCTTCGTAGCGCTCTATGTCATCGCCCAACCATTGCTCCCCGTGGCGCTTGACGTGGAACTTAGCGACAACACTAAGTTCGTCCGCTACCAGAATGGCAACCAGACAACTGACTGGCTGTTCCAATCGCCATTGATTAAGAATCTCGCCCACAAATAGAAGTGCCTGTTCAAATGGCATTTCCGCGATGTAATCTTCGACGTGCAGAGAATTCACAAAACAT
Organism: Paraburkholderia caffeinitolerans; assembly: GCF_902859945.1. Lineage (GTDB taxonomy): Bacteria > Pseudomonadota > Gammaproteobacteria > Burkholderiales > Burkholderiaceae > Paraburkholderia > Paraburkholderia caffeinitolerans. The sequence continues at coordinate 584 of NZ_CADIKL010000065.1, read as the reverse complement.
TCGTAACCTGTGCAATCCGTGAAGCGCGCTCTTGGCACATTTGCATGCTTTGAGAGGGCGCGAAGTACACTGCATCCATCGCGAACTTCAAAGCCATCGCGCACAATTTCGCTCAAGGACGGTGCGAGCACACGAGAAGCCTGCGTACTTCTCAAAAGATTTCGCATCGGGCCGTTAATTTTCATTAGTTTCCACCGAGGTACTTGTTGAGCCTTTTTTTGAATCGCCGCATTGAAATTGGGATCGTTCAGTAGCTTGTTAACAGAATTAGGCGCGTCCGGAAACGAGTTTGTACTCGGATCATAGAGATACTTTTTGCCCTGATTGTCTTGATAGTGAATTTGACCTGGTCGTTGGCCGGGGTTTGGGTTCTCCACATCAATCCTTTCTTTCCCATCGCCTTTCCAAACTGTTTTACTGGCAAACTGCGCACCGTTTGCACCCAGCATATCAGCGTTACCGCCACCATTTCCGCTGTTACTGACCAGTTCAATAAATAGTGCGTATATTGGATCAAGCTGCGTAGCGAACATGCTTCTCCTGAAACAGGTTGCGGATAACATGAGGCTGCTTCTGCCGGCGAT
>NZ_CADIKL010000064.1 GCF_902859945.1 Paraburkholderia caffeinitolerans | reverse complement strand
CGCGAGGTCTTCGCCGTCGACGAAGATCTTGCCCGAGGTGGCCGTTTCGAAGCCCGCGAGCATGCGCAGCAGCGTGGACTTGCCGCAGCCCGAGCTGCCGAGCAGCGCGAAGAGCTCGTTCTTCGCGATGTTCAGGCTCACGTTGTTGACGGCGACGCTGTCGCCGAACTTCTTGACGACGTTTTCGATGCGCACGAAGGCGTCGCGCGGCGTGTGCAGGTCGACTCTGTTCTCTTTCATGGCTGTCTCTGCCAGATGGAAACGCAAACCACGGTTTTCAGGAAACGAGCTTCCCCACCGCATGCGCGAGCATGCGGGTCGGCACCGGTGTGCCGTGGGTCAGCGGGGAAAGCGGGCCGGGGACGCTGGCGCGACAAACGCGGCGGGGAACCGCGCGCCAGCCACCGGCCTTATCGTGCGAAGCGTTAGCCGCCCGACTTCAGTTGCAGCCAGAGGCGGTTCTGCAGCCGCGCGACATCGGCGTTGCGCGGCATCGCGAGCGTCATCTTGCCCAACTCGCTATCCGGCACGTAGATCTTCGGGTCCTGTGCAAGGGCCGGCGTGACCAGCGATTTCGCGGCGCGATTGGCGCTCGGATAGAAGATCGTGTTAGTGATGTCCGCGTTGACCTTGGGATCTTCGATGTAGTTGATCCACTTCATCGCGGCTTCGGGATGCGGCGCGTCCTTCGGCACCGCCATCACGTCGAACCAGACGAGGCCGCCCTCCTTCGGATTCAAATAGTCGATTTCATAGGACTTCTTCGCATCGGTAGCATTGCGCCGCGCGACGCCCACGTCGCCCGACCAGCCGAGCGCAACGCAAACGTCGTTGTTGGTGAGGTCGTCGGGATAGCCTGCGGAACTGAATTGCGTCACGTACGGGCGCATCTTCTTGAGCACTTCGTAGGCGGCCTGGTAGTCAGCCGGGTTGTTGCTGTTCGGGTTGCGGCCCATGTACTGAAGCACGGCCGCGAACACGGCGTCGGGCGCGTCGAGCAGCGACACGCCGCAGCCCTTGAGCTTCGAGACGTTCTCCGGATCGAACAGCAGCGCCCAGCTATTGACCGGCGCATTGTCGCCGAGCCGCTTCTTCACGGCCTGCACGTTGTAGCCGATGCCGGTCGTGCCCCACGCCCACGGCACGCCGTACTGATTACCCGGATCGACGCGCGCGACCAGCTTCATGAGCGTGGGATCGAGATTCGCGAGATTGGGAATCTTCGACTTGTCGAGCTTCTGGTACACGCCCGCCTGGATCTGCTGGGCGAGGTAGTTCGAAGTGGGCACCACGATGTCATAGGCCGAGCTGCCCGCTAGCAGCTTGGTCTGGAGCGTATCGTCGCCGTCGTAGCTGTCGTAGCGCACGTGAATTCCCGTTTGCTTCTGGAAATTCGCTACGGTGTCCTTGGCAATGTACTCGGACCAGTTGTAGACATTGAGATCGGTGTCGCCGGCGCAGGCGGGCTGCGCCGCCACGATCGCGAGGCCCGCGAGAGCGGCTGGCACGAGGGCGGAAACGGTACTGAAGCGGAAGCGGGCAAGCATGGGAAGTCTCCTGTCTGGGGGAATCGACGGCGCGGCGTTGCCTGGCCCGCGGCGCGTAAAATCTCATGAATGAACTTTATCGACAGGGGCGTTATCCGTCTGTCCAGCAAAAATGGGACAAACGCGAACCCGAATGGCGGGCTTTTGCGGAGATATCCGCGTAGGCAAGCAATATTTTTCGTGGTATCCCTAGCGCCAACTTATTCTGGAAGCGAGTAGAGATTGTGTCGGACCCCGCGAATCCTGTTTTAGACCTGCAGTTAGGCCAGTTTGCGCTAGTGACCGAGATGTTCGGCGACATCGCGCAACACGTCGGCTCCCCCCAATTCATTCAGGCGCTGTACGAAAACGTGGTGCGTTTCGTCGATTGCGACGCCGTGCATCTCGACTATGAAAGGGTTTCGTCAGCCCACCGCAGCGTGGGCTGGATCGGCAGCTTCGGCCGCGACCGCGAGCTGGTCGCGCAAACCATGCGGCTCTATTACCAGAACTATGCGAACGACGACGTCACCTACGACGGCATCGACGTGATGGAAGAAGTGCGCGTGCTCCAGGTCTCCTCACAGAAGGTGGCGACCGAACTGCGGCACCTGTTTTACGACATCGCCGACATTCACGACGAATGCGTCGTGGCAGGCATCGTGAACGGCACGAGTTATTCGATGTCGATGGCGCGCGGGCGGCGTCTGCCATCGTTCTCGCTAAAGGAACTGAGTCTGCTCAAGCACCTCGCCCGCGTGGTGCTGCCGCTAGCCGCCTCACACCGGCGGCTGGCCGGCGCGATGGCGCCCGAAGACACCGCGCCCGACGCCACGGACCGCAACCTGCTCGCACAATGGCTGCCGCAGCTTCACGGCAAACTCACGCCGCGCGAAGCCCACGTGTGCTCTTCGTTCATCAACGGGATGACGACTCAGGCGATTGCGGAGTCGATGGGAGTGAAGGCTTCGACGGTCAACACCTATGCGAAGCGCGCATTCGAGAAGTTGGGCGTGGATTCCCGCCGCCAACTCGTCGCGCTCGTGCTCAAGAACGCGCCGCTCGACGCCGGCGAACGCGGCGCGCAATAAACGGCTCGCACTGAGCGGCTCGCACTGAGCGGCGCATGCACTGAACCGCCCGGGCCTCGCGTGCGGCCTGCGGGCGGATTACCGCAAACGCATTACCTCATTACCGCAGCCGCACGATCGTCGATTTCAATTCGGTGTATTTCTCGAGCGCGTGCAAGGACTTGTCGCGGCCATTGCCGGACTGCCGGTAGCCGCCGAACGGGAAGTTCATGTCGTCGCTGCCGTCGGCGTAGCCATTGACCCAGACGGTGCCGGCGCGCAAACGCCTGGCCACCTCGTGCGCCGTGGCAAGATCCGCGCTCCAGACCGCCGCCGCAAGCCCGTACTCGGTATCGTTGGCAATGGATACGGCTTCATCGATCGTATCGAACGCAATCACGGAAAGCACCGGGCCAAAGATTTCTTCACGCGCGATGCGTGCGTCCGGCTTGACTTCGAAAACCGTCGGCTGCACGTAGAAGCCCCCCGTTTCCTCGCGGACGCGCGCACCGCCCGCAACGAGGCGCCCTTCTCTGCGGCCCGATTCGATATAGTCGAGTACGCGATCGAGCTGGATTTGGTCGACGATGGCGCCCATCGTCACGGCGGGATCGAGCGGGTCGCCAGGCACATAGCGCCGCGCCGCCGCGATCACTTTATCGATGAACACGTCCTTGATATCGCGATGCACGAGCAAACGCGAGCCCGCCGTGCAGACCTCGCCCATGTTGAAGAAGATCGCATCGGCGGCGGCCTGGGCGGCGCGATCGAGATCGGGGCAATCGGGCAACACGATGTTCGGCGACTTGCCGCCCAGTTCGAGCCACACACGCTTGAGATTCGATTGCGCGGCGCACTCCATGATCGCGCGGCCCGTGCGCGTCGAGCCCGTGAAGGCAATGCAGTCGACATCGCGATGCAGCGCGAGCAGCCGGCCCGCTTCGCCCGTACCCGGCACGACGTTGAACACGCCAGGCGGCAAGCCGGCCTCGATGGCCAGTTGCGCCACCCGGATCGCGGTGAGCGGCGACTTCTCCGAAGGTTTGAGTACGACACTGTTGCCCGCCGCGAGCGCCGGGCCGAATTTCCACGCCGCCATGAGCAGCGGAAAATTCCAGGGCACCACGGCCGCCACCACGCCCACGGGTTCGCGCGTCACGAGCCCGACCAGATGATGATCGACCGGCGCAACCTCGCCGCCGATTTTGTCGATTGCCTCGGCGTACCAGTCGACACAGTGCGCGGCGGCGGGAATGTCGATATGGATCGTGTCGCCGATCGGCTTGCCCGAGTCGAGCGTTTCGAGCAGTGCGAGTTCCTCCAGATGCTCGCGCATCAGCGCGGCCCAGCGCTGCAACACGGCCTTGCGCTGGCGCGGATTCTGCCCCGCCCAGCTTTGCGCCGTGAATGCGCGGCGAGCCACGGCCACGGCAGCGTCCACGTCGGCCGCGCCGCAATCGGCGACGCGTGCGAGCACGCGCCCGTCGATCGGGCTTTCGCAGGCAAACGTCTTGCCGTCGCGGGCGTGACGCAGTTCTCCATCGATAAACGCGCGCCCCTCGATTGCGAGGGTGGCGGCGCGGTCTTGCCAATTGGCGTAGGTCCTGCTCATCGTATGCTCCAGGGTGATGGCGCAGCATGCCGCGCGCCGCCTCTACCCACGGCGGCGGCAATCGCATTGCGTTCGGTTAGTCCTACGAAGCGTATCTAGACAAAATCAGCCGCTCAACGCGTGGCGATGACAGGATCGATCGGTGTGAAGACGCCCGCACGCGCTTCGATGGCCTCGCCCGCCGCGAGGCACAGCGCCTCGCCATAGCGGCCCGCAACGAGTTGCACGCCCGAGGGCATGCCGCTGCGCGAGGGCGTCGGCACCGAAAGCCCCGGCAAGCCGAGCACCGCCGTCGCGAGCAGCGGACCCTGTGCCTGCAAGATGCGGCGCATCGCGTCATCGCCTTGCTGATCGGCGTCGATGGCGAACGGGTCCTGGCACGACACTGGCATCAGCAGCAGCGGATAGCGCGCGAAGAACGCCTGCCATTCGCGTAGCAAGCTCGTGCGTTGCGCGAGGCCGTTCATGTATCCAACCATGTCGAGCGGCGGCGCGATACGGCGCTGGCTGCCGAATGCCGTGCGCAGGGCCTGGTCGCCGCACGCTTCGATGATCTTGTCCAGCCCGGCAAGCGACTCGTTGGTCACGAGCTTCAACCACAGGTCGCAGGCTTCGTCGAAACGCGGCGGCACCACTTCCTCCACCACGCAGCCGGCTTCCTCCAGCCAGCGCGCGGCCTGCTGGACCGCTTCGATTACTGCACTATCAGTGGGAATGCCCGGCAGTTGTGCGCACACCGCCACGCGCGCGGGAAAGGCCGCCGCGTTCGCAGCGCCAGGCTGAGTAGGCGCCACCGGCATCCACCAGGCATCGCGCGCATCGCCGCCCTCCATCGCCGCGAGCGCGAGCCGCAGATCGCCCACCGTGCGCGCAAGCGGTCCCTGCACCGAAGCCAGCTGAACCGCGAGCGTGCGGTCGCGGCTTTGCGTCGGATTGTAGGCAGGCACGCGCCCCGTGGTCGGACGCAGCCCGGCCACGCCGCACGCATAGGCAGGATACCGAATCGATCCGCCGAGGTCGTTGCCGTGCGCGATGGCGCCGATACCGGCCGCCACCGCAGCCGACGCGCCGCCGCTGGAGCCACCCGGCGTGAGGCCGGCGTCCCACGGGTTCAGCGTTCGGCCGTACAGATCATTGTCGGTGAACCAGCGGTACGAAAACGCGGGCGCGTTGGTGCGGCCGATGATGACCGCTCCGGCCTTGCGCAGATTCGCCACGACCGGACTGTCCTCGCGCGCGATCAGGTCCTTGTACGCGACCACGCCGTTCGAGGTCGCGTAGCCGGCCATGTCGACGTTCACCTTCACCGTCACCGGCACCCCGTGCAGCGGGCCAAGCGCTTCGCGCCGGCCAACGGCGGCATCGGCCGCGGCGGCAGCTTCGAGCGCGCTCTGCGCAAGCACATCCACAACCGCGTTCAAATGCGGATTGACTTCCTCAAGCCGCGCGAGGCTGCTTGCCACGAGGTCTTTCGACGACACGTCGCGGCGCGCGACGAGGCCGGCCATTTCCGTTGCGCTCAGGCGCCACCATGCTTGACTCATTGTCTTCCTCCAGGATTGTCAGGAGGAGGCTAACCGGCACGGCGCGCCCGTAAAAGACGACAATGATTTTGTCGTGACCACCAGAAGTTGTCTTGCCGTAAACCCCAAGTAGGTCGAAGCAGGAAATCACTTCCGGTCACCGCGAGCGCACCTCGTGAAGGCAGGCGGTACGATTACCCGAATGAAAGCTCCCCGGGTCAGAATACGGATTCCCGCCGCTCTTGGAGTGTGAAATGGCCAAGCCGCTTACCTCAGCAGAAAGGCTCACCCGACACAACGCCGTTTTGTTGCACGTCGACCATCAGGAAGGTCTTTACACCGGGGTGCGAGACATCGCGACGCTCGAGTTGAAACATAACGTGGTCGGCCTCACCAGGGCGGCGCTCGCGCTAGGCGTGCCGGTCGTGGTAACCACCACCACCGAAAGCATGTGGGGGCCGATGATCCCCGAACTGGCTGCCGTGCTGGCATCGCACACAGTCATCGAACGAACGACGGTCAATGCATGGGACGAACCGCGAATCGTCGAAGCCGTTCAGGCGACTGGCCGCCAACACCTCATCGTCACGGGCGTCTCGACCGATGTATGCCTGGCCTTGCCCGCGCTTGCTGCACTGCGCGACGGATATACGGCATACGCGGTAGTCGACGCCTCGGGTGGTTTCTCGCAGATTCAGGTGGATCTCGGCGTTGCCCGCATGGTGCAGGCCGGCGTGATTCCGGTGGGCTATTCGACGGTCTCGGTCGAACTGCTTGCCGACAATGCCGCGCCAGAAGCGCAGGCCGTGTACGAAGGATTGGGTATTCCGTTCAGCAATATGGTGTTCGGATTGAAACGGTATTGGCAGGCATAAGCGCATCGGGCGACGCGGAAGAACCCAACGTCGCCCGATAAACGGATCACACGACCATGAGATCGTAGCCGACCCGTATATCCCCCTTGAAATGCTTCGCCGCCTCGCTACGCCACACCGCAACGGGCGTAACCGGCATGAATTAAACGGGTTGTCGCCCCTGAATCAAATAAGCGGCGCCTCACCCGGCAAAAGCTGTCCGCGAGCCATCTCTGCTCCATTGTTGGCCGAAACAATAATCAGCTTAACGAAGCTATGTGCTGGCGCATACCGGATAAACACGCTTTCGAGCACACGCGCATAAACAGCAAGCGGCACCCCGCTCAGCGCCCCCTCATCGACCGCGAGCCGCACCCGCAGCCCGCGAACCATGCGAGACTGAAGCTTGTCCACGACCCACTCCGTCGCGGCCTCATGGGTCAGCCCGACGATGGCATTAACCTGCTGACTGCCCGATTGTGGACCTGCGGGCACGTGAGCTTCCATCAGCGCCTTCAACGCGGGCAGACCGGACTCGTCAAGACTGAACGGCCCAGCGGCCAGGCATCGAAGCACGTTCCAGTAGCGCTTGCGTGCAACCAGGCGCGGCGTGCTATCGGTCGGACTGTGCAGGAGCGTGATCTTGCTCACTAGCGATCTGTCCGGGTAAATAAAATCACCCTGTTGCTCACCCCACGGCATGGACGACGGCAAGTCGCCGTTGCTGCAAACAAGAATGGCATCAATCTGTTCGTCGCGCGGTGGCACGGCTTCCTTACCGCGTCCATCGACGAAAGAGAGAACCCACTCCTGATTGCGAGAATGCCACTCAGCGCCAGCCTCGCGGACCGCCAGCCAGTAATGAACCGGCCCTCGGGACGCGCGGCCATCGAAGCCCGCATGATGCTCGAGCGAATAAAACGGCTTGATCTCTCTGGATGAAGAACTGCCGTCTCCATCCCTCGTGAGCCGCACCGATTGCACTGCCCACACGGCAGCGGCCGCCAGCGTAACGATCTGTGGCACCAGCGGATAGGCGGGACGCGTCACGTCCTTCAACGCAATCGGTTCCGCCGCGCAGGCGAAAAGATTCACGACCGGCGTGCAGCCCATCCGGAAGTTCCGCGCTGCCAATTCCATCAACGACGCTGCGGCAGCCGAATCGGGATGAATATCGCAGACCGGCACATGAATGGTCAGCCGTTTTTTCACGGCCCGGCCACTTGAAAGCTTGCCTAGATGAAAGTCCAGGAAGTGAAACTTCTGGGGGTAAGCGAAATACTCGAGCAGCAGCCGATACTGGGACTGCCTCCCGTCCGGACGCTCGATCAGCGCCTCTTCATCGCCGAAGCCGACGGCTGAAATGGGTACGGTGTCCAGCGCGCTCCAGCGCCCGCTCGAATCCACCTCGACGTATGCAGTTGCGGCCCTGTGGATGAGCGCGTCAATGACCGACGCGGTGGCAATTCCCGATGCATCGACGAAAACCCGTGCTACGCCGGGTATCGCGTCGGCGAATGCAGTTGCCTCCGGGCGCACGGAAAAACTGATCGAGAAGACACCGCTCGCGCCCTGGGGCAGTTGCACGCTGGAAGGCACTGCGGACGGCAACCGATAGATCGCTTCGTCGATACGCAGCGGCGCAAGCGTCACATCGTAGATGGTCTGAAAGCCGTAGGCGTCGGGCCGAGTCGTGAGGTGTGTGCCGCGCCTGATTACGGCGGGCTTCGACAAACGCTCGACAGCCGCGCTCGGCTCGAAACAGGCGATCGAGCACGATGGAAACGGCCGCAGGAATTCGGGGTACAGGACTTCGAGCAGCGGCGCGGTGAAATCCGGCACGTCGTCTTCGAGACGCTCCCGCACGCGTGCATTGAGCAACGCTGCGGACTGGATCATCCGCTCGACGTGCATGTCCTCCGAGTGCTCGCCCGTCATGGACAGACGTCCAGCCACGCGCGGATAGCGCGAGCCGAACTCGGAAAGCCCGCGCCGCAGCAGGAGGAGTTCGCGTTCGTAGCTGGTTTTCAGGTCGGACATCGGCCACCTTGAGCTGTTCTGTTAGCCACCCTTCGCGCATAGAGCAGCGTGCGGCCTATATTGTCGCAATAAGCTGCGCGTGCCGCCAAATTTCTTGAACGTGAGAAACTTGCCGGGTCCCGGCTAGCTTTGCGTGCTAGCTCAACGATGCAATCCACTAGTGTATATTTCAGGGCGCGAACTGATGTTTCTACCTCGCCCTCGCGCATGAGTCGCCCACCGCATATAACCGCCCATCTCATCGCCCCATGTCTTCGTTCCGTCTGCCGACGCACTCCGAACTCAGGCTAGCGCTACCTTTCGTGGAACGCGCCCGGCCGTGGCGGCTCGTGCGTTACGCCAGCATCGACTGGGCGATCATTGTGCTGTGCTGGGTGGCGATGTACACCATGCCGTACCCGTTCATTTACCTGGCAGGCGTGCTTTTGATCGCAGGCCGTCTGCAGTCGCTTGGCGTTATTCTGCACGACGCCTGCCATCTCCCTGCGCGCCGGTTATCGCTGCCGCTAGTTCTCGTCGAGGCGCTTGCAGGCTGGACCATCGGCTCGTCCATCGCCGCGATGCGTTACCACCATCTGCGCCATCATCGCTCCGTCGGCACACCGCAGGACCCTTACTTGCACAAACTCGCCGCGCGCGGCGGTTGGGTACGCCGCGTCATGATGCTGCGTGGCGCGCTGCTCCCCCTCTGGTGGCCGCTGCGCGCTTTGATGGCGCCAGTCGCGCTGACGTGGCCGCCTTTCCGCTCATGGTACGCACGCGGCTTCCTGCAAGACCGCTCGCACACCGAATTGACGCGCCATCCGGAAGTCATTGCGTGTGTGCGCCGCGATCTCCCTCATTGCGTGGCGTATTGGTTGGCGATCGCTGCGGTCGTCCACTGGGATCTGCCGTTCATGGCCTACTACGGGCTGCCGTGGATACTCGGCGGCATCATGAATGCGAACCGAGTTCTGCTCGAGCATGAACACGTGGAATTGGACGAGCGTACACCCGAAATGATCTGGTCGATTACCCGCACACTCGGCTTCGGCTGGTTCGGCAAGCTCGTGCTCTACCCGCGCAACATCGGCTTTCACCAGGTCCACCACGCTTATCCCGCGCTCGCGCTCGAGCATCTGCCTGCTGTCCATCACTATCTGCAAACGCACATCGCACAAGGTATGGCCTCAACGGATTCGGCGGCCGGCAAGATTTAGTGTGCCGGTTACAGCTCGAATCGCACCATATTCTCGCTGAGGTGCGCAGCGTTCACACGCTCGCCGCGTTTTACTGCGTCGATCAATCGGTCGATCGCCACATGCACGACATCCGCACGAACGTTGTGCGGCCGGAAGTCCGGAGCATTGTCTAGCCCCTCCCTGTGCGAGCGCATGATACGTACGTCCTGCTGGATAACCAGATGCGTATAGAGATGCAGCGCCGGCCGCAGCACGCGCAGAAGCCAGCGGGGTAGCCTGAAGCGGTACGCGATATAGGTATAGACGCGCGAGCGCCGCGCGTCGATCGGCGTAATTTGGCTGACGATCAGGAAACCTGATCGATTTCCCCAGCGGTACTCGCAGCGAGTCACGTTCGGAGCGATGAAGCGGTCGGTGTGTTCAAGCGCCACGCCGTCGGGATTCGTCAGCCAATCGAGGCCAAAACCAATGCTGTCCTCGCCGTCGTGATAGGTGACCTCCACGCTATCCGGCGTCGTCGCGACAGTCGCCTCCATTAGCTTGCCGCGACTACTGCGAAAAATACCGCTATGCACAAAGACGGTATGCGGCACATCCATGAAATTCTGCGCAAGCATGGAGATGTCGCCATCGAACGTGTTGATCATGTAGTACGACTGCCACGGCGCCTGCTCCCGCATCGGCATACGAAACACCGGGCGCGCCGAGGCATCCCCGTTGCCCAGGTACACCCACACGAGACCATCGAGCGCCTGCACCGGCAGCGCGCGCTGCCGGAACGGATACGAGTTCGACGTTGCCGTCGTGCTCGCGCGCATGCCGTCGATGCTCGGCACGTGCACGACCTGCCCCTGCCCGTCGTAACGCCACCCATGGTACGGACAGACAAGCTGGCCGCCGTCCAGCCTGCCCGCGGAGAGACGCGTGCCGCGATGCACGCACTGATCGATCAAAGCAGCAATCCGGCCGTCCTGCTCGCGAAACAGTACGATGCCGATGCCAAGAATCCTCACTCCCAGAGGCTTGCCGCGCAGCAATTCGCGTTCGGTGCAGGCGACGAACCATTGTTCGCGCAAACCATCCGTCACGCCCTCCTTATCTGTTTCCCCGGATTCACATACACGTCGGCACGCCTCGCGGCCGGGCGTGGCGAGTGGCGCTTCGCTGACTTCTTCAACGGCTTCCTTACTCATGGCGTTGGTCCTTGCATCACGCTTCGGTCATCTCAAGCATGGCCTCGGCTAGTGCTAGCCGTGTCACCAGTCCGCTCGGCTTGACGTCGCCAGCGCGCATGCCGGTACGTTCGGCCGCGCGCTGCAACAGGTCGCCGAGTGCCGCTTGCGCGCCGGGAATCCGCCTTGAGCGCAGCGGTCCAAGTTGCCCGAGCTGACGGGCGTGCGCGTAGTGAAAAATATGGCCAAGCCGCTGCTCGGCCTCGATGCGCAGCGCCTGAACCGCGTGCTCTTCTACGCCCGCGAGCAGCAAAACATAGTGTGGCGCATCCGCCTGCTGAAACGGTACGAGGCACGCAGTTGCGCCGCGCGCTCGCGCCGGGGCCAACGCCTCGTTCACTATGCTCTCGTCGAGCTTCTCGCCAACCAGGTCGCAACTGGCCGCCGCGCGGCCGAGGAAAGTCACGCGCGGTGTGCGTGCGGTCATGCCCGTCACGCGAATGCGATCACCAAGCGCGTAGCGGTACAGGCCCGCACCGGTTGTCATCAAGACCTGCGCCTCGTCGCCAGGAGCGAGCGCCGAGACGTCGCAAATGTGGCCGTCGTCGCGCAAGAACTCCAGATAGTGACTGCCGACCGCCAGTGTGCAATCGGGCGCCTCGCCAAACGGAATACTCACCACACCCTCGGTCGCAAACAGGCCTTTGGGTAGCCACTGCGCCTGCGGAAATCGCGCACGCAGCGCCTGCGCGTAGCCGTGGCTCGGCCCGTCGAGCCAGCAGCTGATGGCAGTGAGGCGCGGCCATAGTCGTTCGCAATGACCATCGGCGAGCGCACGGCGTAGCGCCGCCGCGCGCGGCCCTGGCAGATCCGCTTCGAGCGCGGCGAGTTCGCACGCGCAACTCGGGTCTTCAGGCGTGAACAGCGGGCGCAGCAAGCTCCCAAGGAAAGTCGGACTCCAGACGCTAAGAAGCGCCAGCGATTCGTCGGCGATAATCGCGCGCAGCGTTTCATACCGCCACGTTGCAGGATTGCCGCTGAAGGGCGGCACCAGCAGCGTCGCGGCGAGCGCCGCAGCACTGCTGCCACCCAGATACTCCAGATCGCTGGCAGACCCGATGCGAATGCCGTTGGGCGCGACGCCCGCGGGCTGCAATGCAGGCGACATTGACCAATAGGCGCGGCCTTGTGCAATCCCTGGACAGACGCGAACCATGTCGGCGAGCCAAACGACCATCGCCGACTGCATTTCGCGCAGGAACGCCGGCGTGTAAGGAATCAGCTTTTGCCGTGACGTGCTGCCGCTCGTGCGCTCGAAAAACAGCGGAGCCTGCGCGCTCAATACGGGTTGCGCGTCACGTGACGCGCGCTCGAGCCACGGCAGATAGCCGGCCGCACCCTGCATTGGCACGCGCTCGCGGAATTGATCCGGACTCGCAATGCTCGCGAATCCGTATTGCCGCCCGAAGGTCGTCTCGCGATTGGCCGCAAGCAATGCCATCAACCGCTGCGACTGTGCCTGTTCGGGCGCGTCGAGTTGGGCTAGCCAATATTCGACATCGGGCTGCACTGCGCGGGCAAAGGCTCGCCAGATGCCAGCAGGATCGAAAGCGGATTCGGCCATTAAAAGTAGGTTTTCCTGAGCTGCGAGAGATCGTCTGGCAACCGGCGTGGCGGCGCGAAGATCGCGAGCCAGCCGTACCACAGCGGACGCGTCTCGCGCAGGTCCGACACCCCGTGCATGTCCTGCCAGCGCGTAGCGGGCTGTCTGTGATGCGTGAGGTTGTAGTTGAAATTCAGGAACAACCAGCGCACCGGCGTAGGCGCGCGCATGTTGTAGGTGCCTTCGACAACGTCGAGCGGCGTGCGCATGTGATAAACCCATTGCAGCGACGACCACGAGAACGCAAAGGCCGCGTAGGCAATCAATACGACACTGAGCGACCAGTCGAACATCCAGCCCGCACACAGCCACATGGCGACAGCGGCGAAAGTCTCGAAGCGAATGCGGCGGAAATCTGCTGCGCTGAACTCCGCGAACGCAACCGCGTAGGTGCTGTCACCACCGTCTTGCGCGAGACGCCGCGTCACACGAGCGGGTAACAGCGCCAGCACGATACTGCCTGCGAGTCCGCCAAGCCATATTCCGCCGAGAATCGCGGCGTAATATTCCACGCACTTGCGCGCGAGCGATTCGCCGGGCATGGCGAAATCGGCGCGTTCGGCAGGCGTGCGATTGCGCACGTGATGACCGAGATGATTCACATGAATGAGCGTCGCCGCTGCGCCAAACATCGTGGAAGCCCACACCATCATCATATAATTGACACGCGCATCACGATGCGCGAATCCGTGAAATGTCTCGTGCATCATCGAGAAAACGCCCTGCATGACGAGGCAAAACGGGATGAGCACCAGCCATTTAACAGGCCCTGCCTGCGTATGCGAGAGCCAAGTGAGGGTACCGGCCCACACGATGCTCTGCAGCACGAGGACGATCAGATTGCCGCGATCATAGCGGCGGTAGCGCGCCGCCGCGGAGATCGATGCCGACGGTGAGGTTCTGGCTTGCATTAGCCTTGAAATAACGGTTGTTTGTTCGGGAGGATACAACACATGCGCGTCGCTTCAGGGCGCCATTTTGCTATGCCCTTGCCAGGAAGTTGTCCGTGAAGCACCCTGCGTGGACGCCGGCGGGCTTCGACGAATGGCAACGCCACTACCCCGCAACGCCCTTCTCGCGCAATGCGGGACCGTTCGACTGGACCGAGTGCTTCATCGACTGCTGGAACCGACAGCAGGCACGACTGCCCACGCCCACGACGGTCGTGCTCGTTGCGGGCCTCTACTCCGAATGCCTGCCGGGCTGCCATCGCGACGCCCGGCGCGCGCTGGGCGGCGCCGGCTATCGCGTCGTGACAGTGCCCGTGCGCTCTTCGCGCGCGGTCATGACACAAGGCGAACACATCGCCGCGTGGCTGCATAAGCGCCTCGCGCGCGACGAAGCATTCATCGCGCTCACGCACAGTAAGGGAGGGATCGATACGCTCGCGGCGCTTGTGGGCGATCCCGCACTGATGAACCGGTGTGCCGGCATCGCGCTCGTTCAACCGCCTGTGGGCCCTTCGGCGATCATCGACAAGCTCTTTAGCCCGCCCAGTGCGCCCATGCCGCTGCTCGAACGCGCTGCGCGCCGGTTCATGCGCACACGCTGGACCGCTCAAGGAACGCGCGACATTAGCAGCAACCGCGACCCGTGCGTCGCCGCGATGCTCCGCGCCATCCCAGGCGAGTTGCACCTCGTCCACGCGGTCAGTTGGTCGATCGAGCCTGCCACGCGATTCGATTCGCATCACACCCGGCTGAATGGGTATCGGCCAGACTGTGCCCACGACGGTCAGTTCTATCTTGAGCATCAAGTTTTGCCCGGCGTCCCGCAGATTTGCCTGCCTCGACTCGATCACGGTCAGCCAGTGCTCGGCGGCCTCGGCTTCGATGCAGGCCGATTCTGGCTGGCGCTCGCGGATCTTTTGCACGTGACCTCGGCTCAGACCAGATAGATTTCAAATCCTGGCATCCCCTGAGGCGAAATCTCGTCGCGGAGCTGCGAACTGTCCACACGCCCCTCGCGGGTCTGCAGAACGTACAGGTCCATGGGCGTGCGCGTATAGAGGAAGCGATTCATGGTGGACCAGAAGGGATCGCCATCGAAAAGACAAAGCTGCATCAACGCGTGAGACCCTCGCACACGCGACCAGGCAGCGTCGACTAACGCAGCGAACACAGCCGGGTCCCGCTCACGCACTTGAAGATGGGTGAGATAGACGTCCCGCAGCGGCTCGCCCGGCGCGGCGATGCGCGGCCGGCCCAAGGCCGGCGCGATTGCGTTGCACGCCATACGGATCGCCTGCAACTGCGGCGGCAAGCGTTCGAGCACGATGCGCTTGATGGCGCCCGCATCCCACGGCGCCACGCAACCGACTATTGCACCCCGGCCATCTATCGCCAGCAAAAACGACGCAAGGCCGAATGCAGGCCACGTCCGTAGCCGCCGCGCGAACTCCGGCTCCGAAAACACGCAGCCAAACGGCTGCTCGCGCGACTGGTCATCGAGGAATGCGCGCAGCGCATCGGCGTGCGCAGACTGCGCCTCAACAATCTGGATTCCTGAATTTTTACGGGCATCCAGGCGCCAGCCACGCCGCGCAAAGACGGACACATTGTCGTAGCCATGCCAATGCGCGAAGCGCAATCGATCCGGGCGCCGCGAGCGCGCAAGCGACTGAACGGCGAGATGGTTATCGCGAATCATGCAGCAGAAAGCGCGCTCGACGCCCGACTCGCGGTGAAGCGCTTCGAGGCGCCCGCGCACGACGCCAGTCCATTCGCGCGACAGACGCCGCCCGGGCACGATCCGCAGATCGCCGAGGTACGCGATGCGCTGCGCGTGACCGCCGAGATAGCCATCGCGCACGACAAGGCTGGCAACACCTTTGAGCTCCTCGCGTTCATCCTCGGCCAGCCAGACCTCGTGCTCGGAGCTGTGGCACCGGTGTAGCGCGAAGTAGTCGGGCGCGCGGTCGAAGCGCAGCGGCAGGTCCCCCTGCATCGCATGGCGCGCGTGGAATTCGAGAATCCGCGTGTTGTCTTCGGAATTGGCCTGGCGAATCAGCACGATGCGTCAACCCGCTTCGAAAAGCCGGCGCGCGAGCGGCCGCAGGTTGGAAGCCTTGAGTTCGCACAGGCAGACAAGTTCATCGCCACGCGTGTATCGAGGATTGCGCTTCAGAAAATAGTCGACTTCCGGCAGCGTGCGATGCGCGGCCGGTATCTCCGCGAGCGCAGGCACGAGACGCCCCTGCGGCTCGTCGAATGCAAGAAGGCCGGTCTCGCAGTCGTACGCGTGGCCATAGCGCTCCGTTGCGAGATGGTCCATCAGCGCGCGTGCGTCGTCATCGGTCTGGACCTCGGCGCGAGGCGCGTAGTCGCGCGCAAAAGCGCGCAGATAGCGGTACGTCCTGTGACCTTTCACGATCAGAAACCAGAAAAGCGGCAAATCCGGCGCCTCGCGCCAGATCTCGCCCGCGTGGCGGATCCAGGCGAAGGCGAGTTGCTGCGAGCCCCAGTGCGCAGGATCGACGATGGTATCGCCCGAAAAAATGACGCGAATCGCCGAGCCGTTCCAGCGTGTCGTGTAGTGCTTGAGCGTCGAGAACCCCTGGATCACGTCATCTGGGCCACGTAGCACGATGCAGTGCGTCTTGTCGTCGAGATCCTTGCCGAACTGCTCCCGCGCCGTGTCGCAGTAAGACGCTGCGTAGAGCGCGTACATACGCTCGATCTCCTCGGTGCGCAAGGCCGAAAGCTCAACCGCGCTAGCGCGCAGACTCATCAGTCCAACTCCTCTAAAACCGGACGGCTTGTTATCATAGCCGGTCACTCGCGCGTTTCCAGCCATGACATACGACTCCCCGAGCGCGGACGCCAACGCACTGCCTGTCACGCGTCCCTGGGCCCTGCTAATCGCTTATCTCGTCTCCACGGGCGTGTTTTACGGCTTCGTCACGCACTTCCCGTTCGGACCGGTTCACACCATTGCACCCAGCGCGCTCGATCGGGTCATTCCCATCGTGCCGGCCACGGTCCCGCTGTATCTGAGCTATCTCTTGATCATGCCGGTTCTCGTCTGGTTCGGCCGCACGCGCAACTGGCTGGTGCCGGCTTTTTTCGCTGGCGCGAGCGCGGCGGGCGCGTGCCTGCTATGCCATCTTATCCATCCGACCACAATCGTGCGGCCTGCCGCCGATGCAACATGGATAGCATGGCTCCAGCACATCGATGCACCACTAGCGGCTTCGCCGAGCGGACATGTCGCGCTGCCTGTGGCGATTGCCGTGACGCTTGGCGGAATGCGCAAGCGCGCAGCCTTGCTGTTCGCTCCGTGGGCGGCGGTAATGGCCATCACGGTACTCACCACCGGCCAGCATCATATTGTGGATGTCATCGGCGGCGGCGCCGTCGGACTCGGCACTGCATTTGCCACGCTAACGCTCGCGCGCCTCAAGGTCAATCTGCGCACCACGGGTGCGCTGCTGCTCGAATGGACCTGCATTCTCGTCACGATGCGTGTGGCCGTAGCGCTCGATGCGTGGCCTCTCTACGTCCTCGCGGGGTTGATCGTCGCAAGCCGGCAGCATGCCCTGTTCATCCTCTATCACGATGCTACGCATTATCATCTCACCCGCCTACGCGGTCTCAACGACTTCCTGATCGACGCGGCCATCGGTGCACCTGGGCTCGTACCGGTCGAGTTCTATCGTCCGTTGCATCTTGCACATCACCGCAACGTCGGTACGCCGCATGACCCCGAGCGCCAGTTCCTGTATTACGGCCAACCGTGGCGGTTCCGCCCGCTCGGCGCACTCGCCCTCGCACGTCAACTGCTCGGCGACCTGCTCGTGCTGAACATGGTGCGCAACATGGCTGCGTATCAACGCTCCGGCGCGAAGCGGGTGCGTCTATCAGCACCGTTTTATGGCGCCGCCACCGTTTGGCTCGTGATAGTGGCGGTGCTCGCCTGGGCATGCACGGCATCGACGCTCGCGAAAATCGCCGCACTGTGGTTCGGCCCGCTGCTGACGCTCTCCGTGATGATTCAGAAAATCCGCAGCATGGCCGAACATAGCGGCGGACCGCACGCGACGCCTGGATGGGCCGACTGGACTTACTCGTGGCGTGTAGGCTGGATCGGCCGCGTGCTGCTGTGGCCGTATCACATCAACCTGCATCAGCAGCATCATCGCAGCCCTGCCATTCCGTGGCACGCGCTGCCATTGGAGCTTGCGGAGGGGGAGCATCAGTTGCTTGCGAAGGATTTGGGCAAGGTGCTTTGGGTGGGACGTGGGGGGTAGGCCGTGGCGCACACAATGGCCCGCCGCTACGCGCTGGCGGCGTCTCTTTGAGTGGCAATGAGCAAAGCGCCACAACTGAGGTGATCGCCATCGCGCGCAACGGCTTTGCCGTCGAACGTGACATTGGAATCGCCGGAAACGATCACAACCGAGCCGTGAATTCGACAGATCGCTCTGTCACCGATCCGGGCCAGCGGCTTGCCGTCGATGTCGGACCTCGGCGCCCCGCTAACCACCACGCCACCATGAGTATGTGCATCACCGACGCAAATGAACGGTCTAGTCATAGCACTCGCCTCCAGTCGTCAACATTATGGTTGATGCTTGCTATTCGCATCACACTCTGGGCATGAGATGCCGGAAAGGATCCGCCGGTAATTGACGGCGCTCCGTGTTCGCAGCCTTCTCCGCCTCGTCCGGCGGCGTCACGAGGATGAAATGAAGCTGCCCGTCCGGCGTCATGTTGACGGTTACGCTACCTTGTCCAAGGTCGTAGCTGGCCAAAGTGGACATCGCGATGCCGACCATCGAGCCCATAATGCCCACGTTGCCGATTCGACGCCCGACATCGAATCCCTCCGTGATACTGGTCGGGTCGAGACCATCTTCTGTCGTGAGCGAATGCAGCAGCGGAAACACCGTTGGCGTTGCAACGCTGTCGAAAAACACCCGCGCCACCTTGCCGTTATTCGGCAACTGCGCCTGCACCTTTTCCCAGCCCTCGCGCATGGCGGCGTCTTTTGCAGCGGCTTTCAGCGGTTGTCCGTTTGCATCCGTCAAGCGAACGGCAACCGGCTTGTGCAGATAGCCGAGCATCGGTTCGCGGTCGAATTCATCCAGTTGCCAGCGCGCCCATCGCGCGGGAAACCATGAGTCGGGCTTGAACGTACCGGGGCCCTTGTTGTCCAGCGATTGCCAAAGCAAGGGCAGCTTCGACTGCCAATGCTCCACGCTCGGCGGCGATACGTCGAGACCGGGCTTCGGCTCCGAATTGACATTCCAGAAGAAGTTGGCCAGCTTGATCGTATCGTATTGCCGGTCGTCGGGACCCGCCCCTTCAGGGTCGTCGCTAACGAATGGGCGCATGTACGCATCGACCCGATCCGTGCGCGACACGAGCAACCCCACCATCGCATCGAACTGGGACGGCACGTACTGCCCTTCGGGAAGGGACACGTGCTCGAACCAGGTGCGCACCGCCGCGCCGTCGAAACCGTAGATCAGCACTTGCGGCACTTGCGGGTTCTTCGCGAAGAAGTCGAAGAGGTAGTCGATCTGCGCTTGCGGATTCGTCACGTTGACGGCCTGCGCAGTCAGGAACATGTGTTGCGCGAGGCTCGCCGCCTGGCGGTTGGTCGTAATGAAGTTGGCGATCTTGTTGTCGACATCGGAAGCCTTGGGCGGTCCGAAGATGATGACGGGAACCGGCCAGCGCTCGACGCCCTCGCCCGCGCTATATTTGAACGACGAGCCCAGCGCCCGGCCGGCCTGGTCCTGAACCAGGTCGCGAGACGCCGCATAGCTGCCGGCGTCCGTTGGCAGCACGCTGCGATACGCGTCCGTCTGCTTCTTCAACATATCCCATACTTGAGTCTGCGCCCACTTGTCGACACGGATGCCTACTGCCCGCAACTCGAGCAACTCGGGCGCAGCAATGGGACCGCCTGCGAGAGCGGTACCGGTGGCCGTCAACGGGATACTGCTCGATTCGGGCTGGCCTGCGGCGCCTACCGTTGCCGCGTTCGCCGAGCGCACCTTGAACGTACCGAAGAACAGCAACGCCACGCACGTGGCGCCGGCCAAAATGCCCCAAACCAGTGTTTTCACCATTCCTGATGCCTCAATTCCCGTTGTGGACCCTATGTTGAGATTGCCCGTCATGGTGTATGCCGACCAGCCGACCGACCACATCGCGAACAATGCAAGATAGCCCCATGGACGAGGAAGTCTCGCGCTTTTCATGCCAACACCCCCGGATCGTTCTTGCCTTCTTCGCGCTCGTCCTTTGTCTGGCTAGCGACGAGCGGTGGCCAGGTGCGAGGCACCAGCGATTCGTCCGGAAAAACTCCGGACGAGTAATATTTGAATGTAGCGTCTGCAAGATTGCGGGCGGCATCGCTGAACCTGGTCTCGTAGATCGCCTTGACTTTGGTGGACGTCCTTCCCCAGTCAGTTCTCCAGTCCGCAAGCGCGATCAATGCCGCTCGCCAATCGGGATCGTCAAGCGTTTTAGCTTGGCCGACCGCAGCATCCATCGCAGCGACAGCACGTACGTTGTCGGAATCGTTCAAGATGCCGGAATGGTAGTTGTTCGCGGTCGCGTCCTTTCCGGTCAGCCGCTCACGAACCTCATTAGGCGTCTCGCGACGATAGAAATTCTGACCGTCGTCGAACGACACCACATCGGACGTGTGGTCATTGATGTCCAGTTTCCCGCTGTTGTACCACTGCTTGACGGGCTGCCCCTGCGCTACCCTACTGGGCGCCTGGCGCGACATTACGAGCACCGTATCCGGAATTCCGTCCAGCGCTCGCCAGTCATAGCTCGCCATGGGGTTGCCCAGCGCGACATCCACAGCAACCGGATCGACCGGAAGCAAGCCGCTGGGGTTACCTTTTTTATCGAGCGTCTCGCCGCCAAAAAGGTTGGGAAACCACGGGGGGTCGATCTGCTCGCCATTGATCCAGCGATCGAGGCTCCCGTCACGGCCATCGTTGTTCATCAGGTTGCGGTACGGATGCTGGCTCACGGCCGAAGCAATATTGTTTCCGCCCGGATAGCGCGCCTCGCTGGATTCGCGAATCTTGATGGTTTGCGGCGCAAGCCCCACCGGCACGGGCTGGCCATCGCGCTTGAGTTTCGTCCAGAAGCGCTGATAGAACCCATAGCGCTCCTGGGCGTTCCTGATGGCATCCATTGCCGGAAGGTCGATCTTCTTCCCCCATGAGCCAGACCCGAGGGCGGGAGCCCTCACCGTATCCGGCAGTCCGTACGTGCCGATACCGCGAATGTTATCGAGCGCGACCACCTGATCGTCGGTCACGAAATACATGTGCACCCGCCCGCGATTGTCGCGCTCCGCGAACTTGACGTCGGCGCCATTAGGGCCGAGCGGACGCATACCTTGTGCCGGAGACCATTTGGGACCCGCACGCCCCCTATGCTTCACATCGCTATTGGCCGAGGACAGATCGGCAAGCGGCGGCTGGTTGTGACGCGCCTTGGCAACTGTTTCGACGATGTTTCCGAGCGTCTTGATCTTTGCCTGTGACGTTTGCTCTTCGTCGCCGTTCTCCCAGACCGCGTAGGGACTATCGACCATGATGATGCTGTCGGCAGGACGAACGTTGTCTTTAGCGAGAATCGCGTGAGCGAGTAGCGTAATCAGCGTGCCCTGGCTGTGGCCCATCACGGTAATTGTCTCGTCCGACGTTCCCTGGCCTCCGCTGGCCTGGCGGATCTCGCGGATCAGCGCCGCGAGCCGATGCGCGGCCAGCACGAAGTACAACCGCTTCGGACTGTTGCCAATATAGGTATATCGATCCGTTGCGTGTCTCGCCACGCTCGACTTCGCATCGATCTTGAAACCCTCCCCGTACATGTCCGGGAGGTTATTCGTCGCGTTGTCGAAGTATCCGCCCTCTTTGGCGAAGTGGGTATCGAGCCGGTTTCCTTGAGCATCTTGATGCTGGCTTCGCAACACGACGGGCTGGCCACTCTTGTCCTTCGCGATCTCGCCATCGGCAGCGCGATAGCCCCAATAGAAAGGCAAGAACATAGAGTTTGTCTGCTGATCTTCGGTTCGCCTATAAAGGAACGTGTCCGGATCGTAGACAACGGCCGCCGTATCGTCGCTGAGCGGCGCTCCGTTCTTCGCAGCTTTGGCCTGGTCCTCCTTCGCGACTTTCCACACGGCCCCATACGCGCCGGGCTTGAGGTCGGTACGATCAAGGCGCCAGTTCAGGCCCTCGCACATGCCCCGCTCCACCTTTTCATAGGTGGCACCCGGATCGTTCACACCGTGCAGAAAAATCACGATCCCGGGCCGGTCTGCCGGCACCTCGACCAAACGTGGCTGATCGTTGTACTTCGGATTGGTGACGGCGCTCGCGCTCGCGGTCACGGTTTGTTCGGTGGCACTCATGCGTTTACGTCCTCACGCGCACTTAGAGCGGGTTCTTCAAAATATCGATTCTGGCGATACGCATGACTTCGTCTTGCAGAAGGTCCGTCATGCCTTTCACATCAGAGGTGCCCTGTATCACCTGCCCATTGCTCATGGTGATCTTGTAGGCCTGATTCGCGGCCAGTTGTGGCGCATCCTCCGTATGTCCGGGGTAATGGAGCTTGAAGCGCTGCTTCGTGCCATCACTGCCGAAACTCGGCGGCGAAGCGGACTCCGTCGCCGGGCCATTGAACGAATGCCCAGCGGTCTTTACTTTGAGTCCACCGCTGGAGCCGATTTCATGGCCGCCGCCGATTGTGTGATAGCTGCCGTCCGCTGCCACGAGATGGATTTTGTCGCCGTAGATATAGACATCCTTCGTCGCCCCCAGATGGAGATTCTTTTGCGACTGCATGACTGCGTCACCCGCCTGCGCCTGGATCGACACGTCGCCCTGGTTGGCGATAGCGGTCAGGCCGTCTGCCATGGAAAACAACTGCATCCCTTTGCCCGCATGCGCAACGAGTCTCTGACCGCTCGTCATCTGGAAATTTTGCTGCGCGACCTGGTCGATATTCTCGCCGGCATAGGTCACATGCGTCTTCGGCGTGAGATTCACCGAACCGGACTGCGCACCGAACGCCATGAGTGCGTCCGGGCTCGCCGTGCCGCTCGTGCCTGCGCTCGAAGGCGACCAACTCTTGAAAGTGCTTGCGACAGCCTGTTGCCCCGCGGTGTCGATTGGCTGGCCACCGTGCTGACTCGCGTAATCGCCCAGCGACTTAAAGAGCTCCGTGCACTCGCCCAGAAGCTTGACCAACTCATTACGATCCAACTGCCCCCCACTCGCCTGCGACCGCGCATACGTCGTCAGCAAAATCCCTTGCGCCGCCCGCACGGCCGCAGCCGCATCCGTCCTCAACTCCGCCCCTTCCCCGCGATCCTCCCCCTTCCCATCGTTACGAGGCTGCGTGAGATACCCAAGATTCAACTGCGAATGCGCATGCTCACTCGCCAACTGCGCACTAATCTGCGAAGGCGTGTCATCGAGGCGCAACTGGTTATAGCGCTGCCCCTGAATCTCCTTGGACCGCATGCCGGTGAGAAATCGATTCCCCGGCAACCCGCCCGTGCGGCTGAACGTAGCCGGCATGTTCTGCCCATTGGCGAACACGCCCGCGACATACATCCGGTCAGGGTCGCAGTTCATGAAGTCGAGCAGCACCTCCATGCCGCCGCGCGGCAGCACATGCTGCCCATAGTTCTCGCCCGCCCATCCGCCAAGCACCCGCACTGCCGCGCTATCGGCCGGCGTGCCCTGCGTGCCCGCACCGCTCGCATGCGCGTGGTCGGCCTCGTCGAGACCCTGGATCTGCACGAAGATCCGTCCGTACTCGTCGCAATGCACTTCTTCACCGTCGGGCACGACCACCACGCCCGTGATCGGATAGACGCGCGGCAAGTCGACCCGAGGGTCATACACCGGCGTGAGCGGCGTGCCGCGCGGCACACCGTTGAAGGTGTTTTCGTATCGGCTCGACTCCGAGCCGTCGATGGTTGCCGGGCGCATATGCGTTTCCACCGACACCGGCGGCGCGTCGAACGACCACCGGCTCGCGGTGAAAAGCGATTGCGCGCGCTCGTTCAAATCCTTCGGCAGATTGTTCTCGCCACGATGATGAAGCGAGGTGACGATCACGCGTCGATCGACCTCCTGCAAGCGGTCCAGCTCGGGGTGCCCCGTGACGGACACCCACGTGCCCACCGCGAGGTTGCGCACGCCACTCGCGCCGTCCATGCGCACGGCCTGCGCGCCATGCGCCATCAGGCGGGCGCGCCCCAGACGCTGGTTATCGGTTGGCGAGTCCGCAATGTGCGGCGAGTCGATCCGGGCGTCCGAGAGCAGCCGCGCGAGATCATTGCCCGCCGCGCCCTGGTCGACACGTGTCGGCGCCTGCAGCGTGTCCATCTGGCTCGGCTTATAGTCCCAGCTGACTCGGCGCACCGAGCCCGCCACCAGTTGGCGTCCGGTAGTAAGCAGCGTGATCGAGTCATTCATGCCGATGGCCGCATCGGCGTGATACGGCACCGTGCCCGCCGGCGCCTGATCGAGCTTGATGACGTTATCGAAGAAGACAAGTGTGTGAAACGGCTGCTCGCTCAGGTCCGAGCCGCCCTGTCCGCCCCCCGCTTTGACGAACCACGAGATGCCATCCCTGCGGCACAGCCGCCGGATAAAATCCGCGTCCGATTCTTCGAACTGCAGGGTTTGCTCACGCGCTGGATATTTCGATGCATCGAGTTTAGAGACGTCGATATCGAACGTGGCGGCGAGCGTAGTGCTTCTGGTGCGCCATTCGCGAACCAGCGTCTGGATAATATCCAGCGTGCTTTTGCTGCGGAATATCCGGGTATTGGTGCGGCGCTCGAGAATCGAAAGCGCATCGCGAACCACCAGTTGGTACGTGGCGAGTGAACCATCGGACTCGCCTTCATGTGCGTCGGTGACAATCGCGCAAATCGACTGAAGTGTCCCCGCATCGGTGACCAGTTGAATCGTCACCGGCTGGCCCAGGAAATTCTGGAGCGCAATCCCGTTACTGGTCGAGATGCAGGAGAGCCGTCCTTCGATGCCCCCGCATAAATCCTCGCGAATATCCAGCCGCTGGAGAAATATTAAACCGGACAGGTCGGTTTGCGAGGCTCGCCAATATAGTCGGAACGGGCGCGTGTTCTGCGACGGCAAGGCGCCGATAAATACGCGCTGGATGGCGGGAAAGTTCACGACCTGCTCCCCGGTAGGAATTCGTTAATATGCGTTTTAGATTGACTGCCGCGCAGCCGCCGATTATAGGCGGCGCATTTAATGCGTACACGATAAATCGGGGCGAAAATATCAGGCGATTGGGCCGCTGTCAAATGTTTTAAAGCGACCATCAAATAACCAGTATTTATTGCCGATTTATCGTGGCTGGATGATACAAAGGAAAATTATGCTGCCCACCGTCCATTGTCCGGCAGCCCCGCATGACGGTGCCGGTGGCGCAAACGCTGGTTAAATTGACCCGCGCGCGGGCAGCAATGCCCGATTTCCACTTTATGCCCCGGAAGAAATCGGGCTGCCATGCGTATTGCGAGTAACGGGCCTAGCGCGCCGCAATCCCCTGCGCGCCCGGTGGCAGGCCAGTAACCGAACCAAGCGATTCGAGCGCGCCATCAGGCATCACGCGAAAGCTACTCACCGCGCCGTTGCCTTCCCGCACGTAAAGGAATTTGCTGCGGCTGCTGAGCGCCATGTCGAGCGGCGCGCTAAGCGTGCCCGCAGCCGGATTGAGCAAAGTTAGCGTACCGTTCGCTGCAACCTGCAGGCTGCTGATGGTGCCGCTGCCGGCATTGGCGGTATAGGCAAAGCGCCCGTCGCCGGTTGTCACGAGCCAGCAAGGCGCGTGCTGGCCCAGCGGAATCGCCGCGGTGATCGAAGTAAGTCGCTTGCCGTCCTCGACATCATAGGAAGAAACCGAACCGGACCCGGCTTCGGCAACAACTGCGTAACCACGTGTCGTGATGGAAAATCCAAACGGCGTGACACCGTTTGAGGCGTGAGGCGTTGAAGTCGACGCGTAACCCGTGAAGCCAACGGAATACGTGTCGATGAGTTGCGTGCCCTTCTCGGTCACCAGCAACTCGTTGCCTTCCGGCGCGAACTGGACCTGCGCCGGCTGCGCGGTGGTTCCGCCAGCAAGCGGCCGCTGCGAGCCGGGTAACGCGATGAGGTGCTTGCCGAACGCATCGACATAAAAGCCGCTGATGTTCGGTGTTCCGCCGGCATTGAGCACATACGCGATGGGCCCCTTGACTGCCACGCTCACGGGCATTTGACCGCCCGATGGCTTTCTGTCGAGCAACGTGAGTTTGTTGCCGTCGATCGCGAACAGCGAAACATCATTGCTGCCCGCATTCACCGCGAGCAGAAAGCCTGGCTCCAACGTCAGCGCGCCCTGCGAGCCCAGCGGATCGCCTCCCGTGCCTGTCCCTTTTCCGCCCGTCGAGTAGCTGGCCGCATAGGTCAGTGTTCCGTCCGTGGACCGTGAATAGACCAGAACCGAGTTTCCGGACGCCTGGTTCGAAAGAACGTAGACCGCCCCAAGCGGCTCGGTTCCAGAATCGGCTTGTGCAGTGCCGATTGACGCAAATCCCAACACCGTCGCGAACGCAAGGGTTCGCAATGAATACGATGACCGGTACATGACAAATGACATGACGCGCTCCTTGCAGGATTCTGTTCCACTGAGAGGTTAGCCACTACATTTCACTCCCTTTCATTTACATATGGATTCCTTATCAATATTCTGAAAGCGACGTTGAACTTCGACATACGCCGATACCGGCGCGCTACGGCTCCGTAAGCTTTTTGACAGAAAACACCTTGCCAACGGGCCGATTTCGCCCACCATCCACACGGACCACGTCGTGTCGGACGGAGTTACTGACGTGTGCACCAAATAGTGCGTGGTGCGTTATATGGGCATGAAGACAAAACCTGATGCCCGAAAACTGGATGGAGCCACCCAAGCCCACCTGAGAAAGCTCGT
>NZ_CADIKL010000063.1 GCF_902859945.1 Paraburkholderia caffeinitolerans | reverse complement strand
CCGATGATAGTGCGGATTGCCCGTGTGAAAGTAGGTAATCGTCAGGCTCCCTATGCAGTACGTCCAGAACCCCGGTGGCTCCGAAAGAGCACCGGGGTTCTGGCGTTTACGTGCGCGAAATTCGCGTAGCGCGGCTACAGGAGACGACTAAGCAGCACGTCGGCTGCCGCGTAGGTACAGCACACCACCAGCACACACGCGATGCACATACCGATGTCGAGATACAGGTTGATATGGCGCTCGACGTGCGTGGCGAGCAGGCTGTCGGGATCGACCGGAAACGTTTTCCCGGTTCGGGATGGGTCAGGACGGGGCATGGTTTTACGGCATTCGAGGTTAAACGCGACTGCTCCAACAAGTCACGAGACAGCAACCAGAATAGATGGCACGCATTCCATCGAATATCGAACGAGTTCGATAAGAACGAAATATCCCCGTCGATCACCCGAAACAAAAAGGCCCGCACTTTGCAGTGCGGGCCTTTTTTCAATCAAGTTTCCGGCATGGCCGGAGAACGTCGAGACTCCTTGCGCTTACCGCTCCAGGAACGGACGTAGCTTGTCTGCCCGGCTCGGGTGCATCAGCTTGCGCATCGCCTTGCTTTCGATCTGGCGGATACGCTCACGCGTGACGTCGAACTGCTTGCCCACTTCTTCGAGCGTGTGATCGGACGTGGTGTCGATGCCGTAGCGCATGCGCAGCACCTTCGCTTCGCGCGGTGAGAGCGCCTTGAGCGCCTCGTCGATCGCAGCGCGCATGTTCGCGTGGATCGCTGCATCGGCCGGCGAAGCCGAACCTGCGTCCTCGATCATGTCGCCGAGCGTGGCATCGCCGTCGTCGCCCACCGGGCTTTCGAGCGAGACCGGTTGCTTGGCGATCTTGAGGATGCCGCGAACCTTCTCTTCGGTCATGCCCATGCGCGCGGCGAGATCGGCCGGATGCGCTTCCATGCCCGTCTGCTGCAGAATTTCGCGCGAGATGCGGTTCAGCTTGTTGATCGTCTCGATCATGTGCACCGGCACGCGGATCGTGCGTGCCTGGTCGGCGAGCGCGCGCGTCACGGCCTGACGCACCCACCACGTGGCGTACGTCGAGAACTTCCAGCCGCGGCGGTATTCGAACTTGTCCACCGCCTTCATCAGGCCGATGTTGCCTTCCTGAATCAGATCGAGGAACTGCATGCCACGGTTCACATACTTCTTCGCGATCGAGATCACGAGACGCAGGTTGGCCTTGACCATCTCGCCCTTCGCCTGACGCATCTTGGCTTCGGCGGCGGTCATGCGGCGGTTGATGCCCTTGATCTGCTGGAGCGACAGCGACGCGGCTGCTTCGATCTCAGCGAGCTTGCGCTGCTCGGCCTGGATGGCCGGCAGGCTGCGCTCAATGGAGGGGCCGTACTTGCTCGATGCGGCGGCGGCACGCACGCCCCATTCGAGGTCGGTTTCGTGACCCGGGAACTGCTCGACAAAGGCCTCGCGCGGCATGCCGCAGCGGTCCACGACGATCGCCAGCACGTTGCGCTCGATCGCGCGGATCTGCGCGACCTGCTCGTGCAGCAGCGTGCATAGACGGTCGATGGTGCGGGCCGTGAAGCGGATCGGTGCGAGCTCGCCCTGGATGTCCGCGCAGATCTGCATTTCGGCGGCCGACGCGCGTGCGTTGGCATCCGATGTGCAAGCCATCTGTTCGAAGAGCGCGCGCACGCGCGCGAAGATCGCCAGGCTGTCGGCCTTCAACTGCTGAAGCAGGGCTTCGTTGGCCTTGGCGTTGTCGGCTTCTTCGTCGTCGCCGTCTTCGTCGTCCGAATCGTCTTCGTCCGATGCTTGGGCTTCGACCACTTCGTCCGCGTCGGCGTCGGCCGCTGCGGGTTCCTGCGCGACTTCGTCGCTGCCGATGCCGTCGACGAGTTCGTCGATGCGCATCTCTTCCGCGGCAACGCGATCCGCGTCGGCAAGAATCGTCGCGACGATCGACGGGCAAGCCGCGATCGCCTGGATCATTTCCTGAAGGCCGTCTTCGATGCGCTTGGCGACTTCGATTTCGCCGGCGCGCGTGAGCAGCTCGCTCGAACCCATTTCGCGCATGTACATGCGCACAGGATCGGTCGTGCGGCCGAATTCCGAGTCGACCGTCGAGAGCGCGACTTCGACTTCCTCGTCGGCTTCGTCGTCGGCTTGCGAGTCTGCGCGCGTGTCTTCGTTCAGCAGCAGCGTGTCGGCGTCGGGCGCCTGCTCGTAGACCTGCACGCCCATGTCGTTAAACGTGGCGACAATGGTTTCCAGCGCGGCCGTCTGCGCGAAGTTATCGGGCAGGTGGTCGTTGATGTCAGCGTGGGTCAGGTAGCCGCGTTCGCGGCCGAGCTTGATGAGCGCACGCATTTGATGCTGGCGCTTTTCGAGTTGCGAGCCGCCGTCCATCTGAATCGTATCGCCGGTCTTGTCCTTGGCTGCGCGGCGGGCGGGGCGGGCAGACGAGGGCTGCGCGTCTTCCCGGTCATGGCTTGTCAATACAATCTCCTCGAAAGGAATTGCCCAGCGTGGGCAAAAAGGGTCACGCGCCAGCGTCGTGGCGTCCTGGCGATGACGAAAAATTGCAGGGGAGTGGGCGGGGGCGCGTGCCGATCCCGCCGAGCGAGCGCCAAACGCACAATGGCGTGGCGGCCTGGATTTTCGTGCAATGCAGAAAGATCGCGTATGGTAGTGCGTTACGCCACGTGAGGCAACCGTAATCGTCGTGTTGACGCACCAGACAGGCTTGTCCGGGGTCGGAGCGAATTTGAAAGGTCGTCAAAATGGTGTTTTGGGTGCTTCGCGGCTTTCCACGCGGCCGGTTAGACAAGATTTCCGCACGATGGTTCGCGCGTTTTTAGCACTCGCGAAATGCTCTCGCTGTAATCGATCCCCATTATGTCGATTGCAGCGCACAACACTATCAAGAAGAACGTCTGGCCGAGCGTCTGCGTTGACTGCCACGTACTCGCCGGCGTGTTATGGCGGGAATTCGCCGTATTGCGGCAGCGTATCGGCGATCTCGTGCCACGGCGCCTTCGAGCCGACGAAGATATGCCCTTGCGGGCGAATGGAAGGCGTGTCGACGAGCGTGCCCATCGTCACATGGGCGAACGCCCCTTCGCGCACCACTGAATAGAGCAGCGAGCCGCAATGACAATTGAAGGCGTAGCCGAATGCATCGTCGACGCGATAGCGCACGGCACCGCACAGGCACTGGCCGCGCAATGTGGCGCGGGCGTTGTCAGCAGACATCGCATTCATGGGGACCTGGAAGCAAACGAAACGTTACCGATGCGCTGCGTCGCGCATTGCCGTCTTGTTATAGGCGAGTGTCGTGAAAAGTAGCGTCTCGCTGTGCGGTAGCCGGTGCATGGCGAAAGGTAACCGCGTATGGGATTTTTGCCCTGTTTCCAGGCTTGCCGTGCACCGGGACCACGCCGCAAAGGCCCTGGAAGCCCTTCCAAGCCCCTTTGGCACGCCTTTTAGGCTGGTAATGTTCACCAACCGGGCACCAATGCTCGTCGCCCTTTCCCAAATCCGGTTACCTGGTGCATCGCCATGCGCGGCGATGGTGACTAACCAGGCCGCTCCCTCAGTTCCTTTAATCCCTTGATCACGACAAGCAGCGCGCGGCCGTGCTCTTCCGAGCCGTCCCACACATCGACGATGGCGTTGCGCAGCAATTCGTTATAGACGCCCGCATGCCGCGCTGCTGGCTTCACGCCATAGAAACTGCATAGCTTATTGAATGACGAGCTTCGGCGTAGCCTGCGGCCGTTCGACAGCCGAAGCCGCGAGACCGTTGGCTGGCTGACGCCGGAAAGCCGCGCTATTTCGCTGGACGAGCGCACGTCGGCCGATAGCTGGCGCAGCAATTCCTGAACGGGAAAATCAGTGTCTGGGGCTTCCATGTCATGCATTATACCTATACAGTAACGTTTATTGAATTGCTCGCTAAATGGCGGGCGCGCTGCATTCCGAGGAAGTCGATGGCACTGAAACACCTACCCCCCACGTTTTGCTGGTCCAGGATCGGATCGGAGACGGGAGAAGATCTCCCCACGATCGTCCTTCGCAAGGAGTGGGAGCGGCGTTTGGGTGGCGGGCGGTTTCTGTGGGGCATCAATCAGTCACTCGGCAACAGCGCGCAGGTTGCCGCGCTGCGCACGGGCTCGCTGCTCGCGCTGTTCTCGCCGGCGGCAAGCCGCGCACGGGTTGCGGACGTCAAGCGCGAGGACGCGCTCGTCTGGAACGCATGGGTGGACGCGAGTGGCCAGCTGCGGCCGCTGCCGCCGCACGTGTTCGTCACGAGCCGCACGCGCTTTCCTTCGGGCAAGCCGCGCGATCATCACTACGCGCTCGTGTGCGCGTCGCCTACGGAGCTCAGCATCGGCAGCAGCCTGCGGGTGCAGCCCGAGCGTCTGCGCAGCGTGAGCACGTCGAAGGCGCCGTGCGCTTCGCAGGGCACGGTGGTGGTGGACCGCGTCGAGCGCGCGGCCCCACGGGCGGGCGCGGAATTCGGCGCTGGGGGTTATCCGGTCGCGTTCGGCGTGGAGCTCGAGGCGCCGTATTTCGTGCGTCTTGCACAACCCACGCGCGTGAAGGCGCGCGATATGGCGGCGCTTCACGAAGCGGTGCGCAATGGCGACTTCGAGACCTGGCTGGAACTCACGAAGCGTCTGCGCAGCGCGGTGCCGGCGCAGCATGCGCGCGGTGTGACGAGCGATCTCTTCGATTTGCTGGCAAAGGCGCGTGATTTGGGCGCAGTGCGTTCGATTTCCTGCGACACAGATTTCGACGCTTGCGCGGAAATATCGCGCGGCCGCCGCAGCGAGACGTTGGCGCTGCTCGCAAGCGGCGTGACGCACGATCTTTTCGCGCGGGACCTCTTCGATATCGCGCCCGCGCAGTGCACGACGCCGGTGAGGCGAGGCGGTGGCCCCCGCATCAGGGGCGCCACTTTCGGGGCTACGGCCAAAGAGACGTCCTGCGGGGCACAAGGCGATTTGCTGCGCGGCGCCGACTGGACGCAATTGACGATGGAATTGTATGGCGATCCACACCCGTTCAAGCGAGGCGGAAGCCGCCCGACGTTTTCTTGAGGCCACCCGCAACGTCGATCAGGCCTTTCGCGCCGTGCGCGCCGTGCATGACGAAGCGGACGACTTGGCTCCGGCGCTCGCCTGCGGCGAGGCCCAGTCTCGTCTCGACCTCGCGCTCGACGAACTGGCGCGCGCGCAGGCGCTGTTCGATTCAGTCGCGCGCGTGCAAGGGCGGCGGCGCGCGCAGGGTGGGATGCATGCCTGAGCGATCGCGCCACCCGCATCCAGCGTCCCGGGCGGGCGGAATGCCACGATGACGCAAGAAGCCGCGCAAACCGGCGTAGGTCCCATGGCGCTGGTGGCGATCGAGCAGCGGCTCGCGCCACATCGGCGCATCGTCGACGATGAACTTGCCGCCGCGCTGTTGCCCACGCCCGCGCGCTTGCTCATCGCGTTGATGGGTTCGCGCACGGCGGCGCGCATGGCCGCAATGGCCGAGCGCAAGTATCCGGGTCTGTGGGGCGGCATGCTGTGCCGCAAGCGCTATATCGACGAAAAGCTGCTCGAAGCGCTTCCCCAGATGGAAGCGTTCGTGAATCTGGGAGCGGGCTTCGACACGCGCGCCTACCGGCTGCTGCGCGATAGCGGTGTGCATGCGTGGGAACTGGATCAGCCCGTCAATATCGCGGCCAAACGCAAGCGTCTCGCGAAGCGTTTTGGCGCGATGCCGTCATTCGCGACGCTCGTGGCGGTCGACTTCGAGCATCTCGCGCTCGACGCCGTGCTGGCCGCGCAAGGCTATACGCGCAACCGGCGCACCTTCTTCGTGTGGGAAGGTGTCACGCAATATCTCGATGAAGCCACTGTGCTGGCCACGCTTGAAATGCTCGCGCGGGCCGCGCCCGGCAGCCGCCTGGCGTTCACCTTTGTGCGCAGGGATTTTCTCGACGCAAACGTGCCGCGCGGGCAAGAGGCGCTTTATCGTCGCTTTGTCTCGCCTAGGGCAATCTGGCGCTTCGGACTCGATCCCGAAGCGGTGCGCGCGCTTCTCGCGCCTTATGGCTGGCGTGTGATCGAGCAGCCCGAGCCCGACGAACTCGCGCGCCGCTACATCGCGCCTACCAGTCGCCCGCTCACCTGCATGCCGATCGAGCACACGGTCTACGCCGAGCGCGTCTAGCCGCCCCGGCGCGCGGAAACGCTGCCGCGCTATTCCCGTGGCTCCGCCTTGAGTTCGAGCAGTTGCGCGACGAGCGGCCAGCGGCCGGCCGCTTCTTGCCAGGCGTCCTCGGCCTGCACGTCGAAATAGCGTTCGGCGTCCACGCCCTCGACGAGCCGCGCGAGTGCGTCGATATCGCCAGGCAGCGCCGCATTGCCGCGTGCGCGCCGCCCGTTCAGCCAGCCTCGCAGCGCCATTTATTTGCCTCCCTCTACCCACACGCCGTCCGGCGTATGGATCACGTAGCCCGTGGGCGTGGTCATCATCACGGTGCCCTCGTTTTCGCCCACCATGCGCGTTTGCGGCAGGTTCGTCGCGTACTGCGCAAGCGGTTGGGCGCCGGGCAGGAACGGGCTGCTCGCGACGAGGTTCGAGAGCAGCTGCGCGAGCGCGAGGAAGCTCGTAGGCGTGTCGATCGTGACCGGGCCGCCCGCGTGCTCCGTGCCCTCGGGCAGGCCCACCACTTTCACGCCCACCGGCACGTGCACGATGTTTGGCGTGGGGATCTCGCGCATGCCCGCGATCTGGTTGTCTTCGCCGCGCAGCGCCGCGCCGTGCTCGGGCACGAACACGATCACGGCCTTGCGGCCCGATTGCGCAACGAGATCGATCAACTTGTCGACGTCGCCGAGCAGCGATTTCAGGCGGATCGGATAGGACTGCAGGCTGGTGAGTTTCGCGTCGGCGCCGGGCATGCGGTTGCCGTCGTGCATCGTCACCGTGTTGTAGTACAGCGCGACCGGACCGTCGCCCGCGGCGATGCGCTGCTTGTACCAGCGCGCGAGCACGTCGTAGTCGCCCGTGAGCGGCGAGCCGTCGAATTCCTTCATGGCCACGGGCAGGCCGTCGTTCGGGGCGATCGTCACGCCCGGCACGCCGATTTCCTTGATCACGGTGCCGCGAAAATCGTCGAATCGGCCGTTGTGGTTGAGCAGCGCGTTCGGCTTGTAGCCGGCCTGCGCGAGCTGCGCGAACAGGTGGCACTCGGGCGGCGCCGGGTCGTAGAGCGCCTTGTGCGCCTCTTGCCCGCAGGTTGCGCGCAGCACGCGGATGGCCGCCGGGCCGCTATAGCTCGCACCGGAGCTGAAGTTCGTGAAGACATAGTCGAAGCGCGAAAAGAGCGGGTTGGTGCGCATCTTCGCGACGTCCATGTCGTCCCACGAGAGCGAGCAGATATGCACGACGATGATGTCGAACTGCGCGTTCGCATCGGTCGTGAGCGGCGTGAAGTTCACATGGCGGCCTTCTTCGTTGGAGCGGAATGCCGCGAGCTGCTGGTCGTAGCTGCCGACCTGGTCGTTGCGCGGCTCGTCGCTGTTTGCGTTGTCGCCGTCGTTGCCGTTCTGGGCGAGCGCACTGGTGGCGTTTGCGATTAGCGTGCCCGCGCCCTGCCACAGCGGCACTGCAACGAGCGCGATCAGCACGAAGGTCGTCACGCGGATCCAGCGGTTGATGACGAAGTAAAGCAACAGCGCGAGCGCAGCGCTGATGGCCATCGAGAGCGAGACGACGCGCCCGATCAGTTCCAGCATGTACTCCGGCGTGAAGGTGAGCAGCACAGGGAGCTGCGAGATCGCGCGGCCGATGGGTGGCATGTCCGACTCGTGATAGACGAGCGCGATACCCGCGATCACCGTGAGCACGTTGCGCGTGATGCGCAGCCAGCGCCTTTTCACCGGCAGCAGCAGCGCAATGGCGAACAGGATGTTCAGCAGCCAGTCCGCTGTGAGCTTGCCGAGCGAGTAGAGGTACAGCTTGGCGATGAAGTAGAGATTCCAGAGGCCCATGTTCGGTCGCGTTCCCGCGTAAATTCCGTGTCGTTGTGGCTGTTATGGCTGGCGAGCCGGCTTGTTCCGCTCGGGCCGGCTTCGCGTGAAGAAGCTTTCTAGCGCATCGAAAAACGCATCGGCGAGCCGCAGATAGCCCTGCCAGCTCAGCGTGATGAGCTCGACGAGCCCGTTGAGCGGCGCGTCCTCGCGCGGCACATCTTCCCATTCGAGCCAGGCGTCGGCGCGGCCGAAGGTGCACTCGACGAGCCGGCGCTCGCGCTCCACTGTCAGGTTCTCGAAGCGCACGCCCAGGTGCCCGCCGGCCAGACGCGCGACCACGGCAGGGAAATCATGCTCGAGCGTGCCGCGCGAAAGGCACACGCTCACGCGCTCGCCGGCCGCGAGTTTTTCCGCATGGGCTTCGGCGGGCAGTACGAGGCCGAGGCCGCCCATCGAATAGTTCTCGGTCTTGCAAGCGAGCGTGCGGCCGTCGGGCAGCGTGAGCATGGCGGGCACGCGCAGCGGGATGCGGTGCGCGACGCGCACCTGGCGCGCTTCCTTCGCCACGCCCACCGCGAGGCCGAGCACCGTGAGGTTCACGAAGGCCCAGAACAGGTTCATGAACACGGTGGCGGGCTCGTCGCTTTGCCAGATCGTGAGCCGCCCGATACCGGCCAGCACGGCGAGCACGTTGATGCCAAGCAGCACGAGATACGGCGTGGAAATGGTCCAGTCGAGGTAATCGCGCTCGATGTGGCCGCCCTTGGCGGTCACATTGAACTTGCCGAGCTTCGGGTTGAAGAGCGCCATCGTGGTGGGCAGCGCGATGTACCAGGCGAGCACGCTCTCGTAGGCTTCGGCCCAGAACGAATGGCGGTAGTGGCCCTGGATGCGCGAGTTGGCGATGGCGGAGATCAGCAGATACGGCAGCACGTAGGCGAGGATGACCGGCGCGGGCGTGTTGATCACGTGCAGCCCGAAGAACAGGAACGAGCACGGCATCACGAGGAAGATCAGGCGCGGGATGCCGTAGAAGAAGTGCAGCATCGCGTTGCTGTAGCACAGGCGCTGGAAGAACGAGAGCCCCTTGCCGAACCACGGGTTGTCGAGGCGGAAGATCTGCGTCATGCCGCGCGCCCAGCGGATGCGCTGGCCGATATGGCCCGCGAGGCTCTCGGTCGCGAGGCCCGCGGCCTGCACGGTGCGCAGGTACGCCGAGGTGTAGCCCGAGCGGTGCAGGCGCAGCGAGGTGTGCGCGTCCTCGGTCACGGTCTCCACAGCGATCCCGCCGATCGACTCGAGAGGTTTGCGCTTGATGACCGCGCACGAGCCGCAGAAGAAGGTGGCGTCCCAGAAGTCGTTGCCGTCCTGGATCAGGCCGTAGAACAGGCTCCCTTCGTTGGGCACGCGATGGAACGTGTCGAAGTTGCGCTCGAACGGATCGGGCGAGAAGAAGTGGTGCGGCGTTTGCACCATCGCGCATTTGGGATCTGCGAGGAAGGTGCCCACGGTGGTTTGCAGGAAGGAGCGCGTGGGGATGTGATCGCAGTCGAAGATCGCGATCAGATCGCCCTGGGTGAGCGGCAGCGCGTGATTGATGTTGCCAGCCTTCGCGTGCGTGTGTTCCTCGCGGCGGATATAGCCGATGCCCACCTGCGCGGCGAAATCGCGGAATTCGTCGCGGTCGCCGTCGTCGAGCAGATAGACGCGCAGCTTCTCGCGCGGCCAGTCGATCGTGCTTGCCGCGAACACCGTCGGGCGCACGACCGAAAGCGGCTCGTTGTAGGTCGGAATATAGATGTCGACGGTCGGCCAGTCGGCGGGATCGTCGGGCAGCTTGCTCGGCTTGCGGCGCAGCGGCCAGGCCGTCTGCACGTAGCCGAACACCAGTACGACCCACGTGTAGAGTTCGGCCGCGAACAGCACGTAGCCCACGAAGGCTTCGGCGGGGCTCGACAGATGCAGCGTTTGGGTGCTGCGCCACCAGACGTAGCGGCCCGTCATGAGAATCGAGAGCATCACCATCAGCATGGTGGCGAGATGCCCCGGAATGCGGCGCGCGACCATGACCATGAGCCACACGAGAAAGAACAGCAGCACCTGGCTGCCGAGCGGCAGCGGCGTCGTGCAGATCGCGACCGCCGCCGCGAACGCGAGCCACAGCAGGCACTGGCGCAGGAACGGCACGCGGTCGAACGCGGCGGAGACTTGTTCGAGGCGCGCGCGGATGCCGTCCCAGTCGATCGCGGGCAGCCGCGATTCGACTGCGGCGCGGCCCTTTGCGGCGCGCCGGTAGAGGGGCTCGAGGCGCTTGTCGAGCCACACGCGCAGCGCGATGCGCTGCGGATGCGTCTGCTTGTGCAGCTTGCGCAGGTCGGCGGCGAGGCGCTGGCGCGCGCGGCGCGGGCGCAGGAACAGACGCAGGAGCCACGCGCGCTTGCTGCGGTCCTGGCCCATGTCGAGTTGCCCGACGATCTCGCGGCCCAGCGCCGCGAACGCGAGCGCGGGCCAGTCGCGCTTGCCGGGGCGCGGCGGCCGGAAGAACAGGCGCAGCAGCCATTGGCCGAACGCGGCGTCGGCGGCGACGCTCAGCTCGCGCGCGCCGAGCCGGCGCAGGCCTGCCCAGAACGCAGTCCATCGCCCGATCGCCTGGGCGCGCATCATTGGCCGGCTCCGGTTTGCGGCCCGGCGGGCGTGTTGGTCGACCAGTGCGAGATCCACGAGGCGATGCCGTTGAGGTCGTGCGAGGCCTGCGAGGCGGGCGCGCTCTTGCAGAAGTTCGCGCCGCTGGCGAGCGCGGCGGGCACGCCGGTATCCGCGTGCACGAGATACGGCAGCATGGCGGGCCCAAGGCGCGCGCGCAGCATTGCGACGAGATCGGTGTGCAGCGGCCGCGCGGGCACGACCGTATTCGCTACGAACACGGCACGCTTGCCCGCGCGTTCGAGCGCCGAGACGAAACGCGGCAGCGTTGCGCACGTCACGGCGTCCGGCGTGAGCACGCCGAGCACGAGATCGGCGGCATCGATCGCCTGGCGTGCGTGCGGGCTGGGCCAGGGCGCGGTGTCGATGAGCGCGATGGCGTGCGCCGGCAAGTCCACGCGCGCGAGCTGATCGCGCAGCCAGTAGCGGTGGGTGGCGAGATGGGCGGCGCCATCGCCGCTATCGTTGTCGTCGGCTTGCCGTGCGCTGCCCCAGGGGAGCACGAGCACGCCGTCGTCGCTTTGCAGTGCTGCGTGAGCCCAGCCATCGCTGGCGGGGCTCGCGGCGCCATGGTTCGGCAGATCGGTGACGAGGCCTTCGCGTGCGCTTTCGCGCAAGCCGAAATGCAGCGCCAGCACATTGCGGGGATCGCATTCGACCGCGAGCGCCGCGTGCTTGCGCGCAACAAGGAGGCTCGCGAGCGCGGCGGCGAGCGTCGTGCGGCCCGCGCCGCCCGTGGCGGAGACGATCGCGATGGTCCTCATGAGCGAGGCTCCTGCGCAAGATCGGCCGCCGTGGCGGAAGTCGCGTGGGGCGTGGGGGTCGTGGGCACGGTCGACGGCCGGTGCGTCACGACATCGGTGCGGCGCTTGCCGCGAATCACGAGCGCGCCCAGCTGTGGCGGCAATTCGAGCGGCCGCACGTTCGCGGGCTTGGCCCAGTTGGGCAGGAAGCGCCCGAGGCGCAGCCGCCACGCGAGCCACCAGAACGGCGCGGCGAGGATCAGCCCCCAGACGAAATAGCCGAGGAAGGTGTTCATGTCAGTTTGCCCCGGGGCAGCGAACGTAGTGAGCGTGGGAGCTGTTTCATAACGTTTTCTTTAGCGGCAGCGATACCGGGCGCGGCTCGGCGCGCGGCGCTTCGTTGCCGCGCGATTGCCATTCGATGGGCGCGAGCGCGGCGGCCGCGGATGCGGGAAGCGCCGGCAGCAGGCCAGTGGTTTGAAGCGTTTCCGGCGCGCTCGCGGTTTCTTTACCCGCCGATGCTTGCGGCGCGCCCGGTGAGGCCGAAATCGGTGCATTCAGCGCGAGCCAGCCCGAATAATCGGGCGGCGTTTGCGCTTCGATCTCTTCGGTCAGCGTATCGAGCAGCGCCGTGATCGAGTGGGGATCGCCGCAGCGCTGCTCGCCCTGAAAGAGCTCGGCGAGCGCTCGCTTGAACACGCGCTGCAGCACCGCGTCGGCGTCGCCGATGCGGCAGGCGAAGAAGAACACGTAAAGGCTGTCGCCCGCCGCGCTCACGATGTCGCCCGCGCGGCGCTGCACGCAGGCCTTGAGCGCGTCCACGTGGGCCACTTCGGGCATCAACGCGAGGCGGATCAGCACGCTCGGCAACTGGATCACGCGGCTGCGCTCCACGGCGGCGCTCACGAGCTCGACGAAGCGCGCCGCGCTCACGTAGCCGGTCTCTTCGCCGTGCATCACGCCCGCGAGCGCCTGGCGGTAGTCGGCGGGCACGGGCCGCGAGTACACCTGGCCCTGCAGGCTGTCGACGATCGCCTCCACCTGCGAGAGCGTCGTGTGGCGCGCCACGACGCGGTTCGCGCCAAGATTGAGCATGAGCGATTCGTAGCGCATCGCCACGGCTTCCTCGCGCACGATGATCTTGAGCGCGTTGCCGCATTGCAGCCGCAGCGTATGGACCTGCTCAGCGAGCAATTCCAGCTGGCGGTTAGCGCCGAAGTCGAGGATCACCGTGGCGGCGACGGCGGTGCGCGCGGCCAGGAGCACGGCCTCGTTGTCGTCGACCACCTGCCAGCCGGGCGGCACCACGCGCTCGTTGAGCACGGCGTCGCGCGAGACGATTACGCGGCCCTCGTCGGGTGCGAGCAGGCCCACTTCGCCGATCGAGCGCTCGAAGGTGCCGCCCGGGTTCGTGACCATGAGCCGATGATCGATGGCTGCAAAGCGCAGCGGCAGCGACTGGCTGCCGAGCACTGCAACGCCTGAACGCCAGAACGCCACTTCCCAATGGAACTGGCCCTGCGTTTGCAGCAGCTGCGCAGCGCCCGCGAAGCGCGCCTGGAATGCCGCGAGTCCGGTTTGCTCCTCGCCGGCGTCCGGCGGCTCGGCCACGAGCAGCACGCCGTGGCGGTGCTGCGTGCACCAGTTCGCTAGCTGCGCGCCCTGGCGCGCAAGCGTGGCGGCGTCGTGCCAGGCAAAGAAGGCTTCGGCGCCTTCGATATAGAACTGGCTCGCGGGCGCCGCGCACTGGTTGGCGAGCGCGTCGAGCGCCTCGATCAGCACCTGCGCGCCATCGCGCTCCGGGAGCGGGGTGAGCGAGCAGACATTGGCTCGATGATGTGTCGCGCCGGAACGGTCGATGTCGATGCCGTGATCGCGCAGCGTAGCCGCGATGCTCGCGCCGTCGCGCGTGGAGAGCACGGTCGCGGGACCTTCGAGCGCGGCGGCGGCGGTTTGCCAGAAGAGCGCGTCGCGCGCCGGCGACGCGCTGGCATAGATGACATGGACCTGGCCTGGGCCGAGCGCGGCGAGCGCGGGCGGCAGCCCCTCGATGGCAAGCGGCGAGCGCTGCGAGAGCCGCGTGAGCAGCGACGCATGCGGCTCACGGCCGGCGCGCTCGGCAGCGGTCGGCGTGGAAGGTGCGGGCGGCGCCGGTTCGGATCCAGGCGCGCGTGCGGGCTCGTTCATCGTGGTGTCTCGGGCAGCGCGGTGGGCGTCGAAAGCTTCATACAGTTTCTCAATAATCCGAGTATGGCCTCACCGGCGTCGGCGGGTAAGGCACCGGGCCATGCTGCGGCGAGAAGAAGTAGCGCAGATACATCATGGCCACGTTCGGCGCGTAGTCGTGCGAGCGGTCGATCCGGAAGCGGCCGCCCGCCACGAAATGCGGCGTGATGCGGTATTCGAGCGCCGCTTCGATGGCATAGCTGAAGCCGCCGCCCGAGCCGCCGCCGAAGTACGGGTTGCCGGCCAGCGCCTGCAGGTCCGGGCGCGTGGGGAAGAACGGGGAGCGGTCCTCGTTCGTGAACGATACGCCGACGCTGCCGTCGATCTCCCACGAAAGCTTCTGGTAGCGGCCTTTCCAGTCGAGCGGGATGCCGACCGAGAAGTAGCTCTGCGGGCTGTAATAGCCGCCGTTGCCGAACGTGTAGAAGTGCTCGTTCTTCGAGTATTGCCAGTAATTGAGCGTAAGGCCGCTCGACACGTCCTGGTCGGGGCGCTTCCAGACCGACCAGTCATAGCCGCTGCGGACCTTGAACTCCTGGTTGGTCGGCACATTGGAGCCGGTCAGGAGGCCGAAGCCCACGCTCGTAAACAGCGTGCCAGGGCCGAAGTCGTGCGCGCCGCGCACCGTGGCGCTGTTGCGCACCACGCCGCCCCAGGTCTCGCCGGTGACCGGGTCGCGCCCGCCCGCATAAGACACGAGGCTGCTGGTCATGGCGCGGCGCGAGACATCGAAGGACAGCGACGCGCGCGAAAAGTCGTAGCGGTACTGGAAGCCGCCCAGCACGCTCGTAATCGGGAAGCCGAGCGGAGTGGAGCCGATATCGGCGCGCCAACTGGTGTTCGCGCGGCTGTACTCGTAGCCGGCCGCGAGCGCAACGCCTGTGGCGGTCTCGTTGATCGCCGGAATATGGGTGTTGCCGAGCGCCGGGGCCTTGCCGTAGTCATAGATGCCTTCGCTTCCCGCGGGCAGCGTCCCGGCGTTCAGATAAACCGTGTCGGCGTGGAAGAAATAATGGCCCGTGTAGCCGTTCGGAATCCGCACGTAGAGCGGAATTTCCGTGGCGTGCAGCTCCGAGATGCCGGGGTCGCCCGAGAGGTTCGACTGATACCACTCGGTCGCGACCTGCCCCTGGCGGCGATCGTCGAGACCCTGGAGCGCGCGGCTCGCGGAGGTCAGGCCGTCGGTGCCGGGTTGCGCGCCCTCGGCCTGCTCCTGCGCGCGCGAGGTCCGGTAGAGA
This sequence comes from Paraburkholderia caffeinitolerans, assembly GCF_902859945.1. GTDB lineage: Bacteria > Pseudomonadota > Gammaproteobacteria > Burkholderiales > Burkholderiaceae > Paraburkholderia > Paraburkholderia caffeinitolerans. Next base: position 11,735 of record NZ_CADIKL010000063.1, on the reverse strand, counting down.
CTTGCCGCCTCGTCGTAATCGCCGCGCGACTGCGCCACGCGTCCGGCCTGGATGGTGATGTCGGAGCGGTCGGGGTAGCGCGCGCGCAACGCGTCGACCACGTCCTGCGCTTCCCGGTCGTGCCCCTGCGCCGTGAAGCGGCGCGCGATCGCCAGGCGCGTGTCCACGTCGTCGGCGGGCGTGTCGACCAGCACGTCGCGCACCATCTCGGCGGCCTCGCGATCGCGGCCCATGCGCTCGAGCATACGCGCCACCGTCAGGCGTGCATCGGCGTCGCCGGGCTGCCGCGCGAGCACCTGTTGCGCGGACGCCATCGCGCCCTTGTAGTCGCCCTTCGCCTCGAGCAGGTCGGCCTGCTCCAGCAGCCAGCGGCGGTTCGACTTGAGCCGGTCGGGCACCGCATCGAGCGTGCGCCGCGCGCTCGCGAGATCGCCGCTTTCGATCTGGCGGTCGGTCGCGCGCACGGCGAGGCGCAGCTCCTGGTCGTCGAGGTTCGCGCGGTCTTTGTCGGTGAGGCCCGGGCGCTCGCGCGTGGCGTCGATCCACTTGGCCCAGTCGTCGTCGCGATTGGCGGCGGCGAGCAATTCGCCGTAGCGCACGCGCACACCGTTGGCCGACGGGTCGTCTGGATGCGCCGCGAGCCAGTCCTGTACGAGCGCGAGCCCCTTGTCCGTTTCGCCGATGGCGATCCATTCGCGCCCCACCGAGGCCAGCATTTGCGGGTCGTTGGCCGCTGTGGCGTCGGCGGCGGCCGCATCGAGCGCGGCGCGTGCCTCGTCGTCCTTGCCTTGCGCGATCAGCTGGCGGGCTTCGGCGAGCTTCTTCTGCGCCGCGAGGTTGCCCATCAGCTCGCGCATGCCGGCGCTGCGCTCGGCGGCCGGTATGGCGTCGAGCTGGGCGGCGGCGCCGTCTATGTCGTCCACCGAATTCAGATAGAGCGCCGTGGCGTAGCGCATGTCAGGCGACGGCGAGATATTCAGCCCATCGTCCATCACGTCGCGGCCGAGCTTCGGCAGCCCGAGATCGCGATAGAGGCGCGCGAGTGTGAAGCGGGTCCACGCGTCGTTGGGCGTGAGGCGCACGGCATCTTCGAGCTTGGCGATGGCCGGGCTCTTGCGGTTCTCGGCCAGCAACTGGTCGGCCTGGAGCGAGAGCAGATCGGCGTGCAGGCGCTTGAGCTCCGCCGTGGAGCCCGTGAGGCGCGGCGCCGTCGCGGTGATGAGCGGGCCAATCTCGCTGTCCCGATGGGTCGCGCGCAGCACCGTAACGAGGCTGCGCAGCGCGTCGATGTCGGGCGTGGTGTTGGGCGCTTTCGCCTCGACGAGCGGACGCAGCACGCTTTCGGCTTCGCTCCACTTCTGCTGGGCGATGAGCGAATCGGCGAGGATGCGCGAAGCGTCGGCATTGCCTGGATCGAGCTTGAGCGCCTCGCGGGCGAGCGTCTCGGCTTCTGCGGGCTTGCCTTGAGTGTTGGCCGTGCGAGCCTTTGAAATGTTGCCCCAGATCGTGGCGGTTTTTTCGAGGCCACGCCACTTGCCGGCGTTGTCGGGATCGAGCCTCGACGCTCGCGCAAACAAGGCGCGAGCTTCGTCGTGGCGGCCTTCGCGCAGGCGCACGAGACCGAGCGCGCCGAGCGTTGCGCCGTCGTTCGGGTTCGCGCGCTGGGCGGTTTGCAGCGAGGCTTCGGCCTCGTCGAGATCGCCGCGCTGAAGCTGCGCGAGGCCACGGTCGCGCGCGGCCGCGCCGGGGCCGGCCGGGCGCGTGCGTGCCGTGTGGACGGCGCCGCCCGAGCCATTGCCCGAGGCGACGCTTGCTGGCGGCGCGTAGCTCTTGCCGCTGGCCGCCGCCGCATTGGCCTGCGCCACGCCCTTCGGCCCGAGCTTCTGCCCGAGCTCGGCGACGGTTTGCTTGGCGTCCGTGTCGTCGGGCACTTCCTGGAGATAGCGCAGATACCAGATGTAGTAGGCCGGATCGTCGCGGCCCGCGCTGTTGAGCGCACTGCGCCAGTAGGCGAGCGCGTTCGCGCGGTTGCTGTCCTGGCGCCGATACACGCCGTAGATCAGGTTCAGACCTTCGATGCGCGTGCTGGCGCGATCGGTGAGCAGGTCGCCCAGGGTCAGCGCCGCGACCGTGTCGTTCGGGTTCTGCTTCACGCGCTCGCGCAGTTCGTTGATGGCCTGCACGCGGCCATCGGCGGTGCCGGCGATGATGCGGTAGTAGTCGCGCGAGAGATCGCCTTTGGGTGCGCCGTACGGGAACAGCTTCCTCATGCGCGCCGCGGCTTCCTCGCTCTTGCCCGCGCTCGAAAGCAGGCGGATCTGCGCGAGTTCGTTCCGGTCAGTGGTGGCGAGGCGGTAGGCGTCGGCGAGATCCTGAGTCGCGCTCGCGTTCGGTGCGATTTTCCTTAGCTGAGCCAGGATTTTTGCCGCTTCCGCCGTGTGGTTCGAGCGCAGCTCGATCTGGCCCATCAGCGCGAGCGCGTCGGGTTGCCGAGGATCGAACAGCAGGGCCTTCTGCACGAGGCCGCTTGCGACGTCAGGGCGGTTCTTCGACATCCACATGCGCGCCGCGGACAGCAGTTGCGCAGCCTGCGCCGAGGGCGCGGCCGCATTCGCGGCGGGCTGCGGGCCATTCTGCGTGCCCGCCGGACCCGGCGCGTTCTGCGCGCGCGCGAAGCACGGCAACGCCGCGATCAGGAGCGCGAGCAGCGGGGTGAGGCGTAGGGCGAAGCGCGGCGACAAGCGTGAGGCGAGGCCCGCGTACCCGTTCAGCGCGGCGCTGGGCATCGGGTCGTCCATGCGGGCGCGACGCGGCCTTGTGCGTCGAAGCGATAGAGGCCTTGCATATAGCCGAGGCCGAACAGCATCAGCACGCTGCTGTAGTAGCCGGGCGGTGACTTCTGCGCGAGCGTGCGGCTGCGCGCGACCTGCGCGTCGGCAAGGTCGGCGCGGCCTGTCGCTGAAAGATAGGGCGCGAGTGCGGCGGAGAACCCGCCGTTGCCTTCGTTCGGACCCGCCTCGCCGCTTTGCGTGTTCACGCGCTCGGGCGGAAAGCCGTGCGCCGCCACGAACGCTGAGAGCGGCGCGAAAGTGGCGAGCGTGGCGCTGCGCAAGGGATCGTCGTGGGCGAGCATGCCCGCCCACAGATAGACGCGGATCGCGTTATAGGCGCTTTCGGCGTGCGTTTTCTCGTCGGGGGCGAAAGCGCCCTTGCCGCCGCTCTGAGCTCGATAAATCACCCAGTCCGGCGAATAGCCGTGCGGCGCCGTGTCGTTCACGAGCTTCGTCGAACTGGCGAGCATCGACTTCCATTCGGACGCTTCCGGCGCTTGTTGCAGCGCGAGCGCGAAGCGCCGCATGAGTTGCAGCGGCACATAGCTGGGGTTGAGCCGCCATGTGCTCTTGTCGAGCTTGAAGCCCATCGGCCCGGGCAGCACCGTGCGGCCGAGCCCTGGCAGATCGGCGCTCTCCTGGCGCAAGACGTTGCGTGCTATCAGCATGCCGAGCGCGGTGTAGCGGCGCACGTTCCAGAGGCGTCCCGCTTCGAGCAGCGTGTAGGCGATCCACAGGTCGGCGTCGCTGGCGGAGTGCGTGTCGATCACGCCCCAAGCGGGCTTTTGCGCCGCCGCGCTTGCGGAAGCACCCGATGCACCCGATGCGGGCAGTGCCGCGCCATCCTCGCCGATGTCGGTGCGCCCCCAGATCCACCCGGGCAGATGCGAGGCGAGATCGCCCTGGGCGAGATTGTTCTCGGTCCACGTGAGGATCTTGTCAAAGCTCTGGCGGTCGTTCGCGACGAGCGCGAAGAACAGCGCGTAGGACTGCCCCTCGGATACGGTGACCTGGCGCGGCGTGCTCGCGTCGATGACGCGGCCATCGGCGCTCAGCAGATCGTGCTTGAACGCGTCCCAGTCGGGCCATGCGCAGGCGCTCGCGCCTGGCGCGCCGCTTGCGCCCGCCTTTGCGGGCGGGCTCGCGGCATGAGCCGCATGCGCGTGCAGGAGCGGCGCGAGTGCGCAGGCGCTGACCGCGAGCCAGCGCGCGAGGCGGGGCGCGACCTTGGGCGCGAGGTGTGGCGCGGGGTGGGACAACGAGGCGCGCATGATCAGTCTCCGGTGCGCCGCGCGGCCATGCGGCCCAGCGCCCAGAACACCGTGAACGCGACGATGAGACCCGCGAGAATGCCCGCGAGCGCCATCAGCGACGGATAGCGCGAGATATGCACCCACAGCCGCGCGTACCACGGCAGGTCGCCGACGAAATAGCGCTCGCCCACGCGCAGGCCTTCCACCTCGCCGTGCCGCACCACGCTCAGGTCGCCGTGCATCCGCGCGACCTTGCTGCTGTCCTGCATGGCGTCGAGCACGTCGCCGAACTGCGCCGAAGACGTGCTCGCGAGCGCCACGACGCTGCGCCCAGAAGCCAGCGGCGACTCGAAGCCGATCAGCGCGGCCAGCGGCCCGCCGAGCGAGACGATCGAGCGGCCCTTGGGCGTGGTGTCCTCGTCGTCCGCGGTGCCGCCGAGCCAGTCCGGCCAGCCGCCCTTCTGGTCGCGCGTCGCCACTTCGGTCTTGCCGCGCTCGATGAGCAGCGGCAGGTCCTTGCCCCACTTCGCGAGCAGGTTCGCGGCCGAGCCCGAGCCAATCACGAGCAGGTCGTCGCCGCTCACGCTGTCGATCTGGCTGGCGGGCACGAGCTTCACGCGCAGCGCGGGCAGGCCGGTCCACTGGCCCATGTGGCCGAGCATCGTGAGCACGGCTTCCTGATCCTTTGCGTCGGGCGCGTCGGGAATCACGACGGCGGTTTCCGAAAGGTCCGCCATGCGCGTGAACGGATAGCCGCTGTTGGCAAAGAAAGCGAGGTTCGGCAGCGCCGTGTAGTGCGCGAAGCCGCTGAAGTCGACCACCGAGTCGGGGTCGATGGCGGCGCGCGCGATGTCGGCGGCCGTGGAGGCGCACAGGCCGGTCTTCTGCGAATCGATATGAAACTGGAACTGGAACTGGTTGTTCGAGCCTACGCGGAACGCCGGAATCTCGATGCTGCTGGTTGCGCGCACGTCCGTGCCCGAGAGCACCGGCACGGCGATGCGCGTTTCGTCGGCGGCGCGCGTGACCGGCTTCAGGCGCTGCGAGCGCACGAGCTGGTCGTTGATGCTGACGTTGAGGATCGAGTCGTTCCAGCTCGACGGCGCGGTGTAGCGATAGCGGATGTCGATCGGCACATTGCTGTGCGCCCACGCATAGAGGTCGGCGGGCACGCGCATGTTCACGCGGATCGCGGGCGGGTTGTAGCCCGAAACCTGCAACTGCTGCGGATCGTTCACGAGTTCGCGCAGCAGCACAGGGCGGTCGGTGGGCACCCAGTTGGGCGCATCGTAGGGCTTGCGCTCGGGACCGAGATCCACGGACTGCACCACCACGCTGTTGCTCGCCATGCCGGCCTGGCCGAGCACGAGCGCATAGGCGGCCTTCTCCAGTTCCTCGGGCGTGCGGCCCGCGAGCACGAGCAGCTTGCGGCCCGAGCCTTGCGCGGCGGCGGGGTTGGTCATCACCGTGATTGTCGGGCCCTTGATCTCGGGCAGCGCGATGCCTTCGGGCATCTGGCCCGGCAGCGCGAACGCGATCGCGCTGGCGTCGGCGGGCGCCGTGCGCGCGACCGGGAAGCGCGCGCCGCGAAAGCTCGCGAGCGCGCCGAGCCACGACGACACTACGCCGGCTGCGCGCAGCGTGGGCAGCCCCGCGTTGGCGGCGAGCACGAACGGCACGCGCACGAGGCCGTAGTCGTGCTTGTCGAAGAACGGCACCGGCAGCAGCGCGAGACTATTGGGCAGATCGACGGCGGCCGTGTCGAGCGTGAGCGTGCTTTCGGGCGCGATGTCGGTCCACAGCGTCGAGTGATACGGGTCTTCGCAGTGATCGAGCGTGTAATGCGCAATCATCTGCACGCTGATGCGGTTGAAATCGGTAAAGAGACGCGGGTCGAGCGTGATCTCGCTCGTCACGAGCTGGCCCGCCGTTTCCTTCACGAGCGGAATGGTGGCCACGACTTCGCCGTTCACGAACACTTTCAGATGCGAAAGCGGATAGATGAGCGAGGGCGAGTACGTGTAGATGAGCCGCAGCTTCGCAGCGGTGACGACCTCGTCGGTGCGCACGTCGGCGTTGAGGTAGCCCGTGGGGTCGAGCCCACGCAATTCCATCGCGCCGTACGCGCCCATCTGGCGCAGCGTGAAGACGTGCGTGCGCGGCTGGCCCATAGGAGCGGGCAGCGCATTGGCGCCGGGGAGCATGGCGATGGTGCCGGGCGCCGTCTGGATCACGGCCGGACCGGTGCCGGCCGCGGTAGTGGTGAGCGTGCCGGGCACGCCGCCCAGTGAAGCGTCGGCTGTTGCGCCCGACGCCGACGAGGCTGCCGAAGCCACCGGGGCTGCCGGCACGGCAGGGGCAAGGGCGGCCACCGAGGCCGGCGCCGCGCCGGATGCTGCCTTGACGGCTGCTTTGTCCGCGGGCTTGTCGGCTGCAAGCAGGCTGGACGCCACCAGCAGCCCTGCCGTCAACGCGCTGAGGCGGACAGGTACGGAAACTCGCATCGCAAACGGCCCCTTGTCTTGTTCGCGACGGCGACCTCCGTTATGCATAGTCAGCCGTCTATTGATTTTGGCGGTCCCGCATTGCCCGCCGTCATCCGGGTCTTGCGCTGACGCATCTTGAAATTCGTCGGAGTTTATCTGACTCTCATCAAGTGCGGCAGATGGTTGTCCGCCGTTTGCTGACGTCTAATTGTTAAGGATTGTTATATCGCGGATGCAAAGCGGAGGGACAGTCACTTGCAACGATCCAGAACACCTCATCCAGACAAAACATGACGACTCGACTTTCCGCACATACCGTACTTCGCACGCTGGCCATGAGCGCGGCGTTCCTCGCATCCGGCATCGCGGCGGCGGCCAGCTTCGATTGTGGCAAGGCCGCTTCGGCCACCGAAAAGCGCATCTGCGCATCGCCGCGCTTGAGCAGCATGGATACGCAACTCACCGCGCTCTATCAAAAGCGCGCCACGGGAGCGGACGCCGCCGCATGGCGCGACGATCAGCGCGCGTGGCTGCGCGAGCGCAATCAGTGCAGCGATGCGGCGTGCCTCGCACGCGTGTATGGCGAGCGCCTCGTGGTGCTCGAGAACGGTGCGGGTCCGTTCGACTGGCAGGGCAAATGGTGGCGCGTCGATGCAAGCGGCCAATATGGCTCCGCGCTCACCATCAGCAAGGTTTCGCCGCGCAGTATGCAATTCGCATTCGACGCCTTCGCGGGCGCCAACTCGGGCGCGCTCGAAGGCAATGCGGCGTTCGGCGCGGACCAGGCGGCGCATTACACGGGCAACGCCAGCGATGCCACGCAGAACTGCGCGCTGACTTTCACGCGCAAGCTCAACCGCATCGAGGTCGCGCAGAAGGGTGATTGGGGCGATTGCGGCGCGGGTGCGGGCGTGCTCTTCGAAGGCACCTACGTAGCGGCCGCGCAGGATCCGAATGCGAAGGCCGATTTGCTCAAGCTTGGTGTCGTGAAGACGGCCGAACAGGACGATGCCATTCGCAAGCTGCTAGGCAGCGACTACGACGCGCTGGTGGCGACCGCCGGTTCCGTCGGCGAAGGCAGCGTCGCCGCCGGCATGCCGGGTGTGACGGTGGTGAGCGCCTTCGTGCGCGGCATCGCGTGCGATACGAAATCGACGGTCATGTACGACGCCAGCGGCCACTACTGGGTCGCGTTATGGTCGCCGCAGCCGCAATCGGGCAAGGGCGGGACGAGCATCACCGAGCTCAGGTACTACACCAACGTAGCCGCCGACAAGAAAAAACTGCCCGGGCCGATCGCCGCGCAACGCAACCAGGTATGCCCTTCGGAGCAAGAGGTTGTGCGCATGATGCCGTGAAGCTGTTTTAGATTGGCGGGCGGCGCGATCGAACGCGCCGGCATGGTAACGTTAGGCCCGCGCCGCAACTGCGCGCGCATTCATGAATGACGCAAAAGACGAAGAGAAAGGAGCAGAACGTGGTCTACGAAATGGCGCATATCTCCGTGCAGGCCGGCAAGAACGCCGAATTCGAAGCAGCCGTGGCGCAGGCCTTGCCGCTATTCCATCGCGCGCGCGGCTGCAGCGCCGTGGAGCTGCAACGCAGCGTGGAAGAGCCGAACCAGTACGTGCTCGTTGTGCAATGGGACACTCTTGAAGACCATATGGTCCACTTCCGCGAATCCGCGGACTTCCAGGCGTGGCGCGGCCTCGTGGGACCGTACTTCGAAAAGCCGCCGGTCGTGGGGCATACGCAGGTGGTGGTGAAGTAAGCGGTACGCCTGCGGATAACTCACCTCTATCGATCGACCCGGCATGCACATAACCAAGGTGTTCAAGAACGGTAATTCGCAGGCAGTTTGCATCCCTGCGGACCTTGCCTATGAGCGCAACGATATCGAGGTCGAGATCGAGCGCGTGGGCGACGAAATTCGCATTCGCCCCGCGCGCCAGTCATTAGATGGCGTGCCCAAGAAGTTCACGAAGTTCGGGCCGGATTTCATGGCCGAAGGACGTGGCACGCAAGAACAAGCTGATCGCCGCGCATTCAGTCGCGCTCGACGTTTCGCACCTTACGAATAACGAGTGCGACTTTGTGCACTATCCGGGGGTGAAAGTGGAGAACTGGCTTAAGGACTAGGCGGTGTGCTTGACTCCGCGCGCACGGCAACCCCCATCGCCAGCGCCGCCTCGCTATACAACGCGGTTTGATTCACCGCTCGCGCAATCTCTCGATAATCGTCGCGCCGCGTCATCATCCCCCAGCGTTCGAACTGCGTCATGAACCAGATTCCTTCGGACTCCAACGGATTGTTCACCGCGCCGTCCTCAAAGAACTTCATGCGCAATGGATCGGAGGCGCTCATGCCTTCGAGCTGCCCCGCGATCAACGCCGGGTCCACACCGAGCATGTCCGGCCGCGCCAGCCATTGCGCGATTTCCTGGCGATGCCCCGCGCTGTCGAGCCATCGGCATGCTTCCAGCATCGTCTGCACCAGCGCGTGCGCCGTATTCGGAAAGCGCGCGACGAAATCGCGCCGGCATGCCAGCACTTTCTCGGGATGATCGGGCCAGATTTCGCCGCTGCGGATGACCGTGCGCCCCACGCCGCGTTGCTGCGCGAGCGCGGGCCACGGTTCGCCTGCGCAAAAACCGTCGAGCCGCTCTTCGGTGAGCGCGGCCACCATCTGGGGCGGCGGAATCACCACGCTTTCGATATCGCGCAGCGGATGCACACCCTGCGCGGCGAGCCAGTAATTGAGCCACATCGCGTGCGTGCCGGTCGGAAAGGTCTGCGCGAACACGGGCTTGCGCGCCAGCGTCGCGAGCGCGCGCGGCAGCGTGCCGTGTTCGGCGAGCGCGTCGGCGAGACGGTTCGACAGCGTGATCGCCTGGCCATTGCGGTTGAGCACCATCAGCACGGCCATGTCTTGCCGGGGGCCGCCGATGCCGAGCTGCACCCCGTACGCGAGACCGTAAAGCGTATGCGCGGCGTCGAGCTCGCCCGTCAGCAGCTTGTCGCGCAGCGCGGCCCATGAAGGCTGGCGCGAAAGCGCCAGCGTGAGACCGTGCGCGTGGCCGAACTCGAGCAGCTTCGCGGCGACGAGCGGAGCGGCGTCGGCGAGCGGCACGAAGCCTATCTTCAGATGCGTCTTTTCCGGCGCGGCGTGCTGGATGGTGGTGTTCATGATGAGCGCTTCGTGCATCCTTTATTGGTGGGTCGACGCGTTCATTTGCGCCGCTCCTGTGGCCCGCATGCCGCGACGATCTGCCGGGCCACCTCGGCCAGCTTCAGGCTCTGGTCCATGGCGCGCTTGCGCAGCATTGCGTAGGCGGCGGGCTCGGATATCTTCTGCTGCTCCATCACGATGCGCTTCGCGCGGTCGATCAGCTTGCGCTCGGCCAGTTCGTTCTCGGCGTGGGTGAGCCGCTCGCGCAGTTGCGTCTCCTGGGCAAAGCGCGCGAGCGCGACTTCGAGAATCGGTGCGATGCGCTCGCCCGCGAGCCCTTCGACGAGATACGCAGTCACGCCCGCGTGCACGGCCGAGCGAATTAGCTGCTGGTTCGCGTCGTTGCTGAACATCAGCACGGGACGCGGCGCGGTGGCGTTCATCACCGCGAGCTGTTCGAGCGTGTCGCGCGAAGGCGATTCGGTGTCGATGATGATCACGTCGGGCCGCTCGCGCTCGACGGCGCGATGCAGCGCTTGCGGCGTCGCGGGCTCGGCGAGCATCTCGTAGCCGAGCCGCGCGAGCGCCTGGCGCAGATCGCCGATGGGCTTGTCGGTGTCGGTTACGAGCAGGACGCGCAGCATGGTGTTTCGGTGGTCGGCGGCATGTGAGGGCTTTTCGGAGCGTGGTGCGCCGAAGCAGGACGTTCGATATTCCAGCAAGGTCCGTGCCAGTTGTTGCGGCGCACGAGAATGGGGCTGGCGATTGGCAGCGTGTGGGCAGTAGGAGCAGGGAAGGCAGTGTGTTGCACCGCAGCAGTGCGTTGTGAGGATCAGCGCACTCGGTTGGCGCAGTGTGTCGATGCGAACAATGTGGAGCCATGGCCTTTGCGCGCAAAATTCGCAACTAACAGTCTAACCCGTCATGCAACTTCAAACAGTCAGCGTAGTGGGGGAAAGAAGCCTTCACTTATGAAGCTCTTTTGGAGCAGGCAACGCGACGGCAAAAACGGTCCTTGCGGATTTCCGGGGAAGGGCTCGGTTCGACCTGTTTTGGACGCTCGATCCGGCTGCGTGAACGTCCGCAGTCCAGCCACAATTCTGACTGTCGCCGTCGCCGCTTCCATAATCCCGACCTATAATCAGAGGGAGCCTGACAGACGGGCTTGAAACATAATTTTGATAACTCTAAGAATATGTCAACTACACAATCAGACCGAGATTTTGAAGATGAGGTCCGCCGAATTGCAAGAGCGAAATGGTCGGCGGCTCAGTATTCAGGGGCGCAGATGTTAGAAGGCCGTGAAAGGGATGGCATTTTCGAAACAGAGGAATCCATCAACTTTATCGAAGCTACCGTATCGGCAGGGACCGGGAAAGCGAAGGAAGATACGCGGAAGCTTTTTAAAGCTATTTCCGAACACAATCGTACTGGAGCACTGAAAATTGCAATTGGTTGGTTCGTGACAAAAAACGAACCGACAGCAGACCAGCGGAAAGAAGTCCAAGAATTGGGCAAGGGACAGGTCCGTGCGGTATCGTTCTCTCAGTTTCAGCAAAGTCTCATTGATGTGCGCGCCTATTTGTCGGCGCGGGGCAATCATTCATTTGGAAGCGTTCAAGATTTCGCAACGAAGTCTAAGATACCCGTGGCCCCCTTTGTGGAAATCGGTCTTAGCCATGCTGCGAGCGACAGCTACTGCATGGTCGACGACATTGTGATGAGAGTCCTTTTGGGCGAGCATTTCGCAATCGTAGGGCAGTACGGTGCAGGAAAAAGCATGACGTTGCGCGAGATCTACATGCGACTTCAAGACATGTATATCAAAGGAAGGACCGCAAAATTTCCTGTTTACATCAATTTGCGCGAGCATTCTGGGCAAAGCTGACCTGCTCCCCGCGATTAGTACGCTGACGGTGTAGAGTCCGTTCCGACAAGGAGCGGTCATGAAGAAGCGATTCACCGAAGAACAGATTATTGGCGTGCTGAAGGAAGG
>NZ_CADIKL010000062.1 GCF_902859945.1 Paraburkholderia caffeinitolerans | reverse complement strand
CAGCCACAATCTGCTCGACACTGAAGCGTTTGCGTTTCATCGCACGGCTCCTTTCCTTCGAAAAGTCCGCCGAAAACTCGCTTACATCATGGCACTGTTTACCGGGGGCCGCTCAGTCCGTCAGAACCTGGAGGTCTCTTCGCTGAACCGCGACTTCTTCATGACAAGGTTTCTTCCGCGGTCTTGCCACTAACTTTACCGTGGGATACTACAGAGGAGTAAGGTCACATCGACTCAATTCGACGTCGCAATTCGGGCAATCAATAATGCGTTACGCAACATGCATGGCAATAGAATGTAAAAATATGCGAATATTCCGTGTGACAAGAATCATTCACGGCATGTAAATATTTTTTAAGGTAGTATCGCTGCCAACAGAAAATAGCCGCTCGCAGAGAAAGAACCTGTGTGCGGCAACCAAAACGCCGTGTGCCCTGCCGACGGGGCGTGGCGGCACAAAAGAAAACCGATTTCCCATTTCAGGGCGATTGATTCGATGAAGTTAACGCGCAAAAAGGCCGCGCTAACGGCCGCGGTTTTAATCGTTGCGCTGGTCGCCATTCAGGCGATCTGGCGTCCATTCGGCGGGAGATCGACGTTTCGGTCTCACGAAGTCGCTTTCGATATTCATTATCCCGACGCCATTATCGACAGCGCAGCTCTTTCGCGTTTGCCGCGCGATATGATTCGCGTGCCATTGCTGCACACGCTGCTCACGCGCGATTTTGTCGACTATTACGAGTCCAATTCCACACGTCTTTCCGCAGAGGGCGCCGTCCGGCGGCTCGCATTCGAACACGATCTCGACTGGCGCGACGAACTTATCAAGCGCGTATTCGACGAACCTTCGCGCGTGCTGCTGTGGCGCTCGCCCGACGGCCGCCTCGGCTATTGGGTGATGACGATGCGCCGCAATGGCCTCGCGAAGCTGATGCAGGCCGTGGGTAACGTCGCGACCAGCGACAGCCAGTTGAACCAGGCGGCCACGCTCTCCGGCGACGTGCCGGTCTACGCGCTCAAGCTCGCGGTCGGCCATACGCTGCTGTTCGCGGCGAAAGGCGAGCGGCTCATCATCATGTCGGAGCCAGGCATTCTGCTCGACGCGGACGGCAAGACGATCGGCGAACGCGCGCAGGCGCTTGGGAAGATGCTCGACGACGGCGGCGACGATGCGCTGCGCGCCTATCGCCTCGAGCACGCGCCCGCCGACGTGAATGGGCACCGGTTGATCGTCTCGGTCAATTATCTTTCGTTCGGGTATCAGGCCTTTTTCTCGGGCGTTAATGCACTGCGTTTCGATTTCGCCGCGTCGGGCAAGAACGATGCGAGCGCGAGCGGCGCTTGGAGCACGGCTGCGCTCGTCGATCCCACCCATCTGCCGCAGCACTGGGACAGCGCCGATCTCTGGCGTGCGTTGCCCGCGAACGCGGCGGCCTGCGCGAGCCTGCCGGTCGACTGGAGCGATGCTGCCGATCTGCTCGGCAAGCTGGGCGAGGGCGAACAGGCCGCGTCGAAGGTTTTGCGCGAGCGCCTCGCCGGACCCGCGGGCGTGTGCTGGTATGCGAAATCGACACTCGTGGCGCCGGTGTTCGTGGCGCGCCTCAAACCCGGGGCGGCGCAGGATCCGGCCCAACTGGCCGCGGTCAAGGGCGCACTTGCGAGCGTCTTTGGCGACGCCATTGGCGCGTATGAAGCGAAGGCGGGCAACGAGACAGGCTATCGCCGCCTGCCGGTGCAGACGAAGGAGCCGTCCGCTGGCGTCACGCTCTGGATCCGCGCGGTGAGCGCCCGCTCGGGCACGGCGCAGAGTGCGGGCTCGTCCTACGCGGCGCAGCTTTCCGCGCCGCGCTACTTTCCGGTGACGCTTGCGCTCGCGCACGGCTACGTGGTGTTCTCGCCCGACGCGCGCCTCGTGGACGACACGCTCGCCGTGCTGGACAAACGCTACCCGGCCATCGCCGACACGCTTTCGCCGCAGCGCCTGTCGACCACGGTGGTGTCGGTCATGCCGTCCACGGCGGCGGCGCTCGTGGAGCGTGAGGCGGGCCGCGCGCTGCCGGCCGATCAGGAGGCGATTTTCCGCAACGCCGCCCGCACACATCTGCTGCCGAAGCTGCACGCGGTGGCGAGCTACCCGCCGCTGGCGTTGAGCCTGCCGGACTCGCTGCCTTCGTCGGCGGGCTGGGTGCCGGTGGAGTGGCATGTGGAGCCGGGCGCGAGCGTGGGGCCGCGTGGCGACGCGGCAGCGGGGCATCCTCTGGGCGCAGGCCCGAAAGACGCGGACAACGATGCCAGCAATGCCACCCGCGGCGATGTCAGCGCAGACGTCCCGCAGCGTGCCGAAGACCGTCCGGCCCAGCCCGGCACGAGCGGCGACTGATCATGCGCCGGCGCTTCTTCCATCGATGCGCGGCAGCCGGAGCGGCCGCGCTCGGCGTGGCGCTTGCGGGCCCGGTGCGCGCGCTTATGCCGACGCAGTCCGCGCCCGACCCCGACGCGCTCACGCCCGCACAATCGACGATATTTCGTGCGTGGTTCGTGCGCATCGTCGATCAGCAGATGCGTCGCGGCCCCACGCCGCGCTGGACCCAGCGCGACTGCGCCGGCCTTGTGCGCTTTGCAGCCGTAGAGGCGCTGCGCGAGCATGACGCACGCTGGCTCAAGGCCAACGGCATGAACGGCGCGGGCGATGCGAGCCGGCTGCCGCCTGAACTGCAACTGAGCCCGCAGCAGCGCACGCTCGCGAACCGCTGGACGCGGATCGACGGCAGCGTGGGCGCCTACGTCTCGGCCATCGCGCTCATTCAACGCAACAGCCGCTTCATTTCGCGCGACGTCAATCAGGCGTTGCCGGGCGACCTGCTGTTCTTCGATCAAGGCGACGACCAGCATCTGATGATCTGGCTGGACCGCTACATCGCTTATCACACGGGCATCGTCACGCCGACCGATAGCGGTCTGCGCGCCGTCGCCGTTTCCGACCTGATGCAATGGAAAGATTCCCGCTGGCAGCCGTTCGACGGCAATCCGAACTTCGTCGGTGTGTTTCGTTTCGCATTCCTGACGCCATGAGTACCGCCATGCAACGTCTACTCTTCTCGCTGCGTTCCGTCGCGCCGTTTTTCTCGCGCGTTTCCAATGCGAAAGTGGTCGCACGGGCACGGATTTCCGATACGAAATACGGCGCATTTTCGGGCGCTCCGGCGCTGCTTGCAGCGCTGATCGCGTTGCTTTCGCTGTGTCTGGGTTTGGGGGCAACGCCTGCCTGGGCCGACGACGGCGACAACGCCGCACAGCAGAGCATCGACGCGAATCCCACTCTGGGCGCGCCGCCGTCGAGCGGCTACGACAGCCAGGTCGTGCAGGGCCAGCCGTTCTTCCTGCTTTCCGATGCGAGCTACGGCAGCAACCAGCTCGCGCAGGTGCGTCTGGAGGCGCCGGGCCGCGAATTCCAGTCAGAGCTCGAAGGCTATGGGGGCGCGGATGTCGTCGTCTACAAGGTGCCGAATCCGCTCGCGTTTCTCAAGGCGCAGAAGAACCTGCATCGCCTGAACATCAAGCCGAACTATCAGGGCGAGGGTCTCGCGAACACGCTCGCGTACCTGTGGGACCGCTGGCTCAGCGATGCGCGCCGCGCGTGGCAGCGCGTGCTTTCGTTCGCGACGCGCAGCAAGGTCACCGAGGCGAAGCCCGAATTCAAGCTCGGCGAGCAGCCGAATGCACCCACACATTTCGAGCCACAATCGCGCTTCGCGCCGCTGCGCGGCTACGAACTCGTCACGCGCTTCCGCTATCCGATCTGGAACGCGAAGACGATTCAGCCACCCAAGGGCGTGAGCCTCGCAGGCAGTAGCAGCAACTTCCTGGAGGCGCAGTCGGGCAACGTGATGATTCCGGTCGGCAAGCTGCCGCCGGGGCTCTATCTCGTCGAAGCGATGATCGGAAACTACCGCGCGCATACGCTGTTGTTCGTTTCCGATACAGTCGCGGTCGTGAAGGCCGCGTCGAGCGGTTTGATGGTGTGGACGGCGCGGCGCGACAACGGCAAGCCGGTGCCCGGCACCGAGGTGAACTGGACCGATGGCGTGGGCGTGCTACAAAGCGGCTCCACCGGCGCGGATGGCGCGCTGGTGCTCCAGCACGTCTCGCCCGAGCGCAGCTACGTGATCGGCAGCGATCCGCAGGGCGGTGTTTTCGTATCGGAAAACTTCTACTACGACAGCGAGATCTACAACACCAAGATCTACACAGTCACGGACAGGCCGCTCTATCGTCCTGGTGACGCGGTCCACGTGAAGTTCATCGGCCGCACTTTCCAGAGTGCGAATCAGTCGACGCCCGCCGCGCCCGCACAGATCAAGCTCGACGTGCTCGATCCGAACGGCGCGCCGATCGCGACGCGCAACGTGGATTTCGCATCGGAAAGCGGTGGCGAAGCGACCTTCACGCTGCCGGCGACTGCGCAGGGTGGCGGCTATACGCTGCGCTTCGACTACAACGGCGACAGCTACGGAGGCGCGTTCCGCGTAGCGGAGTACGTGAAGCCGCACTTCGACGTGAACCTCACGATGGACAAGTCCGATTACGCAACCGGCGACACGCCCAAGGGCAAGATAGCGCTGCGCTACCCGGATGGCAAGCCCGTGAAGAGCGGGAGGGTGTCGGTCACGCTGCGCGCGCAGAAGGTGGCGATCGTGGACGGCGAGTTGCGCTATTCGGGCCTCTTTCCCGTGAAGCTCGAACAGCAGGAGCTGAAGACCGATAGCGACGGTAACGCCACACTCACGCTGCCCGCCGCGAAGGAGCCGAGCCGCTACGCGCTTACGCTGTTCGCGCAGGACGGCGCCGCGTATCGCGTGCGCGTGACCCGCGAGGTGCTGATCGCGCGCGGCGCGACGCCGTATCGCCTGAGCACCGTCAAATCGTTTTCGCAGCCGCGCGAGCGTGTGACGTTCACACTGGCTGCGCTGGCCGGGGCGACCGAGGAAACGAGTGCTGGCGCTAACCCGGGCATCGGCACGAACGCGGCGCCGGCGCACAAGCCGGCGAAGTGGGAATGGGTGCGTCTCGAGTCGCAGACGAAGGCCGATGGCACACTGCCCGCCGCGAGCCCGGACGGCCGCGTGAGCTTCCCGATGCAATTCGACGAACCGGGCTCATACATGCTCTCGGTGAAGGACGACGCGGGCAATCTGCTAGCGGCGGCCAGCCATTGGGTGGCAGGAGACGGCCTCAAGGCGATTCCCGGCAGTGTCGAAGTGGTGTTCGACCGGGACCGCTACAAGATCGGCGATACGGCCGAAGCGCTCATCACGTTCCCGTATGCCGTGGACGACGCGCTGCTCACGCTCGAACGCGACAGCGTGGAAGCGCGCGCACTGCTTTCGAAGGGCGCGGACTGGCTGACGCTCACGCGCGTGGCCCCCACGCAATGGAAAGCGCGCATCAAGGTCGGCCCCGAGTTCGCTCCCAACATGACGTTTTCGGTGCTCTACGTGCACGACGGCGAATACGTATTCCAGAACGCGGGCATTGTGGTCGCGAAGCCCTCGATCGATCTCGCCGTGAAGAGCGACAAGTCCGTCTACGCGCCGGGCGAAACCGTGACGCTCGATCTGGGCAGCACGCTTGGCGGCAAGGCGCTGCCCGCGCGTCTCACCGTGAGCGTGGTCGACGAAATGGTGTACGTGCTGCAACCCGAAATTGCGCCCGACATCGTGGACTTCTTTTATCATCCGCGCCGCAACAACGTGCGCACGACGTCGAGTCTTTCGTTCATTACCTACGACCTCGCGCTTTCCGCGATGCGTGGTGCGCCCGGTGGCCCGCAGCGCGGGCAGTACAACGAACGCGGCGTAAAGGTGCTGGAGCGCCCGCGTCGCGACGACATCGACACGGCAGCATGGCAGGCCGATCTGCAAACCGATGCGAGTGGCCACGCGCGCATGACCTTCCGCATGCCCGACGCACTCGCGCGCTGGCGCATTACCGTGCGCGCGGTTTCCGCGGACGGCACGGTAGGGCAGCGTACCGCGTATGTGCGCTCGGACAAGCCGCTTTATCTGAAATGGAGCGGCCCTGCGAGCTTCCGCAGCGGCGATCAGCCGGCGATCGACATGCTCGCGTTCAATCAGGGCTCGTCCGATGTGGATGCGCAGTGGACGGTCAACGGTGCAGGCCTCGCGCTCGAACGCAAGGTTACGCTCAAGCCTGGCGCGAACTACCTGGCACTGCCACGCGTGGTGCTCACGCAGGGTCTCGTCGATGCGAGCCTGCGCGTGAACGGCAAGGAGATGGACCGCCTGCAGACTTCAGTGAGCCTTGGCGCGCCGGGTTGGCTCGATCTGCGCGAAATGCCCGTTACGCTCGACGCCAGTCCGAAGCCGCTCGCGCTCGCGCCCGATGCGCAGGATGTGCGCGTGCGCATCGTTTCGACGGGCGCGAGCCAGTTTGCGCGCGTGGCCGACGATCTCATCGCCTACCCGTACGGTTGCGCCGAGCAGACCTCGAGCCGTCTGATTCCGCTCGCACTCGCCCACGATGCGCTGGGCCGCGATGCCGATGGTTCAGCGCCGGGCGTTGCTGCGCCTCAGGGCATGACACAGGGTCTCGAGGCGCGTCTGCGCAATCAGCGCCAGCGACTCGCGTTGCTTGCAGGCATCAATGGCGCATTTGGCTGGTGGGGCGACACCACAGGGGGCAGCGCGTTCATCACGGCCTACGCGTACTACGCGGACTGGCTGGCGAGCCGCAGCCTCGGCATCTCGCTCCCGGACAGCAACTGGCAGCACGCGCTCGATATCTATCGAGACAATGGCGCGAAGGAGCCGTTGCTGCATCGCGCGCTGGCGCTCTGGCTGCTGCAGCAAATGGGGCAGCCCGTGGCGACGCCAGTCTCGGGCGTGGCCGGGCAGCTTGCGCAACGGGCATCGTCGATGTTCGATCAGGATGCCAAAGCATTGCCTGACGCATACGGCGTGGAAGACAGCCTCGTGTTCGCCGCGCCCGATTCGCCGCGTGGCTTGCAAGCGGCCGTGGTGCTGATCGCGTGGACAGCGCGGGTAACGAACGCGAGCTTGCCCGAAGGCTTCAATACGCTGGCCGCGCGCGCACGCGCGTCGCTCATGACGAATCCGACGCCGCTGATCCAGAGCCTGCTGGCCATGGCCGGCGACGCGGGCACACCCGTGGATGCAAACGCCGTGCTCGCGCAGAGCAGCGCGACGTATCCGACCATCGACCGGGCACTCACATTGCTGTGGCTGCGCAAGGCCATGGGCGGCTCGCGCGCGGGCGATGCGGCACAGCCCTTGCCCGCGCTGCAAAGCAATGGCTGGGCGCGCACGACGACGCCCACGGGGGCAACGCTCTGGAAGTGGACCGGCGCGGCTTTGCCCACCTCGCTCGACGTGGGCGGCGCAAGCCCAGAGGTCTCGGCGCTGGTTTCGTACCGCAGCCGTGCGGCCCAGGCGAGCCGCCTGCCGGTGAAGATCGAGCGCACGCTTTATCGGCTCGACCCGATCGCGCCGTCGAGCGACGCCGAAAAGCAGGCGGGCCGGGCCACGTTCGAGGCGCATCGCATGAAGGCCGGCGACGCCGTCGACAGCAACGCGCTCTATGTCGACGAAGTCAGGCTCACGCCGCAGGACAAATCGGCGCTGCATTATGGCTTGCTCGACGTGCCGCTGCCGCCGGGCGGGTCTGTGGAGGCGACGAGCTGGGGCGTGAGCATTGCCGGGTTGCCCGGCGCAGGCGAGGGCGGCAGCGGTCCGCAGCCGTTCGCGCGCGCGGCCAGCTACGAGATGGGTGAACTCGGCTATCACCAGCCCGTGCCTTTGCTCGATCGTCCCGTGGCGCTGCGCCAGCTCGTGCGCTTCGCCCTGCCTGGCACGTTCACGATGCCGCCCGCACGCTACTTCCGCATGTACCAGCCGGAGCAGAAGGCGTATGAAGGCGGCCGCAGCGACCGCATGGTCACGCTGCGCATCGAGTGAGGCCGGCGTGAGGGTGCGTATAGCCGGCGTGAGGGTGCGTATAGCCGGCTTGAGGGCGGCGCTCGCATTCGCGATGGTTGCGCTTGCAATCAGTTTGCCGCGGCCTGCGCAGGCCGCGGCGCCGTCGGCCCTGCGCTTCGCCTGGCTGCACGATGGCAGCGCGCGACTGTGGATATTCGATACTGCGGCCGAGGTCAGCGTACCGGGTCCCGGCACGCCGCTGCCGCCGACGCTCGAGACGCAGCTTGGCAGTGTCTGGAAGCTGTTCGTCTACGCGTATCTCATCGACCGGCGAATTCCCGCACCCGACTATCAATGCGATGGCAACGATCGAGAGGAGGTGTACTGCTGCATGACTGGCGGCCACATCGACCGCGATCGTGCGCTGGTGCAGTCGTGCGGCCTCTTTTTCGAGCCCCATAGATTGCAGCTCGATCCCCTGGGCTGGCGCGAGTATTGGCGCGCCCAGAAGGCGCCCGCGTGGCTGCAGGATCTCTACGCGCTGCGCCCGGAGCGCCGTGTGCGGGTGGCCGATCTGCTCAAGGCGTTGCAGGCCGTGCCCACGCGTGCCCGCGACGACACGGCGAGCACGCTGGTGTCGGTTGTCACGAGCGGTCGCGGCGAGGGTACCGTATCGCTCTATGGCAGCCTGCTGCGGGCCAAGACCTGGACCATGCCCGATCCAGCAAACCCCGGCGGCTACGAAGGCGGCGCGGCGGGCTGGCTGGCCGATGGTACGCCGATCTGGCTTGGCGGGAACGGAGGCAGCGTGCGCGTGCTGGCCGCCGCGGCGCCGCGTATTGCGCCGCTGGTCGCGCAGAGCGCCGTGCCCGACGACCGTGCCTGTGTGGTCGTCGATTTTTTTTCTCGTTATCCGATACGAAACGTGATCGATACACACGCGGGCGGGCGGGCCGCGCAGCCCGGTCTGCTCGACGGTACGTTCAGCGTGGGATTCGAGAACGGCAATTGGCTGCCCATCGAAAGCCATGGTGAGTTGCTGCTCGATCGCGACGAGACCGGCAAGCCGCGCATCGTCGGGCGCTTCGGCATGAACGACTATGTCGCGCGCGTAGTCGAGCGCGAAGGCGATACGGCGCAGCCGCAGGCGGCGCGCGCGCTCGCAGTGGCCGCGCGCAGCTATCTCGTGCAGAACGCGGGCCGTTCGCGCGGCTGCTACCGCATCGACGACAGCAGCCGCACGCAGCGCGTCTTGCCGCGCGCGCCGCGCGCCGCTGCGCGCAACGCGGCCGATTTCACCGATGGCCTGGTGCTCGCGGGCGTGCCGGTGCAGTTTCATCACGACAAGACCGCGCCCGGCCAGATGAGCTGGCTCGACGCGAAGGTCGCGGCTCAGCGAGGCCTCGCGTTCGATGGGATTCTCGCGCGCACCTGGCCGCAGGCCACGCTTACGTCGTTCACGAGCCCGCTCGCGGGCGATTGCGAGCCGGTGGCGGGCGCGCGCGACTGGCTGAGCCGCGAGGCGCCGGTCTGGGCGCGGCGCCTTGCGGGCGAGGCAGGCTACGAAGAACCTGAGTTGCCGGCCGTCTGTGAGGTGACGACGGGCCGCCCCTATGCCGATGCCGGGCGCAATCGCGTCTATATCCGCCGCCTGCGCTCCGACGACGACCGCATTGCGCTCGCGCACGAGTATCTGCATCTCGCGTTTGCGCACCATCCACGCGGGCAGGACGAGGCGTTTATCGAGCAGACCGCGCGCAAGCTGATCCTCACTGGAAGTTGAATAACCATGAAAACGCTCGTAAAACCGCGATGGACGACGACTGACACCGCTCGAGCCGCACGGCGGCGCGTTGGCTCGCGTGTGCTCGCCATGGCAGGCGTCATCATGCTGGAGTGCGCGCCAGCGCATGCAGTTGGCGATGCCGCAAATGCCGCTGATTCCGGCACGCTCGCGCGTCTCACTGGTGCGTTTAACGGCTGGCGTCACAGCGGTCTCACGAATGAGGGTGAGCAGTACGTGGCAGGGTATCCGCGCCCGCCCATCGATCGCGGCGCACAGCGCTTTCGCACGCTGATCGAAGGCCAGCTCAAACATGTCGATCCGCATGCGCGCCGCCCGCCCATGCTGGTCGTGAACGGCAATCCCACACCGCTCTATACCGACGAGCAAGGTTTCTTCGCGCGGCCCTGGGCATTCGGCGCCGGTTCGAACAGCATCGAAATCATTTCGGCCGATGGTGCGAAGCGTCAGCGCATGCAGTTCTACGAAGCGGATCGCAGCAAGCCGCAGGCCAGGTTGCGCGCGATCGTGACGTGGGACGACCCGCGCGCGCAAGTCGATTTGCACGTGATCACGCCGAGTGGCCTGCATGCGTATTTTGGAAATCCCACGCTCGAAGACGGTAGCGGCTTCGATGTGGATTCCGTCGATGGCGCCGGGCCGGGCATATTCTCGTCGGCGGCGCCGGAGCATGGCACTTGGCTGTTCTTCTTCAACTACTGGGGCAACTTCGATTCGACGGGCTACAACTTCGATCCATCCGCGCACGATCGCGACGTGATCACGGCTACCCTTACGCTCGTGTTCAACGAGAATACGCCAAACGAGCGTCGCGAAACGCGCGTGGTGCCGCTGCGCAAGATCGGTGATCTCTTGCTCGTGAAGAGCGAGCGACTTTGAGCTTCAATATCTACACGACAACCAGGCGACCCAGCATGCATCAGATCCGGCTCCATCGTCGCTTCTTACGCCACGGGCTCGTGGGCTTCGCGCTTGCGCTCGTCGCGGTCACGAACGCCGCGCATGCCGACACTATCGACTTCACTGCGCCGCTGAACGGCTGGCGCAATTCGGCCGGCGACGAAGCGCGCTATACGCAGGACGTCCACTATCCCGCCGTAGCCGTGAGCACGCCGGAGGGCCAGTCGGTCAACGCGTTGATCGCGGGGCACATCAAGGCGGCGCCCAAGGCCCGGCCGGGCACCTCGGTGGGCACGCTCGTAGTGAACGGCACGCCCATGCCTCAGCGAATCGAGGAAGACGGCGCGTTCTCGCGGCCGTTCGCGTTTGGCGCGGGCAGCAACAGCGTGGAGCTGCGCACGGCGGACGGCACGCGCAAACGCGTGCAGTTCTACGACGCCTACACGGGCAAGACGCAGGCGCGCCTGCGGATCGTGCTCGCCTGGGACACAGACGGCACCGACCTCGACCTGCATGTGGTATCGCCCGACGGCGTGCACACGTTCTACGCCGACCGTGTGGCGCCGAACGGCGGCGCGCTCGACGTGGACGTGACGACGGGCTACGGTCCCGAGATCTATTCGAGCGCTGCGCCACTGCACGGCACGTACCTCGTCTACGTGAACTACTACGGCAATGGCAACAGTGGCAGCGACATGACCGTGGCGCAGATCACCATCATCACCGACGAAGGCACGCCGAACGAAAAGAGCGAGACGATACGCGCGCCCATGCGCAAGCCCGGTGAGCTGACGCTCGTGAAGCGCTTCGTCGTGCCGTGAGCGGCGCTACGGTACCGTCGAAAAAATCAGGAAGGATCCCTGAATAGATCGTTGAGCTGATTGCCCGGCGCCGCGTCGACGAAACCGTCGAAGCGACCTTGCACGAGCGTCTGAGCGGCACGCATGAAGCCACCCCATGCGGAGCGAGCCAGTGCGCCGCCCACGCTCACGCGCCGCACGCCCATCCCAGCAAGATCCTGAAGCGTGAATTCCGAAGCCGAGCCGATCAGCACGTTAACAGGCTTGGGCGCAACGGCCGCAACCACCGCAACGATGTGCTCGCGTGCGTGGATCCCCGGCATGTAGAGGCAGTCCGCACCCGCCGCCGCATAGGCTTTGATGCGCGCGAGGGCGTCTTCGAAATCGGGTTCGCCCGTGAAGAAGTTTTCCGCGCGCGCCACCAGCAACGTATCGCCGCCGCGTTCGTCGATGGCGCGTCGCGCGGCCTTCACGCGCTCGACGGCGACCTCCAGCGGGAACAGCGGCTCGGCCGGGTCGCCAGTCGAATCCTCTATCGAGAGCCCTGCAACCCCTGTGTCGACGGCGAGTCCCACGCTCTGCGCAACGTCGGCCGCATCGGCGCCGAAACCATTTTCGAAGTCCGCGTTGATGGGCAAATCGGTGGTCGCGACCATCTCGCGCAGATGCGCGAGGACGGCCTCGCGGGGCAGCGAATTGTCACCGCAAGCGCGCGACCATGCAAAGCCCGAACTGGTCGTGGCGAGCGCCTTGAAGCCGACGCTCTCGAGATAGCGCGCGCTGCCCGGGTCCCACGGGTTGGGCAAGAGGAAGCAGCCGGAAGCATGCAAGGCTCGGAATGCGGCGCGTTTTTCCGCGACGCTGCGTGGCGAAGAGGGCATGGCGTATCTCCAGGAGTGGCCCAGGACCGGGCGGCGAGCCGACGATAGCGCACGGCCGCGCCCGCAT
This sequence comes from Paraburkholderia caffeinitolerans, assembly GCF_902859945.1. Lineage (GTDB taxonomy): Bacteria > Pseudomonadota > Gammaproteobacteria > Burkholderiales > Burkholderiaceae > Paraburkholderia > Paraburkholderia caffeinitolerans. The sequence continues at coordinate 16,710 of NZ_CADIKL010000062.1, read as the reverse complement.
CGAGCGTGGTGAACGAGAGCATGTGCGGCACGGCCGGCCAGCGTGCATTGTGCTCCGGTGTGCGCCGGCGCGCTCGCGCGGTGTCGGGCGCGCGCCCATCATGTGCGCGGCTCCCAGTGCGTACCGGCGGGACGGAAATTCCTTTGCGCTATTTTTCCTCGATCGCGTTCCTTGGTATCGTGGTGTCCTTGCCGTGCGTATGCGCATCACGCCAGGCGCACGGATTGAACATGAATCGACGCAGGCGGCGTCGCAGGGAGACTCGCGGACGATGAAATATTCGAATCTGGTGGAGCGCTTGCAGGGGCGGCGCACGTCGGCGTGGGAGATCCATCACGCCGCGATGCAGGCGGCGGCGCGTGGCGAAGACGTGATCGTCCTGAGCGTGGGCGATCCGGATTTCGCGACGCCCGAGCCTGTCGTCGAGCGTGCCGTGACGGCATTGCGCGCGGGCGATACGCACTACACGGCGATCATGGGGCGCGAGCCGCTGCGCGAAGCCATTGCCCGGCAGCACGCGGCGGCGGGCGCGCGGGACGTGAATGCGCAGAACGTGATTCTGTGCGCAGGGGCGCAAAACGGCGTTTTCGCCGCGTCGCTATGCCTGTGCGAAGCCGGCGACGAAGTGCTCGTGCCGGAGCCGATGTACCTGACCTACGAGGCGGCGATTCGCTCGTCGGGCGCGACGCTCGTGCCGGTGCCTGTCGATCCGGACAACGGTTTTCATCTCGATTGCGACGCCCTCGAAGCGGCGCTCACGCCACGCACGCGCGCGATTTTCTTCGCCACGCCGTGCAACCCGACTGGCGCGGTGATGCCGCGCGAGCATCTCGAGCGCATCGCGCAGCTCGCCCAGCGTCACGATCTCTGGGTGGTTTCCGACGAGGTCTATGCCGATCTCACCTTTGAGCGCGAGCACGTGAGCATCGCAATGCTCGACGGCATGGCGCAACGCACGGTGACAATCGGCAGCCTTTCGAAATCGCATGCGATGCCGGGTTGGCGGTTTGGCTGGGTGATTGCGCCCGAAACGTTGATCGGCCATCTGGGGCGGCTCGCCTTGTGCATGTTCTATGGCTTGCCCGGCTTCATCCAGGAGGCCGCGCTCACGGCGCTGGAGCAGCGCGAGCCAATCGTCGCGCAAATGCGTGCGATCTACCGGCGCAGGCGCGACCTGGTCTATGCGCGCCTGAGCGGCGTGCCGGGGCTGCGTTGCCTGCTGCCGGAAGCCGGCATGTTCATGATGATCGACGTGCGCGGCACCGGCCTCGATCCACAGGCGTTCACGTGGCAGCTATTCGAAGCGCAAAAAGTGTCGCTGCTCGACGCGAGCGCATTCGGCGAAACGGCAAGCGGCTATGTCCGCTTCGGCTTCGTGGTCGACGATGAGCGGCTCATCGAGGCCTGCAATCGGATTGCAGCCTTTGTCCGGCAACTGCCCCGGACAGGGCGCTAGCGGACTTCGAAATTCAGGCGCGCCGGCAGTTCGCGTCCGTTGCGAGTCCGTCAGCGATTGCCATCGAACAGGTCGTTGAGCATTTCGTCGAAGGCCGCCTGGGCGTCTTCAAGCTCCTGCAGCGCGGCGTCGAATGTCTGCAAGGCAAATTGCGACGGCCGGCCTTCACCTTGTGGCGGAAATTGCGTCTGCAAGGCGGTGAATGCCGTCTTGACGCGTTGCGTGGCGTTCAGCACGCGGTCCATTGCGGCGGCCTCTTCGGCTCGTGCCTGTTCTGGGTTCATCGAAAGCTCCGGTTTGAGAAGAGAAAGTGTGGCGTGTTCACGGCAAGGGCAACCGGCCCTCGGATTTCACGGCGCGCAGCGAGAGCGCCGATTCGACCGCCGTGACGCCCGGCAGACTGCGCAACTCGTCGCGCATGAACGTGCCGTAGTCGTCGAGGTCGCGCGCCACGACCATCAGAATATAGTCCGCCGTGCCGGCCACGTTGTGGCACGAGAGAATCCGCTCGATCGCGCAGACTTCGCGCTCGAAGCGGTCGGCCAGCGACCGGTCGTGCACGGCGCAGCGCACCGAGACATAGGCGAGCACGCCGTAGCCTAGCCTGCGCCGCGAGAGCATGGCCCGATAGCGCTCGATATAGCCTTCCTGCTCGAGCCGCTTGAGGCGGCGCGCGCAAGGTGTTTCGCTCAAGCCGACGGTTTCGGCGAGCCGCGCGATCGGCATTCTGCCGTCCGCCTGCAGGGTGCCGAGGATCGCGCGGTCGAGTTTGTCCAGATCGCTCATGGCGCGGAGTGCTTTCCTGATTTCGATGACAAAATTTTAGGGCATTCCGCTTCGTATTGAAGGGTTATCCACAAAAAACGTCAGAAATCGCTCCGGCGTTAGCGGCAATATAGAGCCTCTTCCAAGCGAGGCCAACATGATTTCCGCTCACCTGCTGTTGATGTTCATTGCCGCCCTGGTCGTGGTCAGCGCATTGCCGGGCGCGGACATGGCGCTGGTGATGCAGACCAGCATGAGCCGCGGCGCGCGGCGCGGTTTCGCGGCGGCTTGCGGCCTCGGGCTCGCGCGCGCCACGCACGTCACGCTTTCGGCGTGCGGTCTCGCGGCGCTGCTCCATAACGCACCGTGGCTCTATGAGGTCGTGCGCTATGTCGGCGCGCTCTATCTGACCTGGATTGCCGTGCAGATTTTCCGCGCGCCGGGCTTTGCCTTGCCGGATCAGGCCGGTGCGATGGCCGAGCGCCCGCTGCGCGCGGACTTCTTCAAGGGCCTGCTTACCAACCTGCTCAATCCGAAGGCGCTGTTGTTCTGCTCGGTGCTGCTGCCGCAGTTCATTCGCCCCGAGGCGGGGTCGGTCTGGCTGCAGGTGACCGAGCTGGGCATCCTGCTCGTGATCGTGTGCGCGCTGTTCGACGTGATCTACGTGCTGGGCGCGTCGCGGATCGCCGTGTGGCTGCGCCGGCATCCGCTGGCGCAGACCGTGCAGAAATGGGCCTTCTCTTCGGCGCTGATTGGCTTCGCGGTGCGACTTTCGCTCGATTGACGCGCGAAAGCCGCGCGCCCGGACGCATTACGCGTTCGGCTTGCCGCCCAGATAGTCCAGCTTGCCCAGTTCGACGCCGTTGTGGCGCAGGATGTCGTACGCCGTTGTGACGTGGAAATAGAAGTTGGGCAGCACGAACGCCAGCAGGTAGTCCTGGCCCGTGAACTCGATCGGACCCGAGCGCATCTTCAGCGTAATGGTCTTGCCTTCTGAGCCGTCGATCTGCTCGGGCTTGAACGTGTTCAGGTAGTCGATCGTCTTCTGGATGCGCGTGTGCAGGTCGTCGAAGCTGACTTCCACGTCTTCGAATTTCGGCGCGTCCACGCCTGCGAGGCGCGCGGCGCAGCCCTTCGCCGTGTCCGTGGCAATGTGGATCTGGCGCGCGAGCGGCAGCATGTCGGGGAATAGCCGTGCGCCGGTCAGCACCGAGGGGTCGATCTGCTTTTCAGCCGCGTGCGCCTGCGCCTTGCCGATGATGGTCTGCAGGCTGGCGAGGCCGCGCACGAGCACGGGCACCGAGGCGTGATACATGGTGATGGACATGGGAATTCCTCGTTCCTTGAATGTGCACGCCGGACTCCGGAGCGGAGAGGGGCGGGCGGATCATTATGCGCCATCGGGTTTGACGCCGCCATTGCCTGAACGGCCGATCTTGCGGCAACGCGCGCGTTCCGGCACGCGCCAGGCAAATTAGTCTGCATGACGAAATAAAAATCCCGTTATAGAGCGCGTAGTTTGCGCATAGTTCGGTTTGGCCGCCTGGCGCGGCTCAGGTGATGGTGCATGCCGGGCGCGATCTGCCGCGCATGACCCGGTGCTGCATATTCACCACGTGGAATTTGGATGTGTTTTAATTGTCCGGCATTGACCATCCATTTCACATCGTACGGCAGCGTATGGTGCCTTGATCCATGAACGCAGAATTGGCAGAAAAACGCCGCGCCGGGCGTCGCATGGCAGAGGGCAGGGCGTGCCGGACGTACCTGCGCGGCTTGCGCCCGCTTGGTTGCGCGCTGCATGGCGTGCTGCTGGCGCTCGCCATCGGCGGCGTAGCGCGCGGTGCGCCCGCCATGGCGCAGGAGTCGCAACTGCTCGACGCGCGCGTGACCCAGGAGTCGGTGGCGGAGACGATTTGCCGGCCCGGTTATGCCGATACCGTGGCGCCTCCGTTCAACGAGACGATGGCACAAAAGGGCCGGCTGCTCGCGGCACGCGGCATCGATTCCGATGAGGGCGTCGCCTATGCGCTCGACCGGCGCGTGCCGATCCTGCTCGGCGGTTCGCCGGATGCGGCTGCGAACTTCGACTTGCTGCCGTGGGGCGGCCATGCCGGCGAACGGCGCAAGTCGCTCCTTGCGGTGCGACTCAAGCGTTGTGTGTGCGCCGGGCGGATATCGCTCGCCCAGGCGCAGGCGGCCATCTCCGGCAACTGGTCGCACCAGTACGATCAGCTCACGCGCATGCAATGCGGCGCGGATATGGGCGATACCACTTCGGCGAGCAGCGACGAAGGCCAGTAGCTCGCGCGCGACCATGGTTGGCACGTTGATTGCGCACCCTCCAGAATCGACGCGTCGGAAGGCAGGCGTTTGACAATATGCCGCAGCGCGCAGGCTGGAGATTAAGCATATTCTGCCTATCATCAATAAAAGTGGAGTGAGCGAAATGCTATCGTCGAGTCTTTTCCTGCTTGTAGCCGCGGCCCTGCTCGGACAGGCGGTTTGGGCTCGCGCAAAGGCGCGCGCGAGTCTTCAACCCGTGCGGGTGCGAGTCGACCGAGCGCGCCGCTACCGGTAGCTCAACATGCACCTGACCGTCTGGAACGTTCCCGAAACCTGTAGCGAAGAAGACGTGCGCGACTTCATCAAACGTGAGCTCGGGCATTACGCCAAGGGCGTCACGGTGTACGACGCCGGCACGTCGAACGCCCACGCAGATATCGAACTCGATTCCGATGTGCCCTACGTGGGCGAATTGGTGGCGCGCGAGTTGCAGAGCCGGCGCCTTGCCGGTGTCGCGCTGCGTGTGAGTGCCGCGCCGTTCGATGGCGAGGCGCAGCAGGATCCACGGCCTGTGTCCGTGCGCTGATTCTTCGTGATGTCGTGCCGATCGCGCCCTCCTCGTAGCGGCGCGATGGCTTTTTCCGCTTTGCTTCCTTCTTCGCCGCGCGTTCGTCGGCAAATTGAGCTTCCTGTCTGGTCGCAACGGCCGCCCACTTGCGTGCAGTGCGCCTGGGGCGCATATCGCTTTGTGCTGCGACTTGCGCGTTTTGTCTGGTTTAATGGCGGGTGGTTCTGCCGGGACACTGGCCCGATGCGCGCGTCGTGGAGCGCATGCTCTCGGGTTGGCATCGCGGCAATCTATTCCAGACAAAACAGCAATTAGCCGGATTCACAATGAACGAAGACTTTTCGCGCGGCGCTTTTGCGCGCGTGAACGGTGGTGTCCGGGGCGGCACTACGAACGCCCATTCTCGTGATGCGTCGCGTGCGCCGTCGCGGATTCGCCGCGTGCTGGGCGCGGCTGTCTGCGCGTGGTGGGCTGCCAGCGCCTCGGCTGCGGGTGTCGGGGCCGCGTCGGGCGCGCATGTGGCGTCGGGGGCCGTGGCCCAGGCAACGTCGCATCCGGCGGCGGCTTCCGGCGTTGCGCCGGCCAGGGTATCGGGTGCATCGGCGCCTGTGCGGGCTTCGTCCGCGCAGGGCGTAGCCGCGGCATCGGCGGCTGCATCGTCAGCAAAGTCGGCTTCTGCTGCGTCGAGCGTAGCGTCGGCTTCGTCGGCTGCATCAGCGGCCTCCGCGTCGTCGGCATCGTCCGCGTCGTCCACTGCGGCGCCGGCGCAACCCGCGTCCGGGCCGGCTCCGCTCGTCTTGCCCGAACATCCGAATCTCACGTCCGCGCAGGCCGCCGAGGAAACGCACCGCGCGCTGGCCATGCGTCAGACCTTCGCGAGCAGCGTGAAGCGCCGTCTGCGTGTGCCGCCCGCCGATCAGCGCGCTTACGGTCAGCGCCTGCAGACCGCGCTCGACGAAAAGAACCTCGGCGCGCTGGCAGGCGAGTTCGTCATCCTCGTGGATCGTGCCGCGACCGTCCAGGCGCTCTTCATCTACTTCCGTGCGATGCCGGGCGCACCGTGGCAGATGATCGGCGCTTCGCCGGTCGCGACGGGCCGGCCCGGCGAATTCGATCACTTTCTCACGCCGCTCGGCGTGTTCGAGCACACGCCCTCGAACATGGACTTTCGCGCGGAAGGCACGATGAACGAGAACGGCATTCGCGGCTACGGCGCGCGCGACATGCGCATCTACGATCTCGGCTGGGTCGATGGCGAGCGCGGCTGGGGCAAGGGCGGCCGTTCGCCGATGCGCTTCCAGATGCACGCCACCGACCCCGACCGCCTCGAGCCGCTGCTCGGCATCCGCCATTCGAAGGGCTGCGTGCGCATTCCCGCGTCGTTGAACACGTTCATCGATCACTACGGGATCGTCGACGCCGAGTATCAGGCGCTCGTCGATTCGGGCAAGTCGCTGTGGGTCCTGCACCCGAGCCGCGAGGTCACGCCTTGGGCGGGGCGCTTCATCGTCGTGATCGACTCGCAGCGCAAGGTGCGGCCCGCGTGGGCGCCGGCGCCGGGCAGCAAGGCGCGCGCGAAGGTGCCCAAGGGCGGTGACACGGCCGATTGATGGCTGATCGAAGGCGCGTCGACGGCCGATTGATTCAGCCGCGCCGTGCGATCAGCACGCCCGCGAGCGCCACGCCGAAGCCCGCCATTTGCACCGGCGCGAGCGTTTCGCCGAACAGCAGCCAGCTTTCGAGCGCGGCGAGCGGCGGCGCGAGAAACAGCAGCGCCGTGGCGCGGGCCGCATCGCCGTGGCGCACCATCCAGACGAGCAGCGTCACGCCCACGCCCGAGAGCATCGCGATGCCCCATGCAAGCGAGACCCAGAGCGTTGTCGATGCAATCCAGCGATGCTCGCCCAGCGCGAGCGCCAGCAGCGCCGCGACCACGGCCGCGCCCGCATTCTGGACCGCGCTCGCGCTGCGGATATCGGCTTTGGCGAGCGAGGTTTTCTGATAGAGCGTGCCTGCAGTGATCGCACCGACCGCGAGCACCGCGACGAGCACAACCGTGAGCGGGTTCGCATGCGCGCCCGAGGCATCGGCCGCACCGGCCGCCTGGACGCCCGCAGCGGCGGCGCGCAGTTTCGGCATCAGCACGAGCACCACGCCGGCGAGACCGAGCGACAGGCCTTGCCAGCGCCGCATCGTGAGCCGCTCGCCAAACAGCGGCGCGGCGAGCGCCGAAGTCAGCAGCGGCTGCAGCGCGCCGAGCAGCGCCATCACGCCGGCGCTCAGGCCCTGCGCAACCGCCCAGTAGCTCGCCCCGAGATACACGCCTTGCAGCAGCGCGCCGGCGAAGAGGTGCTTGCCGAGTTCGCGCCCTCGCGGCCATGGCGCGCGCAGCGCGAGCGCGACGCAGGCGAACAGCAGCGCGGTCCCGCCAAAACGCGCGAGCAGGAACAGGTTGGGGTCGGCATAGGGTGCGATCGCGCGGGCGACCACGAAGCCCGTCGACCACAGGACGACGAAGAGGGCGGGAGCGAGCGAGTCAAGCATCGGTTGTGGCAAGGGTGGCGCGGCGCCAATAGGGGAGTCTGTCGCGAATGAACGGCGAACGAACCGTGGGCATCACGCGGACGACGCGCGGGCCACGGGCGAAAGACCCGGAGTATCGTCGGAGCGGGCCGTGCCGGTCTTGTTCAGGACTGCACTGATGAGGCGGTGCGGAAGTGTCCAGCATGCGCCGCGGGAAGGTCCGGCATGCGGCTCGCCTGGCTGAAGGACGGCGTGGCGAAGAGCGTCGCGGCCACGCCGATCAGCACGCCAGTCACGGCGCAGGCGATCAGCAGCGCGCGCGTGCGGCGGTGCTCGCGGCGCAGCGCCTCGAGCGCCGCGGCCTGGGCTTGCGCGGCGTTCGGGCCGTGCGCCGCGTGCGTGTGATGCTGCATGAAGTGATAGATGAGTTGCGGCACGCGCGGCGCGATCTGCGCGAGATGCGGCAACTCCTGGGAAAGCCGCTTGATCCAGCCTTGCGGGCCGAGATCGCGCTTCGCGATGTCCATGAGTGTCGCGCTTGCGATACCCCATGCATCGACACCCGGATGAATCGTGCGCGCGAGCGTCTCGGCGTTGCCGAACGCGCGCTGCGCGGCGGCGAGCCGCGGCGACACCTCGCCGCCGAACGGCTGCACCGAGTGCAGCAGATGATGAAACAGCGCCCCCGCGCTGCGTGTGCTCGCGTCGCTGGCGAAATGCGCTTCGCTGCGCGTGCGCAGCTCGGCTTCGATCTGCTCGGCGCGCGCATGCGTGGGCACGTGGCCCGCGACGTGATGGAGCGCGGCCAGGCGCGCGTAGTCCTGTTCGAACAGCGCCGTCGCGCCGTGCACGAAGAATTCGCGCTCCGGCGAAGAAAGGCTCGTCATCAGCGCCGCGCTCGCGAATATGAGGCGGCCGTGCGTTTGCGGCTCGATGCTCACGGCTACGCGCCGCGCGTCGAAGGCCGCATGGAAGAAGCCGTGCTCGAACGCCTGCTGCGTGACAACTTCGATCAGATGCGCGGCTACGCGCGTCACGTTGATGTGATGTTCCGCGAGCCCGGCGAGGTCGGTTACGTGCACGGTATCGATATGCTCGACCGTGAGCGTCTGCGCGGTGCAGCAGTCCCAGATCACGTCGGGCACGAGCACGCGCGCGTCGTTGGCGAGATGGTGTCCGGTCTGGCTCAGGTTCGCGGCCTGCGCGCGCAGATCGAAGCGGCGTTGCAGATCCTCGCGCAGCGTTTGCGCGAGCGCGCGCAGGCCCAGCTTGCGCGCGGCGCCCGAGAAGCGCTCGAGCCAGCGCGCGACGGCGCACAGCAGCGCGGCGTCGTCGTCGACTTCCTGCACTTGCTTCGCGCGCAGCACGCGCACTGTCACCATCTGATGGCCGTTGACCGGCAGCACAAGGCGCGCAACGTGGGTTTGCTCGCACCAGCCGTTGTGGCTCGGCGTGGGGGCGATCCACGAGAAGATCGTTTGCGGCGGCTTGCCGAACGCAGCGTGCAGCGCGGCATCGAGTTGTTGCGGCGTGAGCGGCTCTTCGAAGTGATCGACGGCGTCGATAGCGTCGTGCAGCGTGGTCGCGGCGAGTTCGGGCTTGTTGACGAGCGTCTGAGCGAAGGCGCCCGCGAGCGGCGCGAGGCGCGGCAGGGCGCTCGACAGGTGCGTGGCGAGGCGCTCGTCATCGCGCATGCGCGCGGCGAGCGAGACGATCCAGTGCAGCTTGTGATGCTCGGGCGCTGCGAGCCAGATCAGCCGGATGCCGTAGCGCAGCGCGCAGAACAGGAGACGCAGTTGGCGAAGTTGTGAACGCATGGGGGAGCGGCCGTCGACGGAACGACAAATCGACAAAATGGAAAGCCGCCCGGTTCCCGGACGGCCAGCATCAGATTAACAGGGATGGTCGCGCGTTGGCAGAGCCGTTTTGATTCGCTTCGGCGCGGTATGGGCCACTGCAGGGCGCTTGGCCCCGGCACGCGCAATCCGGCACGCGTAATACAATACGGCGGCCCTTTCGATAACACGCCGCGCAAGCGCGCTCACCGAGATGCTCGCAGAACAACGCCACCAGTACATCCTTTCGCAAGTGACCCGGACCGGTGCGCTCTCCGTGGCGGATCTCGTGCGCGAGCTGCGGGTCTCGCGCGAGACGATCCGGCGCGACCTCAATACGCTCGCGGGGCGCGGGCTGCTCGTGACGACTCATGGCGGCGCGCTGTCCAGCGACCGCAGCGAGCCGGATCTCGACGTGCGCGAGGCCGCCAATGCGAGCGCCAAGCGCGCCATCGGCGAGCGCGCCGCAGAGTTCGTGCCCGACGGCGCATCCATCATCATCGATTCGGGCAGCACGACGCATGCGCTCGCGCGCGCGCTCATCGACCGCCATCGTCTTACCGTCTACACCAACGACTGGCGCATCGCGCTGCTGCTCGGCCGGCGCAACGAGAACCGCGTGACGATGCTGGGCGGCGAGCTGTCCGATCAGGAAGAGGCCACCTTCGGCCTCGATACGGTGCAGCAGCTCGCGCAGTATCACGTCGATTACGCGTTCGTGGGCGCGGGCGGCATTACCGCCGACGGCTGGCTCACCGACTACACGCGCATGGTCGCCGAGGTGCGCAGCCGCATGCTCACGGCCGCAGCCTGCGCGGTCGTCGTGGCCGACAATTCGAAGTTCGGCCGCGTCACGCCGGTGCGCATCAACGGCTTCGAGCGCGCCCGTTACGTGATCACCGAGCTCGCGCCCGAAAAGAGCATTGCCCGCGCCATTGCCGCGCGAGGGCCCGAGCTCCTCGTCGCCTGATTTTCCACGTCAGGGTTTTCCTCCGCTGCCGTGCACGCACGCGCAGCGCGCCGCAGCCGCTTTCCTCGCTCCCCGCCTTACTGCGATTCGCCGACCGTCGGTTGTGCACTGCCGCGAGCATTCGGCGGGTAATGGCATATGCTGATTTTTGGCGAATTGTGGAATTTTCTGACACTCGCCACAATCGTCATGGCCTTGTCACGAAAACCTGTGATTCTTGCCGGGCCCGTTTAGACGGGGCCGGCGCGCTTGATGAGGCAACTCCTGGTGTGCAGTGGGTCCGCGGGTGGCAATGACAGATTGCAGACAATCTACAATCTGTGTGCCGCACCGGACGGGTACGGAAGGTGGCGCAGTCCGCCGACGTTCGACATTCGACTAAACACGCATCGGGTATCCCCGAGCATACGGTTTCTGCCTTCGGAGAGCGACATGAACCACAGGAATTCCCCTCGCGCGGGTTTCGCACGCAAGCTGTTGCCCATGATGGCCGCCGCCGCGCTGCTGCAAGGTGCGGCGCTGAGCGCCCACGCCGCCGGCTCGGTTGTGCTGTACACGGCTGACGGCCTCGAAAATCTCTACAAAGACGTGCTGCCCGCCTTCGAGAAGAAGGAAGGCGTGAAGGTCAATATCGTGACCGCCGGCAGTGGCGAAGTTGTGAACCGCGCCAACGTCGAAAAGGACGCGCCCAAGGCCGACGTCCTCATCACGCTGCCGCCGTTCATCCAGCAGGCGCAGCAAAACGGCCTGCTGCAGCCGTACCAGAGCGTGAACTACAAGAACGTGCCGACGATCGCGAAGTCCGCCGATGGCTCGTGGGCGACCTTCGTGAACAACTACTTCTCGTTCGCGATCAACCCCGAAGTCGTGAAGAACCAGCCGAAGACGTTCGCCGACCTGTTGCATCCGGACTATTCGGGCAAGGTCGCGTACTCGAATCCGGCCACGGCCGGCGACGGCATGGCCGTGATCATTCTCACGACCTCGCTGATGGGCGAAGACAAGGCGTTCGAGTATCTGAAGAAGCTCGAGCAAAGCGCCAAGTTCCACACCAAGGGCACGGGCTACCTCGACGTGCTGCTCTCGCGCAACGAGATCGCGGTGGCCAACGGCGACCTGCAGATGGATCTCGACGATGCGGCCAACGGCGGCCTCTCGCTCAAGCCGATCTTCCTTGCTGCCGAAGCCGGCGGTCATCCCACCACGTTCCAGCTGCCGTACGCCATCGGCCTGATCAAGAACGGTCCGAACCAGGAAGCGGGCAAGAAGCTGATCGACTACCTGATGTCGACGGAAGTGCAATCGAAGGTGCCGGACATCTTCGGCATTCCGGGCCGCACGGATGTGGCGCTCTCGGGCAAGAACGGCGCGGCGGTGAAGCAGGCGATCGAAGGCGTGAAGCTGATTCCGGTGGACTGGAACCAGGTGATGGCGAAGAAGGCCGACTGGACCGCACGCTGGAAGAGCGAAGTGATCGGCTCGTCGGGCAAGCAAATCGAAGTCGTGAAGCCGAAATAAGTGGTTGCAGCAAGCAACTGAGCAATACCTGAGTACCTTGTATGAGGCCAGAGTAAGGGCTTTTTCGGCACTTGCTCTGGTCGACAGTTTTGCAGGAGATGAACCCGGTGAATACCGCAAGCCTTGCGCCGGCCCAGATGGCCCGCGCACTGCCGGATGTGTCCGGCTTGACCGATGTCGCCGATGCCGCCGATACGGGCCGCTTTAGCGGCGCCGCGGGCGTCCAGATCGATCGCCTGAGCGTGCGCTTCGGCACGCGCACGGTGCTGGACGATCTGTCGCTCACCATCCGCCGTGGCGAATTGCTGACTGTGCTGGGCCGCAGTGGTTGCGGCAAGACGACCTTGCTGCGTTTCATCGCCGGGTTTATCGAAGCCGATGCGCTGGCGGGCTCGCTCACCGTCGCCGGACGCGACCTGACCCACGTGCCGCCGCATCAGCGCAATCTGGGGCTGCTGTTTCAGAGCTATGCGCTGTTTCCGCATCTCTCGGTGTTCGAGAACGTTGCGTTCGGGCTCAAGGCGCGCCGCGTGCCGGCGCGCGACATCGCGCGGCGCGTGGCGGATGCGCTCAAGCTCGTGCAGCTCGGCGACGCGGGCCACGTGATGCCCGCGCAGCTCTCGGGTGGCATGCAGCAGCGCGTGGCGCTGGCGCGCGCGCTCGTGATCGAGCCGGACGTGCTGTTGCTCGACGAACCGCTTTCGGCGCTCGACGCCAATCTGCGCGCTTCGGTGCGCTCCGAACTCAAGGCGCTGCACGAGCGCCTGCCCGATCTCACGATCGTTTGCGTGACGCACGATCAGGACGACGCGCTGGTGCTTTCCGATCGCACGCTCCTGATGCGCGATGGCCACATTGCGCAGCTCGGCACGCCGCAGCAGCTCTACGACACGCCCAACGACGCCTACGTCGCGCGCTATCTCGGCGCGGCGAACCTGTTGCCGCCGAGCGTGGCGTTTCCGGTGGGCGACGCGCGTTACAGCGTGCGCGACAAGCTCGCGTGCTTGCGCCCCGAAAGCCTGCGCATCGTGCCGCTCGGCGAAGGCAACCTGCACGGCACGATCGAGTCCGTCGAGTGGTATGGCTCGGTGCTCTCGGTGCCGGTGCTGCTTGATGCGATGCCGAAGGAACCGGTGCTCGTCACCATGCAGCGCGGCCACGGCATGACGCCGGAAAAAGGCATGCGTGTCTCCCTGCGTTACGAGGCTGACGATGTCGTCCTTATCAACCCCTGATTCCGCTTTCCCTGGCGCCGAAACGCACGCGGCCGCAGCGCGCCGCCGCGAGCGGCGCGCGCAGTGGCACATTGCTTTCCTGCTCGTGTTCGTGCTTGGCCCACTGGTGGTCTATCCGCTCGTGCGCCTCGTGCTGCTTAGCTTGACCGGCGAGCACGGCCTGAGCCTGCATGCCTATGCGGCGTTCTTTGGCAACCCCGATTCGCGCGGCGTGATTGGCACGACGCTGTGGATCCTGTTTCTGAGCGCGGGCATCGCCTCGTTGCTGGGCGTGGCGATCGCCGCGATCCTGTTCTTCAAGCCGTTTCCGGGCGCGCGCCTCATCACGCGCTTTCTCGAGCTGTTCGTGGCGTTTCCGTCGTTTCTGGTCGCCTTCACGCTGATCTTTCTGTACGGCTCGCAAGGCTCGGTGAGCATCGGCCTGCAACGGCTCTTCCATCTGCAGGCGCCCCCGCTCGATTTTCTGTTCGGCATCGGCGGTGTGGTGCTCGCGGAGGTGGTGTTCTATGCGCCTTTCGTGGTGCGTCCGACGCTCGCGGCGTTCGCGCTGCTCGACATGCGCCTGATCGAGGCCGCGCGCAGCCTGGGCGCGAACAACCGCATGGTCGCCGCGCGCGTGATCCTGCCGCTCGCGTGGCCGGGCATCGCTGCGGGCACGATCCTGTGTTTTCTGCTGACGTTCAACGAGTTCGGCATTCTGCTCGTGCTCGGCAGCGCCCATCTGGTCACGCTGCCGGTGGCGATCTATAGCTCGGCGACCGTCGATCTCGATCTGCCGACCGCCGCCGCGGGCGCGGTGGTCATGCTCGCGATGTCGCTTTCTTTGTATGCGTTGTATCGGCGCGTGAATCGCCGCAGTCATGGGGGCGCGCGTGATGGTAAGTAATTCGGCAAATAATCCCGTAGCGGCAGCGTCAGACCACATTGCCCTGCCGCCGAAGCATCTGCGGGCGCGGCCCGTCGAGCGCAGCGCGCTCGCGCGCATCGGCAGCGGCGTGTTACTCGCGCTCGCGGCGCTGCTGTGTTTCTGGCTCTTCGTGTTGCCGGTGATCGTGGTTGCGCTCTCGAGCGTGGCCTCGCACTGGTCGGGCACGATCCTCCCCGACGGCTTCAGTACGCGCTGGTTCGAGCGCCTCGGTTCGAGCGATTTCGACGCGGTCGTCACGAGCCTCGAAATCGGCTTCGGCGTGGCGGTGCTCGGCACGGCGCTCGGGCTGTGGCTTGCGCTGGCGCTCGAAGGGCGCGATCGGCGCGGCCTTGGCGCCATCGCCGACGCGCTCGCGATGGTCCCCAACGGCGTGCCGAGTGTCGTGCTCGGTCTCGCGGTGCTGATCGCCTATCACAAGGCGCCCGTCGATCTGTCGAGTTCGGCGGCGATCGTCGTGTTCGTGCAGCTCGCACTGGTGCTGCCGTTTTGCTATCGCTGCGCGGCGGCGGGGCTGCGTCCCGAGTTGACCGTGCTGCGCGAAGCGGCCGCGAGCCTCGGCGCGCCGCCCTCGATGGTGCTGCGCCGCGTGGTGCTGCCGCAGTTGGTGCCGGCTATTCGCGCGAGTCTCGCGCTGGGCTTCGCGATCTCGCTCGGCGAACTTGGCGCGACGCTCACGGTTTATCCGCCGGGATTCGCGACGGTGCCTATCGTCGTGGTTGGTGCGGTCGAGCGCGGGTATTACCTGCCGGCGTCGGCGCTCTCGCTGATCTTGCTGATCGTGTCGCTGGCGGCGTTGTCGCTGATTGCGGCGCGCGCGCCGCGCCGCCGCGCGGATTGAAACCATGGACCGCACGCGGGCCGACGCGCAGCGCCGCCTCGCGGGATGGTCCGGCGGCGATGCCGACGCGGCAGAAGAGCCGCACGCGGATCGCGACCTGAAAGGAGTGCGCGTGGCAACGGTGACGCGCGATGTCGATCTACGGAGCGCCTCGCATTCGAGCGCGGCGACGCCGCTCGCGCTAGTGCGCGAGCGCTCGCTGACCGACCTCGTGCGCGACGAGATCGAGCGCTGCATCGCGGACGGGCGGCTGGCGCCGGGCGCGAAGCTCGTCGAGTCCGAATGGGCGGCACGATTGCAGGTGTCGCGCGGACCGGTGCGCGAAGCGTTTCGCGCTCTGGAGCAGGCGGGGCTCGTGCGCAACGAGAAGCATCGCGGCGCGTACGTGCGCAGCGTGTCGGACACCGAGGCGGGCGAGCTTGCTTTGTTGTGCTCGGCGCTTGAAGAGGCGGCGTGCCGGAGGCTGGCGGCGCGTATCGACGCGGCGCAGGTGGCCATGCTGCGCGACCGGCTCGACGCCATGCGCAGCGCGCTCGCCGACGGCGCTGCGTTCGCACTCGCATGCGAGGCGTTTCGCGACACGCTCGTCGAAGCGGCGGGCAATGGCAAGCTGCTCGAAGCGCATCGGCGCGCCGTGAACGAATGGCGGCTATCGCCGCGCCTGCCGCAACCCGACGCAATGCGGCAGGCGACCTATGCGCGGCATCGGGCGGTCTTGAATGCGTTAGCCTCGCGCGATGCCGACGAGGCCGCCGCCCGGATGCGCGCGCAGGAAACGTCGGGCGAACGGGATGACGCCGACGCCTGTTGATCGACAGGCGGCGCGGCGATTCGAAGCGATGGAATACAGGAGGGAGCGAGCATGGCACTGAGTCTGGAAGACATTCGTAGCTTGTTCGAGGAGCACGGCGGGCAAGCGTATAGCGGCGAACCGGTAACGCAGCTTGAGCACGCGCTGCAGAGCGGTGCATTGGCGGAGGAAGAGGGTGCGAGCGAAGAGCTCGTGGCGGCTGCTTTTCTGCACGATCTCGGGCATCTACTGAATCACCAGGGCGAAACGCCGACCGAGCGCGGCATCGACGACCTGCACCAGTACTATGCGCTGCCGTTCCTGCGGCCGATTCTGCCGGCAAGCGTGCTGGAGCCGATCAAGCTGCACGTCGATGCGAAGCGCTACCTGTGCGCAACCGATGAGGCGTACTACGGCCGCTTGTCGGCCGATTCCGTGCGCAGCCTGCAACTGCAGGGCGGCATTTTCGACGCCGATGGCGCGCGCGAATTTGCCGAGCGTCCCCATGCGGACGATGCCGTGCGTCTGCGCCGCTGGGACGACCTCGCGAAGGTCGCCGGCAAGCAAACGCCGAATCTCGACCACTACTTGCAGATCGTGGATCGCGTGATGCAGCGTCACGCTTGAACCGGTTTCGCGTCTATTTTCGAGGGGTTCAAAAAAACCCCTTGTCAGATCGCGTTTGCGTGACTAGAATTCCGCTCCTTCGCTAGCTGAAGTCCGGCAGCGAAGCCTGTCGCGAGAAACGGCGGGGGCGAGGAAGTCGACAGTTTTTAAACGGAGACGTTAAAAAAGATGTTGACGAAACGCGAAAGAGTCTGCATAATCTCGTTTCTCTGCTGCTGACGCAGCAACGCAGAAAGAAGCCGGTAGTTAGATGTTTTTAACGGCAACTTCGCGATCGATCTTTAAAAATTTACAGCCGATAAGTGTGGGCGCTTGATGGGTTTCGTGACCTGGTGATTCCTTCGGGGATGACCGGGAGTAGCGAAAGTATC
>NZ_CADIKL010000061.1 GCF_902859945.1 Paraburkholderia caffeinitolerans | reverse complement strand
CCACGAGCTTTCTCAGGTGGGCTTGGGTGGCTCCATCCAGTTTTCGGGCATCAGGTTTTGTCTTCATGCCCATATAACGCACCACGCACTATTTGGTGCACACGTCAGTATCTGGTTGTGCGAACCACGATGCGCCACACAGCGAAGCAAGCTCGACGTACTGCTCGTAGCTCCATGGATATACCCCGGCAATACCGGCCTGCTTCCCACGCGTCTTCCACAACTGCATGGCCGTGAAGCCTGCACTATCGAGCGCGAAGTCGAGTTCCGTCAGGTCCGTCGCTTCGGGAAAGTGAAACTGTTGTCGCGCTGGATTCCAGAAGGCGTTCGCAGAAACCATCGCCGCGTAGCCTTCATCAAAAGCATGAAAGGCGAGCTTGCCTCCCCGATGCGGTATGCCAGCACGAACAAGCAAGCCGTCTGCAAGATGCGCGTTAGTCTGGGAGCGCGGCATACGTGGCCGGCGCCCATCATTATTCAGATTGGTCATTCAAACTGCTCCTGTACAGTGGACAGGGCAGCGCCCACGCGGGGCATTGCCCCGAGAGGGAAAAAGCGCTGCTTTCAGGCAGCGAGTGACATGAACGAAACGATCGAGCCGCGGCGCGTCCGACTCTCGATGAGACCGCGGCGGGCCGCTTCCCGGAATGCCGCGTTGATAGTGTTCAGATGAAAACCCAGGTCGTCGGCGATGTCGCGCTGCGTCGGAAGCACGTCACCCGGCTGGAAGATTCCGGTACGGATGGCCTGTTCGATCTGGTCCGCGACCGCCAGGTAGATCTTTCCGCGAATCCGCGCAAAGTCCGGGCGCCACCGTTGCTGATGGGCTGCACGTGCTGCGACGGATGGGAGTGGACGTAGTTGTGAATCGGTTGCCGGATGCATCATGGCGCGCATCCTACACCGAACGCAGCCGGATCTGCTTTGCCCACTCATTCCCACAGGGCAACGAAGCAACGAACACGGCAAAGGGTGCGCGCGCTGGTGATAGTTCGAGCGTGCGCTGCGCGGCAATTGCTTCGGCCAGGCGCAGTGCATCAGCGAAGGCGCCTTCACCGGTTGCGTCGAGCGCCGCGCGCGATTCATCGCTCGCGAGAACGAGCGCAATGAAACGCGCCGCGCGTGTGGCACAACCGGCAGCGATGATTCCCGCGATTGCGGCATCGGCCTGTTGGCCGATGCCTACGCCCGATACCGCATCGGCCTCTACTACTTCGGCGTGGACCAGACAGCGGACGATGTCTTCGGAAAAGTCGTTGGACGAATAGGTCATGGTTAAATTCCAGATGACGGAGCGCGTCCCCACGGGGCATCGACGCCCCGCGGGGTATTGGTGATCTCAGGCCGCTCGTACCATCCGGGCCTGAAGCGGCAGGGCAGCGGCATACGCAGACATCGCGCACAGGCAAGCCCCGGCGACTATCGAAGCCGCGACGGTGGCAATCACAATCTGCCGGTTCATAAGTCCTCCTTTGGAAAACGCGGAAGGCCCCATTCCCACGCGGGAAAGGGGCCTTTGAAGCGCGAAACGTCTCAGGTGCAGGACTTCGGGTGACTCGCGGGATAGACCAGCACGCGCCCGTCGTCGCAGATGCGGAAATCGCCCTGCTCGCCCCTCGGCGAATGCACGACGATCACCGGTGCTTGTGCCTGCTGGCGAAGCGGCGCGTGTGTGCACGCGCCGAGGCTTGAGGTACCAGCTGCTGCAACGAGCAACATGAAGAAGTTCAACATGGGTATGTTCCAGAAGAGATGAATTGGCCGCCCCGTCAGGGGCGGCGTAGGAGGTCGAGCGCGGTCAGGCGGCCGCGCGCTGCGGTACGGGATCGGACACGGAAACCGTGAGCCACTGTCCGTCGACCACGACGTCGCGCAAACGCGAGCCATTCAGCGTGTAGACGTGTTCATGGCCCGTGCGCGGCGATGCTGCGCGCGAGGTGCACGTGATGCAGGGCTGGACGGAAGGATGCTTCTTCAACAGGGTTGCTCCTCAAAGTTGAAACGGGGAGCGTCCCTTGCGGGGATTCGCTCCCCACAAGGGTTAAAAAGAAAGGTCATGCAGCCAGGGCTTCTACGTCGATGACGCCGTCGGCCTCGAGAACAAGATCAGGTGTCTGCGAGATGAAGAACTCGCGCTCATAGCCCCCCTGACGGAGAACCTCGCGCTTCATTCTCATGAACTGCACCTTGCGCACCGGATCGAGCGGACCATCCGATTCGTCGCTGAACAACGTCTGGTACGGTTCACCCGCATTGCGTGCGAGATACAGTGCAATGCCACGCGTCAGGCTTTCGTTGATCCACACCTTCTGCCCACCCGACATCACCGAAACTGCCTTGGTGCTGTCGTTGTCGGCGTCATGGACAAGGATCTCGAAACCTTCACGAAGGTCACCGGACGCAAGCTCTCGCTGCGTTCGGATCTCGACGGTAAAGCGCGGGCCATAGCACGCAAGCAGCAGGTCGTTGACCGTTTGTGTGAGCGCCGGGCCAGCATCGTCGATCGTCAGTGCCACGACGCCGTCGTTGCCGAGCCCCTTTGCAAGCAGCTTCCAGCTCGCGATTTCATCGGACAAGCGTTCCGCCCTCTCCTGCGTCGCACCGTATCCGTCCAGTTCCGCCTTCATCGCGTCGCGCTGTGTTTCGCGCGTTGCGTGCTGACGGATGAGGGCTTCGATACGCGCGTCGAGTGCCATGCTGGCCTCCCGGTTCGCGAGCAGTTGCCGGTCGAGATCGCCGATCGCCCCCGTGACATCCGATGCAGCGAGTTTTGAGGTCTCCGCATCAATATCCCGCAGCGTCGCCTGCAGACGGGTCGTTTCCGCCTCCCGGCGTTGAGCGACCTGAACCAGTTGCGCATCGACGTCCGCAAGATCCGTTGTCGACTGCGCGAGGCCACTCGCGGCCGCTTCGAGAAGCGGCTTGCGGGCGGCCAGGGCGGTGGCAGACTCGAAAGTGCGCCGGGCCGAAGTGAGTGCAGCGTTGACTAGCCGAAGCTCCTCACGCCTGGGTGCAAGCTGCGCAACCACGGGCGAGAGTTCGTCAGCAAGCGCCTTCTTCTCGCGATAGCTCCTGCGAAGCGATTCGACGGCGATGCGCTGTTCACTGAACTTGCCAGACGCTTCACGCGCCTGGGCGAGCAACGGACAGGTCGCATGCATCGCATGGCCAGCACACGGAACCTGATCGACCACAGCGGCCTGCTGCTGCAGCGTGGTGAGCAGTGCAGCCTTCGTTGAGCCTTGCGCCTGCAACCCGCCAAGGGCTGCGTTCGCTTCGGTCAACGCGGTCTGCTTCGGCTCCAGGCCGGCGATCTCAGACTGAAGCGCCTGAATGCGCGCCTCCTGCCGTCCGATCTCCAGTTGCGCCTGATCGCATTGCGTCTGCGCGCCTTCGATCGACGCGCGCTGTCCGAGCGTCGCCTCGTGTGCGGCGATGCCTTTCGCGAGCGCCGCGCGGCGGTCGTTGAGACGCCTCGTCAGTTCCATCGCATCGGACTGCATGGATGAAAGCGACGTTTGCGTTTCACCGCGCTGCTTTGCCAGTTCCCGCAGGCGTGCCTCTGCCGTTGCCGACTCGGCCTGCTTTGCCGCGAGCGTCGCGCGCTGCTGCCCGAGCGTCTGTGCGGTGGCCAGGAGGCCATCGCGCTCGCGCCGTGCAGTTGCGATCGACTCCGCATCCACCGTGATCGCCCGTTCCGTCTGCGCGAGGGTTTCGCGCTTCAGGGACAGGGACGAGAGTTCACGCTGGATGACGTCGAGCCTGCCACCCAGGAGCTTCGCGACGTCCGCGGCCTTCGCCGAGAGCGTGCGCAGGTGGTCGATGTGCAGCAGTTCGGCCAGCAGCGACTTGATCTCGCCCGCGTTGTAGGACGCGAGCGGCCGTCGGTTCTGCGCGGAAAACACGCTCGTGAAAAACGTTTCGAGCGAGCCGCACACGGATTCGACACAGCGGTCATAGGTGTCCGCCTTGCCATCCGAACGTGTGCCATCGGGCGCCACAAACGGCTGCCAGAGTCCCGCCCTGTCGAGCCATGCGAGGAAGTACTCCGCCTTGCCCGTCTTGCCTGGCTTGCGGAACGCGAAGGTCGAGCGGTAGCGCACGTTGGCGTGCTCCCATTCGAAGATCTTCTGCGCCTGGGCGCCACAGAGGTGGTCCCAGTACGAGAAGGCATCGACGGAGAGCTTCGCGGCGTGCGAAGGCATGATGCGGTACGGATGCAGGTTGTCCATGAGAGTGGATTTCCCTGCGCCGTTTGCGCCTTTGAGCGCAATCAGGCCCATCGGCAACGTCTGCAGATCGAGTGTCACGCTTTCGCGCTTCATCCCGTCGCGTACGCCGATAAATCCTTCGAGGGTGACGATCAGCGGTCGCATGGTATCCCCTCCCCGACCGGTGCGTCGTGCAGGTAGTCGGACGGCAACCAGGGCACATCGTCATCGTCGGGAAATGGCGCGGCAATAACGGGATCCACCGGCGCAGTTGCCACCGGCACGATCGAGCCGTCAATCGCACGTTCGAGCGCCGTGCAGGCCGCGCGAAACCGGGTGCCTGCCAGCTTCAGCAGTTGTTCCCAGCTGTCACACGCCGTGAGCGCTTTCAGTTCGCGGGGCGACCACTGGCTCGCATAGCCGTTGCTATGCGACCAGAGCAGATTCGTCATCTCGACGTCTGGCGCCACGACGAGCTCAACCTCGGAGGCGTTGTCTTCATGGACCATCACGACGAAGCCGTGGCGTACAGCAATCACGGCGCCGCGCGCGGGACCGTAGGGTTGATGGAAAAGCCCTGCGGTGAATCCGGCGTGCTTCACGAGAAGCTGCTGGACGTCACGAGCGGACGAGGTTGCATTGAAATGCTGGACCCAGTCGGGGCCGGCGGGATAAAGACCAAACATGGGGACACTCCAGAGGTAAAGGACGGAGTGCGCCCCCTTCGGGAGATCGCTCCCCGTCAGGGTCAAAAGACAATGGATGCAGCGTTCGCTGCGATCGCGATGCGCCAGAGGCGCGGGTGAACCTTGTTCCGCCAATGCGCTCATTCATGAAACGGAGCGCACTGGCGGGACACGGCTGTGTCCACGAGCGAGCGGGCCGTACGGGCCCCGCTCACTGGATGGCGGCTATTCACGCCGCAAAGAGATCGCCTTCCAGCCAGTCGAGTGCTTCCCCCGATGCGCCGCTCACGCGCTGCGCGGGCGGGACAACGGAAGGAGAATCGTCCGACGGGATGGCTGCAGCCGCAGGCGGCCTCACGACAAGAGCCAACGGCGTGGCCACAGGCGTCTGGTCGAGCTGCGCCAGAACTGCGTCGGCGATCGCGTTCGCATCCCCGGTTTCGAGCAGTTGCAATCGCTCAAGAGCAGGTGCTGCGCCCACGTTCGCGACTTCGCACCAACGCTTGAGCTTCGCATCGACCGACGTCTCCAGGCTGATGCCCTGCGCGCGACTGCGCACGACCGGGAGAATGCGCGGCTCGATCTTTACGCCCTGCGCGTTCGCGAACATTGCCTCGATCGCGGCGCGATCGACAGACTGCCGATGTTCCTCATCGACCTGCCAGCGTACGCGTACAAACGCGTCACCTGCATCGCTCGCAAACTGCGCGAGACGCTCCATGTCGGGCGGACCATCGAAGTCGATGCAGACCATACGGCGCGCCGGCGTGGGTACCAGTTCGGCCGAGGCCGAATGGGTATCCACCTCCCATAGCAGGTAACCCTTCTCGCCCTGCTCACCGAAGTGAAACCGGCCGATCGAGCCCGCATAGGCGATGAGATGCCCACCGCGTTCCCACGACTGGTACTTGTGGATGTGACCCAACAAGAAGGCTGAGCACTGCGCATCGAAGAGTGCCGAGAGCGAAAACTCGTGATCGAGTCCCGCCATCGTGACACCGTGCTCCGTTTCGCAGCCGACCACCGTTCCGTGCGAAATACCCACAGTCGCGATGCCCGCCTCACGCAGACGTGCGTTCACCTGCCCCGACGCTACCAGATACGTCGCGAGCACGTCGCCGAGATCCGTCGCCGCGGCGAGTGCGCCAACACTCGCTGCGAATTGCCCCTTGTTGACGGTCGGCAGACAGGTGAAAACGGCCTCGGGCTGCACCGCCAGTACCTGCGCGAGTTCGCGTTCGTTGAACACCGGCCCAGAAGATGCCAGGAAGCGACCATTCGCGAACGCAACTTGCTGGATGCGATTTGCGATGAACACCCCGTTGGTCGAGCCCATGAGCGCGAAGATGTCCAGCGTGCCGGGCGGCTCGTGCGAGAAGGTGCCCTGCAACATGATCACAGGCATTGAAGCCGCGAGACGGTGAATCCGGCGCGCGAGAGTGATGAGTGCCGGGGAATGTGCGTCGAGGCGATGGTCAGTCGAGTCACCCGAGACGACAGCTATGCGGGCGCCGCGCATGATCGCGTCGTGCGTAGCGAAAACGAAGCATCGGTCCGCTTCATCAAGACGATCAGGCGAGTAATGCAGGTCAGAAAAATGTGCGATCTTCAAGGCGCACCTCCGTAAACGAAAAATGGCCGCCGGAAGGCAGCCTCGATGGGATGAACGCCGCAGTGCGGCGAGGAAATGGTGGGTCAGGCCAGCGCGTCGCGAACCCGCATCAGTGTCGTGCCAAGCAGGTTCAGGCCACGCCATTTCGACGGGTCTGCGATCAGCGGGTCGCGCTCGCGCAGTCCAACGCCCCAGATGCGATCCCAGGGGCTCGCTTCGACCAGAACAGTTGGCGCGGACGCCAGCAGCACCGAGCGCAGGCCCGGGTTCTGCCCGAACTTCTCCCGGCAGCCAACGAAGACGATGGATTCGCGCCTGGCTTCCCAGAGCGTGGCGTCGAAGCCGGTGACCTTTCGGCCGAGCGCCTTCTGGTCGCGCGGATCGTTTGTAGAGAGCACCGCCGTGGCAGACGCTTCATCATCGAAAAGCTTCGCCTTGGCGAACATCATGAACTGCTCGACCGAAGTGAACTGTTGGCCTCGGTACTCAAAGCGGCACCGATGCCAGTTGCTGAACGCATCGTCCGCGCCAAAAAACGCGGTGAAATTGCCGATTCTGTGCATCGGACGACTCCATACGGACACAAGAGGATGGCCGCGATTGCGGGCTGTTTCGATGCGCTGTTGTGCGCGGTCGAAAGCGTTTTAGCAAGCCAGCTTGCTGAAACACTCTCCATCCGGTCACATGAGAAAGGCAGCCAGCCCCTCGAAGGGCTGGCTGTCGTCAGTTGGGTTTTGCTTCCCGAACCGCAGTCTCGATCTCGCGATCAAGTGCGTCGCGATTCTCAAGTGCAGCCTCGAGGCGAGCGTTCATGCCGTCGACGTCGGCGGGACGTTGTGCCCAGCCGCGGCCGTACGTGGCATGCGCGAAGACCCGGAAGTTAGGCTGCCGGTCCTCTGCGCTCAGTCCGAGACGACTGAGCAGGTCCGTCATGCGCTCGCGCTTTTCCTCAAGCGTTTCCGCTTCGTGGAATTCGCCGGTTTGGCCACCAGAGCCTTCTCCTGTCTCGGGTACGAGCGCCATGCCTTCGAGCGGACCATCGTTCGGGGCACCTGCTGGTTCTGTGGCCGCCGTCAACGGATACACGTTGGTCGCACCTTCGAGCAACGTTGCAGCTTCGGACGCCGCTGCCAGCGCGGGCGGTTGATCCTCCGCGCCGTCGAGCAACGCACTGATGTCGATGTCAGCGTCAAGGACGGTAAGCATCTGCATCTGGCGCACCGGTTCGCCCTGCTCATTGATCCGCGTGATCTCGAATTCGCGCTTTGAAATCCAGAAGCGCGTGCCGGTCAGCTTGCCGCGCGCGAGCGCCACGGTCTGCATCGCCGAATACGCCTTCTGCAGCACATAGATCGAGTTCGTCGGCAACTCCATGAGGCCGAGTCCCTTGATTTCGGGGATCGCAAAGATAAAGCGTGCTGAGAGGTTGCACTGCCGCGCCTGATACTGCGGACACCCCTGCGGATTGCACACACCATCGGGGATGGCGTTGTCTTCGCGCAGGATGATCGAGCGTGGACCGAAGTTGCGCTGTGCGCGCTGGGCCCGCGCGTCGCGCTCGGGCTTCGCGTACTGCTTGCAGAAGCGCGTGCCGTCGACACCGTACTCGGAGAAGAACTTGCGTCCGGTCGTGCCCCACGTCGCCATCTCGTTCGGGATGTTGGCCATCCAGTCGTTGAAGGCGAAGACAACGGGGAAGCGATAGAGCTTCAGACCGTCACCGCGATCCTCGCCGTAGAGACGCAGGATTTCATCTGCGACGTCGGGGTTGGTGAAATCGGCGCGGCGACAGGTGAAGTACGGGACATTTCGCGGAGCGAGCGCGTTTCTGATCTTGCAGCGTCGCTCGATCTCGTCGCCGATCTTCTCAAACGATTCGCCGGCGGCAACAAGCTGCTCGTAGAGCCTGACTGCCTGCTCATTTTGCCGGGCGGCTGACGTCAGGACCTTGATGCCGGGACGGATCCGGCCGATGACGGGGGCGCGAGGTGCACGCTCCTCGACGATGCTGCGCACGGGCGCAGCGCCAAGCGGAATAACTGCGTTCATGAGGGTTGTTTCCTTGCAAGAAAGAAGATCGCCGAGGTGCGCATCTCGCCGGCCGACTGCTCCAGGTTCGATGCCGCCGCCTCTCCGCGGCGCGTGGCGATGTGGGACAGGAAAACGCGGCGCTCGCTGTCGGCGAGCATCGCGATCTGGGCGACCTCACAGCGCGCGCGCCAGGCGCCCGTCGTGGTGTCGGTACTGGCGCGTTCGCTTTCGATCGTGCTGCTGATCGCGTCGGCAATGCGCTGGTCAAGACAATTGGGAAGAAGCATGGGAGCGCCTCCGAACAGGGAATGAAGAAGCAAAGGACGAAAAAAAACGCGCTCCCCTGGCAAGAGGAACGCGTTCTGGATTCTGATGAGGATGACCCGCACGCCACGTCCCCTTCGGGGACGTGGCGCACAGGGAGCCGCAAGGCTCATAACAGGGAACGTTAGGTCGTTCCCGGCGCGACATGGTCACGTCGCGCGAACAGCCCTTTTCCGAAAACGTGAGTTTTCGCCGCAGGTTCACGGGTCAGTCCACTTCGATCGTTCTACCCAGATGGGCCTGGAGAGAGACACCCGAATATCCGGGCTCGAACGATGTCGCGGCGCAAATGAATGCGGCCGGCGACGAGTATTACGACTGACGAGAGGGGAGCAGGTGGCGAGCCGCTCAGCACGAGAGATATTCCACACCAGTAGCCAGCTGGTCGGAGCATGCCGAAAAGGCACGACTTGAGGCAGTAGATGGACTCCGGGCTACGGAGTCGAGGTCGATGCGTCAGGAGACGCGAGCAATGGAGTCAGTATCGCCAAAAAAACGGGAACGTGAGCCCGGAATGGTGGCCAATATCGTGCAGCTTTTGCCGGAAATCTGCAGACGAATCGGGAACACAATGACAGGTGAGAGAGACCACACCCGAATAACCTCATGGCCGCCGTTCTTGAAACTGCGCCGCAACCGGAAGACAGACCCGGCAACGCGGCACAGGGCGGGGCGCCCGACGCACCCGCCCCACTCACCGCTGTTCCTTCAGGCACCGGGCTCAAACCCATCGAGCGCCTGACGAGCGATACACGCTACGAGAAGATCATCCCGGATTCCGCCCAGGCGACGACGCTGAAATACAGCTCGATCTTCGTGCGGACCTTCCTGCGCTCGGACTACAACTTCTGTGCCTCGAAGATCTCTGTCGCGCGCGATGGCAAGCTTCGCGCCCTCGACCAGGCGATCCGCGAGACGAGCGAGTGGTTCACGAAGGCGATCGTGTGGACCGAGCAACTCGGCGCTCGCCAGATTCCCCGACGCTACGAAACGATTGAGCTTGAGGTCAAGCGCCCGCTTGCTGGCCAGCTTGTCCGCTGCCTGACGCAGTATGAGCGCCTGTTTGCCCGCGCATGGTCGGCCCACGTTTCCCACCTGCTGAGCCAGGAGCGTTGCACGGCCACGCTCACGAACGCCGAGAAGAAGCTCAAGCACATCGTCCAGGTGTGCATTCCCGACAACGAAGAGTACGACTTCGACGGCGCCCGCCGCGATCACAAATAGCTCACCCAACCGCGGTTTTGCCCGGCTTGACTTCTCAGCCGGACGGCTACGCTCGACAGTACCCCAGTGAGGAGAACGTCCATGGAAATCGACCTTCGCGAGGTTCAGGCGCTGCATGCGCGCTATGCCCGCGAGCATTTTGTTATCGACCTGGAAAATCAGGTCAAGGCCCTGCCGGCGCCGCGCCTGATCGCGCACGAACCTGCTGGCAGTACGTCAGCAGTACGCAGGGCGTGGAAAGCGCGTTGGCGTCTTGGGCGCGCCGCACTGATGGTTGCGGGTGGCGCTGCCGTCTGCGGCGCTCTGGGCATGAGCGCGGCCCGCCTGTTGCCGTTGATGCACAGCGATCGTGCCGTTTCACACGACGTGCAGGGCACGCGCGCAATGCATGCGAATAGTTCGCCCGAAGCTTCCTCACCGGTCGCGTCGCCCCCAGCCCTGAGATCGCAGGATCTGCTTACGGGCAGTGGCGGCGCGAACTGGAGCGCCGCCGTGGATTCCGCCGCGGCGTTGCGCCAGACGGCGCAATCTCGCGAAACTGCAGCGCCGGGTTCCGCGAACCCGGCGGCCGCGCCGGACGAGCAGAAGGCGCTCACCTCCCCGCCGCGTCAGCATGTCACGCAGGCACCGCAACCGCAGGAAAGCGCTCCGGCGGCCGCGAAGCCAGCACCCGTCACGACTGCCGCTGCCGCTCCCTCGCAGTCGAAGGAGGATCAACCGGCACCACGGCCCGTCGTGCGACACCTGACACATGCCCACGTGTCGCCGACGCGAACGGAGCAAGCGGCGAACAATGAATCCGCGAAGCCCGCCGCCGCGCCGGCGCAGCGAAACGGCGACGTACAACTTTTCTGAAGGACCCCGGAACCATGAAAACGCAAAACACGCTCAACGTCACGCTGCTCGCGCCCGGTTCTACTATCGAGGGCAATTTCATTCTCGATCATGGCGTCAGTCTTTTTGGGATCGTCGACGGAAACGTGATCAGTAACGAAGGGCTGCTGCACGTTGGGGTGGGCGGTCTGGTGAAAGGTCAAGTCGAGGGCGAGCACGTGCGCGTCGACGGCACCGTCGAGGGCGATCTGCGCGCACGCGGTTCCCTTGAAATCAACGGCCGGGTGAGGGGCAACATTTTCTATTGCGGGACCATCAGGCTTGGCGAGCGCGCGTCCCTCGAGGGCCAGCTCAAGCGCGTTGCGCGCGAGCTCACAATAGAAGGCCCCGCATCAGTGCAGGAGCCGTCGAACGTACAGCATCTTGCACGTGCAACCAGTTCAGCCTGAGAAAGCCGGAGTGCAGTTGATTCTTCGGGGCCGCACGATGCGGCCCGTTTCGTTTCTGGGAGTATCAGCTACAGCGTCGCTGAATCGTCAACCCTGCCTTGCCGGCACCTCCTCAAAATCCAGCAGGCAAATGCAGGAGTCGAGACCAGAAAACCAGGCGTCAACTTGAGAGTAGTCGAACTTGTCCACAGCGAACACGCGGCCGTCGCGAGCGCGAAGCAGAAAGATCGCTTCGAACGCGGTCGTGCCGATCATGCAGACGCCTTTGTCCTGCAGATCGCGCTCTTCTGTCGCGTCGATAATATCGTCAGCTTTCCATAGCGAACCGGCTTGCGACCAGAGGCCGTTGGGATGCTTGGAGAGATAGTCGCCGAACGCTTCCGGCACCGGCATCTGGAACTTCGATTTGAACCACGCTGCAAACCACTCTGGCGCCGCTTCCGTCACGACTCACTCCTTTGTTGAACCGAGCTTTTGAGTTCACACTTCGGGCACCTGGGATTCGTGGATGAAGCGCGTGGGCGGGTTCTTGCGGATCGAGGTGATGGTGAGGGTTTCGCGCGCGCGCGTCATCGCGACATAGAACAATCGTCGCTCCTCCGGCTCAGGGCTTTTCTGGTCCGGCACCACGTTCTCTTCCGATCGGGTGATCCAGACGTGGTCCCACTCTAGGCCTTTCGAACTGTGCATCGTTGTGAGCACCAGCGCATCGGGAGCGGGCTCATTGTTGGCGCGTTTCAGGAATTCGATGCGCTCGCTGAACGAGCCATTCAGACGTGAAATCACGTCGTAGGTCGCGACGATCGCGCGCTCCGCCGCTTCCTTTCGCACATACAGCATCATCCATTCACGCACGCCCTCGAGCGCCAGCGACCAGAACTGCCGCTCGCACAGCCCCTGCCATTCGGTAAGCCGCTTCATGAAGCCGCGGTAGGCGGTTGCCGTCTCTTCGTTCAGGCCGAGCGCCACCAGATCCTTCTTCTGCTTCTGCACGAGCGTCGCGCCCATCGCGTTGTGCAACGCCGTGAGGTCACGCGTGCTCATACCGGCGTAGCCCAGCACCGCGTCCAGTCCGTTTAGCTTCACACGCTGCACGATCTGCAGCAGGTTGCACAAGAGTGCGCCCTCCGGCTGGTCGAGTACCGAGCGTCCCGAGGCGCGGTAGTACTTCACGCCATACGAGCGACACACCGATTCAATCGGGTCCAGCACGCGGTTCGTGCGGGAGAGGATGGCACAGGACTGGCCGGTGGCCAGTAACGGTTTCAGCGCCTCGACGGCGGCCGCTGCGTCCTCGTATTCGTCGTTGAACCGCCGCGCCACGACGATGCCGCCGGCGCCCTTTTCCGCATGCAGCACCTTCGCAATCCGGTCGGTGTTGTGCTGGATGAGACGGTCGGCCGCCGCGAGAATCTCGGAGCGGCAGCGGTAGTTGCTCCCGAGCACGACGCGCTGTGCGTCGAACTTCGTGGCGAAGCCCTCCATGCCGTGAAACCCCATCGCTGCGCGAAACCCGTAGATGCTCTGGTCATCGTCGCCCACCACCGTGACGCGCGCGCCCGCGGCCGCGTGCAGTTCTACCCAACGGTACTGCAGCGGGTCGGTGTCCTGAAACTCATCAACCAGCAGATCGGTGAACGCGTAAGGTTCAATGTCCCCGGATTCCATGCCCGCGATCGCGAGACGCAGCATGTCCTGGAAATCGATCTTGCCGTTGCGCGCGAGCGCGTCCTCGTAGGCTTCATACAGGATCGCCTCGGGGGAGCCCTCGATTGCGTGCGTGATGCCCGTCTTGATCTGCTCGATGACGGGCACCGCTTCCTCCACCTTCCAGTTCAGCCCCGTCTCGGCAAGTACGCGCATCAGCAGGCCGATGCGGTCGCCATCCGACGCGATGTCGCGGCGCTTGCCACCCGGTCGCCCGATCTGCCGGAATCCCAACGAGTGAAACGTGCCCGCGATCAGCCGCGCCCTGGCTCCCGCGCCAGCGAGGGTGAGGATGCGATCGCGCAACTCCTTTGCCGCGTCCTTGCTGAAGGTCACGGCCCCGACGCGGCTGCCGGGCGCAGCCAGCAGCGAGGCCGCCTTGGACGCGATCGTTTTCGTCTTGCCAGCGCCGGGGCACGCCACAGCCAGGCAATGCCGCTGTGCCTGCGCGACTTCGAGCTGCCGGGGGTTCAGACCGTCGAGCATGGTTCAATACTCAGAGGCCGCGAACCGTGGTCATCAGGCGCAGGTGGGTCATGTACCCGCGTACGCCAACCGGATGGAACTTGCGAAGAAACCGTCCGGTTTCCTCATCAATGTCGGACTGGTCGCGTACGCCGTTCCAGACCAGAAAATCGAAGTTGTCCATCACCCGGTCAAAGCGCGTGATGACCGAGAGAACGCGCATGGAGAAACGCGAGTAGGCCTCCACCGTGATCTCCAGCGAGGGCTTGGTGACCGCGGGACGGAAGACGATGTCGCCGCGCTGAGTCATTTCGCGCTCGGTGCGTTCGCGGAAGCCATCAGCTACCTGAAGCTGCTCGTCCACATATGCCTCAAGCGCCTTCACCTGCTTTTCAAACCAGGTGTCCACGGTTTCCTTGTCGCGCTCGCCGAAGGTCGAATTGCCGAAGCGCTGGATGTTCAGGCTCATCCGGTTCAGATACGGCCACCATTGCTCGAAAAGGGGCCGCAGGCGAGTATGGTTCAGGCGCACCGCCGCAGGCACGATCGCAGCACCCGAGAGTTGCTTGTCCAGCAACTGACGTCCGATCTCGCGTCGACGGCGGACAATCGCGGCGCGCTCGGCGGGGGGCAGGTCACGAAAGAGACGGCGCGTGCGCTCGACCTGCTCACGCTTGTCGTCGGCTTCCGACTCGGTGATCATGCCTTCGCGCTGCAGCGTGGTCGCGTCGCTCTCCATTTGCTGGAGCTCGTTCTCCAGCTCACCGTCGTCTGCGCCATCCGTCACGCCGGGGACGCTGGCTGCGATTGACGCTTCGGCCACCTGGCTGCCGGGAACCTGCGTCGTCGCGAGAGGAGTGCCTTCGTCCGTTGCCGCTTCGTCGACGAGAACAGTGTCTGCGTTGTTGGTGCTCATGGTTTCGATCCCTGTGAAAGTTGCACGCGCACCAGCGCGCGGCATCTGCTTATTGTTCCGGGGACGGCGTGATGCTCGCGGGCAAAACGCGTGGAAATAACGTGGCTTTCCGGCCGCAGTCGCGCGCGCGCCAGCGACGAAGTGGTCTCGTTTAGGCGCCTAAACGCTTAAACGCAAAAAGCTCACGTTTTTCGTGAGCTTTTCGGGAACAGGGAGGGGAAGACTGACGCTTCAGGCGGAAGAACTAACGATCCAGAGCAACAGCGGAAGGAAGATCGCGAGGATCGTCCACCACTGCGCGATGAGCGACACCGGCAGGACAAGCACGACAAACGCGCAGCCCAGTACGACAAGCACGCCGTGCATTGCCAGATGGAAGGAAAGCGGGCTGGCAAATCCCGCAGCGGCCGCGCGGATCCGCCGCCGCATCGTGCCGTCCACCCACGCGGCCATACACAGCACAATCGTTCCAGCGAGCCACGCTTTCATCACCACCGCGCGGTAAAGCGCACGATAGGTCTGCATCCAGAAGTGCCGCGCCCAGCCCCGCGCGAAGTCTCGTGTGCCATCCGCGTCGAATCCGTCGCCGCCGCCCCTCAGTGTCGCCGCGACCGCGCCGGTGGTCACGAAAAGTCGGCGAAACAACACGTTCGTCTTGTCGACGGAAGTCTCTGCACGCTCGTCACCGAGCGCCTGAACTGCCGACTGCGATTCGGCGTCACTGATCGCGAAGAGGCCATCGTCCGGGATGATTGGGAGTAGGACGCTTGCGAGCAGTGGCACAACGAAGAACCACCATTTCACATGCCGGACGAACCTGCTGCTAGCCATAGAGCCACGCTCCAACACGGAAAATGAGGTAGGCCGGGAACGCGATCAGGCCCGCAACACCAAACCAGAAACGGGCCGGATTTCGCACGATCACAAGGGCAAGGCCGTACGCCCGGGCGCCTCGCCCGCGCGCGAACTCACGCGGCGCGGGCGCAGCAGGGTCATCCTGCGCCGCAGCCGTCGTGAGCGCGCGCTGCGCGTCGGCCGGGTCAAGTCCCGACAGCAGCGCTATCAGGGTAGCTGTGAGCGACATCGTAGTCCTCGAAGTAGAGACGGAAGCCCTCGCCGGTGAGCGCGCGCGCCGCAAGCTGGAAAGCGGCGGTCTTGTGCGTGATGCGTTCCGGGCACGCCTCGTCGACCATCTCGGTGGTGCAATCCGGAAAGCGCGCCTCGAACACAGTCACAGGTTCAAACATCGGCGACCAGATGTGAAGGCGATCGCCCTGGCGCGCCACGTAGCGACGGGCGTACAGAAGGTGCGAGCGGCTAAAGAGCCCCTGCATGAATGCAACGTGCGGCTCGCCGGTCTTGCGCACGCGCTTGTACGCAGCCAGTCCGTCCTCGAGCATTTCGCGCATGAGCGGTTCGCTCTCGCCCATGAACCGCTCGCCGATGAAGTCGGCCAGACGCGAGCACGCGAGCTCCAGTTCGGGTGCGAGTGTGAACACCGGCACGAGATGGCCCGAGAGCTTGTAGTCGCGAATGATTTTCTTGAACACGGTGGAAGTCACTTTTATATTTAGCTTTGCAGAATTGGAATACGGCCCTGATACACAGCGCCACCCGAGATGCGCATGAAGTACTGCAGGTTGGGCAGCCGCTGGATGAGCGCAGTCGGGATGAGCGGTGCCTTTTCCAGTTGCAGCGAACGCGTGATGCCACCGTTGAATTCGCCGATGTGGCCTTCACTGCCACGGCTCGTGGATCCGGAGATCTGGAGGTTGCGGATCGCTGTCTCGCCGACCTTGTCCGAGAACCACTGTGCCGTATCGCTGTCTTCCAATCTTAGAATGACCTGGTTGTTGAGATTGCCCAAAACCTGCAGCATCTTCGCGGCGTTTCCGAGTTTGGCCTCCAGGTCCGAGCGGGTCTGGAATGCGACGAACGCCTTGAAGCCCGCGCCGCGCCCCTTGTTCAGGATCTGTATCACCTGTTCGTTGATGGCCTCGGCCACCTCGTCGATGATCAGAACGACATCAGGGTTGGTCTTGTAGAAGTTGTAGATGGCGCCGCACACGGCCGCCACATCGGCGAGTACCAGCGAGGCGATTGCCTTCTGCACGATGCTGTTCGAGAGCGAGTCGAAGCCCATGTAGAGCACGGCTTTCTGCTTGATGATTCGGTCGATGTCCCAGATCTCGCGTTCGTCCTCGAAGTCCTCGACCTTCGGCGCGAGCATGAGACCCGTCTCACCGGTGGCCAGCATCTGAAGCAACGGCATCACCGAGGCAATCACCCGCGTGTAGTGGTCGCGATCGTGCATGTGTGTGGCGATGAGCCCGTCGATTGCCTCGTGCCCATGGTCCTCGTGCGCGTATCGTTCGTTGTAGAGCAACACCATCGCATCAACGCTCGATACGCTGCCGGGTTTGCCGCCGATCTGCGTTTTTGTTGTGGCGACGAGTTCCTCCCAGTTCACGAGT
This sequence comes from Paraburkholderia caffeinitolerans, assembly GCF_902859945.1. Lineage (GTDB taxonomy): Bacteria > Pseudomonadota > Gammaproteobacteria > Burkholderiales > Burkholderiaceae > Paraburkholderia > Paraburkholderia caffeinitolerans. The sequence continues at coordinate 14,080 of NZ_CADIKL010000061.1, read as the reverse complement.
CCCGCATCGCGGAAGAAGCGTTCGAGGCTGCGCTCCAGAAGCTTTGCGACACCGGCCTGTGCGTACTTCAGGATTGAGCGCAGGTTCGGCTTGTCGCCCACATACAGTTCGCCCTTCACCGCGCGGTCGATGAAGAGGAACGCGAAATCGCGGAATGGTCCCTCCTCCATCAGCTGCGCGACGCGTCCCGGGATCTCGGACGGCTGTGACCAGTTTTCGAGCGGGTTCAGGCGGATCGACTCCGAGGGCTTCGCCTGGCTGAAGTACAGGAACTTGCGACCCATGCGCGCGCATTCACGCTCGACACGCGCTTTCCAGTCCTTGTCGTTCTTCGGGTCAATGACGATCAGCACGTCCCCGCAGTGGATGACCTGCGTCGAGATGACCTCGTATGTCCGGGTTTTGCCCGAACCGGTGGTGCCGCCGACGGCGGTGTGCGCACTCATCGCCTTGTAGTGAAACGGCACGCGGACCTTGTCGGGCTCCATGCCGTGGATCCACGACACCCCTTGTGGCTCACGGTCGCGAATGCTGTCGGCCGGGACAAAGAGCCGTTCGATCGCGGCCTCGATCTCGCGCCCACGCCGGGTCTTCCCCAGCCACTTCGGCAGGCCTGGAATATCGCTGGTCGGCATGCGCAGGATGTCGTGGGCGATCTGGCAATGCTTCTGCGTCCACTCGAATCCGGTGCCGAGGTACATCGAGTTGCTTTCGTCGCGCATCGCTTTCTGGACGGCCATCAAACGGGGCACCGGCAGCGTTGTCAGCCACTTGGTCGAAATCGCCATTCGAAACCGGAGAGCCTTCCACACCTGCCGCCCGCGAACCAGCAAGGGCAGCAGCGCGACGAGTCCGAAGGCCCAGCCGTACGGCATACCAGTGAACGGAAGGACCACGAACGCGGCGAGCCAGAAGATCGTCGCGCGGAACTCGTAGATCGGCCGGAAATGGTTGATGTAACTCGTGGTCGCGTTCATTCTGCGCCCCGTTCGAGGATCAGTTCACCGGCGCGCGGCGCGAGCACGATTTCCGCCTGCACGTTTGCGACAAGCAGTCCGCGCTTGCGAAGATATTCAACGAGCGTGTCACTTGCCACGCCATAGCTGCCAACGAGACGCTTTGACACCGCGAGCCCCTTATCGGTCCAGTTGACCTTTGCCTTGTCTGCTGCGACGTCCTCCCTTAGCGCACGGAAGAACTCCCGGATCATGTTCGGCTGGCCTTCGAGCACCTCATCGAAGCCCGCTGGCGCGGCCGCCGGGGCCGGACGTCCAGCTGGACGAATGGCGGCCGGATCGACGGACGCCCGCGGCTGCTTCTCGCCAGAAAACGGCAGGCCGAGCTGTGAGTCGTCTTTCGCGCGGGGTGCTGGCGACACGGCTGCTGATCGCGACGGCTCGCCAGTCTCGCCTGAAGGCACAGGCGATGGCGTTGCGTCGACGGTGACGCCTGCAGTGGGCCCGGGAACGCCAGCGGTCGGCGCTTTCGCGTCAGTGTTGACGCCTGCGCTGGACTCCTCCGCTACCGGTTGTGCGCTTGTCTTGGGTGCCGGAGCAGCGGGCGCACTGGGTGGCACTGGTGCCGCTGGTACAGGCCCGGCGGTTGGCGTTGCCGCCGGCGTGGGCGTGACGACGGGCTGAACGGCAGCTGCCACGTTGATGGCGGGTGGCACCGGGTACTGAACCGCCTCGAAGACCGCGTGTTGAGCCTTCTTGTCAAAGTCTGCGGCGACCGCTACGGCCTGGCGCACGACCTTGTGCACGAGCGATTCCCCAGTCGGCGCCGCGACCGTCGGATTGATCGCCCCGAAGAGCTGCGCGAGCACTTCCGCCTCGTACCATGCCAGCAGTTCGTGGCCAATGAGATTCTGCGCAAAGAGCGCGGTGCGCATGCGCTCGATCGGCAGCGGCGTCGGCCTGCGCTGAACCGAATAGGTGTCACCGGCGAGCCACGGTCCAAGTGCGCCGTGCCCGGCCGGATTCCATTCAGCACCGTCACGGCTTCGAAGCACAACGAAGTGCCGGTAGGGTTCATCGAGCCCCGAGCAGACCGCCGCCAGGAAGACCGCATGGTTGTACTGCGGTTCGACGTGCCGCCGCTTTTCCGACGAAAGGTTCGTCCCGAACTTCTGTCCACTGGCAAGCCGCATCGCGTAAAACGCCGTTTCCACGGTGCAGCGGAACGCCCCGCCCGGTTCACGATAGAGTGCCGGCGAATACGGCAGGCTCGAAAACCATGCAGCACAACGCGCGAGCAGGTCGCCCCAGCGCAAACGGTAGTCGCCGTCGCTTGCCTCGTTGGCGGCCTGCCTGATAAGCGCGACACGGCGATCGTGCGCGGCGAGCAGCGTTGGGGCATCCATTGGTTGATGGAGGGCTGTGCCGCTCACAGGATGCCTCCCGTCGCAACGCTGGCTGCCTTCTTCATCATCGAGCCCGATGCGTTGGCACCGCCGCCGAACATCCCCGCCATCTTGGGAATTTCGAACGAAAGCAGGAAGACGAAGAGAGAAAGATCAAAGACGTATGACGCGCCTTCGGCCGTCGAAAGGCCCATGGACGTTGCTTCATCGATCGCACTGTTGAGCGACGTCGCAACGAGTTTGAGCAGGATCGCTGAAACCACGCAGTACATGCCCGCGCTAACCATGTAGTCAAGCCAGGACTTGAAGTAGCCCCGCGTGTACGACGAAAATCCAAGCGCGACCGCGATCTGGCCCATCACAATCCCGACAGCGGCCTGGATGAGCCCGAGGTTGTTCATGAAGGCGAAAACGATGCTCGTGATCACCAGAACGATGTAGGCGAGAAGCAGCGGGAACATCGAAATCGTGAGGGCGACATAGTTGGTCCACGACGTGCCGTTGTACGCCTTGACCACGGCCTCCATCACTGCGCCGCCGGCAGCCGCCATGGACGACGAAACACCCTGCCCTGCGCCCGACTGGATCATGTTCGCAAGCGTCTGGAACCAGTTGTAAAAGCCCGGTGCGAAGGTCTGGTAGCTCACGTAGATCGACGCGAAGATGCCGAGCGTCCCGATCTCCTCGAATACCGTCACCCATGCAGACACGGGATCCCGGGTGGCGGAATACCGGATGAACGTCAGCACCAGCGTAATAACGCCCAGGCCCGCGGCAAACTTGTCGGCCTCGCTCTTGATACTCTGGCTGACGGTGACCGCAGCCGGAATCGCTGCCGCAAAGAGGGATGCTGCTTTTGCCGCCGCCTTGGTTGCGCCCGCAGCGATCTCGCCCTTGTTCATCGTCGAACCAAAGGTGTCGTTGCCCGACGACGATTGCGTGACCGTTGTGCCGGTTGACTCGGTGATCTGTTGCCCAAGCGCCGGGGAGTCGTCAGCCCACGCGGATGATGCAAGAAGCCCGAGGCTCACGAGTGCGAGGCTAGCCCAGAACTGTCGAAAGCGCATCTTGCCCCTCAATTTCCGTCGGGGAGTGCGTCAAATGCTGCGCGCTCGGCGGCCTGCTGAGCCGTGAAGGACTGCGCGGCCGACAACCGGTCCTTCGACGCGGCGTTGGTCGATGCCTGCTGCTGGGCGTCGTTCTGCGTTTTGGCGGCCATCATCTGAAGCATGTCGGAGTTCTGGCTACTGACGATATCCAGGTAGTGCGTTGTGAGTTCGGCCGTCGCCTGTTGGGTCGGCGTGAGCGAGAGCTGCGACTGCAGGTCGGAACGGCGCTGTGCGAGCGTCTGCGTGTGCTGCATCACGTTATTGCCCATCTGGAAGAGGTTGGTCGCCGTCGCATCGCCCTGCTTGTACAACTCGCTCATGTCCGACATCCATTGGGTCGGCGACTTGCCGGACGTCGAAATGAGGTTCTGCACGTGGGTGATGTAGGACGAGCCCTGCTGCAGGCTCCCGTATAGCTCGGTAAGCGTGGACGTCAGGCTCGAGACTTTCGAGATGTCGCCGGTGATCTGGTCGTACTGCGCCTTCATCGCGGTCGGATTCAGGTTGGTGGCCTGCAGCAGCTGGTTCGCCATCATCTGGTACTGGTAGGCGATGTTGGTGTCCTGGTAGATCTCGCCCTTCACCGCCTTGGCAGCCGTGATCACGTTCTGTGCAAAGTTGGTTGGGTCGAACACGACGAGCTGGGCGCGTGCCGCCGAGGAGATGCACAGAAGTGTTGCCGTAGTGACCACGGCACGAAACAGGGTCTTTTTCATTGCTTGGGTTCCTCAATCAGAGAGAAGCATTTCGCGCATGTAGTTGTCGGCCCAGTTGTCGTCACCGGATGTGAAGTGCCGGTCGAGCACGCTTTGCGCGCGGCCATCTGCGCGCAAAGCGGCGAGCGTTTCCTTGTCGAAGCTCGCCTGCAGCATGCGGGTCTGCGTGGGCGTCACCCACAGGTAATCGCGATTCGGAATCGCATTGACGATCATGTCGATCTGTCCTTCGCTCAGACCGAACACGTCGCCGTACAGCTTCATGTTGCTTCGCGCGTCGGGGTTGGCCAGATAGAAGATGTTCTGCAACTGCTCCTTGAGCACCTCGAAGTTCGCGACCCGCTCAAGCTGCTTGAGCGACTGTGTGGCGAGCGCGAGCGTGCCGTTCAGGCGCCGGATCGTTACTGCCCACAGTTCGAGTCGCGCATAAAAGCGCGGGTACAGGAAGAAGAAACCGCATTCCTCGACCTCGATGACCGTGAAGCGCTTGCCGTCCAGCCACTGCGAGATCCGGTAGAACGCGTAGTCGGTAAAGAGGAGCGCGGCTTCCGGGTTGTTCTGGAACAGGTCCCCGCACTCGATCGAGAGGTTGTCCGAGAGCGAGAAGGCGTCTTCGACGTGGTCGAAGAAGTTCCCGTTCTTTTCGCCCTTCGTCCAGATACGCAGCCGTTCACGCAACTCGGCCGACAGCAGCGTGGTGAGGAACGACAGGGTCCAGTACTCGTGGCCGTAGCCCGTTGCGAGCATCGCGACACGCTCGAAGATCTCGCGCTCCTGCGTCGGCGTGCATTTGAAAGCATCATCTTCGATCGCCATCTGGACCCACGTCGCGACATACGCGTAATGACGTTCGTCCGAGAGCAGCGACAAGGGGTTGATCGGCGTTGCCGCCTCGTAGCGTCCTGTCACGTCGATGAACCGTCCGCCCGAAAGGACCGTCGGGATCCGGGTCGAGCGTTCCTTGTCGAAGCGGATGCGCCGCGCGTCGTGCCGCGCCATCTGGGAAAGCAGGAAGTTCAGCAGCATGGTCTTGCCCGCGCCGTTCGGGCCCACGACCAGCAGATGCGAGCGTCCGCCCGGGTGATGAAGGACGACGCGCTGCAGGGTCCGGTGACGCGTGGGCAGGATCGTCGTTGCGCCGGTCTTGCGGCCGAACTGCTGCGTGAGCCATTCGTTGACCTCAGGCCCCTCCGGTACACCGCGCACGGGCGCCACATCCGAGACGGCAGCCGTTTCGACGAACTGCAACCGCTTTTGCTGGTCCCAGCGGCCTGGAAGCGTCGACGCCCAGGCCGCACCGAGGTTGTCCTTTTCCAGAACGAGCCCGAAGCCCGCATTGCTCAGTCGCCCGACGACGTCGGAGGTCGCCTGGTCGCACTCCTCGACCGTGTCACCGTAGACAAGGACGGAAATGTTCGCGAACCCGTATTGCGCCCCCTCGGCGGTCAGTTTCTTGAGCGCATCTTCAGCTTCGTCGGCCAGCGTCTCGCGCCCCTTGTCGTTCTGCTGCTCTTCCTTGGCGAAGAACTGCTTCAGGATCGCCCACGGGTTAATTGCCGCCGCCTTGAAAAACTTGCGCACGGACTTGATGAACGCTTCCGCGCGGCTTGTGCTCAGGAACCGGTACATCACGCAGATGTCGAGTTCCGCGTCCACGTCGCAGAGCACGTCGAGCGCGGCTTCCTGGAAGCCAAGCCACTCTTTCACCGCGATGATCTTGGCAAATCGCTTGCCATGCGCCGATTCGAACAGGAGATGCTCGGCACCATACGTGACAAACGATTCGGTCAGGTGCGTGTCGAGCATCGTGACCGGATAGCGCACGCGCCGCGGTGGCACGGAGGGATTGGCTGTCTGGTGCAGGTGCGCAAGAGCGATCTGCAGTTCCAGCCGTTTCATCTTGAGCCGACCCATGCTGCCACGAAACGCATCGAGCAAACCCTCGAAGCGGCGAATGTCGGCAGTCAACTGATCAATGTCAAAGGCGAACGCGTTGCGCGTGAGCACCTGGTCCCGGATCGCCTCGAAGACAGCGAGTGGCATGGACTTGCCGCCGACTTTCAGGTGGTAGCCGACCTTCTCGAAGAACTTGTTGAAGCCGGTCTCGGGCGTGAAGGCAAGCGACAACGAGTGCGTGTTGCGAAAGTACTTCCCGCTGCCGATGTTCTGCCGGTTGATCGCGTCCAGCCGTGTATCCAGCGGTGACGCGAACTCGCCGTCGATCGCGCCCTTCACCCTGCGGTGCGAAAGCCGCCACCACGCCGTAACACGATGGTCGAAATTCTTGCAGGCGTTATCGAGGTTGTTGCGTGCCGCGGTGATGTCGCTTTTGTTCGGCGTATCAGCGTCGACGCCATCGAACGTGAACGACGTCAGCAGGGACCCGTCCTTGTCCAGAACCAGGTCCGGCGTGACCATGGTCGCCCAGGGGGCGATTTCCTGTATGGGCCGGCGTGCGAGGGCACGCCGCTTTCCTGGCTTCAGCATGACAGATCCTGATCGAAACCGTAGGGGCGCCGGAAGCGCGCGGACCACTTCCCGCCCGGCGTGGGCTCATGAACGTCCGGGTAACGGTTGTAGACGAGCATCACCAGACGCCACCATGGGTCGCGCGAACTCATCCAGCGCAGGAAGAAGTGCATCCCCATGCCGAGGCCGATGAAACCGATCGAGCTCACGAGATCAAACCCGCACGCGTAGCAGAGCAGCAGCGTGATGAACGCATTGGCCTGCGCGAGCAACCGGTCCGCCCCGCCAATCTGGCGAGGCAGGGACAGCCCGCGGCTGACCTTGACCCGGTTACGTGCAGACATAGGAAATCTTGAAGTGGTCCTTGAGCACCGGAATCGCACAAGCCGCAAGACCGACACCTACGAACACGCTGCCGAGCACCTTGCCGAGCGTGCTTTCCGAGTTCGCGATCGCGATGAAGGCGATGATCATGACCACGAGACCGATACAAAAGAGCCATGGACCACTGATGTAGTTCGAGATCAGGCAGATGGCGTCCGTTGCTGGACCGAGATCGCTGAGGTCGGTTGACGTGGCGGATGCCACCGGAGCAATCGCGCTAAGCGCAGCCGCAATCATCGTTGTGCGCAGTTCGCGACGGCTGAACAGGCGCGAGCACGCCGAACGCGCTCGGCGCGTGGCATGTTGAAGGAAAGATGCGAGGTACTGCTTCATCGTTGGTCCACTCCAGTGGTTTAGAAAACGCGTTTGAGGATGTAGTCCCCGTTGTCATAGCCCCGGACTTCGAGGATTTCGGAGAGGTGGCGCATCTCGCCCGTGCGCTTCAGGTGCACGACATAGTTGAAGCAGCTGGCGATGTTCTGGCGAAGGTCGGAGATGTCCCAGCGCGTGCCGGAGGGCACGCCAAGCATCGCGAGACTCTCAAGACGGCGCAGGCCGCCGCGCGCATCGCTTGAGTGAATCGAGCCCAGTCCGCCGTCATGGCCGGTGTTGAGTGCCTGGATGAAGTCGTAGGCCTCACCAGCGCGGACTTCGCCTACGAGGATTCGGTCGGGCCGAAAGCGCAGGCACAGCGCCACGAGCATCTGGGTCGAAACCCCTGTGTCGGTGTTCGAGAGAAGCCGCAGCTTGTTTGGCACGGGCAGCTTCAGTTCCATCGTGTCCTCGATGGTGATCACGCGATCCTCGTCGGGTATCTCGGCGCCCATTGCATTGAGCAGTGTTGTTTTCCCCGACGAGGTGCCGCCGGCCACGAGGATGTTCTTCTTCCCGCGAACGATTTCGCGTAACGCCTGACGCAGTTCGTCGTTCTCGATGCCGGGACGGAAGAATTCGACGTCCAGGTCTTCCCGCGCGCGAGCGCGCGAAAATGCACCGGCCTGCACGTAGTCGTTGAGCGAGAGGTGCTTGTCACGGTGCTTCCGGATGCTCAATGCGTCGCCGTCAATCGCGGTAGGACGCATGACAGCAGCGATACGCAGGTTGCCGTGGCCCGCGTTCAGAATCCCCTGGGCCGTGCCGGCCTTCGCCGACTTTTCAACGGACGAGGCGAGCGAGTGAATCGCACCGGAGAGCGTCGAAGGGTTCAGTTCGAGGGGCACGCGCGTGAGCACCCCGCGACGCTCGATCCAGACGTCTTTCGGGTTGTTGACCATCACTTCCGCGATGTCCGGCGCGTCGAGAAACTCACGCAACGGCGCGAGCGACGCGAAGAACATCTTGACCGCGCTCTCTTCGAGGCGGTTGAACTTGAGCAGTGGGTTTTCGGCGGCATCGGACATGCTGGTATTGTTCCGGGCCGCCCGATACGCTGACCGGGCAAAAGGGTAGTGATATTCGGCAGCATTTTCCTGAGGCCTGCGCGCCAGATACGCAGGCTGGTATCCGCCTCGATCGCGTTTAGGCGCCTAAACGCTTAAACCCGGAATGGTGCAGTTTTTGTGAAGCTTTTCGGCGGTCTTGAAGGGTTTGGTTGGTCCGGGTAGCCACGTATGGAAAAAAAAGCCCGGCTCAATCGAGCCGGGCGGTTGCAAAAGACTGGGTGGTCAGATGATCACCTCCACCATTTCGCCGAAAGGTGCCTGACGCGCCCGACGAAGGGGCGTCGTCGACGCCCACAGCACCGGATACGACGGCGGCACGCCGGGAAAGCTGCCGTCCATGTCCGTCAGATAGACGAGGAAAGCCGGATTGATGCCCTCCTCCTCCAGACGACGGAACGGATCCGTGAACGCCGTGCCGCCCCCGCCCTTCACGGGCGCAAGCTCGATCGGGTCACCCCGCTCAAAGACCTGCACCTGCGTGACGCGCGTATCGCAGTCCATCACGATGAGCCGCGCGGGGCGCACGACTTCGGCCACGTGGATGATCTCGGCCGCGAACTGCGCCTGCGTCTCATCGAATACCGAGCCGCTGCTGTCACGTACGAACACCGCGTCACCGACTGCCGGCGAATGCAACGATGGCAGGTAGAACCCGAGATGCAGGTAACGGCGGTTGGGCATCGCGAAGCTGTAGTCGTCGTTGGTCACCTGCTGCGCGAAGCGCATCAGGATCGCACGCCAGTCCACCGACGGCTCTGCTGCCGCTTCCACCATCGACTGCATGCCACCGGGAAGCTTGCCACGCATCTTTGCCGCTTTCGCGGCCTGAAGCGTGGCCACCTTCCACTCGGCTTCCTTCACGGGCTTGTCCGGCCCCGGATAGGGGCGGACCTCGCCGCAGGAGGACGGTGCATCGGGCTCGGGAGCCGCTGACGGTGTGTTCGCGCCGTTCGCGGGAGCCTGCTGGCCGCCCGGCGCTTGAGCACCGGGTTTGCCGCCAGACTTCTCCTTCTCCTTTTGCCTCGCCTCCTGCGTGAGGACCGCGTAAATCTCCTCAGCCGACTTGCCATGAAAGCGCGCGTCGTCGAGGTGCCCCTTTGGCAGGACCATCCCGGCCTGCTTCACGATCGGATTGATTGCGTAGTCACACGCGTCGTTCCACCGGTCAGCGTCACGCGGCCCCTGCCGGAAGCAGTGCCCGTTGGCAACGTGCAGGATTTCGTGCGCGAGCACGCCGCGGCATTCCAGATCGTTCAGGGTGTCGAGATACGCCGGGTTGTAACCCAGCGACTCCCCGTCCACCCAGAACGTCTTGCATGCCGCATCTTCGATCACCTTCAGACGCAGTGCCAGCGCGCCAAAGAACGGCTGGTCCATCACGAGCGCGGAACGCTGTTTCGAGATACGGGGATCCATGCTCACCTCACGCAGCGATGCGCAGTTGCGGTGCCTGGCCAGGCTTGGGCATCGCAACCTGCGGCTTGCCGCCCATGAAGGCCTCCATCAGCTCCTCGATCTCGGTTGCCTTGGCGGCCACCTGGGAGCGAAGCACCTCGGATTCCTTCAGGTCGACCCCGGTGTGCACGGCGAGGTGACGGTTTGCCTGTTCGAGGATGTGGTTCAACTGCGGGTCGTTGCTGAAATTCAGCTTCGGCAGCAGTCCACACAGCTCGCGCACGTTGTCAGCCACATCGATGCGCACACCACCCGCCGCATACAGCCGGTTGGCCATCGCGGACACGGCATCGTAGAGACGGTGAACGATGTCCTGATTCGCGTGGTCAATCGAGCGCATGACGTGCTGGTCAATCTCCGAGCGCAGGCTCGTCAGCACGTCCTCGGGCAGATCGACACCGAACTGGCTGGCGTCCGGGAACGGCAGGACCGCCATGCGCACACCGAACTTCTCGCCAAGCTGCGCGAGCGTCGGGTAGTCCGCCTCGTTGAACAGGCCATTCATTTCCTGACGTGCCTGTTCCTTGAGGTCCAGGTAGTCGGTCAGGAAGACCTGCACGGCGAGGTCGAACTCGTCCTTCATCTTTCGCATCTGCGCCGAGAACTCCATGTAGATACTGGTTGGCAGCAGACGCACCGAAAGCTGGTTGTACTCCAGCGTGTGGTCATAGAAGTAGCGACGGATACGTCCGCCAAGCGACACGACCTCCTTGAAGCTGGGGGCGTTTTCGGGCAGCAGGCGCTTGTTGAATCGGCCGATGCCCTTCGTGTCGTGACGGGTCTCGACCTCCTCGGTGACCTTCTCGTCAAAGCGTCGTGCGACCCACGACGAGATGGTGACCGAGCAAAGCATGACGCGCGATTGGATATCGGTGATGTTCATGGAGAGACTCCAGAAAGAATATGAAAAGGAATGAATCGGGAAAGGGAACAGCGACGCGGACCGCGTAAAGGACGCGGTCCGGAACAACGAAGAAGTGGGAATGGGGCGATGCAACGCCCCTCGGTACAGACAGCGAAGCGGATCAAACGCCGTAATGGCGCCGCGCGAGCCGTCGCGCTTGCGCGAACGGCCGCCCCTGGGTGACATCAAGGGGGGCGAGACGATGCAGGTGACGTAGCGCAGCCGCGCAATACCGGGCCGACCAGACGCCCTTTGCACGGACGATGCGAAGCAGTTGAGACTCGCTCAATACATACGTCTCGGAAACAAGACGATAGAACTGGGCGCGACGCGCGTTGTGGAACATGGTGCTCTCCTCAACGCATCCGGCTAGCCGTGAATCAGTTTGCCGATCGCACCGCCTTGCGCCTTGATGAACGCATGCGTGTTCGCGATGTCGGGCGTCTTGCGCAACGCGTCCGTGACCAGCAACGCGGCGAACTCGCTCAGACCTGCGCCGATCAAACGCTCGGTGTAGGTGACGACACGCTCGAAATTGCCTTCGTTCGCGTACATCGCCAGCGCCGCGCTGATCGCATAGAGCGCCGACGGTGCGTCCGGAATCGGAGCAACATCAGGCGTGGCGAGGATCGCTGCCGGCGACGGCAACTGCCGGTAGATCTGGACAAACGCCAGAAGCTCGGTTGCCGCGCCCTCGCCCACCGAACCGGCGTGGGAGATCAGCTCCAGGTCCTTCGGCACCACGCCCATCGTTCTGGCGACGAAGCCCCAGCTCCGGGGGCTCGGCGTCGCTTCGATGTCGCGTGACGTCTTCTGGACCGACAGCAGATCCGGGCGGAAACGCAGGAACGCGATGAGTTCCGGCGCTATGTCGTTCGCGACGGCCCATGCGGTCCATTCCTCGATCGTCGCTTCGAGCTCCACCACGGTGGCAAAGCGCGAGATCAACGGGTCGAGAATGCCGCTCACGCCGGCGTTGTCGTTACGGCGATTGGTCGCCGCGAGGAACGTGACGTTATCGGGCAACTTGTGCTCGCCAATGCGACGGGCGAGCAGCAGCTGCATCTTCGCGGCCTGCACCGCAGGCGAGGCCTGTCCGAGATCATCGAGAAACCAGATCAACGGACGCTTGCGAGGCTGCAGCGCGCGCTCCAGATCGCCAAACGGCAGGAAGCGTGCGGACATGCCATCGGCCGCCGCGAACGGCAGGCCCTTCGAATCAGTCGGGTCTTCGACGACCGGATGACTGATCATCAGATCGTGGTCGACCGTGTCGGCGACCTGGGCCACGATATCGCTCTTGCCAATGCCCGGGCGGCCCGTGATCAGCACCGGAAGGCGCTTCGGAACGTAGGCGGTGAGCAGTGCGTTGAGCTGGGAAGCGTTGACTTGCATGAGAGTTTCCTTGAAGAAGAAAACCCTGTGCGAGCAACACCCCTATCGGGAGCGTTGTCCCGACAGGGTGTAGTGGATTGCCGCATTAGCGGCGAACGATGCGCCGTTGGCGCGAAGAGGCGGTTAGCGCAGGACGGCCGCGAGGGCGTCACGCTGCATGGCGTTAAGCGTCGAATACTCTACGCTCGGGGCGCCGCTATAGATCAGAAGGCCGTAGACGTCTGCCAGTACGCGAGCTTCCGCGCAAAGCACCGGTTTATCCTCATCGGCTGCCGGGCGACGGTCGCGCCAGTGATTGATCGCGCATTCGAGCTGCGCGATCGTCACGGCGACAGGTTGCTGGTTCATGGGCATTTCCTTTTTGGGGAAGCCCGGGAGACGCCGCGCCAGAACCGGGACGGGGTCCCTTCCAGGCGGGTTGAATTGCCGGACGGGCCGGCGGTTCGATGCGTCATGGACGCGGGTAACAGAAGCCAGTTTAGGCGTGCGCACGCGTGCGCGACCGCGCAATGCTCGGCAATTTGCGGTAGCTTTCAGGCGTGGTCCGGTGTGTGGGGACGAAAAAAAAACCGGCGCATACGCGCCGGTTCGTTCAAGGGTTCAGGCCATCAACAACGTTGCCTGAGATTTTTCGCGCTCCCGGATACGGGCAAGCATGGCCGCCTCGCTCTCACGAAGTCGACGGGTTCGCTCTTCGCCCACGCCGTTGTGCTTCTCGACGATATAGGTGAAGTACAGCGGCCTCGCGGGACCACTCCACTGGTTCCATTCGACGATGATCGCCGCGCGCATCTCAGGCACACACGCAAAATACGCGTGACGCGCCTGCCGCCAGAAACGCGCCTGCAGATCTCGCCACCGCTGCTCGCTTTCCAGCAGCATGCGCTCGCGACGTTTGCGCTCATCATCCACTGGCAGCGTTGGTCGCGGCTGAAACTGCCCCACGAACAGCGGATAGTCCCGCGCGATTTTCTCTGCCTCACGCGCCTCCCGGCGCAGGAAAAGTGCTTCCTTGCGGGCGGTCCAGTTATAGCCTTCCGCTCGCGGTTCACGTTCGAATCGCATGTCTGCCTCCTATGATGCCAAGGTGCCGAGAACCGCGCGCGCATAGTCGAGCGTGCCATCTTTCGCACTGAGCCGGCGCGCCGTGCGCTCCTCCCCGCGTGCGAGGACGTACCTGATAGACGCACCGCGGCGATAGCTACGGATCGTCGAGTAGCCCTCACGGATCGCGCGATCGACATGCTCAACGCCTGACATCGCAGCGTCGTCCGGGCCCTTGTAACGAGCCTGTGTGGCTGCCTTCCGGGCGTCCTCCAGATCGCGTTTGGCTTCCGTCTCGGCCTTGCGCTGCGCCGCCTGCGCTTCCCACTGCGCCTGCTGCATCTCGTTGTGGCCGCACAGCAGGAACACTGCGCGACGACGAGCGGCGGGGCGCAGACGTAGCAGCTTCACGCCGAGCACTTCCTCGAACGCCGTCTTGCTGGCGCGGTTGTGTTCGTCGGAAGTGTCCAGCACCTTGAGCAGCGCCTCCACGTTGCGTTCTGCGAGGGCGCGCGCCATCCGGTTGCCATACTCGAAGGTATGACGCCCCTGATCGAGGCGTGCGATGTTGCATCGGTGCCGGTGCATGCGCTGGCTGATGCGACCGGCCTTCAGCTCCTTGTCGGCGTATTCGACTGCACGCCTGCAGATGCTAGCGGCAACCAGTTCGCGAACGCGATTGGCCAAAGGGTAAGCGCCCGGCAAAGGCACCCCTCAGCCTAAATTGCCGTCAATCAGGCGGCGGCAGGCACCCATCGATGCGGTAGAAGTGCGGCGATGTCATCGGCTTGATGAGTAGG
>NZ_CADIKL010000060.1 GCF_902859945.1 Paraburkholderia caffeinitolerans | reverse complement strand
GGCGCCGCGCGCGGCGCGGCGGGCGGCGCTGTGATCGGCGCGATCGCGGGCGATGCGGGCAAGGGCGCGGCCATTGGCGCCGTTGGCGGCACGATGGTCGGCGGCGCGCGGGCGCGTCAGAACCAGCGCAACGCGCAAGCCAACGCGCAAGCGCAGTCGCAGGGCGCCATGGATACCTTCAATCGCGCCTTCGCCGCCTGCATGGAAGGGCGCGGCTACACGATCAAGTAAGTCGGGCAGATGTAGGACCAAGGTCCGATAGGTCCTTTCGGTTGCATTTGCCATCATAGGACCACAGTAGCGGCGGCATGAGATGCCGGCTCCGTGACTGATACGTGCGTTGCGGGGCTTTTTAAGCCAATCGGAGGACGCTAATGAATCGAAGGACTTTTGTGCTTAGGGCTGCGCTGATGCCCGCTGCGGTGAGTATGGCCGTCACGGGTTGCAGCACGACCACCAGCAGCGGCAAGAGCGAAACCACCGACGCGTTGAAGCGCCAGCAGATCGACGCCGCGGTGGACAGCACGATGTCGAGGTTGTACGCGACGGTGCCTGGCGCTCAGGAACTGGTGACCAAGTCGCGCGGCGTGCTCGCGTTCCCGTCGGTCGTCAAGGCCGCCTTCATTGCCGGCGCCGCGTATGGCGAAGGTTCGTTGCGCGTCGGCGGTATCACCTCCGGCTATTACAGCACGGCGGCGGCGTCGTTCGGATTCCAGGCGGGCGCGCAGTCGACAGCGATCGTTTACCTGTTCATGACGCAGGAAGCGCTCGACAAATTCCGCAATTCGGCAGGCTGGTCGGTCGGCGGCGAGGTGCAGGTTTCGCTCGTGAAGGTGGGGGCGAACGGCAGGCTCGACACGTCAACCGCAACGGCGCCCGTGCTGGCGTTCGTGATGACCAACACGGGGCTGATGGCGGACGCATCGCTGTCGGGCGCCAAAGTAACGAAGCTCAATCTGTAAGACGGAGAGATCCATGCCGAAGTTAAAACTGGTGGCCGCCGCGGTGCTCATGGGTGTCGCTCAACTGGTATGCGCACAGGGCCAGGGTGATGTGGCCGTGGCGAAAGCGCCGGGCAAGGTTAAGGTCATGGGCGTGCACACGGTGACGGCGGAGGTGCTGAACGTCGACCCCGCGACACGCGTCGTCAGGCTCAAGCGCGCCGACGGCAAGACCATTGAAGTTCAGGTTGGCGAGGAAGCTCGCAATTTCGACCAACTCAGGATTGGCGACAAGGTCACCGCGACGTATCGCGAGGCCCTCTCGTTGAGCCTGAAGAAGGGCGGAGGCGGCGCGGCTTCGGTCGATGCGCCGGCGCCGACGATGGAGCGCGCGGCAAGCGGTGCGAAGCCCGGCGGTTCGGTCGCCCGGCAAGTAACGGTCGTGGCGAACGTGATGGCTGTCCACCCGAAGAGCAAGACCGTCACGCTCAAGGGGCCTGAGGGTAACACCGTCGACGTGATGGTCGAAGACCCCGCCCAACTGGCGAATATCAAGAAGGGTGACCAGGTCGAGGCGGTGTACACGGAAGCGCTGGCCATCTCGGTCCAGCCTGCTGAAGCGGCCGCTCACGCGAAGTAGCGAAGCAGTCAGGTGCGCCGCGCAGCAGGCTATGTATGCCGATGCGCGGCCACGACCCTACATCTAGCCGCAGATCGTCAGGCGTTGATGGCTCGGAAGCGACCAATGCCCGGACCGGCTTCGTCCTGGTGAATCGAATGAGCGCTTCGAGTCAATCTGTGGCGATCGTGGACGACGAAGAATCGGTTGGGCGTGCGATTTGGCGTCTATTGAAGTCCGCGGGCATCGAGGCCGTCGCTTTCACGAGCGGCGAGGCCTTTCTTGAGGCATTGCAGGCAACGCCCCGGTACGAGCCGGTCTGCGTGATTCTCGATTTCCAGATGCCGGGGCTGAGTGGCTTGGACGTGCAACAGCGCCTCTCGGGCTCCGGTCTGCCCGTCATCGTCATCACGGCTTACGACGGGCCGCGCGTACGCGCGCAGGCGCGCGCAGGGGGCGCGCTGGCTTATCTGTGCAAGCCGTTCGACGAATCGGACCTGATCGACGCTGTGCGCTCCGTGCTCGACGAGGATCCGGACGCTTGAGCGGGTACGCTGCCATGAGAGCCGAGTCCGATTGTTCTGAATGTTCCGATAGCGATCACCATCAACCGCCAGCAGGCTTGCTCTTGTGTCACGAGTGCGACCTGCTGCAGCGGCGCGCGCCTTGCCCGCATGGCGGCGTGCTGCGCTGCGGGCGCTGCGGCGCGGAGCTCGAACGCGATCATGCCGATAGCGGGACGCGTTCGCTGGCGCTCGCGGCGGCGGCGCTCTTGCTGTTCGCCATTTCCAACCTCTATCCGATCGTGGGCCTCGCGGTCAACGGCCATGTCGTTCAAGCGACGCTGTGGGGCTCGGTCGAGATGCTGTACCGCGACGGCATGTGGCCGATCTCGGGCCTGGTGTTCATCACCACGATGGTGATGCCCGCCACGCAGATCGTGGCGCTGCTGTGGCTGCTCGTGCCGCTCGCGCTCGGGCGCAAGCCGTGGCGCGCGAACATCGTGTTTCGCGTGATGGGCGTCGCGCGGTCGTGGGGCATGACCGAAGTGCTGATCCTTGGATTGCTGGTCGCACTCGTCAAGCTCGCCCATATCGCCACGGTCGTGACCGGCACCGCGTTGTGGTCGTTCGGCGCGCTGATGATCGTGCTCGCCGGCGCGGGCGCGTCGCTCGATGTGGCCGCCGTGTGGCACCGCATCGCGCCCATGTCTTCGCTGCTGGATTCTCATCAGCCGGAGCGTGCCGAGCGTTGCGCAACGCCGCTGCCCGGGTTCACAGGCGCGACCTGCGGCATTGCGTTGTGCCACTGCTGCGAGCTGCTGGTGCGCATGCCGGCGCACGCAGGCGCGGTGGCGTGCCCGCGCTGCGCGACGCCGCTGCATCTGCGCAAGCCCGCGAGCCTGTCGCGCACGTGGGCGTTTCTCATCGCGTCGATCGTGCTGTACGTCCCGGCGAACGTGCTGCCGGTGATGGACACGAGTTCGCTGTTCGGGACGCAAAAAGACACCATCATGAGCGGCGTGGCGTATCTATGGGTGTCGGGTTCGTGGCCGCTCGCGGTGCTCGTGTTCATCGCGAGCATTGCCGTGCCGATGGTGAAGATACTCGGCCTCGCTTATCTGGCATTGTCGGCGCAGCGCGCCTCGCAATGGCTGCCCGGCGAGCGCGCGCGCATTTACCGGATGATCGAGCTGGTTGGCCGCTGGTCGATGCTCGACATTTACGTTGTCACGATGCTGGTGGCGCTGGTGCAGTTCAGCGCGCTCGCGATGATCAAGGCCGGGCCCGCGGCCATCGCCTTCGGGGCCGTCGTGGTCATGACAATGTTTGCCGCGAACGCCTTCGACCCGCGCCTCATCTGGGACCCCGTGGAGTTCGACCATGCCTGATTCCGGCCCTGGCGGCGCGTTGCCTGATCTCCCGCAGGCCAAGCCAGTGGCGGGGTCGCGCTGGCGCATGCAGATCGTCTGGCTGGTGCCGATCGTCGCGCTCCTGATCGGCGGCTGGCTCGCCGTGAAGGCGGTGCTCGAAGAGGGGCCGACCGTCACGATCAGTTTTCGCAGCGGCGACGGGCTCGAAGCCGGCAAGACCAAGATCAAGTACAAGGACGTGGACATCGGCATCGTGAAGTCGGTGACGCTGTCGCGCGATCACAAGCGCGTGATCGCCACCGGCGAGCTCGTGAAGGACGCGGCGGACATGCTCGTCGACAACACGCGTTTCTGGGTCGTGCGTCCACGCATTTCCGGCGGCACGGTGTCGGGCCTCGGCACGCTGCTGTCGGGCTCCTACGTCGGCATGGACGAGGGCAATTCGAAAAAGGCCCGCCACGATTTCGTCGGCCTCGAAGTGCCGCCGGTGTTCCCGAGCGACATTCCCGGCCGCGAATTCGTGCTGCGGAGCGCGGACATGGGCTCGATCGACGTCGGATCTCCGGTGTTCTTCCGCCGTCTGCAGGTCGGGCAAATTTCCTCGTACGAACTCGACCCGAGCGGCAAAGGCGTGACGATGCATGTGTTCGTGAATGCGCCGTACGACCGCTACGTGCGCAACGATACGCGCTTCTGGCATGCGAGCGGGCTCGACGTGTCGCTGAGTTCCGATGGCGTGCAGATCAATACGCAATCGTTCGTTTCGATGCTGATCGGCGGCATTGCCTTCGAGACGCCGGACTCCGACCGCAATACCCCCGAGGCCATTGAGAACACGCGCTTCGACCTGTACGAAACGCACACGGAAGCGATGAAGCAGCACGACCGCATCGTCGATACCTATATCGTGACTTTCTACGACTCGGTGCGCGGTCTGACCGTGGGCGCGCCGGTCGATTTCCGCGGCGTCGAGATCGGCGAGGTGACGCGCATCTTCACGCGCTTCGATCCGGTGAAGCGCCAGTTCAGCATTCCGGTGGAGATCAATTTGTATCCGGAGCGTTTCACTTCGCGCTATCAGAATGGCCCGCAGCGGCCCGGGCGCATTGCGTCGTCGCCGCATGAGCTTGCCGACTTCCTGGTTGCCAGCGGCTTCCGGTTCCAGTTGCGCTCGGGCAATCCGCTCACCGGGCAGCTGTATGTCGCTTTCGATATTTTCCCGGATTCGCCGAAGACGAAGATCGACTGGACGAAATCGCCGCCCGAACTGCCGACGGCTCCGCGCACGCTGCAATCGCTGCAGGATTCGCTGACACGCCTGCTCGCGAAGCTCAACGGCATTCCGTTCGACCAGCTTGGCGCGCAGGCGCAACAGACGCTGCAGAACACCAACGACGTGATCAAGAAGCTCGGCACCGACGTGGTGCCCGAGGCGCAAGGCACGTTGTCGTCGGCGCGCTCGGCGCTCGAATCGGCGAATTCCGCGTTGCAGCCCGACACGCAATTGCAGCAGAACACCAGCGACGCCATGCGCGAACTGGCCCGCACGGCCGCCTCGGTGCGCAACCTCACGGATTATCTGGAGCGGCATCCGGAGGCGGTGGTGCGCGGCAAACCGGGAGATAAGCCATGATTCGCGCCAACCTGCTTGCCGCCGGCCTGATTGCGCTGGTCGCCGTGTTTGCCGGCGCGGGCTGCCGGTCGTCGTCGCCGACGTTTTACGTCCTGCACGGCGATGCGCAGCGTACCGATCCGCCCGCGCGCGCGACCATGAACATCGTCGTGAGTCCCGTTACGGTGCCCGACATCGTCGATCGTCCACAGATCGTTACGCGTGGCGCCGGCAACCAGATCGAGCTGAACGAATTCGCGCGCTGGGCCGAGCCGCTGAAGACGAATATCACGCGTGTGATTGCCGCCGATCTGGGCCAGCGTCTGGCTACGACGCGTGTGTCGTTGTTCGAGACGGGCGCGAGCGCGGCATCGGAGTGGCATGTGCGAGTGGATGTCATGAGCATCGATAGCGTGCCTGGCGAGGCCGTGACAATCGACGCGCAATGGGCCGTGCGGGCACCGGGCAACGGCGCTCCCGTGCTGGGGCAGACGGTGGCTCGCGAAGCGGTTGATGGACGCGATTATGGCGCGCTGGTGGCGGCGCATGAGCGGGCGATTGGGGTGATCAGCACGGCTATTGCCGAGGCAATTCGGTCCGGCCAGGCGCCGTCCGCGCCGCTGGGCGCGCTGGATTCAGCCCATGCAACCCGATAGATCCGGTCTCGACGGCCCGCGTTCCGCGGACAATACGCAGGGATGGCTGCGCTGGCTGCCGGGCCTCGTCATGCTCAAGGCGTACCGCCTCAGTTGGTTGCCGCGCGACGTAGCGGCGGGGCTCGTCCTGACCACCATGCTGGTGCCGGTGGGCATCGCCTACGCCGAGGCATCGGGCGTGCCAGGCGTCTACGGTCTCTACGCGACGATCATTCCGCTGCTCGCCTATGCCGTGTTCGGACCGAGCCGGATTCTGGTCCTCGGGCCCGACTCCGCGCTCGCGGCGCCGATTCTGGCAGTTGTGGTGGCAACGGCCGGCAGCGATCCGGCGCGCGCGATTGCCGTCGCCAGCATGATGGCCATCGTGTCCGGCGCGTTCTGCATTCTCATGGGATTGCTGCGTCTAGGGTTCGTGACCGAGTTGCTCTCGAAGCCGATTCGCTACGGCTACATGAACGGCATCGCCATCGCCGTGCTGGTCAGCCAGTTGCCCAAGCTGTTCGCCATTTCCGTCGACGAGGGCGGGCCGTTGCGGGACCTGGTGAGCCTCGCCACGGCGATCGCCGATGGCAAGGCCAACTGGTACAGCTTCGCGGTGGGCGCAGGCAGCCTCGTGCTGATCCTGTTCCTCAAGCGCTTCGAAAAGGTGCCGGGCATTCTGATAGCCGTTGTGGTCGCAACCTTGTGCGTGAGTGTGTTCCATCTCGATGGCCACGGCGTCAAGGTGCTCGGCAAGATTCCGCAGGGCTTGCCGTCGTTCGCCATACCGTGGGCAAGCGGCGCCGATCTGACCAGGATCGTGCTCGGCGGATGCGCGGTCGCGCTGATCTCGTTCGCGGACACCAGCGTGCTGTCGCGCACCTTCGCGGCGCGCTTCCATAGCCGAGTCGATCCCAGCCAGGAGATGGTGGGCCTCGGGGTGGCCAATCTGGCGGCGGGCTTCTTTCACGGGTTTCCGATCAGCAGCAGCTCGTCGCGCACGCCGGTCGCGGAAGCGGCGGGTGCGCAAACCCAACTGACCGGCGTGGTGGGTGCGCTGGCCTGCGCGGTATTGCTGCTCGCGGCGCCGAATCTGATGCGCTATCTGCCCAACAGCGCGCTCGCCGCCGTGGTGATCGCGGCGGCTATCGGCCTGTTCGAATTCGCAGACCTCAAGCGCATCTATCGCATCCAGCAATGGGAGTTCTGGCTGTCCATGGTGTGCTTCGCCGGTGTCGCGGTGTTCGGCGCGATTCCCGGCATCGGCATCGCGGTGGTCATCGCGATCATCGAATTCCTGTGGGACGGCTGGCGGCCTCATTACGCCATTCTCGGCCGCGTGGAAGATGTGCGCGGATTCCACGACATCGAGCGCTACCCGCACGCCGTGCGGATTCCGGGGCTCGTGCTGTTCCGTTGGGACGCGCCGCTGTTTTTTGCCAACGCGGAGCTGTTTCAGGAGCGCCTGTTGCACGCGGTCGATACCTCGCCCACGCCGGTGCGCAGAATCGTGGTGGCCGCCGAGCCCGTGACCAGTGTGGACGTGACGTCCGCGGACATGCTGCGTGAACTCGTTCGCGTGCTGGGCGAGCGCGGCATCGCCCTGCATTTTGCCGAGATGAAGGATCCCGTGCGCGACAAGCTCAAGCGTTTCGAATTGATGGCGCTGATTGGCAGCGAGCGGTTTCATCCGACCGTGGGCAGCGCGGTTGACGATTACCTCGGCTCAAGGGGCGTCGATCCGCAAGCGGGCCAGCGCGGCGAGCCCCGCCCCTGAAGCGCGGGCGGGGCGGCGCGCGCCGCTATTGCGAATTTGTGCCGGAGGGTGCGCCCGATGGTGTGCCTGATGAGGTGCCTGATGAGGTGCCTGATGGTGCGCCCGATGAGGTGCCGGACTGTGTGTCCGCTTGTGTGTCTTGCTCTTTCTTCCAGCCGGGGCCCGGATCGAATGACGTCGTTTCTTCGGCCTTGGCGGCGCTGTTGGGGCCGAGGTCGCGCTCATAGACCTGCCCGTCGTGGCTCACCATGAAGGTCTTGATGCCGGTGTCGCCGTATTTGACCGGCCAGGCAATCACGCCGAAGCCGCCGAACAACTGGCCGCGCACGACGTAGTCGTAGGCGCCGCCCGGGGCGTGCGGCCCTTGCGAGGTCAGCAGCTTGTAGTGATAGCCGTAGTAGCCGCTGGTCTCCTTCATGCGCGTGCCCGCGGTGGCGAACGCTTCACCGAGCGGGCTCGGGGCTTCGTCATCCGCCGTAGGCCAGTAAAGTCCGTCGTGCTTGCCGGGTGTGCTGGCGAGGCGGCGCGCATAGACATACGTATCGCTGCCGTCGTGGTAGGTCGAGGCGTATTCGCGCTGCGCGTCGTAGATCGCGAGCATCGTCTGAATGACCGCGAGTTCGTTGCGGCCAATGCGGCGCACGCGCATTTCCTCGGCACCCGCCGCCATGTCGAAATGCCAGCCGTGGGCGTTCTTCACGAGCGGGACCGGAAACGTCCAGCCGTCGCTGCCGACCGCAATATGGGCGCTATTCTCGCCGGCGGGCTGGATCGCATGCGAAACCTTCCACTGGTCGAGGAAGGCCGCTCTGATTTGCGCACCGTTCGGCGGCACGAGCTGCCGGAAGTTGGCGCCGAACAATTTCCTCAGTTCTGCTTCATTGTTGCCGGAGACCGCATCGCCGAACGCGTTCATGGCGGCTTCGGGCGAGGCGAACGAGGCCTGCGCCGTGGCGGCGAACGACTGCGCGGGATTGATTGCGAGCGCAACCGTCAACGCCGCCGCGATCGCGAGGCGGGTGACAGGGCGAAGTGGGCGAAGTGGCCGAAGTGGCGATAGTCCTTTCATGGAAGTTCTCCCTAACGTCTGCCGCCGCCGCCGCGGCCACCGCCACTCGGACGCGCGCCGCCGCCACCGCCACGATTGAAATTCGAGGACCCCATGCTCGACCTGCCACGGTTGACATCGCGTTGCGTCGCGCCACCGCCGCCCACGCCCTGGAAGGCGCTGTCGCGGCCTCCGCCGGCATAGCCGCCGCGTCCTCCGGGGCCACCAGCGCCGCCTGCGCCACCCACGCCGCCTGGTCTCCCGGCGCCGCCTGCACCACCGACGCCGCCTGGTCTCCCGGCGCCGCCCACGCCTCCTGGTCCGCCGGCACCGCCGACGCCGCCCGGCTTCCCGGCGCCGCCCGGCTTCCCGGCGCCGCCAACGCCTCCTGGTCCGCCGGCACCACCCACGCCTCCAGGTCTGCCAGCGCCACCGACGCCTCCCGGTCCGCCAACGCCGCCCGGTTTCCCGGCGCCGCCCACGCCTCCCGGCCCACCCGCGCCACCGACGCCGCCCGGCCGGCCTGCACCGCCCACGCCTCCTGGTCCGCCCGCGCCACCCGTGCGGCCGCGATAGTCGCGGCGTGCATCGCCGCCCGGCACGTTACGCGAAAACTTTTCGCGCGAAGCGTTGTCGCGGTACGCGACCCCCTGGCGATGGCCGGGGTCGTGGTTCCACTTGCCGTTCTGGACTTTGGTGCGGTCGAAATTGCGATTGATGTTCGCGGCCTTGTTGACGTTGATGTTGACGTCGCCGCCGCCCCAGTTGCAACTGCCGAATATCGCGCCCGCCGCAGCGAGTCCGACGCCCCATGCGAAGCCCGTCATCAGCGCGCCGCCAGGGTAGTACGCGGGAGGCGGGGGCCAATAGGTCGGCGGATAGGCGGGGTAGCTCCATGCGCCGTACACCACAGTGGGGTTATAGGCGGGGACGTAAATCACCTCGGGGTTGGCGGGCTCGATGCGCACGACGGTCTGCCCGCCTTGTTGCTGGGGCGGCTCGGTGATCACCTGCTGCTGCTCATTCGACTTCAGGTTGCCGGCTTCCTGGGCGCGGGCGCGCAGCCGCTGCACGGCGTCCAGCACGTCCTTTTCCTGAGCCAGGAAGGCGTCGCCGAGCTTTTGCGTCCAGTCGATTTTGTCGTTCATCGGCTCCAGAATCTGCGGGAACGCAACCAGCGATTTCACACTGGTGTCCCACTGCTGGTCCTGCACGGCCTTGACTGCTTCATCGCCCTTGAGCTTCGGGTGCTCCTTGGCCCAGCGCGCCGCATGGACAATCTCGAGCGGGTAGGTGGAGGCCATCAGGACCTGGGCGAGCACCGAGTCGGGGTAGAGCGCGATCGGCGCGACGAGCGCCTCGATCTCTTCTGGCTTGTAGGTTACGGATGGCGCCGGCTCTTGCGCGAGCGCCACACATGACACGGCGCTCAGAAACACCAGCAACAGCAGATGGATTGCGCCGGAAATTCGTTTAGTCCACCAGATCATGGCCACTTCTCCCATTGTCCAGTCGAACCCGCCGATACGCGGGTCCGCGGTACGACGCAGCCGAGGAAGGTTATCGTCGCATACTCGCAATGGCGGCCAGCCGGAGCAATCGGACCAGAGTCCTATTGACTATTCACGAATGCGTACAGCGAATCGAGATCGCTTCCGTGTATTGGCTTCGGCGCATGAAGCTCCCAGAAGCAATTCTTATTGTTCATATAATAGTGATGCACGGCGATGCGTCGAATTCCGGCACGATTGCCTTGCGTTGCTTTGACGGGAACTGGGTATAACACGTGTTTGAAATTCGATACTAATTAAGTAAAGTAATAGAGTCCGTGCGAAGTGCAAGCGCGCATCGCGGCGCCCATCGAATGAGGTGACCTCATGATCCTGTCTCGCGCCCCGTGGCGGCTGTTGCTGGCGACCCTGGTTACTTCATCGATCTGCATTGGGCAGGCTCATGCTCAAGTGGGTTCGCCGGGCATGAAACAAATGCAGGATGCTCAACGCAAGGCGGAGCACAAGGCGAGGACTAGCAAGCCGACGCCGCCCAGTCATTCCTCGCAACACAAGCAAGCGGGCAGCGCTGTGCCGGCGTCGTCGCCATAAGCACAAAGCGCGTAAATCAATGTGCAATGCATACTGCAGATGGATCGGGAAAAATTGCTGCAACGCGTAATAAAGCTTACAAAAAAATCATTTTTCCCCTTTATAATTTGCGCATGCTGGCTCGAGGTATTAAGCACACGTGCAATTAAGGCGGCGCCACCAAAATTGCACCGGCGCGCATGCTACGCATGTTTCGATACCTCTATTCTCCGCATCCGGGTCGCATAGCTTTACCAGGCATTAAAAACACAGTGGTAGCCGCGGTTGTGAATGCATAAAGCTGTCGCCGTCTGCATGCAGGTAATCGAGAGATCTCGCGCATCCGAGCGTCTGGGGTTCGCGTCCGGCTGCATGGCGTCCGGGGAAGGGCGCTGGCGTATGCCGCAATGTCGCAAACTCAAGACGGGATTGTGCGTTCGGAGGGCACCATGTATGGCCAGAACGCGGAACACGGGAAACGCACTTTTCGGCTGCCAGGTCCGGTGCAAACCGGTGGGGACGTGTTGTTGTGGTTTGCCAGGGTAAAAGGCTACTTTACTCATCGCGCATCGTTGAACAAATCATCACGAGGGATGCCTGCGAAGCGCGATGTCGAACCGGGCGCGCAGCACATGCTTTGCAGCGTGATCGACGTAATGCCGGCCGCTGCGCTGGCGGTCGATGCGCACGGAACCATTGTCTGCGCGAACGCGCGAGCCGCGCTGCTGTTCGGATACGACATGGCGGAGCTGTTCGCGATGCCGGTCGACGTTCTGGTGCTTGCGTCGCAGGACAAGGAGATCGTTTTCCCGGTCGGCCGCTCGTGGGCGAGGCCCGCTGCCGGCAGCACGACGCGTGCGGCCATCGTGCGCAACAAGGCCGGCGAACAGCGCGACGTGCAGGTCACGAGATCGGTTTCGTTTGCAATCGATCGCGCGCAGTATGCGGTGATTGTTATCGAATCGGCTCACGATGCCGCCGCAAGCGCGCCGGAGTCCAGCGTTCAAGGCGACGATCGGGCGCGTCTGCATCACGAACCGGTTTCCGATATCGGCGATATGGCGTCGGCGCTCGCGCATGAGGTCGATCAGCCGCTCACGGCCATTCTCAGCAACGCCCAGGCAGCCCGGCGGTTTCTGTCGAGCACGCCGCCCGACACGGCCGAATTGTTCGAGTTGCTCGAAGAGATCGTGTCCGACAGCACGCGTGCGCACGCCATCATCCGCAAGATGCGGCGCTTCGGCAAACGCGAGCAGACGGAGATGTGCACGATCGACATGGCGAGCCTCGTGCGCGACGTTATGCAACATTTGCACCGCCGGGGCCGGGAGTGCGATGTGTTGCTGAGTTCGCACATCGAGAACGGCTTGCCCTTGCTGCATGGCGATGCGGTCCAACTGCAGCAGGTGCTCGTCAATCTGGTCATCAATGCATTCGATGCCGTGCTGGATGCCGATTCTGGCGAACGCGCGGTGTTCGTCGATGTCGGCGCGATGCCGGGCGGCAACGGAGTGCGCATTGCGGTGCGCGATCGCGGCCGGGGCGTGAGCGACGAGCAGTTAGCGGTCCTGTTCAAACCGTTCTCGACCTCGAAGCCGGACGGCATGGGGCTTGGACTGTCGATCAGCCGGATCATCGTCATGGGACACGGCGGCCGCCTGTGGGCCGAGCGCAATCGCGACCGTGGCATGACGTTCCATATCGAACTTCCCGCAGAGGGCGCGGCCACGAATACTGGCGCGAGCGAACGACCATGAATGCACCCACTTCCGTTGTGTTCATCGTCGACGACGATGATTCGATCCGCCGGGCATTTGCGCGCCTGCTCGGTTCTGCGGGCTATACGGTTCAAACCTTTGGTTGCGCCAACGAGTTTCTCGAGCGCGCCGATCTGAGCAGCGCGCCGGCCTGCCTGCTGCTCGATTTGATGCTGCCCGACCTGAGCGGCATTGCCTTGCAGCAACGGCTGCTCGGCCGCGTGCCGATCATCTTTGTTTCGGGCCACGGCGGACTGCACACCGCCATCGAAGCGATGAAGGCGGGGGCAACGGATTTCCTGGAGAAGCCCGTCGACGAAAGCCTGTTGCTCGAAACGACTGAACGCGCGCTGACACTCGCGCGGCAATTGTTCGAGCAGCGCGCGCAACGCGCTGAAATCCAGCGCCGCGTGGATCAACTGACGCCGCGCGAGCGCGAGGTGATGGCGCTGGTGGTGGCGGGCCGGCCGAACAAGCTGGTGGCGGATGCGCTAGGCGCGGCGGAGAAGACGATCAAGATCCACCGCGCGCGCGTGATGGAGAAAATGCGCGCCGAGTCGCTCGCGGAACTGGTCCGTCTCGCGGACCGTTTGCAGACCCGCAACGCTTAGTTTTCGCTTCTCGTCGGCACGACCTGGACGACGATCGAGCGGTTCTTCCAGAACAGGTTGTGAATGCGCGGCTGAAACGTGCGCAGCGTGTCGGCGTCGATGTTCTCGTAGGTCAGGATCACGGCGGGACGATCGCCGCTGCCGGGCACGTACTGGATCGCGTCGAACGGCGGCAGACCATATTTGCCGAGAAACGCCTTGATCTCTTCCGGCGTGACGTCGGCTTCGACATTTCCAATCCACAATTCGCCCATCATTGGCCTCGCATTGGCTGGGTACCGGTTACGCCCGTTGATGCTGCATCGGGCGCTCAGAACGCTTCCGGCACGTATTTATAACGGTATTCCGGGTCCACGTAGCCCGCCGCCTTCTGTCGCTTCGGCAGGACGATCTTCGAGCGCGGCACGGCCTCATAGGGCACCTGGCTCAGCAGATGTTTGATGATGTTGAGCCGCGCGCGCCGCTTGTCGTCGGAACGCGCGACATGCCACGGCGAAAAGTCGAGGTCGGTCTTCGCGAACATGTCGTCGCGCGCCCGCGAATAGTCGAACCAGCGGCTGTACGAATCGAGATCCATCTGCGAGAGCTTCCAGGTTTTGCGCTCGTCGTGGATGCGGCCTTCGAGACGGCGGGTTTGCTCGTCGGGGCTCACCTCGAGCCAGTACTTGATCAGGATGACGCCCGACCCGATGATGGCTTTTTCCACCAACGGCACGGCCGCCAGAAATTCGTCCACCTGCTTCTGCGTGCAGAACCCCATCACACGTTCGACACCCGCGCGGTTGTACCAGCTCCGGTCGAAGATCACGATTTCGCCGGCCGCCGGCAGGTGGGGCAGGTAGCGCTGCAGGTACATCTGGGTTTTTTCGCGCTCGGTGGGCGCCGGCAACGCCACGATGCGGAACACCCGCGGGCTCACGCGCTCGGTAATCGCCTTGATCGTGCCGCCCTTGCCCGCGCCGTCGCGCCCCTCGAACACGATGCAGATCTTCGCGCCGCTTTTGACGACCCATTGCTGCATCTTGACCAGTTCGATATGAAGCTCGTGCAGCTCCTTCAAATAGGCCTTGTTGCTCATTTTTTCCCCGGAGTTGGCCTCCGTGCTTTTTGCGTCGCTCGAGCGTCGAGACATCGTTTCACTCCCGGGAAAATGGCCAGCGGATGTTCTTCCCATGAGCATGAACCGCAGGTCTGGGGCCGCACCATAAGACCTTGGTCCTATTGAGCCGCGCGACCGGTTGCTTGCAAAGTTCCAGTGTGGCCAGCCAGGTCCAGAATCCAGGACCAAAGTCCGATTGCTGACGGTATCGTGCATTGCCATACTGGCCTCCGGCGATTCAGCGGCAGGCTTGCCGCGCCGCGCAGTTTCCCTGCGCGCGGGCATGACCTGATGGGTACGTTCAAGCACTCTGAGGCAACGATGGCGCGCGCGTGCATGCATGAGAATGAGCCGCTGCAATGGCGACCGGCGCCGGCATCGGCTTGCCGGTCCCGCCCCTTGGGCATGTTCGCGATGGCCTTCGCCATTGCGCTTCTGGGCCTGGTTGACGGGTGCAGCAAGAAAGAGGCCCTTCCGCCGCCCCCCCAGGTGGAGGTCACCGTCACGACGGTGGCGCCGCACGACACCCCTGTGGATTTCGAGTTCACCGCGCAGACCGAGAGTTCGCGCGAAGTCGAGATACGCGCGCGCGTCGACGGCTTCCTCGACCAGCGCATGTACACGGAAGGCCAGATGGTCAAGGCCGGCCAGACCATGTTCCAGATGGACCCCAAGCCGTTCGAAGCGGCGCTGAGAACCGCCAAGGGGCAACTGGCCCAGCAGCAGGCGCGCCTTGAAGTGGCCGAGGCCAATCTCGCGCGCGTGAGACCGCTGGCGGCCGAAAATGCCTTGAGCAAGAAGGATCTCGATGACGCGGTCGGCAACGAGAAGCAGTCGAAGGCCGCGGTGATCGCTGCGCAGGGCGAGGTCGACACGGCCTTGCTCAACCTGAGCTACACGACGATCAAGTCGCCGCTGACCGGACTGTCGAGCTTCGCACGGCAACAGGACGGCAGCTACGTCACCGCGACGCAAAATGGGCTGCTGACCTACGTCTATCAACTGGACCCGATGTGGGTCAACTTCAGCATTTCGGAAAACCAGCAACTGCGCTACCGGGATCAGGTTTCATCGGGGCAGTTGCGTTTTCCCGCGAACAACGCGTTCTCCGTCTCGCTTCAGCTTGCCGATGGTTCGACCTACAAGGGACACGGCAATATCGACTTCGCCAATCCCGCGTTCAACACCGAAACCGGCACGTTTCTCGTGCGGGCGGTGTTCGCCAATCCGGATGGCACATTGCGCCCAGGCCAGTTCGTGCGCGCGCGCATCTCGGGCGCGATCCGCCCCAACGCCATTCTCGTGCCGCAACGCGCCGTGCTGCAGGGCGCGAAAAGCCATTTTGTCTGGGTCGTGGGCAAGGACGGCAAGGCGCGGCAGCGCGTGGTCGAGGTGGGCGAGTGGCACGGCGACGACTGGTTCATCCTCGACGGCCTGAAAGACGGCGAGCGGGTCGTCGTCGATGGCGCGATACGCGTCGTGGCCGACACCCCCGTCAAGATCGTTACGAAGCCCGATCAAGATCAGCAGCCGGCATCAGCTGCAGCCAACTGACGGGACGCGTCGATGAGCATCTCCCACTTCTGCATCGACCGGCCGATCTTCGCTTCGGTCATCTCCATCGTCATCACGCTGGGTGGCGCGCTGACCATGCTGGCGCTGCCGGTCGCCCAGTATCCGGACATCACGCCGCCGCAGATCACGATCAGCGCGACGTATCCAGGGGCGAGCGCGGAGGTGGTCGCCAACAACGTTGCCGCACCGATCGAGCAGCAGGTGAACGGCGCCGACAACATGATTTACATGAACTCGTCGAGTTCATCGACTGGCAATCTGACGATCAACGCCTTCTTCGAGATCGGCACCAACCCGCAGCTCGCGCAGGTCGACGTGCAGAACCGCGTCAATCTCGCGCTGCCGCAACTGCCGCAGTCGGTTCAGTCGCAGGGCGTGCAGGTGCAGAAGAAGTCGTCGGCGTTCATGATGGTGATCGCGATCTATTCGCCCGATGAGCGCTACGACAGCACTTATATTGCGAACTACGCGAACATCTATGTGCTCGATGCGCTCAAGCGCATACCGGGCGCGAACCAGTCGAGCATCTTCGGCACGCCGGACTACGCGATGCGCGTCTGGCTGAAGCCCGACCGCATGGCGCAACTGGGCATCACGGTGGCCGACGTGCAACGGGCGGTGCAGAACCAGAACCAGCAATTCGCGGTGGGGCGTATCGGCCAGTCGCCAACCGGCTCGCCCGTCGAGCAGTCGTTCGCCGTGACCACGCCGGGCCGGCTCGCGCAGCCCTCGGAGTTCGATAACATCATTCTGCGCGCGGCCAGCGAGGGTGCGGCGATCGTGCGGCTGAAGGACGTGGGCCGGGCGGAACTCGGGCAGAAGGACTACTCGATCCGCAGCCGCTACCAGGGCAAGCCGGCCACCATCATCGCGGTCTATCAGCAGCCGGGTGCGAATGCGCTCGACGTGTCGAAACAGGTGAACGCGACGCTCGCAGAACTCAAGCAGTCGTTCCCCGAGGGGCTCGACTACAAGATCGCGATGGACACGACCGAGTTCACGCGCGCTTCGATTTCGGACGTGGTGCACACCTTCTTTGAAGCGCTGGTGCTGGTCGTGATCGTCGTGTACGTGTTCCTGCAAAGTCTGCGCGCGACGCTGATTCCGGTTATCGCGGTGCCGGTGTCGATCGTCGGCACGGCGATGGGCATGGCGCTGCTCGGGTTTTCGATCAACATGCTGACACTATTCGGCATGGTGCTGGCGATCGGCATCGTGGTGGACGACGCCATCGTCGTGATCGAAAACGTCGAGCGCAACATGACGGTCCACAAGCTCGATCCAAAGACCGCCGCCAAGCGCGCCATGGACGAGGTGGCCGGGCCGGTCGTCGCCATCGTGCTGGTGCTGTGCGCCGTGTTCATTCCGGTCGCGTTCGTGAGCGGGATCACCGGGCAGTTGTACAAGCAGTTCGCCATCACCATCGCCATTTCCGTGGTGATTTCGGGCATCGTCGCGCTGACCTTGTCGCCCGCGCTCGCATCGCTGCTGCTCAAGCACAGCCATAAGGAGAAGAAAGGCTTCTTCCGCTGGTTCGAGAACGCGTTCGGACGCATGACGAAGGGGTACGTCAGCACCGTCCACAAGGTCATCCGGCGCTGGGTGCTCTCGCTCGTGTTGTTCGCGGGCATGATCGTCGTCTCGGTCCTGATGATGAAGGCCGTTCCGTCCGCCTTCCTGCCGCCCGAGGACCAGGGCTACCTGCTCGGCGCGGTGACGATGCCCGATGCCGCGAGTCTCGACCGCACGGCGGAGGTCTCGGACAAGGTGGCGGCGTACTTCATGAAGCAGGATGCCGTGAGCGGCATTGCCACCGTCGACGGCTACAGCCTGCTCGACGTGCAGAACAAGAACAACGCGAGCACCTTCTTCGTCGGGCTCAAGGGTTTCGACGAACGCTACTCGGGCGGGCACGCGAAGGAACAAAATGCGCGCGCGGTGCTGGTCAATGCGTACAAGGCGCTGTCGACCATCAAGGAGGGGGTCGTCATTCCGGTCAACCCGCCTTCGATCCCGGGTCTGGGCACCACGGGCGGCACCGAGGTGTGGATTCAGAGCAAAGGCGACGCGACCATCGCGCAACTGGCGGAAGTGGTGCGCCAGTTCATCGCGCGGGCGCGCCAACGGCCCGAACTCGCGCGCGTCACGACCACGTTCAATCCCAATTCGCAGCAACTGCTCGTCGACGTCGACCGCGAGCGCTCCGAAACGCTCGGCGTGCCGGTGGAGGATGTGTACAGCGCAATGCAGACCATGTTCGGTTCGCTGTATGTGTCGCAGTTCAATCGATCGAGCCGGCTATGGCAGGTGATTCTGCAGGCCGATCCGAGCACCCGCCTGAGACCCGACGATCTGGACCGCATCTATGTGCGAAGCAAGACCAACACGATGGTGCCGCTGCGCGCCGTGGCGAATTACCGCTACGTGACGGGACCGGACTTGCTCACGCGCTTCAACAACTTCCCCGCGGTGCTGGTCACGGCCAATGCCGCGCCTGGATACAGTTCGGGGCAGGTGATTGCGGCGCTGGAGGAAATCGCGGCGCAGATGCCGAACGGGTTCGGCGTCGCATGGAGCGGCGAGGCGTATGAAGCGCGCAAATCGGGCGGGACCTCGGGTGCGGTGTTCGTGTTCGGCCTCGTGATGGTGTTCCTGATTCTCGCGGCGCAGTACGAAAAATGGTCGCTGCCGGTTGGCGTGCTGATGGCGGTGCCGTTCGCGCTGTTCGGCGCGTTGCTCGCCATCCTGTTGCGCGGGTTGGAGAACGACATTTACTTCCAGATCGGGCTCACCATGCTGGTTGCGCTGGCTGCGAAGAACGCGATTCTCATCTTCGAGTTCGCGGTGATGAACCGCGAGGGGGGCGCGTCGGTGCTCGACGCAACCATCGTGGCGTCCGAAGAGCGCTTGAGGCCGATCGTCATGACCTCGCTCGCGTTCATTCTTGGCTGCGTGCCGCTCGCCATCGCCACGGGGGCATCGGCCAACAGCCGCCACTCGATCGGCACGGGCGTGATCGGCGGCATGCTCGGCGCGACCGTGATCGCCGTGTTCTTCATCCCGATGTTCTACTACCTGCTCGAAACGCTGTCGTCGCGCAAGAACAAGGGGGCGGCCAAGCCGGACGCGGGTGGTCCGGCCGCAGGCGGGGGCGGGGCGCCCGAGGGCACGCCTTCCGCACCGCGCGAGGGTCGCTGAGATGCGCGCGCCCGCCCGTTTGTCCACCCTGGTGCGCCGGCTCTCGCCGTTGCTGGTATTCACCCTGAGCGCTTGTCTGCCAGGCCCGAACTACGTGCGCCCGAACGTCGAGGTGCCCGCGACCTACCGGTTCGCGAGCGGCGAAGTCGCCGACGTGGCGAACACGGTGTGGTGGGAACAATTCCAGGACCCGGTGCTCGATCAACTGATCAGCACGGCGCTCGAACGCAATCGCGACGTGAAGATCGCCGCCGCCCGCATCGACGAATTCGCCGCGCAGTTGCAGATCACGCGTTCGGCGTTCTATCCGCAGGTGGGCGCGGGCTTCAGCGCGTCGCGCCAGCGCTCGTCGTCGCTGGGCGGCGTGCCGCTGCCCGCGAACGTCGATCCGGTCTACAACCTGTTTTCGCCAACGCTGGCCGCGTCGATGAACATCGACCTGTTCGGCCGCACGCGCCGCCTGACCGAGGCCGCGCGCGCCGAACTCGCGGCGACCGTGGAAGGGCGGCGCGACACCATCCTCACGCTGGTGGTTTCGGTGGCGGTGTCGTACTTCAATCTGCGCAGCCTCGACCGGCAGCTCGAGATTGCGCAGGCCACGGCCACGAGCCGCGCCGAGTCGGTGCGCGTGTTCTCGCTGCGCTTCAAGCACGGGGAAGTGTCGCAAATGGAACTGGCGCAAAGCCAGTCCGAATACGAAGCCGCGCTCGCCACGATTCCTGTGATCGAGATGCAGATTGCCCAGCAGGAGGATGCGCTCTCCGTGCTGCTCGCGCAGAACCCCGGCCCGATCCCGCGCGGGCGCGACCTGCAGTCGATCGAGTTGCCGGCCGTGCCCGCCGGCGTGCCGTCGGACCTGCTGGTCCGGCGTCCCGATCTGCTGGCGGCGGAACAGAGCCTGATCGCGCAGAATGCGCAGATCGGCGCGGCGCGCGCGCTGTACTTTCCGACCATCTCGGTGTCGGGGCTGATCGGCGCGGCCAGTACGGTGTTTTCGAGCTTGCTCACCGGGCCGGCCTATATCTGGTCGGTG
The DNA here is from genome assembly GCF_902859945.1 of Paraburkholderia caffeinitolerans. Classification (GTDB taxonomy): domain Bacteria; phylum Pseudomonadota; class Gammaproteobacteria; order Burkholderiales; family Burkholderiaceae; genus Paraburkholderia; species Paraburkholderia caffeinitolerans. The sequence goes on along the minus strand of NZ_CADIKL010000060.1, from coordinate 12,639 downwards.
GGCGGCGCGATCACGCAGCCGATTTTCACCGGCGGCAACATTACCGGGCAGGTCCATCTGGCCGAAGCGCGTGAGCAGGAAGCGCTCTATACGTATCTTCAGGCGGTGCAGACGGCGTTCCAGCAAGTCGAGGATTCGCTGATCGCGCTGCAGAAGACGCAGACTCAACTGGTCGCCCAGGGCCGGCAGGTCGAAGCCTTGACGACCTATGCGCGGCTCGCGCGCAAGCGTTATGAGGGCGGCTACACGAGCTATATCGAGGTGCTCGACGCCGAGCGCAGTCTTTTCAACGCGCAGCTTACCTATACGCAAACCGAGGCCGCCGTGCTGACGTATTACGTCAGCCTCTACAAGACGATGGGCGGAGGCTGGGTGACGCAGGCCGAACGCATGACGACGCCGGCGCCCGCGAATCCCGCATCGGCAACCCAGGCGCCGCAAGCGCAGCAGGGGCACGCGGCGGATGTGGCGAGCGCCTCGGGCGCCACGGGAGGATAGCGCCACCGGACCGCGCGGCTCCTCAGCCCGCGCCGCGCCGTTGCTCGAAGAGCAGGAGCATCAGGCATGCATAGACCGTGACGACCAGAAAGAGCCCCATGCGCACCGCGAAGGCGGTGTACACGTCCTTGCCGGCTACGCTGTCCTGCACCGACTGCCCGAGCAGAATGATCATGGTGACGAGGCTGTTCAGCCAGAATCCCGGCGAGTAGCGCGTCGGGCTGAGGCGATACAACTTGCGGCCCACCAACAAGCCGAACAGCGCCATCCACAGGAAAAACATCCACAGGTGCACAAAGAGCCTGAGCGAGAACCAGAACGCGATCGCGAGCACGCCGCCCAGCAGCGTCGAGCCGATCAGATCGCGCGCCGCATGGCGGGCCGTCGTGGTGCAGCTTTGCCTGCCGAGGCTGACGGACTTCATGATGATCGGCATGTAGCTGGCCGGATCGGTCATCGCAAGAAGATAGGCCGGCATCACCACGAGCGCGGCGCGCAGTGCAATGCGCCTCGCCTGAGCGTCGGGCAGCGCGCGCGCGGCCGGCGCGCGCGGCGCGTCCGCGGGTTCGGGGAGCAGGCGGTGCGTGAGCGCCGACACCAGCACGGCTAGCAGCAGCCCCTTCGCCAGCGCGCCGATCACCGTCACGGCCAGTTGGAAGTCGCTCGTGCCCGCGGCGGAAATCATCGTTAGTCCCGCCACCAGAAATGTGGCGACCAGATTGTTGCCGCCGCGCAGCCCGTAATGAAAGGCGAGAAAGAGCAGGACGGCCACGATCAGCACGCCCGCGAACGCGTAGTGACGCAGCAGCGGCACCAGCAGCAGGCCGCTGCCGGTGGTGGACGCCACGACCAGCACGAGTATCGTGCCGGTCTTGAGCGACAACGGCCGGGTTTGGGTCGCGAGCAGAAACACGGCGAACACCGGCCCGACCACGGGAATCGGGAAATCCAGCGCGAAACTGATCGCGAGGCACAGCGCCGTGCCGGTGGCGAGGCGCAGCGCACGGAGGCCGGGAAGCTGGAGCCGGTTGGCCGTCGACATGGTCAGTGCATGGTCAGTAAATGTACGAGACCCAGCTCATCACGCGCACGAACACGTGGCCCAGCGGATTGAGCGGATTGGTCTGGGTGGGGAACGCCATCACCTCGGCCTGGCCGCCCACGCGCATGTCGTGCAGACGCGTGCGCTCATTCGGGTCGAACTCGACGATCACCGGAAAGCGTTGCGCGGGCCGCAGCCAGTCGCGGCTGTTCTGCACGGTAGGCAGGCTGCCGGGCGGCGTGCTCTGCCCCGTGCTCACGCCATAGCCGATGCTGCGGATCTTGCCGTGGAAGACTTCGCCCGGCAGCGCGTCCAGCGAGATTTCCACCGGCGTGCCGGGCCGTAGATGGCCGAGATTGTTCTCGGTCATGTCGGCGCTGATCCAGACATCGCGGATCGCAATCAGCGTCATCACCGGACTGCCGGCCGCCGCGAACTGGCCCACTTCCGCGCGCAGATCGGTGATCACGCCGCCCGTGCGGGCCTTGATCCGCGTATCGGCCAGATCGAGTTCCGCTTTCTTCACGGCCGCGGCCGCGCTGCGCAACTGCGCGTTCTGCGCTTCGCTGCCGCCTTGTTGTTCGCGGGCGCGCTCCACTTCGGCGCGCGCGGCCTCCACCTGGCTCTGGGCCTGCTCGTGCGTGGCGCGTGCGACCTCGATGCGGCGCAGCGAAACGGTGCCTTCGTCTTCGCGGTAGAGCCGCTCGAGGCGATCCCTGTCCTGGCGCGCCTTGACTTCGTTCGCGAGCGCCGCCCGCAACGAGGCCAGCGCCGAATCGATGCCGGCCGTGCTCGCGCCAACCTGGCGGCGCGTGGTCTCGTAGTCGGCGCGCGCCCGGTCGACGGCGACACGGTATTGGTCGCCGTCGATTTCGAACAGCACATCGCCGGCCTTGACCTCCTGGTTGTTGTGCACGGCCACGCGCGTGATGCGTCCCGCCACTTCGGCGGCCACCGGCACGACGAAGGCCTGCACGCGCGCCTGCTGCGTATAGGGCGTGAAGCGGTCGGCGAGCAGATACCAGATCAGGCTCACGACGATCAGCCGGACGATCCACTTCAGCGCCTTGCCCGAGGGTTCGGCGGCCGGCTCCTGTGCCTGCGCGGCTTGCGGGGATTCGGGGCTGTCGTTTGCAGGGCTCATCGGGACGCACCTTGGGCGGGAGCGGTGGGGGCAGCGGTGGCTGCGGGGGCGACTGCAGGGCCGACTGCAGCAGGCGCAGAAGCGGCGCTCGCATCGTCGATCAGATCGCCCCAGTCGGTGCGCTGTTGCATTTGCGCGCGGGTCGCGGCGTCGACGAGCGGCTGCGCCGTGTACCAGCCGCCCCCGAGCGCCTTGTAAAGCGCGATCAGACTGCCCACGGCATTGCTGCGGTTGACGATGTAGGCGTCCTGCTGGGTGAACAGGGCGCGCTGCGCATCGAGCACGCGCTGGAAGTCCGAATAGCCTTCGCGGTAGATCGTGTTGGCGAGCGTGAGCGAACGCCGCGCGGCCGTTTGCGCGTCGTTCAGGATGGTTTCGCGCCGCAGCGCGGCGATCAGCGACGTGGCGGCGTCGTCGGCTTCGCGCGCCGCCTCGCGCACGGTGTTCTGGTAGGCGAGCGTCAACTGTTGGAGCCGCGCGTCCTGCACGCGCACGTTGTTGGTGATCCGGCCGTGATCGAACACGTTCCAGGTCACGCTCGGGCCTATTAGCACGCCCAGCGTGTTCGGCGAGCCCGTGAGCGAGCTCGCGCTCCACGACAGCGAACCCAGCAGCGACACCGACGGATAGAAGTCGGCCTCGGCCACGCCAATTTGCGCCGACTGGGCAGCCATCTGATACTCGGCCGCGCGCACATCGGGGCGGCGCAACAGCAGATCGGCCGGCACATCGCTCAGCACGGCGCGGCTCACGAGCGGGACCACGCCTTCCTTGCCAGGCTGCTCGTCGAGTTCCGGCAGCGGGCCGGGCGGCCGGCCCGTCAGCACGGATAGCGCGTGACGCGAGAGCTCGATCTGGCTTTCGAGATCGGGGATGCTGCTCAAGGTGCCGAGGTACTGCGTTTTCGCCTGCTGCAGATCCAGTTCATCGGTCTCGCCGCTCTTGAACAGTTTCTCCGTGATCTCGTAGCTGCGCTTTTGCAACTGCGCGTTCTCGCGCGCGATGCGCAGCCGGGCCTCGGCCGTGCGCAGCGTGAAATACGTATCGGCAAGCTGCGCGTGCAACAGCACGAGCGCGGCCTCGCGGTTGGCTTGCGCCGCGAAGAAGTTGGCGTCGGCCGACTCGATGGCGCGCGCGAAACGCCCCCAGAAGTCGAGTTCCCAGCCGACGCTGAAGCCCGCGCCGTACTGTGCGTAGACGCCAGAGCGCGGGTTGAAGCCGTCCGAGCGCTTGCGCGCCGAGGCGAACACGTCGCCGTTGACCTGCTGCACCTGCGGGTAGCGCCCCGCGAGCGCGATGCCGAGCTGGGCGCGGGCCTCGAGCACGCGCAGGCCGGCTATCTTGATGTCGCCGTTGTTGGCGTCGGCGGCATCCATCAGGCTTTCGAGATTCCGGTCGCCGAAAATCAGCCACCATTGGCGGACGTCGGGCTCGGCGGCTTGCTGCGTGACCTGCTGCGTGACCTGCTCGATCGATGCGCTGGTCCAGTGCTCGCTCCAGGCTTCGTGCTGAGGCTTGAAGTCCGGCCCCACGCGCATGCAGGCGCTCAGGCAACTCATCCCTAGCAGCATCGCCATCGTGATCGGGCGCATGACGGGTAACACGGCTCCCAGTTTCAAGGCTGCGGCTAATCCTGAGCCTGCTGGGACCCTGCCTGTGCCTCTGCCTGGGGCTGTTCCACCCAGCGCCAGAACAGCTGATAGCCGACCGAGAGCAGCACGGGACCGATGAACAGGCCAATCACGCCGCCCGTCACCATGCCGCCGAGCGCGCCGATCAGTATCACGGGCATCGGCACCGCGACGCCCCGGCCGAGCAGCAAGGGCTTGAGCACGTTGTCGGCCAGGCCTGCGATAAAGACATAGACGGAGAAGATGATCGTGGCCGTGTTCGCGCCCTCGGTGGCGATCACGAAGATGATGACGGGCACGGTAATCAGCGTCGCGGGCAGTTGCATGATGCCGATCAGCAGCACGGCGAGCGCGAGCAGGCCGGCGCCGGGAATGCCCATGACGATGAACGCGATGCCGATCAGCAGCATCTGGATGAACGCGATGCCGACGACCCCCTGGGCCACCGCGCGAATGGTGGCCGTGCACAGCTCGGCCACTTTGGGGCCATTGCCCGGGCCGAAGATGCGCGTGGCGATGCGCACGGCGCTGTTGTGCCCCATTTCGCCATACGCCATCAGAATGCCCGCGACGATCAGGGACGCGAAGAAGACCAGCAGCGCCGCGCCCAGGCCGGTCGCCGTGCCTAGCAGGGCGCGACCCGCCTCCTTGATTTGCGGGGTGAACCGCTGCGCGAGGCCGGTGAGGTCGGTGGAGGCCTGGAGCCAGCTCGCGTACACCGTTTTGCCAACCAGCGGCCAGCTGGCGACCGAATCGGCGGGCGGCGGAATGCGCACGTTGCCGGTCTTGAACACGGCTATCGCGTGCTCGATCGAGTCGGCGAGCGCCACGACCAGCATATAGGTCGGCACGAGAATGACCACGAAGGCGACCAGCACGATCAGCGTCGCAATCAGGCCGTCGCGATTGGCGAACCTGCGGCGCAGCCTGAGCTGGAGCGGATAGAGCGTGACGGCGAGGATCAGCGCCCACACCATGAGGTCGAAGAACGGCCGGAAGATCCGGTAACAGAATATGACGAGCACAGCCACGAGGCCGGCGCGAATCAGGACATCGAGCAGCTCTCTGGACAAGACCCGTTGTGCAAGCGGAGTGAGCATTTTTTTCTCCTGTTGCGGAAGCCTTGCTTGCTCAATTGGCGATCCTTCACTATCTGATCGACACCGGGGCGAGGCAATCGGACTTTAGTCTCATATCCTTGACCGAATCAAAAGTGCATCGGTCAAAAGCTCATCGCGAATCCGAATGAAACGCCGTGCACGTTGTGTCCGAACACATAGCGCACCATCGCGCGGGTGCGGGTGATGATGATGGGGTACTTGCTGCTGTCGAGCTCGAGCCCCACGCCCAGCGACGTGAGGTCGTTGAAGCCCAGTACGCCGGCGCTGTCGCCGAAGTAGTGCGAGTAGGCGCCTTCGAGCACATAGCGGATTGGCCGGTCCAGCGCATGCCAGCCGGTCGGCGCGCGCCAGCGGGTCCACAGGCTTACCTGCTGCGCCATCGCCGAACCCTGAACGGCCGCTGACGTGCCGCCGAAACTGCGCAGGTAGATATCGGTGGCCCGTAACTCAGCGTCGATTTCATAATTCTCGCGATAGTGCTCGTAATCGAGCATCAGCGAGCCGCCATAGCCGTACGCATCGAGCGAGCCATTCTGCAGAAACTCGAGGTTGCGGTCGGTGACGTGATTGAAGATCGTCTGTCCGACTTTCAGATCGCTGGAAACGCGCCCGAGCGTGCCGTTCAGGATCGGCCGGAACACCAGCTCGTCGGCGATCCGGAAGTCCCAGCCAATGCCGACCGTGCCGCTGAAGGTGTTCCATTTGGTGGGTATCGCGCGCTGCTGGGCGCCATCGGTCGCGATGAAGACCGGGTCGTAGCGGCTGTAGGCGAGCGTGCCTTCCAGATACAGCGGAAACGACTTGCTGAGCGTGAAGCCCCCGCCGAACTGCGTCTGGCCGAAGCCCGGGTTCCCGGTGGCGCCGCTGTTGACCGAGAGGTTGCTGGTCGTGACGTCGGGAACGGTCGTGTAGCTCATGATGGCGAGCACCGCGTCGGCGTGCTGTTTCACATTGCCGCCAACGACGGTGTTAGCCGGCAACTGGACAGGGGCCGTCTGGGCATACGACTGGCCAGGCAGCAGAACCGCGAGAAAGGAAGCACAGGCCAGGCGCCGCGCCGACCTGGCCGATCTACCCGGCATGAAGGACTCCCGTTGCTGGCGCATCGCTCACCCAGCGTTACAGTCGTCGGCCAGTCGGACGACCGCCAGGGTGCTGTGATCGATAAGCATACGATGTCATGGGCATGTAAGCGTCGGGAAATTGTGGCACGGACATAATCGGTGTTGAAGCACCGGAAAAGTACGACTTTGGTCCCATTGTGCGGTTGCAAAATGCTCCACATACTCGCGTTGGCCGTACGGCCGTTGAATCGATCTCTCCGCTACCCTGGACGGCTCCCCGCGCATGGAAGACCTCGCTGCACTGTTCTCGGACCCCTCAGCTTGGGCGGCTCTTGTGACACTCGTGGTCATGGAGGTCGTGCTCGGCGTCGACAACCTCGTCTTCATCGCGATTCTCAGCAACAAGCTGCCGCCGGAGCATCGAACCCGCACCCAGCGGATCGGCATCGGGCTCGCGCTCGTGTTGCGCCTCGCGTTGCTTGGCGCCGTGGCGTGGATTGCGCAACTGACCCAGCCAGCGGTGTCGCTGTTCGATCATGATTTTTCGTGGCGCGATCTCGTGCTGATCGGCGGGGGGCTTTTCCTCGTCTGGAAAGCGACGAAGGAAATTCATCACAGCGTCTCTCATGACGAAGACGACGAATCGAGTGGCGGCGCGCCGGCCGGCCTCACGGTGCGTGCAGCGATCGGTCAGATCCTGCTGCTCGACCTCGTGTTTTCCGTCGACAGCATCGTGACCGCGGTCGGCATGACCCAGCACGTGGCCATCATGTATATCGCGGTGATCGTGGCGGTTGCAGCGATGCTGTTCGCGGCTGGGCCGCTGACACGATTCATCGAACTCAATCCGACCATCGTCATGCTGGCGCTGAGTTTTCTACTGGTGATCGGCATGACGCTGATCGCCGATGGTTTCGGCTCGCATGTTCCCAAAGGCTATATCTACGCGGCGATGGCGTTCTCCGCGTTCGTCGAAGGCATGAACATGCTGGCGCGGCGGGCGAGGCGGAATCGGCGGCTCAAGCAGGCGGGGTGAGGGCGCTTCGGTGACGCGTAAGCGGAATGTGGCCTGCTCCCCCATCAGGGAACAGCGTTTTCAACCAGTTCAATCCAGTGTCGAACGCGAGTCCGGCCAGCGCCATCGAGATGAGATTGGCATCCAATATTCGCCGTCACGATGAGTTCAGGGTTGCCGCTTTCGAGCGCGTCAAGTTTTCGGTCGCGTAATGCAGTCGAGAGTTCCGGCTGCGTAATCGAGTATGTCCCTGCTGAGCCGCAGCAAAGATGGCCGTCGGGCACATGGGTCAGTTCGTAGCCAAGTCTTTCCAGCAACCCCTCGACGACGCCTCCCAGTTTTTGAGCATGCTGCAGTGTGCAAGGGCAGTGGAAAGCGATCCGCTCGCGTTGGCCGCCACGCAACGCCTCAATGGGTTCCGCACTCAATATCTCGGAGAGGTCGCGTGCCAACTCGCTAACACGCGCAGCCTTCGTGGCGTAGCGTGGGTCGTTGCGCAAGAGATGACCGTACTCTTTCACAAACGCTCCACAGCCACTTGCCGTTTGAATAATCGCTTCGGCGCCAGCCGCGATTGCTGGCCACCAGGCGTCGATATTCCGACGAGCCCGTTCGAACCCGGCTTCCTGTGCATTCAGATGGTAGTCCGTGGCCCCACAGCATCCGCTTCGCGGCGCATCGACGATGCTGATGCCGAGACGGTCGAGCACGCGTGCAGTCGCTGCATTCGTGTTCGGCGAGAGCGCTGGCTGTACGCAACCCTCGAGAATCAGCATGCGCCGGGCGTGTCGTGCCGGCGGCCGAGTCTTCGGCGCGACCACTTCGCAAGGGATTTTCTGTTGAAGTGAATGGGGCAGCAACGGGCGCGCGAGACGGCCAGCTTTCAGCAGCGCTTTGAACACGGCCGGTCGCGGTATGACTTGCCGAAGCCCATGCCGCAATACGCGTTCGCTGGACGGACGCTTCACTCGGCGCTCGAGTTCTGCGCGCCCGATGTCCAGCAGGGCGTGATACGTCACACCGGACGGACAGGTCGTTTCGCAGTTTCTGCAGGTCAGGCAACGGTCGAGGTGAAGCTGCGTCTTCTCGGTGACCTCTTCCCCTTCGAGCAACTGCTTGATGAGATAGATTCGTCCACGTGGACCGTCGAGTTCGTTCCCCAGAACCTGATACGTGGGACATGTCGCGTTGCAGAAGCCACAGTGCACGCAACTGCGGAGAATCGACTCGGCTTCGTCTGCCCGAGGGAGTTTTTTTGCCTGCTCGCTAAGATTGGTTTGCATGGTGTCTCGTGTCAGAGGTCGGCGTACATTCGTCCGGGGTTGAAGATGCCGCGAGGGTCCAACTGACTTTTCAGTGCTCGATGCAGGCGCAACAACGGCGCGGGAAGCGGCATGAAAGGACTCTCAAGTCCATCGAGTTCAGCGTGAAGGGAATAGCAAGTGGCATGGCCGCCGGCCGCCTGAGCGATTGCACGAATCTTCGACGGTGACTCACCGCTCCTTAGCCAGCGTTGCGCACCCCCCCAGTCGAGCAGCACCTCACCTGGCAGCGGCATCAAGTGCGTGGCGGCAGGTAGGGACACTCGCCAGAGTGGGGCTGCACCGTCAAAGAAGGGAAGGTGGCGTTCGCGCAGCCTGGTCCAGAATGCCGGGTCGAGGTCGTCTCCTCCAATCAAGTCGATGGCTGAAGCGACCGAGCCTTCACCGCCTTCGAGGCGCACATGAAAGCGACCATCGACGTGGCAGGCGCCGGTGACCGGTAGCGCGCCGCGTCGCCAGCTCGACAGTTTCGACATGGCATCGCTCGCGCTCATATCCAGCACGATGCTTCGCGCTGCCCGAGGCTTGGGAAGAACCTTGAGCGACACCTCGGTCACTACGCCAAAGCATCCGAAGCTGCCCGCCGCAAGCCGGGCCATGTCATATCCCGCTACGTTCTTCATCACCTCGCCGCCAAAGCGCAGATGCTTCGCCGTCCCGGTAATCAGACGGCAGCCAAGAACGAAGTCACGCATCGAGCCTGCCCAGGGCCGGCGCGGGCCGGAGAGACCGCTCGCGAACGCACCTCCTACCGTTGCGATGCCGTCGTACTCCGGCGGTTCACACGGAAGCATTTGGCCTGCTTTGTCGAGCACCGTCGCAAGCTCGGATACGGGCGTGCCGCAGCGTGCTGTGATAACCAATTCCGTGGGTTCATAGCGAACGATTCCGCTATGGCTGCGAGTGTCGAGCTCGATGGCGCCTTGCGGCGCGGGCCGGCCGAGGCGCGTTTTGCTATTGCCGCCACGAATGGTCAAAGCGGTGCGGGTCAATGCGGCGCGAGCGACTTCATCGACGAGTCGGTCGCTGTCGTCCATTGGAAGCAGGGAAGACACCATCAGAATCGCTCCAGTTCGGGAAACGGCAGGGCGCCGTGATGGACGTGCATCGAGCCGAACTCGGCGCATCGATGCAAGGTAGGAATGTTCTTTCCCGGGTTCAGAAGGCCTTTAGGGTCGAACGCAGCCTTGAGTGCATGGAACAGGCTCAACTCGTCGGCATTGAACTGCGCGCACATCTGATTGATTTTTTCGCGACCAACGCCATGTTCGCCCGTGATGCTTCCACCGACTTTCACGCACAGTTCCAGGATGGCGCCGCCAAGTGCTTCAGCGCGCTCGGTTTCGCCGGCGTTCGCGTCGAAGAGAATCAGGGGATGAAGGTTGCCGTCCCCTGCGTGGAATACGTTTGCCACGCGCAGCCCATATTCCGCGGAGAGTCGCTCAATCCCGGCAAGTACGCCAGGCAACTCGCGCCGCGGGATTGTCCCGTCCATACAGTAATAGTCGGGTGAGATACGGCCGACAGCGGGGAACGCATTTTTGCGGCCCGCCCAGAACCTCTGCCGCTCGGCTTCATCTCGGGCGAGCCTGACGTCGGTCGCGCCTGCGGTGCGCAACAGTGCTTCAACCTTCGTGCAGTCTTCAAGCACGTCGCTTTGCGCGCCGTCTACCTCGCACAGGAGAATCGCCGCTGCGTCGACGGGGTACCCGGCGTGTATGAAGTCTTCTGCCGCTCGAATGGCAAGGTTGTCCATCATCTCGAGCCCGGCAGGAATCACCCCGGCCGCAATGATTTCGGCAACGGCTGAGCCAGCTTGCTCAACGTCGTCGAAGCTTGCCAGCAGCACTCGGGCACTTTGGGGCTTGGTCAGCAGCTTGACCGTTACCTCGACGACGATGCCGAGCATCCCTTCAGAACCCGTAAAGAGCGCCAGTAAATCAAACCCCGGTGAGTCGAGTGCATCCGAGCCGAGCGTGACCGATTCACCTTCCATCGTCAGAATTTCGAGTTTGAGGATGTTGTGAACAGTCAGGCCGTATTTCAGGCAGTGCACGCCACCGGCGTTTTCAGCGACGTTTCCACCAATGGAGCATGCGATTTGGGATGACGGGTCCGGGGCGTAATAGAGGCCGAACTTTGCAGCCGCCTGGGAGATGGCCAGATTCCTCACGCCAGGTTGGACGCGTGCAATGCTCGCTTCCGGGTCGATTTCGAGGATGCTGTTAAAGCGCGCCATCACGAGCAGGATGCCTTTTTCGAGCGGAAGCGCTCCGCCAGAAAGTCCGGTGCCGGCGCCACGCGCCACCACCGGGATGCGGGCCTCGTGTGCATAGCGCAGCAACTTTTCGACTTGGTCGATTGTTTCTGGGAGTGCAACAAGCAGTGGGGTGGTGCGATACGCAGCGAGCCCATCACATTCAAACGGACGCAAGTCCTCGACTTCATACAAGAGCGTCAGGTCCGGGATACGTAGCCGTAATTGCGCGACGACCGCAGTTCTGTCATGGGTGACAAGCGGACCATCGACTGCTTCGTCGTAGCGATAGCTCATGGGATATCTCCTCACCTTGTCCGACGGGTCCCAGCGACCGGTCGGCAAGTGTCTGGGCGCCAATTTTCACTGTGTCGTCCCGCGTTGTCGATGGACATGACATGTGGTCATACCAGTTTTTGAGCGGCGGGAATTTCCATGAATTCAAAGAATCCCAATATTCACGGATAATTGAGGTGTTCTTGTAAGGCAGTCGACTTTGCAAATTTGACTGGTCATACCACTTATCGACGGCGGCAAAATGGCTATTCACGACGGTGTCAACGAAACTTCCGCCCGGCAGGTCGCAGACGTTGTTGCGGAGCAGATTGAGCGTCTTGTCATTGATGGCGTGTTCAAGGCAGGGCAGTCGTTGCCTTCTGAGCGTCGCCTGGTCGAGAAGCTGGGTGTGTCGAGAACGGCGTTGCGGGAGGGGCTAAAGCTGCTGAGAGCACGCGGGATTATCGAAACGGTGCACGGGCGTGGTTCGACAGTAGCCAGCCTCACGGGGAAAACAGAGAATTCGCCGCTCATGTACTTGCTGGGTTCGCAACCTCGTACGCTGTATGAATTGTATGAAGTACGCGGACTGCTTGAAGCTGAGTCCGCACGGCTTGCCGCGCTTCGTGGAACACAAGCCGACTACGTGCTGATCACGCGTCGATACGAGGAGATGGTTGCGGCGGATGGGCCTGACGTCAGCCCATCGACTCATGCGAGGCTCGACCACGCATTTCACCTGGCCATTTGTGAGGCGTCACATAACGCAGTGCTGGTTCACACGCTTAACGTGTTGACGGAGCCGCTTCTAAGTTCAGTTTTTGCTTCGGTGAACAATCTGTACCATCGAGCGCCGCATAAGCGTGTTATCGACCGTCAACATGCGCGCTTATATAACGCTGTCGTAGGAAAACTGCCGGAGCGAGCGCGCAAAGCCGCCGCGGACCACATAAACAGTGTTTGCGCAGCGCTGCGAGAAATTGAGCAAGAGGAGCAGCGACTCGTTCGAGCAACGCTTCGGCTCGAGGGGTGGCAGTGACGTTTGGTCGAAGGGCTAGGGGCAATGCGTGGAGTCGGCGCGAAAGAGGTCCTTCCAGCCGCGAAGACGATTTGCGCGCAGAACGGCTTGCCCGAACGCGCAGCACCGCTCAAGCAATATACTGACCAGTTCAATAAATAGTGCGTATATTGGATCAAGCTGCGTAGCGAACATGCTTCTCCTGAAACAGGTTGCGGATAACATGAGGCTGCTTCTGCCGGCGATGCAGA
>NZ_CADIKL010000059.1 GCF_902859945.1 Paraburkholderia caffeinitolerans | reverse complement strand
CGATCCTGAGCGCACGCAGGCTTTCCTTTCGAGCCTCGGTCCGATCCGGCAGCACTTCGCGCTCAAGCGACATCTACTGCGCGCCTCGCTCTATCGCAAACAACTCGCCGCACGCTTCGACGCCTGGCATCGCTTCACTGGGATCACCCGAGATTCGTCCGCTTTCTGAGCGAATGCGCGTCCTCTCCGCTATTGCGTCGCAAACGCTTTAACGTGACAGCGCCCACTGGACCTGTGCTCCCAGCAGGTCCTCCATGTCGTCGGCATGCGTCTCTTCCGCCGCGAACCTCGCGGCCATCTGCCCCGTGCCTTGTCAACGGGCAAGCAGCATCGTGCAACTCACAATCGTCCCAACAGCAACAGGACGACCACTACGACCAGCGCGAGTCCCAGAAAGCCGCTCGGACCGTAACTCCACCCATTGCTATACCGCCAGGTTGGGAATGCGCCGACCAGCAACAGGATTACAACAATCAAAAGTAAGATTCCTAATGACATTTTTCGCTCCTCGTTCCACAAAGCACGTTTAAGCACGATTCACTTTTGAAGATTTCAGAGATTCAAGGCCCCCCCAGAACCCACTGCACGAACCGCTTGAAGCCAACCGTGGCGTCCTGCATCATGGTCGATCTTCCAGGACTCTCAATCACAGACAGGCATCGCTGCCAAAGGCCGAAGTACGCGGCAACCCACCTTGCGGTAAAGATAGCCGTCAAAGCGAATGGCTGTCGGTCCGGTGATGTACGGTATCGCACGAGCCGCGGAGTCCTCTGAGCACGTCGGCATCAGGCTTTATTTCCGATCACCAACCTGGATGTGCAGACGTTTGAGCACTCGGGCACCCCGCCCCCATGCGCCCGAGCCTTGTCTGCGGCTACGCCGCAGTCTTCAGCGGCATCACAGGCGCCCCGCCAAGATCATGGCCAGCAATCGCCATCGCCAGTGCGGGATTCAGACTGTCGACCATCGAAGTCGGCATGAGAATGGTCGCCCCGCGTTCCTTCGTCGTCTCGTAGATAATATTCATCGCCCGAAGCTGCAGTGCGCCCGGCTGTGATTCGTACACTCTCGCGGCTTCGACAAAGTTCGAGGCGATCGCGGCCTCTGCGGACCCCAGAATGACGCGCGCCTGCTTTTCGCGTTCGGCCTGTGCCTGACGAGACATCGCGTCCTGCAACGCAACCGGGATCGCTACGTCGCGAATTTCGACCGAACCGACCGCGATACCCCATTGGGCTGTCTTGGCCCCGATCTCATCTCTCAGATGGGTGTCCGCTGCTGTTCGATCGGAGAGTAGCGTAGCCAGCATCGAGGCACCGATCAGCTCCCGCAGCGTCGTCTGAGCGACGCGATCGATTGCCTGGCGATAGTCGGTAATCGCCAGTGCAGCCTTTTGGGCGTCGCAGACATGCCAGAAAATGATCGCATCGACATTGACCGGCACCGTATCCCTGGTCAGAGCCTGTTCGGCGTTGAAAGCTGTCGTCTGAATGCGTTCGTCAATGACTGCAACGATGTTGTCCAGAACAGGGATGATCATGAAGAACCCCGCTCCTTTCACGCTCTGCAGTTTCCCAATACGAAGGATGACGAACTTCTCCCATACGTTAGCAACCCTGACGGACATTGCGATCAGGACAGAAATGACGAAGAGCCCGACGCCGATATACAGGTTGACGAACGCGCCAGAGGCAATCGCAGCTAGCAGGAAGACGGTGGACAGAAGTAGTGTGATCGGATTCATGATGGCGATTCCTCCCGGAACTGCGGAATGTTATTTCGGACAATTCGGCTCGATCAATCCGCACTCGGCCGTCGCAACACCCTGACCGTGAGCCAAGGATACACAGCAAATAATGCACGTGATCGCATTGGGCGTCGGTACGATACCGTACTGCGCTCCCTGCGTATTGGCCATGCGCATTCAGCACCAGGGGTGACGTGAGATACGTCGGCGAACGCTTGCCGCCAGAAGCCGCCGATGGAGATCCATCCTCGATCAACGCTTCCCGGTCCGTCGGACTATGCCATTCCCGTCGTCTTGACAAAATAGATAACGACAGCGTCCTCCAATGCGCCCAGAATAGGCGGTATGGCAGTTGCTTCCGCGACTGAAATAACGGGAGAAATAGGATGGCGAAGGGTCAATTACGCGGTAACCGTGAAGCGAAAAAACCTAAACAACCGAAAAAGCTGCTGTCTCCAGTTGTGGAAAGAGCATCGGCGGTAACATCGAAATTCACGCTAACCCGCAAGCCGGAAAAGAAGAAATAGCACGCTCCCGATCGCGCGGATCGGGGTCGGCATCACCCCTCCAGCGACACCGGGCGCCGCCCATACCATTTCATCAATGGCCGTATCGACATCCCGTGCGCAAAAATGGACGCAGAAACCATCGCGAGCGTCAGCGTGATCAACTGCTTTGCCATCGGTTCGCTTACGCCGTGACGAATCGCAAACATCAAATAAAACACGGAGCCGATTCCACGTATTCCTAACCACGACACCATCGCGCGCGCACGCCCCGCGCTAGCCACACCGAGCGTTCCGGCCATGACGGCGGCAGGACGCACAAGCACGAACATCACCGGAATGAACCACCATAGCGCGCTCCACGCCATGGCATAAGGCAGCAGTGCGCCGACCAGCGAGACGAGCGTAAGCTCAGCAAGGCGTTCCAGTTGAGCGTTGAACGCCCGCACCGCGCCGGTCATGACTGCGCTGGCATGATGCGAGTGCGTCGCTCTCACGCCATACGCATGACCTTCTGCACCGGGCGCGGCCCCGAGGGATACGGTACCGGCCCGAGGCTTGTCCTCCACCCGCTGAAAAGCCAGGCCCGCAGCAAAAACGGCCAGAAAACCCGAGGCGTGACACAGTTGCGCCGCGCCATAGGCGACGGCGATCACGCCGAGCGACAGGAATTCATCCAGACCGACGGCCTGGGAATGCCGCGTACGCAGATAAACGACAAGGCGGCCGATGAGGGCGCCAAGCCCCGCGCCGACCAACACGCCGCCCACGCTCGCCCATATCAGGTCCAGTGCCAGCCAGCGCCAGAGACTGAACGAGGCGCCGTCATGCCGCGCCAGTAACGCCAACCCCAGCGTCACGAACGGAAACGCGGTACCGTCGTTCAATGCCCCTTCGCCAGCGAGGCTAAAACGCAATTGATCCGGATCGGTACCGCGCTCGGTCTGCACGCCAGAGGCGAGAACGGGGTCCGTGGGCGCCAGAATGCCGCCGAGAAGCACCGCTGCGCCCAAAGGCAATCCCAACCCCCACATCCCGAGTGCTGCGATCAAGCCCACCGTGATCGCCATCGAGACAAACGCGAGACGCAACGGAACCATCCACCTTCGGTCGAGGATCGGAACGCCCATACGCAGCCCGACGGTAAACAGCGAAATCAGCAACGCGACTTCCGCGACCCGACCGATCACATCGGCATGATGCAGCGGGTCGGGCACGATCAGATTCAGACCGCCAGGGCCCAAGACGTAACCGACGCACAGATAGATCGTCGCGCTGCTCACCAGCAGGCGTGCCAGCGTTGCCCCCGCCACCACCATAGTGATGAGCAGCAGGCCGGACAGCAGATACCAGACGGAATCTGACATGGATTGCGCAAGGGGAGATAGCGGATGTCATGCGTGAGAATAAGGCCCAACTTGAATCGCCACGCACCGAACGGGCCGCGTCCGATGAGCCTGACATCCGGGCTTGCCGCAGTCGGTACGGTGGCGGACAGCGCTACGCACAGACTTCAGCTAGATTCGGGCATCCAGCTGCTTCGCTCTTCGCCTCGGATAACCGTCGGCATGCGCATCAATACGATAGCGTGCCGACAAGCGAATCCGGGCTGAACACAATCCAGTCGATCAGTTGACTCTCCGCTCTGGGGGGATTGGCCATGCTGCATCATCAATTCGAAAAAGAGCTCGCGCATCTCGAACTAATCGTCCCGTTACTGGCCGAGGACGGCCCTTTCGCATTGTCCTATTGGCGGAGCCGGACGACGGCGTTATTGGCCGACCAAAGTGTCATTCCCTCGGGAGCGCGACGCATAGTCCGGCTGCTCGATCTGCTCGACAAGATCGAGCAGGAGGCCCGCGCCGCACCGCCTCGTCGCGCAAAATTGATTCCCGCGCAATAACAGGTGCCGGTTCGCCAAACCGCGACTCGCTCCCGATCGTGCCTGCGCATTGCAGGCGAGCGCCGCGTCAACTGCTGCTGAAGTCCATGACTGGGCCCATCACGCGCGGACACCCTCCACCACAAAAGAACCCTCCGCTCACCGGCATCTGAATGCTGCCTCGCTATCCGGTGCCGCCACCGGGTCGACATCGAGGGGCTCGCCCAGCGTCACCTGCACCTGGTGGCGGGCGCCGTCGTCCACGAGGTGCACCGCCGTGTTGCCGGGTGCGAGCGCAATGCCGTCCGCAACGATGCCGCGCACGCCGCGGCTGACCCCGTGCGGATTGTCCACCTCGATGTCGTACCGAGCCGCGCCGTGCCGAAACACCGCGGTAAAACCCGGCCATCGCTTCGGCACGCAAGGCTCGATGGACAGCTCCGCGCCATGCCTGCGCAAGCCGAGCAGCCCCTCGATGCCCGCGCGATACATCCACCCGGCCGATCCCGTATACCACGTCCACCCGCCGCGCCCCACGTGTGGCGCGGCCGAGTAGACGTCGGCCGCCACCACATAGGGTTCGACCTTGTAGCGGTTCGCTCCGCTTCGCATCCGGCTGCGACCAACAGGATTAAGGAATGCGAACAGATCTGCGGCGCGATCGCCGTCGCCCATCTTCGCGAAGGCCAGCACCGCCCACACCGCGGCATGCGTGTACTGGCCGCCGTTTTCCCGGATGCCTGGCGGATATCCCTTGATATAGCCGGGATCGGGTGCCGCATGATCGAACGGCGGGGTGAACAGCAACGCGAGGCCGTCCTTGCGGCGAATCAACCGTGTGTCCAGCGCCGCCATGGCGCGGTCGGCCCGCCCTGCATCTGCGGCACCTGACAGCACACTCCACGATTGTGCAATGGCATCGATCGCGCATTCGTCGTTGCCGGCTGAACCAAGCGGCGTGCCGTCGTCGAAGTAGCCGCGCCGATACCACTCGCCATCCCATCCCGTGCTTTCGAGCGCCTCGCGCAGGGCTTCGGCACGCGACATCCAGCGGTCCGCCCGCTGGCCGTCGCCGCGCGCGCGAGCGAGCGGCGCGAAGGCCGACAGCGTGGCGTGAAGAAACCAGCCGAGCCAGACGCTTTCGCCGCGCCCCGCCTCGCCAACCCGATTCATGCCGTCGTTCCAGTCGCCGGTGCCCATCAGCGGCAAGCCGTGCGCGCCGAACAGCTCGAGACTTTGCTCGAGCGCGCGCACGCAATGCTCGAACAACGGCGCGCGGGTCTCCGACACGCCCGGCGTGAAGTAAGCGTCGTGCTCGCCTTCCGCCAGCGTCCGTCCTACGAGATACGGCACCGCCGCGTCGAGAATCTCCCGGTCGCCCGTCACCTCGATGTACTGAGCCACGGTGTAAGCCAGCCACGCGCGATCGTCCGAAATATGCGTGCGCACACCGGCGCCGCTCCCGGGCAGCCACCAATGCTGCACGTCGCCCTGCGCAAACTGCCGCCCCGCCGCCCGCAGCAGATGCTCGCGGGTCAGCGCGGGCCGCGCAAGCGCGAGCGCCATGCCGTCCTGCAACTGATCGCGAAATCCGTAGGCGCCGCTCGCCTGATAAAACCCCGCGCGCGCCCAGATCCGGCAAGCAAGCGTCTGGTACAGCAGCCACCGGTTGAGCAGCAGATCCATTGCGCGGTCCGGTGTCTTGACCTGAACGGTTTCGAGCGTGTCGTCCCAGAAGGCCGTCACGGCTGCGAGCACCGCGTCGAGATCGGCGTCGCGATAGCGGACGATCAGTTGTCGGGCGGCCTGCGGCGATTCAGCTTCGCCTAACAGGAACACCACCTCGGCCACGCCGCCCGGTGCGAGCTCGATCCCGGTTTGCAGTGCCGCGCACGGATCGAGCCCCGCGCCGACCTTCCCGGACAACAGCGCGGCGGCCAGCCCGGCCGGATCGCTCAAGCTCCCGTTGCGGCCAATGAACTCGCGCCGGTCGGCGCTCCATGCGTGCTGCCTTCCGCCCAGATCGGCAAAAGCCACGCGTCCACGCCAGGCCTCGGCCCGGCCGTTGCTGGCGAACATCGCCCCCGTCTGCGCGTCGATCGCGGTGCAGGTATGCGGCGCGGCAAGCGCGCGCGACGCACCGAGCGCCCATTCGGCATAAGCCGTCACGCAAAGATGGCGTGTCCGGCTCGACAGGTTGCGCAGCGTCAGACGGGAAATCTTGATGGGATCGTCGAGCGGCACGAATTGCAGCAATTCGAGCGCGACTTCTTCTGCCGCATGCGCGAAGCGGCTATAACCCTGGCCGTGACGTGCGATATAGGGCGCCGCACCTGGCGAGGAGTCGCGCACAGGATTCGCCTGCGGCCCCCACAACACGCCGCTATCGTCGTCGCGAACGTAAAACGCCTCCGCGGGCGGGTCGCTCACCGGATCGTTGGACCACGGCGTCAGCTGATGCTCGCGGCTGTTCGACGCCCACGTGTAGCCGCTGCCCTCGGCCGACACCAGAAAGCCGCATAGCGGGTTGGCGACGACATTGACCCACGGCATCGGCGTGCATTGCCCGGCGGCAAGGATCGTCACGTATTCCCTGCCCTCGTTCGCAAAGCCGCCGAAGCCGTTGAAGCATTCCAGTCCGGCGCCGGGCTGCACCGGTGTCGCCGGCACCGGCGCGGGCGCTGGCACGGTTGCAGGCAAAGGCAATGGCCTGACGCGCGGCGGCGGCGGTGCGCTTGCCAGCCGCCGCAACTGGTCCGCCAAACGACCGTTGCGCGCCGCCAGCACGGCGCGCGCGGCCACCGGAAAGAGCGCACGCGCGGCGCCCGACATCAAGTCCGCCCGCAGCACGAAGATGGCGCCGCGCGCAGCACCCGGGAGCGGCGGCCGCGCCTGCCCGGAGCGCACCAGCGCCTCGAGCGCGGCCTGCAAGTCCTGGACATACGACGACGCGCGCTCGTTGACGATGACGAGATCGACTGCGAGCCGTTTCATGCTCCAGTACTCGTGGGCATGCACCAGTTGCCGCACCAGCGCCATGTGCTCGATGTCGTCGATGCGCACCAGCAGCATCGGCAGGTCGCCCGACACGCCGTGCGCCCAGAGCGGCGCGACACCCACGCCGCCCGCCGCGGCCACCGCTGCCGCGCCGCGCAGCAGCGCGTCGGAACCCGGCCGCAGCGACGCATCGTTGTACAGCATGTACCCGGCCATCCTCTGGAACAGCGCCGCCTCGTCGGGACTCACCCCGTTATGACGGAGTTGCACCTGAGCCTGGGTCCACGCAAGCATCGCCGCCCGCGCGTACGACGCCCCGTCGCGATGCTTGTCCACCAGATCCAGCAACTGGCCGCGCGAATCGGCGACGATGGTCCAGAACGCGATGCTGCCGGTCTCGCCCGGCCTGATGCGCAAACGCTGGCGCAGCACGAACGCGGCGTCGAGCACCACGCCTGCCGAATTGCTGAGCGCGCGCCCGCCCGAGAGGGCGCGGGGCGAGTGCACGCTGCGCCCCCGGCCAATAAAGCGGGCTCGGTCGGTTTCGACTTCGGCGGCCCCAACGGCATTGCCCGCGATTTCCGCCAGATGCGCGGCCCAGACCTCGGGCTCGTTCGTCTCGCGGCGGCGCCGTGTCGCCAGAATGGCCGCCGACCCGGGCAGATACTCGGTCTCGACGAACAGCTTCGCGAACGCCGGATGCGCCTCGTCGGTGGCCGGCGGGGCCAGCACGATCTCCGCATAGGACGTGAACTCGATGATGCACTCGCGCGCGCCGCCATTGGTCACCGACACCCTCCGCACTTCCGCGTCCTCCTCGGGCGACACCACGACGTCGAGCGAGGTCGTCAGCGTGCCGTCGCGCCGGACGAACTCCGCGCGGTCCTCCGTGAGATTCACTTCGTAGCTGTCCGGCACCACACCGGCCGGCTGCCATGCGGCCGACCACCATGCGTCGCTCGCGACGTCGCGCAGATACAGGTAGCTCCCCCAGTCGTCGCAGGTGGCATCCTCGCGCCAGCGGGTGACGGCCAGATCGTCCCGGCGGCTGTAGCCGGAGCCGGCCGAGGTGAGCATCACCGTGTAGCGGCCATTGGAGAGCAGATGGGTCGCGGGCGACGAATCGCCCGCCGACACCAGGCGCCGCACGATATCCGGGCCGCCGCCGCGTATCGGCCCGACGCTGCGCTTCTCGTCGACCCGCAGATGCGCGGCCGCCACCCGCCCCGGCATACGCTCCTGCAACAGCAGTTCGGTGGCCTGGATGGCCGGCTCCGCGTGAAAGAATGCACGAATGCGCCCGCCAAGGAGCGCGTTGGCGATCGAGACGATCGACATCCCCTGATGATGCGCCATGAACGCGCGCACCACCGCGACCTGCTGGCCTTCGGGCACGCGCGCGGGCGTATAGTCGAGCGCCTCGTAGAAGCCGAAGCGGCCGCTGCCGCCCGCCGCGCCCAGACACTCGAAATTGCGCGCGGCCGCGCCGGGCGCGACCATCGCTGCGAGAGCAGTCGCATACGGCGCGATCACGGCGTCGTGGCCGAGACCGCGCTTGAGGCCGAGGTCAGGAACGCCGAAACTCGAATACTGGTAGGTGAATTCGAGATCCCGCGCGTTATAGGCCGATTCGGAGATGCCCCACGGCAAGCCCAGCGCCGCTCCATAGCGGATCTGCTTGCGCACGACGAGGCCGCTGGTGCGCGCGATCAGGCTGTCGGCCGGCGCGCGCATCACCAGCGACGGCATCAGGTACTCGAACATCGACCCGGACCACGAGACCAGCACGGCACCGCCCGCCACCGGCGTCGCGACGCGGCCCAGCCGGAACCAGTGGCGCGCGGGAATGTCGCCCTTGGCGATGGCCACGAAGCTCGCCAGCCGCGCCTCGGACGCCAGCAGATCGTAGCTGCCCGGATCGAGCCGCCCTTCGGCAACCGCGTAACCGATCGACAGCAGACTGCGCACCGGGTCCAGCAGGAAGCCGAACTCCATCGCATTCGCCATGTGCAGCGCCGTATCGGCGAGCGCGTTCAGGCGCGCGCCCAGCGTCGCCGATTCCGGCGTGCATGCGCTATCGCGGCAATGGCTGTGAATCGCCTGCTCGAGCGCATCGGCCCAGAACAGCACGTCGTCGCCCGCACCGTCCAGGGCGTCGCCGGCTTCGTCGACCAGGGCGCGCGCGATGTCGGCCACCGTTGCGGCCGATAGCTGGATCGCCGGCCATGCGGACGGCGCCGCGGCCGCGGCGCCACCGGACGCGGCCGTGCCGGCCGGTCCAGGGCCTGGCACCACGCCCTTTAGCGTACCCCGCAACGCGCCCGCCGCCTGCTCGAATTCGCCATGCAGGGCGCCGCGTGGATGCGTCCCGGCGTTCTGGCTCACGGCGGCGCAGAGCAGCGCGAGGCTGTCGCCGATACCCTCGGGCGCGCACGGCTCCACGCCGGCAGGCTCGGCCGCCCATGCGCGACAGGCATTGGCGAGCGCGATCAGATGGCCGGCAAGGTTGCCGCTGTCGACCGACGATACGTACTTCGGCTCCAGCGGACACAGGTCCTGCGTGGCGTACCAGTTGTAGAAATGGCCACGATAGCGCGGCAGGCGCCCCATGGCGGCGAACGTCGTCTCCAGTCGGTCGACGGCGTCGAGCGTACCGAGCCAGGCGAACTCCCGTGCGCTGACCGTCGCGAGCAGATAAAGCCCGATATTCGTCGGCGAGGTGCGATGCGCGACGACGGGACGCGGATCCTCCTGAAAATTGTCCGGCGGCAGCATCTGGTCGGCGGTCGTGACGAAGGTCTCAAAATAGCGCCACGTGCGGCGCGCATGAAGGCGCAGTTGCCGGGCATCCTCCGGCGTGACGGCGAGATCGCCCGCCGCTCGCGGCGCGACGCTCGACCGGTGCGCGACGGCAGGAGACGCCAGCCAGCCGAGCACGAACGGAATCCCCGCCCACGCGCCATGATTGCCGGATCGCCATGCCACCCACGCACTGGCCGCCGCGCCAAGCAGCGCAAGCGCGATGCCGCCGCGCATCCGCACGAGTGTCTGGTAAAGCGATGGGCGCTCGCGCGCGCCGGCTTCGGCCGCCGTCGTCCATTCAAGCCGATGCCGGTGACTGACCATCACGCGAAACGTTGTGCGCGCAATGGCATCGCTCATCGACGCCGCCTGCTGCGCCAGAAAGATGATCGACAAGCCGGTTCGGGCCAGTGCGAGCCTCAGGTCCGCCAGCCAGACGTAGAGCAGGCTGCGTGTCGTCATTTTCACCTGCGAGCGTCTCCAGCGCGGCACGAGCGCGCCCAGTACCGGCAGCAGCACGGGCAAGCCGATCGTCGCCACCACGAAGGCGCTCCAGAGCAGCGCGGCCGGCAGCGGCAAGGTCCAGCCGGCCAGCAGCGCGACAAAGGCTGCGGGTGCCGTGAGCGTGCGGCGCAGATTGTCCAGCATTTTCCAACGGGCCGTGGCCCGCAGTGCCAGATCGGGCCGCAGGTGCACCGAGGCCAGCCAGGGCAGCAATTGCCAGTCGCCGCGCGCCCAGCGATGCTGACGGGCGGCGGCAACGTCGTAGCGGGCCGGAAACGCTTCGACCACCTCGATATCCGAGGCGAGCCCCGCCCGCGCGAAAACGCCTTCGAACAGATCGTGACTGAGCATCGTGTTCTCCGGCACCCGGCCAGCGAGAGCCAGCTCGAAGGCGTCGACATCGTAGATGCCCTTGCCCGCGTACGAGCCTTCGTCGAGAAGATCCTGGTAGACATCCGATACGGCGGCCGCATAAGGATCGATCCCGCTCTGGCTCGACCAAACACGCTGAAACAGCGAGCCTTCGGCACCGACAGACAGCGAAGGCGTCACGCGCGGCTGCAATACGCCGTAACCTTCGACGACGCGCTGGCTGCGCGGGTCGAAAACCGGCCGGTTGAGCGGGTGCGCCATTTTTCCGATCAGACGGCGCACCGTATCGCGCGGCAAGCGGGTATCCGCATCGAGCGTGATCACATAGCGGACCTGCGGCGGCACAGCAGGCAGGCGGGCACCGAGTGCGACGAACGAGGTGTCCGACGCGCCGCGCAGCAGCCGGTTCAGCTCGTGCAGTTTGCCGCGCTTGCGCTCCCAGCCCATCCACACCCCCTCTTGCGCATTCCAGGTGCGCCGCCGATGCAGCAGCATGAAACGCGGCCCCTGCGGCGTGGTCGGATAGCGCCGATTCAGTTTCTCGATGCCCGCGGCCGCGGCCGCGAGCAACGCGTCGTCGCCGTCGGCTTCGGCGGCGGGGGAATCGGTCCAGTCGGACAGCAGCGCGTAGTAAAGTTCGCCGTCCCCGCTGGCGAGATGATGCACCTCCAGCCGCTCGATCTGCGCGGCCAGTTCGGCTTCGGTGGTCAGCAGCGTCGGCACGGCCACCACGGTGCGCAAGGCCGCGGGAATTCCGTCACGCAGCGCGAGACCCGGCAGCACGACCGCGCCGACCTCGCGCATGACACCCCGGTTGACCACCGCCACCGCCACGTCGAGCGCAGGCAGCAACCCGGCGAGACCGAGCCAGATCCACCCGCGCGAGAACGGATCGAGACCGGCAAGCAGCATCAGCATGCCGCCCAACAGCAGCGCGGCGAACAACACGATGCGGCCGACGTAACCGCCGAGACCGGCATGGCGCGTGAACCGGTGCAGCCATACCGCCGCCGGCGGGCGATAGCCGATCGCCGTCTCGAACGCGCGGCGGCCCGCAGCTAGCAGGTGATAGCCGGGATCGGCGGCACGATCCTGCTGCGCGCCGGCGGCCGGCGCATCGGCCTGAGTGGCATGAGTGACCTGAGCGACCTGCGCGGCGGCGACGGCACGACGCGCGATATCGGGTTCGCTCAGCGACGAACCGCGTGCCAGCGTTTCGATTGCGCCGCGGTACAGGTTGCGCGTCGGAAAGTCCATGTCGACGAAGCCGGGACAGGTGCGCAGGATCTCGTCGACGGGACTGATGCGCTCGAACAGATCGCTCCAGTCCACATCGGAGATCAGACGCAGGCTGGTGATCACATTGCGCACCGTCAGGCTGGCCGCGCCCTGCTGCTGGTGCACCGCGGTCACGATCCGCTCCGCCGTAGTGCGCTGGGCGGCGAGATGCGCGCGCAGCCACGTCACAGCCGGCGTCGTGTCGGGGTCCTGATCGTGCAGCCGCTGGATAAGCTGCACCGCGAAGGTGTCGCGCAGCACCGAGCGCGCGTAGCGCGCCACGAGCACCTCGACGGCTTCGGGGGCGTGTCCGCCCACGCCGAGCAGTCGATCGGCCATCGCGTCGGCGTCGAGCCGCGCGATGCGCCCGTCGGTAATCTCGTCCGCGAGGCGCCGCAGGTTCTCGATCAGCACGATGCGCAGCGTGATCGCCACGGCCCACAGTTCACCGATCGTCAGCGGCTGTACGCTCTGGTAAGCCAGCACGAACCGGCACAGCAGATCGGGATCGAAGCGGCTGTCGGTATGAGCGACGAATGCCCACGCGAGACCGAATACGCGCGGATAGCCGGCAAACGGGCCGGCGCTCAGCTTGGGCAGTTGCCGATAGTAGCTGGGTGGCAGGTCGTCGCGGATCTGCCGGACCTGTTCTTCGACCAGATGATAGTTGTCGAGCAGCCACTCCGCCGCCGGCGTGATCGTTTCGTCGCTCTCCGCCGCCACCACCGTCGCTTCGTAGGCTCGCAACAGATGGCTCGCGTTGTCCCTGAGCCTCGCGGCAAGCGAGGGGCCGGCAGACGCTTTCTCCGAGATCGGTTGTGCGCCGGCGAGGCTGCGCGCATGCTGCGCGAGCCGCTCTTCGCCGAACAGTTGCTCGCGCACCGGCGTGGTGCTGTGCCATGGAGACGGCGCCGTGCGGCGCCGCAAGCCGTGTGAGAACCGAATCATCGCAATATCCCTTTTCATCGGAGCCCCTGTAAGCCGCTTCCACCGTACCACCCGGCATCGGTTAGATTAACGCACAAAGGATATTGAATAGGAATCCTTCAGTATTTCGCTTTCGGCATCGGAGCCCAACCGCTATCTTCCGGCCTGTGCGACCACGTGTCTGTACGGTGCGAGACCGTCATCGCCGCCCGCAACGAAAGGGCCCCGGTTCGCAGAAACGGATTCGGAAATGCGCAGTTTGTACGCTGTCGTACCGCGTCGGCCGTTACGACGGCGTAGTGTCGAACACGTCGTCAATTCGCCAGGAAAGAATTGTGCAAAGACGAACATTCATATGGAGCACGCCCGGGTCGATCCTCGCACTCGGCCTGGCGCTCTCCGGCTGCACCACCACCAGCCCGTCCGACGTCAGCAGTGACCAGGCCGCCAAGCGCCATGGCATCGACGCGGGCGTCGACTCCACCCTCTCGCGCCTCTATGGCGCGGCAAACGGCTCACGGGAGCTCGTTGAAAAGGCGCGCGGCGTGCTGATTTTCCCGTCGGTCATCGATGCCGGCTTCATTGTCGGCGCAGAGTACGGCGAAGGCTCGCTGCGCGTGCACGGGCACACCGTCGGGTACTACAGCACGACAACCGGATCGGTCGGCTGGCAGATCGGCGCGCAATCGCGTGCAATCGTCTTCCTGTTCATGACCGATGACTCGCTCACCCGGTTCCGCAGTTCCGACGGATGGTCGGCGGGCGGAGACGCGTCGGTCGCGGTACTGAAAATCGGCGCGAACGGCGCTATCGATACCAGCACGGCAACGGGACAGGTGGATGCATTCGTGCTGACCAACAGCGGATTGATGGCCGGTGCCTCGCTTGACGGCACCAAGGTCAGTCGGCTCAAGTCGCTGTAACCGCCGGCTGCATGGGGCATGGCGTGCATCCCTGCCCCTCTTCGAATTGCGAGGAGAAGTCATGTTACGCAGCATCAAGGACCTGCACGGCTACACGGTTGGCGCACTCGACGGCGACATCGGCACGGTCGAACAGGCTTACTTCGACGACGAAGCGTGGGGCGTGCGCTATCTGGTGGTCGAAACAGGCAACTGGCTCAGCAATCGCCCGGTTCTGATTTCTCCGTATTCGATCAAGCGCGCCGACGCTGAATTGAACATCATCCCTGTGAACCTCACGCGGCAGCAGGTGCGGGACAGCCCGAACATCGACACGCACAAGCCGGTGTCACGTCAGTATGAGATCGAGTATCTGCGCCACTACAGCTATCCGAACTATTGGGGCGGCCTGAACCTCTGGGGCATGGACGCCTTGCCGGCGTTCAACGCGAACGATGCCGCAACGGGCTTCGCGCCAGAGTCATCCGCGCGCACCGGCCAGCCACACGTCGATCCGCCAGCCGACCTCCATCTGCGCAGCACGGGTGAGGTGAAGGGCTATCACATCGAGACCGTCGACGGCGGCATCGGCCACGTCTGCGACTTTATCTACGACGATGAAGCGTGGGTCATTCGCTACCTGTGCGTCGATACACACAACTGGTGGCCCGGCTGCAAGGAAGTGCTGGTGGCCACACAGTGGATCGCGCTGGTCGACTGGTTCGCGTCCACCGTGTCCACCACGCTGACCCGCGAAGCCATCCGGCACAGCCCGGCGTACAACGGAAAGACGCCCGTTCCTCGCAGCTATGAAATTGGGCTCCATGAATACTATGGCAACGAGGGGTACTGGTCGCGCGACGATCCGGCATCGTCTGCCGAATCCATCCGCAACGCCGGGCGGTAAGCTCATCACGGCGTAATGCGCCGCGTGCCGCCTGTCAGCAACAACCCGGGAGAGTGCATATGCATTCAGCGGCTTCCCCCTCGCCCCCCCCTTTTGCGCTGGACGACCTGTGTGTCAATACGCTGCGCTTCCTGTCGGTCGATGCCGTACAGAAAGCCAACAGTGGCCATCCCGGTATGCCGCTCGGCGCAGCCTCGATGGCCTACGTGCTGTGGACCCGCTTTCTCAAACACAACCCGGCTGATCCGGCATGGTTCGACCGCGATCGCTTCGTACTGTCCGCCGGGCACGGCTCGATGCTGCTATACAGCCTGCTTCACCTGACGGGCTACGATTTGCCGCTCGAACAGATCCGACAGTTTCGCCAATGGGGGAGCCTCACGCCGGGGCACCCGGAACGCGGTCTCACGCCGGGAGTCGAGACCACGACGGGACCGCTCGGCCAGGGGTTTGCCAACGGGGTCGGCATGGCGATGGCGGAGGCACACCTTGCGGCGCGCTACAACCGGCCGGGGTTCGGCATCATCGATCACTTCACCCACGGCATCGTCAGCGGCGGCGATCTGATGGAGGGGGTGGCGTCCGAGGCTGCGTCCCTGGCCGGTCATCTGCAGCTTGGCAAACTGATCTATCTCTACGACGACAACCAGGTCACGCTTTCCGCAGGCACGGACATCACGTTCACCGAAGACCGCGCGCGACGGTTCGAAGCCTATGGCTGGCACACCCAGCGCATCGACGACGGCAACGACCGGCCCGCCGTCGAACAGGCGCTCGACAACGCGCGGGCCGAAACGCAACGACCGTCGCTGATTCTGGCGCATACGCATCTAGGCTACGGTTCGCGAGACAAACAGGACTCCTACAAGGCGCATGGCTCGCCACTCGGGGAAGAGGAAGTCCGTCTGACCAAGCAGAACCTCGGCTGGCCGACCGAGCCGGCATGCCTCGTCCAGCCGGCCGCGCAGGCGCACTTTCATCGCGCGCTGACAGAAGGACCGTACAGGCAGGCCGAGTGGAATACCCGCTACGCCGCTTACACGCGAGCGTTTCCCGAGCTGGCGAAGGAACTGCTGAACGTGATGAGCGGCGAATTGCCGGCCGGCTGGGATCAGGACATCCCGCTCTTTCCCGCCGACGCCAAAGGCATCGCCACGCGGGTGGCATCGGGCAAGGTGATGAACGCCATCGCGCCGCGTCTGCCGTCGCTGATCGGCGGCTCCGCTGATCTCGATCCGTCCACCTTCACCTCGCTGTCCGGGCTCGGCGACTTCGAGGCGCCCGGCGGCAGCGCGCGCGACCGGCAAGGCTCGGATGGAGGCGGATGGAGCCGTGCGGGCCGCAATGTGCACTTCGGCGTGCGCGAGCATGCCATGGGGGCGATCCTGAACGGCCTGGCCGCTCATGGCGGAACCCTGCCGTTCGACGCGACGTTCCTGATTTTCTCGGACTACATGCGCCCGCCGATCCGGCTTGCCGCGCTCATGCATCTACAAGTGATCCACGTCTACACGCACGACAGCCTGGCGCTTGGAGAAGACGGCTCGACGCATCAGCCCATCGAGCAGTTGGCAAGCCTGCGGGCCGTGCCGCACCTCAACGTGATTCGCCCCGCCGATGCCAACGAAACCGCGATGGCCTGGCGCGTAGCGCTGGAAACGCGCGACCGGCCGACCGTGCTTATCCTGACGCGCCAGAACGTGCCGACTTTCGACCGCACCCGGTTCGCCGCCGCCGACGGCCTGCGGCGCGGCGGCTACATCCTGGCGGATGCGCCCGGCGGCGGCGAGCCTGCGTTGATCCTGATCGCCACCGGCTCCGAGGTCGCGCTTGCCCTGGCCGCACGCGAGCAGCTGCTGGCACAGAACGTTGCAGCGAGCGTGGTTTGACTGCCCTGCTGGTCGCTGTTCGATGCACAGCCTCAAGCGTATCGGGATGCGGTGCTGCCGCCATCGGTCGGCGCACGGCTGGCCATCGAGGCCGGTGTGCCGCAAGGCTGGCATCGCT
The DNA here is from genome assembly GCF_902859945.1 of Paraburkholderia caffeinitolerans. Lineage (GTDB taxonomy): Bacteria > Pseudomonadota > Gammaproteobacteria > Burkholderiales > Burkholderiaceae > Paraburkholderia > Paraburkholderia caffeinitolerans. The sequence goes on along the minus strand of NZ_CADIKL010000059.1, from coordinate 17,524 downwards.
ATGTCGGCGAGCGCGGCGAGGTGCTCGGCATCGAGCGTTTCGGCGCTTCCGCTCCGGCCGAAGTGCTGCTGCGCGAGTATGGCTTCACGCCCGGGAACGTCTGCGCGCGTGCGCTGGCGCTGCTGCGTTAGTCATCGGGCAGCGTGAAGTCATGACTGATGCGCGTTGCGATATCCCTCCATCATTGCGGCTCATGATGACGCCGCCAATGCACGAGTCAGCGAATATGGCTGCCAAAAAGTCCAAGCAGTCCGATGACAATCAGGTAGATCGCAACGATGTAGTTCAGCAGGCGTGGAACAACGAGAATCAGGATACCCGCAATCAACGAAACCAGCGGACCTGCGCTTGTGAGCATTTGCATGACATCCTCCTTCGGACAACCCTGAAACGAGTACGATGTAGCGCGGGCTGCGCTTCGCTCGAGGCCGTTCACGACACGACGCTGGAGACTGCCCTGACGCCGTACGTCAGCGTACCCAACGCGCTCCGACGGGCGTCGATTTAGCCTGCGCCAGAAACCGCCCACTGCCATGCCTGTTCCTTGACGCGGTAGCGTGCTGGCACGGTGTACCGTGCGGTCTAGGCCCAGCGGAGAATTCGGCGAACAGAATCTGCACGCCGATCCGCACAGTCGGAACCTGGGTTATTTCCCGACCTGATTGCCGATGACGCCGCCAACGGCCGCGCCACCGACCGTGCCTAACGCGCTACCGCCCGTCAGGACGGCCCCCCCAACGGCGCCGACTCCGGCGCCGACCACGGTGTCCGTACTCCTGTGAGACATGTCACCACATCCGAGCATAAGAACCGTTACGACCGGTATGGCCGACCGGGCGAAGATGGTACGAATCTGTGTCATTTTGATACCCCTGAAAACTGATGTGGCAAGCCGGCATGGCTAACCAGGCGGGACTGGCGGATACCCACACCACCACGCTCCGAAGCCACCTGTATCCTGCAGCGAAAAGACCGTGCTGTCGGTCCGACAGCGTACGTGCAATGCCTCTCTGGCCGGTTGCTGCCAAGGAAAATCGACACCTGCCTTTTTACGGCCATTGTCCCGACTGGCACCGGTTTGAAAGGCCAATGCCCCGAGAGCGATAAGGCAAAGCCGTTTGCCCTGAAACGCAGTACGGCACCGTACCGACTTCTTTCGAACTCGCGCGCACCGTGATTCTGTGCCTGACTATCTTGCGCAATGCCAATGCCGGTAAGCGGCGGGACGAAACCGATGCCGAGACCACGCCGCTTCGCGACCCGGAGCACTATTCATCATGTCGTTGATATATCGGACTACGATGTAATATTGATGTGCGAAACGCCAACCGGTTCACGGATCGGAAGTTGACGTCTTCTGGCTGAAAATGGTCTACACGCGAAATAGCACCAACTCAGAGAGCACTACCATGACCGACGCCAATCCCCAAAGCACTTTTCGCGCTCTTCCCCTGACTCCAGATCAAGACGCGGAAATCAGGCATTACATAAGAAGTAAAACCAGGCAGGGCGCTCCGTGGGACACCCCGGATCTTGATTCCATGCTTGCAGATATGCTTGCGCCCCCGCGCAACGAAGACGGCGAATCTGGCGCCACCGTCGACGAAGCGAAGGCAGCTACGGAGCGCGCGGCAGCTTCCATCGACGAAGCCATGGAACCCATCGAGGCCAGCGAGGAGCGGAATGCGGCCATGGAGACCGAAGGTATGAGAGGGCCCAAGCGTTGAATCGCGGCGCTACACCCACGCACCGGCAAGGCGGCCTCGGTGGCTCGCAAGACTCGCGCGCGGCACCGGTTGAGATGTGCGTATATTGAGTGATCAGGTGACGTCAAGTTAGCACTTTGAACCGGTACGGTGCCGTACTGAGTTCGATCCAATTTTCAGGCATTCTGCGTAAGAATACGACGAGACACCTGTCGCGACATGCCCGATACGATCGCACCGGGAATAGTCAGTTTGCTGTGGCTATAGTCGCCCCCCGACACGTTCATGCAACTCCAACTTAAGGATGCCTGAGCACATGAAGTCTGCGTTAACGGAAGAGTGGATCTAAGCCGTACAAGGTGGGATAACGCGGATGGAACACCGCGACTAGGAGATAGAGGACAACCTCGCCTCGTTGTGTCGTACCGGATTGCTCTCTCGAGCATCAATTGTCATTGGAGATTCACCATGAACAAGGATCAAGTCAAGGGAACTGCAGAGAAGGTAAAGGGCAAGGCGAATGAAATCATTGGCCAGGTCACGGGTAACACGAAACAGGAAGTCAAGGGCGATATCCAGCAAGCGGCCGGCCAGGCGAGAAAGAGCCTGGGCGACGCAAAGGAAGCTATCAAAAAGTCCTGACGGATCACGATCTCGTCACAGACGCCTCCCCCAACAAGGTCGACCGGGGCCACCCACTGCGGCGGGAATCTACCCGCCGCAGAAATCGTTCGCACCCGCCATCCCGGGTAGCAGCCAACCCACAACGGCAAGAGCGAAAACAACACATCGACAAAGCCGTCGAGGGCAGCCTTGCAGTTATCAGTGGCGTGACAAGAATCAAACAAGCTGCGATGCTGGCGAAGCGCCCCGTATCTGCGTCGAGTTGCGGAGAAAACTACCCGGGATCTGAAATGCTTTTTTTGATCAGAGGTGTCCGCCCATCGCGCGAGCGCTTCTTTCACAGCCCCCTCTACCGGTAAAGACAGCAGACCCCGGACGTTCCTTTTCCTCGACACTGCGCCATGGCAGAACGGTGCGCGATCGAGCGGATGAGCCCAGCGCTGGCTTTCTGACGTGCACATCAACTCTGCGGGCGCCAGCGCGGGCACCGCTTGCGTGAGATGCTTCGTCTATGGCCGCGTTTTCGCAGTACCCTGCGAAGGCCGGTAACGCCATTTCGTCGCCGCGGGATCGATTGCGGCGGCGTCTTCGCTGCGTTTCTTCTCGCGTGCTTCGTCGGCGCGCCCATACTCCGCACGTCTATCCTGAGCGGGTCTTAGTGCATCGGGGGGGAGCGACATACGACCTCCTTGAATTTTCTGCGCAAGCGACGAACGTGTTCATGGTGTCGGGTCGGAACGCGGCCGAGGGTCTGCCCGATGGCCGCGCCGATACAACGCGAAGCCGATCATCAATGCCATTCCTGCGATAATTCCCCACAGCGCGGATGTCATGTTCTCTCCATCTCAGTCCACATCCATCGACGGGTGCTGCGCGTGAGCACTCAGTGATGGCTGTTGGGCCTTGCGGACGCTGGCGAGGTCTTCATCGTGATGTTTCGTCACTCGATGCCGATGCACGACCCAGTACCGCAACATCAGATATATCGCGACGAATACCGCAGCTGCAAAGCCCACCGAATAACCCATTAGCGTCTGGCTCATTTCGCCCTCCCATGAGGTCTGATCCCGATAGATAAACAATGCGCCCTGGTTACGCCTTCGCTGGGCCGGACTCGCGAGTTTTTTAGAAGCGCCGAAGCGCTCCTGCATCGCCCGCGTGCGCCAGTTCATGAAGACAGGCTAGTGCGATGTAAGCCGACCTGCCGATATGGCGCCGTTGCGCAGCAAGGTCGATCTCCTGCAGCACGCTCCTGCGAAGGGAAATCTGTACGGACACGGAGTGCGACTGGACGTTCGTCAAATCGATATCGACGAACATCCACAGGCCTTCTCCATCGTCCATATCGAGCGCCTGCAGTGCCGACATGTCGCTGGTCGGAGCGGGAAGGATGTGCTCGCTGCAGTGATACATACGTTGCACGAGACGTTCGGCGTTTACCGCCAGATCGTCAAACGTGCCCCCTTCCGCTTCGACCCATGGAAAATCCGCGAACACGCCGTGATAGCCTTGCCCGTCACCTCGTTGAACATACAGGGGGTAGTGCACAGTCGTCTCCGACGCTTACCCGAGAGAAGTCTCTCGGGTCAATACGCATCTTGCTGTAGATGTCAATGCGCGTCTGTACGGTGCAGGACTTTCGTGCGTCCGACATCAATACGTGTAGCGCGAGAGTTCCAGCACATGACGCGACACATCGGAAAACGAATTTGTACGGTGTCGTACCGCATCGGCATTCAATCGGGCGTAGCGTCAGAAGCATCGACCCGTACCGAGGACTGGATCATGCCCAGACGAACATTGACGTGGAGCGTTCCGGGCTTCGTCCTTGCGTTCGCACTGGCCGGTTCCGGCTGCACCGCAACCAGTCCGTCGAACGTCCGCGGCGAGCAGATGGACAAACGCCACACGATCGACGCAGGCGTCGACTCGACCCTTTCACGTCTTTATGTCGACGCAAAGGACTCACGTGAACTGGTTTCCAAAGCGCGGGGCGTGCCGATATTCCCGTCCGTGATCGATGCAGGTTTCGTGGTCGGAGGGCAGTACAGCGAAGGATCGCTGCGCGTGGACGGACATACCATCGGCTACTACAGCACTGCGACCGGATCGCTCGGCTGGCAGATCGGCGCGAACGGCAACGTCGACGCGAGCACCGCAACCGGTCAGGTCGATGCGTTCGTGCTGACGAACAACGGGCTGATGGCCGGCGCATCCCTCGAAGGCACGAAGGTCACGCGCCTCAATTCACTCTAATTGACCCGACCGTCGCGGCCGGTGCTTCGAATGCCATCGAGGTGCCGGCTTCGACATCATGGAGGCGTCATGTTGCGAAGCATAAAGGATCTGCACAGATGCACCGTACGTGCCTCGGACGGCGACATCGGCCGCATCAATCAGGTTTATTTCGACGACGAGGCATGGGGCATTCGTTACCTGGTGGTCGACACCGGAGACTGGCTCCATGACAGACAGGTGCTCGTTTCTCCGTACTCGCTCAAGCACGTGGACTGGTCATCGAACACGGTTCATGTGAATCTCACGCGACAGCAGGTAAGTGACAGTCCAACGCTCGACACGCACAGGCCAGTCTCGCGCCAGCACGAAATCGAGTACCTGCGTTACTACAGCTATCCGACCTATTGGGGCGGCCCGAATCTGTGGGGCATGGGCGCCTGGCCCGCGTTCGATACCGTTTCACCGGACCTCACGGCGCCCGCTCCGGCACGCCCCACACTGCACACCAACCGGGCGTTGCCGGACGTCCATTTGCGCAGCACCGACGAGGTCAGGGGCTACCACATCGAGACGATAGACGGAACCATCGGCCATGTGTCGGGTTTCATTTATGACGATCGCGCGTGGGCTCTGCGCTACCTGAAGGTCGATACGCGCAACTGGTGGCCGGGGAGCAAGGAAGTCCTGATCGCCACGCGCTGGATCGAACTCGTCGACTGGTTCGCTGCAACCGTGTCAACGTCGCTCACGCGCGATGCGATCCAGCGTAGCCCGGCCTACGACGACTCGATACCCGTTCATCGAAGCTACGAAGTGGCGCTACACGAGTTCTACAACCGCGAAGGATATTGGTCGGAAGCTGAACAACTGCCCCGCCGCCTCACCGGCGACCCGGATGCCGACTCGCCGGACAGGTACAGGTGACGTAACGAGTAAGTGTCTTGCACGCCCGGTGGCTGGCGCATGGAGAACGGCGCATCGGCGGAAATCGCCGTGGTTGGAAACGATCGCCTGCCCGGAGTTGCACATTTCATGTGCGGCGAAACCATGCCAGCTAGCTGCTATTGAGCCTCGACCGGCTGGACTCGAGTGACGTCGGAATGATTCGGGAACGGATTGCCAACATGCCCGGCGTGCGTCGAGCTGGCGTGACAGAGACACGACGCGGAAACCGCCGGACGAAGGTGTTATTCGCTATACGCGCAGACTCATCGCAGTACTGAACCGCCGCGCACTCGAGGCGCAGGCTTGCGAGTGCTACAAGGTGGTCAAGTACGGGAGCGATTGCCTTCTGGAGCATGGTTGATTCGGTTGCCGAATCGCCGGGCGACACGGCGAAGTACTTCTGCGCGGAAGAACGTCGCGTCAACGCTGGCGTCGCACCGGCACAAGCACCATGCCGCCACCGTCGATGCCGCTTCCCTGGCGCCAGACTGCCTTGCCAAGCGCCGTCAGTTCGCCGCAACTGTGTTGCGCGTCCGCTTCAGTTCCAGCTATCGCCATGTCGCCGCCAGCCTGCTCCTGCGCTGCCTGCCGCTGTCCCGCGCGTGCGGCCACGGCGTCATCGTGTGACCTTCCCGCATAACATTGCGTCATCTTTTCGAACTCCTCGTGAGTGATGCTGATCAGACGCCGCTCATGAACTCGTCATGTTCGTCACGGCCCCAAACTTACCCGGCTCCTTCCTTTGCTTCCGATCCCGCGTATCGCTGCGTTGCTGGCCGGCCACCTCACGCAAAGCTCCGTCTTCTGGCGCATTGCGCATGCCATCGTCCGCTGCGTTGCCAACGTCGAACGCCAGCCTTCTGCTTTCTGCCAGCACGTCCGCGTTCACACGGTTCGTCCTCATTTCATGCTCCTTTTACGCAACGACATCGGCGATAGAACATCTCACGCCAAGGCCGGTTTCGCGCATTCGATGCGCGTAACATGGTCGCATCGTTCAACCATTCGGGAAGCACGTCTGTACGCCATCGGACTATTGCCAGCTCTGCCACCGCAGATCACCGAAAGATCCCGTATGCCGGTACGTCGATCTTCGGGCCGCTCCTCGGTACGCTAGCGTGCGGACAAAAAACCGGTTCGAATACACTCGCGCCAAAGGCATCAACAAGCCTCGGCGAGGGTGAAATACAGCATCAGCAATTTGAGAGGGACAAGGCGCATCTGGAGCTGATCGCTTCACTACTTGCGCGCGGCAATTTCATCGCGCTCTTGTACTGGCGACGCCACGTTGCCGAGCTAGCGGAAGAACAATCTCTGATTCCATCAGGGGCGCTACGGGTGACCCGGCTACCCGGCTTGCCCGATGACATTGAATGCGCAACAAAACGCCTTGAGTCCGCGTCTCTGCTGGGTGCGACGCCGGCTCAACTCCCTCCTGCTTCGTCACGATCACGCCTATAGCCGCCGTAGCCGGAACACGAACGCCTCCTATCAAGGAGCATGGCGAGAGGCAACTGAAACAGCGTTTCGCGATCTCACTTGCATCGCGTTGATAAAAGGCGCATCCTTCTTACGTGCAATGTGCTGCCGCTGCCAGTTCGACATCGACGCCCTGAGATTGCTTCGATCGTCAGGATTCCCCATAAAATACATCACAAGAATCCCGCCATCGAATATCGTGGCGACAACTTTCGTGCGACAGTTAGTCTAGGGTTGCTTCGTTTGCGCTTTGTGCATTTCACGCGCTCGAGGCAGTTCTCCAAACAATGTCCGAGCTGTGCCGATTGCAATGAGCTAATCGACTCAGCAGTGTTCCGTGATCTGAGCGAGCGCAGGTCCAGGCAGCGCCGTCATGCTCGCCCCGCTACTCGGGGCGCAGGAAAGGCCGTATCCGCGACACGCTCGCAAACTCTCGATCACACCGCTCATTTCAGGCGCTGCCGACGACAGTCCGTCGCTGCGTCTGCGCGGAAGTTATGTAGTTTTCTATTGGAGCCGCTATGCCAAAATCAATCAGACTGCACTCGACCTCACCCGTGAGCCAGAGCGACTACGTTATCCAGGAAAGGGCCCGCGTTTCTTCACGGGAGAAAGCAGAAGGCGAACGCGCCCAGAAGCGGCTCGAGATGGACGCCCGCATCAATGTCAACGCGAGCAAGTGGCGATATATCCGTCCCGGTGAGTAAATCGAAAAAGGCAGCGTGGTGCTCAACTTTCCCAATCCCAGTCGAATCTACGACGCGTCCAGGCGTTCCGTGTGCTTTTGGGGCTACGACAAAGCTCGTGAGATTGCCTTTCTGGTCGACGATGCGATGCTGGCGAAGCTGAACCCCGATATCGTTTCTGACGAGTCCTCGTTGCTCGCAACTTTCGACCGCAACCGCGACCAGATTCTGGAGCTCGCCCGAACCCTCTATAAAGGCGGCCCTCAGAACAAGTACACAATCTCGTGAATGATGAGGTCTGTCGCCGGATTGCCGCGCCGGCGAGGGGCACCCCATTCGCGCAGCGCTCATCGCATCGCCTTCAAATCGGGCAGCAAACGGTCGAATCACACTTCACCATGCTGTAACGCTCACAGACGCGCTTTTCGAGCCCGGGCCTGTCCAGTACGTCGACGCGATTTGCCCCCCTCTGTCAGCTTTGTCGACGCAGGGAACCATTTCCCGAAAATGCGCGGCATAGTCGGTAGTGGCGTGGCGCACACGCGAAGTCCTGCCATTCCAACGCCCTGAACACGCCGCCGCCGTCGCGATGGGTTCGATGTCTTCCGCATTTGCGGATAACCATCATCGATGCCACAAGGTGAAGGTACATCACCACTGGGAAACACGCTGCCACCACTAATCGAAGTGTTCTGAGACCCCGCTCACGCGGGGTTTCGCTTCTTTGTCCTCTCATCGCATTCTCGGCGCCCCATCCCACATCTCGGGTACTGCCTGGGCGCGCCAAAGCTGGGCGCCAACGTGAACAAGAGCGTCCCAGTCGCCGGCATTCATCGTTGCATGCTCACGAGCGAGGAAATCGGCCAGCCACAGCAGGGAACCAGCGGGTGCGGCCGCGCCGGGAGGCTCATCGGCGGTTGAACGAAACAGTTCGAGGATCGTTTCGACTGTGATGTACGGCCTGTTCATGGCGATCTCCCCTCGGCGGGCTCCATTAGCGGGCTGCCCACCGCACGCGCCGTTTTCGCTTTTGCAGCAAGAACCGGCTAGTGCTTGCGATGCATCCACCGCATGCGATGTGAGTCCATCCACTGGATCGCACTTTCGTCCGGATGGTCAACCATGTACCGGCGTACCAGTGCGAACGCGACGATCGCGAGGACCATCAGACCAACAACAAAACCAATCATCGACTGAGACATGGAAGCCTCCTCATGGATCGCCCGACCCATGACCCAATTGTAGGTGGCGCAGGAATACTCGGGTGCCCGTCATCCCGCGCCGTCTGGCCCGTTGACGCCACGCTACGAATAAGTGCGCGGCATGCGCGCCCGAAGATAGACCGCGACGGAGACCGACGCACTCGAAGCCACGACCCCTGCCATTGCATGCCGCCGTGCTTCAGCGCATTCGTCACATACTCTTCATGAAAAAGCCGACGCTTCGCCGGCCTTCCCGTTTCCGTCTTTCAGGACGGACTGCCGGCCCTGATTGAGTTCCGGCATTGATCAACAATTCATGGCATCCGATGCGTCTGCAATGAGTCAATCATTCCGTAAATCGGCACGCGCCTCTGTACGGCATTGGACAATTCCGGCACCTCGATGCGGAAAAGACAATCGTGTGACCGCTACTGCGCGTACTGGCGCAGACGCAGCGAGAATTCTTCGAGTGCCTGAATGCCGCTCTGCTCCGCCGTGTGGCACCACGCCTGCAACTGCCTGGCAACTGGTCCTGCGACGCGCTGGAGCGTCCCCAGATAGCCGACAGTTCCTGGCGCAGTTCGACGCAGGTGCGCAGCGTCGAGTTGTGGTCCCAGGCGTCGGCAAACGGCAGCACCTGACCCGTTTTACCGCGGCTCGCCTGCGCCTGCAGCCGGAGCCACTGGCGCACGCCGCGTCGAAGACGAAGCTTCTCGCGACAACTGAGGTGCCCCGCCCTCGCCAATTCCTGCTCGCATCCGATTTCGGCTGACTTCACATAGGAAGCCATGACCTAAAGACGATGGAAAAGTACCGCTCGCAGCGTAGCGTCATCGACCGTCCTCTTGCCTTCGATCAGGTACGGCGCCTGCGCCACCTTCCTGATTGTCGCAAGCCTCAGCGCTGCCAGGGCCTGGATATACATCCAGCCCACATCGAGCTCGTACCATTTGTTCGACAGCTTCGCGGACGTGGGATACGCATGGTGGTTGTTATGCAGTTCCTCGCCGCCGATCACAATGCCGAACGGAATCACGTTCGTGCTCGCGTCGTCGGTATCGAAGTTGCGGTAGCCCCGAAAATGGCCGAAGCCGTTGACGACGCCGCCCGCCCAGAACGGAATCCACATCATCTGAACCGCCCAGACCGACACGCCGGCCACGCCGAACAGCGCAACGTCGATCACCATCAGCAAGCTCACGCCCAGGTTCCGGTACTTCGTATAGACGTGTCTCTCGAGCCAGTCCTTCGGCATGCCCTAGCCTAACTTGCGCAAGGTCTCCTCGTTCCTGGCTTGCGCGGTGTACAGTTCCGATCCCTCGAAGACGACTTTGCAGATACCCAGCATTTGCGGACTATGCGGATCATCGGCCGTCTCGCACTTCGCGTGATGCTTGCGGTGCACCCCGGCCCACTCGTTGCCCGATATGCCCGTCGTCATCCACAACCAGAACCGGAAAAAATGGCGGACGGCCGGATGAAGATCGAGCGCGCGATGCGCGAGGCAGCGATGAAGATAGAGCGTCACGTCAATGATCGTAACGTGCGTCATGACGAGCATGGCGAGGAGAATCTGCCACCACGAAAGCGCAAGCAAACCGCTGGAGAGGAATGTGAGTAGATTGCCGAACAAATGAGCTTCCTTCCGCCCTGCGCGGGAGCCGTCTGGCTCGATTCTGTGGCACGACAGCTGGAGGATTCGCGCTTTCATGGCACGGCCCGAATCCTCAGCCGCGCGGTGCAATCCCCACCCACTCGCTTGCCCTGCCACAAAGGACGCGAGACAACCCGGCGTGCACTCGAGCGCCGTCGTACTGAAGTTCCGGCTACGGGATTCGCGGGTGACGCTCCGTCGGTGCGCCACGAAGTGCTCGAGCGCGCCTCTTTACAATGGGGGGTACCTGACGGCGCTATCGGTACGCTACCGTGCAGACGATGCACCATCTACAGGCTAGCTGTCGAGGCGTAGACCCGCCTCCGGAACACAGCAATGCTGTATCAGCAATTCGAGCGCAATCTGGTTCACCTCGAACTGATCGTCTGGCCGCTGTCGAGAGGCAATGCTGGCGCTCTGCTACTGGCAGCAGTCGAGCCGCGCTCCTCGCCCATCACAGCGCCTTCAGATCAGGCAGCAAGCGGTCGAATTCACGCTTCACCACGCTGTAACACTCGCAGACGCGCTTCTCGAGCCCGGACCGATCCAGTACCTCGATGTGGCCGTAGCTATAGCGGATCAACCCGGCTTCCTGCAGCTTCATCGCCGCTTCGGTGACACCCGGTCTGCGTACGCCCAGCATGTTGGCGATCAGCTCCTGGGTCATTTTCAGTTCGTTGGACGGAAGACGGTCGAGGCTCAGCAGCAGCCAGCGGCACAACTGTTGATCGATCGAATGATGACGGTTGCACACGGCGGTCTGTGCCATTTGCGTGATAAGCGCCTGGGTATATCGCAGGAGCAGCCGCTGCATCGGACCACCACGACAAAACTCCTCCTTGAGCAGGCGGGTGTCGAGACGGTACGCCTTGCCCGCGCTCTGGACGACCGCGCGGCTTGGCGTCGTTTCGCCGCCCATGAAAATGGCGACGCCGACAATCCCTTCGTTGCCCACAATGGCAATTTCCCCCGATGCGCCATCTTCCATCACGTAAAGCAGGGAGACGATCGATGTCGTCGGGAAATAGACGTGGGCGAGGCGGTCACCCGATTCGTAGACAACCTGCCCCAGCGGCATGTCCACCTGCACCAGATGCGGCGAGAGGCGTTCCCACTCGACCGCAGGCAGGACCGAGAGCAAGTGATTCCCGCTCAACCGCTGTTCGTCCGTCATGTCCTGCTCCAGGGTATCCGTAGCGGAACCCGCGACCCCGAAGGCCGTATCGCGTGATCGCTCCAGGTTTCGGAAAAAACTGCCAAGCCGCCCGTCGGCGTGCCGCCTTGATGCGCACGCCCCGCCCAGCTGGATCTCAAATTATAGGGGGCGCATCCATGGCTGACGCGCGGCGGCGGCGCAACAAGATAACTGCACCGTCCGATGCCGTACCGACTGCCGCGCAGATCCACCTTATTCTAACCCTGTCGGACCGGTCCATTCCGGTCGGAGCGCACTTCAGAAATTAACCCTCACCGAGGCTGCCCGACGGGCTTTGAGCCTCCGGCTTTCACCCGAATCTGGTTGCCGGTCCCTTCAGCAATGTTCAGATCGTCGATGAGGAGATGCGACTGCCGGATACGACCAGTGAGTCCAGGAAGGCAATCCCCCAAGTTCAAGTATTCGCCAGACTGACATGGCAACCGGCCAGGATAGCCGGACGAGATTTTTCACCAACATTGCGCGACCGGTTTACGCCTGTCCCAAACGACAGCAGATCTCACATGGGGGTTTTTATGGCCAGGCAACATCACAGGGACAACGTCCATCACGCGAACAACAACACAGCCGAAGCGACACTGGTGGCACTGACAATACAGATCTGCGGATTCGTCCACGAAGGGGCCCTCGATAGCCGCTGTGCAACCAAGCTCGTCAGACGGCTCCGAAAAGAGGCCAAAACCCTCTCGGAGGCCGGCAGGACGACGAAGTCCGGTCAGAAGGACCTGTTGCATGCTTTCAACGCAGTCGACATGGTTTTACATGCACACGATACGGGGCTGCTGGTCGCGGCGAACACGGCTCTGCGCTCTACCGCCGGAGCACCCGGCACCACGGAATCAACCTGACGACCGCGTCCGCAGCCGGCTGAGTCGCTCAGGGCCGCCGGGGCGAGGTCGTATACTGAACGGAGTCGGTCATGGCCTATTTCTCGATCGGTCTATTCGACGTCTACGTCGACGTATTCGTCATCAATCGTGGCTTCGGACGTCCTCCAGGCGACTCCGAGATGTTCGGATTCAGGGGTGAAATTGTCCCGGGTGGTGGCAAGCGAACATTTTCAGGCGCGCATCATTTCCGCTCGATTGAAAAGGAGGGATACCCGGACCGAAGGGAAGCAATCGATCGAGGTCGCAAGCATGCTGAAGGGTTACTCCGGTCTTGCGAGCGCTATTTACCCGGCTAAACCCAATCGTACTATCCGGAGGTGACTATGCAACGGACGATTCGCTACCGCGGTTGCGGTTGCGAAATCCATGTCGACCTCGTCCCCACGTCGGCGGACATGTTCGACGCGTCGTTTCGCGTCGAGTGCGCAGTATCGCCAAAACAGCTTTCCCCGACCGGTGCGCGCGTACCGGTGCGCAATGGGCCGTTCTCGCGCGGGTGGGCCTATCTCATGGCTGAGATCGCTGGCCAGTCTGCGATTGACGGGATGCTCGGTCCACGTGATTCCCGGTCGCGCCACGTGATCTGAGTCACCGTCAAGGTTCGCCGTCTCGAGCAGCTCATTGACCAGCGCGCAAACCGCTTCGCCGCTCGCGTCAACCAGCACGCGCTTCAGTCAGGCATGATTCATCGATGCTCCCGGTACGGCGTGACAATTGTCGCAAAGCGGACTTCACGTTCGAAGGTCAGACAGGACCGATCTCAAGCAGGGTCGACTACCCGGCACACTGGCTCAGCCACAGTCTGCCCGCAGCCGTCATGTTGACAACACCACCACTGTGCGACTCGTAAGCAAACCCGACGCGCAGTAGTTCCTCGACGACAGCCCGCGGCAATCCTGCCTCGGAATCCGGAACCCGATCGAATGACTTGAGGGCGATAGTGGCCTCAGAAGAGAGTGGGATGCACATGATGGCCTCCTGTTTTGCACATCATTCTATCGATCCCTCCTCGGTCGATCTGTCCGGAAGCGACCATTTCGCCAGCATTTCTTCCGCACGCCTCTCGGGATTAGAGGCGGTTCGAAGTGTCAGGTAACGGTGGTCGGTCAAAGAGATGCGTTCCATTGTCCGAGCAGTGCGCGACATCGCTCGACTTACGTGATCCCGCGTGGGCCTCTGAGGTGTCCACTTCCCATAGTCGCCCGCTCGGTCGACACGTCTTCCAGTTGGGATGAGTGATGCCCGACATCGCCGCTCCAGGACGTTCAAACGCCGCGGTCACAAGTTAATCATCTACGACGTCGGATTCCTGATCGTTCGCTGTGGGCCGCAAACGTCCGGCATCAGATAGACCTCACACGAGAGTCGAGGCACAATTGATCTATCCGCTGAACTCGTCCGTACGTTTCCCAGCTCACGGCCTATCCGACTACTGGCCGAATATCCCAATGAGCTCCATCATGAAACATAGCAATCACGCTTGGTTTTGTCGCGGTAAGGAAAAGATGGCGAAAAAACGGCAGTATAAGTAGGATTGCTTATGCTGCCAGTGAGTAAAACTGCTCTGCGTGAGCGTATGCGATGCCACGGTCTTCCATTTTACCCTTGGCGATCATGTGCATAAGTTCGATGCCGCTCAACAGGATGCGGGCACAACGAAAATTCTTGAAGCCGAGCATGGGACGTGTGCGTCGCTTGATCGCCCGATGATCTTGCTCGACAACGTTGTTCAAATATTTGTTCTGGCGAATCTTGATCGGTGTTTCTCGCTCCGCGTTGAGGGCATCCAGCGCGGCCCGGTTCGCGCAGCTTCTATCGATTGTCACCGTCTCGGGCTCGCCGTTTCGGTCGATTGACTTTCCGAAGTAGCGCCGGGCTGCTGCCTTGTCACGATGGGCGCGCAGCAGGAAATCGACCGTGTTGCCCTCCTTGTCGACGGCGCGGTACAAATACTGATATGACTTTCCGTGTCAATAACGAGGTTGGTTCTTTTTTTTGATTGCTGCATAAGCACATGAATTTCCTGAGGGCGGCGTGGCAGTAATGTCGACGGTGGATCACACTTCTATGAGCGAGATTTTGTCAAGATCGCTTTCGCCGGTATCTTCATACCACGTCTCCTGTGCAGCCTCAGTTAAAGTGCCAAGCCAAAATTCAACATCCTTTCAGGTAAACATTAGGATGTCTAAGCTACCTTAAGGTCCGCACCTTCAGGAATGACTCCGTCTTTCAGATAGCGCCACAGTGCAATTGCAAGACGTCTCGCTACCGCGACGATGGCGATGCGTCGCGCTCGTCGGTTCGGCCCTGTGCCCTGTGTGCGTTGGTCAAACCATTTTGTTAATGCACTATCCGGCTGGTAGCGCAGCCAGGTCCATGCAATCTCGATCAGCAGCGCGCGTACCCGCCGGTTTGCCTGTTTGCTGATCCCTTGATCGACCTGGCTTTCGCCGCTGTCATAGGGCTGGGGCACCAGTCCGACACACGAGCCGACTTCGCGGCGATTGTTGAAATCCCGCCAGAAGAGCTCGAGCGCAAGGCGCGAGGCGCCCACTTCGCCGATACCCTTCAGGCGCGCCAGCGCATCGCAACGCTGGCGCGCAGCTGCTGGTACGTTTGTCTTTCGCGTCGCCTCCAGCACCGCAAGTTGCTGTTCGACGAGGGCCAGCCGATCACACTCACGCCGTAACCGCTCATACAGCTCGCGCGGTAATCGTGCACCGTCGTGGCAGCGCACTTCGTCGCGCTCGAGCCGGTCTGCGAACGCCCGTTGATCGACCGCATCCCAGCAGCCGAGTGTAGCCAGCAGCTTGCGCATGCGATCTTGGTGCTGCAGGATTTCCTTCTGTAGTTGACCGCGCTCTCGCATCAAGTGGCGCGATGCCTCATCCTCCGGTAACGGTACGCGAATCACATGCATGCGATCGCGCTCGCCGCGCAGCCACGCGCGCAGGTTGATGACGAGCTTGATGACATCGAGCCGATCGGTCTTGGCGCGCCGCTGGTGGCGTTCAACCGGAATGCTGGCCGGATCGATAACGTAGCAGTCGATGTGTCGGGCCCGTAACGCGCGCCAGATCCAGAACGCGTCCTGCCCGGCCTCATAGCTCACGGCAATCCGTACATCGGTCGGCAATGACCACCTTTCCTTGTGGATCTCGATCAGGTCCAGCACCGCTTGCAGGCGTGCCGCAGCCTGCGGCTGTGCAACGGTGTGGACGGCCGGCTTCTCGCGCCGGCCGTCGTGAAACGCGACTTTCCATTTGGCCGCCGCCAGTTCCAGCGACACGGCCAGCACCAGTCCGTCACCACTACCCGTGTATGCCTGATCGGTGAGCATGATGTTCTCCTGTGAGCAAACCTCAGCATGCCGATTTTAGGCGTCAGCTTGGCGAGGGACTCGCTTCATAGGATCTGATATCCGCGGGTTGGGTACCGCATTACAGTGGTCCGTCCAATGAGCCTGCCGCTATCTAACCGCGCAAGTCGGATGAGATCCGTTGCCTAGCATAGCCCGCGGATTGCTCGTGTGCCGGGCTACGCCGCCTTCAGGAAGCTCGTCCTCCAGTCGTTGTGGGGATTGCTCACGTGCGTGTCATGCTGTCGGCACCTCGCGTGGCATGGCCAGCGACATCGCGAGCTGGCTGATGTCCCAGATGAACCCCGCCAGTTCGCGGGCGATCGCGACCACGGCAATGTTCTTCTCCTTGCCGCGTGCGACAAGCCTCCGGTAGCGCCCGCACAGGCGCACCTGCGCGTCCCAGGCTCGATCGACAATGGGCTTGGGGATGCCCTCGTGTCGGCACTGGATCTCGCGGCTCACGCGGGCCGGGTGCTGGTAGCTCCAGGCCGCTTCGACGAGCAGCTTTCGCGCATAGCTGTTGCCGTTCTTGGTGATGCTGCCCAGCCGGCGCTTCTCGCCCGACGAGTGTTCGGAGGGCGTCACCCCCAGCCAGGCCATCAGCTGGCGTGGATGCACGAAGCGTGAGAGATCGCCCAGCTCGGCGAGCATGCCCACGGCCGTCGTGAACTGCAGGCCGCGCATCGTCTGCAGCGCCAGCACGGCCGGATAGAAACGCCAGTCAACGACCGCCTCGCGCAGCGCGGTCTCCAGCCGGTCGCATTGCGCGTGCCGGTCCTCGATCGTGCGCCGCAGCTCCTCGAACGCCAGTTGCTGCCATGCGCTGGCGAATGAATACTGGCTGATCCAGCGTCGATGCGCGGGGCCCCAATCAGGGCGACCCGTGTAGCCCACACCGTGCGAAAGGAGAAAGGCCTTCAGTCGTTGGCGCGCACGCTTCAGGTCGTCCTTGGCGCTGACCCACGCACGTGCCAGATCGCGGAATGCTTCATCGTCCACGGTGGGCACGTACACGGCTGACAGATCGCCGGCACGAAGTGAGCGCACAAGCTTCACGGCGTCGCGCCGATCGGTCTTGACGCGCTCACCGGGCTTTTTGGGAATCAGCGAGGGCGCGCACACCATGCAGTCAAATCCCTTCTGCAGGAGCTGACGGTAAAGCCCGTAGCCGCACGGGCCCGCCTCGTAGACGATGCAGATATGCCGCGCCTTCGATTGCAGGCGCCTGCACAGGCGATCGATATCGGCCTTTGTCGTCCCGATCTTGCCTAACAGTTCGACGTCGCCCATTCCGATCGCGTAGGCGACCGTGATCGACTCCTTATGCACATCCAGTCCGACGTATACTGTGCTATCGTTTTCCATGCTGGCCTCCGCCTCGGAAATCGCCGGGTGTGGCCCTGTTCACACCATGCGGCTCTGGCAGCCATGCTAGCCCGCGTTTGATTCCTTCGCGGCAGGCCAGCCTCTCTGCCCCACGGGGAGTCATATTGACTAACCCGCGTTCAGTTTCCCCACGGCGG
>NZ_CADIKL010000058.1 GCF_902859945.1 Paraburkholderia caffeinitolerans | reverse complement strand
CACGAGCTTTCTCAGGTGGGCTTGGGTGGCTCCATCCAGTTTTCGGGCATCAGGTTTTGTCTTCATGCCCATATAACGCACCACGCACTATTTGGTGCACACGTCAGTAACGACTCGATAAGTCACTCAGTAAACTGGAACGGTACGCGACGCGCGCCTCGAGCGCTTACCGTATGAAAGGATTACCTTCCACTCGATCGGGAAGGTATCGGCCATTGCGGGCACATGAGCAACGGACCTTTCCGCAATGAGGCACTGCTTTGCCGCCTTTTGGACGAAGTTGCCAGGGTTCTGATGTGATGGACGACTTCTCCACTTTGGCATAAACCCCTCGCTGGGTTGCGGGAGTCGTCCATCACATCAGACCCACGCCCGGCATGGCGAACGCGATCTTCACGCGATCCATATACGAAATGATGCATGCGAGCAGCAGTGGCGGGATCACGCGCAGCCAGCGGCGGCGCGGAATGGCGGCCCCGGCTTCGTACACCGGGCTCGCTGTGTCGGGCATTGTCATCTTGATGTCTCCAGTTTCGTTATGGGCGACGGCGGCCTTCTTATGGGCCGCCTGTCTTTCAACCTGTGACCTTTACCGGCCCCAGTGCAGTACGAGCGAATCGAGCCGGCGGGCGGCATCAAGCAGCCCGGCGCGAACAGCGATGGCGATTCCTTGCATGTCGCCGTGACGGGCAGTTCAGGCGAGCCAGTCGCCCGGCAAGCGAGTTGCATTCGGTAACGCGCGTGAAGGTCAGGGCTTGCCGATAGCGGATAGCGAGACGGTTGAGGGAGCGATAACCTCGCTCATGGAGACATCGGTCGTGACCGGTCGATCTTCGGCGAACGTCGGATCCCCCTCTACCCAAATACGGAAAAAAATGACTGTAAACAGAGATCTTGAGCGCCTGCCTGCATCTGCATCCGTCGAGCAGGTTCGCACGGCCGTCGAGCGAGACGGAGGCGTCATCATCAAAGGGCTCTTTTGCGATGAGGTTGGCGGACTGAATGCCGAAATCAACAACCTGGTACCCGGATACAAGGTGGGTATCGAGGGCAACGAATTCATGCGGGAATTCGCCGGGAGAGGACGAAGCGGATTACCCAGCTGGTCAACTGGAGTGCCTATTTCAGGGCGCATCTGCTCGATCATCGGCGTCTGCTTGAATACGTCGATCCTTTCATGCTGAAAACCAGCGACAGCTACTGGCTCAGCACCAGCCAGCTCATCGAGCTGCAGCCGGGCGAGAAAGTCCAGCTTCTTCATCGGGACGGCGACAACTACCCGGCCTTCAGGCAATTCGGCGCGAGCGCCCCGGAAATCATGATGAACTGCCTGATCGCACCCTCGGAGTACACAGAGGAGATGGGCGCCACGCGGGTCATCCCGAGCAGCAATAAATGGGAGGACTGGTCGAGGCCGGTGACGCAGGCCGACACCATTGCCGCGGTGATGGAAAAGGGCGACGCCTTCTTCTCGGGCAAGGTGATCCATGGCGGCGGGGCGAACGTCAGCAACAAGCCGCGCAGGGAGCTGGCCATGGCCTACTGCCCCCGTTGGTTGATGCCGGAAGAGGCCTATCCGTTCCAGGTTCCGATCGAGATGGCACGCACCTTGAGCCCGCGCGCGCAACAGCTTATCGGGTTCCGCTCATTCCATAACCAGACGCTGGAGGGCGGCAGCCTGTGGCAGCTCAATTATGAGGAACTCGGATCGTTCCTTAAGCTCGACGAATAGATGACCAGGGAGGCCTGGAGTTGGGCTGATTTTTGGCTGAACAGAGACCTCCCGGTCCGATAGGGACGCAGGGTGATGGGCGACTGTCATTCCTACTCCGACTCCCCCACCAACCCGACAGACCCCCGCCGCCTAACTCAGCCGGCGCCCCAGCGTTTCCCGGACCATCGCCAGGCCGCCCAGGGAGAACAGGCCGCAGCCGATGATGTAAAACGCCGGAGCGTTGGCATCGCCGGTCAAATGAATCAGCAGCGTCGAAAAAAACTGCGAGAAGCTGCCGAAGATGACGGTGGCAACGTAATAGCTCACCGAGACTCCCGTTGCGCGCAGGCGTTGCGGCAGCACTTCGCTGACGAGTACGAGCGTGGCGGGTGACGTCATCGCCATCGGTACGGCGAGCACGGCGGCAACGATCAGCACGGTGGAAAGCGTTGGGGCGTTGTTCATCGCAAGGAACGCTGGGTAGATCAACACGAGCATCGCGATGCGCGACCACCATACCACCCTGCGGCGACCGATGCGATCACTGAGCCAGCCCGAGACCGGGGAGAGAATCATGAGTACCAGCGACCCAATGAGTCCAGCCCAGATTGACTGCGAGAGCGGAATGTGCAGGCGAATCGCGGCGTAGTTCGGCAAATAAAAAACGACAATATGTACCGCGGAGGCGAGGCCGATCATGAGCAGCACGGTTGCCAGCAGCGCTTGCCAATGACGCGTCACGAGTTGCCAGTGCGTCTCGGCCGTGCTGTCGCCCCACTTGGACGGCACCAGCGTCTCGTCGAGACGACTGCGGATCATGACGCTGACCGGAACGACGAGCACACCGATCACAAAAGCCACGCGCCAACCCCAGGTGAGCAGCGTGGCGTGCGGCAGGACGTTCGCGAGCGAGAGCGCGACGAGCGCCGCAAAGACTGCGGCGAGCCCCTGGCTGAAGGGTTGCCAGCTCGTGTAAAAGCCCCGTGACCTGTCGTCTGCGTATTCGAGAAGCATGGCGCTTGCCGGCCCCATTTCGCCCCCGATGGCAAAGCCCTGAAGCAGCCGGGCGGCTGTCATCAGGATCGGGGCAGCGACACCGATCTGCGCATAGGTGGGCGTCAATACCAGCAGCGCAGCGCTTATCGCCATCAACCACAGTGTCAGCACGACGGCCGGCTTGCGCCCGACGCGGTCCGCATAGGCTCCGATGACCAGTCCGCCGACCGGCCGCATCACATAACCGATACCAAACGCTGCAAACGACAGCAGCAACTGACCCAGCCGATCATGGACGGGGAAATACAGCGGGCCGATCAGTGTGGCAAAGAAGTTATAGACAACCGAGTCGTACAGTTCGAGGCCGCTGCCCACGGTAATTGCCGTGATGACTAGCGGTTTCGAAAGCGGCCTGGATGCCGATGCGGATGACGCCATGGGGGGAGAAGCGCTGGGGGCGGCACGGTGATTCGACATGAGGTGTCTCCTGATTTTGTTGGCGAAGCCAGTAGTTGTCTGCTCCGCGGCGGATAGAGGCTGTACTTCAGTATCCGGATGGCGGCTCCGGTAAGGGCCGCCGGCCGGACTGCTCGTCCTTTCATCAAGCGAATAGGGGGTACCGTCAGCGAGCGACACCGTTGCCGATGGCGGGTGCGGTCGTGGACGCGGAGGGTTTCGCTCCACGCCATTGCTGCATGAACCCAGCCCATTTTGTGCGTACCGCGTCCAGATTGCGTGCCTTGACATGGCCGTAACCCCGGATGCCGTCGGGAAGGTTCGCGATGTCCAGTGCGAGCGCCAGGTTGGATGTCGAGAGTGTTTTCAGGATTTCCTCGACACAGGCCTGGTATTCGACGATGAGTTCACGTTCGGTCCGGCGTTCCCTGGTATGGCCGAATGGATCGAGGAACGTCCCGCGCAGGCCGCGCAGCGCGGCGAGTACGCGAAATGCACTGCGGATACGCGGGCCAAACGGCCGCTTGACGGGGTCGCCATTCGCATCGCGCCTTGCAAGGAGCGGTGGCGCGAGATGGTGAACCAGCTTGAAGTCGCCTTCGAACATGCTTTCCACCTTTTTCGCGAAGGTTGCATCGGTATGCAGGCGCGCCACCTCGTATTCGTCCTTGTACGCCATCAGCTTGAACAGATATCGTGCGACGGATTCGGTCAACCGGTGGCTACCTAGGCGCGACTCCGCTTCCTGCACCTTTGCCACGAACGCCTCGTAGCGATCGGCGTAAGCGCGGTTCTGATAGCCGGCGAGAAACTCGCTGCGCTTGCTGATGATGTCGCGCAGCGGCGGCTTCCTCGCAAACTGGATCACCTGTGCATCCGCGGCCTGTACCGGCACCTTCGCGAGATGGTGCGCACAATGACGGCCCCATTCGAAAGCGCTCTTGTTGTTTTCGACCTGAACGCCATTCAGCTCGATCGCCCGCATCAGCGTGGCGCGCGACAGCGGCACGCGCCCCTTTTGCCACGCATAGCCGAGCAGCATCAGGTTCGAAAAAATGGACTGGCCGAGCAGTTGCGTGGCGACCCGTTCCGCGTCGAAGACACCGAGATCGTCGCGTTCGACGCCGGACGAGATTGCCGCCAATGCCTCGTCGTTTGGCGACTGCCAGTCGGGGTTGCGCACGAACGCGACGGTGGGCGTCGCATGGCTATTCAGCACGACATATGTGCGGCCCGGCAGCATCGTCGACAGCGTCGTTTTCTGCGCGCCGACGACCGTGTCGCAAGCGATCACCAGGTCGGCCATCGCCACGTCGACGCGCGAAGCGTGCAGCGCGCTGGCGTTACCGGCAATCTGGATGTGGCTCCAGGTGGCGCCGCCCATCTGGGCCATGCCGGTTGCGTCCTGCGTGATCACGCTCTTGCCTTCGAGGTGCGCGGCCATGCCGAGCACCTGGCCGATGGTGACGACCCCGGTTCCGCCCACGCCGGCCACCACGATCCTCGACGCAACCGACGCATCGGGCAGTTGCGGCTCGGGCAGCGGCGGCATGTCGGCGAGCCCGGCCTTGCGTGCGGCCGCGGGCTTCCGGAGTTGTCCCCCCTCGACGGTGACGAAGCTCGGGCAGAACCCCTTCACGCACGAGAAGTCCTTGTTGCAGGTGTTCTGGTTGATCTCGCGCTTGCGGCCGAAGTCGGTCTCGAGCGGCTGCACTGCCACGCAATTGCTTTCAACCGAGCAGTCCCCGCAGCCCTCGCAGACCGGTTCATTGATGATGACTCGTTTCGCCGGATCGGCCATCGTGCCGCGCTTGCGTTCGCGGCGCTTCCTGGTCGCGCAGACCTGGTCGTAGATGATGACGGTGGCGCCCTCGACTTCGCGCAGCTCGCGCTGCACGGCATCGAGCTCGTCCCGGTGGCGTACCGTGACGCCTGCCGCAAGGTTGGCGACACCGGTGTACTTCTCCGTATCATCGGCCACCACGACGATGCGCTTTGCACCTTCGGCAGCCAGCTCGCGCGTCATGCCCGGCACGTCGAGCTGGCCATCGACCGGCTGGCCGCCCGTCATGGCCACCGCGCTGTTGAAGAGAACCTTGTAGGTGATGTTCACGCGCGCGTGGATCGACTGCCGGATGGCAAGTAGTCCGGAGTGATTGTAAGTGCCGTCGCCGATGTTCGCGAACATGTGGGTGCGTTTCGTGAATGGCGCCTGGCCCATCCAGGAAACGCCTTCGCCACCCATTTGGGACCACGAAGTGGTCGAGCGGTCCATCCACACCACCATGCCATGGCATCCGATCCCGGCCGTGGCGAGCGAGCCGTCCGGCACGTGGGTACTGGTGTTGTGCGGGCAGCCGGGACAGAACCAGGGCAGCCGTTCAGCGCCGCCGGCCGGATCCGAGGTGGCGCGTTCCCGCGCGTCGATTTCCGCGAGACGGCTATCCATGCGCGCGGCGACATCGGCGGGCACGCCCAGATTTTTCAGGCGGCTCGCGATCGCCTTCGCGACCAGCGACGGCGAAAGATCGGCCTTCGCGCGCAGCAGCCAGTCGTCGCCCGGCCTGCGATGGCTCCATTCGCCGCCTGCGGGCTCACCTTCAGCGGGGACATACTTGCCGAGCACGACAGGGCGCGCGTCGGCCGGATAATGGTAGAGCTCGTCCTTCAGTTGCTGTTCGACCAGCGGGCGTTTTTCCTCGATCACGAGCACCTCGCGCAGCCCACGCACGAACTCCCGCACGCCTTGCGGTTCGAGCGGCCATACCACGCTGACCTTGTGCAGCCGGATACCCAGTTCGCGGCACCGCGCGTCGTCCAGCCCGAGGTCCAGCAGCGCCTGGCGCGCGTCGCTGTACGCCTTGCCAGTCGCGATGATGCCGAGCCGGTCGTGGGGTCCTTCGATGACATTGTGGTTCAGACGGTTGGCGCGGATATAGGCAAGGGCGGCCGGCCACTTGTACTCCATCATCCGCGCTTCCTGGACGAGCGGGGCGTCGGGCCAGCGGATATGCAGGCCACCGTCGGGCATCGCGAAATCCTCGGGCAGAACGATGCGAACGCGGTGCGAATCGGTTTCGACCGACGCGCCCGATTCCACCACCTCCTGGACGGTCTTCATGCCGGCCCAGAGGCCGCTGTAGCGACTCATCGCAAATGCGTGAATGCCAAGGTCGAGAATGTCCTGCACGCTGGAGGGGAAGAACACCGGGAGGCCACAGGCGATGAAGGTGTGGTCGCTCTGGTGCGCGAGCGTGCTGCTTTTGGAGACATGGTCGTCTCCGGCCAGCGCGATGACGCCCCCAAGAGGCGCGGTACCGGCCAGATTGGCATGCTTGAGTGCATCCGCGCTGCGGTCCACACCGGGGCCCTTGCCGTACCAAATGCCGAACACGCCATCGTATTTCCTGTTGTCCCGGTCAAACTCGACTTGCTGCGAGCCCCAGACAGCGGTGACGCCCAGTTCCTCGTTCACGCCGGGCTGGAACACGACATGCTGTTCCGCGAGATGCTTTTTCGCCTGCCACAACGCCTGGTCGTAGGTGCCCAGCGGCGAGCCGCGATACCCGGAAATGAATGCAGCGGTCTGATGACCGGCAAGCACATCGCGCCTGCGTTGCATCAGCGGAAGTCGCACGAGCGCCTGAACGCCGCTCATGAAAGCGCGCCCCGTTTCCAGTGAATATTTGTCGTCGAGCGTGACGACCTCCATGGCCTTTCGGGTTGCTTCGGTAAGAGGGGCATTCATATGACTGACACTCGCCACTGTAGGTAATTTGGATTGCTAATCGAATTGCATAGTAAGACTTCAGCGCTGGATTCGATGAACCTAGTCAGGAAACCTGATGCGTAGCCGTTCGCCGAGCGACTGCAATTCGTGGATGATCGGGGCGGGCAGTGCGATGCCCTGTTTGCGCCCGGCGCGTTCCATCGCATCGCCGCGGTTGCCGGGCAGTCTTGCATCCTCGCCGCCCGCCACGAGGTAAATCTGCGTCCACTTTCGCATGTAGTCGCTAAACGCCTGCTGCCCATTAAAGGAATCGGGTTTGACCAGCCAGAGGAACGCACCCTGCATCGCGTCGCCGCGCTTCACGTGCGGCGTGGGCGCCGTGGCTGCCGTGGCCGTTAACGCACCGGCGAGGCATTCGACCATCATCGCAATGCCGATGCCCTTATGGCCGCCCATGGGTACGAGGAATCCGTCCAGCGCACGGTTCGCGTCGGTGGTGGGCCGGCCTTCGGCATCGAGTGCCCAGCCTTCGGGAATCGGCTTGTTTTCGCGTGCCGCAAGCAGGATATGCCCACGGGCCGCCACGCTGCACGCCACGTCGAACACAATCGGCGCCTCACCGGGCACCGGGCAGCCGAACGCAATCGGATTGTGTCCGATCGCCCCGCCGCTAAAGCCTTCCATTGCCAGCGCCGGCGGCGTGTGCTGTCCCATCATGCTGAAGGCGCCGCCTTCAGCGGCCAGCAGCGTGTGGATGCCGAGCGCGCCCAGGTGAGCACACGACTGCAACACGATCAGCACCGAAGCGCTGGTTTCCAGCGCTTCGAGCCCGAGGCGCACGGCATGCGGGCCGGCAACATGCCCCATCGCGCCGTCCGCATCCAGAACGATCCCGCCCGGAAAGGAGCGGCTGGTCATCTTCGGCCGCGGATTGAATGCGTTCGATTGAAGCCGGTCGACATATGAGGCGAGGCGTGTCATGCCATGTGTCCTGTAGCCGCGCAGCTCACTGCGAACGAGCATCGCTGCGGCCTCGGCGGCCTGCTCCGCCGGCACATCGCAGGTTTCGAACACGGCCGCCGTCCATTCGGCGAGCGCATCGGGGCGAAGGTGCAAATTCATTGTCCATTCTCCCGGATGATGACCAGCCGCTCGGCAAACGGTCCCGAGCAGATCGACTGGTAATAAAGCGGCCGGTTGCGCAGCGTATAGCCGCGCAGCTCCATGATGAACCCCGGCTGGTCGCTTTCGAGCTTCAGTTCCCTGGCGGCAGACGAGGGCAGCGTATCGAACCGGATCCACTGGTCCACGCGCTGCGTGGGCAGTGATAGCCGCTGGGCAACGAGTTCTCGCAGGTTCCTTTCCAGCGCGGTACGGTCGACCCCGCCAAGTTCGGCGAAGTCTTCCTCGCGCAGCCAGAATTCGCTGTACAGGTCGAAGCGCCCGCCGACGCTGATCACGCGATCGATGCGCACGTAGCCTTCGCCATCCAGGAAGTCGGACCACGGCCCCTTGCGTTTGAGGCGCTTGACCGCGCGCGCGTGGACGTAAGAAGGCAGTTCATTGCCCTCGGCGTCACGAAAGCGCAGGTAACGGACGTCGGCGGGCGCCACACGCGTGCCCGAGACGAACGTTCCCCGCCCTTGCTCGCGCGTGATCAGCCCGGAATGCACCAGTTGCATGAGTGCCTTCTGTACGGTGCCGACACTCACGCCGTGGTTTGCAGCCAGTTCGCCTTCGGAGGGCAGACGGTCGCCCTCGCGAAGTGCTCCGGATTCGATATGCCGGATGATTGCGTCCGACACCATGGATAGCTTGGTCATTTTGTCTCAGAGACTGCGTTCAAAACGGCTGATAGCTGTTTCCCTGACGTCCAGCACTTCACTTGCGAGACGCGTACCCGATGCGATATCGATCGCGTACTGGAACAGCTCGTCGCCAACCTGCGAAATCGACATGCCTTTTTCAAGGATGCCGCTCGAGTCGAAGTCGATGTTATCGGCCATCGTTTGCAAGGTCTGGATATTGCCACACACCTTGACCGTGGGCGCCACCATGTTGCCGATCGGGTTGCCGACCCCCGTGCCGAAGAACGTGAGCTGGCAGCCGGCGGCGGCAAGTCCCGTGAGATTCTCGACCGCCGCGGCCGGCGCATCCATGAAATGCAATCCCTTGCGTTGCGGGGCTTGGCCATAGCGGAGCACCCCGACGAGCGGGCTCGAACCAGCCTTGGCCATCGCACCGAGCGCTTTTTCCTCGACCGTGGTCAGACCGCCGCGCTTGTTGTCGGGCGAGGGCTGCGAGTCGCGCATATCGACGCCCCGGGCAAGCGCGAGATCCTCCATGTTGCGAACGGCTTCGACGAACGCCGTCCTGACCGAGTCGTCAATTGCGCGGGCGGCGAACAGATGATCCGCGCCGATGAACTCCGAGGTTTCGGAAATGATCACGGTGCCGCCCCCAGCGATGATCTGGTCGGCCATCCGCCCGATGGTCGGATTGCAGCTCAGTCCGGAAGTCGTGTCCGAGCCGCCGCATTCCACTCCCACCGTCAGCTCCGAGATCGGGCACACCTCGCGCCTGAGGCGCGAGGCCGAGATCGCGAGCTTCATCGCCTTGCGGGTGCCTTCCGCGATACAGTGAATGGTGCCATGCGGCTGGAGGTGAACGGTCTCGACGGGCTTGCCGGTGCTCCGGATGCGGGCGGCCACTTCTTCGGTGGAGGAGTCTTCGAGTCCCACCAGCAGCACACCGGCGATATTCGGATTGCGGCCAAGGCCGGCAAGCGATTCGTAAGCAAAGTCAAGGTCGGCGCCGAACTGGCCCCGCACGAAGAGCGTGGTGACGGGAATCGTACCTTCGACGGCGTTCGCAATTGTGCGCGTCACCGGGTTGCAGTTGTCCATCACGGAAACGACGGCCACCCAGTTGCGCACACCCACAGCGCCATTCGCGCGGCGGTAACCAAGAAACGTTTTCATCGTCTGCCTATCTCGTATGGTTCAGGTCGCCGCGAGCGCGGGTGGAATCGATGTTGTGGACATGCGCGTGTTCGCCGACTGCGAGCGACTTGCGCGCTGTGCCGATCACCTGTCCGTACTTGAGCACCGTGTCGCCCGCTGAGGTTTGCACGATGCAGATCTTGTGGCCGAAGGGCACGTCCTGCCGCAACATGACCTGCCCGGTTCCTTCCCCCTGCAGGATGCAGAGATCTCCCTCCTTGCCGGGATCCAGCAGTGTCGCGACATTGTCCGAGGGGTGAAGCACGATGGCACGAGGCATCATCCAACTCCTATATATATCTTTAAACAAAACAATGTGAATTTGCTGATGACCGGTGGTCTGCGAATCGACACGGCAAATCCGTCTTTCGGTGAGTCAAGGATAGGAGAGTGTGGCCAACTCCTATATAGGTATTTTCCTGAACTCCTATATAGAAGTGTTGACTTGGATATTTACGGCGTCTATCTTTCAATCCATCCGCTGCACTTGCAGGGGCGGACGTGCGAGGGGACAGATTTCGATGAATGTGCAATCCCACCTTGAGAAGATCGCCAGGCTGGAGTCGCTGCGCGGGCGACTGGATCCGCTAGAGGACTTCGAACTGTGGTTCTGGGCTGGCATGACGGCCGGCACCCACGCGGTGAACGCGGCACTCCATCATGGCGGCATCACCGCGAGTGACGACATGTATCCGACACAGCCGGGTGTCTATCTCGTTCCGCAACCCGATGGCGGGTTGAGCGCGGCGTTCCGGTCGGTGGGCGACATACTGCATGTTGGACGGCCCGTGATCGAGACTCCGGTGCCCGAGGATGTGACGTCGATGATGCACTTGATGGAGACGATCGAGCAGTACCGGGATCCGTGCGTGCGCGAGGGTGTGGTGCCGACAGCCACCATCGTGAAGGAATGCGACGCGGCGCTCGGGCAGTGCCTGCGGCTCCTGAACGACCGTCTGAATGGGAACGGATATGAACATTGAACAGCACATGGCCGCCGCAACCCGCATCGAGCGATCGCTACAGAAGTGCACCGTGCAGGACTGGGAGATGAAGATCGAAGGCGCGATGCTGGCCGGCACGCACTGGCTGAACGCCACGCTGCACCGGATGGGTGTCACGCAGCCTGCGGCCGATGTCTTCCACAGCTATTTGCTGACCGTGAACGAATACCGGCGACTGTGCGTCGCTGCAGACGAGACGGTTCGCGCGCTCTCGGAGATCGAAGACCTGCGCCCACCATTCGTGCGCGGAAACTGGCAAGGCGCGCAGGCCGCAGCGGATCGTGCGCTCGCACTATTGTCGGCTATCCGCGTAAAGGTCACGCAAGCCGGTTGATCCCATAGCACCAGTTGCAATTCAAGGAGGAGAGAACAGTGAAAGCAGTGCGTGTGACACCGACACCCGAGGGCGGCATGGTTGAGGTTCTGGATATCCCCGTGCCGGAAGTTGGCTCGGGACAGGTGCTGGTCAGGGTGCATGCCGCGGGGCTCAATCGCGGCGAGATCAAGCAGGCGGGCGAACTGCGCTCGGGCAACGCGATTATCGCAGGCGTTGAATTTGCCGGCGAGGTGGCCCAGGTCGGAGCCGGCGTGACGCTCTGGCGCGAGGGCGACCGCGTGATGGGGCATGGGCGCAACTGCCAGGCGGAGTACGTGGTCGCGGACCCGCTTGCCTTGATGCCCGTGCCCCACAACCTGTCGTGGATCGACGCGGCCGCGTTCCCCAATGTATTCATCACGGCGCATGACGCGGTCGTGACCAATGGCCAGCTCCGCGAGGGCGAATCGATCCTCGTCAACGGGGCGTCGGGTGGGGTCGCGATGGCGGCGATCCAGATTGCCGCCGCACTCGGGGCAAAGCCGGTGATCGCGACGTCACGTTCCGCGTCGAAGCTCGACAAACTGAGCCAGTTCGGCGTCGACGTCGGCATCGACTCGTCACGCGAATCGCAGGTCGACGCGGTAATGGCTGCTACCGGCAAGCGCGGCGTGGATCTCATCATCGACACCGTGGGCGGTCCGGTATTCGAGGCGAACATAGACAGCCTCGCGATCCAGGGACGATTCGTTCAGATAGCGCGTATCGGTTCCCCGATGGCGCAGATCGACCTGGCCAAGCTCTGGCTCAAGCGCCTGAAGCTGATCGGCGTGACGTTCCGCACGCGCACCGAGCAGGAGCGGCTCGAATGCATCCAGGCCTGCGCGCGCGACCTGCTGCCCGCGCTCGAAGCGGGTCGCCTCCGGCTGCCGATCGACCGCACCTTCGCGATCGATGCAATTGGCGAGGCACACGCGTACATGCAGCTCGATCAGCACGTCGGCAAGATCGTGCTGACCGTGGCGTGACGAACTTGATGAACTGTTGCGAATAGCATCAATACCCAGGAGACATAGATGAGCATCCGGATTACTCCGCTGACCGGCACGACCGGAGGGCTGGTTGAAGGCGTCAACCTGAATGAGCCGGTCAGCCGCGATACGTTCGACGTTCTGCATCGCGCATTTCTCGACTACGGCGTTCTCGTCTTCCGTGGACAGCATCTGCAACCCGCTGCGCACGTCGAATTTGCGAAGCTCTGGGGCAACCCCGCCCAGAACAACCCGCTCGATCCGGCTGTGCCCGGCTTCCCCGGCCTGATCCAGGTCACGAAGATTCCGAAAGAGACGGCATCGACGGAAGCGTGGCATTCGGATTCGATCTACACGGCAGTGCCGCCGAAGATCTCGATCCTTTCGTCCGTGGTCGTGCCGCACGGCGGAGACACTATGTGGTGCAACCAGTACGTGTCTTACGAGCGCCTGTCTCCGACCATGCAGCGCATGCTCGAGGGCCTGCGCGTTCGATTCGCGGGCTTGCGCCTGGCCCGAATGCGGAACATCGACAAGATCCCTGAAGCGGTTCATCCGATCGTGCGCACTCACCCCGAAACACACCGCAAGGCGCTTTATGTCGGCCACCCAGAAACGGCGAAGCAGATCGAGGGGATGACCGTTGCCGAAAGCCGGCCGCTGCTCGACTTCCTCTATGGGCATTCGACCGCTCCGGACAACGTGTACCGCCACATGTGGCAGGTTGGCGACGTCGTCATGTGGGACAACCGTTGCACGATGCATTATGCGGTGCATGACTACGGCGAAGAAGAGCGCGTACTGAACCGCATCACGCTCGAGGGGGAAGTGCCGGTCTGAGGGATCACGCTGCAGCACGTCTGCAGCGTGGGTTCGCGGTGGCCGTAGCGCGTTCAATAAATATAGTATTGCTAATTAAATAAGAACAATTGTCATACCCCGGCACAAGAGGAGATCTGATGAAAAAGGTACTTGGGGCGCTCGCCCTTGCTGCAACGGTTTCGGCTCCAGCATTCGCACAAAGCTCGGTGACGTTGTACGGCATCGTGGATACGGGTGTCGAATACTTCACACACGCTACGCCAACCGGCGGCTCTATGGTGCGGATGCCGGTCGTCGGCGGTGGCGACATGCCTTCGCGTTGGGGGCTGAAAGGCGCCGAGGATCTCGGTGGCGGCATGAAAGCCATCTTCACATTAG
The DNA here is from genome assembly GCF_902859945.1 of Paraburkholderia caffeinitolerans. Taxonomy (GTDB): domain Bacteria; phylum Pseudomonadota; class Gammaproteobacteria; order Burkholderiales; family Burkholderiaceae; genus Paraburkholderia; species Paraburkholderia caffeinitolerans. The sequence goes on along the minus strand of NZ_CADIKL010000058.1, from coordinate 27,914 downwards.
AAAGCGGCTTTTCGGCGGCTAACGGTGCTTTGCAGCAGGGCGGCCGGCTATTCGGCCGGCAGGCCTACGTCGGCTTGAGCGGTCCATGGGGACAACTTACGTTTGGCCGGCAGTACAGCATGACGAACTGGGGAATGGCTGAGTCGAACGTCATGGGGGCGGGCGGATTTGGCGGCCTTGCTTCGTTCGATCCGTATCTGCTCGCTGCGCGCTTCGATAACAGCGTAGTGTATATGGGCACCTTTTCAGGCCTCACTGTTGGAACGAGCTATTCGTTCGGCCGCGACGCAAGCGCGGCAGGGAACTGCCCGGGACAGTCCGGCAATGACTTCCTGGCCTGCCGCGCGATTTCGGCCATGCTCAAGTATGACCACGACGCATGGGGCGTTGCTGCGACCTACGACGAGCAACGTGGCGGGGCCGGTGCGACGCCTGTGACTGTCGTACCCGGCGCTGCGGGCATTGCATTCACGAAGTCGGGAGATACCGACCGGCGCTACCAGCTCGCCGCGCATGTCGACATCAAATCGGTGCGCGTGGGCGCGGGTTGGCTGCACCGGGTGATCGAGGGCGACTCGCGGTCGGCCAAAACCGACATCGAATATCTGGGCGTATCGGTGCCGTACAGCGCATGGATCTTCGATGCGCAGGTCGCGCACGTCGGTAGCGATGGATACGATGCGCACGGCACGATGGGAACCTTGCGGGCGAACTACAACCTCAGCAAGCGCACGGCCATCTATGGCGTATTCGCGTACATGAAGAACAGCGGCCAGCAGGGTATCTATTCCGTCTCGGCATCCAGCGCAGTCCCGGCGGCACCGCATCCCGGCTCGAACCAGTTAGGTGTGGAGATTGGTGTCCGTCATCTTTTCTGATCGGGAACGTGCCTGTCTCGATAGAGTGAAAACCGTATCGCGCGGACATGCGCAATGTGAGGTTGCAAATGCAGATTGGAGTACCCGCAGAGTCGGATGATCGCAAGTCGTTGGTCGCGGCTACGCCGGAAACGGTCAAGACACTGGTTGCCCGCGGTCATGAGGTGATTGTCGAGGCAGGCGCCGGCGAATTTGCGCACTACACGGATGAAGCGTACCGGAACGCCGGCGCGCGGATTGGCGATGCGGCATCGGCTTTCGGCGCACAGATCGTGCTGAAGGTCGCGTCCCCTACCGCCGAAGAGTTGCCACTGATGAGGCGCGGCGCGGTGCTGGCGGGCATGCTCGATCCGTTCGACGCCGAAAACGCGCAACGGCTTGCCCGGGCAGGCGTGACCGCGTTCGCGCTCGAGGCCGCGCCACGCACGACGCGCGCGCAAAGCCTCGATGTCCTGTCTTCGCAGGCCAACATTGCGGGCTACAAGGCCGTGCTGGTTGCCGCGCATCATTATCCGCGCTTCATGCCGATGCTGATGACGGCAGCCGGTACCGTGAAGGCGGCGCGTGTGCTGGTGCTCGGCGCGGGCGTCGCGGGTTTGCAGGCGATCGCGACCGCAAAGCGTCTTGGCGCCGTGATCGAAGCGTCGGATGTGCGCCCGGCGGTGAAGGAACAGATCGAGTCGCTCGGCGCGAAGTTCCTCAACGTCCCCTATGAAACCGACGAGGAGCGCGAAGCCGCGCAAGGCGTCGGCGGCTATGCGCGGCCGATGCCGCAAAGCTGGCTGCAACGCCAGGCGGCGCTCGTTCACGAGCGGGCGAAACAGGCCGATGTCGTCATCACGACGGCGCTGATCCCGGGCCGTCCTGCGCCGACGCTGATCTCCTTCGAAACCGTGCACGCGATGAAGCCGGGTTCGGTCATCGTCGACCTGGCGGCCGGGCGAGGTCCCATCCTCGACGGGCGCCGGGGCGGCAACTGCCCGCTCACCGAGCCGGACGAGGTCGTGGTCACCGCGAACGGCGTGCAGATTGTCGGCTATTCGAATCTGGCGTCGATGGTGCCCTCGGACGCGTCTTCGCTTTATGCACGCAACCTGCTCGACTTTCTGAAGCTGATCATCGCGAAAGACGGCACGCTCAATATCGATCTCACTGACGACATCGTCGCGGCCACGCTGCTGGCACGTGACGGCGAAGTCACGCGCAAGCCATAGAGGAGACGGGTGATGGAAGTCATCAACCATACCGTGATCAACCTGATCATTTTCGTGCTGGCGATCTACGTGGGCTACCACGTGGTCTGGAATGTGACGCCGGCACTGCATACCCCGCTGATGGCCGTGACCAACGCGATTTCGGCAATCGTCATCGTCGGGGCGATGCTCGCGGCGGGCCTGACTGTTGGCGGCACGGGCAAGTTCTTCGGGGCCGTTGCCGTGGCGCTCGCGGCGGTGAACGTGTTCGGCGGATTCCTCGTCACTCGGCGGATGCTCGAAATGTTCAAGAAGAAGGAACCGAGAAAGGTCGCCGGTTCTGGCAAGGCAAAGGAGGCAGCATGATGAGCCTGAACCTCGTGAGCACGAACGTTGTTACGCTCCTTTATCTGATCGCCTCCGTCTGCTTCATCCAGGCGTTGAAGGGACTGTCGAATCCGAGGAGCGCGCGGGCCGGTAACGCATTCGGCATGGCCGGCATGGCGATTGCCATTCTGACGACCGTCGCGCTGATTGCGAAGCAGGCTGAGTTGCTTGGCTCGAACCTCCCGCTCGGGTTGGCGCTCGTGTTCGCCGCGCTGATCGTTGGCGGTGCGGTCGGTGCATTCGTCGCGGCGCGCGTCGAAATGACGAAGATGCCGGAACTGGTCGCGGCGATGCACTCGCTGATCGGTATGGCCGCCGTGTGTATCGCGTATGCGGTGGTGTCGGAACCGGCTGCGTTTGGCCTGGGGCTCGAAGAGGGTGTGCGGGGCTTCATCCCCTATGGCAACCGGATCGAACTGTTCATCGGCACGTTCGTTGGTGCGATCACGTTCAGCGGTTCGGTGATCGCCTTCGGCAAGCTCTCGGGCAAGTACAAGTTCCGGCTGTTCCAGGGCGCGCCCGTGGTCTATGCGGGCCAGCATCTGATCAACCTGCTGCTCGCGCTCGCGATGATCGGCTTCGGCGTGGTCTTCTTCGTCACGCAGTCGTGGTTGCCGTTCATCATCATGACGGCGATTGCGTTCACGCTGGGCGTGCTGATCATCATTCCGATCGGCGGCGCGGACATGCCTGTGGTGGTCTCGATGCTGAACTCGTACTCGGGCTGGGCGGCGGCGGGCATCGGCTTCTCGCTGAACAACGCCATGCTGATCATCGCCGGTTCGCTGGTCGGCTCTTCCGGGGCGATCCTCTCGTACATCATGTGCAAGGCGATGAACCGCTCGTTCTTCAACGTGATTCTCGGCGGTTTCGGCTCCGAACCGGGCGCGGCGTCCGCGGGTGGCGCGGCCGAACAGAAGCCGGTGAAATCGGGCTCGGCGGAGGACGCGTCGTTCATGCTCGGCAACGCCGAAACCGTCGTGATCGTGCCGGGCTACGGACTGGCCGTCGCGCGTGCTCAACATGCGTTGAAGGAACTGACCGACAAGCTGGTCGACAAGGGCATCAATGTGAAGTACGCGATTCACCCTGTTGCTGGCCGCATGCCCGGTCACATGAACGTGCTGCTCGCGGAAGCCGAGGTGCCATACGAGATCGTCCATGAAATGGAGGATATCAACGGCGAATTCGGCCAGGTCGATGTGGTGCTGGTGCTCGGCGCGAACGACGTGGTGAACCCGGCTGCGAAGAACGATCCGAAGTCGCCGATCGCGGGCATGCCGATTATCGAGGCGTACAAGGCACGCACGGTGATCGTCAACAAGCGGTCGATGTCGGCGGGCTACGCCGGTCTCGATAACGAGCTCTTCTACATGGACAAGACCATGATGGTGTTCGGCGATGCGAAGAAGGTGATCGAGGAGATGGTGAAGGCGGCCGCGTGAACGTGCCGGCAGCGCCGCGAGTACGAAGCCATGAGGCGACCTTCCAGTGGGGTTTGCCTCTCGCGCCGGTCGCTGGCGCGACCCACCATACACGCAACGACAGGCTCAGGGAGAACTGAATGACGACGACTATGGATGCGACTCGTATGGATATTGGCGCACTCACGCCATATCTCGAACGCTCGATTCGAGGCTTCAACGGGCCTGTGTCGGCGCACAAGTTCGCGGGTGGTCAATCCAACCCAACTTTCCTGCTCAAGGCGGTCAATGGGAACTATGTATTGCGCCGTCAGCCGTCGGGACCGCTGCTGAAATCGGCTCACGCGGTGGACCGTGAGTTCCGGGTACTGGATGAGTTGGCCAGCACCAGTGTGCCCGTAGCCCGCGCCTGGCACCTGTGCGAAGAATGGGCTGTGATCGGCGCGATGTTCTACGTGATGAGCTTCGAGGAGGGGCGCATTTTCTGGAACCCCGCGCTAACGGAAATTGCGCGCGATGAACGCCGTTCGTATTACGACCCTGTCGTGCGCGCGATGGCCACGCTCCACGATGGGGATGTCGAAGCGGCGGGCCTGTCGGACTTTGGTCGCGCAGGCAATTACTTCGAGCGGCAGATTGGTCTCTAGACCCGGCACTATCGGACCGCCGGGACCGAGCGCATCGAAGCGATGGAGATGCTGATCAAATGGCTGCCAGCCCATTGCCCCGCGCAGGAGGTTACCCCATCGCTCGTTCACGGCGATTTTCGTATCGACAATCTCATCTTCGATCCACATGAATGCCGGAGCAAGGCACTACTCGACTGGGAGCTTTCGACGCTGGGTCATCCGCTTGCCGATCTGGCCTACTTCTGCATGTGCCTTCGCTTGCCCGCAAACGGTCCGATCATGGGACTGCAAGGCGCGAACAGGGCTGAGTCAGGGTTGCCCGACGAAAAGGAGATCGTGGCCACGTATTGCGAGTTGCGCGGCATCCCGGCAATTGACGGCTGGTCGTTCTATCTGGCGATGAGTTTCTTCCGCCTGGCCGCGATCGTGCAGGGGGTCAAGAAGCGCGCGATGGACGGCAACGCATCGCATGCGAATGCACACGAGGTTGGGGCCATGGCGGACACACTGGCAAGCATGGCGGTAGAGGTTCTCGAGCAACAAGGATGATCGCGCCGCTTGACGATGCACCGTTCACGCATGGGTGCCGGCGGAAAGAAGTCGATCGGGTCGACGGTTCGTATCGAGCCAGCATACAAAATTCATTTAGGGAGTACGCGTCCAAATGAGCACAAATCTCTTTGATCTGACCGGAAAGGTCGCGCTCGTCACGGGCGCCAGCAGGGGAATCGGTGAAGAAATCGCCCGCCTGCTTGCCCAGCAGGGCGCGCATGTCATTGTCACAAGCCGCAAGCTCGAGGACTGTCAGGCCGTTTGCGCGCGGATTCGCGAGGCGGGCGGAAGTGCAGAGGCGCTGGCGTGCCATATCGGCAGGATGGAGGATATTGCGCATGTCTTCGAACACATTCGCGGCGCTCACAAGCGGCTGGATATTCTGGTCAACAATGCGGCCGCGAACCCGTATTTCGGTCACATTCTGGACACGGATCTCTTGGCATTCGAAAAAACTGTCGAGGTCAATATTCGCGGCTACTTCTTCATGTCGGTGGAGGCAGGGCGGATGATGCGGCAGCAGGGCGGCGGTGCGATTGTCAACACGGCGTCGATCAACGCATTGCAGCCGGGTGACATGCAGGGGATCTATTCGATCAGCAAGGCGGCGGTCGTCAACATGACCAGGGCATTCGCCAAGGAGTGCGGTCCGTTCGGCATACGCGTGAACGCGTTGCTGCCTGGTTTGACCAGAACGAAATTTGCGGGCGCACTATTCGAAACCCAATCGATTTACGACGACTGGATGGGGCGCATTCCTCTGCGTCGGCACGCCGAGCCGGGTGAAATGGCGGGTACCGTGCTTTACCTCGTGTCCGAGGCATCGAGTTATACGAACGGTGAATGCATCGTCGTCGACGGTGGATTGACGATCTAAGGCCGGCAACGACGGAGACATCATGCAATTTGACTGCGCACCGAACGTGAGACAGATGCAGGAGCGACTGCTGGCGTTCTTTGATGAATACATTTACCCGAGCGAATCCCGCTATCTGGAGGAGATCCGGACGAACCGGCAAGCGGGCAACCCCTGGGTGCCGACGCGTGCCATTGAAGAGTCAAAGCCGCTCGCACGGAAAGCGGGTTTGTGGAATCTGTTTCTGCCGCGCTCGCCGCGTGCTGCGGAGAGCCTGTCCAATCTCGAGTATGCGCCGATGTGCGAAATCATGGGGCGCGTGCCATGGTCACCTGAAGTGTTCAACTGTTCCGCGCCCGACACGGGCAATATGGAAACGCTCGAGCGTTATGCAAGCGAGGCGCAGAAGGACAAGTGACTTGAACCGCTCCTGCGTGGCGAGATCCGTTCTGCCTTTCGGATGACGGAGCCAGCCGTCGCTTCGTCAGACGCGACCAATATTGCGTGCAGCATATGGCACTGAAGGTCATCGACTGGGACATTCAGGTGCACGGAGCGTCCGGGGTTTCGGACGATTTCTCGCTTGCCTGCGCGTGGGCAAATCAGCGCACGCTGCGGCTCGCGGACGGGCCCGACGAAGTGCGTCGCAACGCGATCGCCCGAGTGGAACTCGCGCGCTATCGGCAAACAGAGTCCTGATCATGAAAGAAAAGCCGCATCTGATCATCATCACAGGTACATCTCGCGGCATTGGTGCCGCAATGACGCGCGAACTCCTTCAGCCGGGAAACCGACTGGTGTGTGTTTCGCGCAGCCGCAATGCCGATCTGGAGGAGTCGGCGGCGTCCAGCGGCATGACAGTATCCTGGCATCAACAAGATCTCTCGCAAAGCGATGCAGCCGCAGGTTGGTTGCGTGGCGTGCTCGACGACATGGACGCGCCGCTGGCAAGTGCAACCCTGATCCTGAATGCCGGGATCGTTGAACCCATTGGTCCCGTCACCGTGCTGGAGGAATCGACGCTGCTACCCCACCTCCTGACGAACCTCATCACGCCGATGACGATGACTGCGGCCTTCATCGCGGCAACGGAGCGCTTCGCATGCCTACGGAAGGTTCTCGCCATTTCGTCGGGCTCTGGACGTAACCCGTTCCCCAATCTCAGCGCTTATAGCGTTGGCAAGGCAGGATTGGACATGTTCATGCGGTCGGTGAGTTCCGAGTACGCACAGGCTCCCGCCGAGCGGGCCGTGCGCGCCGTGGCACTGGCGCCGGGTGCCGTTGACACGGGCATGCACGCGACTCTGCGCAATGCGAAGTCTCATCATATGCAACGCTTTCGTGACCGCAAGGACAGCGGCATGCTGATTTCCAGTGACAACGTTGCCCGGCAGATCGTCGACTACCTGGCGAGGCCTGATTTTGGTAGCACTGTGGTGGACGATATTCGCAACGTCTGAGATCACGACGTTCTCAACCCAGATCGGTGTCTGCGCATCCAGACGGAAGCGCGGTCGCCAACCTTCATATAGATTTCGTCGACACGCTAGCGCTTGCCCACCGGGCGCTTGCAGCGGCGGAACGCCTCTTGTCTCCAGCAAATAGTGCAACCGCTTTGGCACTTTGGCTAGCGCACGACCCAGCGCTTTCGTTGTCGTTCACATCATTCTGTTCGGTCACCCAGCGTACCAGTCTGCGCTATTGCAACAGAACCCGACAGGGCGTTTTCGCGCGTGTTCTCTTTTTCAGAACACGATTGCGCATCGCGTGTCATTGAACGCGGCTTGCCCTCGAAACATACTGTCCCGGACGAACACAACTGACCGGAGCATTCACGATGGAACAATCGAAAGCAGGATTCCTGGTGGCGGCTTTTGCCGAGTTCTTTCCGGGCGCCACGGAAATCGGCTCGTATGTGGGCGGCACGCTGATTCCGGGCAGCGGCGACGATATCCAGTTGTTCGACCCTGCGACTGGCGAAGAGAGCATCACCTATCGCGACGCCGGAGCCGACGTGGTCGCGCTCGCCTGTGTTGCCGCGCAAGAGGCGCAGAAGATCTGGTGGGGCATGACGCACGCCGCGCGCGGGCGCACCTTGTTCGCGGTGGCGGCGAAGATCCGCGCCAACGGCGAGGCACTCGCCCGCCTCGAATCGATCTCGACCGGCAAGCCGATCCGCGACAGCCGCCGAGAGGCCGAGATGATCGCCGAGATGTTCGAGTTCTACGCCGGCTGGGCGGACAAGTTCTACGGCAACGTCATCCCCGTCCCCACCACGCACCTCAACTACACGCGCCGCGAGCCGTTCGGCACGATCCTCCACGTCACGCCGTGGAATATCCCGATCCTCTCGTTCGGCTGGCAGGTCGCGCCCACCGTCGCGACGGGCAACGCCGCGCTGCTCAAGCCGTCGGAATTGACGCCGTTCACGTCACTCGCGGTCGCCGCGCTCGCGGAGCAGGCCGGCCTGCCGGTCGGCCTCGTCAACGTCTTGGCCGGCTACGGCCACACTACGGCACAGGCCGCCATCGCCGACCCAATCGTCAGGAAAGTGGTGTTCATCGGCTCGCCGGCCACTGGCGCCAGAATTGCGGAAGCCGCCGCGGAGCACCTTATCCCCTGCATTCTCGAACTGGGCGGAAAGTCGGCCAACATCGTCTTTGACGACGCCGGCCTCGACACCGCCGCGCTGGGCGCGCAGGCGGCGGTGTATTCGGGCAGCGGCCAGAGTTGTACGGCAGGCTCGCGCCTGCTGGTGCAGCGCGGCGTGTACGACCAACTGGTCGAGAAGGTGGCCGCGGGTGCACGCGGGCTTCGTGTGGGGCACCCCCTCGAGCCGTCAACCGAGATCGGCCCGATCACCAACCGCAACCAGTACGAGCACATCAAGCGAATGATTGCCATCGGCATCGGGGAGGGCGCGCAGCTCGCCGCCGGTTCGGCCAGCTTCGACGCCGGCGGCTATTTCGTCGCGCCGACGCTGTTCACCGGCGTCTCCAACACCATGCAGGTCGCGCGCACGGAGATCTTCGGACCGGTCATCACCGCCATCCCGTTCGATAGCGAGGAGGAAGCCATCACCATCGCCAACGACAGCGAATTCGGCCTCGCCGGCGCGGTGTGGACGACCGATGTGGCCCGCGCCCACCGCGTGGCGAGTCAGGTCGATGCCGGCACCTTCTGGATCAACGGCTACCGCTCGGTCCACGTCAGCTCGCCGTTCGGCGGCTACAAGAACAGCGGCTACGGCCGCACCAGCGGCATCGAGGCGCTCTACGAGTACACGCAGACCAAGAGCATCTGGGTTCAGACCCACGGTCGGACGTGCCTGACGCGCAGCGAGGCGATAGCGAAGATGGAACACGCTGAAACTTTCGACTACGTGGTGATTGGCGCCGGCTCGTCGGGCGCCACGCTCGCCACAAGGCTCGCCGAGCGCAACGCGGGCTCCGTGCTGCTGCTCGAGGCGGGCGCCCCGCGCGACCGCGACTTCTGGGTGCAGGTGCCCATCGGTGTGGCCAAGCTGTTGCAGGATGACCGGTATGTGTGGAAGTTCAACACCGAGCCGCAGCGCGGGCTCGCCGACCAGACGGTCTACTGGCCGCGCGGCCGCATGCCCGGCGGATCGAGTTCGGTCAACGGCATGATCTACGTGCGCGGCGAGCCGGCCGAGTTCGACCACTGGGCCGAACTCGGCAACCGCGGTTGGGACTACGGGTCGCTGCTGCCATACTTCCGTCGCCTGGAAACGGCCGCCATCGGCGACGGCGCCTACCGCGGCCGCAGCGGCCCCATTCACGTCTCATCGCTGGCCGACCAGTATCCGAACCCGCTCAGCAACGCCTTCATCGCAGCGTGCGAGAGCGCCGGCATTCCGACCACCGCCGACTACAACGGCGCGGCCTACGAAGGCGTGAGCTACCTGCAGCTTTCGACCGGCGGCGGCCGCCGTTGCAGCACGGCGGTGGGCTACCTGCGCGGGCGGCGCCAGCCCAACCTGCACCTCGTCACGGAAGCCCTCGCCACGCGACTGCTGTTCGACGGCGACCGCGTGACCGGCGTGGACTATCTGCAAGGCGGACAGACGCGCCGGGCGATGGCGGCGCGGGAAGTGATCGTCAGCGCGGGGCCGATCAAGTCGCCGCAGTTGCTGGAGCTGTCGGGCATCGGCGACACCGGCCGCCTGCAGGCCCTCGGCATCCCGGTGCGGCAGCATCTGCCCGGCGTCGGCGAGAACCTGATCGATCACGTCCAGTCGCGCCTCACGTTCGAGTGCACACGCGAAATCACGCTCAACGAGGTCATGTACAGCCCGCTGCGCCAGGCGTTGATGGGCGCCCGCTACCTGGTCACGCGGCGCGGCATCATGGCCACGCCCGCCGTCACCGCACATGCACTCGCGCGCTCGGGACCACAGCATGCCCGGCCGAACGTCAAAATCCAGATTGGCCATATCAGCGGCTCTGACCGATACGCCGGCAAAGGCTTCGGGCTCGATGCGTTCCCCGGGTTCAACGTCGGCTTCTTCCAGCTCCGCCCCGAATCGCGCGGCCACCTCCATGTGCGCAGTACGGACCCGCTCGACGACCCTGTCATCGAGCCGCGCTACCTGAGCTGCGAGATGGACCGGCAGGCCATGCTCGACGCCCTCCGCATGTCGCGCACGATCGTGCGGCAGCCGGGCATGGCGGCGTTCGTCGAGCGCGAGACACGGCCAGGCATCGACGTGCGGGATGACGAAGGATTGCTGCAGTACATCCGGAAATCGGGGCAAACGAGCTGGCATCCGATCGGCACCTGCAAGATGGGCGTCGACGCGATGGCGGTCGTCGACCCGGAACTGAACGTGAGGGGAGTGCGCGGCCTGCGCGTGGCAGATTCTTCAGTTATGCCGACGATGTGCTCCCCGAATACCAATGCCGCGTCGATCATGATTGGCGAGAAGGCTGCCGACCTGGTCTTGTCCGCGCATCCGCCAGGGAGGCCGTGAACCGAAAATCCGCATCCCGGTTCGGACGTGGCGGCTGCCGCCGCGCTCCTGCCGGCCTGTCTGCACCTACGAACAAGTGCACAGGACAGCCACCATGATAGGTGGCGGCCTGCGCGGCGAGGAGACAACATGAATCTGCAGAACAGCCGGCCAGTGGGCCGGTGGACGTACATCGCGCTCGTCTTTGGCGCGGCGCTGGGCATGTTTGCCGGACTGACTTCCTACCACGCGGCGGCCGGCCTGTTCATCCGCGAGGTGGCCACGGAGTTCGGATGGGGGCGTTCGGTCGCGTCGATGTCTTATTCCGCCTCGATACTCGGCCTGACAGTGGGTGGCCCGCTCGTCGGCATCCTGATGGACCGCTTCGGCATCCGGCGCGTGCTTACCGTGCTCGGCGTCGGCTATGGCGTGGCTCTCGCCTGCATGTCACAGCAGAATGGCAGCACCGTGATGTGGGTGGGACTATCCGCGCTGGTTGGGATTTTCGGCGCCTCGGTCTCGGTCGTCGGCTACCTCGTCGTGCTGCCCCAGTGGTTCGACCGGAGGCTCGGGACGGCGCTCGCACTCGCCATGTGTGGTCTCGGGCTCGGCACGATGGTCGTGCCTCAGTTTGTCCAATATCTCATTAGCACGTCGGGCTGGCGTACTGCATATGTCGTCCTCGGGGGCGCTTCGATTCCGCTGACGCTGGTCGCCTGCGCGATGATCCGGGAGCGCGGCAATGCACCGGCCCGCGGCAACGCGACTTCGCGACCAGCCATCGATGGCGTTCCGCTGGCAGAAGCCCTGCGCAGCTACCGTTTCTGGGCAATCTGGTTTGTCTTCCTGATCGGCTCGTCATGCACGCTCGCGTTGGTCCCACAATTGCCGGCCATGTTCGCCGATCGCGGGTTCGATGCCATCGACGCGGCGCGCGGCGCCTCGATGCTTGGCGTCGGCCTGCTGGCCGGGCGTCTCCTGACCGGCGTGCTGCTCGATCGTGTCCATGCCTCCGTGGTAACCATCGTCTTCTTTGTCGCGGGCGCGGCCGGCCTCTGGCTGCTGCGTTTCGCGCACGACCTCGAGGGACTGCTGCTGGCCGCCGCGCTGGTGGGCGTCACGATCGGTGCGGAAGGCGACCTGATCTCCTACCTCGTGCGCTCGTATTTCGGCTTGCGCTCCTTCGGCACGCTTTACGGGCTTGCCTACTCCGGCTACGGGCTCGGCGCAGTCATCGGCCCGCTGACGACTGGCACCTGGTTCGATCACTTCGTCAGCTATGACGGGCCGCTCAGGCTGATGCCGGTCCTGCTGCTGGCGGCCTGTGGACTGACGCTGACGTTCGGGCGCTACCGCTGCGCCGATCAGATGGCCGGGCCGGTCGCGTCGTCCCTCAACCGCGCCTGACGAGGCAAACACAGGCGGCCCGATCGGAGGGCCGCTCGCCCTCGACATGGCGTGCCGTTAATCATGCGCCGCACGCGGCGGGTCGTGGAGACAGGCAGGCCAGCGAGCATGCCAAAATAGGCGGCCACGCGTCACGTCCGGGAAGACCGCATGCCACCCCCCTACAACGAGAGCCGTATCACCTATCTGCACGAAGCGGTGCGCTGCGGTACGGTGCGCGCGGCGGCCGACTTCCTGAACATCGCGCCCTCGGCCGTGAGCCGGCAGATCGCGCTGCTCGAGGAGGAACTCGCCACGTCACTGATCGAGCGCAACAAGCGCGGCGTCAAACCGACGGAGGCGGGCACGCTGCTGCTCGAGTATTTCTCCCAGCAGCGCGCCCACCAGGCCGATCTCGTCTCCAAGATCCAGGAATTGCGCGGACTGCGCCGCGGCAAGGTCACTGTCGTCATGGGCGAGGGCTTCGCGTCGACCATGGTCGGGGGTCCGATTCGGCAGTTCTGCGAAAACTACCCGGAAATATCGCTCACGGTAGACCTGTGCAGCACCAACGAAGTGGTACGCCGCGTGGCCGAGGACGAGGCCGACATTGGGCTCGCCTTCAACCCATCGTCCGACCCGAAGGTCGTCAGTCGCGCGGAATCGCGTCAACCGATGCACGCGATCGTTTCGACGGATTTCCCGCTCGTCGGCAAGTTACGGTCGGTCACGCTGCGCGACTTGCTTCCCTATTCGCTGGCACTGATGCATCCGGAGCATGGCACGCGGCGGCTGATCGAAGCCGCTATGCTGCTCGACCGCGTCAAGCTGACGCCCGCGCTGACGACAAACTCAGCCGCAATGCTCAAGCTGTTCATCGTCAACAATCTCGGCTTCACGTTCCTCACTCGGATCGCGGTCGCTCCCGAACTGGATGCCGGACATTTGACGGCAATCCCGGTCGAGAACCGGATGCTGCAAAGTCCCGAGGCTCACCTGATTACGCGCGTCGGCCGCCAGCTTTCGCCGGCGGCGAACCGGCTGCTGCAACGACTCGTGGCGCAGATCCACCAGTACGACGCGATGCTCTGATCTGTGTCCACCGCTTCTGGCTCGCATACGCATACGCATACGGGCACGCGGCACCGTGCTGATCGACGGCGCGCCACAACAGGTAAGGTTCGCCGCGCAACGTCACAAATACGGCTCCGATGCAAATCGGAGCCGCTGGTAGGTTAAGCTCGGGTTTTGACGAGCGCGAGCAGGCTATGAGTACGCTGGTAGACATCGACAGGCTATTCAACGGCCGCCACTTTGACCGCGAAGTCATCGTCCTGTGTGTACGTTGGTATCTGCGTTACAAGCTCAGCCTTCGAGACCTCGTTGAAATAATGGCCGAGCGCGGGCTGTCGTTGGCGCACACTACGATCATGCGCTGGGTCAAACGCTTCACGCCCGAGTTCGTCAAGCGCTGGGACCGGTTTGCGAGATCCGCTGGTCGTTCATGGAGAGTTGACGAGACGTATGTGAAGGTCCGAGGCAAATGGGTCTATCTTTACCGTGCAGTTGATCGCGCGGGAAAAACAGTCGACTTCCGGCTCAGCGCCAGGCGCGATGTCGCTGCGGCCAAGGCTTTCCTGGCGAAAGCGATCAGGAGTCAAGGGCTCGCTCCGAAGACCACCACGCTGGACGGCTACGCTGCGTCTCACCGCGCGGTGCGCGAAATGAAGGCGCAGCAGTTTCTGCCCGCGGACGCGACGTTGCGATCGTCGAAGTATTTGAACAATTTGATCGAGCAGGATCATCGCAACATCAAGTCCAGGATCAATCCAATGCTCGGCTTCAAACGCTTCAGGAATGCGGCCATTACGATATCGGGCGTCGAGCTGATGCATCGCATTCGCAAAGGTCAGTTCAACCTCGCACAATTGCGCCTCAAAGATACCACTGCGCCCGCTGTTTGGAAGGTCGTTCTTTCAGCAAGATGATGCAATGGTGAGCACGCCGTTTTTCGCTCGCGTTCGTAATTTGCACCACAGCCCTTGTGGCTGCCCGGCTACCTGAACCGCTTCCGAGGCATGAGTCCGGAGGCTGCGGCCAAGGCGGCGGTAGTGGTATTGGTCGGCGCCTTTAGCTTCACGTTCTGGGGCATTGTGGTGGGACGCCTGGCCCGTCGCCAACCGCGCAACAAGCTGCCCGCGCTGCCCGCGCTGTGCCTGGTCACAGCGGTGATCTTCGTGGTGGCGTTTGGCGGCACTTACACGGCGGATAGACAGTTCAAGCTGATCGTTCTTGGGGGCTTTTTCACTAACTGCACCGTCGGTGTGGTTGCCGGCGTTGCCGTGGACGTCGTTCACCCGGGTGTGCGGTCTACCGGCGCGGCCGTCCTTTCACTGTTTCAAAACGTCCGATGTGCAACTGGAAGTTGCGCCGGCCCTCGCCGGCACCCTGAGCACTGGTACTGCGGTCTGAGTTGGGGGTATTGGGTCAAGGAGACCCTTCGAACAAACGTCTGATCAGCTCGTCGAAAGATTCAGCCCGTCAACGGCGCGACGAAATCAGCATGGCCATGGTCCCATGTATCCCATGCCTTTGGCCGCGGCCACTCCTTTTTCATGGTCAGCTGGCACAGTGCCAGCACTGCCCAAAACGACCCGGGAAACGAGCTTGAATCGGTCCACGGGTCAGCTTTTTCCATTCAACCGTAAGGAGAGTAATCGTGAGTAAGCGCGATGTCGTGGTACTCGGTGCGGCCCGGTCGGCGATCGGAACTTTCGGCGGATCTCTCGCCGACATTGAACCGGTGGAACTGGCGGGCACCGTCATGAAGGAGGCGGTCACACGCTCGGGCGTCGACCCGGCGACGATCAATTACGTGACCGTTGGCAACACGATTCCGACCGAGACCCGCTTCGCTTACATGGCACGGGTGGCCGCCATCCAGGCCGGGCTTCCTATGGATTCGGTGGCGATGGCGGTGAATCGTCTTTGTTCGTCAGGTCTGCAGGCCATCGTGACGACAGCGCAGAACATCTTGCTCGGCGATTGCGACTATGGCATCGGCGGAGGGGTCGAGGTGATGAGCCGCGGTGGCTATCTATCCACAGCAATGCGTCGCGGCGCACGCATGGGCGACACCAGAATGATCGACACCGTGGTCGCCACGTTGACCGACCCGTTCGGTGTGGGCCACATGGGTATCACGGCTGAGAACCTGGCGACCAAATGGGATATTACGCGCGAGCAACAGGATGCGCTGGCGGTGGAGTCGCACCGCCGGGCGGCGCAGGCGATTGCCGAAGGGCGCTTCAAATCGCAGATCGTCCCCATCGTCAAACAGTCGAAGAAGGGTGAAGTGATATTCGACACCGACGAGCACGTGAAGCCGGGTACGACGATGGAGACGCTGGCCAGGATGAAGCCCGCGTTCACGAAGGACGGCTCCGTCACTGCGGGCAACGCATCTGGTATCAATGATGGCGCAGCCTTTTTCGTGCTGGCCGACGCGTCCGTTGCGGCCGCCGCCAGCCACAAGCCGATCGCGCGACTGGTGTCCTACGCGGTGGCCGGGGTGCCCAACGAAATCATGGGCGAAGGCCCGATCCCTGCCACGAAGTTGGCACTCAGAAAAGGTGGCGTTAGTCTCGATCAAATCGACGTGATCGAGAGTAACGAAGCGTTCGCCGCGCAGGCCATCGCGGTGGCGCGTGCACTTGAATTCGACATGGATAAGACCAATCCGAACGGCGGTGCGATCGCACTGGGTCATCCGATCGGCTGCTCAGGCGCTTTTCTCGCCGTCAAAGCGATCTACGAACTGCAACGCATCAGCGGCCGCTACGCGCTCGTGACGATGTGCGTTGGCGGTGGCCAGGGTATCGCCGCGGTGTTCGAGCGACTGTGAGGCTCGAGACCTGATGAAGGTCAGTCCGCCCAGCGCGCCTGCCGCCATTTACAGTAATGTCGCAAATCGGCGGGGATCCGTTGCGTAGCGGGGTTAGCGGGTTACTCGGGTGCGGGGCCGTGGGGAGCCGCTCATCCCGCAGGGGCGGCCCCCGCTTTGGCATGCGTCGTTTTTGAAGCACGCGCGCGTCGACTGTCAGCGGACTCTACGGCGATCGCACGAATGGCCGCATCCCTCGCCTCGTCCAGGCGCGAGGTCTGCAAGACCAAGCAGTAGGTCATCGTCCCGCTTGATCGCGGCCTTCTGCAGTGCGCGCCAGACTTTCAAGGATGCGCGAATCGATTGAGGCGCCGCCACCAGTCCCAGCAGGCCATAACGGAGCGTCCGCAACGAGATGGAGTGCAGGATATCGACCAGCGCCGGTTGACAGACTGATGGTGGCGAAATTCAGCAGGAAGCTTTCCACGGCATAGGCGTCTACCGATTCGTCGGCCGCCTTGGTGAGCTTCGGTACATACTCGGTCAATAACGCCTCGAGCTCCGCTGGTTCGCGGGAGGCTGCCGTGAAAGCCCCCAACCTGGTAAAATTTTGTGACTCGCTGGCCGAAAAGAGGAACGATGAGTACGGCATGTATAACGCAAGCGGCGCCGGCAGTTATAGACGGTGGCTGAGGGAGACATCAAAGTGATGCCCATCATTTCCGATCTGATGGGCACCACTTTGACACGGTCTGCATAGAAGAAGCCGGGTTCCAGAACGGGGCGCCCGAACTACCCGACAGAACCCGCCCCGTCGCTACGGAAGCCGACGCGCTGATGGGTGGATATAGCGCTGCGCGGAAGATCGTCGATGATCTGGTTTGCCACCACGGGCATTGAACTACCCCGGTTGACACCGGGCCCTCACTGGACCCAGTGCGTTGCTCACCCGCGGCTCTCCCAATGTCAGGTCCTGTCCGGAAGCAACGACATATCTTCGACTGCGCGTCGCCTGGGTGCCGTGGCCACGCCGGAGCGCAGAAGGGTCGGGGGAGAATTCCGTCATCGCAGACGCGGGATCGCCCGCACCGCGGGCGATCTGATGCCTTCGCTTGCCGGGCAGTTCAACGGGCTGAGGGTGTTCTGACAAGCCCGTTAAACATCGATGCGGAGATAACGATCCGCATGGACCGTCCCGACAAGAGGGGGTCAGCCCGGCGAGATAGTGCCCGGACGGGTTTCAAGGCTTCACGATATGCCATATACCCTTGAATCCGTCACCGTTCATTTGGCCGGGTTGTTTATCATTTGCGAACCGATACAGGGGGCGTCCCTTGTACGTCCACTGATGCTTGCCCTCACCGGCAGCGATGAACCCCCAGTCGCCGCTCGTCTTGTCGTATGAATCTGCGACGGCAGCAGGCCACAGCGCGGCGCAGGCGCCAACGCAGGCGCTTTTGCCTGGCACAGTATCCTTGTCGAACGCGTAGAGCGTCATTCCGTCGTCGTCGACCACCATCCCGTTCGAAATCTTTGGCGTCTCGGCGAATGACGACGCGACTGGCAGAGCGCAAGCCATGATGCACAACAGAGTTTTGTTCATGTTTTCAGTCCTTTTATAGGCGCGGCGGCAGTATCACCGCACGACCACGCATTATGAAAGCCGCATGCGGGACGCTGCGTCGTGGCAGAGACGGTTCCTGCGTGACTGCGGCAAGCCGTAAACGATTGGCGGCGCATAGTATTCCATGTCTCGCGCGCACCTCCGTCGTGGCAGCAGCAGCGGTGGCAGGAGCCGGAAATCGACCGCCCCGAGATCCCCATTCGGTGCGCGAGGTGTGCCCGGCATCAGCGCGGCCTACTCGAGTTGGCTCGCGGAATACCATCGCCGCACCTTATGCCCGATGCAGTCCGAACACCTTCGTCGGGCGGGCGTTGTCACGTTGAGTTATGACCGTCGCGTAAGGGCGTGAGACAAGTCTTCGCTCATGCAGCAGACGGATTGCGGGTGAATTCGACAAATTCACGCCACGTCGCAATCGCGCAGCGAGCTGTTTGCGGTAGAGCGAAGGGTTCTGGTGCAAATAGGTATGCTGGTTGAGAAGTATCCATATAGACAGGATACCTTATCGATTGGATAGGGCAGCATTCCATGCGGAACGCGCAGCGACATCCTTCAGGCCGAGCTTCGCGAGATCGAACTGTCTCTTGCGAATGCGGTGCGCCAACTCGATACCTGAAATCGTCGTCGCGGCGCTCCTGAACCGTTTGAAGCCGAGCATCACGTTTGTTCTGAATTTGATGTGGCGATGGTCCTGTTCGATCACGTTGTTTAAATATTTGACGATCGGACCTTCGAGTCTTCGGGCAGCAGACCATCAGCCTTCATCTCGCGCACCGCGCGGTGCGAGGCAGCATACCCATCGAGCATGATGGTCTCCGGCGACTGGCCTTGATGCCTGATGGCCTTGCCGAAAAAGGCTTTGGCTGCGGCCACATCGTGCCTCGCCCTGAGCATGAAGTCCACCGTTTGGCCAGCCCGATCCACCGTACAGTACAGGTAGGCCCACCTGCCACGAATCTTCAGGTACGTCTCGTCGACACGCCAAGAACGACCCGCAGGTGTAGCAAAGCGGTTCCATCGTTTGACAAACTCGGGTGTATAACGCCTCACCCAGCGCAGGATCGTCGTGTGAGCCAGAGACAAACCCCGTTCGGCGATCATCTCGACCAGATCGCGTAGACTGAGCTTGTACCGCAGGTACCAGCGAACACACAGAATGATGATCTCCCGATCAAAATGGCGTCCGCCGAACAACGCCTCCAGACTCTTCAGCATGCTCATCGTGCAGCATCGGTTCGTTTTGTTCCGACAACTCTAACTGATTCGCCGATCCCATTTGCACCAGATCCGCTCAATACATGTCCCGAATTGTTTCGCTGGTCAGCGACCACTTTGGCGGTCGCTCCTTCGCAAAAAAGGACGAAACGACTGCAAGTTTCACGCGAATAGTCAGGCATGTCTCTCACGCTCAGAAGACCCACGGGTATCAGGTCGAAGATCGGAGTCGATTGATCCGGCCAACTCTGCGAGCCTCGCCAGCGACGACCCGCGCGATCGCTCAAAACTTGTGGCGAATACCTGCGACGACAACAGTCTGTGATGAGCCACTAGCTGCACCGCCGGCGCCGTCGATCGCCGCATGAAGGTTCGACGATGCCTTCTGATAGAACGCGTTCAGATAGAGATCCGTGCTCTTCGACAGGAAGTAGTCAGCACCGGTGCTTGTTTGCAGATAGTGACCCGATACGCCGGATTGATGCACGCTGGTGTATGTCTCACCCAGAACCAGCAACAATTGCGGAGTCACTTGATAGCGAACACTGCCTTCGTAGTTCTGGAAGTGAAGGGTGCCGCTCGCGGCGGCCAAGGGGTAGGACGAATCGGTAAAGAGCGATCCGCTGTAAAGTACGCCCAGGGTCAATGACCCCAGCGCATACGTACCGGTCACGCCCCATTGGTCCACGCGCGATGTATTCAGAAGCGGATTCGACGGCGTGGTTGACGACGGAGTTCCGATAATTGCACCGCCAATCGCACCCGGATTCTGTGACCGCGCGTAACCCGCCCCGAGATTCAGCGAACCGTTACTGTAGCGGGCACCGAAGCTATAGGCGCGGTTGTTCGCGAAGTTTGTCGAGTTCGAAAAACCGTACAGCGCCTCAGCCTGAAAGCCCGCGAGCTTCGGCGTCGCGTATTTCACCGTATTGTCGGTCCGGTAGGTGTTGTTCAGGGCATCATTATCATAGGGATGCGTCGAAAACTGGGTAAGCGGCCCCACCAGCTGGAGAGGCGCGACGTAGTCCTGGAGTGCGTTATATTGACGACCCATGGTCAAGGTGCCATACGCATTGCTGGCAAACCCGGCGTACGCCTGACGGCCAAACAGGCGACCGCCCTGAGCGAGCGTCCCGTTGGTCAAACTGAAGCCATTTTCAAGCCGAAAGATGGCGCTCACCCCCCCTCCCAGATCTTCCGAGCCCTGCAAGCCCCAGCGTGACCCGCTCAAATTGCTATTTGCGAGTTGTACGAGAGGCTTCCCACCCTCCGCAGTGTTCACATTGCTCGTATAGAGAAGTCCAGCATCAACGATGCCATACAGCGTCACACTGCTCTGAGCGTGGGAAACACTGGAGAGTGTTCCCATGACAGCAAGCGCCACAAAACTTTTCTTTTCCTTCATGTTATTTAGTTATCCAAAATATATGAAATGAATTTAGTAACAACCTTACAAACAATCTATGTGCTGCCATTCACAGCATCTATCGATGAGACAGATGAATACGAACTCTTGTAACTTGGTTTGATTCGAGACGCTCGACGCTCTTCGTTGAGCGGTGGCATCACAAATTCGTCTTGTGCAGCACTCTCAGTGCAGGGGCTTCAGGCCATATTTCGAATGGTCAAACTGGTGAGCGGAGCTCGATGTCAAAGCGGTGATCCATCGGTAGCCACGCGGCTCCGGCTGTCGTGGCCTGCGGCGGCCCCATGTAGGTGGATGTTTTTGCTCATGCCTGCCGATTATATTGAGCTTATCTCAGTCTATGATGAATCTTTTGTGATGTGATCTCATTCGACTCTGGGCCGCGTTTGCCCGTTGGAGGGAAGGCGATAGTCTGCGGCGTCTTCTGGAGGGGTTCGAGCGTGTACTTCGGCTGCGCAAGCCATCTGATTGCGTATTTCGGCAAACGTGATCACGGATTCCGAATGATCGTGATCGCTGATCACGCGTTGCCGGAACGAGCGATCACGGGACCGGAAGGTAAGCCGGGTTTTAACCTGGCGATGGTGTTGCACATCTATTCAACGGCGGCGTTTGCCTGCTCCCTTCTTTGCGGGAGAAGGGCTGATGCCGACACCTCGGATGAGCATGCGCAAATTGAAGGAAGTCCTGCTACTGAAGTGGGCATGTGGCGTGACCCACCGGCAGATCAGCCGGGCCATTGGTATCAGTGTCGGAGCCGTGTCGAAGTTCGCTGTCCAGGCAAGCCTGACAGGACTCGGCTGGGCAGCAGCCGAAGGGTGTCCGATGATGAGTTGAGCGCCAGGTTGAAGTCTGCTACGACCAATACCATGGCAGTGGTATCCCGGCGCAGGCGAGTACGTCTGGGTGCTCGACCCGATCGACGGTACCAACGCCTTCAACACTGGCATTCGCATCTACGGGACGCTGCATTCGCTGGCACGCCGATTGTGAGCGTGATCGAATAGGTAGTGAACTTGTCAGTTCCCTGCGTTACCTATAGTGGTCAGAATCTGCCGAATTTTCTCGTTGCTTCAGAACCCTCAGTACCGCTTGAGCGACAGCACGTCGAAGGTCTGGCGCAACGTGCGCACCGAAGTGTCATAGTCCGACAGCGCGAGGCAGGCAATCAGCACATCGATGATTGCCAGTTGCGCTAGCCGGCTCGTCATCGCCTCGGTGCGAAAATTGGTCTCGCGTGCCATGGTGAACAGCAGCACGTCGGAGTAGGCCTGGATCGGCGACTTGCCAAAGTTGGTGATGCACACCGTGGATGCGCCCGCTTCCTTGGCCAGGCGCGTGGCAGTCACAGTTTCGTGCGAGCTGCCCGAATGCGAGATGGTGAGCACCGCCGTCTTCGCATCGGTGAGTGAGGCGCTAATAGCCTGCACGTGCGAATCGACCGCCAGCTTCACGTTCAAGCCAATGCGCAGCATGCGGTAGTGCGCGTCCTCTGCGATGGTGGCCGAGCTACCGATGCCGTAGATCTCGATGCGCTCGGCCTTGCGGAACAGTTTTACCGCGCGCTCCATCTCCTTCGCGTCGAGCGTGGCTTCGGTGTCGTGCAGCGTCTGGACGTCGCTCTGGAAGATCTTCCGGATCACCTGCGCGGCGTTGTCCTGCGGGTCCAGGTCTTCATGGATGAACTGCACCGGCTGCACCAGCTCCTGCGCCAGTGCGATCTTGATCTGTTGGAATCCGGTGGCGCCCAGGTTCTTGCAGAGGCCGACGATGCTGCCTTCGCTGGAGCCTGTGCGCTCAGCCACTTCGCTGACCGACATGTACACCACCTCATGCGAATTCTTCACGATGAAGTCGGCGATGCGTTGGCCCACTGGGCCCAGCGAAGGCCACAGAGTCTTGATACGGGCCAAAACGGCAGAGACTTGGCCGTCAGGCACTTCGGTACGGGGAAGAACAGGCGCCGTCGAAGTCTTGCCGCCGGCTGTCGAAGCCTTTCCGTCGACAGATCTGGGAGTGGTGTTTCGCTTCATGAGTAGGAGCTTATCTCAATCAGGTTACGAGATGTTGTTCGACACAAGCAACGCTCGTTTGCGGCGCTGGGACGAGCTGGGCGACGCGGCGTCGACGGCTGGCGAGACTACACACGGTGATCGATGCAGGATTCATTGCCCGCGGACCCTGATGAAAGACGCACATGGGGGAACCTTTAAACTTTCAATTGTCGTGGACGTCGTCAAACGCCTCCGCGATGGAAACGGCCACTTCCCCGCGGGTCCAACCTTGCTTGATCAACACAAGCCAGCAATCGGCGGAGGAAATTGATTCGATGCATCTCCTCGGCTGGCGCGTGGTCGACGCAGCCTGTGTCTTCACGTGGGCATGAGAAACGTCTCGCCTTGTTACAACATGGCCCATGCCATGGCGAGCGTTCCTGGTTGCGATAGCAGCGATCGCGCCAATACCTGCGACGCTCTGCCAAAGCGACTGCCCATCGATTCTGTTTGTCGGACTTGCGCCCGGCCGAGGCAAAACCCGCTTGCTATCTGGGAGGCGTCCACATGAGCGGTGCCTGGTTCGTAACGGGAAAGACCTTTTCATTCAACAAGGACATTTGCGGCAGCCGCTCCACCGCCGTTCTGTCCTTGAATGGTCGTACTTAATCGAGGCACTCGTCCTGAATCTCCGCTTCCGAATTCTTGTTTGTATCGGGGCGAAAACTATCTGACGCGTGGGGGAGGTGCAGCGCCATCGCGGGGTCGCTCACGCCGGGCTTACCCGTCTCGAGGCGACCTGCATAGCGAAGCGCGAAGTTCGGGCCGGTCACGGTGAAGTCGTACCAGTGACCGCTGTCTTCCAGGTTCCAGTGCAGCATGCCGGTACCACTCGCGGCCACGTCCAACGACCAGGGACCGTCGAGGCGGTAGGCGTTGGTCTTTACCGTGACTGTGCCCGCCGCCGTGCCGGAGTTGCGCACTTTCAGGCAGACCTGCCCAGTTGACGGCTCGTAGCAGACCTCCGCCTCGGGCCTGAAGGCCGCGGCGTCCGCGGCGAGGGCGTCACCCTTGAAGCTGCGCACGAACCCGTTGCTGCTGTAGACCCACAACTCGTAATTGCCGCTGTCGGTGGCGCCAGCGTCCCAGTCGTCGGAGAGCTGTTTGCCAGCTTCCACGGTGTAGCGGCGTGGAATGCGGTCCAGATGCAGTTTGTCGTAGACGTGGAATACCGCGCCCTGGGCGCCGGTGTTGCTGAAGGTCAGCGATACCAGGCCGCGGGGCTCCACGCGCGCGCTAGTGTGCAGTTCGTAGGGCAGCGCGCGTGAGAGGCGCGTGCCGGTCTCCTGGAACAGCGGCTGTGGCGTGGCGGGCGCGTTAGTGACGGGACCCGTGGGCAGGAGCTTTTGCGCTGCGTTGATCGCGCGATAGTCGCTCATGTCAGGCAGCTTGGGCACGACCGGATCGTTCGGGTTGACGAAGTCGAAGCAGGAGGTGAGGTCGCCGCATACCGCACGATGCCACGGGCTGATGGCATCCACCGTGATGCCAAAACGCTTCTCCAAAAATTGGCCCATCGAGGTGTGGTCGAACACTTGAGAGTTGACCCATCCACCCTTGCTCCACGGCGACACCACGTACATCGGCACTCGGGAGCTCAACCCCCACGGGCGGATCCTGCCGCTGGTGGTATCGGTGGCATTCAGGTAGCTGTCGACGCGGGCCTCGGAAGGCTCCTTGCCGACGGAGGCATCAGCCGGCTTATCGCTGACGGGGACATCGGAAGGCTCGTCACCGATGTTGGGATCGAAATACTCTCTGCCGTCGGCGACATGGAAGTACTCGCCATCCAGCGGCACGGTGGACTTGCCCATCAGGTTACCACTGGCATCGTACGACGGCACGGCTGGCATCGCCATGTGGTCGAAGAAGCCGTCGTTCTCGTCGAACGTCACGAACAGTGCCGTCTTGCTCCAGACCGCGGGGTTGGACGTCAGCGCTCCCAGCACATCCGAAATGAAGTTGGCGGCGCCAGCCACACCTTCGCTGCTGCTGGGATGCTCGGCCAGGGCTTGTGTGGGCAGTATCCACGAGACCTGCGCAAGCGTGCCGTTCATCACGTCCTGCTTGAGCTGGGCGAGGAAGTTGACAGCGCCGTCGGTCATCTCGGGCCCCCCCGTCAGACCGTGCTCATAGATCGGCGAGCCCGGCTGCGCGGTGCGGAAGCTCTCGAAGGCCAGGCAGCCGTTCATGGCACCTGCCCAATTGTTGTTCATGTTCTGGTAGATGTGCCAGCTGATGCCAGCTTTTTGCAGAACGTCGGGCAACGTGTCCCACTTGAAGGGGGTGTCGGCGTACTTGTAGTTGTAGACGCCCGTGCTTGGGTCCTTCTGACCGGAGCCGTCCGCCTCCTGCGCCCTGCCAGCGACCCACTTGTATGGGCTGGGCCAGCAGCGTGAGTTGACTGGTTCGGAGTCGGCGTCCGTGCTGTTGATGCCCTTCTTGCGCAATTCTGGATTGAAGTTCGAACCTGACCAGAAGATGATGCGGTTCGGGTCGGTGCCGGTCAGGATGGAGCAGTGATAGCCGTCGCAGACCGTGAAGGCTTCGGCCAGCGCGAACTGGAACGGAATGTCTTCGCGCGTGAAAAAGCCCATCGTCGCCTGGCTCTTGAACTCTATCCAGCGGTCCATTTTTCCCTGGTTCCACGCCGCTTGCTGGTCAGGGAAAGCGTGCGGCGTGCCCGATCCGATCAGTGCCTGGGCGACTGTCGAATCACGACGGAAGGGCTGGATATCCGGTCCACCGGTGGGACTGGGCTGGTAGTACACCGGCTTGTCGCTGGCCAGCGGTATCGGGAAGCGGTCGCCGAAGCCGCGCACGCCGCGCAAGGTGCCAAAGTAGTGGTCGAAGCTACGGTTCTCCTGCATCAAGATGACGATGTGCTTGACGTCTTCGATGGTGCCGGTATCGACCGCGGCCTCGACGGCAAGCGCCTTTCGAATCGCGGACAACAGGATCGTCGCGGCAGAGGCGGTGTCAACGGTGCTCGCTGATTCACCAGAGGAATCGCGACGGGTTGGGGTGTTCATGGAAGGTCTCTTAAAGCGGGCAAAAGCAAAAAGAGGGGTAAGGATAGAGGAAAACGCGGCCAGGCGAACACCTGAATGAAATCGTTTCATGAAAAATTCATAGTTCACTGAGCGGTGCTCAATATAATCGGCAGCCATGAGCAAAATCATCCACCCACATGGGGCCACCACAGGCCACTACGGCCCGAGTCGCGTGCTTGCCGATGCCCGCTTGGCGCGTACCCGCCACCTGCTGGTTGACCTCGACGGCACGCTGGTGCGCCAGCAAGATCTCATTGCGGGCGCGGTTGAGCTGCTGACGCATTTCGAAGGGCGCTATGCGATCGTCTCGAACAACTCCACGCACACCGCGCCGGGCTTGGCGCAACGCCTGCACCGACTAGGGTTGCGTGTAGCACCCGGGCGCATCGTGTTGGCTGGCGAACTGGCCGTACGGCAGTTGGTGCGCGAGCACCCGGACGCACGCGTGCTGTTGGTCGCGAGCCCGGCTCTGCAACGTTACGCGCGCTCGCTGGGCTGCCGGCAGGTGCAAGCCGGCGCAGACTTTGTATTGCTCGCGCTGGACATGCATTTCAGCTATGCGCGGCTGGCGGTGGTGGTAAACGAGCTGCTGCGCGGTGCGCGCCTGGTCGTGAGCAACGTGGATGCCATCCACCCCGGGCCAGAAGGCCGCGTGGTGCCCGAGACCGGTGCGCTACTCGCCGCCGTGGTCGAGGCCAGCGGTGTGAAGCCTTGGCGCGTGGTCGGTAAGCCCGAGCCGCTGTTGTTCGAAGAAGGCCTGCGCTGCATCGGTGCGCGCGCCGAAGACACCGTGGTGATCGGTGACAACCCGCTGACCGACGCAGCGGGCGCCGCGCGGCTGGGTATGGCGTGCATGCTGGTGGGGCAGGCGAACGGTGCGATTGCACCTTCGGTGGCCGGGCTGTTCGTCGGGCCTGCGCAGACGCAGCAACTGCACTTGCCTCCCGCGATAGGTGGCGACCTCGTCGAGCCCCTCCGCTGCCGGTAGCGATCAGCCTCGGTCACATCGTCTATCGCGACAAAACCTTACATCTTCGGACACTGAGACCCGTACGGATGCAATACACCGTCCCATCCCGCACGCTGCCGACCAGAGCGCGAATGGAAGTCCAGTCACTCCGATCCTCAAAAATCCGCGAGGTCGCCAACGCCGCCATGGATCGTGCGGACGTCTTGCCGCTCTGGTTTGGCGAGCCTGACGTCGAGATGCCGGGCGAGATCTGTAGCGCCGCGATCGATGCGCTCGAACGGAAACGGACCTTTTACGTCCAGCCCCTCTGGCGACTCAGCGCTGCGGCAACAGATTGCGCAGTATCTGACGCGCTCGCACTTTAAAAAAGGAAACGCACTTGAGCAACCCTCAACGACTTCAGGGCAGAGAGATCGTCTCCGCCGTCGGCATCGAGAAGCGCTTCGGCGCACTGGATGTCTTGCGCGGCATCGATTTGTGCGCACACGAGCACGACGTGGTCACTCTCATTGGCGCCAGCGGCTCGGGCAAGAGTACCTTCCTGCGCTGCCTCAACCTGCTGGAAGTTCCCGATGCCGGCACCGTCGCCATCGATGGCGAAGAGATCCGCATGCACCGGTTGTCAGCAGGGCAGGCGAGCCCTGCCAGCAAGCGCCAGGTGAACAGACTGCGCGCGGGCATCGGCATGGTGTTCCAGAACTTCAATCTGTGGAGCCACATGACCGTGCTGGAGAACGTGGTCATGCCGCCCATGAAGGTGCTGGGTCTGTCGCGCCAAGAGGCGACGGAGCGTGCCGGTGCGCTGCTGGCGAAGGTCGGACTGGGTGACCGGCTGCAGCACTATCCGGCCCACATCTCGGGCGGGCAGCAGCAGCGCTGCGCGATTGCCCGCGCCTTGGCCATGGAGCCCAAGCTGCTGCTGTTCGACGAGCCCACTTCCGCGCTCGACCCCGAACTCGTGGGTGAGGTGCTGAGGGTGATTCGCCTGCTGGCCGAGGAGGGCAGGACCATGGTGATGGTCACTCATGAGATGGCATTCGCGCGCGAGGTTTCGTCCGAAATCGCATTCCTGCACAAGGGAAAGATCGAGGAACGAGGGGCACCCGCCGACGTGTTCGGCAACCCACGGAGCGAGCGTTGCCGAAGGTTTTTGGAAAGTGTTTTGTAGCCACGTAGTCACATATCAAGGATTGGAAACGCGATGAAGAAGGCGAAATTGTTGTTTGCAGGACTGCTGGCCCTGTGCTCCATGGCCGCTATGGGGCGCGACTTAAAGGTCGGGACGCAGTGCACCTCTCCCCCTTTTACTGACGTGTGCACCAAATAGTGCGTGGTGCGTTATATGGGCATGAAGACAAAACCTGATGCCCGAAAACTGGATGGAGCCACCCAAGCCCACCTGAGAAAGCTCGTGG
>NZ_CADIKL010000057.1 GCF_902859945.1 Paraburkholderia caffeinitolerans | reverse complement strand
CCTGTAGCTCTGGTTCATCCATCACCCCGTAGATTTTTTGCAATCCTTACAGGGGTGGAATCTCAATAAACGTCAGATTGCCTGTTTCAACGAACTTTCGGATTTATCCTAGTCAAGATCATCCATAGGGTATGAAACGTGTCGTGCTCAGACAACGCTCGCGTCATTCGCGATCTGGACTCCCTGCCTACAACGTAGTCGCATTCCCATTACGATCCAGTTCGTAGACCTTATGATCCTGCAAGCGGCGCTTTAACCACACACCCGCCTTGCCCAGCACACGCGCTTTCGACCAGATCAGGTCGACTCCCACCAGCCAGTCGGTATGGGGGTACGCGGCCAGTTGCAGCTCCACGAGCTCCCCTTCTTCGAGCTCGCGCAGGATCAACTGGCGCGGCAGCGTCGTCCAGCCCAGCCCCGCGCGCGTCATTTCCAGCAGCGCGAGATAG
Source organism: Paraburkholderia caffeinitolerans (assembly GCF_902859945.1). Taxonomy (GTDB): domain Bacteria; phylum Pseudomonadota; class Gammaproteobacteria; order Burkholderiales; family Burkholderiaceae; genus Paraburkholderia; species Paraburkholderia caffeinitolerans. The sequence continues at coordinate 42,678 of NZ_CADIKL010000057.1, read as the reverse complement.
CTTTCCGCCTGCCAGCTGCGCGCCGAGTCGAGATACTCCGTACTCGGCAGCGTGTTGTTGTGCGCGCTGAACACCAAGCGTCGATGCGAGCGCAACTCAGCAAAGCTCACGCTCGCCTGGCGCGCCAGCGGATGATCACGGCGCGCGACGTGAGCCAGAATCAGCTTGCCCATCTGCGAAAACCCCAGGTCGCGCGGGTAGTCCGGCTGTGCAAAGGCCACGCCCAGATCCACTTCGCCCTTCACCAGCAGATCGCTCACGTCGCCGTGAAAAGGATGGCGCACGTCCAGATCGACGGCGGGAAACTGCGCGGCAAAGTCCGTGATCGCCGGCATCAGCGCCTTGTACGGCACTTCGATCGCGAGCGTCAAGCGCGGCTCGACCAGTTCCCCCAGATCGTTGGCCTGCGATTCCAGATCTAGGCAGCGCTCCAGCACCAACTCCACTTCATTGAGCAGTTTTCGGCCCGCCGGCGTGAGCGTGGGCAGCTTGCTCGTGCGGTCGAACAGCGGCAAGCCCCAGTCCACTTCGAGATTGGCGATCGCCATGCTGATGGTCGATTGCGTCTTGCCCAGGCTGCGCGCCGCCGCCGAGAACGAGCCGGTCTTGGCCACGCGGGCAAACATTTCAAGCTGGTCGAGCGAATAGCGCATTGCGCTTCCCTGATCTATTGAAAAAATCGATGGATATCCATTTGGTGACCCGGCAAATGTGATGGATTATGACGCACCAGCCCGTGCCTGACCAGCCGAGCGGGCCCACTACAAAGGAGACAACTTCATGAGCAAGGGAAGCACTCATCCGGTTGACGAGGTTCTGCCGCTTCGGCAACTCGCCAGCTACGGATTGCAGCACGTGCTGGTGATGTACGCGGGAGCCGTCGCCGTACCGCTGATACTCGGCAGCGCGCTCGGCCTCACCCAGCAGCAGATGATCACACTGATCAACGCCAACCTGCTCACCTCGGGCATCGCCACGCTGATCCAGACAATCGGCATCTGGAAATTCGGCGCGCGTCTGCCGCTGATCCAGGGGTGCTCGTTCATCGCCATCGCACCAATGATCATGATCGGCAAGCAATACGGGCTCGCCTACGTGTTCGGCTCCGTGATCGCCTCGGGTGCGCTCACCGTGCTTATCGCGCCGGTGTTCAGCCGCTTGCTACGCTTCTTTCCGCCGGTGGTGATCGGCAGCCTCATTACGATCATCGGCGTTTCGCTGATGCCGGCGGCCGCGATCTGGCTCGGCGGCGGCAACCCCGACGCGCCGGGCTTCGGCTCCGCAGCGAATCTGCTGCTCGGCTTCGCAACGGTCGGCATCACGCTGTTCATCTATGCGCGCTTCAAGGGCTTTATCGGCAATCTCTCGGTGCTGATCGGCTTGATCGTCGGCACCCTCATCGCGACCGCGTGCGGCATGACGAGCTTTGCGCATGTGGGCGATGCCGCCTGGTTCGAGATCAGCGCGCCGTTTGCGTTCGGCATGCCGCGCTTCGCCGTGACGCCCACGCTCGTGATGGCGCTGGCCATGCTGGTCATCATGGCGGAGACTACCGGCAACGTGCTGGCCATCGGCACCATCATCGGCCGGCCGTCCTCGCAGCAGACGCTCGGCAACGCGTTTCGCGCCGACGGTCTCTCGACCATGCTCGGCGGACTCTTCAACAGCTTCCCCTATAACGCGTTCACGCAAAACACCGGCCTCATTGCGCTTTCGAATGTGAAGAGCCGCTTCGTGGTGGCGTCCGCGGGCGTCATCATGGTGCTCATGGGGCTCTTTCCCAAGCTCGGCGCGCTGATTGCCTCGGTGCCGCGCCCCGTGCTGGGCGGCTGCGCAATCGTGATGTTCGGCATGACGACGGTGGCCGGCATTCAGGAACTCTCGCGCGTGAAGTTCGACGGCACGCGCAACGCGATCATCGTTGCGGTGTCGGTGAGCGTAGGTGTATTGCCGATGTCGTTCCCCACGCTGTTTGCCCAGATCCACGGCCCCGCCAAGCTGATTCTCGACAGTGGCATCTTCCTCGGCGCAATTACCGCCATCGTGCTCAACGTGCTGCTCAACCGCGACAAGCAGGATGTCGGCGCGCACGAAAACACGCCCACGCTGGCGAGCAACGCCAGCACCGAAGCCCATTGAACGCAGCGCCCTTATTTTCTTCACCCGACTTTTCACTCAGCACAACGGAAAAAATCAAATGAACGCCAATACGGATCTCGCCCCCGCCCAGCTCGCCGAACGCGACCTCGCCCTGCTGCGCAAAGCCATCGAACTCGCCGACGAATCGCGGCGCAACGGCCGCCACCCGTTCGCGGCGCTCGTGGCCGACGAGGACGGCAACATCGTGGCATCCGCCGGCAACAACTCGATGCCGCCGCAAGGCGATCCCACCCAGCACGCCGAGCTCGCCGCCGCCGCGCAGGCCGCACGCATCCTCTCGCCCGAGCAGCTCGCCCGCTGCACGCTCTATACGAGCGCGGAGCCGTGCTGCATGTGCGCGGGCGCCATCTACTGGTGCAACATCGGGCGCGTGGTTTATGCGCTTTCCGAACACAAGTTGCTCTCGCTCACCGGCGACCACCCCGAGAACCCGACGTTCTCGCTGCCGTGCCGCGAGGTGTTCACGCGCGGCCAGCGCCATATCGATGTGGTCGGCCCGCTGATCGAAGACGAAGCCGCGTGCTCGCATCACGGCTTCTGGAAGTAAGGGCGCGGATTTTTCGCAGGAATGCTTGCTGCATCTTGTCGCAATCGGAATCGACAGCATGCGCTTCAGCGAAAACCCTACTTAACCGACCTTCGGCGATTGTCTATGTTGTCTACCCAACCGGCGGATAGAACAGACTTTGCCGAAGGCGCGGCGAGCTTTCACGGCGGCCCTCAATGTCGATACTGGAGACTTCAAGGCTATGAAAAAGCTTGCCCTGTTCATGGCGATCCTCGCGATCGCAACCTCCGCGTTCGCGAAGGACTGGTCCACCATCCGTTTCGGTGTCGATGCAAGTTATCCGCCGTTTGAATCGAAGGCCGCGGACGGCAAGCTGGTCGGCTTCGATATCGATCTCGGCAACGAAATCTGCAAACGTCTGAACGCCAAATGCGTGTGGATCGAGCAGGAATTCGACGGCATGATTCCGGCGCTCAAGGCCAAGAAGTTCGACGGCGTGCTGTCCTCGATGTCGATGACGCCGCAGCGCCAGGAGCAAATCGCCTTCTCGTCGAAGCTGTTCAACACGCCCACGCGCCTCGTCGCCAAGAAGGGCACCAACCTGCTGCCCACGGCCGAATCGCTCAAGGGCAAGACGGTGGGCGTCGAGCAGGGCACGATCCAGGAAACCTACGCGAAGGCGAACTGGGCGCCCAAGGGCGTGAACGTGGTGCCCTATCAGAACCAGGACCAGGTCTACGCCGACCTGATCTCGGGCCGTCTTGACGGCGCGCTCCAGGACGCGGTGCAGGCCGACATCGGCTTCCTGAAGACGCCGCGCGGCGCGGGCTTCGAGTTCGCGGGCAAGGAGATTCCCTCGGACGGCGCCGGCATCGGCCTGCGCAAGGAAGACACCGACCTGAAGGCGAAGATCGACAAGGCCATCGCCGACATGCTCAAGGACGGCACGTACAAGAAGATCGAGTCCAAGTACTTCGACTTCGACGTGTACGGCAGCAGCAACTAAGCCTCTCCTTACAAGCTGGTGCGAAAGCCCAGACCATCCGGTCTGGGCTTTTTTTTCGATGCCGCGTGCGATGTTGTCTATACATTAACCACCTAAAACGCTTCCCAACCTTTCCATTTTCATACGTCGAAAATCCGCAAATTCAGGTCGCTTCAGCGAAAACCCCAGTTACTCGGCCATCGTCCCCGGGTTATCTTGTCTATTCAACTTTGCAGATGAACCCTCGTCTGCTTGAGGACGCCGCCAACCCACGGCGGCGTCGATGTCGATACTGGAGACTTTGCGTCAATGAAGAAGCTTGCCCTGTCCCTCGCGATCCTTGCCCTCGCCACCTCCGCCTTTGCCAAGGACCCGTCCTCCGTTCGCTTCGGTGTCGACGCGAGTTATCCCCCGTTTGAATCGAAGAGCACGGACGGCAAGCTGGTTGGCTTCGACATCGACCTCGGCAACGAAATCTGCAAGCGCCTGAACGCGAAGTGCGTCTGGGTCGAAAACGAATTCGACGGCATGATCCCGGCGCTGAAGGCAAGAAAGTTCGACGGCGTGCTCTCGTCGATGTCGATGACCCCGCAACGCGAGGAGCAGATCGCCTTCTCGACCAAGCTGTTCCATACGCCGACGCGCCTCATCGCGAAGAAGGGTGTGAGCCTCCAGCCGACCGCCGATGGCCTGAAGGGCAAGACGGTGGGCGTCGAGCAAGGCACGATTCAGGAGACCTACGCAAAGCTCTACTGGGCCCCGAAGGGCGTGACGATCGTGCCTTACCAGAACCAGGACCAGGTCTACGCGGACCTGACCTCGGGCCGCCTCGACGCCGCGCTGCAAGACGCCGTGCAGGCCGAGCAGGGCTTCCTGAAGACCGCGCGCGGCGCAAACTTCCAGTTCGCGGGCGGCGCCATCGACGACCCGAAGGGCACGCTCGGCGCCGGCGCCGCCATCGGCCTGCGCAAGGACGACGTGGAGCTGAAAGCGAAGCTCGACAAGGCCATCGCCGATATGATCAAGGACGGCACGTACAAGAAGATCGAGTCGAAGTACTTCGACTTCGACGTGTACGGCGGCTGATAATCCTGACGAGCAGCCCTGACATCATGCAGACACAGACACATCCGTTGATTTCCCCGGCGCTCGGCACCGAGCGTCACCTGACGAGCTTCCACTACGGCCCAGGCGGCGGGCAGAAGATCTACATCCAGTCGTCGCTGCACGCCGACGAATTGCCGGGCATGCTGGTCGCCTGGGCGCTGCGCAAGCGCCTCGCCGCGCTCGAAGCGGCGGGCAAATTGCGCGGCGAGGTGGTCCTGGTTCCGGTACCCAACCCGATCGGTTTGAACCAGCGCCTGCTTGGCCAGATGCTTGGCCGCTACGAAACCGGCACGGCCTCGAACTTCAACCGCCACTTCCACGATCTCGCCGAACTCGTGATCCCGCGCATCGACTCGCGCCTCTCCGGCGACGCGCAGCAGAACCTGCTTGCCGTGCGCGCGGCCATGCGCGAGGCGCTCGCCGAGCAAACGCCGACCACCGAGCTTCAATCGCAGCGCCTCGCGCTGCAGCGCCTTTCGTATGACGCCGATGTGGTGCTCGACCTCCATTGCGACTTTGAAGCGGCGCTGCATCTCTACACCAACCCCGACCTGTGGCCCGACGTCGAGCCGCTCGCGCGTTATCTCGATGCGAAGGCGTCGCTGCTCGCGCTCAATTCAATCGGCAATCCGTTCGACGAGATCCACAGCTTTTGCTGGTCGGAATTGCGCGCGCGTTACGGCGATCGTTATCCGATTCCGAATGGTTCGGTATCCGTAACGATTGAATTGCGTGGCCAGGCGGACGTGTCCTATGCGTTTGCGGAGCAAGACGCGAACGCGATCGTCGAGTACCTGACGCACCGCGGCGTGATCGAAGGCACGCCCGCGCCGTTGCCGCCGCTCGAATTTGGGCCAACGCCGTTTGCGGGCAGTGAATCGCTGTTCGCGCCGGTCTCGGGCGTGATCGTTTTCCACGCGGCGGTGGGTGCACGGGTCGAGCCTGGCCAGCCGATCGCCGATATCGTCGATCCGCTGACCGACCGCGCTGTTACGGTCAAGAGTTCCGTTGCCGGGGTGCTGTATGCGCGGCAACGCACGCGCTTTGCCACGGCGGGGATGGAGATCGCGTGCGTGGCGGGCAAGGAGCCGGTTCGAAGCGGCGCGCTGCTGCTGGATTGAGGCAGGCGGCGTCCGGCGCGGTCCTTGCGGGAGCGCGCCAGCACTTGCACCTCACGCCCCGATCCGCATCTCCATCTGCGCAAACGCCTCGCGCAACATCGCGCAAAACGCCTCGCCGGGCATCGACAGCGCCTGCGAAGCCGCCGTCGCCAGATAGAAGTGATCGGGCACCTGCGGCTCGAACGGCTTGACGATCACGCGCGGGTCCGCATACGCGGCCGTGACCGGATCGATCAATGCCACGCCCGCGCCGTTCGCCACGAACGCCACGATCGTCTTCGATAGCTGCGCCTCGATCGACATCGAACGCGTCACGCCCGCCTCCACGAATACCCGGTCGATTGCGCTGCGCGCCTCGAAGCTCGGCGGGAACGAAATAAACGATTCGCCGCGTAAATCGGCGGGGCGCACGAAGCGCTTGCGCGCGAGCCGGTGCTGGCGCGGCAGGATGCAGCGCATGGCCGCCTCCGCCAGCCGCTCGCTGCGGATCGCGGGGTGCGGCACCGGCTCCGCAATCAGCCCTATATCGCACTGCCCCGAGGCGACCTTGTCGACCACCGTGGACGCGCTGTGCGCAAGCAGCGTGACGTCGATGCCGGGATGCTCGCGCGTGAAGCGCGTGACGATCTCGGGCAGCAGATCGAGCGCCACGGCGGGCGAGCCCGCCACGCGCAAGGTGCCCAGCCGCATCGCGCGAATCTGCTCGGCCGCCTGCGCCACGCGATCGAGCCCGACGAACGCGCGCTCGACCTCCTCGTACAGCACGCGCGCCTGAGCCGTGGGCACGAAGCGGCCCGGCTGGCGCTCGAACAGGACGAAGCCGATGCGGTCTTCGAGGTCGGCAATGAGCCGGCTGACCGCCGGCTGCGAAATATGAAGCTCCTGCGCGGCGCGCGTCACCGTATGGCGCTGCATCACCGCGCGAAAGGCTTCGATCTGGCGGATTCTGAGCGAAGGCGCGTTCATAACATTGGATTATGGGTAACTGAACAAGCTGTATTGGACGGCTTATTTTGCCCGCCGCAAGATCCATCCTGCAACGAAAAAGCACGCAAGGAACCGGATCGCCATGGCATATAACACCCAAACCCCGCTCAGGCCGTGCCGGAGGGATGCGTGAGCGCACGCGGGACAAGTGAGGCACGCAGCTTCGACGTCGTCGTGGCCGGTGGCGGCCTGGTCGGCATGGCCATCGCCTGGGGCGTCGCGCGCCTCGGCCTGCGCGTGGCCGTCTGCGACGGCGAGGACATCGCCTTTCGCGCGGCGCGCGGCAACTTCGGGCTCGTCTGGGTGCAGGGCAAGGGCGGCCGCTGCCTGCCCTACGCGCGCTGGTCGCGCCAATCGTCCGAACGCTGGAGCGCGTTCGCCGGCCAACTGCAACGCGAGACCGGCGTGAACTGCGGCTTCGAGCGCCCCGGCGGCATCGAGCTTTTCGAGCATCACGCCGAACTCGAAGGCGCGACCGCGCTGCTCGAATCGCTGCGCCGCCAGGACGCCGCGCTCGCCTATGAAGTGCTGGACCCGGCCGCGTTGCACAAGCGCATTCCGGCTGCATCGCCGGCGCTTGCGGGCGCGCTCTGGTCGCCGAACGACGGCCACGCGAATCCGCTTTACACGCTGCGCGCGATGCTCGAAGCCTTCCTCGCGTGCGGCGGCGTCTACCTGCCGCGCAACGAGGTGCGCGAGGTCCGCCCGCGCGCGGGACGCTTCGAAATCGACACGCCCTCGGGTCGGCTCGAAGCGGGCCGCGTGGTGCTCGCAGCCGGTCTCGACAACGCGCGGCTCGCGCCGATGGTCGATATGCATGCGCCCATCTCGCCGCTGCGCGGCCAGATCATGGTCACGGAGCGGCTTGCGCCGTTTCTGGCCTATCCCACGCTGGTGGTCCGGCAAACTCCCGAAGGCTCGGTGCTGCTGGGCGACTCGGCCGAGGACGTCGGCTTCGACGACGGCCAGACGCGTGCGGCCATGGTCGATATCGCGCGCCGCGCGCGCACCGCGTTTCCAACCCTCGCACACGCGCGCATCGTGCGCTCATGGGGTGCGCTGCGCATCATGACGCCGGACGGGCTACCCGTTTATGAAGAATCACGCAGCTATCCGGGCGCGTTCGTCGCGATCTGCCACAGCGGCGTGACGCTGGCCGCCGCGCACGCGGACCTCGTCGCGCCCTGGATCGCGGGCGGCGCTGCGCCCGCCGAACTCGAAGCCTTCACCACAGCGCGCTTCGCCGCGCCCAAGGTCGCACCCCATGTTTGAACCCATCGCCCCCGCCGCCGCGAACGATGCGCGCGTGCGCATCCATATCGACGGCATGCTGGACGACGTGCCCGCGCATTACAGCGTCGCCGCCGCGATGCTCGCGAACGGCGCCACCGCCTGCCGCGCGAGCGCGGTGAGCGGCGCACCGCGCGGCCCCTTCTGCATGATGGGCGTCTGCTTCGACTGCCTCGTGGAAATCGACGGCGTCCCCAACGTCCAGGCCTGCATGACTCAGGTGCGCAACGGCATGCAAGTCCGCGCGATGAACGGCAAGGCGGAGCTGCCATGACGCGCCGCCAATGTGACTTGTTGATCGTCGGCGCGGGCCCCGCCGGCATGGCCGCCGCCATCGCGGCACGGGCGGCGGGACTCGCCGTCACTGTGGCCGATGAAGGCCCCTCGCCCGGCGGCCAGATTTACAGGAATCTCGCCGCAACGCCGACGCGGATTGCTCAGTGGCTCGGCAAGGATTACCAGGCGGGCCGCCCGCTCGTTGATGGTCTGCTCGCGAGCGGCGTGCAGTATCTGCCACGCAGCGTCGTCTGGCAGATCGCCTTCGAGCCGGAACCGGTTGCGATGCTCACACAAGGCGCGCCCGAGGGCGGCACGCTGGAAGTCGGCGCACGCGCCGTCCTGATCGCAACAGGCGCGCAGGAACGCCCCTGGCCCGTGCGCGGCTGGACGCTGCCCGGCGTAATGGGCGTGGGCGCGGCGCAAACGCTGCTGAAGTCCGCTGGCCTCGCGCCCGGCGACGACACCGTGCTCGCGGGCAGCGGCCCGTTGCTCTGGCTGTTCGCCGCGCAATTGCTGAACGCGGGACGGCGCGTGCGCGCGCTCGTCGACACGACACCGCGCGACGCCTGGCGGCGCGCCCTGCCACATGCCCTGCCCGCGCTGCGCGGCGCGGACTATCTGTTCAAAGGCTGGCGCATGCTGCGCGCCGTGCGCCGCGCCGGCATACCCGTGTACAGCAGCGCAAGCGGCGTGGCAATCGAAGGTAATGGCCGTGCGGAACGCATTCGCTTTCGCGACGCTAGTGGCATTGAACACACGCTGGAAAGCTCGCTCGTGCTGCTTCATCAAGGCGTGATTCCATCAACGCAGCTCGCCCGCTCGCTCGGTTGCACGCACGAATGGGACACACACGCGGCCTGCTGGCGCCCGCAACGCGACAGTCGCGGCCGCAGCAGCGTGCAGGGCGTCTGGATCGCCGGCGATGGCGCGGGCATTGGCGGAGCGCAAGCTGCTGCACTGGCCGGCGAAATCGCCGCGCTCGATATCGCCGCCGCGCTCGGCAAACTCGACGCGCCAACCCAGGCCGCGCGCGAACGCCCCGTGCAGCGCGCGCTGCACCGCCATCTCGCGGTGCGCCCGCTGCTCGACGCGCTTTATACGCCACTGGCCACACAACGCATTCCGGACAACGAAACCATCGTCTGCCGCTGTGAGGAAATCACGGCGGGAGAAATTCGCGAACTCGCCAGGCTGGGCTGCCAGGGGCCGAACCAGATGAAGGCGTTCACGCGCTGCGGCATGGGCCCGTGCCAGGGCCGCTGGTGCGGCACGACAGTGGGCGAACTGATCGCGGAAGTCCAGCAGCGCGACGTTGCCGATGTCGGCCACTACCGCATACGCGCGCCGATCAAGCCGATTACCGTGGGCGAAATGGCCGACGCCCTCGAACTCGCGGACGACTTCCAGCGCGGCGAATTCCCAAGTTGATTCGCGAACTGATGCGCGAGTCGATTAACAGCCTGCCCCACACAACCTTGCACCCTGATACACAAACGAACGGAGACCCAGCATGAAGACGCGCCTTACGATCCTCCTCTCGGCTGCTGCCATGGCCTTCGCCTCGCACGCCGCCCTTGCGAAAGACTGGACGACGATTCGCATCGGCGTCGACCCCACCTACCCGCCGTTCGAGTCCACCGCGACCGATGGCAGCATGAAGGGCTTCGACATCGATCTCGGCAATGCGCTGTGTGCGAAGCTCAACGCCAAGTGCGTGTGGGTCTCCAGCAGCTTCGACGGGTTGATCCCCGGATTGCAGGCGCGCAAATTCGACATGATTCTCTCGTCGATGGCAGCCACCGAGCAGCGCCGGCAGCAGATCGATTTCACCGACCGTCTTTATCGCAATCAGACGCGCCTGATCGCGCGTGAACATTCTGGACTCCTGCCTGAAGCTTCAAAGCTCGCCGGCAAGCGCATCGCCGTCGAGCAAGGCACGATTCAGGAAACCTACGCGCGTCAAAAATGGGCCGCTTCCGGCGTCGAGGTCGTGCCTTATGCGAACTATGACCAGGCTTATGTCGACCTCGTCAACGCACGCGTGGACGGCGTGTTGATGGACGCTGTGCAGGGCCAACTCGGCTTCCTCTCCACGCCGCAAGGCAAGGGCTTTGCGTTCGCGGGCGGCACCGTTTATGACGCGAAGATCATGGGCAACGGCGACGCCGCAGGCATACGCAAATCGGACGCCGATCTGCGCGACGCGCTGAACCGCGCCATCGCGCAGATCCGCAACGACGGCACGTACAACAAGATCCAGTCGAAGTACTTCGACTTCGATATGTACGGGAATTGAGCGGGCGGGGTCAAGTTCATGACCCCGCTCGCCGGACTAGTCCGCGCTGACGGCGTTGTTAGCGTTACGGTAAACCTGATTCACGTAGAACAGCACGCCGTTGGGGGTCTTGGCTCTCAGTTGAAGCTGGCGGAAGGTGGCGTCGCCCGAAGGATTGTTGATGGCCCAAAAAGCGTACGGAGTGCCGTTCGCGCACGTCCCAGCGGCACTGATCGTGGCGGATGTCGTGGTGGGTCCAAATGAAACGGGTTCCTGGACATTACAGCCCGCTCTGTCCCAGGTCTGGATCAGCGCGCCGGTTTCGGTAAGCGGACTCGGTACCTTGGCCGTTGCGGAGGGCGGTGTGAAGTTCATCGTTAACGAGGTTTGCTGGGCGGCCAACGATCCGGTCGGACACAGGAAGTTGGCGGCAGGGTCACTGCTACCCGCACCGGAGAGTACCCCTGGACACTGGACACCCGTTACGAAGTCACCGTTGCCCAGAACGGGGAAAGCGTTGGCCTGGTAATACGACTGCCCCAGCGTGGCGTCCACCGCGTTGTTCGGGTTGGTCACGCTGTACGTACCCAGGTTATTCCCATTGATGTCATATAGCGTGAACTGATAGACGCTTCCCGCCTGTGCCTGGGTGACATCGATGGGCGTGGTGGCCCAGAATTCCCTCGCGGTCGGCGGTTGGTAGGTCGAGGGTGCCCATGACCACCGGTATTCGTTCGTGCCGCTCAGTGATGCAGGGGTGGGCGGGCTGGTCAGCGGCGCCGCGGGCGGCGTACTTACCAGCAGCATGCTGAGGGTAGCGTTATATCTTCCCAGCCAGAGTCCGGCGGCAGGCAAGCCGGGGCCCGTCACGTGAGCAAAATAGAGCGCTGCGCCGGACTCCCCGCTGCCCATACTGCCGATCGCCAACGTCAGGCCAGCGTCAAAGAAGTTGGTGTCAGGGCGTCCAGTATTGGGATCGGTAAAGGTATCCAGGAATTGCCGGTAGGTCGTACGGGTCGTTGCGGACAGGTTATACGGAAGCTGATTACCGATGATGTCCCAGCTACCCGAGGGCGTCTGCTGGACAGTCGTATACAACGCGTATTGCCCGAGAGAGTTCTGCGTCGTCGACGACACAAGCGCATAGGGGATCGCGACCAGTGCGCTGGTGCCGTTGGCATTGGTGTTCACCACGTATGGGTTTGACGATGTAAAACTCAGATTCGACGACGTCAGGTTGCTGTCGTATGCCGTGATATTGGTAAATCCATTGTCCTTGTAATTTGCGTCGATGACCCCGTTGCAGGCGGATCCCGTGCCGCCCGCGGCCGCACAGGGCTTCAGCGCAGTGGGCAACCCGCTCAGATAGTTCTGCAGCGAGGCGTAGTTGGCGACATACGCTGCAGTGACTGCCGGCACGACGGGGGTATTGGACGGTGTCGACGTGTTGTTGAGCGCCAGATAGGTATTGGACTGCGTTGTCGCGCTACTGGGTAACGGGGTGTTGTAGATCAGATAGGTGACGCTTCCCTCGGGAACGATGCTGACCATGTCGACCAGATTATCCGCAGTGGTATGCGCTGTTGTGGGGTACGGGGTCCCGATGGGATCGTAACTGGCAGGCAGGCCCGTCGCGCTCAGCAGGTTGGCAAGGTACGCATCCAGCGTGGCCGTCGCGTTCTTCACGTTGGTCGAAGTGACCGCGCCACCGATCGTGGTGGTTGAGCCTGCAGCGACGAGATCCATCGGATTGCCATCCGGCGTCAGCAAGGCGGCAATGGCCGTGGTCAACGTATTGATGTTGGCTGTCGCGCTTTGTCCCGCGGCGGGCAAGGCTGTGAGGACCGACACCAGGTTCGAGCTCTGGCCCGTTGGATCAGTGGCGACGAGCGCGATCGGTGCCGTCAGGCTGGCGGTGACGAGCGTGTAGTGGCCATTGCTATCGCTGATCGCAGTCACCGTCTTGCCATGGGTGTCGGTAGCGGTCACCGCCGCGTTTGACACGAAATTGCCGGTCGCTACCGTGCCGGATACCTGGGCGGCAGCTGGGGGAGGCGTGCTCGATCCGGAGCCACCACCGCAGGCACTCAGCATAGCCAGGGGCAGCAGCGTGGCCGCGAGAGTGGTCAGTCGGAGGGGGCGTGGACCCTGCCGGTATTTCTCTAGAGCGTTCATCGTATCCATCCTGCGGCGGTTGCTGGTTGCGTTGTTAATACCCGTGCAGACAATCGGAAGCTCTTGCAAACGACAATAACTCGCTCCGGCCTGCGGAGACGAGTTGCGCGATCTTCTACGTGTTTAATAGCCGTGTATCAATTCAACTGCTCTCTGAGCGTATGACGTGAAGGGTGAGGTGTCGTCGCGCTGGTGGGCCATCATCCCTGGCTACCGGGAATGAGCTAATGCGTACGGGGCACTGCAAAGCAGGCATACGGTCGAGTCGGCGGCACGCAAGTGCGTCGCCGACGTTGGGCTTGCGCTCGCGTTCGATCGACACCCGCCTCGAAAAAAGAGTAGGTGTCGGGTCGAGAACGAGCCAGCATGATTTGTGGGATAACCCACAAACCCAACGAGAAACAGCTAGCGCTAACGTATAGGAACGTCGAACGGGTAAGGATGTTGCCATTACAACAAACTGTCATCGATCGCTATTGCGTCAGCAGTCTGAAACTAATCGGTATTTACGTAGACCTTACTGCCCGGAATCTTTTCCGATGCCTCGACCGTCATTGCCCATTGGGTTTGAACGAAAGCGTGCTGTTAGCGTCGAGCAAGGCGCTAGTCACTGTTCGGTGTTCTCAAAGAAGTAGCCCGGCACGTCCGGCCCCCACAGATACAGGGAGTCTTCGGGCGGATGGTTGCCGGCGGGCCACTCCCTTCCTGCTCCAACGTAGTCGATATCGGCCGAGTATTCCCAGAACGAACCCCACGGATCGCGCACGTACTGGAAGTAGTTCGATCCGAGCACGTGGCGCCCCACGCCCCATCCGTCGACGTAGCCCGCGCGCTGCATCTGCATCTTGCCGAGGCCGACCGCCTCGACATCCGGAACATCCCATGCGCTGTGATGCCATCCTTTCTTCTCGCCGCGCGCGAATGCGACGAGGTGGTGATCGCTGCCGTAGCGCGCGTGCAGAAACGCGACGATGCCCTCAGAACCATCGGATAGTGCCAAGCCCAATGCGCGCTCGTAAAAGGCAACCGCACCGCTCACGTCGGGCGTGAACATCAGAACATGAGAAAGCCGCGCGGGACGTGTAACCGGGGCGTCGGCGCGAGCGCACGCGCCGCGCAAACGCAAGGACGCCGATTCCCTGCTCGACGCCGGCTTGCACCCGGGCGATGTTTTGACGCCTGCCTTGAGTTGCAAAAGGTTGCCGTCCGGATCGTGGAACCAGAAGCCATCGTCCAGTGCGAGCCGCGCGGGCGTGGCCGCCGTTGCGCCGGCTGCCAGAATCTGCTCGCACAACGGCGCGAAGTCGTCGGCGAAGCAATTCAGCGCGAGATACGCGAGCTGCTTTCGCGCGCCCTCCCGGACCCTCGCCCACACGTGATCGCTTTGCGGCGTGCGCAACAGCAACTCGCCCGGCTGCGCCTCCAGCTCGAAGCCGAAGGCGTCGAGAAAGCGCCTGGCCTCTTCGAGATCCGGCACGTCGAGTGCGAAATGGTCGATCGAATGAATGCCGAAACGCGCGCGCTTGATCGTCGTCGATGTCATGAGTTCAACTCCCGTGTCAGGCGGCCACGCCGCTCGCCTGTGCCTGCGCGCCGGTCGTTGCGCGTGGCGCAGCGCCGAGCACCTGTGTCAGTACGCGCCGCAATTCCATCGCGGGTTGCGCCGCGCGCGTGTTGCAGCGCCAGGCGACGAAGCGATCCGGCCGCACCAGCACGCAGCCATCGTCCTCGATCTCACGTTGCGCCACCCACTGGCCGTATGCGTCGAACGTAGGGGTTGCGTGCGCGATCGACACCGCATCGATCCTGATGCCGAACTCGTCGCCCACCTGCCGCGCCGCATCTAGCCAGGCCTCGCCGCCCCTTCCGGTCAGCACCGTGAACACGCCGTTACCGACCAGATCGAGCGTCGATACCTGCTTGCCCTCGCGCTCGATCCACGCATGCGGAAGATACGCGCCGGGCGTCGTGGTGGCGTGGTAATACAGCTCGGGGTCGCGCCACGCAGCGGGAAAGGTCGCGCCATCGCGCACGATCGCAGACGATTCGTAGCGCTGCCCCAATTCGACGCCATGGCAGTTGAACTGATAGTTCTGCTGATCGACGGCTTGCGCAAGTGTCTTGCGGCGCGCCTTGCCGGTTTCGCTATCCGAGAACAGCTCGTTGAGCGAGGCCCAACCGTCCTCTGCGCTTTGTCCTTGCGAGAAGCCCAGCGCATTCGCAATCGGCAGCATCTCGCCGACCGATTTGATCGCCCGGTTCACGACACCCTGGGCAACCGGCTGACGCTCGTCCGAATAAGTTTGCAGCAGCGCCGGCGATGCCTCGCCCTTGACGATCATCGCGAGCTTCCAGGCCAGATTGAACGCGTCCTGCACGGAGGTATTCGAGCCGAGCCCGTTAGCAGGCGGATGCCGGTGCGCGGCGTCCCCCGCTATCGCCACGCGGCCCTTGACCATGGTGCGCGCAACCATCCGGTTGATGGTCCACTTCGAAACAGCCTTCACGCGAACGGGAATATCTGCTTCGCCGATGGTGGCACGGGCACGGGCGATCACGGCTTCCTCGCTGAGATCGGGCTCGCCCTCTCTCGGGTCGTACATGAAGAGCAGAACCCATTCGTTCCACGGCCGCACGCTGATCCAGGTGCCGCTGCCCACCCAATAGTCGCTGCCCGGCTGGGTCATCCAGTACAGCACGCCCGGGCGGTGCGCCGTGTACTTCGCCAGATCGACCTCCAGCCAGCAGTTGACCGCGCAGCCCAGTCCCATCTCGCCGTCCATCTCGAAGCCGAGATCCCGCACGACCACGCTTTGCGCGCCGTCCGCGCCCACAGCGTAGTCGGAGATCACTTCGATCTCCTCACCGGTCACGCGATCGACGAGCCGCGAATAGACCGCTTCGTCAGTCTGGCGAATGGACACCAGTTCCGTATTGAAGAGGATCTGCGCGCCATACTCGCGCGCTGCCGTGAGAATGACCGGTTCGAGCAGGTGCTGCGGCGCATTGCACATCTGCGAGGGGCTCGCCGCTTCGTAGTCGGATTTGCGCCCGACCCCGGTGCCCCATGTTTGCAGCCGCGCGAGTTCGGTGCCGGCAAAGCTGGTCGCCCACACATTGTTCGACATCAGCTCGTGTGACGTGGCGAGAGCCCGCACGCGGTCCTCGATGCCCAGATCGCGAAACACCTCCACCGTGCGTTGATTCGTGATGTGCGCGCGAGGCGAATGCGCCGTGCCGGAGTAGCGCGTGATCGCCAAAACTTCTACGCCGTATTTCGCCAGCAATGCGGCGGCCGTGAGTCCGGCGGGGCCCGCACCCACCACAAAAACCGGGACGCGAATCTGTTTCATGTCTCCTCCTTCAGGGGAACTGAACGATCGATCAACGCTGGATCGACGTGTCTTCATCGACGACGGTGTTGCGCAATACGCCAAGACCTTCGATCTCGACTTCGCACACGTCGCCGGCACGCATGATGAGCTTCGGCTCGCGCGCCCAGCCAATGCCCGCGGGGGTGCCGCTCACGATGACATCGCCGGCTTCGAGCGTGATCGCTTCACTGATGACCGAGATGAGCGAAGCGACGTCGTGGAGCATGTCGCTCGTATTCGCCGATTGCACGACCTGGCCGTTCAGGCGCGTTTCGAGCTTGAGGCCCGCACCGCCCGCGGGCAGTTCATCCGCCGTGACGAACATCGGGCCGAACGCGCCGGTGCCGTCGAAGTTCTTGCCGACCGTCCATTGCGGCGACTTGAACTGGTACTCGCGCACGGATCCGTCATTGAAGATCGAGTAACCCGCAACGCAGGAGAGCGCTTGCTGCTTCGAAATATGACGGCCGCCGCTGCCGAGGATGACCGCCAGCTCGCCTTCGAAATCCAGCGAGTCGGAGATGCGCGGGCGGATCATGGGCGCCTCGTGGCCAATCAGGCTCGAGTTCAGGCGCGGGAAGATCGTCGGATAGTCGGGCTGCTCATACGGGCTTTCCTTCGTGTGATCCGCGTAGTTGAGTCCGATGCACAGCAACTTGCCGGGGCGTGCAAGCGGCGGCAGATACGTGACTGAAGCGGCCGGAAATGTCTCGCTGTTCGCGAGATGTGAAGCGCCCCAGGAAGCGAGATCGACGCCACGCGCGAGGAGGTCGTCGAGCGTTGTTTCGCCCAGCGAATGGATGGTGTCGCCCTGTACGACGCCGAGCAACCGGCGGCGGTTGTCGGGGGAAAAGTGGATGTATCGCATTGCGTCTCCAGATGTTGTCAACTTGATGGCATGTTGAGGCTCGATGAGGGAAGAATAGAAATGGGCTCGCGGCCGCGGTAGATCGCGCGGGCGTACAGAGTGTTCTGTCAAAGGAACAATCGAAGAGCGAGTAACTGAAGCGCGCGGCTGAAGCAGAACATCGCGCGTAGAACGCTCACCCGTCTTTTTGAATGTGCGTGGCGAGGTGATCGATCAGCAGCCGCACGGCTGGCAGAAGGCCTCTGCGTGACGGAAAGACGGCATGAACCAGCCCGCCCCTGGGGGTCCAGCCTGGCGCCACGTCGACCAGCGTGCCTTTTTCGAGCTCGTTTTCAACCACCATATAGGGCATCTGAGCGATGCCCACGCCTTTCAGGATGGCCTGCCGAAGCACGGTCAAGTCGTCGGTGATGTAGCGCGGTGCGTGAGGCATGCGCACCTCCGCTTGGTCCGGGCCGACCAGATCCCAGACGTGATCGCGCTGCGGTCCCCAATCGAGGCTCGGCATGCCGGCGAGATCCGCTGGATGGGCAACCGGTCCGTGCTTTTCGAGGAGCGCCGATGCAGCAACGAGACGCTGCGGACTTCCGGAAAGCACACGCATGACCAGCCCGCTGTCTTCGAGCGGCGGGAAGCGCACGCGCAGCGCGAGATCGAGGCCTTCGCCGAGGACGTCGACCCGGCGATTGGTTGCATCGAGCAGGATCCGCACCTTCGGGTATTGCATCATGAAATCGGCCACGAGCGGCCCAATGCGGTATTCGAGCAGCGTGGTCGGGCAACTCATGCGCACCACGCCCTGGGGCTCGGAAACCCTGCGCTCCATGACCTCGCGGGCGGCATCGGCTTCCACGAGCACCGCGACGCAGCGTTCATAGAATTCCCGTCCCGTCTCGGTTACCGAGAAATGCCGCGTGGACCGATTGAGCAGACGAACGCCGTATCGGGCTTCGAGGTCGGCGACGCGTCGGCTCAGCTTGGACTTGGGCATATTGAGCGCCCGGCCGGCCTGCGTGAAACCGTGGTTCTCGACCACTTTCACGTAGTAGAAGATGTCGTTCAGGTCATCCATGACTGTTCCTTTGACAGGACAATCAAGACATCTTAGGGCAATGGGGCGCCAAGGATTGCCGTTGTTCTTCTCATGGAACACAGTCGGCATTTTCCGGGGCTGGAAGCCCGTTCATCGCCGGCATAGGATTACTCTTGCATGCAGAGCCAATGCGTCACGCATCGGCCCTCGGGATCCCACAACACTTCCTGCACTGTTTCTGGAGCTAACCATGGCAAGCGAACCCATTCGCGACCCCGCGAACGATCATCTGCTCACCCCGCAGAATGCGGCATTCATCGTTATCGATTACCAGCCGGTCCAGGTGAATTCCATCGCGTCAATGGATCGCCAACTGCTGGTCAACAACATCGTGGGCACCGCCAAGGCCGCAGTCGCCTACAAGTTGCCGATCATCCATTCGACGGTCAACGTGAAGACGGGCCTGAACAAGCCGCCGATTCCGCAACTGCGCGCCGTGCTGGGAGACTATCCGACTTACGATCGCACGAGCATCAACTCGTGGGAAGACGTCGAATTCCGCCAGGCTGTTGAAGCCACCGGCCGCAAGAAGCTGATCATGACGGCGCTCTGGACCGAAGCCTGCCTGACGTTCCCCGCGCTCGATGCGCTGAAGGCCGGCTACGAGGTTTATGTCGTCGTGGATGCGGTGGGCGGCACATCCGTCGCGGCGCACGAAGCCGCGTTGCGCCGTATTGAACAGGCCGGCGGCAAGATGATTAGCGTCGCGCAACTGTTCTGCGAACTGCAACGTGATTGGGCTCGCAGCGAAACCGTTCCGGCGTTCATTGATCTGTTCATTCAAACCGGTGGCACGGCTGGTATTCAGTTCTCGTACGACAAGAGCTGATCGGTTACGCGCGCGGACGGTTGAGGTGGTCGTCCGCGCGTATTCGCGTACTCGATTGAGTGGTCATCTGTCATGGAAGTTCGTCAGATGCTCCCCACGCTTATTTTCGAAAACTCAGCGCCTGGCAGCTTTATCTAAAGTCATGGCTTCTCGTTACCGTTTCCGTTTGCCGTTGCTTCGCGCAACGGGTAGTTCGCAGAAGGGTAACTGACGCCAATCAGTCAAGTGTGTCCTGTTGTCTCCATTCTCATTCAAACCATCGTTGAGTTCCATGCTCAGCACCTCGCCGATGAAATCACCCGGTTTCGCAAAAACCGCAAGCCGATCGGTGCCTTCAGATTTTTCACCGGGATGAAGGTTCATTGTTCCCTGGCCCCATTCGTCAAAATTGAACATTGGCAGAGACTCGATGCTTTTTCGAGCTCGATCCGAGCCAAAATATGCCCCCGAATATCCTTGCAGCGTCCATGTAATGATTCCATCGGTGTGACGTGGGATAGCCAATATAGGTGGCTCGTTGAGCGGAACAATGAGACTGGAAGGTCTTTTTTTATCCATAACGCCAGAAAATCGCTCGATGAGCGTCCATGATACTTCCACGTCCGATTTCGCGATATTTTCGATATCGTAATGGTAAACGGCGGCGTACTTGCCGAAACCATCACACGATATATCCAGCGTTTGTGTTATTTTTACCTTGCCGACTTTAAGATCCTTTATTTGTTGAATACGTTCTGCTTTTTTTGCCTCAAGATCGACATCATGGATCTGCTGCGCGTCGTGTAGCTGTATTTCCGCTTGATTATTTGAAATTTTTAGCTGAAGAGCATTTAGAGTTTGAAGCTGACGGCCGTACGACAGATAAATGAAAAGCGTCCAAGCGGCTCCCACAACGATTGCCAGCAGTTGCACAATTTGCAACGCGGAAGAGACGCCCATGTATTTTTTAAAATGATTTTTCGAGCGAAATCTGAGCGGTGAAATTTTTCTCTTTGCATGCCTCATGAATCCCCCAGATTGTTCGAGGTTCGTAAATTTAAAAATCGCGCGCCAAAGAAAGCCTCGCCTTCTTTAAAGACGATATTTTCTGCCACGCTCGTTGTGGATGCAATTTTGATCCTGAATGTGCGTCAGCGCACATTCACAAAGGAATTAAACGAAACCTCGCTGGAGAAGTTTATTTTCTTTCAAAGCGATAGATACGGTTGTTTCAACTGAAAAAGTAAAGCACTCAAGCAAGAGAATGTTTAACATCCGCGAATGATCAGGCCGGATGAAAATGCGTTCAATTTGTGGCCGCCTTCAGCGGCTCTACGGGGCCAGTGCAATGCTTGACACCCTTCGCGGCGATGTCTATATACGAAACACGTCGACCACGCCAAAATTGGACCTCCGCTTTGCGGCGGCTAGTTGCTGTAGACAAGCATGGGAGGGTAGAACTATGTCGCTCAACGAGCATCTAGCCGAGGCGCCTGACCACCGCAGGAAAGTGCGTGAGGGCATGATCGTGCGCTCCAAAGAGGCGCTTGAACCCGGGCTTTCGATCTTCAAACTCGGCCATCGATTTGATAGAAAAAGGCGGCAAAATGACGAGCAAGTCATTTCCAGTCCTTGGTGGTTCACAGAAGCAACCGTTGAATCCATTACCCGGGCTGCTCAAAATGCTAACGAGAACTTAGCCGATGTGTTTCGCCGTTTTGGAGCCGTTGCGAAGAGATGGGGCGGATCAGGCGACTTGATAGTTAAGGCGCGCATTGGAGCCCCCGTAATTGCATACATTGGTCCCGGAGTAATTAAGGACTTTAGGGGGGACGAAGATAAGGAGAGTGACAATACCTGGGACATGCCGCTTTGGGTGCCGTCGCCGAATATCGCGCAGCTTTATATCCCTTTCACACCGGTGAAAGATCCGTCGTCTTCAATAGCCAGCGCAGCGCTTCGAGATGTCTATATTGTTCCAATAGATAAATGGGACGAAAGCTACATACGCGGAAATCCCAATCCAAAATGGAGGCTCTGGTGATATAGAAATATAAGGAGACAGGCCACATGAAAACGTACTGCCGTTATCCCGTCTCTTTGATAACGCTGATCGCTTTGACTTTGGCTGGTTTGCCCGGCATGTCCTGTGGGCAGGTCAACACGTCTCAAAACATTCAGTCATCCATTGCACCGCAACCGCCACAGCAGGCGGCCGGATCTTCCGACCGGCAAGCCGTGATCGAACGCGAGCAGGTTGTGCGCCGCCAGATGAGCAATACAACGGATAAAGAAGCGCGCTTCGCGTTGTATGACAGCCTCGCCTCGGACTATTTCCGGGTCGGCATGGTCGCCGATTCGATGCGCGTTCGCGAGGAAGTCGTCAATGACACGCAGATCCCTGCCGGTCGGCGGTCGCTGGCGGCCTCCAGCCTGGCCGTTGCTTACGCGCTGACCTACGACTATTCGCGAAGCCAGCACCTGATCGACCAGGCCAAAACGCTCGCGCGCGAGACCACGCCGGAAGAACTGGAGACGCTACCCGACGTTCCGTCCTACGCGTACTTTGCCGCGGAGGCGGAAATCGATCGCGGCGCCCTGAACCGGCATGACCTTGCGCTCCAACGGCGCAGGGAAGGTGTGGAACTCGCATGGCGCGACCTGAACGACCCGGCGCTCAGCGAAAAGCGCCACCGTGCCGCAGCCAATGAGATTTTGAACACCTTCGGGTCGTTGATGCGGCTGATGGTCCAGAACAACCGCCGCACGGAAGCGCTTAGTTATGCAAACGAGGTGCGCTGGGACATCGACAACCGACCTGACCTCAAGCCCAGCCCCACGCAACGTGCGAATATCGATTTAGGGCTCTCCATCGCGTTGTGCTCCAACGACGACTATGACGGCGCGCTAACGGCCATCGACTCAGCCATTGCGGGCCTCCGGCAGGCCGACACTGTTGCGCACTCGCAGCTTTTGGGGGACGTGCTGCGCCAGCGCCTGATGGTGGCCCTGGCGATGGGGCGCATTGGCGACTATCAGGCGGATGCGGACGCCTGGGAGGCTGCGGCGAGCCTCAATCCGGTCGTAGCGAAAAATCCGGGCATGGACGAACTCGAGTCACTGGTCCTGGCCGCTCACGGCCGCTGGAAGGACGCCGAAAGGCGGCTTGCGACCCAGATGAGCGGAGATCTTCGCAGACAGGGACCGGAGAGTCCGTTCTATAAATACAAGGCTGGAATGCAGATGCTGTACCGGCTCGAAGATCCCTCAGCGCCAGTGAGCGAGGCGGACATCGCAGCGTATGTCACCCCGATCGTCGGCACCGAAGACGAATGGAACGACTCCAGCACGCGCGGCGCCTACGACGAGGACGGCGCACTCGCGATGTCGATGAGCCGCGCGATGACCGAAGGGCAGCAAGGGCAAGTGCTCGCATTTCGGATTGCAGAGCTTTTCCATATGAACGCCACACAAGGCGCGATGACCGACGGCGCAGCGCGCCTTGCGGCATCCACGCCAGGACTACGCGCGCTCGTCGAGCAAGAGCAGGCGCTGCGCTACGAGCAGAACACGGCGCACGCCGAGCTCGCGCGCGCAGCCATGAAGCTGGAGCAGGCTCAAGGACCGTGGCCGTTTGAGTCGAGGAAATTTCTCGCCAGTTCGGATGTCACCCACGATGCGAAAGCCATCGAGGCTCTCGATGGCAAGCTCGCGACGCTGCGCCGGCAGATCGTGTCGCAGTATCCCGTCTACCGGCAACTCGTGTCGCCAGCTATCCCGTCGCTCGCCACGCTCGGCACGGCACTGCACGAGGGCGAGGTGTATGTGGACTTCTATGCGGGGCGCAACGAGAGCTATGCGTTCGTGGTGCATCCTGGGAGCGCCTTCCGGGCGGTCCGTCTGGCGACGACGCGCACCGCCCTGTCGAAACAGGTGCGCGCCCTGCGCGCCGAATTCGATGCCAGCGTCCCGCCGCAGCATCCCGGGGAACTTGCAGGCTTCGATCTGAACGCAGCGGCCAGCTTGTACCAAGCCTTGATCGCACCGATACAGGACGAGATCCGCGGCGCCACAACGGTCTACATCGCCACGAGCGGCATTCTTGCGAGCATTCCATTCGATATCCTGATCACACAACCGGCGACAGTGCTTCAGGACGCCAACTGGTGGATCAATTCAACTACGCCCGTGCGCATTCCGAATGCCTCCGCGCTCGTGTTCGCACGCAGTCATCCAGCGACGCACGCGTCCGAGCCGTTCGTCGCGTTCGCCGACCCGAGCTTCGACGGCCGCGAACAGCCGGCGAACAGCACCGGGAGAGCGGACGGTGCAGCCGCGCGCGCCTTCCCGGTCGATCAAGGTACGCGCACGTTTGACTATCATCGTGTCATGCCTTTGCCTGAAACACTTACAGAGGCGCGTTCGATTGCCAATACGCTTGGATCGCCGGAACAGAGTGTGGTGTGGGGGACTCGAGCATCGCGTACCGAAGCGATGAAGATGGACTTGTCGAACGATCGCGTGGTGTTGTTCGCCACGCACGGCATCGTCGCGGGCGAAGTGCCAGGGTGGCGCAAGTCGGGGCTCGCAATGGCGTACGAGGGAAGCGGTCTCGCCGATTCGATTCTCACTGCGGACGATATTGTGACGTTGCGGCTCAACGCCGACTGGGTAGTGCTTTCTGCCTGCAATACCGGGCTCGTTAGCGGGAATGCGGAAGACGCGGTGTCTGAATTATCGCGCGCATTTTTTGCGGCGGGTGCGCGTTCGATTCTCGTCACCCAATGGGCTGTCGAATCGCAGTCGGCGGCGCAGGTGACAACTGGGGTGTTTCGCACCTATGTAGCCGATTCGTCGGAATCGAAGGCCGACGCGCTCGCGCGCACGGAGCGCGACATGGCCAGCGGCAAGGACGGGCCACTCTATCGCCACCCCTATTTCTGGGGCGCATATGCTCTGGTCGGCGACGCCGGCCGATGAATACATGCTCAATTGCCAATCAATCAGGTATTCAAAAATCCACGCAAAACGGTAATCCGCGAGGTTTCAGCGAACGAAAAAATCTCGCTGCATGAATTCAACCACCCGAAACCTCCATGACCGAATCTCGTCTGACCTTTCTTAACCAGAACGAATGGGAAAACTGGTTGACGCAAAACGGCGGCACCTCGACCGGGATCTGGCTGCGCCTTGCCAGAAAGGGCGCCGGTAAGCAAACCTTGACTTACGAACAAGCGTTGGAAAGCGCCCTTTGTCATGGCTGGATCGACGGTCAAAAACAGGCGGAAAGTGAAGAATACTGGTTGCAACGCTTCACTCGGCGCTCTGCAAAAAGCATCTGGTCCAAGCTCAATAAAGACCGGGCCGAAGCGCTGATCGCCGCAGGCAGAATGCTTCCTTCGGGCCTGCGGGAAATCGAAAAAGCCAAGGAAGATGGCCGCTGGGAGGCTGCCTATACGTCGGCCAGCAACTCAGTCGTCCCGGACGACCTGCAAGCCGCACTGGATGCCAACCCCAAGGCCAGCGCTTTCTTTGCGACGCTGAACAGCCGAAACCGCTACGCCATCCTGTTTCGGATACAGAACGCCAAAAAACCCGCCACACGAGCGCGCAAGATCGAGGAGTTCATCGGCATGCTGAATCGCGGCGAAACCATTCATCCCTAGACCAGGAAGCTCGACCGCCGACGAAAGTCACTTCACGACCTCAACTTGCCACCGGGGACAGCGTGTTGGCGTCGCGGGCCAGAAGCCAGCGGCCGTCGGGCTGTTTGCGGTAGACGGTGATCCGATGACCGGCCAGCTCCGTTGCTTCTCCGCCAGCGCGCGGAGTCACGGATAGCGAGTCCCGGCACCGGGTATAGGCGACTTCGCCGACGATCACGACCTCTTCCAGCTCGCTGATGCAACGGATACGGGATTGCTGATGGGCGGCCGCAAAGCCGGAAGGAAATCCATCCCGGCCGACCGGCGCTCGGCCCGGAATCAGAAACACGGCATCGTCCGTCATCAAGGTGAGCAAGCGAACCAGATCGCCGGCGTTGACTGCCTCAATCCAGGTTGCGTGTACGTCACGAATAGCGCGTTCATCGGATCCCATCGGCAACCTCCACGGCGTCTGCATCGTCGCTCATAGTTTGCACGACTCGTCACGATAAGTATCGCTTGGTGTGCCACAACACACTGGGGACGCGGTTCCTCCTTTACTGGCGGCGACGCCGTGCTATCAATGGCTAATCAGCACTACATCAACTGACTTCCGACCATGAAACGCTATCGTTCGACGTCGCTGGCGTTCGCGCTGCTGGCAATTGGAACTGCAGGAACTGCGGGAACTGCGGCATTCGCGGAAAATTCAAGCGACCTTTCGGCAGATGAGCTTAAACAGATTCTTCCGGGAGCCACTGTCGTTGTGACCTACGCTAATGGCAACAGCGCCCGTTGGAAAAATGAGTCGGACGGAACGTTGTCGGCAAGCTGGAATAACGGTCCTGAGGTCAATAGCAAACATCACCACGCGGCCGGAACCGGTACCTGGAAGATTTCAGACGACGGGAAATTCTGCGCACACATCGAATGGCCGACAAAGACCGCGGATTGGTGCAGGCCAGTGGTTAAGTCCGATGATGGTTCGTATACCCTTAGATCGCTCCAGGGATCTCCAAGCTGGAACCTGGAGATCTCGAAGTAGTGATCGAAGTCCTCAAACACCCTGCGCTACGCGCAGCGTCGGATAGTCCGAATACCCCACCGCCGCGCCTCCAAAGAATCCATTGCGCATGACTTCGTTCATCGGCGAGTGGGTTTTGAGGCGCTCGACGAAATCGGGGTTGGCCAGAACCATCTGGCCATACGATTCGAGATCGGCCAGGCCGGACTCAACGTCAGCGCCAATCTCTTCGGTAATCGCCGCAGCGACTTCCAGCGCAAAGCGCGCGCGATTCTCGATGCTGCCACCGCTGATCACGCGCACGCTGACATCGCTTACGCCTTACCTCTATGCGTCACCTGCGGCAAGGTGTTCGGACCCGGCAGCCGCGATCTGTTCCTGCGCTCCGTGCACGAGGCGGCCAAACTCATCAAGGGGCAAGGGCGCGACGCACTACGGGATCGCCCGTGCAATCGGACGAATCTGCGAGGCCATTGTGCACAACACAGACCTCATCCTGACCGTTGGCATCGTGCATTCCGAAGTCGAAGGCGTGCCGGACGCGACCGCGCTGGCCCAGCGCAAACTGCTGACGATGAGCCCAATCTCGCCGAAGGAAATCATCATGGCGCTGATCTTCGTCGGCTTGCTGGTGCTATGGATTTTCGGCGAGCAGTTGAACGTCGGCGCGACGCTCGCGGCAGCGAATGGTGTGGCGTTGCTGTTCATCACGGGCGTGCTGACCTGGCAGGATGCCCTCGACGAGAAGTCCGCGTGGGACACGATGATCTGGATTGGACTCCTGATCATGCTGGCATCCAAACTCAACGAATACGGCATGGTTTCGTGGTTCGGCAAGGAGTTCGGCGCGCACCTGCAGGGCCTCCCTCGGCTGGCCGTGGACATGATGGTGGCGGCGATCTACTTGTATGTTCACGACTTCTTCGCCAGCGCGACTGCGCATGTCAGCGCGCTTTTCCCGCTGTCCATGGCGCTGATGGTCACGGCCGGCATCCCGCCATTCACCGCGGCCATTGCGCGTGGCATCCTGAGCAATATCAACGGCTGCCTGACCCAGTATGGCATTGACTCCGGTCCGGTCACGTTCGGGGCCGGCTATGTCTCGCAGGGCCATTGGTGGAGGGCCGGCTTTCTGATGAGCCTCTTCTATCTGTTCGTGTGGCTGGTCGTCGGTCCGCTTTGGTGGAAACTGCTTGAGCATATCTGAGGGAACCCGCGCGGCAACCGCTAGAATTGCGGTTTTAGCCCGGAACACGCCCATGTCTTTTGCCTCGCTCGGCCTGATCGATCCCTTGCTGCGTAATGTGCAGGACCTCAATTACCAGACACCCACGCCGGTGCAGGCCAAGGCGATTCCTGCCGTGCTCAGTGGCAAGGACGTCATGGCAGGGGCGCAAACCGGCACCGGCAAAACAGCGGGCTTTGCGCTGCCGCTGCTGCAACGGCTGGTGCAACACGGCCCGGCGGTGTCCAGCAACCGCGCGCGCGTGCTGGTGCTGGTGCCCACGCGCGAACTGGCTGAACAAGTGCTGCAAAGCTTTATCGCGTACGGCAAAGGCCTCGACTTACGATTTCTGGCCGCTTACGGCGGGGTGAGCATCAACCCGCAGATGATGAAGCTGCGCAAAGGCGTGGACGTGCTCGTTGCCACACCGGGCCGCTTGCTGGATCTGAATCGCCAGAACGCCGTGCAGTTCGATCAGGTACAAACGCTGGTGCTGGACGAAGCCGACCGCATGCTCGATCTCGGCTTTGCGCGCGAACTCAACGCCGTCTTTGCGGCCTTGCCCGCCCGGCGCCAGACCCTGCTGTTCTCCGCCACGTTCACCGACGATATCCGCGCCATGGCGGCGAACATTCTGCGCAGCCCGGTCAATATCAGCGTCAGCCCGCCCAATGCCACAGCCAGCAAGATCAAGCAGTGGGTGGTGACGGTGGATAAGAGGAACAAGCCTGAACTCTTCATGCACCTCGTGGCCGAGAACAAATGGAAACACGCGCTGGTGTTCGTCAAAACCCGCACTGGCGTGGATTACCTGGCGACCATGCTCGATGACGCAGGCTATGCGGTCGACACCATCCACGGCGACAAACCGCAACCCGCGCGTCTGCGCGCGCTGGAGCGCTTCAAGGCGGGCGAAGTCCAGATGCTGGTCGCCACCGACGTGGCGGCGCGCGGGCTGGATATCGACGATCTGCCGCTGGTGATCAACGTCGATCTGCCGATCGTGGCGCAAGACTATGTGCACCGTATTGGCCGTACCGGCCGCGCGGGCGCCAGCGGCGTGGCGGTGTCCCTCGTGTGCGCCGACGAAGCGCCGCAACTGGCCGCGATTGAAGCGCTGATCCGGCAAACGCTGCGCCGTGAAGAAGAGCCGGGATTTGAAGCCGAACACCGCGTGCCGGAAACCAGCGCGACGGGCCAGATCATCAAGAAGCCCAAAAAACCCAAGAAGCCCAAAGTGCCGCAAGCTGCGCCAGTTGCCACGCAGGCGCCCGGCAAAAAGCCGCGGCCCCAAGGTGGCGAGAATAAGCGCGCGCCTGCGGCGCAGCACGCCGTGGCCACGGGTGCGGACGCAAGCTTGCTCGTCGGCAGCCCATTCAGCCCGCAAAAGCCACGCAGCAAACCCGCCAGCAAGCCCGCCGCTGGTTCTCGCAAGCCGGCTGCAGGTTCACGCAAGCCCGCTGGCAAACCGGGTGGCAACCCGGCTGGCAAGCCCGCTGGTGGCCGCGGCAAACGCCAACCCTGATACCGCCACCGCCCGCAGTCGTCGGGGAAAGCATCACAATGAAAATGCCGCGCGTCGATCCGGAGCCCAGAATTCAATGACTACCCTCCCCGTCGCGCCGGTTTCCGGAGCAAAAGCGGACTACGACGCGTTCATTGGCGAGGCGCCACTGTTTCGTCAACTGGTCAGGATGGTCGATCGTGTCGCTCCCACCGATCACGCGTTGCTCATCATCGGGCCCACCGGGTCGGGCAAGGAACTGGTGGCGCGCCGCGTACACACGCGCAGCCCGCGCCATGATCAACCGTTCGTCGACGTGAATTGCGGCGCTATCCCCGAACACCTCGTGGAAGCGGAATTGTTCGGGCACGTCAAAGGCGCATTCACCGGCGCCGGCGAGAGTCGTCCGGGGCTCTTGCAGCAAGTCGGCAAAGGCACGCTGCTGCTCGATGAAATCGGCGAATTACCGCTCGCGCTGCAACCCAAACTGCTGCGTGCGCTCGAAACGCGGACGTTCCGCCCGGTCGGCGCCTCGTCGAACGTGCGCTTCGAAGGCCGCGTGGTCGCATCGACTCACCGGGATCTGCGCGAACTGGCGCGCCAGGGCCTGTTTCGCGAGGACCTGTTCTACCGGCTCGCGGTGTTCGTGCTGGCCGTGCCCGGACTCGACCAGCGGATTGAGGACATCCCGGCGCTCGCCGCCCATTTCGCCTCGCGGCAGGAGCGCCGCATCGAGTTTTCGCCGGCCGCCATCCGGCGGCTCGGCCGGCATACCTGGCCGGGTCATATCCGCCAGTTGCGCAACCTGATCAGCCAGTTGAGCGTGCTCGCCGAAAAACCGCTGATCGATGAAGACACACTCGAACCGTTTCTGCCCAGCGAAACAGCCGGGTCGTTTTCGCGCGCGGCACTCGCGGACATGCTGCTGCAACTCGAGGGACGCGACAAACTCGCCGCCGCCGAAGATCTCCTCATCGATCGCGCGCTGGAACGCACCGCAGGAAACAAGAGCGCTGCGGCCAGCTTGCTCGGCGTAGGGCGCAAGACCATCGAACGCCGCCTGAAGTCTCGCGAGGAGCACCATCGCGAAGCCCAGAAAAGTCTTGAACACGCGAGCGCGCTTATCGAAGCGTCGCGCTTCGCCGAGGCCATTCCTCATTTGCGGCGTTGCCTCGACGTGCTGCAGACAAGCCGCGACGAAGCCACCGCGCGCCGCATGCAGTTCGACGCCTACCGGCTGCTCGGCATGAGCCTGCGCAGCGTGCACGGCTGGCTGTACGCGGAAGCCACGGCCTGCTATACGGCAGCGCTCGAGATAGGCGCCGGCATTTGCGAGCCTGGCGAAATCGCGGCGATCCAGTTCGGCGTCTGGACCACCCAGTTGACGACGCTCCAGCTCAAACAGGCGCGCGCAAGCGCACAGGACATGCTGCAGCGCGCCCAGAACAGCGGAGAGCGCGTGTCGCTCGACGAAGCGCACGTCGCCATGGCCAACACCCTCTACTGGCTCGGCGACAGCGAAGAAGCGCTCGCCTGCCTCGCGCGGGGCAATCTGACCAGCGTGACGAGAGACGATGTGCGCACGGGTTCGCAGGGAATCGACCTTGCGAGCCTCGCGTTGACATTCGAAGGCCTGGCCGCCTATCAGATCGGCGAGTTCGGGCGGGCCCGGCGCGCGATGGAAATGCTGATCCTGCGCGCTGGCGAGCCAGGTGCGCACGCTTTGGCGCACACCGTCAATCTGCAGGGCGCCGCGTGGCTGGCTTGCCTTTTTGACGACCCGAGGCGCGGACCGCTCGCGAGCGAACTCGAATCGGTGTCGATCGCCAACGGCTTCCCGTTCTATCGCGGCATGGGGCAGATTCTTCGCGGTGTCCATCTCAGCGCGCAAGGCCTGAACGCGGAAGCCGAAGCCGTCATGCTCGATGGTTACGACAATCACATGCTCTGCAACGGCGGCGCGCTATTCCATTCCTTCAAGATGTGGCAGCACGGCGAGTTGCTGCTGCGATGCGGCCGCGCGGAGCAATGCGAAACGATGCTCGCCGCTGCTGTCGACGAAACCCTTGCCCGCCAGGAGCGCGCCCATCTGGGCGAATTGCTGGTCACCCGCGCGCGGGCGCAGTGGGCGCTCGGAGATTTGACGTCCGCCGAGCAGGGCTTACGCACCGCCCTTTCCACGGCGCTCGCGTTCGGTTCGGTGCCCGCGCGCGTGGATGCCGCCCGCTATCTCGCCGACCTCTTGCGCTCCACCGGGCGCGGTGCCGAAGCGATCGACACGCTCGCTCGCGGCTTACGGGAGCAAACAGCCGATTCGACCAGCCGGATCGCGGACGCGATAGCGTTGCTGGCCGAACTTCGCCGCGTAGCGTTGATTGGATCGGACGCTCGGGGACCCGGCGCAGGCCGATAAAACAAGCCGCTCAAGCACGTTGATCAATCCGGTTGGAATGGACGAAATCGTCCATTCCTCGCCATTTTCGCGGACGGAATCGTCCTGCGCCGCCCTCTCACGCACTAGCTCATCCCGCCGCCATGGAGCCGTCGGATGCTGGCGCGATCGTTGCTTACTCTCTGTCATGCGGGATCGGGAAGGCGCCCAATACGCCCGCACCAAAACGATGACGGGGTCGCATTGCCATGCGCAGTTCGCATGCACGGCGGATGTATGCAAACGCAGGGCCGAAAATAATGGCAACCACAATTGAGCAAGAGGCAGTTCAGGATTCGAAACGCGCCAATCAAAATACGAAGCGTGTGATGACACACCAGGATATTAAAACCGGGGCTCTGGGCGAAAGCCCCTATACGGCGAAAAATCTCGATGGCGCCATTGCCCATCTCGAGATCGTCGTTGCGGTGGATGACAACATTGCCGTTTTCGGTCGGCGCTATTGGCGCGATCGCGTAGAACGCATTGCCTCCACGCCGCAAATCGTGCCCGCCCAAGCCCGACGACTTCGGCATTTGCTGGATCAACTCGGGGATGTTTGAGCGTCTGGCGCGTTGTGGCGAAGAATGAAGGGAAACCCGTCCGTGTGCGGCCCGTGCGATGATGCGCCACGACCAACATGAGATACGGGATGACAACGACATTCGACGAGGCAACAACGGCGGCGATCGCCGCGTTTGCCCAACTGGATTTATACACAGCTGTGCAGGCGATGCGCGCCGAGGCCGACTACGACCGCGAACGGGATCAGTGGATCTCGCGTTATATCGATGAGCACGGTGGCGGTGCGGACGATGCGGAATATGATGCCTTGCATGCGCAGGCACAGGTTGCGCCGGAATACGCGCAGTTTGTCGACGTGGTCCGCAGGGAAATCCGTGAATACTTCGGCGTGACTGACGATCAACTGGACTGGATTGTCCTGCTACGCAATGACGACAGCGATGCGCTTTGGGCGGAGGTTAATCGGCAGCGAAGCGCGCTGGGTACGGGGGAAGTGCGCGGGGATCTTTGATTGGCGCTTGCGATCGGAGTTTTAAGTCGTGCTGGGTGCGGAGATAGAGTCGGGTCGGTGCGTGGTGCACCTGGTGCTTCGGTGGATGAAGCTTTTCTCGTTGGCAAGGCACGTCGATTTGCTCCGTTATCTGGCGGACAACGACGAACATGACTCGGTGATTCAAGGCGCCCTTCCGAACCAGATGATCGGCTCGCGCCGCTTTCATGCGCGTACATTCGCCGCCGCCCGCGTTCAGGGGTCCGCTTCCAGCGTTACGCCGGCACCGCGAATCACTTGCAAATAAGCGACGGTATCGCCGACCGCAGCAGTCGCCTGCTCTGCGAGCCTGCGCACGCGTGCTGACTTTTCGGCGCTCGCCATCATCGATTCGAGTGCGTCTGCATGCGCGAATCCGTGGGCCGCGGCCACGCCGAGCACGGCGTCCAAAACACGCCGAGCGGCCACGCGGGCGTCGATCGGTGCGAGCGATGCCCGGTACGTTAAAAAGCCCGCCATCAGCAGAAACTCGGCCGGGCTGATATACCGGCCGTTGCCAACCGGCACGCCGTCTCCACTGCCGTGATCCAGCGCCATATCTCGCCTCCCACTCTGGGACACCGGGCGCCGTGAACCCACGCGCCGTGGCGTTACCGCAAGGGATTCCCCGTAATCCGGGTTGCCGCGCGCGACGCTGCACGCCGCGTAAAGAAGATGCCTCTGCCAAACCCGCGCTGCGGTGAAAAACCGATTCAGGAAAATATAGTACAGAAAGAATCGCGCCTGCCCAAGAATGCGACACGTTCGACATCGGGTTAATACCAACCCCACCCTTCGAAGTCATCTCCCTGTCACGAGCGGCGGGGCCAATCGTCCATTTTTTTCGCGGTTCCGAGACCGCAAGTCGTAGTATTCTTGATCCGCCGCTGCTCCCCGGTGAGAACCACCGCCTCGGCAACTCGCGTCGTCTGTCGTGCGGCTCAAAAAGGATGCTGATGTGGCCCCTGCCACGCGTCCCGATAGATCCAAAGGAGAGGACTGCATCGAAAGCCGCTCCCCCGCAGCATTATCATGTTTTTGAAGGCTTCGAAATAATTCGTGAACATCGCCGATGCATGGCGAGTCCCTGCGGACAATTCATCTGGCCCGCGTGGACGATTTTCTTCGAGGGGATTCATGAAAACGTTGTTTCTGCAGGCACCTTCCTATGAAGGCTTCGATGGCGGCGCAGGTTCCCGCTTCCAGACGAAGCGCGAGATCAAATCGTTCTGGTATCCAACGTGGCTCGTCCAACCCGCGGCGCTGGTCGAGGGAAGCCGTGTCGTGGATGCCCCCGCCGATGATCTGTCGCTCGAAGCGACGCTTGACATTGCACAGGAATACGAACTTGTCATCATTCATACGAGTTCACCGTCGTTCCAGACCGACATTCAATTCGCAGAGCACTTGAAGCAGCACAAACCCACGATCCTCGTCGGGATGATCGGCGCGAAAGTGGCCGTCGACCCTCACGGTTCGCTTACCGCAAGCGATGCACTCGATTTTGTATGCCGTGAAGAATTCGATTTCACATGTCGTGAAATTGCGCAGGGGCTTCCGTTCGAATCGATTCTCGGCCTGAGCTACCGCCTGCCCGATGGCGCAATCGTGCACAACGACGCCCGGCCCATTCTCGAAGACATGGACCAGTTGCCGTTCGTCTCGCCCATCTATAAGCGCGACCTGACGCCGGAGCATTACTTCAGCGGTTACCTGAAGCATCCCTATCTGTCGCTCTATACGGGGCGCGGCTGCAAATCCAGGTGCACCTTCTGCCTCTGGCCGCATACGGTCGGCGGCCATCGCTATCGCACGCGCTCGGTCGAAAACGTCCTCGAAGAAGTGAAATGGATCAGAGACAACATGCCCGAGATCAAGGAGATCATGTTCGACGACGACACCTTCACGGATCTGAGACCGAGAGCAGAAGAGATCGCTCGCGGACTTGGCAAGTTAGGCGTGACGTGGTCGTGCAATGCGAAGGCGAACGTGCCCTACTCCACCCTCAAGGTGATGAAAGAGAACGGGTTGCGGCTTTTGCTCGTCGGCTATGAATCCGGCGACGACCAGATTCTCGTGAACGTCAAAAAGGGCCTGCGCACCGATATGGCGCGCCAGTTCAGTGAGGATTGCCGCAAGCTCGGTATCAAGATTCACGGCACATTCATCCTCGGCCTGCCCGGCGAAACGCACGAGACGATACAGAAGACAATCGCGTACGCGAAAGAGATCAATCCCCATACGATTCAGGTGTCGCTCGCCGCGCCCTATCCGGGTACGGTCCTTCACAAGCAGGCCGTCGAAAATGGATGGCTCAATGACACCAAGGTCATCACCCTCGTCAATTCCGCGGGCACCCAGGCTTCCACGATCGGCTATCCGCACCTGTCGCGCGAGGAGATCTACCTTGGCGTCGAGGAGTTCTACAAGCGCTTCTATTTCCGGCCGTCGAAAATCTGGGAAATCGTCCGCGAAATGTTGATGAGTTGGGAGATGATGAGGCGGCGGTTGCAGGAAGGTGCGGAGTTCTTCAGATATCTTCGTGCACGCAAGGTATGAGGCGCCAGGTCGAGAGATCCACCTCGGATTGAACGCCACCCCCAGTGAAGGGCCGTTTTCGCCCGGGGTCTATGTCCAACATGACCCTGGCCGTTGCTTGAGTCACCAGAGGGAAGACTGCTTCGGAGACCCGCCGCTCACTCCCATCCGGATTGGCCGCCGTGAGTCTTGAGCGTGCGTGCTAGTGGAGCATGGCGTCAAGCTCGCTAGCCGTCGTCTTTCCATATATCTCCGGTTCACGCTTGCCCAGGTGAATCATGTTCGCGCCCTGAATCGGTAGAATTCGCCAACATAAAACCGCGTGACCGGCCTCTCCCTGACCTCCAGCGTCGGACCGGAGCCCCTTACCGCGCGAGCGGTTTCGCTCTCTCTCCAGATAGACTCGCATTCGAGCAAGCGCCTCGGAACGGTTCGGTGTCCCCTGCAAGGCCAGTCGTAACCAAAATCCGTCGATCATTACGCTGATTTCAAGCGCAACATTTCGAGCTTGATCTAGCGGCAACAGCATTTTCAGGCTGAATAACAAATTGTCGTCCATGCGTCGATGCACGATTTTCTGAATGCGAAGGAATCGCGGGTTGAAGCACGCATTTCCGCAGAAAGAGACCCAGCCCTGAGCGATTGGCCTCGTGTAACCTCTTTCAGAAAAATTACCTTCAATAATTGCCCATATCCGCTCAGCCGGCGTGCGAGCGCGAGCAACGCATGCGAGCACATCTTTCTTTTGTTCGGCAGTTGAAACACGGATGGCACTCTCGATCAGTTCATTCTTGTCTTTGAAATAGTGATGGACGAGACCGGTCGACATACCTGCGCGCTCAGCTACGCGGGCCGTCGTAATTCCCGAAAGGCCATGCTCCTGCATCGTCAGATAGGCCGCTTCCATTAAATCAGCACGACGGATGCCATTGGCGTACCTTCGTGACTAACGACAGTAATGGGTCGTCAAGACGGAACGTGCGGTGCACGAAGTCACAGCAATGCGCTGACACGCACTCACGCATCAAGACGTTGTGCGATAACCGCAAGCAAATCGCGCCGCATGCCGAACTGCCCGTTAGCCCCCTTACCCGCGGAAGCACCAATCATGTACGCGAGTGCCTGAAGCGCAGCATATGCAGGCATATCACCAGCAACCGACCACACTCCCGCGCGACGACGTGGAAGCTGCG
Source organism: Paraburkholderia caffeinitolerans (assembly GCF_902859945.1). Lineage (GTDB taxonomy): Bacteria > Pseudomonadota > Gammaproteobacteria > Burkholderiales > Burkholderiaceae > Paraburkholderia > Paraburkholderia caffeinitolerans. The sequence continues at coordinate 7,034 of NZ_CADIKL010000057.1, read as the reverse complement.
CAGCATCACCGGCGAACAACACGATTTCCGGCCGCGTCCCTTCCAGAGCACAGACCATCGCGCGATTCGCACCAACGCAGTTCCAGCAAAACGCATCTTGCGCACGCGGCGATGGTTTGACCACATGCACGACGACCGCCGCCCCGTCCGCGGCGCGCTCGCGTGCGATGCTCCAGTTCAGCGTGCCGTCCAACGACGGCAAATCGTCGATCCAGGAGCGCACTTCACGTTCATCGAATCCCCACAGCCGTAATGCGACTTGCAACGGTTGCGGGCTATTGCGATGAGCGCCTGGATCAACTGCGTATTCCCGCGGGAGGCTATCCGTCGATTTAGTCATGAGGCTGGCCAGGTTGTTTAGCAAGCCTCCATATTGGATTGTGATTGGGACAAAAGCTGTCCGATTGATCGCGCGTAGCGGAGCGAAACCGCCCCGCTCTATCCGCTGCGTCAAGCAACCGAGGTGCGCGCATCGCGGCGCACCTTATCGATGTATTTGCCAAGCACGGTGGTAGACAAAACACCCGCGACGAACACAATCGCAAATGCCGCGAGCGTTTCAAGAGGAGAGTTGTTCGAGATCATTCGAGCTCCGTTAGCGTTCATGATGCGCCCAACACTGGGAAGCACCTCGCGACAATCTATCCTGAGATCAAGACATTTTCTGTCTCCAGCCCACCCACCGATCGCGCAGCCTCCGCCCGATATCACGCTCCCGTCGTGAAATAAAGCTCATGCGCGCGCTTTGCCTCATTGGCGAACGTCTGACGAAGCGAGTTCGGCTCAAGCACTTCCACATACGGTCCAAATGCCCGAATCCACCAATGCAGGCGATCGCTCAGCATGACCGTTGCCCGGACCGTTATCGAGTCGTGGTCGTTGGTTTCGATTGCCTGGTCAATCGAGATCGGTGTTTCGACAACGGCATGACGCGCATCGCCGGCAAAGCGCAAAACGATCTGCACCTTGCCCTGCGGAAAGAAATCGAAGTGCCGCTCGTTTTCGACGTAATGCGCGAGGGAAAAGTCCGGTGGATAGGCAAACGATTCGAGCTTTACTTCCGCGCTCTCCATTCTGTCGAGTCGATACGTGACAGCGTTAGGCTTGCCCGGTTGCTTTGCAACGAGATAAACCATTTCAGCGGCTTCGACCAGTCCGAGCGGCATCAAAACGTGTCGTACGGGTTCGTTGCCGGGCTTCGACCGCGCACGGTAACCTATCTCCAGCAACTGCTCGGCAAATAGCGCGTGCGACACCATTTGAAAAACCACTTCCTTGATAGGTGGGCGAATAAGCCGAAACGCTCCGTCCACGACCGCCACCTTGCGATGCCAGCTCGCATGACGCCGCCCCTCCTGGCTCGATCCACGCGCGATTCTTTCGTCCGCAACGTCGAATAGTCCCTTAAGGGACGAGCTGACCAACGACGGAATCTGGCGCCCGGCAAAGCGGTTAAGAACTTGCAGCGCCAGCGCTTCATCGAAGCCCATCATGGCGCCGGCTTTGGCGGCAATGCCACTCGCACCGTCCTTGCGCTGCCATTCCAGCGCATTGCCGGCGCGACGGTTCACGACAACGCCCTGTTCGAGCAGCGCTTCAAGCCGCCGCTGCACCGTCTTGACGTGCGCGACATCGGTGCCAAACCGTCTGACCGCGTCGGCAACGCCGGGCGTTGTCATCCAGCGCTGCTGGTCTCGCGGAGTAGGCAGAACGGCGAGAATCTCGGAGTCTATTTTTGTCGTCATACGCCGCGCTTCCGTTACGCGCTCACGCTTTCTTTCTCTGCCAGCAGCTTCTTCAGGCCAGTGACAAACGACTCGCAATCGACCGACTCATTCCACGCTTTCCATTTGTCCTTGGAGGCAAAATCCGCGTCGCGGTCGAGCTTGGCGCGCTTCTCCTCCGACCAGAAAATCCCATCAAAGCCATAGTCCGACGCCTTTTTCATGGCTGCGATTTCTTCGTCCCAACGCCTTTCATAGGTGCTCCGCGCGCTCGACAGCCGGGATTCGAGCGTAGAAAGATCGTCATTCGTCAGCGACTGCAACAGCTTCTCCCGGACCGACGATGCAACCGATGGGTTCTGGCATAGCAATACGCGCGTTTCGATGCTCCCGTTCGCACGCAACTCATGCTGATTCGCAACGGCTAATGAAGGATTGGACGCAAGTGCTCGCAAAACGCCCTCGTCTCTCGTGGCGAGAAGTCGAGCCTGAATTTTTTCGCCGATGACCGCGTTGGCCGCGAGCGACGCGCGCACCTTGCTCCGGCTCACTCCAAAATTAAGGTCGCCCGTGAACAGTTCTTGCAAAGCCGGGCTTAACGACATATTCGACGCGAGCGCGACGACACGCGCGGTAGCCGCCCGTTCCTGATCGATGGCGTACTTGTACGGCATCTTCGATGGAATGGCCGCATCGTATTGAGCTTCGAGAGGCCGCCGATATCTTCAAGTTTTTCTCGTATCGGCAGCATTTCGAGGATGCCGCTCTTCTTGATGATCTGCTCTTTCTCGGCAAGCACGAGTTCGATGTCGTTGGCGCTGATGTTGCCGTCGCGCTGGTAGCCGCGATTCAGCAGCTGCGTGATCTCCTGCTTGCTCAGGCCGCGGAACGCTTGAGCAAGGTCGGCGATCAGGCTGGCTGAAAGGTCGAGGTCATAGTGGCCCGCGTAGCTCGTGATGATGGCGGCGATGCTGCTTTCATCGGGAAGCGGGAGATCGAGCAGCGTGACGAATTTTTCGAGCTCGGGCGGCACGCACGGCTGCGGCGAGACCATAAAGAGCGTCGCGGACGTGGCGTCGTGATGGACGATTTTGTCGGCAAGCGCTTTGATTCTCGCAACACCGAGCGGGTTCTGGTTTAGCGCCAGGTGAGCGTCCTTGATCACAATGAAATGGTTCGTGAGATCCATTTCCAGCAGCGTTTCGACTGCGTCGGAGAGGCTCTGGTACGGCGAGGTCGGGCGCTTGGTGGAAAAGTCGACGAAGCCGCGCGCCATGTCCCATTCGAGAATTTGACGGTCGCCGGCGACGGATTGGATCAAGGCGTCGGCCTCGCGCTCCTCGTAGGTGACAAGGTAGATGAGGGGGTAGAGCGACTCTACGTGTTCACGGAGAAGGATTTGCATTTGGGAGCGCGGCGCATGAATATTTGTTTCGGGTCGACTGTTAAAGATCGATCAACGCAATACACACGCAACACCAATCCCGGCAGCGGCACAAAGCGCTATCGCCCACGTCGACACGCGAAGCCGGCGAACCTTGTCCTCCGCCCATTGCTTTGTCATTTGCAATGCCACTTGTTGCGCCGCCGACGCCGCGCGAAGTTCGACCAAATCGTGGCTCAGCTTGTCGATCTCCGCTTGTGCCGCTTGTGCCGCTTGACGGTCGTGCTCCCGATGCCCGGCCTCCGCTTTCCACTCGCGAGCAGCGGCCTGCTCCCGCTCCGCCGATGCCTGCAGCTTTGCAGCAACCTCCCGTTCGACAACGCTCAAGCGCTCGAGCCCAGTTGCTTCCAACGCTCGAAATTGCTCAGCCTGGATTTCCGCCTCCTCCCGCGCACGCGCGTGGAACGCCTTCTCACGCTGATCGAAGCGCTCAGTCAGCCACTCGATCCGCTCGGCGGCGACGCGCTCCGACTGCTCGGCTAACTCGCCCATTTCGGTCAGCTTTTGATCGAATGCCGCGACCAGATCGTCTTTGCTTTGTGTGACCTGCGACGCAATCGCGATCAGCTTGCGCTCGGTGTCCAGCGTGTATTGGATGTCGAAGGAATCCTTGACGAGGCGCTTGACCTCTTCGCCCTGCTCGAACAATTTGGCGTGCTCGTCCGCCAGTTCGGCGGTGTGCTTGTCGATGCTCTCCGAAAGTTTCTTGATCTCGCCTTGCTGCGTCAGCAGTTGGCCCTGCTGGCTTTCCAGCTTTCGTGCCTGAAACATGCTGATCACCATCAGCTGTCCCAGCGTCTTCGAAAACTCGGCTTGAATCTGCTGCGCGTTCAGTTGTGCGGTTTCGAGCTGGTCGCTGTTCAACCAGCGCATGATCACATTGCGCTGTTCGTGCTCGGTGCGGAAGTTCTTCAGATCGTCGAGTTGGCGGAAGATGCGCCGGAACCGGTTCAGGACTTCGTCGACGTCAACGTTACCAAGCAATTCTTTCGGCACATCCAGTTGCGCCAGTTTTTCAATGATGTCTGCCATTTCGTTAATCTATTGAGCATTGGTTAAACAGATCGCCAAGCGCTGCCTGAGCCGCCTGCCGTCGCGCGCGGGCCGCTTCGATAATGGCGACCGTGTCGGCTCTGAGGTCGCCGGTCGAGCGCGCCAGTTCCACCGCATTGGCGAGGCTTCGTTCGTTGCGCGTGTACGCCGACAGGACCGCCTGGTTTTCTTGCGCGATCTGTGCGTACATCTGCGATTGAACAAACTGCCGGTCGATCACCGATGCAAGTTGGCCCACCAGCGTGACATCGGCATCGGCCTTCGCCAGTTGTGCTTCAAGGTATTCCGTGCCTTTATCCGACATCATGTCGAACAGCCGATCGATGCTGAAGATCGTCAGCGCGGTCATCACTCCGGTGAGGATGCCGGTGACCGCTGGCGCGAGTATGTCGGCCAGAGGCGCCAACAGCGGAAAAGAAAGAATGAAGCCGCTCACCGACTGCTCGAACGCCATCCCAAGGCATGTGGTCACGACGCCTGCGATCAGCTTGGTGGCCGCACGCGCAACGTCCAGCCCCGTCGCCCCCTTGGGAGGAGACACGACCATCTTCACCGCTGCCCATATGCCCTTGATGCTTTCGCGGATGATCGTCACGATCCTGGCCGACGTGGTGATCACGTTGTTAATAACGAAGGTCAGGAAGTTGCTGACGAAGCCTTGAACGCCACCCGACACCAGCGCGTCGAATGCGTCGCGCATTTTGTTTTTGACGCGCTCGAGCACCCGCTTCATCGCATCGACGACACGATCGACGAGACTCACCTCCTGCTTCGGCTCCTTGATGACGGCCGCGATCTCCAGATACGAACCGTTGACGAACTCGAACATCAACACGCCCATCGCCTGGCGCAGCGCATTCTTTCCAGCCTCGGCCGCGCCGGTCACCAACAACTCCTTGCCGTGATAAGCGACGCGCTCCTTGGTGGTCGGCATGTGCTTATCGACCGCGTCTTGCGCTTTTTCGACAAGCGGCTTCGTAATCGTTTCATCGAAGCCGTTTTCGGCGCTCAGGTATTCCTCTGGTGGCGTGGCGCTCTTGTCGTTGTTGGTATCGTGCGTCGTGTAGTTCAGGTTGTCCTTTTCCGAACTGATTTGCTTGCGGCCTTCCTTGTCCTTCATCCAGCCGCCCTGTCGATGAGCCTCCTTCATCGGAACGGTATGGTCGAGTTCGGCATTCATCACCAACTGACCGTTTTCGTTGATGCGTTTGGTTGGCGCTTTCTGGCCGGTGTAGGCGTCCGTGAATTCCTGGGAGTTCATGGTGCCGTTTGCGACCATCTCCTGCTTCTTCTTGCTCCTTGCGCTCGCGTAGCCGTAGTCGCCCCGCTTGTACTTCTCCGACTGCTTCGCGAAGATGTCCTGCTCGGCGTTGTGTTGGGTGGTGACGTTGCCGCCGAGCTTGTCGTTGAACATTGCCGGCGTCAGGCCGAAGGGGCCAATGATTTGCTGCAGGACTTGTTCGCGGCAGCTTGTCAGAAGTTCGTCCAGGCGTTGGTCGCGGAGTTGGCGCGAGCGGGGGATGGTCGGAGCGAATTCCTCCTGGAGCGGTGCGTCGGCTAGCTGAGCGTCGCTCCAGATGTTAGTCGATCCGATGTCGGTGAACGTGTTGAATGAAGGCGTCTCGGTGTCGGTGGTGGCCATGCTGGTTCGAGTTATCGGTGATCGCGATGCTTCGCATCTGGCTAGGGATATTTGCTATATCGTCCACGCGCGGGAAAAGTTGAGGGTAATAGGCCTTCATGCGTTTTACTGTTGCGGATGTAAAACGTTTGCGAGATGTGTGGGGCCAGGCGAGACCGATGCGCCGGCAATTGCTACGTCCGCAAAAATGCGGACAGGTTTGAAGACTGCTCCAGACGGTAAAGCAGCCGGTGACGTTCTACATGCCGAGCGGCTGTACAGGGTCGAGACTTGAGCGTACGCGGCGCGTAGGCCTGCGCGGTCGCGTCGTCCCCCCGTCAGCGTATAGGCCGATGGCACGCCCTGATGCAGCACGGCCAGCGAGGATTGCCCGCCGCGCTCGACGGTATGGCGCAGCGCATTCCGCAGCGCCGCCGCGTGGCTCGTGTAGAGGTCGCGCATGGTGAGCCTCTGGAGGACATCAATAAGGGGGAATCGTGCAGAAAACAGAAAGCCCGCATTGCGCGGGCTCTGGGGAATTCGGAGGCAAGTTCGGAGCCTCCGGTTTAATCGCGATTTAAGGCAGATATTGCAGAATGTCAATAAAACCTGGTATTTCTATTTTTCCTACAGACTTTGTCTCGATTTAGATCCAATTTCGGAATTAGCTTATAGATTGTAAAAAGCATAGAAAAACAAGATGCCAGAACGAGCGTCCCGACGCTCCACCCGTTCAACTCTGTACGAGGTACTGGCACATGAAGGACGCAACAACAGGACGCGAAGTCGCCCGCCTGGGCGACACCACCGACCACGGCGGCGAGGTCATTGAGGCCGCGCCGAATCTCACTCACCAGGGCATCGCCGTTGCGCTCGACGGCCATCTCGTCAGGTGCCCGAAGTGTGGCGGCGATTTCCCCATCATCGCGGCGAGCAGGCGCACGCATGGCGGCGTGCGCGTCGCTTTCATCGGGGACCAGACCGCATGCGGCGCGACGCTGCAACAGGCGGCGTAATCATGTCGCCTTCCGACAGGCTTTACGTCAGCCCGGTTCGCATGCGGGGCAACGCACTGCCCGATTATGTCCTCGAATGGGAGTTCCGGAAACGGACATACAAAGCCCACCAGGACGTGCTGGTTCCGCGTCGCGTCTCGGGCCATGAGGGCATCGGCCAGCTTTTCGAATATCGC
>NZ_CADIKL010000056.1 GCF_902859945.1 Paraburkholderia caffeinitolerans | reverse complement strand
GCGCGCACGCGGCGCGGCGTGGAGGCCGCCGTGGCCGCGCCGCTCACCGGCGCGGCGGACAAGGCGGCGCTGCATCGGTCGAGTGGCGGCGCGCTGGCCGTCGACATGGAATCACATCTGGCGGCGGCAGCCGCCGCGGAACGCGGCTTGCCGTTCGCGGTCTGCCGCGCGGTGGTCGATCCAGCGTGGCGCAGCTTGCCGAAGGCCGCGATGGCCGGCTTGCGCGACGATGGCTCCACGGCCGTTTTGCCGATTCTGCGCGAGCTCGCACGCGATCCCCTGCAACTGGGCGGCCTGCTGCGCGTGGCCGCCGACGCCGGCGCGGCGCGCAAGGCGCTCACAGCCGCGCGGCGCGTGCTGACGGCCTCCGGCGCATTTTTCCCGGGTTTCCCTGGTTGATCCGGCCGCTTGCCGGCGCGAATGGCGATGGGGTACTGGGCTTGGATCGGCTTGTCAGTGCATCTCTTTCGGAAACGCCACGTTGAACCGGCGCGCCAGTTTTTCGAGGCGATGATCGAGGGTCCAAAGACTTCCGCCCGGCGTCATCAAAGCCGAGGCGAGCAAAGTGAGGTCGACGCTGCCGCAGCCTCGACCGTAAAGCTGCTCAGTTTCGATAAATTGCATGACCTCCGACGGTGTAGCTTGCTGCGCGCGACGTAGCAAGCCGATGTCGTGAAGTGTGCGGGAACGGGGTGCCGGAGGAGTGCCGCACGCGAGTTCGAGGAGAACCAGCGAGTGTGTCAGTGCCTGATCGGACGTGATAAGCCGGACCAGTGTTTCATTACGCCACCGGAAGTGGCCCACCCACACTGAGGTGTCGATCAGGACGCTCATCCTGCGCTCGGTTCGTTACGGCGTCGAGGAATCTCCTGCATATCAGGCGCCACTCCCCCGAGCGCTGCAAGGCGCTTTGCAGCCTGGACCCGCACGAAAGTCTGTATCGCTTCGCGGAACAGTTCGGCCTTGTCCATGCCGGGTTCGGCAAGCTCGAGCGCCTGTTCATACAGTGCGTCGTCAATCGTGACCGTTGTTCTCATAGCAAGCTCCTGAATTGATGCAGTTTCACATCAATTTTAGCATCTGATTGCCAGGAGCTCGGAGAAAGCGTCGCAATGTCGCAAACATGCCGCGCGTTTCAGGGCGCCGAAGCAGCCCGCGCAGGCGCTGCAGCCGATGCCGCCACTGGCGCCGATGCCGATTGTGCAGGGGCAGCAGCCGCCGCGCCGGCGGCGCCCGTCGACTCGCCCGGATCTTCGTAGTTCGGCAACCCGTTGTTCGAAGCCCCGGATCCACCCGATCCCCCCTTCGCGCCCGAACCCGCGCCATCGGGCGAACCGCCCGACTCGCCCGGATCCTCGTAATTCGGCAGGTTGTTGCCCGGCTTGGCCGATCCGCCCGCAGCACCGGCGGCTCCGGCTGCACCCGAAGCGCCTTCCGCGCCTTCAGCACCCTCAGCATCCGGATCGCCGTAATTCGGCGGCGCCGCATTATTGTTCTGCGAGCCGCGAATCAGCGATTGGCGCTGCTGGCTGTACGCGTCGCGCACGAACGAATACGGGTCGAGCGCGGCCTGCTTGAGCAGGTCCGTCGCGCCAAGCAGGTCAGCGCGCGCGCTCACGAACTGCATGAGGTAGAACGGATTGCGCACCGCGGGCTGAAAGTAGTTGATGATGTTGAACTTCACGTCCACGCCCATGCCGATGCCGTCGCGCACGTCGCTCGGCCCGAACAGCGGCAGCACGAGATACGGCCCGGCCGGCACGCCGTAGTGGCCTAGCGTCAGGCCGAAGTCCTGATGGTGCTTCGGCAGCCCCGCGAGCGTGGCGAAGTCGATCAGGCCGCCCAGCCCGAAGGTCGAATTGATCGCGAGACGCATGAGGTCTTCGGTGGCGTCGGTGATCTTCAGTTGCAGCAGGTTATTGGCGAAGTTGCTCGCGTCGCCCAAGTTCGAGAAGAAGTTCGTGATCGCCTGGCGCACCGGCTTCGGCGTCACCTTCTGATAGCCCTTCGCGATCGGCTGCGCGATATAGGTGTCGAGCTTGTCGTTGAACGTGAAGATCGCGCGATTGGCGGGCTCGAACGGGTCTCCCGGCTTGCGGTTGGGGCCCGTGGCGCAGCCCGACGTCAGGAGCAGCGCCAGGCTCGCCGCCGCCATCGTGAGCGCGGCTGTTTTTTTCTTCATTGATCGATCCCCTGGATTTGCGACCGTGCGCGCTTCGCGCGCGGCTTGCCCATCAGCACCGGCTGGAATACCACTGCGCCGATCAGCGTGCAAAACAGCGACAGCGCGAGCAGCTTGCCCATGCTCGAGGTGCCCGGATGATGCGAAAGCCACAGGCTGCCGAATGCTGTCGCCGTCGTGGCGGCCGAGAACAGCACCGCATGTGTGAGGCTCGACTGCAGGAGGCCCGTCTGCCCCGCGCGCCACGCCATCACAAAGTAGATTTTGAACGCGACGCCCACGCCCAGCATCAGGGGAAGCGCGATGATGTTGGCGAAATTGAGTTGGATGCCGAACACAACGCACAACTCGAGCGTCACGAGCGCCGATACCAGCAGCGGAATCAGCGTGCGCAGCACGTCGCTGAAGTTGCGCAGCGTGATCCACAGCAGCGCCGTGATGAGCAGCACTGACCAGCCCGCGGCCTGGAAGAACGCGAGGATGATCACGTTGGCCGAATGCAGGATCGAGATCGGGCCGCCGATCGCGCTCGGCTCGGCTTGCTTCACCGCGTGCGCGAAGCGCGCGAGCATGGTGTCGTCGTTGGAGTCGACGCCGGTAGGCACACGCGGCGCGATATCCACGAGCGCCTGGCCCGTGACCGGCGAGATCCAGTCGTCGACCATTGTGCGCGGCAGGTTCTCTCGCGTGATCGGCGAAGGCTGCAGCAGGCGCTCAAGCTGGGCGAAGGCGAGCTTGAGCGGCAGGCTGAAGGCGGCTTCGGCGCGATCGCGCGTGACGGCGTCGGCGTTCGCGAGCTTCAGGAGGCCGTCCGAGAGGTGCTTGGCCTCGGCGGCGCCCGGTCCCGGGTGATCGCCTACCGCGAGCGCGAGCTGGCGCGCCGTGCGTTTGAGCGTGTCCACGCGCACGGCGTCGGTGACGGGCGCGGACTGTTGCTGCGTGAGCGCGGGCAGCAGTTGCTGCGCGGCGCTCGAGATCAGCATGAGCTTTTGCTGCTGGTCGTCGGGGATCAGCGAGCTCAGCGTGGTGGCGCGGCTCACCTCGGGCAGCTTCACGAGCTTCGCGGCGATTTTGTCCGCTTCCGCGAGATTGGGCGCGAGCACGCTCACATCGTTGATCGAGATGACCGGCGAGTTCTTGAGCGCGATGAGCGTGGCCATCGACTCGGTATGCGGGTCCTTCAGATGCAGCGGATTGAAGTCGAAGCGCAGATGCAGCAGCAGCGGCGTCGCGCCCAGGATGACGATGAGCGAGCCGATCAGCACGGGCTTGCGATGTTCGGCGAGCCACGTGTCCACGGGCGCGAGGAACGGGAAGCCCGGCGAGGCGCGCTCGCCCTTGGGATTGAACACCTTGATGAGCGCCGGCAGCACTGTCATGTTCGCGACGTAAGCGACGAACATGCCCACGCCCGCGATCTGGCCGAGCTCGGAGAGGCCCTTGTAGGCGGTGGGCAGAAACGAAAAGAAACTTTCCGCGACGGCAATGGCCGCGAGCGTGAGCGGCACGCCGATGGTGCGCGCGGTCTTGAGCAGCGCGACGTCCAGACGTTCGTCCTCGAAACGATGCTCGCGGTACTTCACGCCGAACTGCACCCCGAAGTCGACCCCGAGCCCGACGAACAGCACCATGAAGGCGACTGACAGCATGTTGAGCGAACCGATCATGAAGAGGCCGAGCGCCGCCGTGATGGCGAGGCCGATCACGAGCGTGACGAGCACCGCGCCGATCAGGCGGCCCGAGCGCAGCGCGAGCCACAGGATCACGAGCACGACGATGGCCGTGATGATGCCGTTGAGCGCGGCGCCGTCCTGCACCGAGGCGAACTCCTCGTCGGCGAGCGGCTGCTCGCCGGTCAGGCGCACGTGCGCGCCGTATTCGGTGTCCAGATGCAGGCGCGCGGCGGTGTCGCGGATCGCCTGCGAGGCGTTCGCGCCGGCCTTGAGCGCCGCGAAATTCAGCACCGGCTGAACGGTAACGAATGCAAACGCCGGCTTCGTGGCCGAATCCTTGTCGACGAGCGCGCGCCACGAGAACGCGGCGGGCTTGCCGGCGAGCACCTGGTCGACCACGTCGGCGGCGCTGCCGAGCAGGGACGCCATTTGCGGCAGCTTCACCTGGCCGATCGTGAGCGGCAATTGCAGCGTGGTCGTGAGCGTGCCGGCGAGCCCGGCGAGGCTGGGATCCTTCGCGAGCTGGTTCACGAGCGGGCGCGCCTGCACGAGCTGGCCCGTGGTGGAGAGGACGGTCTGGGTGGACGGGAACAGCAGCCCGTTGTGCTCGAAGAACGGCCCGCCCGCGGGCTGCGAAACGGCGCTGAATTCGTGCGCATCCTGCTTGAGGGCTTCGGCGAGCTTGTCGGCGGCGGCGTCGGCGAGCTCGGGCGCCTGCGCCTCGACCACCACGAGCAGCGACGAGCCGCGCTGCGGGAACGCCTTGTCCTTCGCGTCGCTGAGCGCGGCCCATTCGGCCTTGTTCTCGACGAGGCCGCTCACGTCCGTGTTGATCTTGAAATGCTTCACGACGTACACGCCGCTCACGGCGGCGAGAACGAGCGCGAATGCGATGACCCACGCCGCGCGGCGCACCGACCAGGCGACGAGGTGGATGATGAATGGCTTCAGCATAAAGGCGAGGGGGCCTTGTCGTTTGACTGTTCTTGATGAGAAGCGCCCAAGTATACCGGCCCCGCACATCCCGGCGCGCCTTGCGCACGCGAGCCCGTGCGCTAAAGCCGTTATACTGGGTCGGTCGGGGCGGGATCGGGCCTGAGAGGCCGGTTAAACGTCGATCAAACCTTTGACCGGGGCTTTCCGGGCCGCCGTGCCGGCACCTGATATTCACTGTTCAAGAACGCTCAAGAACACGTATGAAACGCTATCTGACCGCATTTCTCGCCGCTGCTTTCCTGTCGGGCGTCTCTGGCGCCGCCCTCGCGCAGTCCTCGCCGGATGTCGTCGTCAAGAACGCGGTGGAAGGCACCGTGAAGGCGATGCAAGCCGACCCGCAAGCGCGTGGCGGCGACATGAACAAGATCACTAGCGTGGTCGAGACCCATTTTGTGCCGGCCACCGACTTCCAGCGCACCACGCGCATCGCGATCGGCAAGGCCTGGACCACGGCCACGCCCGAGCAGCAGCAAAAGCTCTATGAGCAATTCCAGCTCCTGCTCGTGAAGACCTACGCATCGTCGCTTTCGCAACTGCGCGACGCCCAGGTCACCTTCAAGTTCGTGCCGTCCAACACGGGCGCGGGCGCGAAGGACACCGTCGTGCAGTCGCACGTGCTCAGCAACGGCGGCGACGACGCCATCGACTATCGTCTCGAACGCAGCGCCAACGGCTGGAAGATCTACGACATCAACATGATGGGCGCGTGGCTCATCCAGGTCTATCAAACCCAGTTCGCCGACCAGATCGCCAAGGGCGGCATCGACGGGCTCATCAAGTATCTCGTCGATCACAACGCGCGCAGCTAAAGCGGCGCGCGTTGCGCGGGAGGCGCGCCTTCAGGCTACATTCAGGCGCCTTCCCGCTTTCTGCGGTTCTCCACCGCGAATTTGATCAGTTCTGCCTGGCCTTCGATGTCGAGCTTGCGCTTGAGATTGAGCCGGTGCGTCTCCACCGTGCGCACCGATAGCCCGGCGCGCTGCGCAATCTGCTTGCTCGACAGCCCCTCGGCGAGCGCGTCGAGAATGTCGAGTTCGCGCGGCGTGAGGCGTTCGATGGGGGTTTCCTTCAGCGATGCCTGCAGCATGCGCACGCCCAGTCCCGCACTGAAATACGTTTGCCCCGCCAGCACGGCTTCGATTGCGCGCACGATCTCGGTGGCCGGCGAATCCTTGAGCACATAGCCGCTCGCCCCCGCGCGCACCGCTTGCGCCACATATTCGACGTTATCGTGCATCGAGAGCATCAGCACGCGGATCGCCGGAAAGCGCTCGTGAAAGATGCCCGCGAGCGCGATGCCGTTCATGCCGGCCATGCCCACGTCCATCAGCGCGAGATCGGGCTCGAGCGCGGCGGCGAGCCCGATGGCCTCGTCGGCGTTGCCCGCCTCGCCCGCGACTTCGAGGCCCGGCACGGCTTCCAGGCGCGCACGCAGGCCGTCGCGCACGAGCGGATGATCGTCGACGAGCACAAGGCGCGCCGGTTTGCCTGATTCGTTCATAGTGGGTTTCTTTTCAGTGCGTTGCCCTGGAGGCCGCGTGCTTTGAGGCCGCGCTGGCGGAGTGTATCGGCACCCAGGCATCGACCACGGTGTGGCCCGGCTTCGAGCTGACCGAGAGCCGCCCGCCGAGCGGTTCGAGCCGTTCGCGCATATTGCGCAGGCCCATGCCCGCGCGCGGATCGGCGAGCGCGTGCGCGACGTCGAAGCCACGGCCATTGTCGGCGATGGTGAGCGTCACGCCGTTGGGCGCGACGTCCAGCGTGAGCGCGGCGCGCCGCGCGCCGGCGTGCTTCACGATGTTGGTGAGCGCTTCCTGGGCGATGCGGAACAGCACCGTGTTCACGGCATCGGGCAAGGGCGCGGCGCCCGGGTTCGTGCTCACGTTCGTGCTCAGGCTCGCGCCGCTATCGCCATGCCCGGCCCCCGGCCGCGCGCCCAACTGCGTGAAGCCGATGTCCATCTCCGACTCCTCGGCCAGCTCGCGCGTGAGCTGCTCGAGCGCCGCGGCGAGGCCGAGATCGTCGAGCATCGCCGGGCGCAGCGCGTGCGAGATGCGGCGCACCTCGCGCAACGTCTCCGCAAGCCGCGCGAGGCCGGTCGACAGCGAAGCCTCCGCGGCGCTCACGCGCGTCTCGCCGCGCTCGAAGCGCGCAAGCGCCGACTCCAGCAGCAGCTTCACGGAAACCAGCATCTGGCTGATGCCGTCGTGCAGTTCGCGTGAGAGGCGCGCGCGTTCTTGCTCCTGCGATTGAACCACTTGCTGCGCGAGGCGCTTGAGTTTCGCGTCGGTGCTGCGGTACTCGCTCACGTTGAGCACGAGTGCGCCGAGCGCGAACACGCCCACGCCCGCGAGCGCGATGATGCCGAGCCATTGCAGCGTGCGCTCGATGTTGGCCGAGGCGCGCTCGTCGGTGCGCGCGAGCGTGGAGTCGACGTCGTCGAGATAGATGCCGGTGCCGACCATCCAGCCCCAGCGCGGCAGCGCGACGACATAGCCGAGCTTCGGCGCGAGCTTGCCGGTCGACGGCCGGTGCCACATGTAGCGCACGAAGCCGCCGCCGTGCGACGCCGCGCTCACGAGCTGCTGAATCGTGAGCGCGCCTTGCGGGTCGCGCAGGTTCCAGAGATCCTGGCCGACGAGGCTCGGCTCGCGCGGATGCATGAGCGAGCGGCCGTGCATGTCGTAGACGAAAAAGTAGCCGTCCGGGCCGAAATTCATCTTCTGCAGCACGGCGAGCGCGGCGCGCTGGCGGTCGGCGACGCTGTCGGCAATGCTAACGGCGGTTCCTGCTGCGCGGTTCTCGCCGGCTTCGTACAGCGGCGCGATGGCGCTCGTCGCGAGTTCGACGTAGTGGCGCAGCTCGACTTCTTTGCTCGACAGATACGCCGCCTGCATCGTGGCGTGTTGCGTGTGCGCGAGCGCGGTCGCCTGCTGCCGCACGCCGATGCCGATGCTGGCAATGGCGGCGAGAAACGGCACGACCGCGAGCAGGAAGATCTTCGTCTTCAGGCGGTCGTTGAAGAAAAATGGGGCGGGCATGGCGGCATTAAGATGCTTGAGGGTGCAAGCATAACCGGCTGTGCGTAATGGACGGTGCGCACCTGGAATTTTCGAGATTGTGCTACGGGCGATGATGCGGCGGCGAACGGGAGCAGTACCGCTCCTGCCCGGTCGCGCTGGCTGGGTTTCCCATTCCCGAGCGGCATTGAATCTGACGCACCATGACTCGACAGACCACATCGATCCGACCCCTGCTCGCGAGCGCCGCCGCCTGCGCCGCGCTGTTGCTCAACGCTTGCGGCGGCAATTCCGAGGCCCGCACGATCACGCATGCGCAGATGGCCGTCCCGCAACTGATCGCCCATCGCGGCGGTACGGGCGACGCGCCCGAGAACACGATGATCGCCATCCGCACTGCGCTCGCGAATCGCGCCGACGCCATCTGGCTCACCGTGCAGTTGAGCGGCGACGGCGTGCCGGTGCTCTACCGCCCCGCTGATCTTTCCGCGCTGACCGACGCGCGTGGCACGGTCGCGTCGAAGAGCGCGGCGGAACTGGCGCGCGTCAACGCGGGCTGGCAGTTCAAGACGCTCGATGCGTCCGGGCGCGACGCCTACCCGTACCGCAGCGCGCCGGTCGGCATTCCCACGCTCGCCGAGGCGCTCGCGGCGATTCCGCCGGAGGTGCCCGTCATGCTCGACATGAAGGCTCTGCCGGCCGAGCCGCAGGCGGTCGCCGTGGCGCACGTGCTCGACCAGGCCGGCGCGTGGGAGCGCGTGCAGATCTATTCGACCGATGCGAGCTACCAGCAGGCGTTTGCCGCGTGGCCGCGCGCGCGCCTGTTCGAGTCGCGCGACGCGACGCGCGGGCGGCTTGCCACGGCCGCGCTCGCGCATCGCTGTGAGGCGCCGCCGCCCGCGAATACGTGGACCGGCTTCGAATGGCGCCGCCAGGTCGATCTCGTCGAGCAGTTCACGCTGGGCGAAGCGCGGTCGACGGTGGCGGACGCAACGCTCTGGTCGTCCGAGGCGGTTCAGTGTTTCCGCACGAACCCAGGTGTGCATATCGTGGCGATCGCCGTCAACAATGAAGCCGACTACCGCGCGGCGGCCTGCGCGGGCGTGGACGCGGTGCTGGCGGACTCTCCACGGCAGATGGCGCCGGTGCGCGAGGCCTTGCGCGTTGGCCACACCTGTCCTTGATGTTGGACTACCCTACGTAGTTGTACGTAGGTTGCTTACGTAGTTGTCCGGTTGTGGCGCGCGGCGTGAAGGCGAATACTACACGGCCACCACTTGGCGCATTGCGCCATGCCGCGCGCCGTTTATGCATGACGGATCGTGGTCCGAAGTGGGCATCGAAACCAACCATAAGAAGGAGACGGCATGAGTCGGACAACCAGCTTGATCGTCTGGACGCTAGTCGCGCTGCTAGGCGCATTCGCGTTTGGCACCATCGCGCTCGCGCACGGCGAGCGCATCAGCGCACTGTGGATCGTGATCTGCGCGGTGTGCGTTTATCTGATCGCGTATCGCTTCTACAGCCGCTTCATCGCCACCGCCGTCGTGCAGCTCGACGGCCTGCGCATGACGCCGGCCGTGCGTCACAACGACGGGCTCGACTACGTGCCCACCAACAAGTACGTGCTGTTCGGCCATCACTTCGCGGCGATCGCGGGCGCGGGCCCGCTGGTCGGCCCGGTGCTGGCCGCGCAGATGGGCTACATGCCCGGCATGCTGTGGATTCTCGCGGGCGTGGTGTTCGCGGGCGCGGTGCAGGACTTCGTGGTGCTGTTCCTCTCCACGCGCCGCGACGGCCGCTCGCTCGGCGACCTCGTGAAGATGGAGCTTGGGCCCATCCCCGGCGTGATCGCGCTGTTCGGCACCTTCCTCATCATGATCATCATTCTCGCGGTGCTCGCGCTGATCGTGGTGAAGGCGCTCACGAACTCGCCGTGGGGCACGTTCACCGTGGCCGCGACGATTCCCATCGCGATCTTCATGGGCCTCTACGTGCGCTACATCCGCCCGGGCAAGATCGGCGAGATCTCGATCATCGGCTTCGTGCTGCTGATGGCGTCCATCGCGTTCGGCCAGCATGTGCACGATTCGCCCACGCTCGCGGCCATGTTCACGTTCACGGGCACGCAGCTCACGTGGATCCTGATTGGCTACGGCTTCGTGGCATCGGTGCTGCCGATCTGGCTGTTGCTCGCGCCGCGCGATTACCTCTCCACGTTCCTGAAGATCGGCACGATTCTCGCGCTCGCGATCGGCATTCTGATCGTCGCGCCGGAACTGAAGATGCCGGCCTTCACGAAGTTCATCGACGGCACCGGCCCGGTCTGGTCGGGCAACCTGTTCCCGTTCCTCTTCATCACGATCGCGTGCGGCTCGGTCTCGGGTTTCCATGCGCTGATCTCGTCGGGTACGACGCCCAAGATGCTCGATAACGAAACCAACGCGCGCTTCATCGGTTATGGCGCGATGCTGATGGAATCGTTCGTCGCGATCATGGCGCTGGTGGCCGCTTCGGTGATCGAGCCGGGCGTGTACTTCGCGATGAACGCGCCGCTCGCCGTGCTCGGCACGACGCCGGACGCTGTTGCGCAAACCGTGGGCCAGTGGGGCTTCGCGCTCACGCCGGACATGCTCACGCACACCGCGCAGGCCGTGGGCGAGACCACCATCATTGCGCGCGCGGGCGGCGCGCCCACGCTGGCCGTGGGCATGGCGCAGATCCTCCACCAGGTGGTGGGCGGCGAAGCGATGATGGCGTTCTGGTATCACTTCGCCATCCTCTTCGAAGCGCTCTTCATCCTGACCGCCGTGGACGCGGGCACGCGCGCGGGCCGCTTCATGCTGCAAGATCTGCTCGGCACGTTCCACCCGTCGCTCAAGCGCACGGATTCGCTGGTCGCGAACCTGATCGCCACCGGCTTGTGCGTGGCCGCGTGGGGCTACTTCCTCTACCAGGGCGTGGTCGATCCGCTCGGCGGCATCAACACGCTGTGGCCGCTGTTCGGCATCTCGAACCAGATGCTCGCCGGCATCGCGCTGATGCTCGCCACGGTTGTGCTCTTCAAGATGAAGCGCGAGAAGTTCGCATGGGTCACGGCGCTGCCCACGCTGTGGCTGCTGATCTGCACGCTGACGGCCGGCTGGCAGAAGATCTTCGACAGCAACCCGAAGGTGAGTTTCGTTGCGCACGCACAGAAACTCTCGGCGGCGCTTGCTGACGGCAAGATCCTCGCACCGGCGAAATCGGCCGAGCAGATGCAGCGCATGATCTTCAACGACTACGTGGATGCGGCACTTTCCGGCCTGTTCATCATGGTGGTGGCGAGCATCGTGGTGTACGGGCTGATCGCGATTGCGCGCGCACGCCGCAGCGACCGCCCGACCGCGCAGGAAACGCCGTACGAAGCGATGCCGGCAGGCGGCGCGGCCATCGCGGCGCGGCAAGGCGTGCACTAAGGCACGGGCCAGAAGGAGCGCATCATGTTCTCGGAACTTCGCGACAACGTGCAGACGGCGGGCCGCTATCTGGGCCAGGCCATGCGCCTGATGGTGGGGCTGCCGGACTACGAGGGCTACGTCGCGCACATGCGCGCGACGCATCCCGACCGGCCGGTGATGACCTACGAAGCGTTTTTCCGCGAGCGGCAGAACGCGCGCTATGGTTCAGGCGCGGGGAAATGCTGCTGAGAACCGGCTGATCGGCCCGATTCGACAAGCGGGTGAAGTTTGATGCGAAGCGCGATGGTGAAAGCCGTCGCGCTTTTTTTCGTTTTGCTTTGCCGATGAAGCCGCGCGCTTTTGAACCCGATTTTGAATCCGATCGTGGGGCGGCTTGCCGCTTCTTCACGACACCAGGCACAATCACGAGCGCCGCCTCGACGCGAGGCCAATCGCTCAACCTCCCCCACGCCACGCCGTTAACCCGAAAGAGATTCCACGTCGATTCGCGGCGTTACGAATCGCCGCCTCATCGAAAAGCCGATTGCAAGTTTTCAATGAGCGGCGGCCTCTCACCCTGAACGCCCATTCAGCACGGCGTCCTACGAAGAAATCTCTCATGATCCTGCACCGACTGGGCGCCGCATCGCTTGCGCTCCTCCTGGCCGCAACGGTTGCGCCCGTTTGCGAAGCGCAATACTCGACCGACTGGGTAGCCAACACCTACGGCGCCAGCACGACGCGCGTGGGCAACGTGGCCCGCTCGATGTGGGTCGCGCCCGAAGGCGTGATCTATACCTCGTCGATGTGGGACGAGAACGAAGGCGGCGTGGCTCTCTATCAGAACGGCCAGAGTGCGGGCTCGATTGGCGGCCACGCCGATTTCCAGGGCGGTGCGATCACGGGCAACGCCACGTCGCTGTTCGTCGCGATGCAGTACAACGCGAGTTACGGCAGCGGCAGCGTCGGGCGATATAACCGCTCGAGCGGCGCGCGCGATCTGCTCATCGGCGTGAGCGCCGACACGACCGAGAAGCTCGCCGATGTCGTCACCGGACTCGCGACCTCGGGCTCGCTGCTCTACGCCAGCGACTTCCCCGGCAACCGCGTGCGCGTGTACACCACGGACGGCGTCTGGCAAAGCGATATTGGCGTGACGGGGCCGGGCGCGCTGGCGGTGGATGCGCTCGGCAATCTCTGGGTTGCGCAAAAGAGTGCGGGCGCGGTGCTCGAGTTCAGTCCCGGCGGCCAGCTTCTGAACACCATTCAACTGGCTGCCACCGCGCGGCCGTCGTCGCTGTATTTCGATGCGCAAAACGCCCAGTTGATGATCGGCGACTCCGGCCCCGACATGAACATCAAGATCTACAACGTCACGGGCGCGCCTGCTTTTGCGGGCACATTCGGCGTGCAGGGCGGCTATCTCGACTCGACCACCGGCGTCAAGGGCCAGGTGGGCGCCAAACGCTTCACGCGCGTGGCCGGCATCGGCAAGGACGCTGCGGGCACGCTGTATGTGCTGAACAATCCTTGGGGTGGTTCATGGGATCTGGGCCGCAACGGCGCCACGGACCTTCACGCATACGATGGCGCGGGCAATCTGCGCTGGATGCTTCAGTCGCTCAACTTCGAAGGCAACGGCGTGCCTGACCCGGCCACCGACGGCGCGCGCTTCTACGGCGGCATGAACATCTATGCGGGCACGGCTGGCGGCACCTTCGTGGCCAACACGATCGACCCGATCACCTATCCGAACGACCCGCGCATCAATCTCGCCGACCCCGCGCGCGGCGAACATTTCGCACAGCTTGCGAGCGTGAACGGGCAGCGCATTCTCGTGGCCGCCGGCCAGAATCCCGATACGTTCTACTTCTTCCATTTCAATGCGGCGAGCGGCTATATCGCCATTCCCGACTACACGCTGCCGGGGCCGGCATTCAATACGACCGCGCCGGTTCGCAATGGCTTTTGCCTCGACAGCAAGGGCGATCTCTGGGTGGGGCTCGACAAGACCAACGTGATTTCGCACTATCCGCTGACCGGTTTCGATGCGAACGGCCAGCCGCTGTGGGGCGCCGCAATCACCACGCCGATCCCGAATACGATCGGACGCCTCACCCGCATCATCTACCTGCCCGAAAGCGACACGATGATCCTCGCGGGCATGACCGGCAGCACCGACTGGACCGCCGTGGGCTCGCGCGTCGAGGTCTATCACGGCTGGCTCGCCGGCAATACGGGCGCGCCGGATCCGGTGATCAACCTCACGAGCGCGAATCCCAAGTCGATCGCGGCCGCTGGCAACGAGCTGTTCGTGGGCTATGTGCACACGGTGCCCAACATCGACGCCTTCAACCTCACCACGGGCGCGCTCGACACCACGCTCATCGACAGCAGTGCGAATACGGTCTACGTGGGCAACGACGTGGATTCGATGTATGGCCTGCGCGCGTATCGCCGCTCGACTGGCGAGTATGTGGTGACCAAGGACAACTACAACGGCACGAGCATTGTGGTGTACCGCTGGACGCCGCCGGCGAGCGCCACGGCCATGGCCGCGGTCCGCGCGAGTGCTGCCACGAGTACAAGCGCGAGCATGACCATGACCGTGGCGAAGGCGATGAAAGCGGCGAAGGCGCTGCTGGTGTCGCCCTTCGGCGCGAAGTCGAAGTGACGGCCGCGCCGGGCCGCCGCGATGCGGCGAACTATGCCTGCGACGACAGGCGCGCCGTTCGCTTCGTTTCCTGATCGTCGCACCAGGTCTGCCACATCGTCCGATACGCTCGTTCGATATTCGCGGCAAAGCGCGGCGCATCCATGAGCGGCGACGCCTCCATGCGCGCGCGCAGCGCCGCGCGCAACGCGGCCAGACGGGGCAGATCGTGCGCCAACTCGACGGCGATGCGCACGAAGTCTTCGTCGGTGTGCGCGACAAGCTCGGGCATGCCGAGATTCGCCGCGATGCTCAAGCCGCCCCGGCTCGCCGTCGAGCGGCCCGCGCGCGTGACGACGGGCACGCCCATCCACAATGCGTCGAGGCTCGTGGTGTGGCCGTTGTACGGAAACGAGTCGAGCGCCACGTCGATGCGGTGGTAAGTCTCCAGATACAGGCGGCGGGCCTGGTGGCCGACGAACGCCACGCGCTCCGGGTCGATACCCTGCGCCTGCGCGCGCGCCTTGAGCCGTTCGCGCGGCGCGCCCGGCGGCGCGAGCAGCAGCAGGCGCGCGTGCGGCACGGTGGCCAGCACACGGCTCCACAGGCGCAGCGCGTGGTCGCTGAGCTTGGCCGGATTGTTCAGGCAGCCGAACGTGAACGGCGCGCCGCCCGCCGCCGGCAATCCATTGACTTCGAGTCCGGCGACCTGCGCGTCGTAGCACCAGAACGCGTCCGGCAGGCGCAGCGAGCGCTCGCTGTAGAGCGCGTCGCGGCCGGGCTCGCCGATGGGGTCGAGCCACGGGTCGGTGAGCCGGTAGTCCATCGCCGCGCTGCCGGTCGTGCCCGGATACGCGAGCCACGCGACCTGCACCGGCGCGGGCCGCCGCGCGAACAGCAGACGCCGCCCGCCGGCCATGTGCATCGTGAGGTCGACGACGATATCGATGCGGTCATCGCGGATCTGCTGCGCAAGCGCGGTGTCGTCGAGCGTGTGCACGTCGCGCCAGACATCGACGAGGCTCTTGAGGTGCTGCGTCAGCGCGTCGGGCTTCGGGACGCTCGCATAGCAGACGATCTCGAACGCCGCCCGGTTGTGGTGCGAGAACAGCGGCACGGTGAAAAGCGCCTGGCAATGCGAACGAAAATCGGGCGAGACGTAACCGATACGCAAGCGTCGCCCTGGCGTGGGATCGTTGCCGTGCGGCGGTTGCGCGTGCGCCGCGTCGAGCAACGGTGGCTCGTAGCGCGCCGCGAAACGCCGGCATTCGTCGAGCAGCGCCTGCGGGTCGTCGGTCTGGAAGGCGAGCGCGAAGATCAGGTCGCAATGCGCAACGACGCGCTCGCGCTGGCGGTCGTTGCTGTTGCCTGCGGGGTTTTGCGCTTGCGCGAGCGCCACCGCCTTCTGGTACGAAGCCACCGATTCGTCGAGCTGCCCCATGTCTAGCAGCACGTTGCCGAGCGCCGCGTGCCCGGCCGGGTCCGCGGGAGCCAGTTCGATCGCTCGATGCAGCGCGGCTTCGGCCTCGTCCAGCCGCTCGCCCTTGAGCACAAAGCCGAGGTGATGCCACGCGAGCAAGTGGTCGGGCTGCAGCGCAACGGCGCGACGCAGCGCGTCGGCGGCCTCGTCGGGGCGCGTGACGCCGATCAGCGTGCCGAGGTTGTAATGCGCGTCCGCGAGGCCGGGGTCGAGCGCGATGGCCTGGCGTGCCGCGGCTTCGGCTTGCTCGCGTTCCGTCTTCGACAGCACGTGCGAGAGATTGACCCAGGCGACGGCGAAATCAGGCTTGATCGCCACCGCGCGCCGGAAGGCCTGCACCGCTTCATCGGGGCGGCGCTCGCAGAGCAGGTTGCCGAGGTTGAAATGGGCGGCCGAAAGCTCCGGGTTCAGCTCGATCGCGCGGCGCAGCGCGGCTTCGGCTTCGTCGGGATGCGACCTGGAAAGCAGCAGCCCGAGACGGCTCCACGCGGGCGCGAAGTCCGGGTCGAGTTCGAGCGCGCGGCGTAGTGCTGTCTTGGCGGCCTCGGCGGCCTCGGGAGCATCAGGCTGCATCGACACGAGCAGCGTGCCTAGATTGAAATGCGCGTGCATGAAATCGGGGCGCAGCGCGATCGCCTGCTCGAACGCCGCGCGTGCTTCCTTGGGCTGCGTCGTGCGCAGCAGGTTGCCGAGGTTGTTGTGCGCTTCCGCGAGCGCCGGATCGAGGCAGATGGCCGCGCGCAGATGCGCGTCGGTCTGTGCGGCGTCGTCGGGGCCGAACGTGTTGGCCAGATAGAAGTGCGCGGCGGCCAGCGTGGGATCGAGCACGAGCGCGCGGCGCAGCGCGGCGCGCGTGTCGTCGATGCGGCCTTGCGCGCGCAAGGCGTGGGCGAGATCGACGAGGCGCTGCGCATCCTGGTGCGGAGCGAGCGCCTCGCGCAGCAGCGTTTCGGCCTCGGCCGCGCGGCCTTGCTGGTGGACGATCAGGGTGAGCAGATGCAGCGCTGGTGCGTGGCCCGGCAATTGCGCGAGCAAGGCGCGGCAGTGCTGCTCGGCCGCGGCCAGCTGCCCGGTGCGCCAGGCGGCGAGGGCGTCGTCGTAAAGTGGAGACATGGTGGCGATCGGCGGGGCCGGGCCGGCGGCGCACGGGGGCGCATCGCAGGACCGGGCGCGGAATCCGGTGAATGGGAAACCCGGCATTGTGGCCGCGTCGCCATCCCGAAAACGCTTGTCGTCGCGCCGCTGCGATCTGCCGCAACAAAAACAGAAAGGGCGCAACGGTGTGAACCGTTGCGCCCTTTCGATCACCGTGCCAGAGCCGCTGTCCTCACGGACGGCAGCCTGGCTGCCGCCCGACGGAACGCCGCCCAGCGGACCGCCGCCCGCTCAGCTTGCCGCGACGGTCGCGGCCTTCTTCGTCTTGGCCGCAGCCTGGATCTCTTCGAGCTTGATCTCGACGTGACGCGAGAACACGTACTCGGCCGGACGCTGGCGGTCGAGCGGGATGTCCTTGGCAAACGCGCCTTCGGTCTTCGGGCCGCTCATCGCGACCTTCAGCGCCTTGAGCGGATGCGAGACCGTGTCCAGCACGGCGGTGGCCTCGAAGCCGCAGTGAACCATGCAGTTCGCGCACTTCTCGTACTTGCCCGTGCCGTACTTGTCCCAGTCGGTGGTTTCCATCAGCTCCTTGAAGGTCTTGACGTAACCTTCGCCGACCAGGTAGCAGGGCTTCTGCCAGCCGAACACCGTGCGCGCGGGGTTGCCCCACGGCGTGCATTCGTAGGTCTGGTTGCCGGCCAGGAAGTCGAGGAACAGGCTCGACTGGCTGAACGACCACTTCTTGCCGTTGTTGCCGCGCTTGAAGATTTCGCGGAACAGGTTCTTGGTTTTCTCGCGGTTCAGGAAGTGCTGCTGGTCCGGCGCGCGCTCGTAGGCATAGCCCGGCGAGACCGTGATGCCGTCGACGCCGATGTCGCCGACCGTGTCGAAGAACTTCGCCACGCGCTCGGGCACCGCGTCATTGAACAGCGTGCAGTTGATGTTCACGCGGAAGCCGCGGCGCTTGGCTTCCTTGATGGCCGCGACGGCCTTGTCGTAGGTGCCTTCCTGCGAAACCATGTGGTCGTGCGTTTCGCGGTCGCCGTCGAGGTGCACCGACCAGACGAAGTACGGGCTCGGCTCGTAGTCGTCCATCTTCTTTTCCATCAGCAGCGCGTTCGTGCACAGGTACACGAACTTCTTGCGCGCCATGATGCCCTTGACGATCTGCGGCATTTCCTTGTGCAGGAGCGGCTCGCCGCCTGCGATGGAAACGACCGGCGCGCCGCACTCGTCGACGGCTTCCAGGCATTCCGCCAGCGACAGGCGCTGGTTCAGGATGGGATCCGGATAGTCGATCTTGCCGCAGCCGTTGCAGGCCAGGTTGCAGCGGAACAGCGGCTCGAGCATGAGCGCGAGCGGATAGCGCTTGGTGCCGCTGAAATGCTGGCGAAAGATGTACGAGCCAACGCGGACTTTTTGTAGCAGCGGAATAGACAAGACGTGTCCTCCTTAAACTTCGCGCGCGACGAGCGGTTGCAACAGCTTCGACGGCAGCTTGAATTCGACTTTTTCTTCACGGCCCGCCATCGTCGACACGTCGACAGGCCCCAATGCGCGTAGCGCGTCAATTACGTTTTCCACCATTTCCTCGGGCGCCGACGCACCGGCCGTGATGCCGACGGTCTGCGCATTGGCAAACCACTCGGGCTTCACTTCCGAGCCGTCCGCGACGAGGTAGCTCGGCACGCCCGTTTCGCTGCCGATCTCGCGCAGGCGATTCGAATTCGAGCTGTTCGTCGCGCCCACCACCAGCAGCACGTCCACCTGGACGGACAACTCGCGCACCGCGGCCTGGCGGTTTTGCGTGGCATAGCAGATGTCGCGCGTATCCGGGCCGACGATGTCGGAAAAGCGGGTGACCAGCGCGTCGATGATGCCGCGCGTGTCGTCCACCGAAAGCGTGGTCTGCGTCACGTAGGCGAGCGGCGCGTCGAGCGGCAGGTCGAGCTTCGCCACATCGGCTTCGCTCTGCACCAGCAGCACGGTGCCGGGAATCTGGCCAATCGTGCCTTCCACTTCCGGGTGACCGGCATGGCCGATCAGGATCAGCGTGCGGCCCGCCGCGACGTACTGGCGGCCCTGCACGTGCACCTTGGTGACGAGCGGACAGGTTGCGTCCAGCACGTCGAGGCTGCGTTCCTCGGCGGCGCGCTCGACCGTTTTGGCCACGCCGTGCGCGCTGAAAATGGCGACCGCGCCCTCGGGCACTTCGTCGAGTTCTTCCACGAAACGCGCGCCTTTGTTGCGCAGGTTTTCGACCACGTGGCGATTGTGGACGATTTCATGGCGCACATAGACCGGCGCGCCGTGTTTCTGCAAGGCGCGATCGACAATCTCGATAGCGCGGACAACCCCCGCACAAAAGCCGCGGGGTTGAGCAAGGATGACTCGCATAAAGTGGCGAACTCCGACTGCCGCGGATTTTCGAAAGAGCCGTAAAAGACTCGTTCGCCGCGGTCATCATATTAATAAGGTGCTGATATCCGCACGTATCCGCAGAAAGGCGGGGCGGAAAAAAACCAGACGCGCATTTTAACCCCTTCGCCGCCGCTTTGCTGATCGACGAACGGGAAGGTGCGGCGCGCATACGACGCCAATCGGCATGGCCCCCTTTTTTACGCACTGTTCGGGACTGCAACGGGCTCGCCATTGCAGCAAGATTTGCCGCAAAACAGCCCTTGGGGGCCTTGGGAACCTTGCGCAGTGCAACATGATGCGGGAACCCTTAAACTAACGTCCCCGCGCATCGGGCCGATCTGTGCCACGCGGGACCGACCCCAATCTGGACGCTTCATGGAACCCGATCAACACGACGATTTTCCGGTAGCGCGCATTTTGCTGCCGAAGGCGCTCAGAGCGCCTGTCGGCGTGATCTACCATATTGCGCGCACCCTTGACGACATTGCCGACGAAGGCGACTGGAGCGCCGAAGAGCGCCACCTGCGCCTCGCCGACTTTCGCGCCGGGCTCGACGCCGTGGCGCAAGGGCGCCTCGCGCCCGTGCACCCCGCGCTGTTCGCGCGGCTCGCGAAAGTGATGTACCAGTGCCGGCTGCCGCTGGAGCCGTTTTACGACCTGGTCTCGGCGTTCGATCAGGACATCCGCACCACGCGCTACGCCGACCGCCACGATCTGCTCGATTTTTGCCGCCGCTCGGCCAACCCGATCGGGCATTTGATGCTGCACCTGATCGACGAAGCCACGCCCGAGAATCTCGCCGATTCCGACGCTATCTGCACCGCCTTGCAGCTCATCACCTTCTTGCAGGACGTGCCGGCCGACTGGAGCCGCGGGCGCATCTATCTCCCGCAGGCCGACCGCGAACGCATGCAGGTGAGCGACGCGCAGATCGCCGCGGGCCGGGTGGACGACGCCTGGCGCGCGCTGATGGAGCACGAAGTGGCGCACGCGCGCGCGCTCATGCTGAGCGGCGCGCCGCTCGCGCTGCGAGTGCCGGGCCGCTTCGGCCTCGAGTTGTGCAGCGTCGTACATGGCGGCCTGCGCATGCTCGAGATCATCGAGCGCAGCGGCTACGACGTGTTTCGCGCGCGGCCCCGGCTGGGTGCGGCCGACTGGGCCGTGGTGCTGCTGCGCACCGGCGCCATGTGGCTGTCGCGCCGCTTTGCGACGCCTTCGATGGAGAGCAACAACGCATGATGACAACGATCCTCTTTGCCGTGTCTTGCTTTTCGCTGCTGATCTGGCTCGTGCTGCTGTTCGCGCGGGGCGGCTTCTGGCGCGCGCGTCCCGCCGCGCCGCTGCCCGTGGTCGAGCCCGCGGCGGGCTGGCCGGCGGCGTGCGCCGTGGTGCCCGCGCGCAACGAGGCGGACGCGATCGGCGAGGCCGTCGCGTCGCTGCTCCAGCAGGACTACCGTGGTGAATTCCACGTCATCGTGATCGACGACCACAGCACCGACGGCACCGCCGAAGCCGCGCGCGCCGCCGCGCTCGCGCTGCAATGCCCCGAAAAGCTCACGGTGGTGAGCGCGAAGCCGCTGCCCGCGGGCTGGTCGGGCAAGGTGTGGGCGCAGTCGCAGGGCATCGAGGCGGTGCGCACGCTGGGCCTGAACGCCGACTACCTGCTCCTGACCGACGCCGACATCGGCCATCCGCCCGAGGCCCTCGCGCAGCTCGTGGTGCGCGCGCAGGCGGAACGGCGCGACCTCGTCTCGCTGATGGTGCGCCTGCGCTGCGACTCGTTCTGGGAGAAGGCGCTGATCCCGGCGTTCGTGTTCTTCTTCGCCAAGCTTTACCCGTTCTCGTGGGTCAACAACCCGCGCAACAAGACGGCGGCGGCGGCGGGCGGCTGCATGCTGGTGCGCCGCACGGCGCTGGAGGAAGCGGGCGGCATCGAGTCGATCCGCGCCGAGCTCATCGACGATTGCAGCCTGGCCGCGCGCATCAAGCACCGCGGCGTTGGCCATCATCCGATCCGCCTCGACGTGGCTGCGAAGAGCGTCTCGCTGCGCCCCTACGATTCGTGGAAGGACATCTGGAACATGATCGCGCGCACGGCGTTCACGCAGCTTCATTACTCGGCGTGGCAGCTCGCGGGCACGATCCTCGGCATGACGGTGATCTATCTCGCGCCGCCCGTGATCGCGCTGGTGCTCGGCCCGCTCGGCTGGCCCGCGTGGATGGCGTGGGCGCTGATGTGCTGCGCCTATGCGCCGATGCTTGCTTACTATCGCCGCTCGCCGCTGTGGGCGCCGTTCTTGCCGCTCGTCGCGCTGTTTTATGTGGGCGCTACGTTCGCTTCGGCGTGGCGCTTCTGGCGCGGCAAGGGCGGGCAGTGGAAGTCGCGCGTGCAGGCGCCGGTGCAGGGGCGGTGAGGGGGCTGCCAGCCCGCAAGCATGCAAAAAAGCCGTCGCGATCGCTCGCGGCGGCTTTTGTTTTTATGGGCGCTTGATGTCCCGGCGCGCGCCTCAGCGCTGCGTCAGCATCATATACATCTGCACGATCATGTCGGGCGAGAACACGAACGGCACCCAGCCGTGACCCGTGTGCCGCATGACCAGCAGGCGGTCGCCGTTCGACTGCTTCTGCACGGCGATCATCGGATTCTTCGTCGAAGCAAAGCGCCAGCCTTGCGGAATCGCGGGCGGCGGCTCGGGCTGCATCGAGGCGCGCGCATTCGCGAGTTCCTCGATCAGCTGGCCCACCTGCATCGGATTCAGCGATACCGTCTGGCCGCTGATCGTCATCGTGATTTCGTTCGGCGAGGGCCGGCCGACTTCCAGCGTGGGGGTTGGTGCCTGGGCTTCCTGCACCGCCTGTTCAACGGATTCAGCAGATTCAGCGGGTTCGACCTGCGCAGCCTGCGGTTCGGGCTCGTGCTCGGGCGCTGCTGCAACGGCGGGCGTTTCCGGCTCGGCAATCGCCGCCGCGTGAGTCGGTTCGGGGGCTGCCGCAATGGCGGCGCAAGACGCAAGCGCAGCGCTGACGGCCTGAATAAGCTGATCGACGCCCACGTCGAGCGCGCCGATCTGATCTTGAAGGTTCATGCGAGGCTTCTCTGGTAAGACCCGCGATTTTACCTACAGCGCACGCGGGTGTCCCGCGCGACGTTGTAATGAGGTCGCAACAAAAGTTGTAACAATTTGCTCCGGCATTGCGCGGCGCGTCTCGCGCGGCGCTTACTTCGCGCCCAGATACCCCGCCTCGCGGAACCACGCGAGCGCGTCTTTCAACCCTTCGCGATAAGGCCGCGCGCGATAGCCAAGCTCGCGCTCCGCCTTCGCCGACGTGAAGTACATCTTGTTCTTCGACATCTTGAGCGCGTCCACGGTCACGAACGGCTCGCGCTTCGTGAAGCGCGCCACGGCCTCCGCGCCCATTGCGAGCGGGTAGAGCGGCCAGCGCGGCAGCGCGATGGTGGGCGGCTTGCGGCCCACGATGCCCGCGATGTCGGCGAGCATCTGCTGAAGCGGCAGGTTCTCGCCGCCGAGGATATAGCGCTCGCCGATGCGCCCGCGTTCGAGCGCGAGGAAGTGACCGTTCGCGACGTCGTCGACGTGCACGAGGTTCAGGCCCGTGTCGACGAATGCGGGAATCTTGCCCGTGGCCGCCTCGACGATGATGCGGCCCGTGGGCGTGGGCTTCACGTCGCGCGGGCCAATGGGCGTGGACGGATTGACGATCACCGCGGGCAGGCCGTCGCGCGCGATCATGCGCTCCACGGCGCGCTCCGAGAGCACTTTGCTGCGCTTGTACACGCCGATGGCTTGCTCAGCCGTGAGCGGCGAGGTTTCGTCGGCGGAGTTGCCCGAGCTCGTGACCTTGAGCGTGGCCACGCTGCTCGTATAGACGATGCGCTCCACGCCCGCGTCGAGCGCCGCGCGCATGGTGGCCTCGGCGCCTTCGAGATTGGCGCGCTCGATCTCGTGCGGATCGGGCGCCCAGAGGCGATAGTCGGCGGCCACGTGAAAGAGATAGCGCACGCCGTCGAGCGCGCGGCGCATCGAGGCGGAGTCGCGCATGTCGCCGGTGACGATTTCGGCGTCGAGCGCTTCGAGATTCTTGCGCGGGCTCGTCGCGCGCACCAGCACGCGCACGGCGTAGCCCTTTTCCTGCGCGATGCGGGCCACGGCCGAGCCCACGAAGCCGGACGCGCCGGTGATCAGCACGAGGTCCTTGTTGGCGCGGGAGGTGTCGGTCATTCTGGATTGGCTTGCGGGTTCGAGGAGCGGTGCGGTGCGCCGCTGGCGTGGCACGGATTGTACGTGGCGCGCGGCGGCATGGCGTCTACAATGCCTGGCGTAATGAATGCACCGCGAAATGCACGACGAAGGAGATTGAACGATGAGCGAACCGGATCTGGATGCACGCCTTGAAACGTATTACGTGCGCGTGCACGGAACGGTGCAAGGCGTGGGCTTTCGCCACGCAACGGTGCGCCAGGCGCACGCGCTGCGCATTCGCGGCTATGTCGCCAACCTGGAGGACGGCTCGGTGGAGGCGGTGATCCAGGGCACCGCGAACCAGGTGGACCGCATGCTGTCCTGGCTGCGCCACGGCCCGCCCGCCGCGCGCGTGAGTTCGGTGGAGAGCGAGGAGCGGCACACCGGGAAGCGCTACGAGCGTTTCGAGCAGCACTGAGGCTGCCCGACTTCGCGATAACGTCGGGCTCTCACGCAGCAGCTAGCAGACTCTCCGCGAACCCCCATTCCTTCTCGACCCACTGCCGCGCGCATTCGAAGCCCGCATCCGCTGCGATCGCGGGGATTTCATCGGCGTGGTACTTGTGGCTGCTCTCGGTCCAGATGGTCTCGCCCGCTTCCAGCTCGACCGCGAGCCGCGCCGCGCCCACGCGCGCCGAGACCCGGCGCCGCGCGCGCAGATGCATCTCGACGCTGCGCGCATCGGGGTTGAAGCGCGCGACGTGCTCGAAATCGTGCAGGTCGAAGTCGCCGTCGAGTTCGCGGTTGATGCGCGCGAGCAGGTTCAGGTTAAACGCGGCGGTGGCGCCGATGGCGTCGTCGTAGGCGGCGATCAGCGTGGGTACGGGCTTCACGAGATCGGTGCCCAGCAACAGCGTGTCGCCCGCGCGCAGCATCGCGCGGATGTCGCGCAAAAAACGCGTGGCCGCGAGCCGCGCGAAATTGCCGATCGTGCTGCCGAGAAAGAGCACGCACAGGCGCTCGCCGTGCTTGCGCTGGCGGCTCACTTCGGCGAGCCCGGCCAGATAATCGCGCTCGTAGCCGACGATGGAGATGCGCTCGATGTCCGCGAGTTCGCGCCGGCAGAGCTGCAAGGCGGTGCGCGAGATCTCGATCGGGCAATACGAAGTGGGCGAGGTCGGGCGTTTGCGCGAGAGCGCTTCGAGAATGCGGCGCGTCTTGCGCCCGCTGCCGCTGCCGAGTTCGGCGACGACGACATCGGCGGGCAGCGCCTCGACGATTTCGGCGGCATGGCGCGTGAGCAGACGTTCCTCGGCGCGCGTGACGCCGTATTCGGGCAGCACCGTGATCACCTCGAACAGCGCCGAGCCGACTTCGTCGTAGAGGTACTTCGACGGCAGTTCTTTCTGCGGCGCGTGGGTGAGACCCGCGCGGACCTCGGCGGCAAAATCGGCGGCGAAGCCGGTAAGCGAATTCTGCTGCGCATTGGAACGGGAGGAACGGGCGGAACGGGACGCGGATTGGGTCATGCGCACTCCTGTGTGCGTTGGACGGCTGGCTGCCGGTGCGCAGAAGGTTTTCCTCGCGCGCGGCAGCAGGGCGGCTCCGTAGCGAGATTTATGTTCTAGTCCACAGCAACAGACATTTCACGGACTAAATTGCGGATCTCGCTGCTCCGGCGGACGTCGCATTGCCCATGCCCGCCGTCCCGGGGCGGTGCGCGGCGCATTAGAATCGGACTGACAGCGTGGCAACGCCCGCCGCTGCTAATTCAATAGCCGATTCAAATGACAATATTTTTTCCAACGCCTCCCGGTTTTTTCTGGGAGGCCGGCGCGCGGCGCATCTCTAGCGCTCGCACTCGCGCCCTGTTTTTCTCACGCTCGCGCGGCGCCTCGCCATGTCGGTGAATACGTACGAGCCCAGGCGCGGCATCACGCTTTCCGTGGGGGCGTCCACGCTGTTCGCGCTGATGTCCAGCTATACGCTGCTGCTCGCCCCGCTCGACGGGCTCGACATCTTCGCCTGGCGCGTGATCTGGACCGCGCCCGGCGCGCTCGCGCTGGTGATTCTGCGCTCACGCGCGCCGCAACTGCTGGAATTGCTCGCGCGCGCGTTCAGGGAGCCGCGCACCGCGCTCATGCTCGTGGCCAGCGCCGGGCTGCTCGGCCTGCAGTTGTGGGTGTTCCTCTGGGCGCCGCTACACGGGCGCCTGCTGGAAGTCTCGCTCGGCTATTTCATGTTGCCGCTCGTGATGGTGCTGGTGGGGCGCTACTACTACCACGAGCGGCTCGAGGCGCTGCAGTGGATCGCGGTCGCGTGCGCGGCCGCGGGCGTCGCGCACGAACTCTGGGTGACGCACGCGTTCTCGTGGCCGACGCTGCTCGTCGCGCTCGGCTATCCGCCGTACTTCGTGCTGCGCCGCAAGATTCACGCGGATTCGCTCGTGACCTTCTCGATCGAAATGATGCTGTTGCTGCCCGTGGCCGCCATCGAGGTGCACACGGGCGGCTCGCTCGCGCTGCTCGACTCGCATAAGCTGCTCGCGTGGGCGCTGCTGCCGGGGCTCGGCGTGATCAGCACCGTGGCGCTCGCGTGCTATCTGAAGGCGAGCCGCCTGTTGCCGATGGCGCTCTTCGGCGTCCTCGGCTATGTCGAGCCGGTGCTGCTCGTGCTCGTCTCGGTGGTGCTGCTGCGCGAGCCGTTCGGGCTGCGCGAGCTGGGAACCTACGTGCCAATCTGGATCGCCGTCGCGTTGACGGCCGTGCATGGCGCGCGGCTGGTGAGGCTGTCGGGAGGATGATCCGGTTACGGCCGGGCCGCGTGCCCGCGCGGGGGATTGATGCGCGTGGGCCCCGCCTTGGCCTCGATGGCCGCGCGCAAGGCCGGACGCCAGCCGAGCCCGAACAGCGCCTCGGCGAGCACGAAAAGCGGGCCGACGATGAGCCCGATCAGGTCGTCGGCGAACGCGGGCTTGCGATGCTCCCACGCGATGTGCCCGACGAACTGGAACACCCACCCCACCACGAACAGCCCGATGCCGCCCGCGAGCCAGGCCGCCGTGCCTTGCTGCGCGAGCCACGCGCCGAACCCGAGGCAGGCCGCCGAAACGACGGCCATCATGAGGCCGAGCGGCACGTCTAGCACGAGGTAATAGAGCGTCGTGGCGCCGAACAGGAGCCACGCGGGCGAGAGCGGCCATCCGCCGAGGTGCCCCAGCACGGGACGCGACAGCAGCACGGCGAGCGCGAGCACGATCATCGGGATGCCGACGAAGTGCGTGGCGATGTTGCGGACGTCGCGATGGTATTCGGCGTACTGCGTGAGCTGATCGGTCAGGGTTCTCATGAAGGCCTCATTGTCTGCGCGATGATTATGACCTTGTGACGGCCTCGTGGCGCTGCGCAACGCACATGTATCGATATTGATCGATAGTATCAACATCGATACACAAAGCCGGGCTGCCTGCGTGGAGCATGGCCGCGCCATTGCGGCAGCGCGCCGTTTGCGTCGACAATGACGCCGGCTTGCTGTCCATAACCCCACGCCCCTGACCGTGGCGCTTTCCGATTCCGCTTCATGAACAACCGCGTCGTAGCCGCCTTCGATTTCGACGGCACCATCACCACGTCCGACAGCTTCCGCGCCTTCATGCTAGACGCCGCCGGCAGCACGCGCTTCGCGCTCGCCGTGCTGCGCTGCCTGCCGTGGCTTGCCGGCATCGCGCCCGGCTGGGCCGAGCGGGGTCGCACCAAGGCGCGCTTTCTCTACGCGGCGCTTGGCCCGGTGCGCCGCGAAGCGCTCGAAGCCGCCGCGCAGCGCTTCGTCGACACGGGCTTGCCCGCGCTGCTGCGACCCGAGATGCTGGCGCGCATCCGCGAGCATCAGGCGCTCGGGCACGAGGTGGTGCTCGTGAGCGCGTCGCCTTCGATTTATCTGCGCAAGTGGGCGCCGAGCATGGGCATCGGCACGGTGCTCGCGAGCGAGCTCGAATGGCGCGATGGGGTCTACACTGGGCGGCTCGCGGGCCGCAATTGCTGGGGCCCGGAAAAGGTCGCGCGGCTGCGCGCATGGTGGGGCAAGGATGCGCCCGCAACGCTCTACGCCTACGGCGACAGCCGCGGCGACCGCGAAATGGCCCAGCTCGCGAATCACGCGTGGATACGCGGCGAAGCGGCGCTGCCGCCGCTCGCGGCTGAGGGGGGATTTGGCGCGGTGGCGTAACAGCGCGCCACGCACGACGGATTCGCCGATCTGGCTGAAGGCCGGCCACAACGACAAGGAGACAAGCGCATGAATGGACAATGGACCCAGGTGAAGTCGCGCGACGGCGGCGAATTCCGCGCCTACACGGCGCTGCCGCCGGAGGGCAGCGGCCCGGGCCTCGTGCTGCTGCAGGATGTGTACGGCGTGAGCGACTACATGCGCGGTCTTGCCGACCGTTACGCGGAGGAAGGCTACGTCGTGATGGTGCCGGACCTGTACTGGCGGCTCGAGCCGAATCTCGATCTTGGCTACGGAGAAGCCGACAGCGCGAAGGCCTTCTCCTTGCTGGGTCGCTTCGACAACGACCTCGCCGTGGACGACATCGCCTCGACGCTCGCTGCCCTGCGCGCTCACGCATCGCATCGGGGCAAGGCGGGCGTGATCGGCTATTGCCTCGGCGGCCGCCTCGCCTATCTTGCCGCCGCGCGCACCGACGCCGATTGCGCGATTGGCTACTACGCCGTGAGCCTCGAGGATTATCTCGACGAAGCCGACAAGATCCAGTGCCCGTTCATGCTCCACTTCGCGGGCGAGGATCCCTATTGCGACGCGGCCACGCGCGAGCGCATCACCGAGGCGCTGGCCGACAAGCCCGGCGTCGAGCTTTACACGTACCCGGGCTGCGATCACGCGTTCGCCGCGCCATCGCGGCCGCACTACGACAAGCCCGCCACGATGATGGCGTATTCGCGCTCGCTCGCGATGCTGCGCCGCGTGCTCGGCCCCATCTACGACTTCAACGCGTTGTGGGAGGAGCACTGCTACCACGAGTTCGTCACGCGCAACCCCAGCGATGTCATGCCGACGATGGTGGCGCAGCCCTACGTCAACCACATCCCGACGATGACGGGCGGCGTGGGCCACGACGAGCTCAAGCGCTTCTACACGCACCACTTCGTGCATTCGAATCCCGCCGATACGCGCCTGATCCCGATCTCGCGCACGATCGGCTCGGACCGCGTGGTGGACGAGTTCATCTTCTGCTGCACGCACGACCGCGAGATCGACTGGCTGCTTCCCGGCCTCGCGCCCACCGGCAAGTACTTCGAGGTGCCGATGCTCGCCGTGATCTGCTTTCGCGGCAGCAAGCTCTATAACGAGCACATCTATTGGGACCAGGCCTCGGTGCTCGCGCAGATCGGCGCGATCGATCCGACCGGGCTGCCGATTGCGGGCGCCGCGAGCGCGAAGAAACTGCTCGACGAAACGCTGCCGTCCAACACGCTCATGGCCGCGTGGAAGACCAGCGAAGGCAAGCCGTTCTGAGCGCCCCCGGACCTGCCGCTTCGCGTCAGGCCCCCCGAGGGGGTTCAAGAAAACTTGGGGCGGCCCGGCGTTTTCTTGAGAGGCGTTGCCGCCGCGGCGATATCAGTTGAACGGGTTGTCGACGACGCCGGGCTTCGCGTCCGGCTCGTCCTTGACCTGCGCGGGCAAGTGCGGGTCGGCCTGGAGCTTCGCGACCACGCTGTCGAGCGCGGCCTTCAGCGCGAGCGCGGCGGCGAGGCCGCGTTTGTCGCGCGTGAGTTCGAGCGTGCCGGCAAGCGTCACGCGCGTGGTGCCGTTCGTGAGCGTGAGCGCGTCGCCTTGCACGTTCAGGACATCGTCGTCGTTTGCGTATGCGTCGAACACCTTCAGTTCCTCCTTGAGCGCGATGCGCGGGCCCGCATTATAAGAAGCGGTCCGCTACGCCATCAAACATCTTCCCGAAAATCCGCCGCATCCCGCCCGCATGTCGTTCATCTTGACGTGAGTCAGAACTGGCACGCGAATCCGCTGCGCTTCGCGGCAAACCCTTGATCATGACGCACCTGCGCCGCTCGGCGCAGATATTCCTGCAGGTCGAACAAGGAGCGTCATGGGAATTCTAGACAAGGGTGCCGAAATCGCTGCGGCCGTGGCCATCGCTGCCGCGTCCGCCGCCATGCTCGGCGCCTGCACGGTCACACCGTGGCATTCGTCCGCCTCCGTGGCCGACGACGCGCCGGCCGCCGCCAGCGAGGCCGCCGCGCCTTCGTCGGCCCCGAGCGCGACGCCGATCGAAACATCGGCTCCGGCTGTGGTGGCCGAAGTGCCGCCATCCAGCGCCACGGCCGAGTTTTATCGCGTCAAGGCCGGCGACACGCTCAGTCGCATTGCGGTCACCCACAAGCAACGCGCCGCCGATATCGCCGCCTGGAACAAGCTGCCCGCTTCGGGCACGGTGAAAGTGGGGCAACTGCTGCGAGTTGCGCCGCCCGTGAAGGCATCCGTCGCGGCACCCACTCCTGGTTCCGCGCCCGCCAAAAGCCTGGCGGCGCCCGCATCGCCGCCGCCGGCCGCCGCGCCTTCGGCCCCGAGCGCGAACGCGCCCGTCCCGCCCGCCGCCGCTGCGCGCACCAATGCGCGGCTCGCCTGGCCGGTGAGCGGGAGCGTCGTCACGCCGTTCGCGCCTGGCAAGCAGCGGGGCATCGTCGTCGCGTGTGCGCCGGGCGCGCCTGTGAAGGCGGCAGCGGCGGGGCGCGTGATGTATGCCGGCAGCGGCATCAAGGGCTACGGCAAGCTCGTCATCGTCAAGCACGACGCGCACCTGATCACCGCGTATGGCCGCAACGGCCGGCTGCTTGTGAAGCAGGGCGACACCGTGAAGCTGGGCCAGCAGATCGCCACGAGCGGCGCGGACGCGGTGGGCGTGGGCGCGCTGCTGTTCGAAGTTCGCGAGAACGGCAAGCCGGTCGATCCGCTTGCGCAATTGCCGCGCAAGCAGCCGTAGTTCAATGGGAGTGCGAAGCAAAATGAACAGAAGGCAATTCATCGCGGCGGGTGGGCGAACTGCTGCATCGATGGCGTCGCTGGCGTCGTTCACGGTGCTGGGCGCGTGCACCACAACAGGGCCCGGCAATGCCGACGCCGCCGCGGAAAAGAACGCCCGCCTGCGCCGCGAGATCGACACTGATGTCGATGCCGCGCTGGCGCGTCTCTATGGCACGGTGAAGGGCTCGCGCGAGCTGGTGGGCAAGTCCAGCGCCGTGCTGGTGTTTCCCGAGGTGGTGGGCGCGGCCTTTGGCGTGGGCGGCGAGTACGGGCGCGGCGCGTTGCGCGCCGATGGCCGCTCCGTCGGCTACTTCAGCACCACGGCGGGCTCGTTCGGCTTCCAGATCGGCGCACAGTCGCGCGCCGTTTTTTATGCCTTCATGACCCGGGGCGCCTTGGAGCGTTTCAAGCGCAGCAGCGGCTGGAAGGCGGGCGCGGACGCCACCGTCGCGCTCGTGAAGATGGGCGCGAACGGGCAGATCGATACGACCACGGCGGTCAATCCGATCGAGGCCTTCGTGCTCACCAACGCCGGCCTGATGGCGGGCGCCTCGCTCGAAGGCACCAAGGTTTCGCGGCTCGATTTATAGCGATTCGTAGTGGTAGCCGGCGCGCGGCCGGCCTTCGTCACACGGTTCTTACCAGCCCCATTTGCGCACGGCAAATGCGCGGCCGTTGAACGACACTGACGCCCGCGCGGCGACGTTCGCGGGAATGCCCGGGAACGCAATGCCGCTTTGCGTTTCGAGGTCGCGCACCGAACGCACGTCATAGCTATCGACGCTCGTGTTGTTCGCGACGATGGCGAACGCCAACTGCTGCGAGGGCACGTACACCACCTTGAAGATCTGCGTGGGCACCAGCACGCGCGACGCGCCGATCGTCTGCAACTGCGCGCCCGAGAAGAGCGGCCCGGTTACGACATAGGCGTCGCCGTATTTCGTCGCGAGCTTGCGCACCGCTGTTTCGATATGGGACCACAGCCGCTGATTGTTCTCACGGTTCTGCGGCACGATGTTCGCGAGCGAGAACGATTCGGCCATCGCCTGCGGGTTCCAGCGGTTGCCTGCGGGACTCATGTGGCCGCGGTCGAAGCCGCTGCGCTTGTAGTCGGCGAGCGTCGCGCCTTCGCCGGCGGGCAGGCGCTCGTCTTCGAAGAAGCGGTTCGTGCGCGTCATGTCCTTCGCGGCTTCGAGGTGATCGCGTGTCAGGTGTTCCGCCGACCAGAGCGGGCCGTGCGTGACGCCCGAGTGCAGCACCACGAAATCGGAATAGCAGAGCATGCGCGTTTTCGGCGCCATGCGCGGGTTGCTGAGCGTGGGGAACTGGCCGCCCGGAACCAACTGGGCGCAGGCGGACGTTGCGGGTGCTGCAGGTGCAGTAGGCACGGCGGGTGCGGCGAACGCGTGGCCGGCAAGGGCCAGGGTCAGGCAGGCAAACAGCTTCTTCATCGGCAAATCGGCAAAAACGGCAAAGCAGCGAGTCGGGGATGGCCCCGGAATGCGTAAGCGGCGCGCGCGTCGTGGGTATCGTGCGCGTGCCGTCGCGTTCCTGAAAGGACCTGTAAGGGCGTGAAAGTATAGCGGGCGAGACTGCGCACGGCCATCTCGAACTCAGGTGCGCGCGCAGCAAAACAATGCGGCGCCGCCGGAAGGGCGACGCCGCAAGGCGGGAAAGCTGGAGGAGTGAAGCGCGCGGGCTACGCGCGATGCATCAGCCCGCGAACAGCGCGTTTTCGGCGTGGACCATCTGGCGGTCCACAGCCTGCAGGCGCCATTGGCCTTCCATGTGCGCGTGCGAGGTTTCGCACGACCACGTGGCGTCGCCGTGGGCCGAACTGATTTCCTGGCGGCGGTTCACGTGCAGGCCGCGCAGGGTACAGAGGGGAGAATCGTCGAGCGGCGCGCATAGCGCCGTCACACCATCTGCATCGCGCATCTCGCCCCAGGCGGGAAGGTCGATGCCATCGTGCGACTCGCGCGACCAGCGTTGCTGGTCGGTATCGAGCCAGAGCACGGCAAAGTCATGATTCACAGTCGGGTCCGGACCGTTGATCAAAATAGTCAATCGCATGTGAGCTCCGAAATGGCTTCAAAAGGGCGCGCGGGCGGGCGCGCGAATCTGGCCGAAAACTAAGTCTAGGTCGGATGATTCGGTGTTCAAGGCCTTTATACATATATTGGGATAGGCCGGTCGCACAGGCCCGCCGTATAAGGGTGCCCAGCGCGTGCGGCAAGGCGTCGCTGGGCCGGAGACCGTCCGGCTATCGGCGGGATTGAAAATCACAATTGGGAACACAAACGACATTTCCTAAATTGATAGAGCGGCGTAGACCGCGCTCATGCCCTGCTGCACCGCACGAAGATGCGCAGCGCCGCGTCCCCCCGAATCCGGAAGTTTGAAGGAGGCATAGATGGCACAGCTCAAAGGCTCGAAGACGGAACAAAATCTCAAGGACGCCTTCGCGGGCGAATCGCAGGCGAATCGCCGCTACCTCTATTTCGCGGCCAAGGCCGATGTGGAAGGCCAGAACGACGTCGCCGCGCTGTTCCGCTCGACCGCCGAAGGCGAAACCGGCCACGCGCACGGCCACCTCGAGTATCTGGAAGCCGTAGGCGACCCCGCGACGGGTTTGCCGTTCGGCAGTTCGCGTCTGAATCTGCAGTCGGCGATCGCGGGCGAAACGCACGAATACACGGATATGTATCCCGGCATGGCCAAGGTCGCGCGCGACGAAGGCTTCGACGAAATCGCCAATTGGTTCGAGACGCTCGCCAAGGCGGAGCGCAGCCACGCGAACCGCTATACGAAGGCACTGGACGCCCTGACCGACTAGGGCCGCGGTCACAGGGCCGCCACCGCGCGCGCGAGGCTCGCCCGCGCGCGCCGCATTTCGCGTGTCTTTCGCGGTGCTTTTCGTGTGCCTGCGCGAACGCACCCTTATAACCAGAAGAAACAACTAGAACCGGAGACGTCATGCCCCACAAGGAAGGCAGTCTCGAAGCGCCGACCCGCCACCCGCTCGACTGGCGATCCGACGCGTTCTACGACCAGGCGCAGCTCGACACCGAGCTCACGCGCGTGTTCGATATCTGCGCGGGTTGCCGGCGCTGCGTTTCGCTCTGCGGTGCGTTTCCGGCGTTATTCGATCTCGTCGACGAAACCGATAGCGGCGAAGCCCACGACGTCGACAAGGCCCAATTTCCGAAAGTGGTCGACCAGTGCTATCTGTGCGACCTCTGCTACATGACGAAGTGTCCCTATGTGCCGCCGCATCCGTGGAACGTGGATTTCCCGCATCTGATGTTGCGCGCGAAGGCCATTCATTACCGCAACGGCGAGGTGCAGCTGCGCGACCGTGTGCTCTCGAACACCGACGCGCTCGGCCATCTCGCGGGCATTCCGGTGGTCACGCAAACCGTCAACGCGGTGAACGGCACGAAGGCGATGCGCGCCGTGATGGAAGATGCGCTGGGCGTGGACCGCAAAGCGTGGCTGCCGTCGTTTGCCGCGCGCAAGTTCCGCAGCGCGGCAAGCAAGGCCACGGCGAGCGAGGTGCGCGACGGCGAGCGCACGCCGGGCAAGGTCGCGATCTACGCCACTTGCTATGTGAATTTCAACGAACCGGGCATCGGCCATGACCTGCTGGCGGTGCTCGATCACAACGCCATTCCGTACGTGCTGGTGAAGAGCGAGGCGTGCTGCGGCATGCCGCTGCTCGAACAGGGCAACCTCGAAGGCGTGGCGAAGAAGCAGGCCGAGAACATGCCGGTGCTCGCGCAGTACGCGCGCGAAGGCTATGCGCTGCTGGGCGCGGTGCCGAGCTGCGTGCTGATGTACAAGCACGAGCTGCCACTGATGTTCCCCGACGACGCCGACACGCGCGCCGTGAGCGAAGCGTTCTGGGACCCGTTCGAATACTTCGTGGCGCGCAACCGCGACGGCCTGCTCAAGACCGATTTCCGCACCCCGCTCGGCAATGTCTCGTATCACGTACCTTGCCACGCGCGCGTGCAGAACATCGGCCGCAAGACCTCCGACCTGCTTTCGCTCGTGCCCGAAACCAAGGTCAACGTGGTCGAGCGCTGCTCGGGTCACGCGGGCACCTTCGGCGTGAAGAAGGAGTTTCACGCGATGGCGATGAAAATTGGCGCGCCCGTGTTCAAGCAGATGGCGCAGGGCGAGCCCGATTTCGTCTCCTCGGATTGCCAGCTCGCGGGGCATCACATCGTGCAGGGCATCGACGAGAACAAGCTCGGCAACGCCCAAGGCGGCCCGCCGCTCGCGCATCCGCTTACGCTGCTGCGCCGCGCCTATGGGATTTGATAAGGATTGCAATGTAAATAGGGTCCGGCGTGCCGGACCCTAAAGCATTCACGCATGAGGTACACCTGATGATGATCGCAAGAAACTCGCTGCTCTCGCTCGAAGCCTATGCGAAGCAGCGCACCGAGATACGCAACCGCATCATCGAGCACAAGAAACGCCGCGCCGTGGCGCTGGGCAATCACCTGACCTTTCTCTTCGAAGACGAAGCGACGATCCGCTATCAGATCCAGGAGATGCTGCACATCGAGAAGATCTTCGAGGAAGACGGCATCCAGGGCGAGCTCGACGCCTATTTGCCGCTGGTGCCGGACGGAAGCAACCTCAAGGCCACGATGCAGATCGAGTACGAGAACGAGATCGAGCGGCGCGCGGCGCTGGCGCGGCTCATCGGCATCGAAGACCGCGTCTTTCTGCAGGTGGAGGGGGAGCCGCCCGTCTACGCCATTGCCGACGAAGACCTCGAGCGCGACAACGCCGAGAAGACCTCGGCGGTGCACTTCGTGCGCTTCGAACTCACGTCGCCAATGAAAAAGCGCCTGCGCGAGGGCGCGGCGCTCATGATCGGCTGCGATCACCCAAACTATCGCGTGCCGGACCAGATTATCGACTGCGACGTGCGCGCCGCGCTCGTGAAAGATCTCGACTGAGAACGCTCGCGCCTCACACGTTCTTGCGATACATGACGAAGCCTGGCTTGTCGGCCACGGCGTCGTAAAGGCGCATGGCCGTGTGATTCGTTTCGTGCGTGTGCCAGTAGACGCGCGCCGAATTCGAAGCTTTCGCGTGCGCATACACCGCTTCGATCAGCGCGCGTCCCACGCCCTTGCCGCGTGCATCCTCGCTCGTGAACAGATCCTGCAAATAGCAGATCGGGCCCTCGAGCGTGGTGTTGCGGTGATAGATGAAGTGCACGAGGCCCACCATGCGTTCGCCTTGCAGCGCGACGAAGGCGTGCATGGGCTCGTAGCCGTCGA
Organism: Paraburkholderia caffeinitolerans; assembly: GCF_902859945.1. Classification (GTDB taxonomy): domain Bacteria; phylum Pseudomonadota; class Gammaproteobacteria; order Burkholderiales; family Burkholderiaceae; genus Paraburkholderia; species Paraburkholderia caffeinitolerans. Next base: position 8,501 of record NZ_CADIKL010000056.1, on the reverse strand, counting down.
AGAAGCGCGTCCACGTGGTTTGCGTGATCGCCTCGGGCAGCGCGGTGGGGCCGGAGCGGCCATAGAAGTGGTTATAGCCGTCCCAGAGCGGGCGCCATGCGTCGTAGTCGGCGGGCGTGACTTCGCGCACGTGGATCGTCGGGCTCAAATTCGTTCTCCTTGGGGTGGTGGGCTTGCCGCGGCTCTAGCGCTGCGCCGCGCAATCGGTCAGGGTCTGCAGCGCCTGCGTGCGGCGCTTGACGTCGGGCGCGTGCAATGCGCTCGCGGCTTCGCCCGCGCACGCGCGATACGCTTCGCGCGCCTGCGCTGCCGGGTCCGCGCGCCAGTAGGCCCATCCTGCGAGACTCAGCGCGAGGGCGATCGCGCACGCTGCGCGCGTGCGCGCCTGCCGCCGGCCAGGCGTTGCTTGCATGCGGTTCCGGGTGGGCTGCATGACCTCCATCACATTCTCCATGCGAATGCAGGCTTCAGCGTAAGCGATTTGTGGCACCATTGTTAGTCCCACTCAAGCCACAAAATATGGAGCCACGAGATTGGACTACGCGCTGATGATGGCCGCTTACGAGCGCCGTGCGCGCGCGAGCGCTTCACGACGCCTCACGCAACAGGATCTGCTCTACGAGAGCCTGCGCCGCGCGATTCTCGACGGCGATATCGTGTGCGGCACGCGCCTCGCTTCGAGCCGCACGCTGGCCGAGGAGCTGGGCATCGCGCGCAATTCGGTGCTTTATGCGTATGAGCGGCTGGTGGAGGAGGGTTTCGTCACCGCCACGCGTCATGGCTCCATCGTCAACGGCGTGAAGCCAGGCGTTGCGCCACCTGCCACGCGCGTGCTGGCGCACGACGACCACAGCGCGCCGCAGCTTTCGCGCCGCGTCCGCGAGTTGCCACCACGCCGCAGCGACGGCGTGACGGCGTTGCGGCCGGGCACGCCCGCGCTCGATGCGTTTCCGCTCGCGCAGTGGCGCACCAGCGTCGAGCGCGCGATGCGCGAGGTGGACCCGAGCGAACTGGGCTACGGCGACAGCGCGGGCCTGCCGGTGCTGCGCCATGCCATTGCGCAATACGTGCGCGTGTCGCGCGGCGTGCGCTGCCAGCCCGACCAGGTGTTCATCACGGACGGCACGCAAACGAGCCTCGCCCTGTGCGCGCGTTTCTTCGCTGACGAAGGCGAGCGCGTGTGGATCGAAAATCCGGGTTATCTGGGCGCGCGCGTGGCGATGCTGGCGGCCGGGCTCACGCTCGTGCCGGTGCCGGTGGACGCCGCGGGCATGGCCGCGCGCGATGAGGACTGGCGCGCAGCGCCGCCGCGTCTCGTGTATCTCACGCCTTCGCATCAATATCCGCTCGGCTGCGTGTTGAGCCTCGAGCGGCGTCTCGCGCTGATCGAGCAGGCGCGCGCGTGCGGTGCGTGGATCATCGAAGACGACTACGACAGCGAACTGCGCCACGACGGCCCGCCGCTGCCGTCGATCCAGGGCCTCGCGGACGACACGCCCGTGATCTACCTGGGCACCTTCAGCAAGACGCTTTTTCCGGCGCTGCGTCTCGGCTTCATGATCGTGCCTCGCCAGGTTGTGGCGCAGGTGGCGGCGGCGCATCGCACGCTCATGCGCCAGGGGCGCGTGGCCGAGCAGGCGGCGCTCGCCGACTTCATCGAAAGCGGCCGCTACGCGCGGCATCTGCGCCGCATGCGCAAGCTCTACGAGACGCGCCGCGACGGCCTCGTGGCCGCGATCGAAAAACATCTCGCGGGGCTCATGACCGTGTCCGCCGACGCGGGCGGCATGCACCTGAGCGTGCGCCTGGATGCGCCGCTCGCCGACGCGGCTGTGAGCGAGGCGGCGCGCGCATGCGGTCTTGCGCTTTCGCCGCTCAGCGCGTTTTGTCTCGATGGCGAGGAGGGGCGCTTGAATCGCGAAGCAGTGCGGTACAACGGCTTTCTGCTCGGCTATGCCGAGGCCACGCCCGAGGCGTCGGATGCGCTCATGTCGGCGCTGGCGGAAGTGTTGAAGGCGATGCTCTCAACGGCGACGCCCTAAAACATCTCTCTCACCCGGTGATACATCATCCCGATCTCGAGCGCAGGCCTGCGCCACGCGGGGCCGCCCGGAAAGCGCGCGTGACGCACGCGTGAAAACAGATCGAACGCCGCGCGCTCGCCTGCGATGGCTTGAGTAACCACACGCCCCGCGATGCCCGTGAGCGCCACGCCGTGCCCGGAAAACCCCTGCATGTAGTAATAATTCGGATCGACCGCGCCGAAGTCGGGCGCGCGATTGCGCGTGACGTCCACGAAGCCGCCCCATGCATAGTCCACGCCCACGCCTTCGAGTTGCGGGAACACGCCGGTCATACGCCGCTTCATCGCCTCGGTGAGCTGCGCGGGCGCCGCGCCTGTTGAGTCGGCGCGGCCGCCGAACAGCAGGCGGTCATCGGCGGAGAGGCGGAAATAGTCAAGGAAGAAATTGTTGTCGCAAATGGCCGCGCGGCTGGGCATGAGCGCTTGCGCGCGCGCCCGCCCGAGCGGTTCTGTCGCGATGATGTACGAGGCGATGGGCGCGATGCGCGCCGCAATGGGCGCGGGCAGCACGCCGCCAGGCGCGGCGTTGCAGCACGACACCACGAAGCGGCAGCGCACCTCGCCGCGCGCGGTCTTCACGACCGGCCGCGCGCCCCGCACAACGTCGAGCGCGCGTGAATGCGCGAAGAGACGAGCGCCTTCCTTGCGCGCCGCATCGGCGAGACCGAGGCAGTACTTGAGCGGATGCAGATGTCCCGAGAACGGATCGTGGACGCCCGCCAGGTAGCTTTGCGAATTCACGCGCGCACGCGTGGCGTCGGTGTCCAGCCATTCGAGCTTGTCGTAGCCCCAGCGCGTGCGCGCGGCGTCCATCCATGCGCGCAGGTCGGGCACGCGCTTGGGCTTCGTGGCGACCGTCACGTAGCCGGGTGTGAAATCGCAGTCGATGCCATGGCGCGCGATGCGCTCGCGCACCAGCGCCACGCCCTCGATGGACAGCGCCCATGCCGCGCGAATCCCCGCGTCGCCAAGCTGCTTTTCGAGCACCTCGTCTTTCGCGAAGCCCACCAGGGTCTGGCCGCCGTTGCGTCCCGATGCGCCCCAGCCGGGCCGATGCGCATCGAGCACCACGACCGAAAGCCCGCGCGCGCGGCATTCCAGCGCCACTGAGAGGCCGGCGAAGCCCGCGCCGATCACACAGACGTCGGCGTCGATCGCGCCTTCCAGCACGGGGTCGTCGTCGGCGGGGCGCGTGGCGGTGGCCTCATAGTACGAGTCGCGGGCGAGCACATCCGCCTGGGCGTCGAGGTCGAAAGTCATCAGAGCCAATCCTTCATTCGATACCACGCCATCGCGAGCACGAGGGCAGGGGTTCGCAGTGTAGCGCCGCCGGGGAAGTCGCGGTGGCGGATCTTGCCGAACAGGTCGAAGCGCGCGGCCTGGCCGTGAATCGCCTCGGCAATCAGGGTGCCCGCGAGGCCCGTGGTGTTCACGCCATGGCCCGAGAAGCCCTGCGCGAAATACACCGTGGGGGACAGGCGGCCGAAATGCGGTGCGCGGTTCATCGTGATGTCGACGAAGCCGCCCCACGCGTAGTCCACCTTCACGTCGGAGAGTTGCGGGAAGGTCTTGAGCATGTCCGCGCGCATCGCTTCGCCGAGGTTGCGCGGCGCGAGCTTCGAATAGCTGACCTTGCCGCCCCACAGGAGCCGCGTGTCGGGCGCGGGGCGGAAATAGTCGAGCACGAAGCGGCTGTCACACACGGCGGTTTGCGCCGGCATTAGCGCCGCCATGCGCTCCGCGCCGAGTGCTTCGGTCGCGATCACATAGGTGCCGACCGGCATGATCTTGCGCGCGAGTTGCGGCGCGAGCGTGCCGAGATACGTGTTGCACGCGAGTACAACGAACTTCGCGCGCACCTGGCCCAGTGCCGTTTCGACGATGTGTCCGCTGTGCTCGTCGCGAATGCGCGTGACCGCGCTGTCTTCGAAGAGTTGCACGCCTGCTTCGCGCGCCGCGCGCGCGAGGCCGAGCGTGTAGTTGAGCGGATGCAGATGCCCGCTATCGGGATCGTAAAGACCGCCAAGATAGCGCGCCGATTTCACGTAATGGCCCACGCCCTCGCCATCGACGTAACGGAATCCGTCGTAGCCGAAGCGCTTCGCGGCTTCGTCGCGCGAGCGCTTGAGGTCGTCCACGTCGCGTGGCTTGTTCGCGGCGGTGAAATAGCCCGGCGTGAGCGCGCAATCGATCTGGTGCCGCGCCACGCGCGATTTCACGATGTCGAGCGTTTCGAGGCCCATCGCCCAGATTTGCTTGACCTCGTCTTCATTCATGAATTGCGCGAACGTGTCCATGCCGCACGCAAAGCCGCCGATCAACTGGCCGCCATTGCGTCCGCTTGCGGCCCAGCCGACCCTCGAAGCTTCGAGCAGCGCAACGCGATAGCCGCGTTCGGCAAGATTGAGCGCCGCCGAGACGCCCGTGAGACCCGCGCCGATCACGCAGATGTCGGCATCCAGCGCGCCTTGCAGCACGGGGTGGCGGGTCGTGTCGTTGATGCTGGCCGCGTACCACGACGGCGCATGAGGCTGATTCGCGAATTTGAGCATAAGGGAAGCGTACAAAAAAGGCGGGTGGGAGCGGGAGAGTGCACCCCCGTCGCCGCCCGCCGCACACTCGTTAGAACGAGTAGATGAACTGCGCGCCCAGCAGGTCGTTGCTCTTGCTGTACGAGCCGTCGTCGCGCAGGAATACCTTCTGCGTGGCCCAGTCGTGGCGGTATTCGACCTTCACGGTGATCTGCTGCGTCGCATAGAACAGCACGTCGAGCGCGATGTCCTGGCGCGTCGCGCCGTGGCATTCGAAGCCGTAGCCGCCGCCCGCCTTCGAGTTCGTGAGGCAGTCCGAACCGATGCCGAAGCCGTTGTTCGGGTCCATGCCGTTGCCGTTGAGCGCGATGCCGCCGCCGCCGCCGCCGTTCTTGTTGTTGACGAGCACGTCGTAGCGCGCGGTCACGCCCATGCGTCCCACCACCGGCGCGAAGAACTTGCGGTGCGCGAGCAGCGAGAGGCCATACCACTGCGCGTTGCCGCCGTTGAACGCCGCGCGCTGCTGCTGGCCGTAATCGACTTCGGCGTTGTACTGGACGTCCGCGGCCGTGTAGGCAGCGTCGGCTTCGCCGAAGAAGAAGTAGCCGCCCGAGCTCGATGCCTGGCCGCCCGGACCATAGACAGCCTGGCCGGTCGTGGAGTCGATCGCGCTCGACAGCGTCTGGCGGCCCACGTTGACCGAGCCGCCGAGATCGAGCGCGCTCGACCACGTGTAGTCGACGCGCGCCGTGAAGGTCGGGATCTTGTTGCTGGTGGTGATCGGGTCGCCCAGCGCGTTCGTGCCCGTCTGCGTGACGGCGCCGTAGGTGCGGTACTGCTCGTTGCCGACCATGAATTTCCACGCCCAGTTGCTGCCGCTCGGCGAGTAATTCCAGCCGACGCCCACATAGCTGCCCGGATCGGAGAAGTCGTAGAGCAGGTTGTGGGTGAGCGTGAGCATCTGGTTCGACTGCTGCACCTCGTAGCCGCCGAAGCTCGGCATGAGGCCGGCCACGAACGTGCCCGTGGAGGTCACCGGCACCGTGATGACCGCCGTGTTCAAGATGTTGTTGCCGATCTCCCCATGCTCGTTTTGCAGCAGCGTGATGCCGTTGCCGCGGTTGGGCATGAGCGTGATTTCGGCCGAAGGCGCCATCGGGCCGACACCGAAGGTCTTCTTGATGTCGAGGTAGACGTCGCCGAACGTGCTGTTGTAGTAGTTGTACGAACCGGTATGGTTCGCGAACAGGAACGAAGAGGTGCCGGGCGCGCGGTTGTAGATGTACGTCGGGTCGATATAGCCGGTGACCGAAAGACCCGCGAGCGGGCCAGTGTTGGCGGCGTCGGTGAGCGAATCGACCTTCATTTGCTGGTTCGCGATTTGCTGCTTCATCTGGTCGACCTGGTCGTTGGTCAGATGGGCCTGTGCGTTTCCATAGTCGGGCGAGGACGGATCCACCGCGGGCGCAGCGACCAGCGTCGCGCCTGCCGTGCCCGAGGACGCCGTGGCGGATTTCGCCGTTCCCTTTGCAGTGTTGTTCGACGCCGCAAGTTCGCTCTTGAGCGATTTCACCTCTTTTTGCAGCGCGTTCAATTGCTGCTGCAGCGCCTTGATCTGGTCGCTAGTCGTGTCCGCGAAGGCGAGCCCCGGCAATGCCCCGGCCACCAGCAAACAGATTAACTTCTTCTTCATTGAAATTCTCCGTATGGGTCGTTATTGCAATCGCTGCGGCGTACACATCCCCTGTGCCGCAACGTGTTGCCGGCGGCGCGCGCCACCACCAAGAGCCGCGCGCTGCCTTTGTAGACTGCGATCAGATCATCAAGCGGCGCGCCGGCCGAGCGGCGAGCCCACCGCGCCGGCCGGCGCACCCGGTCCCGCGCTCTGGATGGCTTCCGAGGGATCGGGCTGCACGAAGGCCATTTGCATGTCGCGCATGCGCTTCTTTTCACGCGCGGACATCATCTGGTTCACCGCGATCACGCCGATCGTTACCGCGCAGATGAAGAGCGTGGCCAACGCATTCATTTCCGGATTCAGACCGAGGCGCACGCGCGAGAACACCACCAGCGGCAGCGTGGTCGAGCCGGGACCGGAGAGGAACGCTGAAAGCACGAGGTCGTCGATCGAGAGCGTGAACGAGAGCAGCCAGCCCGAGAGCAGCGCCTGCGAAATGAGCGGCAGCGTGACCACGAAGAACACCTTGAGCGGCGTGGCGCCCAGGTCGAGCGCGGCTTCTTCGAGCGACTTGTCGAGTTCTTTCACGCGAGACTGCACGACGATCGCCACATAGGACACGCACAGCATCACGTGACCGATCCACATGGTGATCACGCCACGGCCCTTCGGCCAGCCGATGAGCTGCTCCATCGCTACGAACAGCAGCAGCAGCGAGATGCCCTGGATCACTTCGGGAATCACGAGCGGCGCGTTGATCATCCCGGCAAACAGGGTGAAGCCGCGAAAGCGTCCGAAGCGCGCGAGCACGAAGCCGGCCCACGTGCCGATCACGACCGAGGCGAACGCGGTCATGAGGCCGATCTTCAGCGACAGCCAGGCGGCGTTGAGCAACTCGTCGTCCTGCAGCAGTGCGGCGTACCACTTGAGCGAGAAGCCCGACCACACGGTCACGAGTTTTGACTCGTTGAACGAGTACACCACGAGGCTGATGATCGGGATATAGAGGAACAGGAATCCCAGCGAGAGAACGCCGGTGGAAAGTGTGCGGTTGGGCTTGATCATTTGCTTTCCTCCAGTTCCTTGACCTGGTAGTACTGAAAGACTGCCATCGGCACGAGCAGCAGCCCGACCATCGCGACGGTAACCGCCGAGGCCATCGGCCAGTCCATATTGTTGAAAAACTCATCCCACATGACGCGGCCGATCATGAGTGTGTCCGCGCCGCCGAGCAGTTCGGGAATCACGTACTCGCCCACCGCCGGAATGAACACCAGCAGGCTGCCGGCGATAATCCCGTTCTTCGAGAGCGGCAGCGTGATGCGCGTGAACGCGACCCACGGCTTCGCGCCGAGGTCGTAGGCGGCTTCGAGCAGCGTGAGGTCCATCTTCACGAGGTGCGCGTAGAGCGGCATCACCATGAAGGGCAGGTACGAATAGACCATGCCGATATAGACGCCCGCATCGCTGTGATAGAGGCGCAGCGGCGAGTGAATCAGGCCGATCGCGATGAGCGCGTGATTGAGCAGGCCGTCGTCCTTGAGAATGCCGATCCATGCATAGACGCGGATCAGGAACGAGGTCCAGAACGGCAGCATCACGGCCATCATGAGGATGTTGCGCGTGGCCGGATTCGAGCGCGCGATGTAGTAGGCAATGGGATAGCCGATCAGCAGACAGAAGAACGTCGAGACCGCCGCCATCTTCAGCGAGCTGATATAGGTGGCGATATAGAGGCTGTCCTGCAGCAGGAAGACATAGTGACCCAGTTGCAGCGAGAGGTGCACCATGCCGTCTTTCATCTCGGCAAGGCTCGAATACGGCGGAATGCTCATCGCCTGGTCGGCGAAGCTGATCTTGAACACCAGCACGAACGGCAGTGCGAAGAACAGCGCGAGCCACAGGAACGGCACGCCGATTACCGTGGTGCGGCCCGAGGGCAGGAAGCGCGCAAGCATGCGCCCGAGCGCGCCGCGCGAGGCGGCGGGCGTAGTGGTAGACAAAGGAGTACTCATCTCGGCCTCTCCCTTATTGCGTGAGCACGACGCCGCTGGCGGGCGACCACGAGACATAGACATCGTCGTTCCATGCCGGCGCCCCCTCGTTCATGAGGTGCGAGCTGGAGAGGTTCGAGACGATGGTTTTGCCGCCGGGCAGGCGCACGTGATAGAGCGAGTAGCTGCCCATGTAGGCGACGTCGGTAACCACG
>NZ_CADIKL010000055.1 GCF_902859945.1 Paraburkholderia caffeinitolerans | reverse complement strand
ACCACGAGCTTTCTCAGGTGGGCTTGGGTGGCTCCATCCAGTTTTCGGGCATCAGGTTTTGTCTTCATGCCCATATAACGCACCACGCACTATTTGGTGCACACGTCAGTAGCTCGAAGCCCCGGGGTATTCGACGTGTCCTGCAGTTCGATCCTCGGGTCTCTGGCGATAACCTGGCATAACTTAAGATTGGTGCGAACCCTGCTGTCTGACGTTGGTAAAGTCGGCCTATCGCGACCATGAAGTAGTTGCCTGCCATGGTCGGAAGCAACGATGATATGGTCGGCAGAAGTCCACGCAGAAGTTCGGCTGCAGCCCGTCGAATGAGTCGGACACAGCGAACGGGCGCGACACCATTCAGCTCGCAGGTGCGTTCGTGACTTGATAGCGGAAAAGCAGTGATGCGAGTTCATCGTATCGGCTGGCCAGCGGCATTTCTGGTCGCTGGGTGCCATTTAGACGGGCAACGGTTGACTGAACGTGCCACGGGGGTGGCAGATATTGTCCGACAAATGATGCGCACATGTCCCATCGAAGTGCGAAGACGCTCTATACTCGATTCCGCATGATATTCGTGTAGCGTGAGTAGCCTTGGGGTCTGAGATGACAATTACGACAAACACTTCTCTTTGCCATTGGTCGACCAGCGAAGTCGAACCAGCCATGCGATTTGAGTACTATGCGAACGCACTATCCACTGCACTTACGCCGATGCGGCTGATTGCCGGAGACCCGCGCACATTCGAATCACACATGACCGCGGCATCAGTAGGCCCCGTCTCCGTGATCCGGCAAAGCGGCTCTTCGCACAGTGTTCGCCGGGACCCGTTCCACGCCGACCGCGCTCTCGAGCACTCGTGGCATTTGATAGTCAATCTGTCGTCCGCATGGAATACACGCCATCGTGAACTCGTTCGCCTACTGCCCGGTGAGATGATGATTGTGGACTCGCGCCTGGATTTTATGGTCGAGATTGCCGGTCGTTACGACGTCGCCCATTTCAAATTTTCGCCGGCCTGGCTGCGCCAGTGGATACCGGCGCCTGAAGCGCTGGTTGGGCGCCGTATTGCTTCGACTTCGGGATGGGGGCGTGCGCTGGGTGTCTATCTGGCCGAGCTTTCGCCCGAGGTGATCGAGGCAGCGCCGTTGCCCGTGTCAGTCCTGACCGATCACATTGGCGCCCTGCTGGCGCTGATCGCCGCTGAGCGCGATCTACCAGCCGCTGTTGCGCAGCGCCGCGACGACTCGCTGCTTCGGCGCATTCGCGACTGCATCGCCCAGCGCAGCGCTGAGCAGGGTGTCTGCGCCGCCGACATCGCCAGGGAACTCAATATTTCAGTGCGTAGTTTGCACCGGACGCTCGCGGCACACAACGAGACGTTCGGCAAGCTCCTGATCGACCGCCGGGCGGCGGTAGCTGTGCGGATGATTCGCTCGAGCGTCGGCCGTCGCCTAAGCCTTGCGGAGATAGGCCGGCGCGCTGGATTCGCCGATCCGTCGCATTTCAGCCGCGTCATATCGGGCCGCTACGGCATGACGCCGTCGCGCATACGGAATGAGGATCAACGCTCGCCCGATGACGCAGAGAATTCTGGCTCGTAAGGAGAATCGGTCCTGATTCTGCGTTGTGTTAACTCCACAACGCTTTAGATTAGCGGCTTGGTTGCGTGACCAGCCAGGTGACGCTCTCTTTGGCTAGTCGAGCAATAAAATGGGTCCTCCAGTATGGCCGACTTCCTGAATCACCTGCGCATATTCGTTCGTGTCGTCGAGGCAGGGTCGTTCACCGCGGTCGCAAAAGAAAACGACTCCACTGCTGCCCAGATTTCCCGCGCCGTATCTTCGCTGGAAGAGGAGTTGCAGGCGGTCGTATTGCATCGCACGACGCGCCACCTTTCCGTGACCGACGTGGGCGCACGGTTCTACGAGCGCGCAAAGGCGATCCTCGGCGAACTCGACAACGCGACGGACGAAGCGCGCAACGCCACCCAGAAGCCATCGGGGCGTATCCGCGTGCATTCGGCACCGGGGCTGGCGTACAGCTGCGTGGCGCAGGTGCTTGCGAGCTATCAGCAGGCATTTCCCGATGTTTCCGTCGAACTCAAGGTCGAGCAGAGCATGCCGAGCCTTGTCGAGGACGGCTACGACCTTTCGATCGTCTCGGCCACCCAGTTGCCGGACTCTGCCTATATCTCGCAAGCGTTGGGCGCGGCGTACGCAGTGCCGGTTGCCTCCGAGTCATATCTCAAGCAGCGTGGCTATCCGCGAAAGCTGACCGATCTGGCCAATCATGCACTGCTGCAACTCGAAAGCCCCGTCGCGCCGCCCGACGAATGGCATCTGCAACAGGGAGCCGACACCCACGTCTGGACCATTACGCGCACGCCGTTCCGGGCAAACTCGCCCGAGGCGTTGCGGGCGGCGATTCTGGCCGGAGCGGGCATTGGCACGCTTGCCACCTATTCGGTGGCTGACGATCTCGCGAGTGGCAAGCTCAGGCGCGTCCTGCCGCAGATCCATCTGCGTCCGTTCTCGGTTTATGCCGTCTATCCTTCGCGGCGCTACCTCGACGCCAAGGTGCGCACCTTGCTTGCGCATCTGCGTGCAACGCTCTCTCCCGCATTGGCACGGGCAATGGGGATCTGCGAGGCCCACGCCGACGCAGCCGTCGCTCTCAGCGCGCGGCGGAGCAACCGGACAAAACAGCAGACGAAGCGCAAGTAGGGCAGTCTGGCCTCATACGCGCAGATATGTACATGATTCCATGCACGCGCAGCAAAATTGATTATCGCGCGACCCGTCTTAATCGCCGACGGCTTCATTTCTAGACTCCATTGCAAGCCGATGATCGTTCGATCGTTCATCGACGGATTCTCAATCCGATACTGGAGTCACCACATGAAACCTACCTTGTTTTCCTGCCTGCTCGCGGCCGTGCTGGCCGCGCCCGTTTCAGCCTTTTCACAGCCAATCATCACGCGTGCGCAGGTCCGCGACCAGCTCGTGACGTTCGAGTCTGCCACCGTTCCCGGAACGCCGGGCGATGCGCATTATCCGGATGCTGTCCTCGCCGCCGCCAACGGCGGTGCGAAGACTGCAATGGCGGCGCGTGCCTTCGGCGATCACGGTGGCGTTGCCGCCGGTTCGAGCGAAGCGGGCCGGCGCTCGCAGCGCACGGTTTCGGGTGACATGAACGACGTTCCCGGACTCAAGCCCATCTACTTCGGCCAGTGAGGGAGCGGCGAATCATGCAAACAATCGACCTCGTTCATCACACGGTCAGGGCGAACGGCATCCGGCAGCACTATGTGGAAGCAGGGGATGGACCGCCCGTGGTGCTGTTGCACGGCTTTCCGGAAACGCACTACGCGTGGCGCCATCAGATTCCGGCGCTCGCCCGGAAGTATCGCGTGATTGCGCCGGATCTGCGTGGATATGGCGAAACCGACAAGCCGGCGAGCGGCTACGACAAGCGCACGATGGCGAACGACGTGCGCGCGCTGCTGGATCATCTGGGTATCGATCGCGCGGCGCTCGTGAGTCACGATCGCGGATCCCGCGTGGCAACGCGCTTCGCCAAGGACCATGCGAACCGGCTGGACCGGCTCGTGGTGATGGACAACGTGCCCACGCGGGTCGTGGCGGAGCAACTGGACGCCCGCATCGCCCGCGCATACTGGTTCTTCCTGTTCCACCAGGTGCCGGACCTGCCCGAAACGCTGGTTGCCGGCAACGAACGCGCGTGGCTGCGCCACTTCTTCTCCGACTGGTGCTATGACCCGAATGCGATCAGCGGGGACGCATTCGAGGCCTACGTGCGCGCTTACGAAGCCCCCGGAGCGGTGCGCGGCGCGATGGCCGACTATCGGGCGAACGCGGAGGACGTGGCACAGGACAAGGCGGATGCCCACGTACCCATCAGCGTCCCGACACTGGCGCTGTGGGGCGCCGAGTTTTACGCAGTCGGCAAGATGTTCGACATGGAAACCGTCTGGAAAGGCATGGCAACCGACGTGCGCACCCATGCGATCGAGCGCGCGGGGCATCTGCCGCACGAGGAGCAACCGGAGCGGGTCAATGCCCTGCTGCTCGACTTCCTGGAGGGCTGGAAGGGCTAAGCGTGGCATGCAGGCGGACAGCCATCGCGCTGTCACGCCTGAAGCCCCGCGCATCTTCCGCATATCGCCATGAGCCACGAAATCGCTTTTGCCCTGGTGCCTTTTCTCTTTTCGATGGGTGCCGGTTATCTCGCCGGGCGCCTGAGCACGACGCCCATGCCGCTCGCCGCCATCAACACGATGCTGGTGCATTACGCGTTGCCCTTCGCGCTCTTTGTCTATACCGCGCGGATGCAGCGCGAGAGCCTGGGTGCGCATCTGGCGCTCATTGTCGTGCTGACGATCGTGATGATCGTGCCGTATGCGCTCTCGCTCCTGCTTTCGCGCTACGTCTTTCGTTCGAATCTCGCGCAGGCGGCCGTCAAGGCGGTCACGGTCGGCATGCCGAATTTCGCTTCAGTCGGGCTGCCATTGCTTCGCGCGGTGTATGGTGAAGGTGCCGATTTGACCGTCGCCATCGCGGTCACGATGGGGGCGGTCGTCATGTCGCCTGCTGCCCTCATCCTGCTCGAGCGCGCGCAGCATCGTGACGGACAGGCGCTGCTCGGCAAAGCGCTGCGCAACACTTTCGTCAAACCCGTCGTGATCGCGCCGCTAGCCGGCTTGCTGGTGTCGCTGTCCGGGTGCACGCTGCCAGCACTCCTCACGCAGTCGCTGGGCATCATCGGAAACACGACTGCCGGACTTGCCCTTTTCTCGACTGGACTCATACTCGCAGCACAACCGTTCCGGCTCGACGCACAGGCACTGGTTGGCGTTTTGCTCAGCAATGTCGTGCAGCCCCTGCTTGCCTTAGCGCTTGTCTGGCTGCTGGCGCTTCCGCAGCCGTTAGCCGGCCAGGCCATTCTTCTGTCGGCGATCCCGTGCGGTTCGTTCAGCATCCTGTTTGGCCTGTCTTATGGGGTAAAGGACACCTCGGCGGGCACGACGCTGGTCGTGTCGAGCGTAGTGTCGGCCGTCACACTCGCGGGCACGATGGTCTTACTCGGGCGGATTTGACCGCTTATCAATCAACTTACCTAGGAGTACGATTTAAAATGAAACGAACTTTCCTGATTACGGGTGCAAGCAAAGGTATTGGACGTGCGCTGAGCGAGCGTCTCGCGCGTGATGGCCACAATGTGGTCGGCCTCGCGCGCAGTTCCGGTGACACGACTTTTCCAGGCACGCTCGTGTCCGTCGACCTGACCGACCGGGAGGGGACGCAAGCGGTGCTGTCCGATCTCGACGCGCGCTTCGAATTCGACGGCGTCGTCAACAACGTCGGGTTCGTTGAGCTTTCGCCGCTTGGATCGATCGATCTCGATGATCTCGACAGGGCGATGCGCGACAACCTGGCGCCCGCCGTGCAAACGGTTCAGACCTTGCTACCGGGGATGCGCAAACGCGGCTGGGGCCGTATCGTGAATCTGTCCAGCCTCGTTGTGCTGGGCGTGGCCCAACGTTCGACGTATGCGGCTGCGAAGGCCGCGATGATCAGCCTGACCCGAACGTGGGCGCTCGAACTCGCTGATACGGGTATCACCGTCAATGCGGTCGCACCTGGGCCGACCGAAACCGAGATGTTCCGCGCGAATACACCGGCGGGCAGCGAAGCGGAGCGCCGTTTCCTCTCGATTGTTCCGATGAAACGGCTGGGGCGTCCCGAGGAACTGGCGGCATCCATCGCGTTCCTGCTGGGCGAGGAAGCGGGATTCATGACGGGGCAGACGCTTTTCGTGGACGGCGGCGCGTCGATCGGGAAGTCGATGATCTGATTGGGATGCTGGACGCGGAGGCCTCCCGGGAGGCCTCCGCGTTTGCCGCTATTCCGGTTGGCCGAGAATATGAATGAGGTTCCCTTCGGGGTCCCGGATCATCGTCGAGGAAATGGTGGGCGTGAGTTGCGCCTGCGCCCAGACAATCTCTACGCCAAGCCTGGCGAAGCTGGCAGTCGTACCCGCAAGATCGCCGCTCTCCAGCACCAGCGCCTTCCATCCCGTCTCGTCCAGGTGCTCCGGTGGCGGTGTGCGCTTCGCGGCGACCTTGGGTGTGCCAGGGCGGGAGACGAGTTCGAGCCGGAAGCCCATGCCGTCGAGCATGGCGTAGTCCGCGCCAACGGTATCGAAGTGCCCCTTCGCCGCGATGGCGAGGCCAAGTACGTCGACGTACCAGGCAACCATGGCATCGAGATTCGCAACGGCGAGTGCGATATTGTTTAGACGTAGTGCGGGTGCAGCCGTTGGCTGCGGCGATTGTGCGGTACTCATGAGCCGGGCTCCTCGTTAGAGAGACGCATCGCGGGCAGCGCCGCGATGCGTCTGGAAAGCATTAGACGTTTTGGGGGAAGAGCGCGCGACGCGTTTCTTCGTCAAAGTCGGTCTTCAGCGTGAGCCGTTCCTTCAGTGCGAGCGCACGTGCGGCGGCGGGGCGTTTGCCGATTTCGTCTACGAGGCGTTTGACGTTGGCGTAGTCACTCAGTCCTTTTTCGCCAAGAATGTAGCCGGCGAACATGGCCCAGCCCCACAGCGCCATGTCCGCAATCGAATAGTGCTCACCTGCCAGATACCTTGTTTTGGCAAGCCGCTCGTCAAGCACGCGATAGTGGCGCTCGACTTCCTTCAGGTAGCGGTTGCGCGCATAGGGCAACGGCTCCGGGGTGTGGTGCTGGAAATGCACGGCCTGACCGGAGAACGGCGAGAGCCCCGTTGCCACGAACATGAGCCATGAGAGCATTTCGGCGCGCCCGGCAGCATCGGCGGGAACGAACTTGCCGTGCTTCGTGGCGAGGTGCAGCAGGATGGCATGCGAATCGAAGACGGTCACGCCTTCGTCGGTAATGGCCGGCACCTTGCCGTTCGGGTTGACGCTGCGGAATGATGGCAGATGCTGTTCGCCCTTGAACGTGTCGACGGCGATCAGATCGAACGGCAATTCCAGTTCTTCGAGCAGAAGGGCGGCCTTCATGGGATTGGGCGAAGGGTGGAAGTAAAACTTGATCATTGGCGTTTCCTTTGTAAAGCCGGAGAGAAATTCGCTTGGAGAGGATGCAGTTCATCAAACCTGCATCGGTCGCGCGCACTACGAGGCGGACCGCGTCTCACTGACGTCATGGTGAACGCGCTGCGCGAGATTGCCGTTCGACGGGGCTGATGAAATCGTTCGACGGTATCGAACGTGTTGTTGCGAGGGGGCGGAGGGAAGTGAAGGCTACCGGCTGAAGCAGATGAGAAGCCAGTGGCACACGCAACGCGCCGCTGGTTCCCCTGCGCCAACTTACAGCTTTACGCAAAAAAGTCGATTAGCGCGCGAGCGATCGTTTTCGGATCGTTTTCAGTCGGAATATGTCCGGCCGCGGGGATACGCACGAGCGAGGAGTGCGGTATTTCGGTCACGAATCGCTCGGCGTGCTCGATCAACTGGAACGTATCGTCCTCGCCCCAAATCAGCAGCTTCGGCACGCTGGACGCGCGCAAGGCCGGAACGAGATCCATCGTGTAGTGGCTGTATGCCGCGCCCGCCAGGGCAAGCCACGAGCGCGTCACGCGGGGCTCGGTCCACGGATCGAGATAGTCGGCAATTTCTGCCTCGGAGGCGGGGCGTCCTAGCGCGGTGATCACCGACGTGCGTCTCGCCGCGAGCACATCGGCGGGCGTCGTGGCAGCAGCAATCTCGGGGTCGCGAAAGCGTGCGACCCCGGGGACCGGCCAGGAGTCGAACATGACGGCGTTCATGAGCGCGAGACGGCTCACTCCGAGCTTGCCGTCGACGAGCACCTGTTGTGCAACGCCACCGCCGATGTCGTGGCCGGCAACGCCGACCGGTCCGCTTATGCCGAGCGCCTGTGTGAAGCGAGACAGCCAATCCGCGAGCGCGGGAATGGAAGCGGTCGCAACCGTCAATTCACCGGCGGAGCGGCCGAAGCCTGGGAAATCGACGGCGATCGGGCGCAGGCCCGCCGCAGCCAGATCACCGATGACGGGTTGCCAGACCCGGCTCCAATAGGTGCCGTGGAGCATGAGCACGACCGGTCCACGGTCGCCGGCGCACAGATAACTGGCGGCGACACCGTCCACTTCTACAGTCTTTCGTTGCATGATCAGAACCTCTTGATGGCGCGATTGCAGCGCCGGTATGTCTCAACGGATAAAGCGCCTGACGTAGTCCGTACCAAGTCCGATCGCCTCGTAGTGCTTGCGGGCCGCTTCGATCTTGGTGAAGACATCCTCGTAGCCTGTTGCGTTGCCTTGAGGATCGACGTAGGTGTAGCCACCCGTCACGTGAAACCAGGTGATCATCTCGTCGACGCCTTCGGGTACGAACAGCGTATGCGTTTCACCTGCCGGCTCGTGCGCATACGAGCCTTGTTCGGCGACCCAGTCGTGTTCGAGGTAATACCAGCGACCGCGCAAGACCATGGCATGCACCGGACCGGTGTGACGATGACGCGAGAGCACACCGGACTGCCGCACGCGCAGCAGATTAACGTAGTAGCCCTGGCTCGCATTGAGGAGCAGGGGCTTGAACGATACGGTCTTTGTCGTGGGCACCCACAGGTTGTCGTCTTCCAGCCACTGGTCGAGCACGCCGGCGTGAACGAGGTCTGCCGACATGTCGGCGGGCTGCGGATGTTGATAGGGGATCGCCAGTTCGTCCGGCTTGCGTGTTGTTGCTTCGCTCATGATGATGTCCTTGTCAGATCAAACGATGTTCTGTTGCGCATCACGCGCTCAAACAGCCTCTGCCGGCGCGACAGACCTTACGGGCCCGAGACCGCGCAGCAGTTGTCGGTATGCTGCGCAGCGCTCAGTTAGTGCTTCGTCGCTGATGGAACCGGTCCGTGTCAGCGGGCCGACGTTGTAGGTGACGAACGGACGTCCATATTCCATGCCGGCGAGGTGCGCAGTCTGTTCGAACGGCGTAAGCAGCGTATCGACAATGTGTTCACCATGGCGCTCCAGCAGCGCCGGTTTGAGATACGGCCGCGTGACGCCTTCGGCCCACATGTGTTCGCGAGAGGGCGGAAAATAGCGTTCGCGAACACGCCCGATCGTGACGGCAAGCTGGAGCGTGCGGCCATCCAGTACCAGGGATGTTTCCGGCGCGCTGCCGAACAGCGCGTCGTTGACAACGTCGTCGAGCCACTTCTTGAGCAATGGCGGGCAGTTGTACCAGTACATCGGAAATTGCAGAACGAGATGCCCATGCTCGCGAATCAGTTGCTGTTCCCGTGTTACGTCGACGCGGAAGTCGGGGTACAGCTTGTACAGCTCACGCACGGTGATATCCGGTTCCTGTGCGATTGCATCGCGAAGGGCCTTGTTGCCGCGCGAGTTTTCGATGTCGGGGTGTGCGACGATCACTAACGTCTTCATCTTTCATCCTCGATGGGTTTCGGATTCAACGTCGCCGACTATACTGGGGTGCCGAACGCTTGATTAGCCATCCGAACGCCAATTCACTTTACGAGCTCTTCAAAAGATGGACAGGATTGACGCGCTGCGCACGCTGATCGAAGTGGCCGAGATGGGCAGCTTTTCCGCCGTTGCAAGACAGCGCGCGATCGCACCTTCGTCGGTGACGGTGGCAGTCAGGCAACTCGAAGGCGAACTCGGCACGACGCTGATCACGCGCTCGACACGACGCCTTGTTTTCACACACGAAGGCTTGCTGTTGCTGGAAAGTGCTCGTCGTATCGTTGCCGAATGGGACGCAGCAGTTACGGGGTCGAGAGAGGATGGCCCGTTGAGCGGGCCGATACGGGTGACGGCAACGAACGATTTCGGGCGCGCTCAGTTGCGAGCGCTGCTCGACCGCTTTCAGGCCCTTCATCCCAGTGTTCATATCAGCCTGCTGCTCAGCGACAGCACCGTCGATCTGATTGATGAGCATATCGATCTGGCTCTGCGCAATGGCCCGCTCGTGGATTCCGGCTTGCACGCGCGGCTCCTCGTGCGCGGCGAGCGGCTCGTGTGCGCCTCGCCGCACTACTGGCGTACGCATGGCAAGGCCAAAGTGCCCGACGACCTGACGGGCCACAACTGCCTGATTCTTGCGCGGCCAGGCGCGCCGCTCGCGATCTGGCCGTTTCGCATGGCAGGCAAGCCACACAACGTCAAGGTTTCAGGCGATCGCCAGGCGAGCGACGGTGGCGTGCTCCGCGAGTGGGCGTTAGAGGGCGTGGGCGTCATCATCAAGAACCGTTGGGATATTCGGGCGGAACTCGCGTCCAGGACGCTGGAGACGGCGCTGGAGGAATACGTCGCGGAGCACGTCGATTTGTATGCCGTTTATCCGGCCGAGTTACCGGCGCGGCGCGTGACAGCGCTTATCCAGTTCCTCGCCGACGAACTTGCCACAGGATAAGGTCGTCGTGACTTTGCGCACGCAACGACTCATCCACCAATGCAGGCTAGTGTGAAATCGGCTTCTTGATCGGGTCGTGAGGCCCCGCGAGCGCGAACACGACGATCTGCGCGGGTTCTGTGTCGCTGGCATTCCTCGAAACGAGATGATGCGCGCCAGGCGGCTCGTACCAGGCTTCGCCGGGACCATAGGTCCTTGCGGGCGAGCCTTCGAGTTGCGACACGACGTGGCCAACAGTCACGTACGCGAAAATGGAACCCGGATGCATGTGTGGCTCAGAAGCCTGACCGGGTGCGAAAGTCACGGTGGCAATATCGACGTTTTTGCCGGGTAGCTCTGGAATCGGTTGCTGCATCACCGGCTTGATGGCTTCCTCGCCAGCACCTTCCGCCATGGCGGTCTGAATGCCAGCGAGGGATAGCGTAGCGGTTGCGAGTGCACAATGAAGGACTACAAACCGAACGAATTTCATCTCGGCTCCTCAGGCTGGCGTTTTGCGGAATGCGATGGCGAAACGGTTCCAGCTATTGATTGCGCAAATCAGCAGGGTGAGATCTACCACTTCGGCGTCGCTGAAATGCGGTTTGACGCATTCCCATGCAGCGTCCGGCACATGGCTTTGCGCAACGAGCGTGAGCGCCTCGACCCATTCCAGCGCGGCGCGCTCGCGTGGCGTGAAAAACGGCACCTCTCTCCATGTCACCAGCGTTGCCAGCCGGCGGTCGGTTTCGCCGTTCTTGCGGGCGTCGCTCGTATGCATGTCGACACAGTAAGCGCAGCCGTTGATCTGTGACGCGCGCAGGCGCACGAGCTCGATCAGCGGCTTTTCGATCGTACTCTTTCCAATCCGCTCTTCCAGCGCGAGCAGCGCCTTGATGGCTAGCGGGTTGGCCTGATAGAAGTCCATACGTGGTTGCATGACAGCTCCTTCGAATGAGCCGAAGGCGGCGCGCGGACGTGGTACGCCTTTCGGATTTTGGAATGCGGCAACGCTGACGCGAGCCTATCGTATCGGCCGGTCTCCGCAGATTCTGGCCGCTGCGTGCCAACGATGCGGGCTGCGCTTGCCTGGGCGTGCCAGGCGCCTGTCGAAAGGCAAGCGTATCGCGCGACTCGATCGCGTGCTCTGGCACGCAGAGGCAACTTCAACCGTCGACGACGGCGCCTGGAGACCAGTGCCTTCGCGGAAAGGCCCATACGATTGGCCAGCCTGAGCGCTATTCGAAACTGCAGGTAAATCCGTAAGCGATGTCGGGTTACCAAGGTTCTCAATCTTGTGCAGCAAATCGCCGGAGGTGGCTAATGTCCCAGCGTATCGTTGTCATCGGAGCCGGGTTTGCCGGCATGTGGAGCGCCCTGAGTGCAGCGCGCCTGCTGGATGCACAGGGCAGGACCGACGTGGAAATCACGCTTGTCGCGCCCGATCCGCATTTGCATGTACGCCCGCGCCTGTACGAGGAGGGGCCGGCCAACTTCAGGGCGCCGCTCACGGAGATTTTCGACGCGGTGGGCGTGAAGTTCGTGCAGGGAACGGTAGAGCGCATTCAGGTGCCGACTCGTACGGTCGAGGTCGTTGGTGAGGATGGACGACGCGGGATGCTCGATTTCGATCGACTCGTGCTCGCGAGCGGCAGCCGGCTCTTCAGGCCCGCTATCCCAGGTCTTGCCGAGCACGCGTTCAGCGTGGACCAGACCCACGAGGCGGTTGAACTGGAAGCGCACATCCTGAAGCTGGCTGAACGGCCGGAATCGCTGGCGCGCAACACGGTGGTGGTAGCGGGGGGTGGCTTTACGGGTATCGAAACGGCGGCTGAAATGCCGGCTCGCCTGCGTGCCGCGCTGGGCGAGGATGCGGATGTGCGCGTGATCATCGTCGAACGCAACGAGGCAATCGGGCCCGATCTTGGCCCAGGGCCCCGGCCGGTCATCGAAGAGGCGCTTGGCGAGCTTGGTGTGACATGGAAGCTCGGCTCGGGCGTGGCATCGATGGATGACCAGAGCGTTGTCACGGCGGATGGAGAGCGTATCGAATCGAGTACGGTGGTCTGGACCGCAGGGCTGCGAGCAAGCTCGCTTACGGAGCAGATTCCCGGTCGACGGCATGCGAGCGGTCGTCTTTATGTGGACCGTTACCTCGCGGTTGAAGGGGTGCCGGGTGTCTACGCGACCGGCGACGTGGCGTATGCCGCGACGGACGACGAAGGCAATTACACGATGATGTCGTGTCAGCACGCGATGAATCTCGGCCGCTCAGCCGGGCACAACGTAGCAGCAGATTTGCTGGGCCTCGAGCCGATTCCCTATAGCCAGCCCAAATACGTGACGTGTCTCGATCTTGGCCCGTGGGGCGCGGTCTATACCGAAGGCTGGGAGCGCGACGTGAAGATGAAGGGCGCGGAGGCGAAGAAGCTCAAGCGCCAGATCAATTGCGAATGGATCTACCCGCCGGGCGCAGATCGCGCGACAGCGCTCGCTGCTGCGGATCCGCTTCGCATCGTCGTAGCCTGATTGTTCCGGGTCGTGGTGCCTAGCGGGCCTTTGTGCGAACCCGGGTCGCTGCTTGGGGTACGCAGAACGCCACTAACACGTGCTTCCAGTCCTGGTCGCGTTCGCCGGAGAAGCCATATAACAACTAGCCGCTAACGTGCAACGAGGCTGACGATGGATTCATCCGGGTCGCCCCACGGCGTCGCCCCCCTCAGTGGCCCGCGTTTCATGATTGGTACTTTCGCGGTCGCTCTTGCCACCTTCATGAACGTGCTCGATTCGTCTATCGCAAACGTTGCGATCCCGACGCTCTCGGGCAATCTCGGTGTGTCAGTGGATGAGGGGACGTGGGTCATCACCCTCTTTGCCGCGGCTAACGCAGTGGCAATTCCGCTTACGGGATGGCTGACACAGCGCGTGGGCCAGGTGCGCCTGTTTGTCTGGGCGATTCTACTCTTTGTCTTGTCTTCAGCTGCGTGCGGACTGGCGCCCAACCTCGCAGTACTTCTCGTGGCGCGCGTTGTTCAGGGCGCGGTGGCCGGACCGTTGGTGCCTCTTTCTCAGGCTCTCCTGCTTGCCTCGTTTCGAAAGGAGAAGAGCGCGAGTGCGCTGTCGCTATGGGCGATGACGGCGACAGTCGGGCCGATTGCCGGACCCGCGCTGGGCGGCTGGATTACCGACAGCTATAGCTGGTCATGGATCTTCTACATCAACGTACCCGTGGGGCTCTTTGCTGCGGGGGCGATCTGGGCGATCTACCGCGACCGCGAAACGCCGTCGCGCAAGCTGCCGATCGACAAGTTCGGCGTGATCTCGCTGATCATCTGGGTAGGATCGCTCCAGGTGATGCTAGACAAGGGGAAGGACCTTGACTGGTTCAACTCGCCACTCATCTGGACGCTGGGTATCGTCGCCGTAGTAGTGTTCGCGTTTTTCGTGATATGGGAGCTGACCGACGAGCGGCCGGTGATCGATTTGCGGCTCTTCAAGGGCCGAAATTTTCTTGGCGGGACGATAGCGATTTCAGTTGCCTACGCGGTCTTTTTCGCCAACCTGGTGATTCTCCCTCAGTGGATTCAGGGCTTTTTAGGCTATCGCGCCGTTGATGCGGGGCTGGCAACAGCGCCACTCGGCGTCTTCGCGGTCATCCTGGCGCCAGTGATGGGCAAGATCATGCCTCGCTCGGATATGCGGGTGCTGGCGACGCTCGCATTTTTAGGATTCGCGGGTGTGTTCTACATGCGCTCGCTTTACACGACGGAGGTTGACCGTTACACGCTTGTGCTACCGACCCTCCTGCAGGGGATACCGACAGCCCTCTTTTTCACGCCGCTCACAGCGATTATTCTTTCAGGGCTTCCCTCCGAGAAAATTCCCGCTGCCGCGGGGCTTTCGAACTTCGTACGGATCTTCGCGGGCGCAGTGGGCACTTCGCTCGTCAGTACCGGCTGGAACAATCGCACAATCCTGCATCACGCGCGCCTCATGGAACAGGCGAGTGTCGATAATCCCACGTTTACTGGCGCAATAGAGAGTATCGAGCGAACGCTCAATGTCGGAACCCCGCAAGCGCTCGCGTTCTTTGAAAGCTCACTCAACGTTCAGGCGACGATGTTGGGTCTTAATGACATTTTTTGGCTCTCCGCGGTCATTTTCATAGCGATCGTGCCTCTGATCTGGGTGACGCGGCCTACGCAAGATGCCAGTAACAGCGCGGTCGCGGCGGGGGGACATTGAGGTCGACCGAGGCAGCGGCAAAATCAGAATATCTTTGGCGATCGCAGTCCCAACGCCAGCCCGAAGAATACGCCTAACATTCCAGCCCGGGCAACAGACAATCCGTAGCCTCGAGACTCTCCGATGACCTGGTCGCGGTATTTCCGCCACTTCTCCAGGCCGGTGGCAGGGTGCTCGTACTGGTCGAGCAAGCTACCGTCCAAAAGGTCAATGGCCTGACAGCAAAGGCGCTCGCGGAGCTGGAGGAGTCCGCCGACGATCTCTGTGCTCGCCCGTACGTGAAGTGCCAGGCTTTGCACCGAATCGTCTTTTCCGAGGTTGAACTCAAACGAGCCGAACTCGCCGTCGTAGATGCCCAGCCGGGATCATTCCAGTTCGTGCCTGGAAAAACATCTGTCACCGCGGTCTGGACTCCCGAACGAGACCCTAGTGGATGTGGCTGATCGTCGCTGGGAATCTACTCGATACGGCGATAACTTCAAGTGAATTTGTACAGTGAGACATCCCAGCTCATGTTGGATGCTCCAGTGAGGCTATCGGTCAATAGGGGCAGACAGGGGAAATTGTCGGCAATTCACGCCCTCATGTCGAACGACCGGTTGTGGCCGAGGGCGTGTGGAAACGCAATTTTCGCGGCTGAGGGCGAGGTTGACGGTGATGTTGATCAAGTTAGATGCGCCGAGCTTGCGCTATTCGAGCTTCGCGGGCGCAAGAAGCCCCTCAGGGCCTCAGCTTCCAGCCGTCCTTATTGCCTTCATTGTCCTCGCAACCCCGAGTATATTCATCACTCGCTTGAGGTTGTAGGCCAGTACCTGAAGGCTCATTTCGGTGCTCACCCGTCCGAGCGTCCGGGTCAGGAAGTGTGTGGCACCCATCCAATGCTTCAGCGTGCCGAAGACGTGTTCAACGGTGCTTCGTCGGATGGTCATCGCGTCAGGCTTCCGGTCGAGACGACGCTGCATGACTTCGAGTACATGTTCGTGTTCCCATCGTCGGATGCGGCGATAGTCGCTGGGCGAACATCGCTCCTTGAGATGGCAACGCGGGCATGCGCTGGGCCAGTACACGTTCAGATTCATGCCATTCTCAACGGTCTTGAATCGAAGAATTGCGCGCTCGCCGGCGGGGCATCGATATTCATCGTTCCTGGCAACGTAGATGAAGTCGCGTTTGGTAAAGAGCCCTTTCTTCCTCGACGCTGACGTGAGTGGCTTCGGGACATACGTGGCGATCCCGGCCAGTTCACACACGCGGATGTCCGGACCACTGAAGTAGCCGCGGTCAGCCAGCACCTTCAGCTTTAGCTTGCCCATCGCGTTCTTCGCCGATAGAGCCATCCTGCTGAGTTGGCCGTGGTCGCCTCCAATATTCGTCACCTCGTGTTCGACAATCAGATGATGCTTCGTATCCACGGCAGTCTGGACGTTGTAGCCGACGGTGCCGGTTCTCTTGCCACCGCTGGTCATGGAGCGGGAATCCGGGTCGGTAAGCGACAACTGTTTGTCCGGTTCTTTCTTCAGTTGCGCCCTGATCTGCTCGAGCTCACGCATCCGCTGACGCAGGAGCGCAATCTTCTCGTACAGGCGCATGGTCTTCACATCGAAACCTGTTGGACTGGTCCGGTCTGCAGTTTCAATCATGTCGAGGTATCGCTGGACGCTTTCCTCGATCTGCTGCTGGCGTTTGTCGATTTTCCCCGCAGTGAAGTTTCTGTCGCGGCTGTTCACAGCCTTGAACTTGCTGCCGTCGATGGCGACCATGTCGCTGGATAGCAGCTTCAGGCCCCGGCACAGTTCGACGAAGCGACGGCATACGTTTCGAATGGCCGGTCCATTGTCACGGCGAAAGTCGGCGATTGTCTTGAAATCTGGCGCCAGACGTCCGGTCAGCCACATCAGTTCAACGTTGCGCTGGCATTCGCGCTCAAGCCGCCGGCTGGACGGCACGCGGTTAAGATACCCGTAGATATAGATCTTGAGCATCGCGCCTGGGTGGTAGGACGGGCGGCCCGTGAGCGCCGGTGTTGTGCCGTTGAAGCCAATTTCGGAAAGATCCAGCTCGTCGACGAAGGCTTCTATTACCCTCACCGGATTGTCCTGTCCGACGTAGTCATCGACGCATTCGGGAAGTAGTGCGACCTGTTTGCGGTCATCGCCTTCGACGAATCGCTTCATGAGTCACCCAGTCTCAATGAGTTGATTCAGTTTAGGCGATGACTGCGTTTTCACACAGGCTCGGCCGGGTGCCGACTCATGCGTATCGCATAGGGTGGCGCACATCGAGTTGAGGCGAGAGAGGTGGCCAGTTGAGGGCAGTGGCGAACGCCTGCTTCTGGCCGGCAGCGGTAAGCCAACTGCCAGCGCGGCTGAAGTATCACTGTTGGCATCGCTGTTGGATGCCAACAGTTGTAGTGGACGAGTTTGCCGGCGTTAGTGAGGAATTGTTGGACCTTAAATGGGAATAACGACGCGGTACCAACACGGATGTTCATCGAGTGTTCTCCATTAGCAGAAGTCACGACTCACGGTTGGAAGCTCGCCCAGCAAAGCGGTAACGTCAACGAGCCGGTTTGCCACGAGATGCCGTACCTCACCCTCGCGCTGCCACACCCCATAGACCGCTAGCAGCGACGATCCGAGCGCCTCGCGGCGGAACTTCTCCAGCACTGACTGCCAGACGATGATGTTCACGCTGCCAGCCTCGTCTTCCAGCGTCATGAACATCACGCCGTTCGCCGTACCCGGGCGCTGCCGGACGGTGACGATGCCGCATGCGCGCGCCAGTTGTCCATTACGATAGCGCATCAGTACATCTGAGGGCACGAGCCGCATCTTTGCGAGGCGGGGGCGGAGCAGGGCGAGCGGATGACGGCCAAGCGTGAGACCCGTCGAACGGTAGTCGCTCACGATCTGCTGACCTTCGGTCATCGGGGCGAGCTCAGGCGTCTCGTCGTCGTCGGTGGCGCCGCGCAACAGGTCGCGATCGGGGACTGCGGCAACGGCCTGCCAGAGCGCTGCGCGCCGCTCTCCCGCAAGAGAGCGCAGGGCGTTCGCGGTGGCGAGCACTTCGAGATCGCGACGGTCAAGTTGCGCGCGGCGCGCGAGATCGGAGACGTCGCCGAATGGCCGGACTGCGCGTGCCATTTCAATGCGGGCCGCCGCGTCTGCCTTCATGCCCCGAACCAGCGACATGCCCAGCCGCAATGGTTCGCACGTCCCAGGACCTTCAATCGCGCAATCCCAGTTGCTCACTGTCACGTCGACGGGGAGAACACGCACTCCATGCCGTTTTGCATCCTGGACAAGTTGCGACGGCGAATAGAATCCCATCGGCTGGGAGTTGAGCAGCGCGCACGCGAACACTGTCGGCTCGTGACACTTCAGCCACGCGCTTGCGTAGACCATCAGCGC
This sequence comes from Paraburkholderia caffeinitolerans, assembly GCF_902859945.1. Classification (GTDB taxonomy): domain Bacteria; phylum Pseudomonadota; class Gammaproteobacteria; order Burkholderiales; family Burkholderiaceae; genus Paraburkholderia; species Paraburkholderia caffeinitolerans. The sequence continues at coordinate 28,144 of NZ_CADIKL010000055.1, read as the reverse complement.
GAAACTGGCCGCGTGGCTTTCCGGAAAGCCATATTCGCCGAAGCCCTGTATCTGGGCAAAGATCTGTTCCGCGAACTCCCGCTCGTAACCGCGCTCGAGCATGCCGTTGACGATGCGGTCGTGGTAGACGCCGAGTCCTCCCTTGCGTCGCCACGCCGCCATCGCACGGCGCAACTGGTCGGCTTCGCCTGCCGAAAAGCCCGCTGCAAGCATCGCAACTTGCATGACCTGCTCCTGGAAAATCGGCACGCCCAGCGTACGGGCGAGGGCCTGCTCCATCTGCGGACTCGGAAAGGTTACCGGCTCGATGCCCTGGCGCCTGCGCAGGTACGGATGGACCATGCCGCCCTGGACCGGACCCGGACGTACGATCGCCACCTCAATCACGAGGTCATAGAACTGACGCGGCTGGAGTCGAGGCAGCATGCTCATCTGCGCGCGAGATTCGATCTGGAAAACACCCACTGTATCCGCCCGGCAGATCATTTCGTAGGTTGCGGTATCCTCGGCAGGGATGTCCTGCAGTTCGAATACCTCGCCGCGCTTTTCCGAGATAAGGTCCAGCGCGCGACGCACGGCCGACAGCATGCCGAGCGCGAGCACGTCAATCTTCAGGAGTCCTAGTGCCTCGATATCGTCCTTGTCCCACTGGATGATCGACCTGTCAACCATCGCAGCGTTCTCGATTGGCACCAGGCGCGAGAGCTTGCCGCGGCTGATGACGAAGCCGCCGCTGTGTTGTGAGAGGTGACGCGGAAAGCCAAGCAGCAGGGTGGCGAAATCCGCCCACTGCACAATGAGTGGCGCCTGTGGGTCGAGGCCCGCTTCCTCGAAGCGGCTGAGCAGGTCTTCCTTCGAGTCGAACCAGTGATGGGCCTTGGCAACCCGGTCGACGATGGCGAGGTCAACGCCGAGCGCCTTGCCCGCCTCACGCAGCGCACTGCGCGGGCGATAGGTTGTGACGGCAGCCGTCAACGCCGCGCGCTCGCGCCCGTACTTGCGATAGATGTACTGGACGACTTCCTCGCGACGCTGATGCTCGAAGTCGACGTCAATGTCTGGTGGCTCGCCGCGCTCCTTGCTGATAAAGCGCTCGAAGAGCATGGACGAGCGTGCGGGGTCCACCTCGGTCACGCCGAGGCAATAGCAGACCGCGGAGTTGGCAGCCGAGCCGCGTCCCTAGCAGAGAATCCCCTCGTTACGCGCGAAGCGCACGATGTCATAGACGGTGAGGAAGTACGGCTCATAGTTCAAGTCGGCGATGAGCGCGAGTTCGTGCTCGATCTGCGCCTGGACCTTGTGCGGAATGCCCGCTGGCCAGCGCCGGTGCGCGCCAATGTAGGTTTCCTGACGCAGGTAGGCCTCGGGGGTGAAGCCTTCGGGCACGAGTTCGTCCGGGTATTCGTAGCGGAGCTCGTCGAGAGAGAACGTGCAGCGGCGCGCAATCTCGACGGTCTCGGCCAGCGCCCGCGCCGGATAGAGATTGGCCAGACGTAGTCTCGAACGCAGATGCTGTTCGGCGTTCGGCGCGAGGTCATAGCCGCACTCGGCGACGGGCCGTCGGAGACGGATGGCAGTCAGCACGTCCTGAAGCGGCTTGCGCGAGCGAACGTGCATGACCGGTGCGCCGGTGGCCACCACGGGCACGGCGTGGCGCGCTGCAGTCCGCTCGATCGCGCCGCGATGCAGGTCGTCCATCGCACGGGCATGGAGCGTGAGTGCAACCCAGGCGCGCTCGCCGAACGTCGCCGCGAACCATTCGAGTTGCGCATCAAGGCGCGTCTCATTCGCCGGGTACTCCGGGATGAGGATCGCAATGCAGTCCGGCAGTCCCTTCAGGTGTCCTTGAGAGGCCTCCGGGTGGTCGAGATCGCGCGTGGCAAGCCGGTAGCGACCCTTGTCGGCACGCATGCGCGCAAGCGTGATCAACTCGCTGAGATTGCCGTAGCCCTCCCGCGTCATGGCAAGGGCGGTAAAGCGCAAGGCGTGCGAGCCGTCGGCATTCGTCAGCGCAAACTCGGACCCCACAATGAACGGGATACGCGCGCTTTTCGCTTCGATGTGCGCGCGCACGACCCCGGCCAGCGAGCACTCGTCCGTAACGGCGATTGCTGCATAACCCAGCTGTGCTGCGCGCGCGGCGATGTCGTCGGCATGCGATGCACCGCGGAGGAAGGAGAAATTCGACGCGCACTGGAGTTCGGCATACGCCGGCAGTCCGCCAAAGTCAGGTGCAGGCATAAATTGCGCGCGCGGCCCAGCCGGCACCCGATCCGTTGGACCTGGACGCCCTGATTCCGTCTTTCCGCCCTCGGCACTGTATGTTTATACAGTGGTACTAGCGCAAACCGGCTGGCTGGCCAAAATATCGGCTTTTCCCGGAATGAACCGGACTCCGGCGGGCTAACATCGCGGAAAATCCGGCCACGACCGGTTCACAGCAAATGGAGCATACGATGGGACAGGCAAAACAGCGCGGCACGCAGGAGCAACGCATCGCGCAGGCAAAGGCGAAGATTGACGCATTGCGCCCGGAAAAGCTGGTGTGCGGTGCATGCAAGACCGCATTCAGTGATTTCGACGCGCTCGACACGCGAAACATGGCGGGTATCCAGGCCGCATTCGGCGGCATCTGCCCGTCGTGCGGAGAGACGGTGCTGTCCTTCAGCGGCGAGAAGGACGCTGTCGCGAACGCCATGCTCGCGTGGCAGGACGCGATGGAAAATGAAAGCAAGCTTGGCAGGCAGTCGTCGACGGGCGAACACGTACCCTTCGATGAACAGAAAGACTCATGACGGTTTGCCGGCGCATGAGCGTGGCATTGCATGGTCCGGGCTGACGGGCCAGACATCAGTTTGACAACTACTACACATATCGCGCGGCAAAGCCCGGCGCGCAGGGAGGGCCGATCATGAGCACGCACGACAACGCTGAGGTACTCCTCGCGTGGTTTCGCGAACGCGCGAGCGCGACGGTAAGCGAGATTGTGGCGTCCGGACTGATGAAGTCCCGCACGGCTTCCGATGCTGTGCAGTACGCGCTGCGCAATGGGGCGCTTGAGCGCATCGTGCGTTCAGGTGCAAGTGCGAAGGATCGAGTTCACTATCGGGCGACCGGAGTCGCGTTGCCCGCGCGCCGGGCGCAGGCAGGCCAGCCGTCTTTTGATGGTTTGCTGACCGCGTGGGGCATCGTTCTTGAGCCGCCCCGGCTTCTGTCGACGGAGTCCCGCACGCACCAGATTTCGGATAGCGGATTTCCAGATAGCGAATAGCAGGAAATCGTTGCTGATGACATGGAAGCGCTCTGGTTCTGGAATACCTGCGGAACCGGAGAGGGCGACTGCCGTTGTGACCGGGAGGCCGACGTCCTGATGCAGCTTCTGCTGTGGTTTGCGTTCGTGGAGCAGCCACCGGATTGAAGTGCGACAACAATCGTGCCGTTATCGAAGGAAAGCATCCTTAAGCCTTCCCTGTCACGGCCCGAACCAGGCGAGGCGCGTCGACGCGCCGCTGCGGCATTCCATTGACCGTTCGATTGCTTCCCCTCCCGGAGAGCGCGGTGCGTCAGCGGATGATCGCGTACCACAGCACGCTTTCCAGCCTCCGGCTGCAGCGGGGCGATCTTGCGCATTTCGTGACGATGGAACAGATCATCGTCAGTACCTCACACCTCTTCGGCGCGGGGTATGGCCGGGCGCGCATGGAGGGGTTGACCGAAGCGCACGACGCGCTCGAGCGCAGCCTGCGCGCGGCGATGGCGTCGGGCGTCTGGGGAATCGATCAGGCAACCTCCGAACTGTTCGCAGAACTGCTGACGTTACACGGGGAGCAGTTGCGGGTTGCCCCACTCGAAGCCGTCACCCGTTTCTCACAACCGGGTCGCCTGAGTCGGGCAGACGAGATCCGTAGCGTCCACCAGGTGGCGGCATGATGATCCCGCCAGGGGATGCCTGAGGGCAGTTCTGCGCAAAGGCGAACTCCCGGCGGATAACCGGATCACAACGGCAACGCCCCTGTGGCAACGCCCGCATTTCAGCCAAACAGGCCGTGAAGAAACCAGCGTGGCTCGCGTTCATCACGACTGCCGACGCGTTCACGAAATGCCCAGTAGTACAAACTGTTTTCGGCTTCGGCGACGAAGTAGTCGCGCGTCACGATGTGGCCGTCCTGCCAGCCACACTCGATCCGCTCGCCGGGCGACACCATCCGCAGCGATGTGCCGTAGAACGGACGATGGCCCCGTACGATGAGCTGGATGGGCACGTCAAGGAGCCATGCCGGGCGTGGGAGGTCACGCGGCAAATCCGTGCGCGAGGGTTTGGTATCGCTGCTGACCGGCACCCACTGCGCGGCGACTTCTGGGCGGAAGTCGGCGACGGGTGCCGCTCTCATTACATTGGCTGAACCAAGCCTTGCCGTGAGCAGCTCCATGAGGCGCGCGTGATCCTGGGGCGATCCGCCCGGTTCCGGAAACAGCGAGTCACTCGGTGCCTCAGCTTCCCGCACATCCTTTGCTTCGAGCCTCAGTGCAATGACCGGGGCCGCGAGTTCGATCCGCGAAAGTCGCTCCTTCAGCAGCCGGACGAGGTGTTCGTCGTGCCCCGTCGGCTCGCCCAGTGCGACTTCCACGTCAGTTGGGGGAATCGCCTCGCGGCCGCGCTCGTGTTCGAGCGAGACGACAAAACGCGCAACGGCAAGCTGGCGTGCGGCAAGCCATCCTGTCATCTGCAGGGTGAGCCGGCGCGCTGCGAAGAGAGTCGCTTCAACATGCTCGATGCGCTCGGGCAACTCGACGCGGGCATCGAACGCCGGCGGCATCGTGAGCCATTCGTGGACTTCGGGTGCCTCGCCCTTCGCGCGGTCAAGGGCATCGAGCAGTGCGGTGCCACAGCGCTTTTTCAGTCCGGCGCGCGGCAGGCGCGTCACGTCATCGATCGTTGTGCATCCAAGACCATCAAACCATTCGGCGAAACGTCTCGCAGCCGGCAGCACGCCCAGAGGGATGCGCCTGAGTGCGCGCGAAAGGGACCGCGGTGTGAGCGCAACGCCACCACCGGCGCGCGCAATAAGCCAGGTTGCCTCGGCGGTCGGTGCGATCGAAGCCGTGCTCGTCACGCCGAAGTCTGCAACCGTGCGACGCACGCGCCGGCGAAGCGCGCGCAGTCCACCGAAAAGCCGCAGGCTGGCGGTCACATCGGCGAGAACGACGTTCTCGTCGGCGATCACGACGTTTGGCGTGAACTGGAGCAGGGCGAACGCGACGCCACGTACCGTCTGCTCTTCACGCGTGAGCTCACGCTCCCTGAGATCGGCGTTCGGCGCGAGCGTGAGCACGCCGCCCCGGCGCATGCCATCGACAACCCCCTGCGCCCGCGCGGCTGCGTCGGCATCGAGCACGCGGCCTTTTTCCATGACAACGAAACCGTTGTCAGACACCGGCATGTACCAGGTTGGGCAGAAGCTCTCGATGGGCAGGCGTGGCAGATGAACGCCGATCCAGTGGTGCATGACGATTCAGGAGAACAGGCGAAGGGGAGAGCGCAACGAATACGGGCTTGTCGCGATGCGGCCCACGGCGTTTGATGAATGAGACGTTCACGCCGTCGGGCGCCGCGTCGATCGAGATACGCAACGGAGCGGGGGACGTCGAGTTCGCCGCGGCCGTAGGACGAAAGAGGAACAGCAACGTATCCGCGTGCTGCGCGGCGAGGTGCAGTCGGCGCAGCGCCTCCGGACGTACCTGCTGCTGCCAGAAGAGCAGTGCTCCCGCGGTTCCGGCACGAAGGATCTGTTCCGCTGCCCAAAGGCTGTCTGCGGTCGTGGCTGCCTTGAGCACGCGGATGTTTTCAGCGCCCACACCCCACCAGGTGAACGCTGCCGGCTGAAGTCTGTGCGGAGGCTGGAGAACGAAGACAGGCCGGGTCGCGACGGCTTCAAGCGCGGCTTTAAGCAGGCGCAGTTCGCCGCAACCCGGCTGCGGGACGATCACCTCGGTCAGGGCCCCCGTCGGCCAGCCGTGGCCCGGCAACTCCGCGTCGAGTGCCTCGTGTCCGCTCGTCACTGTTCGGCCGTGGGCGGAGCCCAACTGCGAGGCTCGCCACAAATCCGGGTGTATCGCCTCGACGTTCAGTAGCGGCAGCGCCATGGTGCCCCCAATAAATACCGGTATATATATACAGTGATCGCATCGGGTCTGCTCGCAAAAGTCACGCGGTCAGTCGGTGTGTGACTGCTTTTTATTCAAATCATGCCGAATTGTCTCTGCGCTGCGCATCTGAAGCACGGGGCTGATCGTGGTCGCCGCGAGCGACCATTACCGCTCCACCCCGGGCAACCGCGCGCCAGGGGCTCACCACCGTCGCATAGCCTGATGGCCATTGGTGTACTTTGCGCACTACCGTGTCTTGCGCCTATCCTGGCGTTGATGGCGTCCGGGGCTGTTCGGTGGCGCCCGATCGGCCCCCGGCAGAGTCTGCGAGACCCGCTTGTAGCCGCGGCTCAGCGGGATATCCCAATCTGTGGCAAAATGCCTTCATTGTTTGGGCATTTTGCTCGGAGAGACCATGGCCACTGTTGAATACCGACCCACTGGGCGCGTCAACCCGCGGCATACCGAGTTCTCGCTGCTGGGCGATCTGCTCCAGGCCCACATCCGGTCCGGGAGCGATCTTGCCGCGCTGGCGACCGAGCGCGTCGGCGTGGACGTGATCGACCGTCTCGGCGAGCATGGACTCAAGGCCGACGAGCTGCTCTTCATCATTCCTCGCCGGACGCTCTCGCATCGTCGTCAGAATGGCGAGCGGCTCTCGACCGACGAGTCGGACAAGGCCATCCGCCTCGCCAGGATCGTTGCACAGGCGGAGACGGTGTTTGGAAACCCGGAAAAGGCCATGAACTGGCTTCGAGGAAAGAAGGAGCGATTCGCCGGGAAAACGCCGCTCGAGATGGCATCGACTGAGCACGGTGCACGGCTTGTTGAGGACACCCTGGTTCAGATCGACGAGGGATACTTCGCCTGATGGAGTTCTGGAGGATAAGCAACTACGCGGACCTTCGGGGAATCGGCGGATTGAGGGCGCCCGGCCGGTGGCATCATCGGGGGCAGCCGGTCGTCTATCTGGCGGAAAACCCCGCGCTCGCGCTGCTTGAGACGATGGTGCACCACGAATTCGGGTCTCCGCAGGCGTTGCCAGATAACTATCAACTGCTGCGCGTGGAGATTACCGGGGACGTTGCGATGGCAGAACTCACGGCGAACGTCATCCCCGACGACTGGCGCGAGAACGCGGACTGGACACAGGCCGCCGGCAGCGAATGGCTGGCGGGAGCGCAGGAGCTGCTCCTCAAGGTTCCGAGTGCAATACTTCCTCGTTCGTACAACTATCTTTTCAATCCTCTTCATCCCGGCGCTGCCTCAGCGACTATCGCGGAGGCACTGAGAGTGCCATACGATCCGAGGATCCGGGCTATCCTGGGTGGCAGCTAATCTCGATCATCTGACGCGAGTGACCCTCGTCCCGGCTATCCCGGCGCAGGACGCATCGCAACCGGACGGACGGCGGCTTCTTCGTCCGGCAGTTGCGTGACTGCGTGCATGCGGTCGAAGTTTCCACGGATGAAGAAAATGTCTCCGCACTGCGGAGAGAATTGAACCGGACACATCTGCAGATGGCGGTCTTCATCGAAGACGCGCTTAAGCACAAGGTCGCCGCCTGGAGGGTAGTCTGCCTCGCAGCTTTGGAGCGGATTCGATCGTCCCGCTTTCTACGCGTCTTTGAGCCAGGGCATTTCCACGGGTGACACCACCAGTTGCCGGGACTCGCGCTTCAGTTCGAAGATAAACCCGACCAGGATCATTGAGTCGGCATAAGGAATCGGGAATACGTGGGGATTCTCTGCGGCGCGTAGCGGGCGCGAGGGCGTGTCCGCCGTCGATGCGGCGTTCTCGCGGACGCTTTCCAGTTCGTCAGCCATAGCCTGCCCACTTACTTTCAGGACACGGCTACGCAGGTCGGTGAAGGGTTCGATGCGCGCCCCGTCTTCGTTGTATTCGGGCACTTCGTAGATGAACCAGGACATTTAACTCTCCTGAAAAAGGCAGCCATTCTAGCAGTCGGCATAATCGTGACCTGCCTGATTTCCGCTGATGACTTCAAACCTTGGGGGCAAGCCGGTGCCCGTGGAGATCTGGCCGGATTAACGACGCTGAACAAAGCGACGAACGTTGCGTGGTGCGAGGCCGATCGCGCGGATGCTCACTACAATCTGGTGAGTGGCGCGGCGGCCGTCAGGGTCTGTTGCGTCGACTGGATGCCAGGCGTCGCTTCACGACCTGAAAGCCTGCGTTCGACGGCGGGGGGGTGCTGGTTTCATTGCGCTCTCAGGCCGCCCCAACGCTCTCCGCACTGACAGTTGCCAGTCTGGTGCCGGCAAACGGGTCATTGCGCCAGTCGGCGCCGGTGCGTTTGCCCGGGTCGCGATTCGACGCGCCGTCAATTGCGAAATGCTCAAGAGATTGGCCGGCACTGATTGCCTGAACCACCCATTGTGGCGGAACGCCTTTGCCGTCCCATGTGTTGCCCGAAGCGTCGCGGAAACGCACTGCCTGCAAACGCTCCTGATCGGCTGCAATTGAAGTAGCAATGTCTTCCGGTTCGATTTCAAATTCGGCCATCCGTCGTCGCAGATAGGCCACGATGCTTTCGCGTTTTCTCTCATCCATCTGGTGTATTCTCCGCGCAACAATCTGTCGTTGGGCAGGTGATTGCAAATCGCGTGCCGCCAGGACACCACGCGACCCAACGCTACCCATGCCGAGGCAGCGAAGAGGGTGGAGCATGGTTAAATCATATTTTGCTGGGAGCGGCGCGCGGGAGGCGCCGCGGCTGGCGACCGTCATGAAAGCAGTATAAAACAACCTATGCGCGACAACAGGTTTGCTTGCGCACGTTGAGTCTTCTTTTGTTGCGTCCGCGATTCATCGTGCGGGATGAACAGGCCCATTGCTTACTCAAGACCCATACTTCCCCGACCAACGATACCGGGTACACGTATGGATAATAGAGAGAAGGCCATTTTGCGGCGCAATAGCATTCAAACCGGGAAAGACGGCGCTGCGGGACGCACAGGCAACATTGGGCGTGCATCTATTCCTGAACTCCAGAGACATTCAAACCGTTGCGCACTGTGCTTTCAATTTGCACGAGCGTACTGATAAAGTCATAATCACGACCGCGACGACCGCGTCAATTCTGACGGGAAGACCGAACTTCGAAGTGCCTGGCAAACACGCCAGGGAAGTTTCAGGATCGCATGAACGGTAAACCCCACAGCGAGGAATAGAAATGGTTACCCTGGACGCAATCAACTCGAAAATTGCCAAACTGCAGAAGCAGGCGGCAACGATTGCCGAAAAGCAGTCGTCTGTGGGCCTGACGAAAATCCGCGACCTGATGCAAAAACACGGACTGACTGTCGCTGACATCGAAGGCTTTGTTGCGAAGCGACGCGGTCGCAAACTTGGGACGACGCTGGCAAAGGCGGCAGCAAAAGCCCCGGGTGCGGCCGTGCATCACGTTGCGCCGAAATACGCGGATCCGAAAACGGGCGTGACGTGGTCGGGCCGTGGTCTGGCGCCGCTGTGGATTCGCGACGTCAAGGATCGTTCGAAATTTCTGATTGAAGCTGGGGCAACGGCGAAGACTGCCAGCGCCAAGGCGGCACCTGCGAAGAAAGCTGTTGCGAAAAAGGGAGCTGCGAAGAAGGTAGCTGCGAAGAAGGCAGGCGCAAAACGCGTCGTGGCGAGGAAGGCGGCGAAGACGGCAGTCGCCACGAAGAAGGCTGGCCGTGCAGCGGCGGCTCCGGCAAAGGGCGTGCGTGGGCGCAAGGCCGCAGCACCCGCGAAAAAGGCTTCGGCGCCGCGCAAGGTCGCAGCCAGAAAGGCACCGGCCGCAGTTGAGGCTGCTGCCACGCCTGCAGTCGCAGCAGCGTAACGGGTAACGGGCGATCCAGTCGTAGCTGGCGCAGTGACATGCTGGCCACGCCGCATTCGCGGCCCGCTACGACTGATTACCCAGGTCCCTTCGTGCGTCGCCTCACGTGAGAGCGGCGCGATGTTTGTACATCAGGAAGTGCGGACACAGCGCCGCGCGCCGTCAACCGAATGGCTTACCGTTTCGCGCTCGTATCTCTTGCGTTGCCAGTTGACTGTCCACCCGAGTCGGTTCCTCCGGCGGTTGGTCGGTTGATCGCGGCCGCATGGAATGGCATGAGCCGCGCGCAGCTCGTGGACCGTGCCCGCCGGCTCGACATGCGTGCATCGCTGCGGGCGCAGCCCGGTATCGGACCAGATGGTCTGACGCCGTTCAGGCTCACGCTCAGTTTTGCGAACGGGAGCTTCGAGCTGATCGCCCATGTACGCCGTGTCATTCGCCGACGCACGGGCGCGCGACGCCAGAAACCGTCATTGCCTCCAGCGCGCGATATCAGGCAACAGAGCCTTTTCTGAGTTTTGCCGGGGCATGGGCACAACGCCTGCCGACACCCAGGCATCATCGATGAAAAGAAGCTCGCTAGAGGATCCTGAGATTGCGAATCTTTCCGATTGCCGGTGAGCGTTCGACGATCAGGTTCGCGATGAACTCAGGCAGCAGGGCGCGCGGCACGTTCGCGGGGATATCGGTGACGAGCTGCGAAGGCACCTGAACGATGAATTCCTCCGGCGCCGTGGCGAGACTATGTTCGTACGCAACGCGGATTTCCATGCTGTTATCTTTTGGTGGTTGCCGGGAGTGCATGCAATGTGCGCAGGGCTACGCAGGGTTGTGGACTCAGTGTAGCGCGCGATACACCTGTCGTTGTTCTGTTGTGGGCACTTGCGCGCTTTTGCCGACCATCGCAGGCTGCACCGCCCGCGACTCCATTTCCCTGTATTGCAAGCCCGGCGGTTCGGTGTCCGCCTATGGGGACCGGCTACCTTCCGGTGCCGGAATAAACGTATGACGTTTGCGTGAGCCTCTCTCACGTCCGCACGTCCTTGTTCACCGGCGGCCTTTAATGCACATGAGCAGACTGATGTGCGATTGCACGACGGGGCGCGTTGACGACGCTATCGTGCAACCTGGAGATGACTGTCGTTGGTGCGGGTGTCACGCGCGACGCTACCCACCAGCTTTCCGAGGTAATCGCTCGCCTTGAGGACGATCTCCATTCGGGTCACGCTGAGCGCGCGGTCGTATTCATTGACAACGGCGGTGAGACCGTCAGTCAACGATTCAGGCACATTCCAGACGCCGGTGCGGTCTGCCTGACTGAGCACCTCTGCGAGGCCACGCTCAACAGGTTCGATCTCCGCGATATCGAGCTGCCCATGTCCCGCCCGGGTGATGAAGCTCGTGATGATGATGACCTGCGAGAGCAGATTCACCAGCGAGCGATCCGCTTCTCCACTGCGCAGACGTTCGAGCGCAATCCGTGCCCGTAGCGCAAGGTCCGAGGATTCCTTGCGGGGCATTGGAAGAAAGAGCGATTTTGCATGCGCACTGGCAGACGGACGACGCGGGGAACGATAGTTCTTGTTTGACATGTTCGACAGCTGGCGAATGGATTTCGGGTTCGCATATTGGGACGCCTCACCCCAGAGCAAGAGCACCCGTCAAAATTTGTCGGTGTCTCGCGGGTCGTCGCGTTTTCTGTGTGGTCGCCTTTCGATCCCTCGATGCTGCCTCATCGCGAAACCGCCTGCAAACGCGACTAACTGTCCGCGCGCCGCGGCTCCAACAAGCGCCTGACGGCGGCCTCCGCTTTCCTGCATTGGCGGCACTCCCCCACGAACTGCTGGAAAGTCGGAGCAGGCAGAGGGGCATGGTTGTCCGGGTAAGGAAGAAAACAACCGTGCCTTCCTCGCGCTGATTGCGCAGACGGAGTTGGAGTCTGTCAGCGAACCCGCGTTCAGGGTGGGACATGCAAACCGGATCGGTCGAGGACCTTGAAGACACGCGGGAAAGACGGGCTGATTCACCTTGAAACGAGCTTCGGCCCGTCAGATGGCGTCGCGGGCCGCATTGCCCGCGATGTCCTTCCAGGAAGGCTACGCCGGAGCGATTCCGCTGTTCAGCGGACATTGGAACAACGGAACCGGTGAGTAGTGAGCGATGAACAGGCGCTAGAATAGCCGTCCTGGCAGCCGTAGCCGCCTGTGACGCATCCGCCTGACCAGCGGAAACAGGGCGCGTGATGCCGCAGGTGCGCGGCACAAGGATTGTGGGAGCAAAAGCAGATGAACGATCAACTAAGAGCGAAGATTGGTGCTGTCGCGGGCAAGCTCGTGCAGGAAGCGATGACGACCGGACTGACGTGGGAAGAGATCGTCGCAGCGTTTGGCCTGGCCGCTAAAGCGACCGCGCAGGCGGCAGCGAGTGCGGGCGACGCGCCGGCTGATGAATGCGTTGCACGCGCGCGCAGCTGTCTGGAAGATGCCTTCGCGCAGGACGTCCATGTCGTCATTGCGGATGGCGGTGCGCCATCGGGCGACGCCGAAGCCGACGAGAATCCGCTTCTGGCAACTGCCCGCCGTCGTCACATGTCCAGACTCCATTGAACGGCAGGCGAACTCCGCGCCGCGGATAGCCTGGCACACGCTGTTCAGTATGCCCAGGAAAACCCGGGAGAAAAATCCAGTCTCCTTCGTCCCCGGCAGCGTCAGATGACTGACCTCTTCGGTCAGTCCGGCGATGCAGGTCGGTGGCAAGTCGACCTGGCATGGTGAATTTTTTTGCGTACCGGGACCCGGTCACCTCGATGCGCTTTATGCGTCATGGCGCGAGGGGCCTGGCGCGCTACTACCGGCTCATAGCAGGATCGCCTGCTGGAGCAGTTCCAGCGCTTTCAGTTCGTCCAGGCGACCCGTGCGTGCCTTGCCTGCCAGCGTCTTGAGCAATGCTTCCGCTATCGGCTCGATACCGTGAAGATTGTCCAGGCGCGTCACGGAAGCGAAGGGGAGGGCTGCCGGGTTTCGCTGCGGTACCGCGGACGCGGCGAACGACTCTGGGGTTGCCGGTGTAGCTGCCGGGGCCCCGTCATTACTTTCTTCAGGCCGGTGACCGGTAACGTCGGCGGGAAAACCATTTGCGTGATCTTGCGGGCCGACAACGCTCGTCTCTTTTTCTGCGGCGACATCCGCCGAAACAGATGACTTGCTTTCCGGATCGGCCGCCCGCGTGCGCTGCGTACGCGTCTTCGCGCCGGCGGGTTTCACTGCCACGTCATCGTTTGTTGCGGGCGCAACTGGTTCGGGTAGTCGAGCGGATGCGCGTCCGCGCGAAGCAGGCGCAAGCATCTGCGACACCGACGCTGGAATATCGGCTTCGGAACGCGGGGTGTCCAGCCAGCCAGCGGGCAAGCCAAGCCGTTCCGTGAACCGGTTTGCCTCGACAGCGTCCAGGCGCTTCTTGCCATGCAGCCGGTGGGCCATGTTGGAGCCACTCAACTCCATAACCACACCCAGTCTTGCTTTCGATCCGTTGCGACTCGTGAGAACGTGGAGGTTGGCGCGTCGGATGTTCTCTACGTCGGCGCCATCGTTCAGAGCCAGCGATTGCTGCTGGGTCGTTTCAGGAGACGTTCTGTCTTTTGCACGCGAAGATTTTCGCTGCGTCTGGGCTCCGGCCGCTACGCCCGGATTATTCTTGACGGCTCTGGGCGTACCGCCAGTTGCTTTCCTGGGCATTTGTGCTTCCTCGGACAAACTGTCTTCAAGAGATGGTTGCGGGTCGACGGTCAGGGCAGAAGCCGGCTCAAGTGCTTCGGACGCCGCGTCTGGTCCGTCGTCGGCTTGAATAAAGTCGAGTGGCGACTTCAGCCGGGCGATGGTCTCGGCTGTGAGCCCAGGATTGGGCTGATCAAAAAAGCCATGCGGTATGCGCAAGCCAGGAACGATTTCTTGATACTCGCACGTTGTGTTAAAGCGGACGCCCACTCAAACACAACATGAGGATCTGGGCGATGACAGCAAGACGAACGACCATCCGGCAACTGCCGCTGACCGAGGTCGTTGACCGCGACACACCCGGCGCGACGCCGGTCAGCATCACTACACCCGGGGGCGGCACCATCTATCACACGATCCCGCTTTCAGATCCCGACACCGGCAAGCGACGCGACGCCCGCCCGAAGTGGATTGCAGGCACCTTTCCCCTCTTTCCTGTTGTCCGGCTCGCTGACGGCGCGCCGTGGGCGGAGGCGAACATCTGGCTCGTCGACATGATGGAGTCGAAGTCGTCGCCGAACATGCTGACGTTCGCCAGCATCGCTGACGACCTGGTTGCGTTCCGTCGTTATCTGGATGACGAAGGCATCGACTGGCTAACGTTCCCCGTGAACAAGCGGCAACGACCGACCTACCGCTATAGCGCGTCGATCAGGCTGGCCGCGCAGGCAGGCGAACTGTCTCCGGGAGTCGCGAGGCGTAGGATGGGCGCGGTGGTGCGCTTCTATCGCTGGCTCATGACCGAAGCAGGTTTTTGGCCCGCGAACGCGCCGTGGGTCGAATCTGACCGACTCATCGAGTTCAAGGACCAGAAGGGCTTCAGCAGCGTGATCGAAGTCAAGACCACTGACCTGTCGATCAGTGGCCGGCGCGCGGAAGACCCGTGGGACGACCACATTCAGGACGGCGGCCGCTTGCGTCCGCTCCCCTCGTCCGAGCAATCGGTGCTGCTTGAGTCGTTAGCCGCTCTCGGCAACACCGAGATGACGCTCGTTCATCTGTTCGCGCTGTTGACAGGCGCTCGCATCCAGACGGTCCTGACCGTGCGCGCGAAACACGTGATGCGCAAACCTGACGAGTTTCACGGCGACGACATCCGGCTCGCTTGCGGGCCGGGTACGGGCATCGACACGAAGGGCGGTGTCAAGGGCGTGTTGCACCTGCCACGCGCTTTCTACGAGCGGCTGTACATCTATGTGCACAGCGATCGGGCTCGCAAGCGTCGCCAGATGGCAGACGACGGCGATCACCCCGATCAGCCGCTCTTTCTGAGCCATCGAGGTGCACCGTTCTACGAAGATCGTGCGTCGCGCGGCCCGGTCAGCACGGGGCCGCAGGTGCGTCGCCACCTCAAGACCGGGCAGGCCGTCCGCCAGTTCATCAGAGACGAACTATTGCCCATGATGCGCGTGCATCTAGGCAACCCCAGGTACGAGTTCAGCTTCCACGACCTGCGTGCCACATTCGGGCTGAACATGGTCGACGCGATGACCGCGAATGAAACGAAGTACACGCGGGCACTCGATCAGTTGCGGCAGTTGATGTGGCACGTCCGGCCATCTACAAGCGAGATTTACCTCGGCTACCGCGAGAACCGCAAGCTGTTCGACGCGGTGCAGGACGGGTGGGGTGCGCACCTGTCGACGTTAGTGACGCGCACCCTCGACACAGCGGTGGCAGCATGAACCGCCTGTACGAGGAAGTGCGCATGCCATTCGCAGAAGGCACGACGCTGCTGCACCCCGAGCGCGCGCTGCTCAGGTGGGAAGGCATCAGCAACCGTTGCGATATCGGGCAGATCTGCTACCTGACGCGTGACACGTCCAGCCGTCCGCGCACACGACACACTTTTGACCACACAAGCTTCAGCAGCGAACGCGCCAGGGTCGTACGCCTGCTGGTGATGCAGCTTTCTGGGCGTATGACCCTTGGAGCGATGCGTCCGACGACGGTCTATGCTGTTCTGCGCGCCGTGCTTCAGTTCGTCAATTGGGCCGACAGGCAGGGCTTGCATCAGGTGCTCTGTGACGAGAAGGCTACTGCAGAGGCGGTTCATCGATACTTCCGTGAGAAGCGCGACGAGGTCTCGCTGGGCCGCCTGCGCCGCAATTCTGCCGCCGTCTGTCAGCACTATCTGCTGTCGATGCTACGTGAGCTCTTCGGAAACGACGACTTCTGCGCCAATGCGAGGGTGCTCCGCCGCAAACAGGCTGCTTCTGTTCCAACGGCTGTGCCAGATGCCGAAGCACAAATCTCCCTGCTCGCATGGGCTGACGCACTCTTTACCAGCATCAGCACGCTCGTACTCGACTTCAGGCCATATCCAGTACACGTGACCACGGAACGAGGCGAGCATCTCTGCCTGGTTCCACACTCATCTGGCCGCAAGAAAGGTGACGACTCTCGTGGTCTGCTCGGCTGGAATCTGGAGACGGGAGAGCCACGCACTCGCGAAGAACTTACGAAGCGCATGGCTGGGGCAGGATCTAAAGATCCTTGTTGGAGTGCGTGGAGCATCGCCAGGCTGACGGCTAAAAACCTGGCGGCAGCGAACGCGGACGCGCAGTCTCCGATCCGACGCTCGCACGCTTCGATAGCGGTCTCCTGTTTCGCCGCGCTGTTTCTCGCCGAAACAGGCATCAACCTCGCGCAACTGCTTGCCATGAAGTGGAGCCCGGGGTTTGCCGCGAGCCTGCCGGATGCGTCAGTTGCGCGTCAGAAGTTTCGCGAGGTCAAGTATCGTGCAGCCGGGAAGGAGGTTACATTTACCATCTCGCTCGGTTTCATGCCGAAGCTCAAGGCGTATCTGGCGCTGCGCGAGTATCTGGTGCAGGACACAAACTGCGACGCGTTGTTCATCGCAGTCGGCCATTATGCCCAGCTAAGGCGGCTAACGGGTCTCTCAACCGATTTCCTGGATCGACTTTACCGTCGACTCGACACGCTCGGGATCGTGCTGCCGCGCGTTAACGCACGTCAGTGGCGCGCGGCGAAACAGGATTGGGCGGTGAGCAATCACGGCCCCGTCGTCGCAGCGAGGCTGATGGGGCACTCGCTGGCCACGGCACTGCGTTCGTACTCGAACGGCACGGATGCCGCGCACAAGGCCGAGATGGGCGTGTTCCTCGCTTTGGTGGAGAGGACCGTGCTCAAGCCCGGCAACAACCCGGCCGGTAGCATCAGGAGTGCGGTGGGTGTCTGCATCGAGTTCAACAAGCCTGCGTCAATCGCGGCTTCGGTCACCGTACAGCCTGACTGCCGCTCGACCGAAGGTTGTCTCTTCTGCGAGCAGTACCGCGTACACGCTGACGCCGCCGACATCCGCAAGCTGCTGAGCTGCCGTCATTGCGTCAGGCTCGTGAGCGGACGCGCCGATTCGATCGAGCAGTACAACAGCTCGTTTGGCGCCGTGCTGCGGCGCGTGGACTTCCTGCTGGATGAACTGCGCAAGCGCAACGCCGCGCTGGTCCGTCAGATAGAGCAGGACGTTGATGCCGAAGGGAATCTGGACGCTTTCTGGTCGGCCAAGCTCGACCAGCTTTACGAACTGGGAGTGGCATGAACAACACGCTAATCGTGCCGATCGCCGGGCGCCCCGAATGGTATCGGGTCGAGGACGATACGGTCGTCACGCGCGACACGGCTGGGAACACTGTTTCGCTGCTTGGTGACGATGCCTGGGACATCCGTGCATACGCGGTTGGGTCACGCAGCACCAGTATCTATTTCAGGGGCCACTTGCCTTACGGAGTGAGCCGCGCGCTTTCAGAAGCGACCACGCGTCAATGGAAGCAGGTCATGTACTTTCTGATGCACGAAGCGACCGATATGGTACCGGCGTCCGGCACGCTTCAGGCTCGTTCAATCAACTTGAGGGAGTTCACGTTCTTTGCCGCCACACGTCAGCTTACGCTCTACGAGGGCCTGTCCAACGTCGCCGTTGTTCTGGACTATGCGGCGCAAGCCGGGATGGAGGCGAAGGCCAAGCGCCTTCATTCGATTCTGGCGAAGCTTCACCGTCTGGGCCTCGGGACAACAGGGCTGCGCGTGCCGCTGGCCCAATTGCATAAGCCGCTGTTTGAACGCTGGGCGCAACACGCTGGATACTCGCAACACCCTGTCATCCCGACGCGGATCTACCAGCACTTCCTGTCGACCTGTCAGCATGACCTTGGCATCGCTGCGGGCGTCGCCGACGTTCTGTCGGACTATCTCGCACGCGTGTACGCTGGTGAGAGGCCTGGCGTCCCTTCAGAACTGGTAAGGGCTGCTGCGCATTTCCGGTGCAAGGAACGCCGTCACGTCGTGACGGCGCTTGTCGCGTCGATTAGCGCGCTCTGTCAGCTTGTCATCCTGTCGTTCACCGGCATGCGCGCGGCGGAAGCGGAGAACCTGCCGTACGACTGCCTGAGCGAGACCCGTCTCGATGGCGTGACGCAGTACACCATCGAGGGCGTCACGACCAAGCTGTCAGGCGGCCGACCCAGGCGTGCATGCTGGGTGACCAACCCGCTCGCTGCCCGCGCGGTCAGGCTCGCGCAACGGTTGTCGGGCGAAGCACACCGGGCACACGGCGCGCAAGGCTACGCCGAATCGACGGACGGTTCGCATCTGCTGTTCTGTCAGTTGGGCCTGGAGACGGGGCGGCGTTATCGATACGTGCCCAACCGGGCGCTCAACGTAAATAACGATATCAAAGTCATTCGTGAGCGCGTCTTCCCAACGATCACGGTTGAGGACATCGCTGAGCTGAAGCGTGTTGACATGCACCGCGCGTGGGAAGACGAGCCGAAGTACGCGCTCGGGCAGCAGTGGCCGTTCACCCGCCACCAGCTTCGCCGGACGCTCGCGCTGTACGCGCACCGCAGCGGTCTCGTCGCGCTGCCGACGCTCAAGCGTCAGCTGCAGCACATCACGCAAGAAATGAGCTTGTACTACGCCCGTGGGTCGGCGTTCGCGAAGGGCTTCATTGACACCGACAAGCCACACTTCGCGAAGGAATGGGCCGATGCACAGGGCCTGTCCGAGTACCTCGCATACGCCGAGCAGGTACTGTTCTCTGACGAGCGGCTGTTCGGCGGGCACGCAGCGTGGACGCAGAGCCGTGCCGTGCAGGCCTCGCCTGTGTCCGTCTATTCGCGCGAGCAGACAGTCAGGATGTTCGAGAAGGGCGAACTGGCCTACCGCGAGACGGTGCTCGGCGGCTGCGCCAGCGTCGAACCGTGCAGGTCGACCCCACTCGACTGGATGCGTCTGGATTGCCTTGAATCGAACTGCCGCAACCTCGTGGTCGCGCCGTCAAAGCTTCAGCGCGTGATCAAGGCGCAGCAGGCTACGGTCGGAAAGCTGCGAGCTGTCGATGAGGCGAGCGTTGAATACCGTATCGAGGCCCAGACGCTGCAACGATTGCTCGACGCGCAAGAGAAACTTATCAAACCGGAGGCAGCATGACCGAAGCCATAACCGACTACTACGCCGCCCTTGAGCGGCTGAAGAAGCGCAAGGGTGCGCGTATCAACAATGACACCGTGGCAATCGAGGCGGGTCGCAAGAAGGGGAGCATCAAGAAGTCACGCCCGCAGTTCGCTAACCTGATCAAAGCGATCGACGCGGCCAACGCGGTAGCCGTGCGCCCGAAACGCGATCTGACCAACCAGCTGAACCGCGCGAAGGGCAACGTAAAAGATCTGCAGGCACAGCTCGACGAGTCGCTGGCTCGTGAACTCTCATTGCTGCGTCAGGTATTCGGCCTGCGCAAGGAACTGGCCGCGCTACGTGGCGGTAGCGTCCTGCCTCTGCACCCGCGCTAGATCGAGGCGTGTCTTTTCGCTCGAAACGTGCACTTGGGCTGCTTCACCTGTGTCGACCTGGTGCTCGCGAGGGTTCCCACTACGGGTCACCCGGCGTAGTGACCTATCAAATTCGATCGTGGTTCTGTGACATCGCTGAACGGGTCAAGGGCGGCCGAAGCCCGGCGAAGCGAACCCTAGACGCGCGATGGTTTGATACGCTCCATCATGATCGGACGCCCGGCATTATCGGGCTTCCAACATGCGAAGCTTGCTGCGAAAGATGGACACTCCGACGGCCGTTCTGTCCATTTTTTGGCTAATCTGATGGACACCTCACAACCAGCTGATCCCAGTGTTTTCAAGGCTCCGGCCGATGTCCATTGTTTTTCTCTTGCGCGTAATGCGGCAACCCGAGTGTAGTTTCCATATGAAAGGCGGTCTCGGGTGTGAACCTCTCGCCCTTCAACAGTTCGGCCACGCGCGTCATGCTGGATTCAAGTGCGATGGCAATATTCTCTGCGCCTACCGTATCGACCAGAAACTGGAACGACCGTGTCTTGAAAATGGAGGCGGTCTGGGCGGAGTCCGGCGCAGGCGCCTTCACATACGATTGTTTCGGCCGGTTGGGCTGAGATTTCTTTTCGTGGCGAGGTTGGCGTTGGCCGCTGTCGCGGGATCCCGCATATCGCCCGCGGGCTTGATTCATAAAGTAGGGCTCCATGCGATCGTTGGTGTCCGGCAGGTGTTTATTATAGACGCGGCGATGTTGGTATTTGATGCGTCATTCGCACCACGACGCGTAAATATACGCCCGGGTAAGGGTGGCGGGATCCTTGATGTACTGGTTCCCGCGATCGGGTTTGAAATGGAGAGGATAACGAATGAAGTCCCGCAGGAATTTCAGGTAACCATTCATGGATCCGCGATGAACCCGGCGCACTGGTCAACGGTGCCGACGGCAAGCCGATAACCCTTTCACGGCAAGGAGCGGCATTCGGATTATCACAGGAATCGGCGCTTCGGCGAATGGAGCGGGGGCTCTACTGACCTGCTCATCACGGTGGCCGCCGTCGACCGGGAACTCGACCACTCGATCCTGTTCGAGCGCAACGTACTTCGCCTGACACGTCCTTGATGAGGATTTTCAGTATTTGGGAATGGACAACATACCCGGAAACGACAAATTCAAGTTTCCCGAAATTGTCGTGCTTCCGGTGTCACGACGGCGCGAAAACGACCGCGCCGCGATCCTCAAAATGTTTGAAGCTCCGGATGAAACGGTATAGCTGTCCGCCGATCTCCAGCCGGTTTCGTCCAGCGTGGGTTTGCTCAAGAATCTCTTCGGCCTGGGTTGCGGCAATGTTCCCGTGATATCTCAGGCGATCCTGATCTCTCCTGGCATCGCCAACGTACATGGCACAGACGTCATTGCATTTCTGCATCATGATCACACTTCCGCCGGAGTTCAGGGACAGCTCGAGGTACTCGGCCAACGTCAGAAGTGACTCAGTCGTCGTCATGGCGATTCCCCTGAAAGCACGGCTCCCGACGTCGGTCCACTGGGTGGTGGCATCGACGGGCACCCACCGGGGATAGCGCCACGCATTTCCGGCACTTGCCTCCTCGCCTGGTTCAAACAATCTACGCGGCGGACGGCGTCCCGGCCACCGCGATCATGCACGGGACCGCGCGGGTTCACTACGCATGCGTCGCGAGGCGCTATGGGCCACCACATCGGTGGGCAGTCTGGCACGGTGAATGCGAATCGTCAGAAAATTATCCTGCGACGAGCACCTGCCATGGCGACCGGCATGTTTTTGATCGTAGTGCTCCTGGTCGGAGATGTCGATCCGTCGAGGACAGTGTTATTGCCGGCGCGGAGTTCAACCGTCTTCCTTCACAGGATATCCGCTGTTTTGCCGGGCGATGATGGATCTGGGCAGCGTGGCCGAAAGCGCGGCATCAACGCTACCGCAAACGCGCGCTTCGCCCTGCGTCTTCACGCCTATGGCGAAACGTTTGCACTTCGTCAACGATCATCCGGAGATTCGATCGATGTCGCGAGGAGGGCGCACCAGGACATCGTGTTTCGCACAAAACTACTGTTGACGCTCAAACAGCATGGCGCGGACACGTGCCGGATGCCCATCGCTGCTTTAGAGATTGATGCACAGGGCGCAAGAAAAACTGGCCCGCAGAGCGGGCCACACATCGGGATACGACGCGCGCCGGTCAGGCTGGCTTGATGTTTGCAGCCTGCTTGCCCTTCGGCCCCATCTTCACATCGAAGCTTACTTTCTGGTTTTCCTGCAGCGACTTGAAGCCTTCCGTCTCGATCTCGGAAAAGTGGGCGAACAGGTCTTCGCCGCCGTCATCCGGGCTGATGAAGCCAAAGCCTTTCGCATCGTTGAACCATTTCACAGTGCCAGTTGCCATTTTTGAATCCTGTCGATGTTGAAACCTGAAATCGCGAGAATGCGGCATCGCATGGAGGCGATCCCCCGCAAGGGACGACTTTTTTACCACGCCGGGATGACACCTGCCAATCAGCAGGTCCACGGACAGCACAGGGTTCGGCTTTCAGAGACCCGGGCCCGGTGCAGACATTCGTCGTTCCAACCCCTGACGGTGGCACCGCACGATTGCCGCGCGGCAATCGTGATCTACCCGCGAAGATTGATTCTGAAATGGTCCAGGGAAGACGCTTGAGAAGAGTCGCAGAAACATCGACGCATTGCGGATTCCTTCCTCGCCACACGCGAAAGCCCGGTCTGCGTCACCATTCTGGTGCAGTCCCGTCCCGCACATTCCCGCGACGAGCAAACTGTGGCGCGGAAGCGGCCCTAACCAGTTTTGCAGTGCCAGCCCGGAGACTGGGGAGGCCATGTTACCCTAGGTCGACGCTAACACCAGCGAAGCCGCGCTCGAGGATGAACGATACATTCGAGTTTTCTCAGGATTTCGAGCCGTTCCTCGAAGACCTGCCGAGAAAGGACTGGCAGACGAAGTCGCTCGATTGCGCCATGGCCGATTACTGGGTGGCAAGCGATGGACTTGTCGCGCGTCGACAGTTTCTGAGTGACGGTTACTTTGCCAGCAACACAGCCTCCTTCACGGCTTATTTGTTCCACTTCCGGAAAGGCGTGAGACTCGACCTGAAAGTGGTTGTCGCTCACGGTCGCATCCTGGAGCTTCGGCGAGAGCGCGAACCCGAAGCGGGGGAAGTGGTGGCTGAGTGGACTATCCCCGTGCCGGGTCCCGACGCTGAACGTCGCAAGTGACGCGGGCCGGATCGCAGAAGACTGGATGAAAGACTGGTAGCGGTTCTGTGCAAGTGGGGCCTATCGCGCAGCTCTTCGAGTACGCATCGCTGATGTCCGGACTGACGTATTCGGACCTTGAAGCCAAGCTCAAACAGGCGCGTGGCCTAACCGGCGAGAACCCGATATTTAAGGCTGTTAGCGCAAAGTATCCCGACATCGAGGAGGCGAGCTTCGTCGATTCGGTGAACGAGTCGCTGCTAAACGGGGATTTCCTGCATGCCCTAGCAGTCTTCGACCAGATCGTCGTAAACGTGCTTTGGGAACTCGGCCTCGTTGTCGGCGAGAAAGGCCGAATCGAACCTCGGCAACACACGTAGGAAAACTTCGGCGACAGTATGCGACGAGATAGCAACAGGTCAAGGAGCGGAGTCATGCGCGTGGAATAGTCGCGCGATATCTAAGCCGCACAAAGAGCCGGTGGCTGAACCCGACCGACTCGTCTTTCGCGTAAGATTTCCGGTTTCTCCACGATGACAGTGCCCATGGACCTCACGCCGCAACAACATCAACTCTGGGTCGCGAACTTCTTCAAAGGGAAAGTCAAAGAATTTCTATTCGATCTTAAACGGATCGTACGATGCTGCGATCAAGCCATGTCGGACTTTCTGGTTGGTAGCCCCACAGACGAAGACTGTCACGCCGAGGTTCTCTACGCTCTTTCGGGTTTTAGCAACGCGATAATGACCCTCAAGGACGCCGGATCGACAATAACTGGTACTAAAATCGGCCCGCAAGACATCGACCCGTTGAGGCACGGACTATTTATGCGTACATGCCGAAACGCCGCGACTCACGACGGCCACCCCATTCTTTCACTATGGACGGAAGGTCGCTTCTTTGTACCGACCGATATCTTGCGGTTTGACGACTACGGCCGACTTGTGCAAATCCAGGCGCCCGCAGTCGACGCCCGGACATTTAGCCTCGAGTTCGCGCACGATTTCAGCGTGCTACTAGTCTCCAAGCTTCAGCCCCTGGCGGGCCTCGAAGGCGCGAAGCTCGACGCTAAAGACGTTGAGAAGGCGTTCGAATTCCAGGGAATTCCGGAGTTCGCGCGCGAGCTTTTCCAGCAGAGCAAAGCCGCGATCGCCCAACACCTGAGCTCCGTGAAGGTCTATCCTGTTCAACAGGCCCTCGACGTGCTCAAGGAAGTCAAAGTGTATTGTGCTTCCCAACTGAGCACCGTCGTAAGCTAATGCAGGCGTGCCCAATCGCGGACGACGCGATTGGGCACGCAAGTAACCGGGACACAGGAAAACAGGCAGAAGGACATGAAGCTGTTTCTTGATGACGAGCGCCCGACGCCAGCGGGCTGGCATCGAGTGTATTGGCCGTCCGAAGCTATCCGGCTCCTTGACGCAGGGGGCGTGACGGAACTCAGTTTGGACCATGACTTGGGCGATGAGGCGCGCGGAACGGGCTACGACGTTATTGTCTGGATCGAGGAGGCAGTCGCGCTTCGAGGATTCATGCCTCCAGTGATCGTGATTCAGTCTGCGAACCCGTCTGCGGCGGAGAACATGCAAGCCGGCGTCCAAGCGATTGAAAGGTTCATGCGCGAGCGTTCTATCCATCGTGACGTCCGGGCTTGAGTACCGCGAAACAAAAAAGCAAACGATCAACATGGGCGAAACTCTCACAAGCAGCGGGACTGACAGCCACGCACTCGCGTTGGCGCAGAGCTATCTCGATATTCTCACCGCTAGGGACCTTGCTGCCGTCTTCGATGGTGCGCAGGGCCTTTCGGGGCTATTCCTTCCCACTGTTCCAGCTAGCTTTGCGGGTGCGAAGCACCGTCTACTCGTTGTGGGTATGGAAACGAAGGCGTGGCGAGATAAAGAATGCAAGTTCAAGCAGCGAAACGTGCCCACAATTGACGCTGTTTTCGAGTCGATGCGGTCGCACGCTCGGTGGCTGGAGCGTCCACCCGAACGCCACAAATTCCTTCAGTTCTTACGCCAGGTGAAACGGTCGATGCACACCCTACTGCCCGATGCTGAAGTCGCGGTCGGGTGGGCGAATCTGTTTTGTGTGAGTCATGCCGGGGGCTCGCCGACGCGGGCGGAATCGTTCGATCTTATCCACGCACTATCGCGGGACTTGCTTCGCGCCCACATTGCTGTCACAGAACCTGATGTCATCCTCTTCACCACAGGGGCAGGCTATGATCGATTCTTGCGCGAATGTTTCCCTGATCGGACTGATAGTGTGGCAATCGAGCCGCGTTGCCTGTGGCAATTCCGCGTCGGCCGGACTCTCTGCTACAGGACGAGTCATCCGCGGTATGTCGCACATAATCGGTGGCGCGATAAGGCCTTGGAGCTGGCAGCTGACCATCTACACGCGGGCCCGGTAGCTCGGGTTCCTGCTGAACTTGCCTGACACCACGGAAAACGCAAATGGACTTAGCCGCATTATTGCCCTCGATCCTGCCTGGCGCGATTGCTTGGGCGGAACAGCAGTCCGCGTTGGTGCTCTCGACCGGCGCACCCCTCCCGCAACACTGCGTAGCAGACGCGCGAGCGGTCGGCGTGCAAGCGCCCGAGTTAATCCGGGTCGCCATCGTCACGAGCTTGCCGCTGCCGTACGATCCAACTCTGAGAGGCGTAGCGCTCAGCACAGGATTACTGGGTCCGAACATGGTGGGCCTGACATTGGGTCACGCCGTCATTGTCGTCAACGGGCACGCTACTCGCCGATTATTGACCCATGAATTCCGACACGTTCACCAGTATGAAACGGCCGGTTCGATTGCAACTTTTCTGCCGACATATCTGCAGCAGATTGCGACATTCGGGTATGAGCAAGCGCCGCTCGAAGTTGACGCGCGACAGCATGAGATGAACTAGGAAATCGGGGAAAGCCAATGGCGGATTCGCAATCTCCTAAACCGCTTAGCAACTACGGGAAGGTTGTGGAGCGTGCACGTTCTCAAACGCCTGAAGTGCTGCATGCTCTGCGTTCAGAGATGTTTGGAGCCTACACTGCTTTTGTAGGGGCTACGCTTCTCGTCGCCGTAACCAACGCAGCGGCGATCGGAGGAGGTCGACTGGTCATTACGCTGTTAGCAGTTGCCCAGCCGGCGCTTGTAGCGCAACTATTGCTTGATAGGACGGTGACAGTTATTCAACGACGAAAGGCCAGCGGGTATCGTGGACTAGCGCGAGGTGTCGGCTTTCTAAGCAGCATTGCTGCGTTCACACTGTTGATTGGGCACGTCTCGCTCGTGGGGGCGGTTCTGTTCGCGCTTGGATGCGTGTTTTGGTTCTTCGTTGTAGACGTGGTGACCGCGGCCGGAGCGGAAAGCGAAGACGCGCGAATTTGACGCGGTAGCACACGTCTCACTTTGAATCGGAAACTGCAGGATCGAAACGTATTCGACCTACAAGGTACGACAATCGATCCGGCGACAACGGCAGTCGCAATATCGGCGGCGAGCCAAAAAGCGAGTCGTTTCGATTCTGCTGTCAGTCGTGCAGCTCTGCACAAGGAGTATCATCCGGCTTTATTTGATTGATTCCGGGTACGATGAATCACCGTCTCTGGTAGACGGATGATGCGCAGCGAGTGAGAAGGGCCGGCGCGTCATCTGCGAATCAGGGCGACTAATCGGTACTTTTAGACTGTTCCAGATTCAGCGTCAACAGACGGCTCAGGATTTCCTCATCTCGCATAGCTGGCGTGTAATCGGTCCAGCCGTAGGATGACGCCACGGCTTTGTCGAGATCTTTGTGGGTTGTGTCGAGCCAAGCCGGACGCTCATTGTAGAGATTGGTGAGCGTGCGCTTGGCAAGGTCTTTCTCGCATCCCGGCTTGGCCTCGATGCGATCCGGGTAGGGACTGGTTTTCATTCCCATGGGAACGACTTCGGGGACGCGCTTCGTCCATTCCGGCGGGTTGAGCCATGCCTGGCGCAGCTCGTCGAGTCGTTTGGCGGCGCGGGCAATGGCCGCTGCATGCCGCCGAATGCCGACAGGCAAGTTTGCTGGTATCAGCGTGCCATCTGGCAATACCGCGGTCTGCTGATACGCCGTGTCCTCGAGTGTAAGGCCGGGAGGAAAGGGAAAAGTTCGAAACGTTGTGGAAGAGGTGTAGCGCGGCCGGTCCTCTAGGCTCGTGCCCATCCGCAGCGCCCACAGTTCGTGCAGCCGCGAGTGGAGCACTCCAAATGTCACAAGATCGTCTCGTGCAATTACGACCAAATTTTTATCGGGCACTGTACCGGGGCTAAGCCAAGCGAAAATTCTATGCTTTGAGACCTCGGGCGTAACGATGAAGCGATGATGACCCTGGATAGCCGCGAACATATCAGGAGCGCGTCTAGCGAGCTTCCACCAATTCTCACGCTCGCCCTTCGCGTTTGAGGTCGATCGCGCCGGCTTTACATGGTTCTCGACCACTGTGAACGGCCCGGGATAAAGAGAAGCGTCGACCTCACTTCGTTCGCCAAAATTGATGATCCACTTATCTGGGTCCCTATTGACTATAGCCTCGCCATTTTTCCAGGGGGAGAGCACGTCGGAATTGTGCCGGCCATTTGGATTTCCACTCTCCAGTAACATTTGCCGCGCGCATTTTCCGTCAATGTCGAACGCACCTTTTTTCGTAATGCCGCTGAAGGCGACGCCCGCGTTCTCTGCGAGAGGCCGTGCCCGCGTTAAGTCCGCGTTCTCGCGGGTGACCTCACCGGCCGATGTGAGGTCCGGGAAGATCGTGCCAGCCGGCAATCCGTCTAGCACGGCCGGTATTGAAGACAGACCGAAGCAAATGAGGGAAACACGTACCGCCGCCCCTTCATTGATCCACGCCTCGTCACTCCAAGCGTTGAAGATGCGAGCAGAGTCGCACACCTGCTGAAGTACTTGGCGGTTGCGACCGCCGCGGATACTATTGGTCGCCACCAAGCCAGCCCTCTGTAGCTGGCCAGCACTGATCAGATCGTTCGCTTTGTCAAACCAGTAGCACACCAAATCCGCACCACCGGGTACACGGCCTTCATACGCCTTACGCAAGGCCTCGACATAAGCAGCCCCCAATCTACCGCGCATCTTCTTATTGCCAATGAACGGTGGATTGCCGATGACCACGTCGGCATCTGGCCACTGGGCAGTGCTGCCATCCGCCGTGATCAGCGCGTCGCCTGTTTGAATGTGAGGTTGTGGTGCAATTCCGAAGCGTCGGTCTGTTAGCCTTGAGCTTTTGACGATCACGAGCCAATGAGCAAGCTGAAAGATCTGGAGTGGTTGTTCAACGGCCGTCATTTCG
>NZ_CADIKL010000054.1 GCF_902859945.1 Paraburkholderia caffeinitolerans | reverse complement strand
ACAATCACGAGCGCCCCAACATGGGCCTTGGCGGGGTAACGCCGAAACAGCGGCTGATGGCCGCCGCATAGCCTCTACTTCTGAACCGCGTTAAAAGTGGGGGGATTACCAAGGAAGCGAAGAGTGCTCGTGTGTTTGGCTGCTTCATACGCGAAGACGATGGCTCAATCAGCTTCTCTGAGCAGCACACGAAAATGTACAAAGATTGGCAGCGCGCGCCAGACCGCAAAACAGTAGTCGCGGGCGCGAGTGCTATTTTCGGAATTGAGGACGCGGGCGCTAGGGCGACAGCCAATGCCTACCTGGAAAGCGAAGGGGCCCGAGTTGAGATTCTCTACGCCTGGATGATAGACCGGGCGGCGATTGAAAAATAAGCTGCCGCTTTCACCGCAGTTCCATTTCAGGTATGCATACGCTATGTGTGTAGATGCGGTCGCAGTGGCCGGAAGCGATTGCAAATTGCTGACATTGCTGTTGGGGCGTAAGCGTTGCGCGAACCTTGCAACTACCCACTTCTCAGCCTTGAAACCTGATAACCATCACCCGCACATTACTGTTGTTGGTGATCTAGCGGGCCGCTTCTCAGTCGCAGCGAACTATGATCAATCGGTTATTCACTGCTACCGCGTGCAATCGTGAGGCGCTGACTCAAAATTGGCTGCGGGCCAACTCCCGGCAGATATCAAGCCTACGCCTTTGACCAACCGAGATCACGGTATATGGTGCCGAGCAGTGCCAACACACACTCGGCATCTGCCTCGGTGGGCGCGACGGAGCGGTGATTCACTTGCTCGGCAGATTTTCCTTTGCTGTGCAAGCGGGCGATGATGCGCGCAGCGTTACTCAGGATTAGCCGCCCCCCTCTAGAGCCAAACTGTTCGGAGGCAAAAAATGCTGCGAGGTCAGTGAGATCTAGCGCCTTTCCCTCGGGTTGATACAAGGTTCTTGCGGCATTCAGGGCCGCCGCGGCTGCTTCCCGGCAACGGTCGACGACACTCTCTGGCGTTTCGCGATAGGCTGCAGTGGCAGCTTTCTCGTATTGCTGGAGCACAAGCGTTCGATGTTCGGCGGGAATCATCGAATCGACGAGGTCCGGCAATGTCCCCAAGCTAGCCCGTGTCCGGATGGTCAGTAGCTCTTCGCCATTTGCGAGCCGTTCGATATCGAGAACTGAGTGAGCCCTTGACCGATCTCCAGATCCCAGGACGAGCACTGCGTCACGTTGGTTCCGGAGGATCGTTTCAGGGGCAACCCATGAAGCAAAAGTTAGCAACGTAGCGGATTCATAGCCGCGAGCATCCGTACCGTGGAATGCTGCCCCTGGTGCCGCTGGACGGGACGCAGAGGTGAATGCGGGATGTCGTTGAACATGCCAGCTTGCAGGATTGATTGCGTGAGACCTCTTATACAGCCTACCACGGCGTATGCGGGCAACGGGATCAAAGAAATCCTCCCGGAAAATCCACTGCGCACTCGCTAAGGTCGGGGAATATTCACGTCGCTGCCACTCAGACAGGGGGCCAATATGACATGCAATCGAGACAAATGGCGATGGCCAGGCTGCATGACCATAGCAAGAAGGTGAGCCCTCATAGACGAGGGATGTATTCTCGTCGATTCCTAGATAGACCTGTGACATTGCAGCTCGCATGACCCATAGAGAGCAACAGCATTACAACTGTTGACGGTCTTGGCAAGCCCAGGGTTGCAGACCACCAAAACGCAGCGATGACATTCCTTGGCTACGCGACAAAACCCGGCCGCTTTTTTCCGGGAACGGAGGCACTGCGCGACAACAGGCACCCACAACGCGCGGTGGCCGTGCCCCTGCGTGAGGTCCAGGCGATTGTCGACGGCTCTTACGCGATGGTTTAGCATCCGCGTTAAAAATTCACGACGACCCAGCTCCGGTCGGTTTTTTGTCACCACCTTCAGTGTCGCTAAGTCGTATCAAGATTAGCTGCATTGCGTTAATGGGATTGTCGCCGTCTTCCTGCTCAGCCGTCACATGGAGGGCGCCGAAGCGACGCCTGTAGACGTTCAGACGAAGGAGGCGCCATGAAAAAGCGCAGCCAGAAGTCCTGGAGCCACCAGCAGATCACCCGCCGTGGTGGAAGGCCAGATCCGCGAAGACATGCAGGAAGCGAAGGACCATGCCGAATGCGCGGCCCATGCGTCGCGCGCGGCATGGTGCGTGTACTGCGGCTGGTTTCGGCAGGTTGCTGGCCACTATGCGGACCCTGCGGACCACTAGCGCGCCGCGCGCTCACGGGGACTTCGTTCGACCCGGTCGCCACGTAGACGCAGTATGACGACGACTACCGTCGCGTAAAGCATTGCGGGTGCGCTCGCGTTCGGGGGACTCGCTTCCGGTCTTTTGGCGGCGTGGTTTTGGGAGAAGTCGATGCGAGTGCCAGTCGCTCCGCTCGCCGGCGATCCGAACGCGATCGTGCCGGACGAATCCGAACTCGCACAGCAGTTGTGGTACGCGGAGCAGTCTCCCGTAAGCGAGCAAATTGGCGCTTAAACCGTCGGCGGCCATGCAGCTCTGCCGGGTTTGAGGCGCAGCGGGTGTGCAGCCTCGGTGTCACGCGCCGCGCGGTCACGGCTAGCGTGTCACGTATCGTGGCGATCAGGTGCCGCGTCACGTGCACATCGGTGCCCTCCTCGCCGTAGGCGGCGTGCAGTCCCTCGATCGCGACGCCGTCAAGTCGGCGTCGGGTACAGGGCGAAGTGCGGCCGGGTGAGCGTTCGGGTTGGTGTGTTCATAGCTGGCCTCGTTCTCCGGTCATCGACGGAGGACGAATCTCGCCTTTTTCAAGCAGATACATCGAACGCTTTACGAGGTCATCAGGGCGCCGCTTCAAGTAGGCGTTGACGACCCAGCGGGGCCAAGGGGAGAACACCAGGTTCTCCAGCCAGAACCTGGCGAGCGCCGCGTGCTCCACGCAGAGGGTCGAGTCGCTGCAAATCCGCTGGTGTCGTAGATCGAGACCTTTGGGTTCGCTCGGCACGGCTTTCAGGGACTCCATCGCGTCCTCAAACTGTCGATGGACCATCTGGCACTGGAATAGGTGACTGTACAGGCGGGCGTCGACGTCGGACAGCTGCCCGATTGCGGGCGTGTGCAGCGCGAACAGCTTGGGCCTCCGCTCCGCCAGAAGCTTCAGGGTATCGACAACACGCCCGGCCTCAAAGAACGCCCGCGCCTGGGCCGGCAAGTTGGGGGCATTCGGCGGCGGACCCAGCCGTTGCCGGAGACTCTGGCCCGCCGCGTCAAGTTGCTGGAGATCGGGCAGCACCATCCCAGCGGCAACATCTTGGTCCCGGCGGCGGTGCGACCGGGCGACAATCCAGGCACCGGCCACACCCATGAAGCCGCCCACGGCGGCACCCAGCAGCGTCTGCCAGTGGTCGAGCCAGTCGGTCCAGCCGCCGGTGGCGGCCGCGGGCACCGGGGCGCACATCTGCGCGACGCTGGCCGTCAGGTCGTAGAGCATCACGCTCATGTTTCCTTCCTTCTAATTGGTGGTCGCGAAACCGCCGTCCACAGCCCCAGCGCAACCGCTTGCCGGGCGAGCGTTCCCGCGAAGTGTACTCGCGGGCCCAAAATCTGACGGCCAAAATTGCGACTCGCGATAACCGGAGTTGTCAGATGTGACGATTCGCCTTCCGCCGAACACTGTCTTTTTCGTGCGCGTGGCGACCGGCCAAGCGTGCCGGAATCGCGCAAGCGGCCAGCCAGCCGTTAACCGTCGCGCGGGAGAGTGGGTGCGCGGTTGCGTTTGTGCTAAAATTATTCCGTATATCCGGAAACATTCCGGATGCGCGGATATATTGGAGGTATCATGGCACGCGCCTTCGCGGCGGCATCGGCCGCCGAAATTGCGTTCATTGCCGGACTGACGGACCGGGAAATCAACCGGCTGGTTGACGAGGACGTCCTGCGGGCACCGCTGGTGCATCGAACGGACGGGCGGCGCTTCGCGCCGTTGACTGCACCGTTTGCGACGTTCTGGTTCAGCGCGAGTGACAACCTGACGCGCGCGGCGCGCATCAATGTCATTGAAACACTGACGCGACGCCTGCTCGACCGGCCCGACTTCGACGTTATCCTTACCCTCGGCGCTCACGCCCTGGACGACTTCGACTGGCGCGTGGAGTTCGACGCCCTGACCGTCGAGCTCACGCACTATGTCGAAACGGCCTCACGTCGCGCCGGCCGCGTCAGCGAAGCCGGCCAGCACATTACCGAAGATCCGCAAGTCCTTGGTGGCGCGCCGTGCTTTGCCGGCACGCGGGTGCCGGTCGCCAATGTGCTTGCCGCCTGGCAACAGGGTATGCCACTCGATGAACTTCAGGCAGCCTGGCCCTTTCTGACACAGCAGCTGCTTGAGGACGCGGACGTCTACATGAAGGCGCACCCACGCCCCGGACGGCCGCGACGGCTCGAAGAGGTCGTTCCCCAGGCCAGGCTGGCCAGCCGCAAGGTCGTCCGCCGGGCGCCGGGGGTGGCGTGACATTGCGTTTCCTGTTCGATGAATGTCTGTGGCCGGGCCTCGTGCAGATTGCGCGCGAGGCCGGGCATCCTGAATCGACCTGCGTGCGCGATCGCGGCCTGTCGGGCATGAAGGACCACGAGCTGGTCCGTTTCGCGGTCGAAGGCGACTACACGCTCGTCACGCACAACGCGGTCGATTTCCGTGGACCGGATGGCGGGCCGCCTGGCGGCCTGCATGCGCGCCAGGCGATCCATGCGGGTCTCGTGTGTCTGGTGTCGCCGCACCCGATGACGCCTGCGCTGCAGCGCGAACTGTTTGACTACGTGCTTGAAGAAGTGGCCATGCTGGACGATCTGGTCAACCAGGCGCTCGAGGCCGTTGAGGAGGAGTCTGGCGAGGTCCGCGTTGACCTCTATGAGATTCCCGTCTCGGATGAGGCCCGCAACCCTGACCCGTCCGGCGACTGATGAAACGACAGCATTCCCCGTTACATCCATGCCGCGGGGAATGCAGGATCCCCAATCCGCTGGGAGACCTTATGGCAGAGGCATATCATTACCCGCCGGACCTTTTCGAGTTGCTGGTCGAGGCGCTCGCCAGGCTTAACAGGAGCAAGAAGGGCGTCGTGTTGTTCCTGCGGAGCGCCGGTGTCGACGCTGTCGACCTCGCGGAGGTAGACCAGATTGTCCGGACGGACCCGCACTCGATCAGCAAGTTCGAAATCGCCCGGAATGTGCTGGATAGGGTCAACGCTCGCGGTGACAGCGGAATACGGCCCCGGCGTGAAATCATCAAGCGCGTGGAGGAGTTCGAGGACTTCTCCAGTTGCTGGCCAGAGGACCAGATGAAGGCGCGCGGCCTCGTTGCCGCCATCCGGGAAGCGCGAAATAGAAAGGACTCCTTTACACGCATGCAGCAGGAGCGGGACGCCGAGCGGGCGAAGAACCTGGAGCGGCAACAGTCCGAGCGGGCCTCCGCCGCGGAGACGCGCGTAAAGCTCGAAGCGATTGCCGCGCGACTCTCCGCGCTGTTTGCCATGGATGACGCGCCGCAGCGGCGCGGCAAGCTGCTCGAGGGGGTCCTGAACGACCTGTTCCGTGCATTTGGTATCCATGTTGAGGAAGATTTTCGTCGGCGAGATCCAGACACTGGCGTGGTCGTGGAACAGATCGATGGTGTGATCGAACTGGATGGCAATCTCTATCTTGTAGAGATGAAGTGGCTCGGCGAGCCGGCGGGCATGGGGGAATTCATGCCGCACCTCGGGCGGGTATTCTTGCGCGGGGATGCAAGGGGGATCCTGATTTCGTCAAACGGTTTCACGGAACCCGTCGTCAGGGAATGCGCGGCCGCTCTGACCCAGAAGACGCTGATGCTTTGTTCACTGCACGAAATCGTCATGCTACTGCATCGTCAGGACGACCTCGTCGCATTCCTGAAGACGAAAGTGCGAGCCGCCGTCATCGACAAGAACCCCCACCACCAGATCCTCTCATGAAGGACGGAAATCCGCTCCCGCAACGTGGGTGTGCCATTACATAAGTTGGATTTGAGCGCTCACCCTGGACTACTCATGGATACCGCTCGAAGATCGGAGGGTTGATGCAGACGAAGATTAGCCAGATGGCGGCAGATCGGGGCACCACCTATCAAGTAGCGGCCAGTCGTAGGCGTCAAGAATCGGAATCCGCTCCTTCGATTTTCTTTTCCCGCACGATGCGCGCATCGAGCGCTCTACGCATTTCCTTTGCCCACATGCAGAGCTGGGGATGTCTGTGGTGGTACCAAGTCTCGAGAGGATCAAAGTACGCTTCCAGGTAGGGAATCAGCGAACCCGACCAGGCGCCGACATGGAGTCGATGAGTGAGCGCTTCGCAAAACGCAGCATGTTCGCCGTACCTAACCGCAAGGCCTTCCATGCTTGGATGCCAGACGGTCTTTCCAGCACCGTCCTTTTCGAAGAGCGGATAGAACTCGCAGAGAAATGGTGCGCGGGTCGGCGCGTCGGCATCCGCCCACTCGAAGCATGCTTGCTCAGGGACACCGTACAAGGGGCCCGCGCTGTTCTCGCTGTCTCCGTCGTGGCGAAAACCGCGCCTCGATTGTCCGACTAAGCGATTAAGGCGGGATCGCTCGGTCGGTGTAGCACGTTCGACCAATCGGGCAATCACCTCCCACATAGGGAGCGGCCGTTCGGCGACCAAAAGCTTGACGATCCTACGGATCGGATCATCCAGCGCATCGAAGACATTGCCGTCACTGGTTTGGCAGAGACGGACAATCTGCTCCCCCAACTTGGCCACAAAGCTATCATCAAGCCCAGCGTGCTTGTGGATCGACCTGACCAGACTTTCGAAAAGGTGGCCGTCCTGGTTGCCACGCCTGACCTCCCCGAGAAGCGCCGACGACACGAGTATGCTTTGGGCGCTGTCGACCAAACAGGGATCGAAATCACTCCGACTGTGCAGGTACATCGTGATGATTTCAAGGGCAGACCAAGCTCCTTGACCTTTGTGGTTGTTCGCCAGTTCGTCGATTAGCGGGAGGATCTGATTTGCGTTCAGGTGCGCAAGTCCTTGTCCGTAAGACAGATAGACACACTGAGTCGCTACCAAGGCTCCTGCCCTGACGTTCTCGACGATTTGAGTGAGACGCAAGACCGAGATTTTCACAGCCATCCATATTTCGATAGCTCTCGGCTTTAGCGCGTCGCGGGCCAGCGCTAGCCGGACGCACTCGTCCGCGACGGCGCTGTCGCCGGCGTCGATACCTGCGAGAAGACCCCGAAGAAATCCGAGCCCCTCCAGATTGGTCGAAACACTAATCGCATCAAGCGCAAGCTTGAAGGTCGACATTGGATTAACGACATTCCTCGCCAGCTCGTAGGCAAATGGGTGAGTATTGTTGAGGTTCTGAGGCGCCATTTCGCGCACCGCTCGCACCACGAGCTCCTCGTCCCGCGCAATTTGTACTGCGACTTCCTTCGCCTTCCTCGACGAATATTCGAAGTCCTGAGTAGTATGATCACCCTGATCATATTCCAGATCGGGGTCGTGGAGGTCGCTCAACCAGAACTTTGTGTATAAGAGGGCGAGATGTATCAAATCGGTGGGCATCAATTTGTCATACAAAGACCTCACTCGTTGCTGGAATTCCTCCGGATAGCCATTGCGGTCGAAGTAAAGCCACTCCCCGACGGCTTGGATTCCTTCGAGCCAGATTCCTCGCCTCTGCGCAACGCGGTACACAGCTGCCTCAATATCGGCGATGAGGGCCTCGCAGATAATTCCGCGCAGACTGGTGGCGAGAACTTCATCGCAGCGGCTCCCGAAAATCCCGTGTGCGGCGCGAATCCTTTCAAGGGTAGCGAGACTTCGCCGGTGGAAATCGAACACCTCCCCCCAAGTTTTGGGATGCCAATCGCGCAAGGGCGGCTGACTACCTATTTCCTCCGCGCCTGCGATTCGGGAGGAATATGTAAGACCAAGACTTGTCGCGAGGGCCTCGATGCACACACTAATGATTCGCTCCTCACCAGATGCGATGCCGGCATCGACTATGGCGAACCTTTCCGAAGGCTCGGCCTCGGTGCCACTGAGTTCTATTTGGAGCAACTGCTTGAACTGGCCCGTCGCGTTGTTACTCCAGTCCTCCGTCTCGACCGCGGCTAGATGCATCAGAAGAAGGGCCGCCACACGGAACGATTGGCGACGAAATACAAGTCTTTCGAGTACATGGATGAGATAACGTCGTCCGCCCCCGAGTCCCCGAAGCTCGTCAAGCGGCATTTCGCCGAAGACTCGCCGGACGGTATCAGCGGCAGCGTCCGGCGCGACGTGCGACAAAGCGTGCAGGCATTGTGCGCCGAACTCAGAACTCAGGGCGTCCAGCGTCCCGAAACGTCCTTCTCGCCCTAACAGCCTCTCGGCCACCGCTACGGCGGTGCGCGTTCGGTCCAAATACCTCCACTGCTTTAAAAACGAGAGAACCAGTTCGTTCGGAGCAGATTCGATGAACCGTAAGATCGTTTCGGTGCGCAGCAGCTCGATTCTTCTGGCCCCGAGGAAGGCCGCGATCGGAAGTGGCTGCGCGCGAAAGAAACGCCCGCGATGGTCGACCAGTTCATGCTTCGACGCAGCGGACAGGTGCTCGTACATTTCGTCGCCGGACTGTCGTGCTAGTCCTTCGGCAACGAGATCGAGCTGCCCGGCCACATCGCCTTCTGCCCCCACGCGATCGAACAATGCCAGGCACTCGATGGCGCGTAACGGATCCCGCTCGCGGAGGCCGCAGCCGGTCACGACCCGTTCGACAACGTCCTCGATGGACTTAAGGGCAGGCATGCCGCTTAAATGGTTGTCCGTAGCGAGAACGGCGATTCGAGGGAAGCCGCCGCAGAGATTCTTGAGGTAAGAAATTGTCGTATCGTCGGCTCTCGGGGCTCTTTGCCGGATGATCCCTTCGACAAGTGCGTCGTCGCTTCTGGATACTGAAATATTGAGAACGTTGTCCGCAGGAATCGCGCGGTCGTCGATATCAATGGCGATCAGGCGAAGTCGGCTATTCGTGTTGGACACAATGTTGACCAGAACGGCTGCTGACTCACGTGGACACTCGTCGACGATGACGAGAGCTGGAGTGCCCTGACGAACCATGGCCTCGACGACCTGGTGAAGACGCTCCTGTCCGATGCTCCGGAAGTCGCAGTAGATCGCTGACAAACCTGCGATGGCTCTTTCTAAGGTGTTCCGGTCACGGAACAACTCATAGACGAAGCGGGACTTGCCGATGCCGGAGGGACCAATGACTCGAACGCATCGTTTCGGCTCGGCAATGTGATCAAAAATCCGTTCCTTTGCTTGATGTGAACTCAGCGTGTCGCCGGAATGTGCCTTCCCGCTTTCGTCATCGCCGATGGCATACCGGGAAGCTTCGTCGTCAACGAGCTCGATCGCGACAAAATCGCTGCGTGCTCCCCAACCATCGATCGTCTGGAATCCGCCTAAAGGAAGGCCGGTCTGTACTTCATTCAGCCACACCGCGACGGCCGGGTGCTCGCCGATCCAGGCGGCGATCTGGTTCGCATCGTAAATGGTGATGGATACCAGATCGTCCGGATTTGCACCGGCCTCCAGAATGCCATCCCTGATTCCAGAGAGGCGCCGGTTGAGCTTGTCGCCAACGATCGCTGCCGAGGTAAATCCAATATATGCACCGCGTCCGGCGATTGCCGCCGAAACGGCATCGTTTAACACCCGCGGCACACCGTCCCTTTGTGAGGCCTTTGTCCACACCTCCTTCTTCCAGCCAGCCGGTGCGGGATCTGTTGCCTTGGACTGAAATACATTCATGCGACAAGGGAGGTAATTAGTGTCGTCATTTCCGCCGCTCCAGTGAACACGAGCATCCTCCCCTCCGTCCGCAACGGTGATCTGCAGGGGCACCGAGACGCCACGGAGGGCTATTCCAGCGCTTTGTGCTTCGGCGTGAAGTAGCTTTCGCAACAGTTCGACCAGCTGCAGGCTATTCAGAGATTCAACCTGGGAGGGCGAGATATTAAATATCATCTTTCATGTACCGCTTGGAACTTCGATTGACTTGCAGGAAACGCAGCGCGGCTACCGATGTTGCTGACGATCAAGCCCACTTTGTCGCGGACCAGATCACAACGCTCCAACATTGCAAATTGAATGGCCGGCGCGTGTATGGGACGCGACGCCCAAGTGTTTGGGCAATCTTGCTCGCGAATGACGCTGCATGGCAGCCATCAGCCGCTGCCAAGCCGAGCGGTCGACCGAGCACCCTATCGCGCTAGGTGCGGCCGAGCATGGGTCCGCCGCAGCATCTTGTCCCGCAACGGCAGTCGTATTCGCGGAGGGATTTTCCGGACGGTTTCGATGGAACCTCAAGTGCATAGTCGATAAAGAGCTCTTCGCCGGGCGCAATAATTGCGGATTGCCTCGATATAGACGTGGCCGGCTTCTTCAACCGCTTCGCAGCTCGCCGAACAGGCGTGGTTGAGCCACCGTGCGCCGTTCCCGACGCGCCCACCGTCAATCGCGCGTCCGTCGGACAGGCCGAACAGCAACGTATGGCTCTCCTCATCGCGTTGCGCGTAGTGACGCGACGCTTCCTGCCAGGTAGTCACGAGCTCCCTGTATTCGAACACGCGCTCACCACGGGAAAGCGGACGAAGGGCGAACACGCCCTTGCCGTGGATGGGAGATCGCCGGACGGAAACGCGTTTCATGCTGGGCAAATGGAAGGAGGGAGGCTTGGAGTATAGCCGCGGAAAAGACCAGCCACAGGTGGTGGGCGATACCTTCTCGCGCTCTGCGTATGGGCAGCTGCATATGGACGACTTGTTCCTCACTTTGCCTTCGTGAAAGCCTCCGCAATCTGCCGCGCGCGCTTGATCTCGTCGCTGTGCAGGTAGATGGAGGTCGTCGACACCGAGGCATGCCGCAGGTTGTCGCGCACGGTGGTGAGCTCTGCGCCGCGGCCCAGTGCGTGCGTGGCGTGGGTATGGCGCATCCAGTGGGGGCTGGCGCGTCGCAGTTTTTCGGCGAGCGGTGCGTGGTCGGCCTCGATGGCATCTGCAGCCAGCACAAAGAACCGCCGCATCACCATCCAGAGGCGCACGCTGCTGATCGCCGCGTCGTTGTCGGCGCGGGTGCCCACGTCAAGGCTGCCGATCACCGGTGTTTGCGGATTCCAGCGCACGGGCAGCACCGGCAGGCCGCGTTCGGCGAGATAGCGCGCGAGCGCGTCCCAGGCGAGTGGTGGCAGTGCGACGCTCCCCCGTTTCTTGCCCTTGCCGGTCACGCGCAGCCAGTGGTCGCCGCGCGGGTCGGTCTCGATGTGCCCCAGCGTCGCGCCGATGAGCTCGCTGGCGCGCAGGCCGGTCGCATAGCCGAAATCGAGCAGGAAGCGCAGCCGCTGCGCGGCAGGTGCCGACCAGCCGTACGACCACTCCAGCCCGTCCGCGATCGTGCGCACGAGCGCCCATTCGCCCTCGCTGAACGCGTGCGAGGCGTCGAGCACGTTGATTCCGGTTGCGTCGCGCACCTTCACGCCGGAGAACGGATTGGCGAGGACGTAGCGCTGTTCGATGAGCCAGCGGAACAGGGCGCCGAGAATCGACAGGGCGTGTGCCACCGAGCGCGCGGACAGGCTGCCGTTGAATGGCCGCCAGTCCGGCGAGGTGCGCGCCCGCACCGGGCCCACCCAGCGGCCACGGGGTGAGGGGTGGCGCAGGAACGTCCGGTAGGCGATGGCGTCTTCGGTGGTGAGCGATGACAGCGCCCGGCCCCGCTCGACGATGGCCCACAGGATCAGCCGCTCGGCCTCCTTGCGGTAGGTGCGCTTTGTGGCGGGCGATTCGTGCAGCGCGAGCCAGGTCTGCACGGCCTCGTAGTCGTTCGACGCGTCGAGCGTGCAGGTGGCGGGCGGCGCGCGGAAGGTGCCCGCGGTGCCGTCGACCTCGTGCGGCAGCCGGATGGCTTCCCACGGCACGATGTCCCCGCGCCGGTCCGCGACCACCAGCGCGCGGGCCTTTTCCGTGAGCGCGGGCCATGCCGCGAAGAACGCCTCGATCGCGCGGGCGCTCGCCATGCCGAGCCCCGGCACGGCCTTCCACCACTGGCGGCGGCGCGGGATGCGCACCGTGAGATCGGCGAGCGTCGTGATGCCGTGCGCGTGCAGCACGCGCACGGCGCGCGGCGCGAACCACTGCGCGACGGCGTCGGCGATCTGCGGCTCGGGCGGGCGTGCGGTGCGCAGGGTGTCGATGGCCTGGGCGACGGCCTTCGCGTGGCGTTCGCGTTCCTCCGCGGGATGGTCGAACAGGGCCACCAGATCGTCGCGGTGCGCGGCGCGTGCGAGCGCCTGCAGCCGGCGCCGCAGGGTGCCGAGCACGCCGCGTGCCGATTTGCCGTCGCCCAGGCGCGCGGGCAGGTAGCGCGCCACGGCCTGGCGCACGGCGAGGCCCGAGTACCACGCGCGCAGCATGGCGAGCTCGTCGGCATCGGGAAAGCCGGTGGGTTCGGGGGAAGCCGGGGCGGGGGACTGCATCGCGCGATTTTTCATACGCTAGAGTTTATCGCATAGATCGACACCTTATGATAAGAATACTTATCTTAATAGATACATTACCGTCCGCCGAAGTAAAGATGTTGCATTTCGCGAAGTAAAGTCGAAACTTCGCCGAATTCCGGTGAATTTGCGCAATCTCGAAGAATTATTTTTCCGAAAAATCAACGGATTAAGACGGTTGCGAAGTAAAGTTGGTGCATTCTGGGGGGCGGATTGATGGCCATGTCGCCGCTGTCGCTAGCGCCCGGGCAGACCAAACGCCTGATCGAACTGCCTCGCCCGTTTGACTTCGTCGCCGTGCAGGTAGGTTGACGTGGTCGAGATCGGGGTACCGACATGATGAGCGTGAATTCCTATCATTGGATATAAGTGGTTTTCGTCTAAAGCATTGGGCAACGGCGCGGTCCCAGCGCCGCTTCGTCAAGCGCCTGGATGAACGCGGGCGACGGTTTCCATCTGCCGCCTTGCACGCTCGTCAGCATTCGCCCGAATTCCTTCCATGTCACTTCCTTGCCGTCGACCACGACGAGCGGCAGAAGCCCGTCCTGTGCCTCGTCCAGGTCAATGCGACCACGCACCGTGCTGTCGATGATCTGGCGTTCCTGAAAATCGATGTGCCGGACTGACAGTGTGCGACGGATCCTTTCGACAAGGTGGCCGAGCAGGACGAACACATCGTCATCGGGTTCGCCGGTCAACTGGAACTGGTAGCCGCAGCGAAGATCCCCGCAAAGCTCAAATGCATCCAGAATAATCATGGTGCCCTGCAGGCGGAACTGGAAATGGAACTGATGGGGCTCTCCGGTACAATCAGTCATCCTGATCGGTTCGAGGCGGACATTTTCGAAATCGGTGAAGCCGGTTAATTCGGCGATCGTTGCGTTGAAGCACGGAGTACAGAGCAACGCATAGCTGTTGCCATCCTCGCTGAAGTCAATGATGTCCCAGGGTGGTGTGGGGTTGCCGCATTGCTCGCAACGTTCGTGTGCCATGTTGTCTTTCCTCAGGAGCAACTGCCAGCCATCACATGAAGCCTGTAGATGGGATGGACAGACAGCGATGATCTTATTGCGAAAGAAGGCGTCCGGGTTGCGCCTGATGTGCGATACGCAAATCCGATGCTTCGCGAGGACCGCAAGGTTACTTCTCACGTGGACGGAACGCCTGGTCGAACTGTCGTGCGCGCAGCACTTCATCCGCATGCAGATAGGTCGACGTCGTGGAAATGGACGCGTGCCGAAGGTTGTCGCGAACCATGATCAGCTCCGCGCCGCGCGCGAGTGCGTGACTGGCGTGAGTGTGCCGCATCCAGTGCGGGCTCGCGCATCGCAGCTTTGCGGCCGTCGCGGGTCGCTCATCCTCGACCGTATCGGCAACCAGCACGAAAAATCGTCGCAGCACACGCCCCAGCCGCGTGGTTTCGATGCCTGCGCCGTCTTCCTCGAGGCTCGCAACGAGCGGCGTTACCGGGTTCCAGCTCGCAGAGGTTACCGGCAGTTTGCGCTGCGCGAGATACTGGTCCAGTGCGGTGCGCGCGAGCGCCGGTAGTGCGACCTTGCCCAGCTTGCCGCCCTTGCCGCGCACGTGCAGCCACTGAACACCATGGTCGTCCGGATGGATGTCGCCAAGCGTCGCTCCGGTCAGTTCACTGGCGCGTAGGCCGGTCGCGTAGCCGAAGTCCAGCAGGAAACGCAGGCGCCGTGCCGCCGCCTCGCTCCAGCCGTAGGACCACTCGAGACCGTCGGCAAGCGCGCGCACCAGCAGCCACTCGCCTTCGGAGAATCCCCGCGACACATCGAGTCCTGCGTGATGCGAGTGGGCCTTGACCTTCACGCCGGAAAACGGGTTCGCGAGCACGTAGCGCTGCTCGACAAGCCAGCGGAACAGCGCGGACAGCACCGTCAGCGCACACGCTGCGGAGCGCGCCGACAGGGGACCACAAAACGGCCGCCACTCTGGACTGTGGCGCGGACGCAGCGGTCCGATCCAGCGCTCGTGGGGTGTCGGTCGTCGCAGGAAGCTGCGGTAAGCGATCGCATCGTCGGTTGTCAGCGACGACAGCGCGCAGCCGCGCTCGACAATCGCCCACAGGATCAGGCGTTCCGCTTCCTTGCGGTACGTGCGCTGCGTCGCGGGGGATTCATGCAGTGACAGCCATGACTTAATGGCTTCAGGGTCGTTCGACGCCTTCAGCAGGCAGCTGTCCCGGGGTGCGCGACACTGTCCCTGGGAGCCGTCAACCTCGTTCGGCACGCGCAGCTGTTCCCATGGAACGATACCATTGACTGGTGTTGCGGCGATCAAGGCCCGGGCGCGTTCGGTCAGCGCGGGATGCGAGGCGAAGAACGCCTCGATGTGATGTGCGCCGGCGACACCCAGTCCGGGGATGGCCACCCACCACCGGCGGCGCCGGGGAATCCGCACGGTCAGGTCTGCCAGCGTCTGGATGCCGTGCGCCTGCAGGGGCGCAACGATGCGCGCGGGCAGCCAGGTTTCGATCGCGTCACTGATCTGCGGAACCGGTACGGCAACGTAGCGCAAGGTCTCGATTGCAAGGGCGACAGCATCGGGTGAGGCCGCTGCAGGCCGCGTTACGAA
Organism: Paraburkholderia caffeinitolerans; assembly: GCF_902859945.1. GTDB lineage: Bacteria > Pseudomonadota > Gammaproteobacteria > Burkholderiales > Burkholderiaceae > Paraburkholderia > Paraburkholderia caffeinitolerans. Next base: position 34,058 of record NZ_CADIKL010000054.1, on the reverse strand, counting down.
GACGGCGGCCAGATCCTCGCGATGGCGCGCCTGCGCAAACACAACAAGGCGCCGGCGGATGCGCCCCATGATGCCACGCGAAGACTCGCCGGGCGCCCGCTCCCCCAGATAGCGGGCAATGGCGCTGCGGGCATCGAGGCCGGCATACCAGCTTCGCAATGCCGCGAGTTCGGCTTTGTCCGGGAAGAATGCGTCCTTTCCGGACGCGGCGGCAGAAGTCTCACGCGTTTTCATGCTTGCGAGTTTTCGTAGAAATTGATGATGGACCGATAATAGGCCTTATCAGTCTGGTCAGTGTTTGCGCACCCTAGACTGCGATAGCGTTCATCGCGTCACCAAGGCCCGGTCCGCGATCACGGCGCCAATCTGAATCACTGCCTCTTCCAGCCGGAACTGGCGACGGCGGCTGTTCATGCCGGTCTGGACGATGCGAACTAAGCGAACACTGGCGACGTCTTGACGCATACAAAATCCTTACATTAAAATATATAGTTGATTTTTCAACTTGATGCGCGAATGGGGTGACCATATCGCCCGCTGCTTCCCGCTATCGGTGTTACCGCTGTCCTCTCTCGAGTCCGCCCGCTCCTGGAGACACGCATGTTGGCAGCAGTAGCCCGGGTCCGGCTTACCCAACTTTTGGGCCATGTCATGAGTTCGCTCTCCGCTCCTGTCGCACGACGGGCACTCTCTTACTTGCCCCGTCCCTTCGTCCGTGTGATTCGTGGAGTGCTGGATAGCCGGAGGATGACAGCTGTGACAACAGCGGTTGTCGGGACGCTGGCCATCGCCTTGCTGGCTGGTATCGCGTTTGGATTTGCGCGCGCCCAGATCATGCGCGAAGAGTTTGCAAAGCTGAACGTGGTAGCGGCAGAGGTCCTGGAGCGCAGTGAGCGCTCGAGCGCCCAGGTGCGCGCTGCAATTGCCGAGCTGCAAGCACACGATACGGCTCCCTGCTCCCCGAAGAGCGTGGCGTTGATGGCAGAGCTCAACCTGAAATACGGGCAACTGCAGGGAGTGGGGTACGTCGCGAACAACCGCCTTATGTGTTCTTCCTATGGACGCCATGGTGACGGTGTCCTGTTGCCCGCCCCGACCTCACAGCACACCGCGAGAGGCCCGCTCCAATTGCGCAAGGCGAGTCTTTCTCTCGCCAGCAGTGTCGGACCACAACCTGTGATCATGGTCACGTCCGCCGCAAACGGATACACGGCCATCGTTTCTCCCACCTTGGCGATCGATGTCGATACAAAGGACCCTGATGTCGCGCTTGGCACGGTGCTCTACAGCTCCAACGAAGTCAGAATGTCTCGCGGAAAATTCAATCCGGACTGGCGTGGCAGGCTGGGTGACGGTCAGCATGCAGAATTTGTTAAGGATGACAGGATTGTTTCGCTGTGGCGCTCCCCGAGGTACGACTACTTTGCATTTGCCTCGATTCCTGCGGATGCAGCGAACGCGCGAATTCACCAGGCGGGCGTACTGCTCATGTCGTGCGCAGCTTGCGCGATGGTGGTGCTGTTGTTCCTGACGGGGCGGTCGGCGCGCAAGGCGCTGCCCCTCTCTGACGCCATCCGCGAGGGGCTCAGAAGAAGGGAGTTCTATCTGGTCTATCAACCAGTGGTCGAGCTGAACACCGGCCGCTGGGTGGGTGCCGAGGCCCTGCTGCGCTGGCGCCGAAGCACCGGGGAACATGTTCGACCGGATATTTTCATCCCGGTCGCTGAAGACTGCCACCTGATCGAGGAGATTACCGACCAGGTGTTCGAGCTGGCCGCAGCGGATCTGGCTGGGTTCTTCGAGAAATACCCCGATTTCCACGTTGCCATCAACCTGTCGGCCTCCGAAATGCAGTCCCCTGACGTCGTGCCACGCCTGAAGAATTTCATTGCGCGCGTAACAGGAGCGAGGGCACGCAACTTCGCGTTCGAGGCCACGGAGCGCAGCCTGATCAAGCCTGACCAGGCAAGGCCGATTCTGGCGGAAATACGAGGGATGGGTTCGACGGTTGCCATCGACGACTTTGGCACGGGTTACTCGAGTCTCTCCTATCTGCAGACGCTTGGCACCGACTACCTGAAGATCGACAAATCGTTCGTTGATGCAATCGACACCGCATCTGTCAAGAATCATGTCGTCGCGCACATCATCGGACTCGCGAAGGATCTGCGACTTCAGCTCATCGCGGAAGGCGTGGAGACTGCGGAGCAGGCCAGGTACCTCAGCGACCGGGGAGTCGAGTACGCCCAGGGCTGGCACTTTGCCAGGGCCATGGCGATCGACGAACTGGCAGATTCGCTCAACCGGCAGGCGGCATAACCTCGCATACAAGCTCAGCCTGCGTGATGTTGTCGCGATGATGGCCGAGCGGGGCCTGTCGCTGGCCCACACGACGATCCTGCGGTGGGTGAAACGTTACACACCGGAGCTGGCCAAGCGCTGGAACCGCTTCGACACGGCTGCGCGGCGTCGTAGCGCGTTGACGAAACATACTTGAAGACCCGCTGCGGTAAATGCCTCTGTCTTTACCGGTCGGTGGATCGAGCGGGTCAGATCGTTGATTCCCATTCTCGCGGCCATAAGGCGAGCCCCCGCGAATGGTTGCTGTCCGACGCATAGCGATCGGCTGCACGACCCTCGGCCGTCGTTTCGCGCCTCGACCTGCGAGGCCTGCATTCAGGGTGCTATGGACAGCAAGGTCTGGCTTGGGCACCTGCGACATCCGGGTCGGCATGCCTGGTTTGCGGTGCAACAGCAACCTGGTCTCCGTGGTGACGCGCGAATTCGGCTGTCTCGGGTGACTTTTGGTTTCGCTGCCAGAGGCTATCGCCGCCATAGCGCATCCCAATAATCGCGCCACAAGAATGGACTATGCTGTCCTGGCGGGTTGTGCCCGCGCGCATGCCATGTTGCTGGCATGACCCTTGAACAACCACGACCTGGAGAGAGAACGATGTCATCCGAAGCTCAATGCCCGTTCTCGGGCGATGCCTCCATTGCCACACGCGTCGTTGTTGGCACCATGACCAACCAGGATTGGTGGCCCAACCAGCTACGCGTTGACCTCCTGAATCAGCATTCCGAAAAATCCGACCCGCTTGGGCGGAAATTCAACTACCGCGAAGAATTCAGGAAACTCGACTATGCGGCACTCAAGGCCGACCTGCGCAAGCTCATGACTGAGTCGCAGGACTGGTGGCCGGCCGACTTCGGTCACTACGGCCCGCAATTCATCCGTATGGCCTGGCATGCCGCCGGTACCTATCGCACGGTCGACGGGCGCGGCGGCGCAGGTCGCGGCCAGCAGCGCTTCGCGCCACTGAACTCGTGGCCCGACAACGTCAACATCGACAAGTCGCGACGCCTGCTGTGGCCGATCAAGCAGAAGTACGGCCAGAAAATTTCCTGGGCCGACCTGCTGGTTCTGACGGGCAACGTCGCGCTCGAAACGATGGGCTTCCGCACCTTCGGCTTTGGCGCGGGCCGCGAAGATACTTGGGAGCCGGACAACGACGTGTACTGGGGCGGGGAAACGACCTGGCTCGCACTCAGCAACGATCCGAACAACAAGCACAGCCGTTACTCGGGCAAGCGCGATCTCGACAAACCGCTCGCCGCCGTACAGATGGGCCTGATCTACGTCAATCCGGAAGGCCCGGACGGCAACGGTGACCCGCTCTCGGCGGCGGTCGACATCCGCGAGACCTTCGCCCGCATGGCGATGAACGACGAAGAGACCGTGGCGCTGATCGCCGGTGGTCACTCCTTTGGCAAGACTCACGGCGCGGGCCCGGCGACCCACGTGGGTCCGCCCCCCGAAGCGGCACCGGTCGAATTGCAGGGCCTCGGCTGGGCCAGCACCTACAAGTCCGGCAAGGGCGGCGACGCGATCGGCAGCGGCATCGAGGTCACCTGGACGCAGACGCCTGCGCAGTGGAGCAACGCCTACCTGGAAAACCTGTTCAAGTATGAATGGGTGCAGGAAAAGAGCCCGGCGGGCGCGATCCAGTGGGTCGCCAGGGACGCCGATGCAGTGATCCCGGGCCCGACACCCGATTCGCCCAAGCGCAAGCCGACCATGCTCACGACCGATCTGTCGCTGCGTATGGACCCGGTCTACGAGAAGATTTCGCGTCGCTTCCTCGACGATCCGCAGGCGCTTGCCGAAGCGTTCGCACGCGCCTGGTTCAAGCTGACTCACCGCGACATGGGCCCGAAGGCACGCTATCTTGGCCCGGAAGTGCCGCATGAGGACCTGATCTGGCAAGACCCGCTGCCAGCGGCAACGCACCATCCGGGAGAGGCGGACATTGCCGATCTCAAGGCCAGGATCGCAGCTTCGGGCCTGTCGGCTTCGGAGCTCGTTGCGGTGGCGTGGGCTTCGGCCTCGACCTTCCGTGGTTCGGACAAGCGCGGCGGGGCCAACGGCGCGCGCATCCGCCTCGCGCCCCAGAGCGACTGGGCGGTCAACCAGCCCGTCGCCGGCACGCTGGCGAAGCTTGAAGAAATCCAGAAGGCGTCGGGCAAGGCGTCGCTCGCTGACGTGATCGTGCTGGCCGGCAGTGTCGGCATCGAAATGGCTGCGAAGGCAGCGGGCCTCACGCTCGCGGTGCCGTTCGCGCCGGGCCGTGTCGACGCCACTGCCGAGCAGACCGATGCTGTCGCGATGGCCGTGCTCGAACCCGTCGCCGATGGCTTCCGCAATTTTGAGAAGACCAGGTCGCCGGTTCCCGCCGATGCGTTGCTGATCGACAAGGCACAGCTGCTGACCCTGACGGCTCCGGAGATGACCGCGCTGATCGGTGGCCTGCGCGCCATCAGCATCAACGCGGACGGCAGCAAACACGGTGTCTTCACGAAAACTCCGGGCGCGTTGACCAACGATTTTTTCGTCAATCTGCTCGATATGGGAACCGAGTGGAAGCAGGCCGGCGATATTTACGAAGGCTATGACCGCAAAACGGGTCAACTCAAGTGGACCGGCACCCGGGTGGATCTTGTGTTCGGCTCGAACTCGATCCTGCGGGCACTGGCCGAGGTGTACGGGAGTGAGGACGGCAAGGAGCACTTCATCGACGACTTCGTCTCCGCCTGGGTCAAGGTGATGAACCTCGACCGCTTCGACCTGGTCTGATACGTGACTGCGTCGGGCGGCTGCCAGACAACAGCCGCGCGAGCAGCATGCAAAGCCGGAGGTTTGCGTCTCCGGCTTTTTAGGTTTAGGTGCTCCCAATCAGCCGGCCGCGGTCGGGTTCTGTCGCGGTAAGAGAGCGTAGACGGAACAAGACGATATACATAGGATAGCTTACATTACTCAGCGCATCTGCCCAGCTGGCCTTTCGCGATCGTATACATGATCGCGATTCCACATAGCAGGATCCGGGCGCAGCGAAATGGCTTGAATCCCAGCATGGGTCGGGTACGGTTTAATCGTCCGATGAGCTTGTTCCACGATGTTGTCGAGATACTTGACCTGGCGGATGCGTCTCACGCTTGGCGTTCACGACGTTCAGCGCGGCCAGGTTGGTCCCACTCTTGTCGATGTGTTTACGCCGACCGAAAATTGAGCCACTGAGGGTGCGGACAGCGGAGCGCCTTTTCAACGACAGGCAGAAGCTTGATGGCTCCAAGGCGGCAAACAAGCGTGCGCTTATGCGCTGCGGTGCATAAAGCGTTCCTCAGTAGCCTGGAGGACGCGCGGCGGCACAGTGCCGCTCCCGCGGCATTTCAATGCGAAGCGGGTACGCTCGGTGCGGCCGAGACTGGCTCGCGAAAACTGACCGCTACGACGTGAGGCGGCGTTCCCGGCACGGGATGTTTGGCGGCATGACCAATCTGCTAGTCGCCCTGGAGTGAGCGACCTGGCTGGCGAGGCACGTCGCGGCCGACTGGCAGGCCAATCCCCGCGAGAAGGCATCGGGCCTGGGCGAAACCGCTCTCGGGATAGCGCTCGAAAATCCGGTTGAACTCCTGGACGAGTGCACGGGCACGCTGCGGCACGGGCGCGTCCGGCCCCAGCATCAGGGCAGTCTGTCCAAACTTGACGGGTCCAGCCTTTATCAGGGCACGCAGACGGGAATTCACGCTGTCGCGCCCGAACAGCTCGATGCCGTATGCGTGGATCACGGCGCGCACAATCGCTTCGGCAGCAGGCGTGAGCGGCGGCATGGACTCGACCAGGCGCAGGTGCGGTGAGCGCACATCCGGCGCGGTGAAACGTCCGATATCGTCGATGTCGGCTTCCAGACGCTGCACCGGCAGATCCGCGCTGAAGAGCAGCAGCCGGATGCGTTCATAAAGCGCGTCCTTGTCGGGATCGATGACTGCGACGTCTGTCATACTCGCTTTCCTCCTCGAAGTGGCTTGAGCCCGAATGGTTCCGGGTTCCGCAGGCACCGCGAACCGGAACCGGACCGACCATGAAACCGCAGGTAATCACCTCGCGTCCGGACGGCAGTTGCTGACCGGGAGCCACGTCCGTCGGACATACCGGTCTGAAACGACTGAGCGTTGCTGGATCCATGCGACGGCAAGCTCCAACGCTTCATCGCGCGCCTCCTGCGGGTTGGCGAACTCCCCGTCCACACCGAGCGTGCGCGTTTCGTCGGCCCGGTCAGTGACGATGGCCACAGCTGCGTAACGGCCCTTCCCGGTGGCGCTGACCACCGGCCGGATCTCGCAGCCGTGATACTCGATGATTTTGTCCACATTCATAATGCACCTCCGGCAGGGCGCCTCACCCATGCGCAAGCGCCCGCGGCGAAAAGAGTTTCCCGTCAGTTCATGTAGCACATGGCATTCCGCATGGCGAGCTGCAGGCCTGCCCCCGTCGGCGCGACCGGGCGCGAGCACGACGACTTGTGTCGCCCCGGGGTTGCCTGGGAGACCCCGATAACCTCGCGCCCGCGTCTCTCTGCGACGATGACAAGCCTGGCGTAGCGATCACGCAGCCATTCAGCCTGCGCCTCCCGGCACCACAATATCCGTCGTGATGCCACCGGGCACGAAGGGCGTTTCCGGCCTTGTCCCAGTGTCGTTGCCGGCGGTCTTGCGGCTTCGACGCGGTGCGTCGCCCGGGTGGAGCGCGTCGAGGAACGTTCTGCCCTTCCCGGTGAGGTACGCGCGGCGCGCACCCCCGGCGCAATGTTCCAGCATGACCAGCTGGCGTTCGAGCAGCGCGTCGAGTTCCGCGCGATTCATGTCGATCTGGTCCGGTGCCTGACTAACCAGCATCAGGGTCGCAAATTCGTGTGGACTGAGCATTTCCTTCTCCCGTAAAACAGGGTCCCGAAAGCAGGGGCCCCCGCAGAAAAACGACACGTAATGCAGGCCAAACGAGGACCGCGCTACCGTGCAGCGTGGTGTTTGTCACGCGAGGAAGCGCGCCGGCGAACCCGTGTCGTTGACACAGCCCGCATTGATGGCGTGTATCGCGTACTCGAGCGCCTCCCGGTGCGCCTCGTCCACGCTTGAGCGTTGCTGGGCGTAGCGTGGCAGGTGCCAGTCCGCGACCGTGCGCTCCGCGCGCCGGATGCGCACGACGACCACATACGTATCCCGGCCAGCAGGAGGCAGCGCGCAGTGCCGGACCGGAAATGCGCGGGTTTCGATCATGAAGCCCTTCCAGCTTTCGCTGCGTACGTCGTCCATACATTCCTCCGCATGCCCGTACTTGCCCCTGTGCTTACGCCTGACTAACGCTCACCTCGATGCGTCGCGGCTTTGCCTCCTCGCGACGGGGAATGGTGAGCTCGAGCACCCCATCGCGCAGCTGCGCGTCGATACGCGAGACGTCGAAATCCGGACTGAGCGTGAAGGCGCGCCAGAAGTGCGGGTGGCGCACCTCGCCATGCTGCAGACGCAGCCCGGATGGGCTCGGAATCACCGCTTCAGCCTCGATGTTCAGGCTCCCGTCCTGTACCCGCACCTCAAGCTTTTCGCGCGGCACACCTGGCAGGTCCGCGTACAGCGTGATGCCATGGCTGTCCTCGAAGACGTCCACCGCAGGTGCGATCCGGGTGAGCTGCTTCGCAGGTTGCGCACCCTCGCGCGGAGCAACGCCGGTGCGCGACTCACGGGTAGCCAGTTCAGTGCTGTCGTTCATGATGTCCTCCGTGATGTTTTAGCCAACGGCTCACTGGACGGAAATGGCGCGCGGCTTCGATGCCTCGGAACGTCCGACGCTGATGGTCAGGCAACCGTTCACGTAGCGCGCGTTGACCCTGTCGGGATCCGCATGCTGCGGCAGCTCGATCACGCGCCGGAACGCCCCCATGAAGCGTTCCCTGGCGTAGACGCGCGTCTCAACGTCCGCTTCAGGTCCGGGCGGCTTGCGCTCGCCACTGATCGTCAGCACTCCTTTGTCAATCGAGACGTCAATCGCGGCCGGATCGAGTCCTGGCGCGAACGCGACGATCTCGACGCTGTCGTCGGTGCTGCCGATGTTGACGGGAGGAAAGGTTTCGCTGCGCATCGCGCGCAGGCTCGCGGGAAAGCCCGCGAAGACGCTGGCCATCTGCCGTTGCAGGCGGTCGAATTCGTCTGGCAGATCGGTGCTGAAGAAAAGATCGCTCATGACGGGCTCCCTGAAACCGGGGCCTCTCACGAAGAACGAACCGGACCACGCGCTCCAGTCCGCCTGCCCGTGGGAAACCCCGCCGACAAACAAATCGAAACACGCAGCGCTTGATCGCGACTGCCTGAGCGATGAATAAAATAGCGCATGGAACGGAAATTTCAAGAGGCCCTGCAACATGTCAACCGGGAGGCTTCATGGACCTTTTCGACAGGCTTCAGGAACAGATCGGCACCGTGCGCCTGCCGCTCTTTGCCGTCACCGTCACGGCGGCGGCACAGGTGAATACGCCGCTCATCGCCATACTCCACTGGCACGGATTCCGGCGCGCAACGCCGCTTGTCCTGCCCGGCGTTGAAATCCCGTCACGAGCGGTTCCGGGATCGGCCATCCAGCTCGATGCACCGTGGCACAGCTTCGAGACCGTGGACGCCATGCTTCTGGATGCCGCCTGGCAATCCGGTGCGTGGGATGTCGAGCGCGTCGAGCAGCGCGGCTGCAACGTGATCGGCGCCAGCGCTGCCGAGACACTCGCCTGCCGGCAGGCGTTCGGCGATTATGGAGAGGACATGGTCCGCGACCCGCAACTCCTCGGTGACGAGACCGATCGCGACGGGCTGATGCAGCTTGCCGCGCGCAGGGGTTACGTGCGCTGGCTGTTCCGGCCCGTCAAGGGCGGCCTGTGGCGCACGCTCGATGAGCCGGATGACACCCTTGAGGTCGACGGGGGACGCCAGCCGCCCTGTCCCGTATCACCTGTACCCCGCCGACCCGGCGGGAGCGGCCGCACGGTTTATCGCCTCGGCAAGGTCCATCGCATTCTGCTGCCGCGCTGAAACAATTTGTTACACAAAGCCGTTTTCGCGCCCCTTGAAGGGCGCGATGGGCGCCTTTATTTCGATTTCCGCCAGATGTTGGCTCGGCTGCAGTGTGGCGCCCTGATGCGCTCCGCGACTCGCAGCCGGATTCCCTTAATTGGTGATCCTCTAATCGCTCAGGAGATGGAAATGCAGATTCGTCCCCTCTACGACCGGGTTATCGTCAAGCGAATCGAAACGCAGCGGACGACGGCCTCGGGCATCGTGATTCCCGATTCAGCGGCAGAAAAACCCGAACAGGGCGAAATCGTCGCAACCGGCAGTGGCCGGCTGCTGCAGGATGGAACGCTGCGCGCGCTCCAGCTCAAAGTCGGTGACCAGGTTCTCTTCGGAAAGTACGCAGGCCAGACCGTCAAGGTCGATGGCGAGGAACTCCTCGTCATGCGCGAGGAAGACGTCATGGGCGTCCTTGAGGTCGACGCGGGCGCCGCCCGCAAGGCTGCCTGAAATCCCTTTACGGTCGCGGACGCCCGGCCGGTCGCTCGCGACGCGTTGAGTCAACGACTTTATCCGGAGCAGGAACATGAGTGCAAAAGACGTCAAATTCCACGACAGCGCACGCGCCCGTATTGTCAAGGGCGTGAACGTGCTGGCGGATGCCGTGAAGGTCACACTCGGACCGAAAGGCCGCAACGTGCTGATCGAGCGCAGTTTCGGCGCGCCGACCATCACCAAGGATGGCGTGTCGGTCGCAAAGGAAATCGAGCTGAAGGACCGCTTCGAGAACATGGGAGCGCAGGTGGTCAAGCAGGTCGCCTCGAAGACCGCCGACGTGGCCGGGGACGGCACCACCACGGCCACGGTGCTTGCGCAGGCCATCGTGCAGGAAGGCATGAAGCATGTCGCGGCCGGCATGAACCCCATGGACCTCAAACGGGGCATCGACAAGGCCGTGACCGCCGTGCTCCATGAGGTGCGCAACCTGTCGAAACCGATTTCCACGAACCGGGAGATCGCGCAGGTGGGTTCGATCTCGGCGAACTCCGACGAGGCGATCGGCAGGATCATTGCCGACGCCATGGAGCGGGTCGGCAAGGAAGGCGTGATCACGGTCGAGGACGGCAAATCGCTCGAGAACGAACTCGACGTGGTTGAAGGGATGCAGTTCGACCGCGGCTACGTGAGCCCCTACTTCATCAACGATCCGGACAGGCAGGCGGCGTATCTGGACGACGCCCTGATCCTGCTGCACGACAAAAAGATATCGAACATACGGGATCTGCTGCCGGTGCTCGAGGCGACCTCGAAAGCAGGCAAGCCGCTGCTGATCGTCTCGGAAGATATCGACGGTGAGGCGCTGGCCACGCTCGTGGTCAACGCGATGCGTGGCATCCTGAAGGTCGCGGCCGTCAAGGCACCCGGCTTCGGCGACCGCCGCAAGGCCATGCTCGAGGATATCGCCATCCTCACTGGCGCGACGGTCATCTCGGAAGAGACCGGCAAGCAGTTGCAGAAGGCAACGCTGGAGGATCTCGGACGTGCGAAACGCGTCGAGGTGCGCAAGGACGACACGATCATCATCGACGGCGCCGGCGACGAGGCGCGCATCGAGGCGCGCGTGAAGTCCATCCGCACGCAGATCGAAGAAGCGACGAGCGACTACGACCGCGAGAAACTTCAGGAGCGCGTCGCGAAGCTCGCAGGCGGTGTGGCCGTCATCAAGGTGGGGGCGGCAACCGAGGTCGAGATGAAGGAGAAAAAGGACCGCGTCGATGACGCGCTGCACGCCACGCGCGCGGCGGTCGAGGAAGGCATCGTGCCGGGCGGTGGCGTGGCGCTTCTGCGCGCGCGTTCGGCCGTGACGGGCCTGAAAGGCGCCAACAGTGACCAGGACGCGGGCGTGCAGATCGTGCTGCGCGCGCTCGAAGCGCCGCTGCGCGTGATCGCCGCCAACGCGGGGGACGAGCCTTCCGTGGTCATCGCGAAGGTCCTCGAAGGCAAGGGCAACTTCGGCTACAACGCTGCCACCGGCGAGTACGGCGATCTCGTCGAGGCGGGTGTGGTTGACCCCACCAAGGTTGCGCGCACGGCACTCCAGAACGCCGCATCGATTGCCGGGCTGATCCTGACGACGGACGCCACGGTGGCCGAAGCGCCGAAGGACGAGAAGCCGGCTCAGACCCCCGCACCGGAGTTTGACTACTGATCCGGCAGCGTTTCCTGCATGTGCCGGCCAACAGTCGCGGTCGGTGCATTCCGTTCGGCGCCGCACGCTGTCTCCGTCACGCGGCGCCGCTTTATCCGGTGACCACCATGAAACTTGAACTTTTCATCGACTCGAAACCGCTGACCGTCGAAATCGACGACGTGGTGGCGGGATTGCTTGCCGTTCGCCTGGACCTCCCCGCAGGCGAGGACAATCGCGACGCCCTCGCGCGCTATCTCAGCGAGAAGGGCGAGCCCTGGATTCTCGACGAGGAACACATGCGGCGACGCATCCTGCGCAGGCTCATTCTGGATATCGCTGACCCGGCACTTGTGATTCGCCATCTCATGGCTGATGAGTGAACCGGGCCGGTCAGTCCCCGTCGGGAGGTCAGGCACGACCAGGCTACCCATTTGTATCGTTATCCTGAATAATCTGTCATCATGATGCCCGGCAGTCCTCGTTTGCCTGTCCACTCATCGGCCAGACTCCCCGCTGGCGTGCTCGGTCTGGACTATCTCAAGTTTTTGCAGCTCTCGGTGGATGATGAGCTCACCCGTGGGGAATCGTACGACGATGCAGCGCTGCAAGACGCTATGACCGCCGTCCGCAGCGGTTCAATGCGCGCAGTGCGGCCGGCAATGAAGGTTTTCTTTGACGGCTGCCGGTTCTGGCTTGCGAGTCACTTTCACCGCTATGAGGCGGCACGCCGTCCCGGTGTCCGCCATCAGGAATTCTGGTGCGAGATCGCACCGGGCTCGAAGGACGATGCCCGGCTCTACGCGTCGAGAGCGACCGCGTACCGGCATTTGTTGTGAAGTTACGCCGCATCGGCAAAGGTCGTCATCTGCCTTGTCCCTGTCGTCGTCCCCTGAGGTTCTCCATTGTGGGAGCCACCTACTCTCCGGCCCCAGCCGTCGGGTCGTTACCTGTACCCGAGCGTTCAAGATGATCGCAGGCCCGCATCAAGACTTCGAGGCGGACGGCTCCGACCATGCGGTCATATTCGTTGACGACGCTGGTTATCCTGTCGATCAGGCTATCGTCAATCCCCCTTCTGCCTGCCTCATCGAAACAGGCGAGAACGTGAGCGAGGTCCCGCCTGACGTCGTGAACCAGCGCGACATCGAGTTTGCCGTAACCGGCCTGTGTGATGAAGCCGGTAATCGCAGTGATCTCCAGCAGATGCCCGATCAGTGCGCGTTCACTCTCGCCAGCACGTACGCGCTCAAGCACAACGCGCGTGCGAAGCACGAGCTGCACAGCCTCCATTGCGGGCATGGGAAGCAGCAGGGCTCTTCCACCGCGCGGGGATGGATGTTTCGATGCTTTTCTGGCGGCCATGGCAGAGACTGAACTCCCGGATTGTCGCAATCATCGCAATCCCGGATTGTACTGGAGGCAAGCTCGTTTCACGGTGGTGGCCCGGTACGGCACACGCCCCCGGTGTTCCCGGACCCCGGTCTGGCTTCGGGATCCCGGAGTCGGGATCAAACGGGCCGTGCCGCCGGCCAGCGGGTTGAGGCGGATAGATAGTTAACCTAAGTTATTGACATGCTTGAGCGACAGGCATCAGGGAGGCCGCTGCGATGGCTCGCGACAAGCAGGGGACGAGGACCGGACGCCCGATTGTGCAGACGCCCACGTACCGCATGGCAAGGATCGGGGGACGCCCTCCAGGCCAGCGATGTTCGTCACGCCCCGGCGAATAAAAAAGCCAGCGCGGGTGCGCTGGCAGGAGGTCCGGGATCCGATCGATCCGAGGCAACCGGACCAGAGAGTACAAGTATAAGTCTGACGCCTGCGACCAGACAACGTTGTTTGTGGCACCTGTTCGACGGCGTGGAAGGACGGCGCGAAACGCTCTGGGAGAGAGCGTCAAAGGCTCTTGCCGCTGTGCTGTGCTCGGGGAACATGCGGCGCAGACGCAAGCACCGGGACGCACGAAGGACACACCGGCAGCGGAAGTGCTATCGTGCACGTGAGGTCATGTTTTCCTGTATTCAAAATAATCAACGGGAAGCGGTGCGAAAAATGAACAAGGAAAACGCGGGGCGGCCCCAGCCCGGGTACGCCATATCGAACCTCATTGATCGGGAGATCGCACATATCCGGCGAGTGATACCGACATCGCTGGCCGGCGATATGGCCGGGCCCATCTTTCCCGCGGACTACTGGCGCCAGCGGCTCCATCGCCTGCTCGATAGTGGCAATGTCAACAAAAGTCAGCTGGGCGAGATCGACAGCCTGCTGCTCGCGCTTGATCTGCACGAATTGAACCTTGCCGTGGCCGCCTGCGCGCAGAAAGGATACCGGTGAGGCGTACAAGTGAGCTGCCCGTAGGGCATTGATTATTGCTTCGGCTCAGTGGGGCAAAGCCACCCGTCGTGCCGTTGACACGTCAGGGCGCGCATCCCGGTGTTGCGCTTCGCTCAGCAGTCGTCAAGCGCACGGGCGCGAATGCAGGCAGATGTGTCACGATATTCGGCTAGCGTCGACGACCCGCCTTGCAGTCGCGCTGCAACGAGGTTGCGACGGGCGCATTCGTCAGCCTTGCATTGCGCTGGCGTTCCGCGCCTCGCGACGGGCGATTTCAAGGTCGAGCGCATGCGAGCGTTGCTGCGACAGCGACAGACGCTGCTCGCGTCCGAGCGCAGCGTCGCGCCCGGCAAGACGTGCCGATGGGGGGCGCACACGTGCTGGAACAGCTGCGAACGATCGGCCCCCGGCAATTCGCTTCGTAGATAGGCACAGCCGGGGCGCACGCGGATCGCCGTGTCCGGCAAACAGGATTCCGCCCGCAGCGAAAGCTGTCAGTCAGCATTTCGCCGCCGGGCTGCGGGTTCTCTCGGATGGTGAAGTCGTGCGCTCCGGATGAAGGTCGTCAATACGCGACACAGGCATGGGTGGCGGATCCCGGAGGCAAGCAAACGTGCGTCGAATGGCGCCGGATTCAGGGCTTCATGTGGGCCGTACTGGATTCGAACCAGTGACCAACGGATTAAAAGTCCGCTGCTCTACCAGCTGAGCTAACGGCCCAATCCTCTTTTTCGCCCGCTGTCGGGGCGCTTTGCGTGCTTGCTCCTAACCGATATCGATCGTGCGACTCGTGGACGGCGCCGGCTCCGTTTTCGGCACGGTCAACGTGAGTACGCCGTTATCAAATTTTGCCAGGGCACGACCGGGATCGGCGTATTCCGGCATCGGGATCGTGCGCACGAAGCGTCCGTGGGCACGCTCCAGCCGGTAGCAGCCGTTTTCCTCACTGCGCACATCCTGCTTTTTCTCACCGCGCAGCACGATCGCGCCGTCCTCGACGCTCACGTTCAGGTCTTCGCGCTCCATCCCGGGCAGTTCGGCGGTCACGCGCAGCACCGGTCCCTCATCGACGACGTCGATGCGCGGCTGGAAGCGCGATGAACTGAAGTCGCCGAACCATCGTTCGAGCGCGCCACGGCCTGAAAACGGGTCGTGAAAAAACTCCTCCACTGCGCGCCATGGTTCGCGTGAGAACAGTCGCGCAATGTCGGGCAGGGCGGCGCGCCATTGTTCGTTTTCGCCTGCCGGCGGGCTCTCCGGTCTGTCCGCATCGGACTTGCGCACGGCCCCGCGAAGGAACTTGAAGGGATTCCACTTTTTCGGATCGGGGTTCATCATCTTCTCCTCTGGTATCTGGCAGAAGAACCGTATTCCGGTCATGGCACCAGCGCCGCCGCTTTTCTGCCGTCGACGTTTTCAGACTGGGTCCCGGGAGCGGTTGCTGCAGCGCTCAGCCTCGGCTTTGCATGCTGGTGCAGGTGCGAGTCGGCCATCGCACTCAATCCTGGCCACGGACGTAGCTGTCGGGAACGGCTGGCTCACCCGGGCCTCCGGTGTCGGAGGGTGGCAGCCAGGCAGCCGCCACCCGGTGCGCTTCCTGCCGTTACTGCCCGCGCGCCGACTTCAGCCCGTACGCACTTCGATCCGCCGCGGACGCGCCTCGTCGCGGCGCGGGATCGTGAGCTTCAGTACGCCGTCCTTCAGACTTGCCTCGATCTTCGACGTATCGAAGTCCGGGGAGAGTGCGAACGTGCGCGCAAAGCGCGGCTCACGAACCTCGGCATGCTGCAGCCGCAGATTCGCCGGTGTCGGCACAACCGCCTCGGCCTCGATGGCGAGATTGCTGTCATGGACCCGCACATCGAGCTTGTCCCGGGTGACCCCGGGCAGGTCGGCCCACAACGTGACGCCCTGGGTGTCCTCGTAGATATCGACGGCGGGAGTAATCGTCATCCGCCGCGCGGACGGCGCACTTTCGCTGCGCGTGACCGCCGACGGGTCGCGCTTGCTCAGTTCGGTGGTATCGCTCATTTTCGGCTCCCCGGATTACTGGACAGTGATTGCACGAGGCTTCGAGGATTCGCGCTTGCCGATAGCGATCGACAGGCAACCATTCTCGTAGCGCGCCTGAACCTTGTCGGGGTCTGCGTTCTCCGGCAGCTCGATGACCCGCCGGAACGCGCCAGTGAAGCGCTCCTGCGCATAAACCCGTGTGTCCTCGCTGGTATCCGGTTGTGCCGGCTTGCGCTCACCGCTGATGGTCAGCAGCCCCTTGTCGATCGACACGTCGAGTTCCGCCGCATTGATGCCCGGAGCAAACGCGACGATCTCGATCGAGTCGTCGGTGGCGCCAATATTGACCGGCGGGAACGTGCCGAAGCGGCTCGCCCGGAGACTGGAGGGAAAAGTTCCGAAGAGGTTCGCCATCTGCTGCTGCAGCCGGTCGAACTCGCTGAAGAGGTCCGTTCCAAAGAGATCGCTCATGACGCTGTTCTCCTCAAATGATGCAGGGAGGCGAACGGGCCTACGCGCTCCAGTTCGCCTGCCATCTGGCGAAACAAATCGAAACACGCAGCGCGCGGGACGTCGGGACCCGCGCGTCTGCCTGGGCGAATCCTAAGATAGGTACTCCGGCGAGGATTTCAAGGGGTAAAAGCAGCGTTGCACCTTTGAAAAATTCTTGCCAGTTCCTGGTATCGCGGCGGAACAACACTGCGACTGGAGGACGTCGTGGAATTCGATACCGACTGGCTGACCCTGGGCCGGCACCGCGTGCGGCTGCGCTCGACCAGGGGGTTTCCCACGGAAGCAATGCGCACGGCGGTCGAAGTCATCCGCATTGCGATCGACAACAACATGAGCGCCCGTGCCCGGCTGGTCGAGGTGATCTGCCGGCAGGAAAAGAGCTATGACGTCCTGATCGGAACCACCCTGACCGAGGACAAGGTTTGTGCGCCGCAACGTGAAGCCGCGATTGCCGTCGTGCTGGGCGTCCTGCCGGACCAGATCAACCTGACGGTCACGACGGTGGCGCAGACCGAGGTGGATCTTCACTTTGGTGTGTACGAGCGGATGCTCGCCGAGAAACTGGGCGCGGCGCCGCCGATCCAGTGATCCGGACGGCGGACGGGAAGGTCGGGCCGGCTGCCGGGGTGCGCCTACAGGGTGACCCGAGCATGTCCCCCGGGGAAGGTTTCGCTACCCGCCGCGCAATGAACAGCGTCAACGATCCGGCACCCTGCGGAGTCCGGCAACGTGCGCGCAAAGTCGGGATCGCCTGCAAGCGTCTCAAGCATTCTTCGTGCCGGAACGACGGGCCGAGCGCTTGACAGCGCGTGCGGTGCCACCCGCTGGCCGACAGAACCTGGTGATCTGGCCGACGCCTGCCCTGGGCGCCGCGTCAGCCTTGCGGCTTCAAGGCGACAGGAAAGCGGATCTCGAAGGTCGTGCCTTGCCCCTCGCGGGACTTGAAGTGGATCTCGCCCTCGAGTGCACGGCACAGCTCCCTGACAATCGCCAGGCCCAGACCGGCACCCGGGATGTCGTCGCCGGCGACCCGCTCGAACTCCCTGAACACACGCTCCGTGTCTGACGGCGCAATGCCGACACCGGTATCGGCCACGCGCATGAACCACTGGCTGTCACCGCATTTCGCGATGACCAGTTCCACTTCCCCCTCCCGCGTATATTTCGTTGCATTCGACAGCAGGTTCAGCGCAACCTGCTTGAGCCTGATGCGGCTCGACTGCACGCGGACCAGTCCGGCATCAAGGGAGGCAGACAGACGCAGGCCCTTCGCTTCGATCGCTGGCCGGGCGGTCGTGACCAGTTCGTCAAACAGCATGGGCAGATCAACCGGCTCGATGCAGATCGGGCTGCTGTCGCCCACGACAACCGAGTACTCCACCATTTCGTCGACCAGCTGCTTCATGTCCTCCGCCTGCCGGGTCGCGAGCGCCAGTCCGGCGTCGGCTCTGGATGGAACGCGCGCAATCAGTTGCAGGTCGATCGAAAAGGCGTTCAGAAAGTTACGCAGGTCGTGCACGAGGCTGCGCGTGATCTGCATGCGCGAGCGGTGCAGATCACTGACCTCGCGTTGCTGCTCCTGCAGCTCCCGGTTGGCGCGCTCCAGCCGGGTTGTGTAATCCGCAATGGTGCGGTCACGCTCGCCGATGACCTCGCGGATCGATGTCAGGGTGACAAAACTGAGCGCCTCGTCAATCAGGCGCCGGGCACGGGATTCCTGGTCGCGGGTGAACGTGCTGCCGGACTCGGCGAAGGCCCGGACGGCGTCGTCCAGTGCCTGCCGGAACAGCTCCAGTTCACGCACGAGTTCATCAATGCGGTAACCCTGCTGCCAGCGCACGTTCCCGTGTTGCCTCGCGTTGCGTTCAATGTCGCGCTCGACCGGTTGGAGATCGTCTTCTTCGAGCGCCGTGCAGATGCCGCTCAGGATGGCGGGCAGGTGATCGGCCAGCTGCTCCCAGGTCAGCCGGTCCGCGTCAACCAGGTCGGCATCGGCAGCAACCGCCCGCATGCAGCTCTGCGTCAGGCGCGCCTGTTCCCGACGGAGAAATCCGGCAAGGGCGTGCAGGGTTCCCATTTGAGAATCGGCCATGATCCGTACCTCACATTATTGTTCCCAGCCCGTGGGCCGGTATTGATCGGGACGGCGATCGGGAACGCTATTAGCTTCGCGTGGCGGAAACCAGTCTACCGTCCAGCAAAATGCCTTCTATCCTGCTTGTCGACGACCACCCTGAGCTGCTCGATGCGTACTGCCTCATGCTCACTGACGAAGGGTATGACGTGTGCGGCTCACACAACGGAGTTGAGGCGCTCGACCACGCCCTGCGCGAGCCACCCGGGTTGATCATAACGGACTGGATGATGCCGCTGATGGGCGGCGCTGAACTGTGCCGCCAGATCCGGGCGCATCCAGCGCTGGCACACATTCCGATCCTTGTTCACACCGCGACGCCGCCGTCGTCGCCGGGCCCGGCGCAGTGGGACGACTGCCTCATCAAGCCAGTCCCGGCGCCGCTGCTGCTGGCCACCGTGAAAAGGTGGTGTCTGCCGCGAGGCGCGGCCGGATATCCTGAACGCGATCCGGTCCGCGCAGGCGACGCCGGTTTTCAGCCCCCGGATAACCGGGGGCCGGCTCGCCGGGGCGGGTTAGCGGAATCATCGCATCCCCTTGAAAATTTTCATCAGTGAAACTAACTTATATCCAGCTCAGGCAGTGTGCCCGGTGATGGATCGGTTGCATGCTGCGTGTTTCGATTTGTTTGCCCCGCAGCATGGCAGGCGAACTGGAGCGCGCAAGCCCGTTCTCTTCCTTGCTGCGTCGAAGGAGAAGACGATGAGCTGCCTTCATCTCCGCTCGGCTTCGACTACGTTGTTCGAGCGCCTCCACCGTACGATCGTCGTCCTGTCCGGCGCTTTCCGGCCGGTCGCGCAGCGTGCCCGGCGCACGCTGTCAGACCGCATCGCCACCATGTGGCAGACGTTTCGCCAGTTCACGTCGCACCTGCGCCGCCGATAGCAGCGCGGTTGCCCTGCGGGCACCGCTCGCGACGACGGTATGCCGTCGATTTCGTTCGGAGCGGTTTTCGCGGAAGCACCGCATGGATGGTGCAATAGCGTGCACGCGCGAGCAGGAGCGGTCCAATGGAACCGGTGAGAGTCGAGATGCGCAACGGCCTTGAGATCCGTATGCGCACCCTGGTCGTGAGGCACGTACGCACGGCGGCATGCCCGGAGCGAGCCGTCGTGAACGGATACCTTGTATTTGTTCAGGTCGTGAGGGATGGCGAGGTTTTCGTGAACTGGCACCTGCCATGGCTCTGCCGGCGCTGGCTGAGTCGCGAGGAGGCGGAATCGGAAGCACTGGAGTACGCCGTGCGGCTTGTGGACCGTCGTCCGTATCGCGGACCGCCGCCGGATGTCACGGAGGCGGTCTGGCGGTGGCGCCGGTGAGGAAAGCCTTGCAGATCCCGAGGAGGTCATGATGGAACTTCATATGCATTCGCATCATTTCGTTCGCCGCATGCCTGAGTGGCCCGCAGCACTCATCGGCGGATGCGTGGCGGGCGCCGTTTTCCTGGTGATCGAACTCTTTGCCATGCGGGTGATGGGACAAAACGTGTGGGCGCCCCTGCGAATGACCGCGGCCATCGTGATGGGCCGCGATGTGCTGGCACAACCCGCTGCGTTTTCGGCCGCCGTCATGCTGGGGGGCCTGGTTGTCCACTTTGCGCTGTCGATCCTCTTCGCGGTCATTCTGGCGGTGATCATGGCGCCATTCAGCCTGGATTCCAGTGTCGGCATGGCCTCGCTGGTGGGGGCCGTATTCGGCGTGCTGCTGTATGTGATCAACTTTTATGGCATGACGCAATGGTTCCCGTGGTTTGCCGACGCCCGAGGCTGGGTGGGTTTCCTCAATCACATCGTGTTCGGGCTGGTGGCAGCCGACACCTACCTGAGCCTTGAGAGAAAGGAATCGCACGCCAGTGGCACGGGCGGTAAGAGTGAATGACTCGGTCACGCGGCGTGGCGCCCGGTCCCGACGGGGTCGGCGTCGCCCGCCATGTAGGCGCGCCAGGACATGCGCAGGTTTGAGATGAAAACGTCGATCAGTTACCGCAACGTTGCGAAGCTCGCCCGGCCGGAGCTGGAAGACCTGATTGGCCGGCTCACGGAACGGCGCCTGAAGCCGCATCTGTCGCATTTCCCGACCGGACTGGTCCGGCTGCATGCGACGGTGGAAAGAAGCCGGCATCGCAGTGTCTACCGCGTCCGGCTCCAGCTCGTGTTGCCGGGGGGGCCGCTCGCCTGCGGGAACGATTCTCCGGAGCCCGGGCCGGCGATCGAACTCTCCATGACCGAACTGGAGCGGCAGCTGGAAAGGCACGTCGCACATCTGCGTCACGAAGATGCCTGGCGCCGCAAGGAACGGCGCGCCGGGTTGCAGCAGCTCAAGGCCGCATTGGCAGAGCAGACGGACGCCGGATCCGCGTTGTTCGGCGAGTGCGTGCGTCCGCTGCTGGCACCGCTCCAGCGCTTCGTACAGCGGGAAATCGCGTATCTCCAGGCACGGGGCGATCTCGCCGCAGGCGACCCGACGGTCGACGACATCGTCGACGAGGCCCTGGCGCGTGCCTGCGAGCGACGGGCAGAGCGCCCGCGCCGGCTCGAACCGTTGCAATGGCTCTATCAGATCGCGCTTGAACGGCTTGCCGACGAAGTGGCGCATCGGCAGAGTGAGGAAGGCCGGTGCATTTCACTCGAAGGCAGGCTACCCGTCCGGCTGCACGAGCCACACGAAGACGACGACGAGCTTCTGTTCGAGTACTGGCAGCCCGACGAAGTCCTGCGCCTCGAGGACGTGGTGCCGGCAACGGACGGCTCGCCGGAGGATGTGGTCATGACCCGGGAGCTTCGCGAGCTGGTGGCAACGCTGCTCGCGGAGCTGCCGGAACCCTGGCGACGGGCCGTGACGCTCTGCCGCCTCGAAGCGCAGCCCGCGGATGCCGCAGCGCAGGTTCTGGGCATCACGGAGCCGGAACTTGAAGACCGGCTTGCGCATGCCGACGCGTTTCTCAGGGCCAGACTCGCTGACCTGAAACTGGCGCCCGGGCCGTCGGTCGAGCCCGCGGGTTACATCGTGCCGGGGACGCTGCCGCTGGCGTCCGGACTTTCCAGGGATTTTGACGAGGCGATACGACGCGATGGCCCATAAACACGCAGGCGCGGCCAGATCATGGTTGATCGCGGGAAACGCAATTTCCCGCGTGACGACGGAGGCCAACGATGAAACTCACCACGAGATCGAAGCGAGTTCGCGCCGGACATCGACGACATGATCGACGAGGCGCTCCAGGATACGCCGGGCATCCTGGCGCGCTAGCGGGGTCGGGCAAAGGCCCTCAGCGCGTGGGCGGCACCTGCCGAACGCGCCGTTCTTGAGCCCAATCTTGATCAGAGGGAGCACGATCATGAAACTCGCACCCTTGCATGACCGGGTTGTGGTCAGGCGAATTGAACAGGAGCGCACGACTGCGGCAGGCATCGTCATCCCGGATACCGTTGGCGAGAAACCCGATCAGGGCGAAGTCCTTGCCGTCGGCCCCGGCAGGCGGCTCGAGCACGGCCAACGTGGCGCCCCGGACGTGAAGGTCGGTGACCGCGTGCTGTTTGGCAAATACGCCGGTACCACGGTCAAGGTGGAAGGTGAGGAGCTGCTCGTCATGCGCGAATCCGATCTGCTGGGCGTGGTTACATCGGGGCCTGCGCAGTAGGCCGCGCAACAGGGTTGTGCTTCGTCTGACTCGTCAGGAGGTACCGGAAAATGTCCGCCAAAGATGTCAGGTTTCATGAACCCGCACGGCAGCATATCCTCACGGGTATCAACATCCTGGCCGATGCGGTGAAGGTCACGCTCGGCCCCAGGGGGCGAAATGTCGTGCTCGAGCGATCGTACGGGGCACCGACGGTCACAAAAGACGGCGTGTCGGTCGCCAAAGAGATCGAGTTGCGCGACAGGCTCGAGAACATGGGGGCGCAGATGGTCAGGCAGGTTGCCGCCAAAACCTCGGACGTCGCCGGTGACGGAACGACCACCGCAACTGTGCTCGCCCAGGCCATCGTGCGGGAAGGCATGAAGTATGTCGCCTCGGGCCTGAACCCGATGGACCTCAAGCGTGGCATCGATCAGGCGACGGCCGCGATCGTCGAGGAACTCAGGAAGCTTTCCCGTGCGGTCACGACCAGCCGCGAGATCACGCAGGTCGGCACCATCTCCGCCAACGCGGACGAGGAGATCGGCTGGATCATAGCGGATGCGATGGACAAGGTTGGCAAGGACGGCGCCGTTACCCTCGAAGAGGGGAAGTCGTTGCAAAGCGAACTCGAGGTTGTCGAGGGCATGCAGTTCGATCGCGGGTGGCTGTCCGCGTATTTCATCACCGATCCCGAGAAGCAGTCTGCTGTTCTCGAGGAACCGTACATCCTCGTGCACGACAGGAAGATCTCCTCGATCCGTGATTTGCTGCCAGTGCTCGAGGCTGTGACCAGGGAGAGCAAGCCGATTCTCGTCATTGCCGAGGACGTCGAGGGCGAAGCCCTGACCACGCTGGCGGTGAATTCCCTGCGCGGCATCCTGAAAGCCGTGGCCGTGAAGGCCCCGGGTTTCGGCGACCGGCGCAAGGCGATGCTGGAGGACATCGCGACGCTGAGCGGCGGGCTGGTGATCTCGGAAGAAACCGGCAGGAAGCTCGAGAACGTCAAGCTCGAAGATCTCGGACGGGCGAAGCGGGTGGAAATCGAAAAAGAGGCCACCACCATTATCGACGGCGCGGGGGACCGCAAGACGATCGGCGCACGTATCCAGGCAATCCGGCGTCAGATCGAAGAGACGACAAGCGACTATGACCGGGAGAAGCTGCAGGAGCGCATCGCGAAGCTGTCCCGCGGCGTCGCGGTCATCAAGGTGGGGGCTGCCACCGAAGTCGAGATGAAGGAGCGTAAGGCGCGGGTCGAGGATGCGCTGCACGCGACCCGCGCAGCGGTCGAAGAAGGCATTGTGCCGGGCGGCGGTGTTGCGCTGCTGCGAGCCCGGGCAGCCCTCGGCGAGATGCGAGGCACCAATCCCGACCAGGACGCCGGCATCCGGATTGTGTTGCGGGCGCTCGAAGAGCCGCTGCGTCAGATCGCCACCAACGCGGGAGAAGAATCCTCGGTCGTGGTCAACAAGGTCCTCGCACAGACAGGCAACTTCGGCTGGAATGCGGCTTCGGACACCTACGGTGACCTGATGGAGATGGGGGTAGTCGACCCGACCAAAGTCGTGCGCACGGCATTGCAGAATGCTGCCTCGGTGGCCGGGCTGATCCTCACCACCGACGCCGTGGTCGCCGAATTGCCAAAGGACGAAAGCAGGGCACCCGTGTCGCCGCCGGCAACGGAATACTGAAGCGCGTGTGCACGGCGGCAGAGCGTGTCCGGACGAGCGGGCGCATTTGAACCCCTGAGCATCGGTAAAGACATCATGGCGAAGATCATCGGTATCGACCTCGGCACCACCAACTCGTGCGTGGCGCTGATGGAAGGCAAGCAGGTCAAGGTGATTGAAAACTCGGAAGGAGCCCGTACGACGCCATCGGTCGTCGCGTATCTCGACGAGGATCAGATACTGGTCGGCGCACCCGCCAGGCGTCAGGCCATCACCAATCCCGGAAACACGCTGTTCGCAGTGAAGCGCCTGATCGGCCGCCGCTTCGACGAGAAGGAAGTGCAGAAGGACATCGGCCTGATGCCCTACAGAATCATCAAGGCCGACAACGGCGACGCCTGGATCGAAGCGCACGACGAGAAGCTCGCGCCGCCGCAGATCTCGGCGGAAGTGCTGCGCAAGATGAAGAAGACCGCTGAAGACTACCTCGGCGAGCCGGTCACCGAAGCGGTGATCACGGTGCCCGCGTACTTCAACGACAGCCAACGCCAGGCCACCAAGGACGCCGGCCACATCGCCGGTCTGGAAGTCAGGCGCATCATCAACGAACCGACCGCAGCCGCGCTCGCGTTCGGTCTGGACAGGGCTGAAAAGGGTGACCGCAAGATCGCCGTGTTCGACCTCGGTGGCGGCACCTTTGATATTTCGCTGATCGAGATCGCCGATGTTCGCGGCGAAAAACAGTTCGAAGTGCTCTCGACGAACGGGGACACCTTCCTCGGCGGCGAAGACTTCGACCAGCGCATCATCGATTACATCATCGGCGAGTTCAGGAAGGAGCAGGGCGTCGACCTCTCGAAGGACGTGCTCGCGCTGCAGCGCCTGAAGGAAGCGGCCGAAAAGGCCAAGATCGAACTGTCGTCGAGCCAGCAGACCGAGATCAATTTGCCCTACATCACGGCAGACGCATCGGGTCCAAAGCACCTGAGTCTGAAGCTCACCCGGGCCAGGCTCGAAGCACTCGTGGAAGATCTCATTGAGCGCACGATGGAACCTTGCCGCATCGCGATCAAGGATGCGGAGTTGTCCACCGACAGCATCGACGACGTGATCCTCGTGGGCGGCATGACGCGCATGCCAAAAGTGCAGGACAAGGTCAGATCGTTTTTCGGGCGTGAACCCCGGAAGGACGTCAACCCCGACGAAGCGGTCGCTGTGGGCGCGGCGATCCAGGGGGCGGTGCTGTCCGGCGAACGAAAGGATGTGCTGCTGCTTGACGTGACCCCGCTGTCGCTCGGCGTCGAAACGCTCGGCGGTGTGATGACCAGGATGATCGACAGGAACACCACCATTCCGACCCGCTTCTCGGAGGTTTTCTCGACCGCCGATGACAACCAGCCAGCAGTCACCATCAAAATTTATCAGGGAGAGCGCGAGATGGCAACCGGCAACAAGCTGCTCGGCGAGTTCAAACTGGAGGGTATTCCTCCTACGCCGCGCGGTATGCCGCAGATCGAGGTGATGTTCGACATCGATGCGAACGGGATCCTGCACGTGTCGGCCAAAGACAAGGCGACCGGCAAGGAAAACCGGATCACCATCAAGGCCAGTTCAGGTCTGTCAGAAGGCGAAGTTGAACAGATGGTGAGAGACGCCCAGGCGCACGCCGCGGAGGACCACCGGCTGCGCGAACTGGCCGAGGCGCGCAATCAGGGTGACGCCCTGATCCACCGCACGCGCAAGGCACTCTCCGAATACGGCGGGAAACTGGACGCCGCCGGAAAAGCGAAAATTGAAGCCGAAATCACGGAACTGGAGGCCGCGCTCAAAGGATCCGACCGGGATGAGATCGAGGCGAGGGTGCATGCACTGGCGACCTCCTCGCAGCAACTCGGGGAAAAGGTCTACGCAGACGTGCAATCACAGGGCCCCGATGCGACGACCGGCCCACAGGGATCCAGAGGCGCGGCACAGGACGAGAACGTGATCGATGCCGACTTCAGGGAAGTGAAAAGAAAACAGTGACATCCCGGCGAGCGTCACTGGACGTCTGGAGGCTTGCGCCATGAAAACTCGATTGTGTATCCTGGTCCCGGCAATTGTGATCGCTGGACCATGGTCAGGGAACGCCATGTCAGCCAGCGCGCCGCTACCGACGTTGCCCCTGCAACATGACATCTGGATCACCGGGACAGTTCAGCGCGGCAGCGGGGAGTATGCGCCGGGTGACTATACGACAATCATGCTGGATCGCCCCTCCACTTCGCCCTGCAACGACAAGGTGGTGTCCGACATCCTTCTTGGCGAGGGAGGCAGGCCAGCCCCCACACTCCTGCTGCCTTACCTCAACCAGCGGGTTACCGTCAAGGGTCGCGTAACGTGCCCCGACACGGGCATTCAATTTACGCCGCAACCGGACGTCGTGTTTCCGGTCTGGTAAAGGCAAGGGGAAACACGTCCTGGACGCCGCCATGCGCCAGTCAAATCGCTGACTGCAAATCCGTCCGTCGAAACGTGGCAATCTCGGCGCGCGATTGGGGCGCGGCTGCGGGGCGCCGTGGGGCCTGACGCGCGATTGACAGAGGAAAGCGCCCATAACGGTTCGAGGAACGCCGGGCGGTGCGCGCTGCGATCCGATCAGGCGCGATCGGCCGCCTCACGGAGCGGGACGACATGCTTGCGCGGAACGCATAATGCCCATGGCATCCCCGTCGTCAGGATAATCCAGCCAGTGCAGGCGCGTGGGGAAAAGAAGTGGAGAGACGGCGTAGCAACCGCTTTCCTGCATCCCGGAAGCGATCGCACGCCATGCGTTCCACGTCTGCTCAAGTGCGTGAACGAAATGGCGGTGCAGCCAGTCCTGCGGGTCGACGGTGGGCGGCAAATGGGCAGGCATGAAGGCCAGCCATTCAAGCAATCCAAACGGCGGATAGTCTCCCTGGCAGCGCGTGAGCGTCTGAATACTGAAGCGTCGCTCCCAGGACAGGCGCCATCCCAGCAGCGCAATCGACTGGGCAGAGGTATTGCCGTCGCACAGCAGCAATCCGGATTCGGGCAAATGGCGAACCGAGTCGGCTTCTGGCTGTACGGGCCGGATCGAACGCGCCAGACGGCGCACACGATTTTTCCGCGCCTTCCTGTAAACGGCGCACAGCATGATGCATGTGTGGTCGACATGTGGCCAGTCGGCTGCCCAGGCGAAGCGGGCCGGCGGGCACACTGACGGACGAGAGCCGCGCCCGCTTTGTGCACTGGCGCGGGGTACGGGATCGAGGCGGGGCAGCTCTGGTGGACGGCGAAGGTATCGCTCCAGTTCGCCGATAAACGTGAGACGGCGGGGAATGTCCGAGCACGCCTGGATTTCCGCGCCGGGAAGGTACTGCCCGGCCGCATCGCGCATACGCCTCCTGCCTGTGCCGAGCAACTGCGCATACCGGAAGAAGTAGTCGTGCCATGCGCGCAGGCGATCCAGCCCGGTCGCGTCAATACCGGCCTTTGCGCGCAGGCGGCGAAGCGAGGCTGCTGCGAGCAGGGAGCGACCGCAGGCCGGGCAGGCATACGGATGGCGCACGAGCCCTGCATGGAGGCGGTATGCGAGCGGCTGCCCGCAACCCGTGCAGGCCTCGCACAGCACGCATCCATGAATGGGGCAGTGCCGGAACGCTGTAAACTGAAAAAGCGTTGCATGAAAACCCGCCGACGCACAGGTCAGGCAGAATCGCAGCGACGGGCTCGCCGCATCCAGCAACGCATCGCTACGATTCGTAGTACAAAACGAATTTTCAAGGTCGTGCGGGCCGATGTGCAAGGTGTCGGCCAGGTCCGGGAGCCTGAAGGCATCGGCCGCCCGGAGGTCAATGCCTTCGCCCGTATTGATTGCTGGCAGGATTGCCAGGGCCTCGTCGAGTTGTGTCCAGTTCAGGCGGTTGAGCAGCTGAAATTTTGCGAACCGCGACCACGCAGACTCCACCGCGCAAGTCCATGCTGCACGCGTCGTATACGTTGACCGGTGAGCGGTGCAAACCCGGTTGTGCTCCTGCCAGGGCAAGGCCCCTTCCACTGGCCGGGCGTCATCATTTCCTGGCGCGCACATAGCCGGACACGTCGACACCTTCGTCCCAGACTGCCCTGGAAAAGGCAAAACTGGTGGAATCGCGCTTTGCACACTGGTAAAGAATGTGCTGGACCGCGCGCGTGAAGAATTCCATGGGTATCTCCAGCTCCCCCACCAGCTGGGCTCGTTTATGCGCGTCGTCGAAGGCATCCCAGAGGGCACCGCCTTCGGCCGCCAGACGCATGCCCGCTTCCCAGGCGCGTGGGAAAAAGAAGCGTGTATGCGTCCAGCCGGAGTTCTCGGGATATTCGCCCTGATCGTATCCCTGCAGACACGCTGAACACTCGTGCGCGGAGCGCACACCGTGAAAGGGTAATTCTTCGGTCATGAAGCGGGCGACAATCTGTTCTTCGCCATCACGCTGGAAAATGCTCTTCCTCGCACGCAGCGAGGGCTGGCCGACGAGCATGGTCACAAGGCGCACGCCTTCGAGCTCGAGTTCGTCGTGAATGTCACGCAGCCACTCGAACTCGGAACTGCCCAGATGCTGGGCTTCGTCGAGGAAAACGAGGATATCGCTGCTCTGTGACTGATCGGCGATTTCGAGCAGACGCTGTGTAAGCCGGTGCCGCAGCTGTGTCGGATCGCGGCCGGAGCTCGCCTTGTGCCGGGCCATGGTCAGCAGGGCGCTGAAGAAAGCTGTCTCGGTGGCAATGCGCTTGTGCTGGCAGCGCATGCGCAGGATCGGCAGGGCCGGCCGCTGTGAAGCGAGCAGTGATTCCAGAAAGAGGATCGCATAGGTCTTGCCGACCCGCGAGCGGGCATAGACCATCGCTCCGGTACGCAACGACAGGCAGCGCACCAGCAACGCATAGAATTGCGCGATCGATGGCGTCGGGATGCGATACCTGCGCAGCACAACCGGATGTTCATCGATCGGCGATGGCCGTAATGAGTCGGTCGTCATGGTCAGCGAAAAATCTGCCCCTTGCCGAGCTCGGGCAGGCTCACGGCAGGGATATTGTCCGATCCGGTTGATGCTGGTGCCGCGGGGATTTCGTCACGCCTGTCTCGCTGCTCAACGGCACGTGCGGCTTCGGCAATGCGATGGGGCATTCGCCGTTGTTTCGCACGGGACTTGCTTCGTTGATACTTGAGGTAAGCCTCTACAGGATCGGAGAGATCGCCGTAGTCGATTTCCTTGAGGCGTTTCAGCCTGAGGATTTCCTGACGAAGCCGCAACGAGTGAGGTGTCTGGTCCCAGGGTCTGGCAGCCCTGAGCGGGCCGATCTCCTCACCGCTGGCGAGAAATGCCGTTACGACACGCATGTCCTCGGGATCGAAATATATCCGCAACGGTTTGCCGATCCGTCCGGACGCTTCTCCGAGCACGCCGCTGGAATACCGGACCCCGTAAAGGTTGACATAGGGACGCACGCCGCGACGCAGGTTGCCGCGGACAATGGCCTCATGAACAGGCTGCAGCAGCATCAGGTTTTGCCGGTAGCGTTCGGCAAGTGTTCGCCATAGCCCGCCAGGTTTCTGTGCGAAATGCTGCATCATCTCAATGGGCGAGCGCCCGCCCAGACCGTCATGCGGTGTTCCGTTGTAGTTCGCGAAGCTCACGTCGAGTAATTCGGCAAGTTCCTCGCTGCTCACCAGAAGGCTGCGTTTGCCATCCGGATCGCACAGGGCCCGCCGCACATCCTGGGCGCTGGATCCTGTTGTACCGGGAAGCCGATGCGACAGCGTGCTGCCAACCGTGCCGAAGAACCGTTCGATGTACGGCCGCTCGTTGGGCTCCGCGTAGGGGCCGGCATCGACGTGACTCCCGATCATGTCGCATACGGTGGCGAGTGTCTCGCCGGCGAGGTGACTGCGTGCATTGTCGTAGCGTAGCCAGTCCCACGTCGCGTATTCGGCCTCGCGAACGGCTTCGCTGATAAACCCGGCGCGCGATTCGTAACGCAAACCGGCAATCGAGAAGGTCGTCCGCTTGCGGCGGGGTTGCAGGGCGTCCTGTACGGTCCTGATGACGTCGTGCCGGTTGTATTCGGTGGCTAGCGCGAGGTGCCAGCCCAGCACCGCCCGCGTGCATACATCGAGGACAACGA
This sequence comes from Paraburkholderia caffeinitolerans, assembly GCF_902859945.1. GTDB lineage: Bacteria > Pseudomonadota > Gammaproteobacteria > Burkholderiales > Burkholderiaceae > Paraburkholderia > Paraburkholderia caffeinitolerans. Next base: position 4,020 of record NZ_CADIKL010000054.1, on the reverse strand, counting down.
GCAGCCACACGCGCTCAAGTTCGATATCCCTGTCCAGTCCAATGGGATCCGTCATACGGATGCGCAGGCGGATATCCAGTTTGTGTCCGTCGAACTCGACCGCTTCGAATGGACGTGTGACCGGCGGGCGCGACATCCGATCCGGTGGAGGACGAAGTGGCTGGACGCGCTGCGCGCCTGAGGCTCGCGCCGCGTGTGCAAATGTCTGGTTAGCCACCAGGCGACGGATGGCTGCAGCCAGGCTGCGGATGCCCTGAAGATCCTGATTGAAGGGATAGTGCCTGCCTGTCAGATTCAGCTCGCGACATCGATTGAGAAATTCCCGGTGCGTTGCACGCAGGCCGCGCAGTTCGCCACGTGCGCCGAAGTAGACCTTGTGTAGGTGGATCTGCCTTTGCAGGAACTCGGCCAGTACCTCATGCCGCGCGAGCAACTGCGCCATCGCTCCCGCCGCGCCGCCCCGCTTGCCGGGGACGGTCGGTTGCGTGGGCCGGGTACGCACGTAGCCCCGCGTGCGCACATGAGGTACCAGCGCGCGGAAGCCCTGGATACGTCCGTCGGCATGCGGCGTGGTGCAGCGGGCGAGCAAGCGGTATAGCTGCGCGCGCCGGATTCCGGTCGCACTCTCGATCAGTGTCAGGCTCCGGTCTTCCAGGTACTGGCGAATCGCCTGTTCACGGCGCAGAAAAATCGTCCGGCGCGCTTCCGGCAGCGCGGATGGATCGACTGTCGGCCAGCTGTGCAGATCACGCAGCTCCGGGGCGAGTGCCCGACGCGTAAGGCAGTCCCGCGTTTTCACGACGCGCCCTCTGTCGCCACAGCCTGCCTGAAACGCGTATGCCTGTTGATCTCGTCGGCGCGCAGATCCGGGCTCACAAGCCGACCGCGTCGAGTCAGATCGAAGACTGCGGTGCGCGTCAGGACTGGATCAGTTGGCAACGCCTCGTATTCGATGGCGTACAGAGGCTTCGGTGAAGCCAGGCCCTGTTCGATCCGGTCGAGAAATTCATTCAAGAGGAACGGGCCGTTGCTTGTGACATACGGCAACATGCGCATCCAGTTGTCGATCCATTGACGATGCGGCTTTAGTGCATCAGCGTTTACGGTCGTGACAGGCAATGGATCGAGGATTTCAAGCAACCCGGCGTCGATCGCGGTGAGGGGCGTGGCTTCCAAGACGACGAACTCGGTTACGTCGTCCCGACGAAGCACGAAATCGGCAATACGGGGTTTCTGGTCGACAAGAATAAGTCCCGGATACTCGCAGAATGTCAAAACCGAAGCGTACGACTCCATCATGGCCCAGAAGTCGACAGCCGCGTGCGAATAAAGCAAGAGGCGTCGGGAGAGCTTGGGGCTCCAGACGTGGAACTGGTGCATCCATTTTGAGCGCTGAATGTCGATTGGGTGAAAGTCAAACTGCAGCGCAGGATCGACCGGTCGAACGTCAGCCACCACCATCCCTCCGCAAAGTTCCAGCTTTACTTCGCTTCATCAACAAGGTGCAAGTTTAGTTCGCATTTTCGGAAAGTAAAGTCCAGTACACGGGCTGGTTGGCTAACCGCGGCACGGGGCTTTCATTGGGGGAGGATGACACAACATCACTTCGCGGGACGATTACGCATCACGTTCTCGGGGAAAACTTGAACACGTTGCGCGCTCGGGGGGCTTCACGGCTCTGTGGCGGCTTCTGCGAGGGCCAGCGGTTGCGATGAAGCCGGCGGCGGAAGCGGTATGCGGCGCAGCGGGATTTGCGCCAGGATGAGCAGGTCGCCGGGTCTTCTCAGCCGGTTAGAACCGCATCTCGATACGAAATCGCCGATCGCTTCGAACTCGTTGCCCTCGCGCTGCCAGCCGGCTGCGCCCCCGAATCGATTCCGCCACCTGCGGCGGTGGTCGCTCGTGCTGGCTTGGCATGATCTGCGCCCATGGCAGCTTTCTTCTGAGCTGAATGACTCGAGGACGCGCACAGCATCGTACTCACCGGCATGCAGTCCATCACGAGTCTTCGTGACCACGGCTTCCTGATCGTGTGCGAGCGTCCATCTGAATCCCGTGAGATCTGCTCTGGCGGGCACCATCCTGCGCCGCCGTTCAACCCAGTTGGCATTCTCCATTACCTCGGGCCCATCTGGCGCCAGGCAGGGCGGGGGACCGCCGCGGGCGCGGTGTCGCTGGTGTTTGTGTCGGGTCGGCTTCAAATTGCGCCCGACGATCGATGCATGAACGTACCTTGGCGCCTGCTCCGGAGTAATGCACTGTCCGTGGCGAGGTAGCCGGCAGCCACAGCGAACAGCCCGGTACTGTACTTCACTGCCGCACTGATGGTGCTGCCGCTATGCCAACTGCTAGTCACGCCACCAAATCCATACACGCCACTGACCTGAAATCCGTACAGGACCGGCGACGTATAGGACCACGGAATTGTTCGATCGGATCGTCGTATTCAGCCCGTCCAGATCACCCGGGGGCGCACCGGTCGCACCCGTGAGAAGAGAGGCGGGGCCAAGTGGTCCGACCAGTTCATAGTAAGGCAGTGTACTGCCGACCGAGTGTCAGCGTGCCAAACTGGTTGTTCTGCAGCCCAACAAACGCCTGCTGGTTAAAGACCAGTCCGGAAGACGCCTCCGCGCCACTGTTCGGATCAAACCCTGCCTGCAGATCAAAAATCGCGCTCAGCCCCCCGCCCAGATCCTCAGCTCCTCGCGGCCCGAAACGCGAGGAGTACAGCAGTTGGCGGCCACCGCGATGTTCTGGACCGAGCTGGCCGACGTGTAACCCGCGTTGACCGCGGACGTTCCATACGATGCACTCGCATTCGGAGACAAGGCCCCTGTGGCGCCGGTGTTATGCATTGCGCTGCTGGTACGTCGCTCATGCCGGCACGCGGGCCCTGCGCAACAGGGCTGAAGGGTTCCGGCGGCGGCGCCAGACGCAATACATGACCTTAATTCGAAGCATCAAGAAGGAGTCTGCATAAGAACTCTTCATTCGCGTACCAAACTAATTGGAGCGGCGGTTGTCGCGGCGGTCGCGTCGCCGGCATTCGCGCAGAGCAGCGTAACGTTGTATGGTGTGGTCGACGATGCCATTGCCTACGTCAACAACCAGAAGGGTCACTCGAACGTCTATCTTCGCTAGGGCAACCACACGCTGGGCAAGGTGCTATGTGCTCTGAACTACTCAAACGTTCAGTACCGTCCTGGCACGAATTCGCTGTTTACCGACACGGTGGTGTTCAACACATACGGCGCGGTCGTACGATATACGTTCACACCGGCGATCGAAGTCGCGGGCGGCTACAGCTACACCCGTGCATCGTCCGCGAACGGCATCAGTGACCCGGCAAAGTACCATCAGGTTTCGCTCAAGGAGTCGTACCACTTCTCGAAGCGGACGACGGTCTATGCCCTGCAGGCGTGACAGCACGCGAGTGGACAGACGCTCGCTGCAGGCGGTGAGGGCATCATCGGCGCACGCCCGGACGTGGGCGATCTCAACAATGCAACACCGTCTTCGACTGCAAACCAGGTCGCCGTCATGCTCGGCCCGGCGGTGAGCTTCTAGGACGCGTGAAAGGTGTGATCCGGTGAAAGTTGGATGTGACGGGCACAGACCCGCCAGGGTGTCTCACAAAAATGGACACGGTTCGCTGCGGTTTCCACAAATATCAGTCCAGGATAGCTGCCGCGTTCCGTTTCGATGCTGAACAAGTTGGCATCAGCACCGGATAACCGTTTCGGGGCCGCCCGTCGAGGGGGAGCCCTGAAACAAGTTCGTAAAATCGCCGAAGCCGGCGGTATGCAATCGGAAACAGTGCCCAGGAGACATCCATGTTAAGTTCGCATCTGCCGCCCTGAAACCGTGTTGAATGGCTGGACATGGATTGCGCCCCCTGATTGCACAGGGCTGTTACTGACCAGTTCAATAAATAGTGCGTATATTGGATCAAGCTGCGTAGCGAACATGCTTCTCCTGAAACAGGTTGCGGATAACATGAGGCTGCTTCTGCCGGCGATG
>NZ_CADIKL010000053.1 GCF_902859945.1 Paraburkholderia caffeinitolerans | reverse complement strand
CGTGGTTACCGACGTCGCCTACATGGGCAGCTACTCGCTCTATCACGTGCGCCTGCCCGGCGGCAAAACCATCGTCTCGAACCTCTCCAGCTCGCACCTCATGAACGAGGGCGCGCCGGCCTGGAACGACGATGTCTATGTCTCGTGGTCGCCGGCCAGCGGCGTTGTGCTCACGCAATAAGGGATAGGCCGAGATGAGTACTCCTTCGTCCACCGGGCTTTCGCGCTTTTTGCCCTCGGGCCGCGCGATCGTTATCGGCGCGCCGTATCTGTGGCTGCTGGCGTTCTTCGCGCTGCCGTTTCTGCTCGTGCTGAAGATCAGCTTCGCCGAGCTCAAGCTTGGCATTCCGCCTTATACGTCGATGTTGCAGGCGCAAGACGGCGCCGTGCACGTGGTGCTGCAACTCAAGCACTACGTGTACCTGTTGCAGGACAGCCTCTATCTGGCGACCTATATCAGCTCGTTGAAGATGGCGGCGGTCTCCACCGCGCTGTGCCTGATGATCGGCTATCCGATCGCTTACTTCATCGCGCGCTCGAATCCGGCCACGCGCAACCTGCTGATGATGGGCGTGATGCTGCCGTTCTGGACGTCGTTTCTGATTCGTGTCTACGCATGGATCGGCATTCTCAAGGACGACGGCCTGCTCAATCACGCGCTCATGGCCATTGGCCTGATTCACACGCCGCTGCGCCTTTATCACAGCGACGCGGGTGTGTATATCGGCATGGTTTATTCGTACCTGCCCTTCATGGTGATGCCGCTCTACGCGCACCTCGTGAAGATGGACCTCACGCTGCTCGAAGCCGCCTACGACCTGGGCGCGAAGCCGTGGGTCGCATTCACGCGCATCACGTTACCGCTTTCCAGGAACGGGATTATCGCGGGCAGCTTGCTGGTGTTCATTCCCGCCGTGGGCGAGTACGTGATTCCCGAACTGCTTGGCGGCGCGAACACGCTCATGCTCGGCCGCGTCATGTGGGATGAGTTCTTCAACAACATGGACTGGCCGATGGCGTCGGCCGTGACAGTGACGATGGTGCTGTTGTTGCTCGTGCCGATGGCCGTGCTCCAGTACTACCAGGTCAAGGAACTGGAGGAAGGCAAATGATCAGGCCCAACCGAGCCCTTTCCACGGGCGTGCTCACGATAGGCTTCTTGTTTCTGTACATCCCTATCATCTCGCTTGTTGTTTACTCGTTCAATGCTTCAAAGCTCGTGACGGTGTGGTCGGGATTCTCGGTGCGTTGGTACGGTGCACTCCTTCAGGATGACGAACTGATCAACGCCGCCATACTGTCGCTGAAAATCGCCGTGCTGACCGCAACGGCCTCGGTGGTCATCGGCACGTGGGCCGGCTTCGTGCTCGCCCGCATGGGTCGCTTTCGCGGCTACACGCTCTACGCCGGCATGATCAGCGCGCCGCTCGTGATTCCCGAGGTCATTCAGGGCATCTCGCTGCTGCTGCTGTTCGTTGCCATGCAGCAGATGTTCGACTGGCCCGCCCAGCGCGGGTTGCTCACCATCTGGATCGGCCACGTCATGCTCTGCCTCTCGTTCGTGGCCGTGATCGTGCAGTCGCGCGTGAAGGAGCTCGACAAATCGCTGGAGGAGGCCGCGCTCGATCTCGGCGCGAAGCCCTTCAAGGTCTTCTGCGTGATCACGCTGCCGCTCATCGCGCAGGCGCTCGTCTCCGGCTGGCTGCTGTCCTTCACGGTCTCGGTGGACGACGTGATTCTCTCCGCGTTCCTCTCGGGACCCGGCTACACCACGCTGCCGCTCGTCGTGTTCTCGCGCGTGCGGCTCGGTTTGAATCCGGAAATGAATGCGCTCGCGACCTTGTTCATCACGGTGGTAACGATTGGCGTGGTCGTGGCGAACCGCGCGATGCTCGCCCGCGAGCGCCGCCATGCGGCCCGTGCGCGCAGGCTCGACGAAAGTGCCGATGCGCGCGCCACGCGTGCGCCCGCCGCCGCGCCAACGGCGCTTCATGGCCCGGAACGCATCGTTTGACGACAGTTTGACGACAAAACGTTCGCCGGCTGGCGAACCATAAGGGGACAGAGGAAATGAGGAAGAAGCTGATAGGCGTGTTGTTGGCCGGGGCGCTGCCGGGGTTTGCCGTGGCTAGCCCGAGCAGCGATCAGATGCAGGCGTTGCAGAAGCAGCTCGACGCGCTGCAGAAGGAGGTGCGTTCGCTCAAGCACGAACTCAATGCGCAGCAGGGCAAGGCAGCATCTGCACAGGCGAAGGCGGTAGCGCCCGCCGCTGCGCCCGCCGCTGCGCCGGTAGTCGACGCCGGTTCGCCCGACTACGGCACGCAGCCCGCGAAGCTGACCAATGACGACGTGGACGCCATGAAGCAGCAGATGGCGAACCAGCAGCTCAAGGTGGATTCGCTCACCGAGGCGGCCAACACTGGGCCGATTGCGGGTCTGTCGATCACGGGTTATATCGACCCGTCGTACATCTATAACCATGGCCAGGGAACGTCCTCGTTCCTGTTCGCGAATCACGAAAACGCGTACCAGTACTACAACAGCACGATCGGCGACCTTTACCTCGATATCAAGAAGACCTTCGGCGTCGGGCCGACCGCGCCTTCGGTGGAGGTGTCGCTGATGCCGAACCGTGGCGCGGGCATCTTCATGATGAACGAGCACGGCGACAGCGGCTTCAATATCCTCAACACCGCATTCGCGACCGTGCCGCTGAATTCGCAATGGGCGATGGTGGCGGGCCTGATGCCAGGCCTGGCTGGCTATGAGATGCAGCAGTCCAATCTGATGCTGACGCTCACGCACAACATGCTGTTCGACTTCTCGGATCCGGGCAGCTCGATCGGCGCGGGCATCAACTATACGAGCGACCAGTGGGCGTTCAAGTTCCTGCTCGCCAACGAGCAGTTCCGCACCGCGGGCGCGGTGACGCAAACCGGCGTCAACGCGCTGGGCGACCCCATCACGAACAGCAACAAGATGCCGGCGTTCAGCGCACGCGTGGATTATCTGCACGGCAGCGCGCTCGACGTGGGCGGCTCGTTCACGATCGCCCGGCAGACCCTGCCGAGCGCATTCAACCCGACCACGGGCACGCCGTCTTACGGCTGGGGCGGCGCGGCGCCGAGTGCGTACGGCACGTTCTTCTTCACCGAGGCCGACGCCACCTACACGCTCGCCGACGTGCAGTACAACGCCGAGCTCGATTATGGCCAGCAGCAGCACGGCGCGTTCAACGGCGGCCAGGCGCAATGGTACGGCTTCTCACTGCTCGCGCACCGCAAGTTCAACGCGCCGCTCGTGGGCCATATGGGCGTGACCGCGCGCTACGACCTGCTCGCGGACACGAAGAACGGCGGCGGGGGCGGCGGCATCGGGCTCAACGGCAACGGCATGGATCCGTACAACGGCTTTGGCATCGACGCCGACTGTCTCGCGAACTCGAAGGCCGGCGGCGGCTATGGCTTCGAGTGCAAGGGCGCGGTTCGCCAGGATGTCGCCCTCGATCTGCTGTTCTACCCGACGCAGAAGATCATCGTGAAGGTCGAGTACCGGCACGACTGGGCGAACAACCATGTATTCCTGCATTCCGACGGTTCGTATTCGAAATCGAACGATCTGTTGGGCGCGCAGTTCATCTACTCGTTCTAATGCAGCTTGGACGGCAGCGTCCCCCGGGGACAAAGCCGTCCGCCTCGATTCGTGGCCTATGCTCAAATTCACGCAACAATCACACGTCCCCTCGTACTACGCTGCGAGCGCCCATGACGCGCCGCGCCACGCGCCGCTTGCCGGCCACGTGCGCGCGGACGTCTGCGTCGTCGGCGGCGGCTTCACCGGCCTGTGCTCGGCGCTCAACCTGGCCGCGCGCGGCTACTCGGTCGCGCTGCTCGAAGCGTCGAAGATCGGTTGGGGTGCGAGCGGACGCAACGGCGGCCAGTTGATCGCCGGCTACTCGTGCGGTATCGACACCTTCGCCAAATACATGCCGCAAGAAGACGTCCGGCGTATCTGGGACATGGGGGTGGAGTCCGTCAACATCGTGCGCGAGCAGATCGAGCGGTATCGCATCGACTGCGATCTCAGGATGGGCTTTCTGAGCGCGGCCAACAAACCGCGCCATGTCGACGAGTTGCGCGCCCGGCGCGACGAACTGGCGTCGCGCTTCGGTTATCGCGATTGCCATTACGTTGAGCGGGAAGATCTGGGGCGGTACGTCGACTCGCAGCGCTACTTGGGCGGCCTCTATCACGCGGATAGCGGCCACCTGCATCCGCTCAATTACGCGCTCGGGCTCGCGCGCGCGGCGCGCGGGGCAGGTGTGAGGATTTATGAGGATACCTGTGCAATTTCCTTGAAGAAAACCGCCGCTGGGCACGAGGTTCAGTGCGGTAACGGCAAGGTGGAGGCCCGCTATGTCGTGCTTGCCTGCAACGCATGGCTAGGTCAACTCGCGCCCGACGTGGCGCGCAAGATCTTGCCGGTGGCGACCTACGTCGTTGCGACCGAACCACTCGGCGAGGAGCGGGCGCGTGCGCTGATGCCCGCCAACGCGGCAATCTGCGACTGCAATCACGCGCTCGAATACTTCCGGCTGTCCGCCGACGGGCGATTGCTATGGGGCGGTCGCGCCAGCAGCTCGACGCGCCTGCCGGACGGGATCGGCGAGGCCATGCGGCGGGACATGCTGAAGACGTTCCCGCAGCTAGCTGACGTGAAGATCGACTACGCGTGGGGTGGCCTCATCGACGCGACCATGAATCTCGCCCCGCATTTCGGCCGCATCGAGCCGGACGTGTATTTCGCACAGGGTTTTTCGGGGCATGGCGTGAACGTCACGGCGCTTGCGGGCAAGTTGATCGCCGAGGCTATCGACGCGCAGGCGGCGCGCTTCGATCTGTTCGGCAAGATCAGGCACCGCGATTTTCCGGGCGGTACGCTGCTGCGCAAGCCGATGTTCGCGCTCGCCATGACCTGGAACGCGATGCAGGACGCACTGTGAATGGAAGCGGCGCGCGCGGGCTAGCGTTCGCTTTTGCGCCGCCAGTTTTAACGTAGTCTAGTTTGGAGAAAGAAGATGCTTAACGTCGCGCATATCGTCGACCTCATGAAGGACGAGGGCGAAGTCACTCAATACCGGGTTCCGCGCGGGCTGCTGCTCGCGGGCAATCCCGTTCAGACGCTCAAGCACCGGTTCCTGAGTCCGTGCGGGCAATTCAGTTGCGGCTTCTGGGAGAGCACCGAGGGGCTGTGGACCGTCGATTACGACGAGGCGGAGTACTGCGAGATGCTCAGCGGCGTGTGCGTGGTGCGCGATGCGCACGGCGGGGAGAAGGTGCTGCGCGCGGGCGACCGCTTCGTGATTCCGCCGGGTTTTCAGGGCACCTGGGAAGTCGTGGAGCCGTGCCGCAAAGTCTTCGTTTCGTATGCGCAGAAGGCGGCTGAGCCGCAAGCGCAAACACCGGAATAAAAAACGGCCCTCGCAAGGCAAGGGCCGAACAGTGCGTTCACAGGAGGCGTGGGCACTGGAGACGATCATCCGCGCGGCCGCTACAAGGCGGCCGCGCGAGGTTAGCTTAGTGCTTGGCCAGAACCAGCGACGGATCCTGTTCGGAATGGGCGTGCGGGTCGCCCTTCGGGATGCCGTTGAACAGCAGGTTCAGCCCGACGGAGGTCACGCAGGCGAGCAGGATGCTGCTGTGCAGGATCGGCTGGATCGCGCCGGGCAGCTTCGCGAACAGCGCGGGCGAAAAGGTCGGCAGCAACGAAACCGCAAGCGTGGCCGAGACGATATAGACATTGCGGCGGCTGGTTTCGAAATCCACGCGCGAAAGCGTCTTCACGCCGGTCGACGTCACCACGCCGAACATGAACAGCGCGGCGCCGCCGAGTGCCGGCAGCGGCACCGAAGCGACGATGGTCGCGAGCTTCGGCAGCAACCCGAGCAGGCACAGGATCACGCCCGCGGCCACTGCCACCCAGCGGCTTTTCACGCCGGTCACGACGAGCAGGCCGATGTTCTGGCTATAGATCGTGTACGGGAAGCCGTTGAAAATCCCGCCGATGACGCTCGCGAGGCCGTTCGCGCGCAGCCCGCTCGTCATGTCGGCCGAGGTGAGCTTCTTGTCGACTACGTCGCCGGTCGCGATAAAGAGACCCATCGACTCGATCATGACAATCACCATCACCACGACGATGGTAGCCACCGCGATCGGATCGAAGATTGGCATGCCGAAGTAAAATGGCTGGATCATGTCGACCAGCGGCGCCTCGGCCACGCCATGGAAATTGACCATGCCGAGCGGGATCGCGACAATCATGCCGATCGCGAGCGCCAGCAGCACCGAAACGTTCGACCAGAAGCCCTTGAGCCAGCGGTTGATGGCGAGGATCATCACGAACACGAAAGCCGCGAGCGCGAGATTTTGCGGCGCGCCGAAATCGGGCGAGCCCTTGCCGCCGCCGATCCAATTCACGCCCACCGGGAACAGCGACAGCCCCACGACCATCACGATCGAGCCGCCCACGATAGGCGGAAAGAACTTCACGAGTCTGCCGAACACCGGCGAGAGCAGCATCGTGATCACGCCGCCCGCCATCACCGCGCCAATCACGGCGGTCAGCCCGAGCCCGGGCGCGGTCGCGATCACGAGAATCGGCGGCACCGCGCTGAACGCAACGCCCTGCATGACGGGCATGCGCACGCCGAAGCGCCAGATGCCGCCCGACTGCAAGATTGTCGCGATCCCGCAGGTGAACAGGTCCGCGTTGATGAGCACCGCGATCGACTCCTTCGGCAGCTTGAGCGCACTTGCGATGATCATCGGCACCGCCACCGCGCCGATATACATCACGAGCACGTGCTGCAGGCCCAGCATTACGAGCAGCGGCGGTTTGGGCACGCTGTCGACGGGAGCGATTTCGCGTCGTACCGAATCGAGTTCTGCGGACATCGGGTTGTCTCCTTGCTGTGTAGTAGGTTTAAGCGGATTCAAGCAGGGTCAGGCAGGTTCAGGCGGATTCGAGCGGATTCTTTCAGGCTCACGCAAGCGCGAACGGCGTCGCGCGCAGCCGCTGCCCGGTCGCCGCGAAGATCGCGTTGCCGATGGCCGGCACGACAGGCGGATTCGAAAGTTCGCCGATACCGCCCGGCTTGCGGTCGGTCGGCGGCATCAGTTCGATCTGCACGACGGGCGCTTCATGGATGCGCAGCACCGGGTAGTCGTGGAAGTTGCTCTCGCGGACCTGGCCGTTTTCGATGTGCACAGCGTTCATGAGCGCGGTGCTCACGCCCCAGTGAATACCGCCCGCTAGTTGCTGGTGCACCGAGCCCGGATCCACGGCGATGCCGCAATCGACCACGCAGGTGACCTTGCGTACCGCGATCGTGTTGTCCTTCACCGCGACTTCCGCGACGATGGCGATGAAGCTCTCGTAGCCGTTGTAGATCGCGACGCCCATGCCGCGCCGCGTGCCGTCCGCGTCGTGAATCGTTTGGGGCGTCCATTGCGCGAGCGTCGCCGCGCGTTCGAGCACCGCGCGCAATTCGGGCCGGCTCGCGAGCATCGTGCTGCGATAGGCGATGGGGTCCTGGCCCACCGCATGCGCGGTCTCGTCGACCGCGCTTTCGATCGCGAACACATTGGGCACGAAGCTGACCGCGCGCCACCACCAGATCGGGAAACCGGGTTCGTGGCGCACCCATGCTAGATCGAGCGCCGGCATGTCGTAATGGAAGTCCGCGCGCATGCTTTCGGTGCAGCTCGGGTCGACCGGGAATTTCGCGAGAAAGCCGGGGTCGTCGGGTTCCTTGATCGACGGCACGACCGCGCGCAGGCTGAAGCCCGTCACGTGGCCGCTCGCGTCGAGCGCGACGCGTGCCTTGTGCACGCTCGCGCTCTGATAGAACGTGCCGCGAATATCGTCCTCGCGGCTGTACAGCAGCTTGATGGGCTTGCCGACGCGCTTCGAGATCGCGGTGACTTCAAGGACCTGATGCAGGCCTTCGCGCGCGCCGAAGCTGCCGCCGGCTTCGGTCAGATGGATGCGGACTTTGTCGCGCGGCACGCCTGCAATCGTTTCGGCCGCTTGCGCGCAGCGCGACGGCACCTGCAGGCCGCCCCAATAGTCGACCGAATCGGGCTTTACCCACGCGACGATGCTGAGCGGCTCCATCTGCGCGTGCGCTTTGTACGGCATCGTGTACACCGCCTCGACCACGCGCGCGGCTTGTGCGAATGCGGCTTTCGCATCGCCTTTGCCGTTCGATTGCTTGCCGGGGTCGTCGACGTGTTCGGTCATCTCGCGGATCGCGGCGTCCGAGCTGAAGTTGGCGAGATCGCTGTTCTCCCACTCGACCTTCAGCACCTTGCGTGCGCGCTGCGCGCTCCAGAACTGATCGGCGACGATCGCGACGCCGGGCTGGCACGCGCCGTTCGCGACGCGCGAGGGCGCATGATCGGGCCGGAAATGCGCGATCACCTCGGGAATGTCGAGCGCGAACACGTCGCGCACGCCGGGCAGCGCTTTCACCTCGGCGGCGTTGAACGACTTCACCTTCGCATTGACGACGGGCGGATGGATCACGATCGCCGTGAGCATGCCGGGCAGTTGCAGATCGATTGCGTATTGCGCGCGGCCCGTGAGCTTGTCGACCACGCGATAGCTGCGGCGCGGCTTGCCGATCAGCACGAATTGATCGGGGCGCTTGAGCGTGACCTGTTGCGGCGCCGGGCGCGTGGCGGCGGCGGTGGCGAGTTCGCCGTAGTTGAAGCGGCGTCCGCTCGCGGGGTGGATCACTTCGCTGTTCGCGGTCTGGCACGTCGACGGATCGACGGACCAGCGCTGCGCGGCTTCGGCGACCAGCATCGCGCGCGCCGTCGCGCCGGCACGCCTGAGCGGCTCCCATTGCCACGACACGCTGGTGCTGCCGCCGGTCGCGTGCATGCCCCACAGCTTCTGTATATAGACTGCCGCGAGCGGATCGTCGGGCTGGATGATCCGTACCTGGGACCAGTCGGCGTCGAGTTCATCGGCGAGCAGCATGCCGAGTGCGTTCTTCACGCCAGTGCCGCTGTCGTATTTATGGCAGACCAGAAAGATCTGGCCGTCCGGCGCAATGCGCACCCATGCGTTCGGCGCGAAGCGGCCCGCGGTGCTGTCGCCGACGGTGGCCGCTTGCGCGACGCTGATGCCCGCGCCGCCGATTTCCAGCAGCAGCCCGCCCGCGAGCGCGGCGCTCGTTTGCAGAAAGCGGCGGCGGCTGCCCGAAGCGGGCGCGGCCTGGAGCCCGTTTTGATCGTCGTAGCGCTTCATGCGGCCGCCTTGTCGCGCAGCGCGACGGCCGCGCGATGGATGGCGCGGCGAATGCGGTCGTAGGTGCCGCAGCGGCAGAGGTTGCCGGCCATGGCGGCGTCGATGTCACTGTCGCTTGGATTGTGGTTTGTCGCGAGCAGCGCGGCCGCCGACATGATCTGTCCGGACTGGCAGTAGCCGCATTGCGGCACGTCCTCGTCGCGCCACGCGGCCTGCACGGCGTGCAGCGCTTCCGGCTTGCCGAGCCCTTCGATGGTTTTGATCCGCTTGCCGGCGACCGCGCCGAGCGGCAACTGGCACGAGCGCACCGCCACGCCATCGAGGTGCACGGTGCACGCGCCGCACAGGCCCATGCCGCAGCCGAATTTCGTGCCGGTCAGGTGCAGCGTATCGCGCAGCACCCACAGCAGCGGCGTATCGGGCGGCGCATCGACCGCGTGGTCGGCGCCGTTCACGTTCAACTTTGTCATGTCGTCTCCTGAACGCCGCATTGGCGTAGTGCGCCGTTTCGATTAATCGATTAACTGATTTACCGAAGCATTGGCCGCAGCCTATTTCCGTCATGTGGGTAAAGCCTATGTGCACAGAATCGATATGTGAAATACGATTTAGGAATCCATTCGATACGAGGTTCATATGGATTTAAGGCAGTTGCGGTATTTCATTGCGGTTGCAGAGGAGGGGAATTTCAGTCGTGCGGCCGAGCGCCTGCACATTTCGCAGCCGCCGCTGAGCCAGCAGATCATGGCGCTGGAGGACTCGCTGCACGTGACCTTGTTCGTGCGCGGCCGCCACGGCGCGCGGCTCACGCGCGCGGGCGAGGCGCTGCTCGTGCGCGCGCGCAGCATCGTGAGCGATTGCGATTCGGTCGAGAAACTCGTGCGCCGCGTAGCGGACGGGCTCGAAGGCTATATCCGCATCGGCATCATCAATTCGGTGATGTACGGGCCGCTGCCGCGCACGATGCATTTGTTCCAGAAGCACAATCCCGAGGTCGAGTGGACGCTGCACGAATTGCTGCCCGAGCAGCAACAGGAAGCGCTGGTCGCCGGCAAGATCGATGTGGGCTTCGCGTGCAGCGCCGCGACGCGCGCCGAGCTGCGCTCGATCCGCGTATACCCGCAGCCGCTGCGCGTCGCGCTGCCCAGCGAGCATCCGCTCGCGAAGCGCCGCCGCATTGCGCTCAAAGCGCTCGCCGGCGACGCGTTCGTGCTGCTCAACACGCAAAGCCCGATCATTCGCGACGTGCTCGCGGCCTGCGTGCGCGACGGCTTCCAGCCGCGCGTGCTGCACGAGTCGATCGATCCCGAGACGGTGCTGAGCCTCGTCGGCGCGGGTGTGGGCGTGAGCATTCTGCCCGAATCGCTATCGACCACGCCGCGCGAGAACGTCGTGTTCGTGCGGCTGGACGAGCGCGGCGTCAACGCCGATTTATACGCCTCGGTGCGCCGCGACGACACGCTGCCGGCGCTGGAGCGTTTTCTGGCGCTGCTGGAGGAGGTAACGCTTGAGTGGCAGCGAGAAATCGGCGCAAAAGATATGGATGCCGAATGAAATAGACGTGTAAATCGGCGGCGGCAGGAGCGGGCTCTACCGGCCATGGACCATGGACTCGCAATAGACACACAATCGAAATGCCGGAATTTTGATCGCATGCTTGACAAAGCTTATTCGCGGGCGGCATGATCTGGCCGTGGGTAGAAGCGGTCGATTGAACAAGCAGCGGTGCAATACCGCGATCGTTCAACTGGAGATTGCTCACTGACGGAGTTTCTGTCGGTGGCGCCAATTTTCCAACCATTGCCGCTCTCACAGTGCTCCCGAAATCGAGGCAGTTCACCCGGCGCCGCTCAAGCGCGCCGTGAGCTGCTGCGTTCCACCTCAAGCACTGCGAGGAGAGCCCGCATGATTATCGACACAAGCTGCTATCCGACGAATCTCGTCGATCTCGCCTGGCGGCACGACGGCGACCCGTTCACCGGCGAACGCCTGATCGAAATGATGGACGGTCCGTTTCTGATCAACGGCAAGCCGCGCCGCATCGACAAGGCGTTCATCCAGCCGCCGCAAGGCAACACCATTTACACGTACACCGATGGCGTGAAGACCGGCACCGAATCGATCGATGCTTATATGGCGTACACGGTCGAAATGGTGAAGAAGTACCCGGAGCGCTTTATCGGCTGCTTCGTCTACAACCCGCGCTGCGGCGTCGAGAACGGCGTGAACGCCATCGACTACTACGTGCGCAAGCTCGGCTTCAAGATGGTGCAGTTCCAGGCCAACATGCACGCGTACCGTCCGGACCGCGCGCTCGACTGGCTGCGCCCGGCGCTCGCCAAATGCGCGGAGCTCGGCGTGCTCGTGAAGCTGCACACCGGCGACGGCCCGTACAGCATCCCCACCGAATGGGTGCCGATGATCAAGGAGTTCCCGACGGTGAACTTCATCATGGCGCACTTCGGCGTGCAGACCGGCGGCGTTTACTGCTTCGAGCCGTTCCAGCTCGCCATGGATCTGCCCAACGTGTATTGCGAATCGGGCTGGTGCCTGCAGTCGCGCATCGTCGAATTCGCAAAGGTGCTGCCCAAGCACAAGATCCTGTTCGGCTCCGACACGCCGCCGAATGAACCCGGCATGTGGCTGCGTCTGCTCGAAGTGCTTTGCTTCGATCCGCCGCAAGGCCTCAATCTCGACGAAGACACGCTCGAAGACTATCTCGGCAACAACACCGCGCGCATGATCGGCCTCGAGCCGACGCCGGTGCCGAAGTCCGTCGAAGAAGCCAAGGCGCTGCTCGCTGCATAAGCGCGCCACGTCACACGAACCGGAGACAAGCATGATTATCGATACCCATCTGCACCCGACCAATCTCGTCGACGAAGCGTGGCGCCACACCGGCACGCCGTTCACGGGCGAGCGTCTGCTCGAGATGATGGACGGCCCGTACATCATCAACGGCAAGCCGCGCCGCATCGACATGGGCTTCATTCAGCCGCCGCCGGGCAACACCGGCTATCGCGACGGCAACCGCCGCGGCCGCGAAGGCATTCGCGACTACATGTCGTATATCGCCGAGCTGTGCCAGAAGTACCCGGACCGTTTCATCGGCAACTTCACGTTCAACCCGCGCTGGGGCCCGGAAGAGGGCGCGCAGGAGCTCGAATTCCACATCAAGGAATACGGCTTCAAGATGGTGAAGCTGCACGCGAACATGCACGGCTACCGTCCTGACCGCGCGCTCGATTGGCTGCGTCCCGCGATGAAGGTGTGCGCGAAGTACAACACCGTCGTGCTGATCCACACGGGCGATGGCCCGTACACGATTCCGACGATGTTCTACCCGATCATCCGCGAGTTTCCGATGGTGAACTTCATCATCGGTCACTTTGGTATCCAGACCGGCGGCAACTACTCGTTCGAAGCGTTCTGGATGGCGATGGACACGCCGAACGTGGTGTGCGAATCGGGCTGGTGCTTCCAGTCGCGCATCGTCGAGTTCGCACGCGAGCTGCCGCGCAACAAGATCGTGTTCGGCACCGACTCGCCGCCGAACGAGCCGGGCATGTGGCTGCGCGAGCTCGAAATGCTGTGCGGACCCGCGCCGCAGGGCATGGATCTCGACGAGGACGGTCTCGAGGACTACATGGGCAACAACATCGCGCGCCTCGTCGGCATCAAGACCTCGCCGCCGCCGCGCAACCTCGAGGAAGCGAAGCTGCGCTTGACGGACAGCTACGCGACGCTCGACAACGTCCCCGCCTGATTGGGGACCATGCGGTGGGCCGCGCGTGCATCGGTCGATGTACCGGTGCGCGAGGCGGCCCGCGATAGCAGCTGAGCGCAATGGCGCGGCGCCGTGCAGGATAGGCGGCCCGCGCCGTTGAAAGGCTGATGACAAGGAACCACCATGACATCGACCCGTTCGTCCGCTCTCGATCGCGCAGACGCTAATCCGCAGGACTTTCGCCATTTTCTCGCCGGCTATCGCGCCGCGCACCCCAACGACGTGCTGACGATCAGCGAACGCGTGAGCGCCGACCAGGACGCCACCGCACTCGTCTGGCAGCTTGCCGCGCAGAACCGCCATCCGCTGCTCGCGTTCGAGCAGGTCGACGGCTTGCAGACGCCGCTCGTCACCAATGTGTTCGCGTCGAGAAAGCGCATCGCGTGGATGCTCGACACGAATGTCCAGAATCTGCACAACGAATTTCAGGCATGCAGCCGGCGCATGGTGGCGCCGCGCGTCGTGTCCGATGGCCCGGTGCTCGAATCGGTCGAGACCGAGCGCATCGACCTCACCACGATCCCGACGCTGCGCCATTTCGAAACCGATCGCGGCCCGTACATCACCAACGCGATCCTGATCGCCAACGATCCCGAGACCGGTATCGGCAATGCGAGCTATCACCGCTCGATGCTGCATTCCTCGACTGAGATCGCCACCAGCCTGCATTCGCGCGGACACCTGTGGCGCATGCTGCAGCGCGCGCAGGCGCTCGGCAAGCCGCTGCCGGTCGCGATGGTGATCGGCGCGCATCCGCTCTTCATGCTTTCTGGCGCCGCGAGGCTGCCGTATGGCGTCGACGAGCGCCACGTCGCGGGCGGGCTGCTCGGCGCGCCGCTCGACGTCGTGAAGACGCCGCGTTACGGCATCGAGGTGCCGGCTTACGCGGAGTTCGTGCTTGAAGGCGTGATCGACCCGCATGCGCGCGCCGAAGAAGGGCCGTTCGGCGAGTTCACCGGTTACTCGTCAGATCGTTCTACTAACAATCTGTTCAAGGTGGAAAGCGTGCTGCGCCGGCGCGATCCGATCCTGATCGACGTATCGGGCGGCAACTCTGCCGAGCATCTGAATCTCGGCCGCATTCCGCGCGAGTCCGAGATGGTCGAGAAGCTCAAGGAGCGCTTCCCCAGCGTGACCGCGGTTCACTATCCGTCCTCGGGAACGCACTTTCACGCCTACGTCGCGCTGAAGCAGTCGCGGCCCGGCGAGGCGCGCCAGGTGATGCTCGGGCTGCTCGGCTGGGACCCGTACCTGAAGAACGTGGTGGCCGTCGACGCGGACGTCGACATCACGCGCGACGAAGAAGTGTTGTGGGCGATTGCGACGCATCTGCAACCGCATCTGGACGTGGTGATCGTCGACGGGCTGCCGGGCAGCGCGCTCGATCCGTCCGCCTCGGGCGTGGGCACGACCTCGCGCATGGGGCTCGACGCCACGCGTGGCCCGCACTTCGACGGCGTGCGCGCGCAGATTGGCGCCGATGCGATGACGCGCGCCGCGCAACTGCTCGCCGGGCTTACGCCGCGGAACCTGCGGAGCGCATCATGAAACGCCTGATCGTCGCGATCACGGGGGCGAGCGGCGCGGTGTACGGCGTGCGGCTGCTTCAGCAACTCGCGCGCGTCGAGCACTGCGAGTCGCATCTCGTGATGTCGCCTTCGGGGCTGCTGACGGCGGGCCACGAACTCGGCATGGGGCGTCGCGATGTCGAGGCGCTGGCCGATGTCGTGCACAACCCGCGCGACATTGGCGCGACGCTCGCGAGCGGGTCGTTCCGCTGCGACGGCATGGCGGTCGCGCCGTGCTCGATGCGCACGCTCGCGGCCATCGCGACCGGCCTCGCCGACAACCTGATCACGCGCGCCGCCGACGTGATGCTCAAGGAACGCCGCAAGCTCGTGCTGCTCGCGCGCGAAACGCCGCTCAACCTCGTGCATCTGCGCAACATGACGAGCGTGACCGAAGCAGGCGCGATCGTGTTGCCGCCGGTGCCCGCGTTTTACAACCATCCGCGCACGGTCGACGACATCGTCGACCACACGGTCGGGCGCGTGCTCGACCTGTTCGATATCGACCACGAAGGCCTCGTCGGCCGTTGGCAAGGGCTGCGCGCCGACGCAGCCGCAAACTGATTATTCCGGACCCGTAGAAGGAGACAACACAATGAACCAGCTCAACACGCAAACCCAGCCACAGTCGGTGCAGCCGGTGCCGGTCACGATCCTCACGGGCTTTCTCGGCTCGGGCAAGACCACGCTGCTGAACTACATCCTGACCGAGCGCCACGGCTACCGGATCGCCGTGATCGAGAACGAGTTCGGCGAAGTCGACGTCGATTCGGAACTCGTGATGACCTCCGACGAGGAAATCTTCCAGGTGACCAACGGCTGCATTTGCTGCACGGTCGACGTGCGCACGGACCTCGTGAAGATCCTGCAGAAGCTGCTCGAACGGCCGGAGAAGTTCGATCACATTCTGGTCGAGACGAGCGGTCTTGCGGACCCCACGCCCGTGGCCGCGACCTTCTTCATGGATCACGACGTGGCGCGCCAGGTCGCGCTCGACGGTGTCGTCACGCTGGTTGACGCGCTGCACATCGAGAGCCATCTCGACGATCCGAAGCTGACCGGCTTCGACAATCAGGCAGTCGACCAGATCGTTGCGGCGGACCGCATCATCATGAACAAGACCGATCTCGTAAGCAACGACGCGCTCACGAGGCTCGAAGCGCGGCTGCATCATTTGAACGAAGGCGCGCAGATTCTGCGCTCGAACTACGCGCAAGTCGATCTGACGAAGATTCTCGGCATCGGCGGCTTCACGCCCGGGTGCACGAGTCTCGAGGATCACGATCATGACCACGACGACCATGCGCACGATCACGGCCATGACCACGTGTGCGACGCGAGCTGCGATCACGCGCACGATCACCACGACGCAGACCTCGGCCATCGGCACGATCCGTCGGTAAGCTCGGTGTCGCTCGTGTTCGACCGGCCGTTCGATCGCGAGCGCCTCGAATCGGGCTTGCGCGCGCTGCTCGCCGTGCAGGGCGACGACATGTTCCGCATGAAGGGCATCTTCGAGATCGCGGACGATTCGCGCCGTCACGTCGTACAGGCGGTGCACCGTCAACTCGACCTGCATGCGGGCGAGCCGTGGGCGAACGATGCGCGTGAAAGCAAGCTCGTGTTCATCGGCCGCAACCTCGATCGTCAGCGGCTGCGCGTGATGCTCGATCTGTGCACGTGGCGCGAGCCCATCTGCGCGCCGGCCTGATCGATCCCACAACCGTTATTTGACTGGCATTGGGCGACGTTGAATTTCGCCCGATGCCATGGAGCATTGATTCAATGACAAAACGAATCCATCTCGGCATGTTGACACCGTCGTCGAACACGGTGCTCGAGCCGCTTACCAGCGCAATGGTTGCCGGCTTGCCTGGCGTCAGCGCGCATTTTTCGCGCTTTCCGGTGACGGAGATTTCGCTGGGCGCGCGCGCGACCGGCCAGTTCGAATTCGACAAGATCGTCGACGCGGCGCGTCTGCTCGCCGATGCGCGCGTCGACGTGATCGCCTGGAGCGGAACCTCGGCGGGCTGGCTCGGCTTCGACGGCGACCGCGAACTGTGCCGGCGTATCACCGAGGCCACCGGCGTGCCGGCGACCACGTCGGTGCTCGCGCTCAACGAGATTCTCGAGCGCACGGGTGCGCGCCGCTTCGGCCTTGCGACGCCGTATCTCGAGGATGTGCAGTGCAAGATCGTCGATAACTACGGGCGGCACGATTTCGAGTGCGTGGCTGAACAGCATCTCGGGCTGCAGGTGAACTACAGTTTCGCCGAAGTGACCGATGAGCAGATCCGCACGGCGGTGCGCGAGGTTGCTCGCGCGAAGCCGCAGGCCATCACGACGTTCTGCACGAACCTGCGTGCCGCGCCGCTGGTCGAGGCGTTGGAGGCCGAGACCGGCATTCCCATCTACGACACGGTGGCGACGGCGGTATGGAAGTCGTTGCGGATGGTGGGCGTGGACACGCGCGAGGTTCGCGGCTGGGGCCGGCTGTTCCAGGAAGTGGTTTGAGCTTCAGCGAGTTTTCACGCAGAAACGCCCGGCATGCTGGGCGTTTCTGCGCGTTTCAGCATTGACAGCCGTTCACTTCCGCGAAGCCGTCGATTGCCCGGCCAGTCGCGATTTCCCCACGCTTTGCGCGCCAATCCACACGAGCAATGCCGTGCCCGCAAGCGCGCCGCCCGCCGCGCACACGCCAAGCCAGCCTTCGGCCGCATACGCGGCGCCCGCCGCGCTCGAACCCAGCGCACCGCCAAGGAAATAGCTCGCCAGATACGCGGTCATGATGCGGCTGCGCGCGGTGGCGTCGATTTCGAAAATCACGCTCTGGTTCGCAATGTGCAGCCCTTGCACGCCCACGTCGAGCAGCAGCGTGCCGACAATCAGCAGTGGCAGCGAAGCGCCGCCGCCCGCGAGCAGCGCGAACGAGATCAGCAGCGTCGCGGCGAACGCGCCGGTTGCCTTGTTCTCGTGGCCGAGGTCGACGAGCCGGCCGGCCGGGTGCGCCGCGAGCGCACCGATCACGCCCACGATACCGAATAGCCCGATCTGCGCATCGTCGTACCCATAGGGCGCGCGGCTCAGCACGAAGGTAAGCCCGGTCCACACCACGCTGAAGCACGCGAACGCGAGCGCGCCATAAACCGAGCGCAGCACCAGCAGCGGTTCGTGGCGCATGAGTTGCGCGAGCGATGCGAGCAGGCGCGCGTAGCGCACGGGCGTAACAGGCGTAACGGGCGTAATGTGCGTAATGTGAGTAAGGGGCTGCGTGTTCCTGGGCAGCACCATTGCGAGCACCACGGCGATGGCGACGCTGGCCCCTATCGCAATCGCAAAGATCGCGCGCCAGCCCGCCCAGTACGCGACATAGCCCGCCACGATGCGCGCGAGCAGCACGCCGAGCAGCAGCCCGCTCATCACCACGCCGACTGCGCGCCCGCGCGAGGCTGGGTCCGCGAGCGACGCCGCCATCGGAATCAGGATCTGCGTCGAGCAGGACGTGAAGCCGACCAGCATGCAGCCGGCGGCGAAGACCAGATAGTTCGGACTGAAAACGATGATGCCGAGCGCGGCGACGTTCACGGCGAGCAGCCGCAACACCAGCGCGCGGCGGTCGACCACGTCGCCGAGCGGCACGATCAGCACGAAGCCGGCGGCGTAGCCGAGCTGCGTGAGCGTGACCAGATAGCCGAGATCGGAGACTGGGCGGCCGAACGCGGCAGCGATCGTCGCGAGCAGCGGCTGCGCGTAATAAACGTTGGCGACGATCACGCCACAGGCGATGGCGAACAGCGCCGCCATGCCGCGCGTGAGGCCGGTATTTTTCTTCATCGGGGTCCCCTTGCGAAGCACAGCCATCGCGGCGCGTTGCCGGGGCGGCGCGCGCATCGCGGGGCTCACCCGATAGTAGGGAACCGGTTTCGATATGTAAAATATCGATTCAATAGCTTATTCATATGAAAAACATATGGATTGTCGGCGCGATTTGCCGGCACGCGCGCTGTCGAGGAACGGAATATGCTCACTCTTGTGCATAGTCACAGAAGAAAAGAGGGGAGCATGACAAGTCGATATACGAAACCGCCGCGCGGGCTGGCCTTGCCGCTCGCGACGGTCTGCGTGGCCGCGGGGCTGGCGTTCGCGGCGTCAGGCGTTCGCGCGCAGACCCAGGCCTATACGAGCGAGCCTGTCGATCTGTTCGCCGGGCCTTCCGACGCCTACCCGGTGGTGAGCGAACTCGGCCCCAACGTGCCGGTCACCGTGATGGGTTGCGTGAACGACTACTCGTGGTGCGACGTCGCGCTACCGGGCTTGCGCGGCTGGATCTATGCGGACTATCTCAGCTATCCATATCAAGGCGCGTACGTGCCGCTGACGGGCTATGGCGCGGTCATCGGCCTGCCGATCATCACGTTTTCCGTGGGGGCGTACTGGGGCAGCTTTTATCGCGACCGGCCCTGGTATGGCGACCGCGATCGTTGGGCGCATGCGCCGCCGCCGGGGCGCGGGCGCCCGCCGGAACCGCAGCGGTTTCACGGCGGGCCGGCAGGCGGCGAAGGGCGGCCACCGCCCCCTCCGCCCGGCGGAGCGCGTCCGCCCGTCAACGGCGCTCCGCCACCGGGCGCGGGGCGTCCGCCCGAACCGCCGCGCATGCCTGGCAACGAAGCGCCACCGGTTCATGGCCGGCCGCCCGTGAACGGCGGCCCGCCGGTTGCCGCGCCGCGTCCGCCTGCTGAAATGCAGCGCCCGCCGGTCGAACCGCCGCGCCCGCCCGCGCAGGTGGTCAACCCATCGCACCCACCCATGCCGCAACCGAATATGGGCCGTCCGCCCGCGCAGGGACCCGCGCCCGCGTTCAATCACGCGCCCGGCCAGCCGCCTGGCGGTGGCCGCCCGCCAGAGCCGCAGGCCGAGCACGGCCGTCCCGAGGCGCCGCAGCAAGGCGGCCATCCGTCCAGTCAGGGCGGGGGCAGGGGCGACCAGCGGCAGCAGTACTGAGCGCTTCCGTGTGAGCCAGCAAGGGCGCCTGCAATGGGCGCTCTTGTCCGTTCACGGCCGGCGTGATTAATTTGGATTCCATATCAAGTGTGCCGGCATGCCCACCGTTGACATTGCGTAAGGATCAATCGTGGCCGAGCGCCCACGTCCGAGCTAGCCGACAACCGCGCCCCGTCGATTTAACAATCCCTGACAGTAGCTTTACGAGCTTGCCGCCACAATAGCTTGTAGCGGCGTGTCGAGGTATGGACCGCGCAGGATGGGGTGCGCGGCTCACGCGCACTTGGCAAGGAATTCGGCTACGGGGGCCGGCGCGGTCGGGACACGGCGACGCGCCGGTAGTGAGGAAATCAGAGCGGACCCGAGTTCGCCGGATAACGCTGGAAGACAGCGCCTGGAAGTACCAGGAGTGGCGATGGCGGCGGGAAACGCCATGGTGTGATCGGCTGCGGTCTAGAGCGGGTGTCGGGCGGTGATGCCCGCTCGTGCGTGACGCGCCGGTCCGGCGGCGCTTGCGCCGGCGGTCCTAGTCCGTGGGGAGGACGCCGGAGACCTCGCAGTGCGCGGCCCGCGGCTGTCGCCACTCGTTTTTCATCATGAGGTCCTGTTCACGCATGCACCGTGCGAGCTGCGCGTGGGGCCGTGCTGCCGGGCGCGCGCGGTGCAAGCCGGAGACGCAAGGCCGCGCGGCGTTCAATGGGGGACGTTTTCGACTACCATGAGCAAAAACTGGTTCCCGATCTCTTTCAGCCACATTGCTGCGTGGCGCGTGCCCGTTTGTTTCGAGACGCGGCGAGAGTGGCGCCCGGGCTGTGCAGCATCGGCTGCTCGGCACGGGATAGGGGGTGATGGTCGGGCCTTGCCGGGCCAGCCCATCCCGGGAAGATGAATAACGACACTGGGTGCAGGACATTATGAGAATCGCAGTACTCGACGACGATCCGGCACAGACCGATTTCGTCTGCCAGACGCTGAGCGCGGCTGGCCACGTCTGCCACGCGTTCGCCAAGGGAGGGGAGCTCGTCAAGCAGCTCCGGCGGCAGACGTTCGACTTGCTCGTGCTCGACTGGAACGTTCCCGACATGGCCGGCGATGAGGTCCTGCACTGGGTCCGCCAGAGCCTGTCCACGCGCTTGCCCGTGCTGTTCATGACGAGCCGCAGCCGCGAAGTCGACATCGCGCTGATGCTCAACAGCGGCGCCGACGACTACGTGGTCAAGCCGGTCTCCGCGCCGGTCCTGCTCGCGCGCGTGGCGTCGCTGCTGCGCCGCGCGTATCAGCTGCACGCGCCGACGCAGAAAGAAGTCTTCGGCGAATACGAATTCGATCTGAAGTCGCGCCAGGCGTCGGTCGGCGGCAAGCAGGTGGCGCTCACGCAAAAAGAATTCGAGCTTGCGCTGCTGCTGTTCCAGCATCTGAGCCGGCCGCTTTCGCGCGCGCACATTCTCGACGTGATCTGGAAGCAGTCGGACGATATCCCGTCGCGCACCATGGACACGCACGTCTCCATGCTGCGCTCGAAGCTCGGCTTGCGCCCCGAAAACGGCTATCGCCTCACGCCGATCTACGGCTACGGCTACCGGCTCGAACGCATCGAGGGGGATGCGGCGTGAGGGGCGCGTATTCGGCGATTCCTGCTGGGTATTGCGCCGCGCCCGGGCGCGTGACGCTTTCCGTCGCGCTGTCCTGGCCCAATCCTGCCGGTCCGCAAACCGTTCCGGGCGCACCGTGGGCACCACGCGCAGCCGCGCGCTCCCCACTTGCCTGCGCGATTGCCTGTGCGCTCGCGTTGGGTCTGCTGCCCGCCGTGGGCCGCGCCGAAGCCCGCAAGCCGAACCCGCAGGCGACCGAAATGGCCGTCTACGTCACGCGGCCCGGCGATTCGCTCTACGACATCGCCACGCGCTATCTACGCAATCCCGCCGACTGGACCAAGGTCGCGCGCATCAACCGCGTGAGCGCGCCGCGCCGGCTGCAGCCGGGCACCTCGCTGCGCGTGCCGGTTGCGTTGCTGCGCCAGGACCACTTGAGCGCGCGCGTGATCGCCACTTCGGGGCCGGCGAGCCATGCGTTCGGCAAGGGGCCGATGCTGCCGCTCGTCGTCGGCGGCACGCTCGTCGAAGGCGACCGCGTGCAGACCGGCGAGAACGGCTTCGCCACGCTCGAACTCGCCGATGGTTCGCATATCGTCATCCCGCCGGGCGCCTCGCTCGATCTCTCCACGCTGCGCCAGACCGCGCTCACCGGCTCGACCGATCGCGTGGTCAATCTCCATCGCGGCCAGGTGAATACCGAGGTCACCAAGGCCACGCGCAAGGACGACCGCTTCCAGATCCGTTCGCCTTCGGTGGTGGCGGGCGTGCGCGGCACGAGCTTTCGCGTGAATTACGACGGCGACAAGGGCTCGACGGCGGTTGAAGTGATCGAGGGCGCGGTGGGTGTGGACGCGGCGTCGCGCGCCCCGGCCGCGTCTGTCGCGCCCGCGCCGGGCACGCCGCTCGCGGCTTCCTCGCAGCTCGTCGCGGCGCGCCACGGCAGCCTCACGCTCGCGGGCGGCGCCGTGGGCGCGCCCGTCGCGCTGCTCGACGCGCCCGATCTGCGCAACCCGGGGAAGGTCCAGGACGACGAAACCGTTGCGTTCGATATTGCGCCCGTTACCGGTGCGCACAGCTATCACGTACAGATCGGCCGCGACGCGGGCCTGTTGGACCTGATTCGCGACACGCATTCCGATGGGCCGCACGTCGTCATCGGCGCGCTCGAGGACGGCACGTATTTCGCGCGCGTTTCCGCCATCGACGAGAACGGCCTCGAAGGCATGCCGTCGACCTACGCGGTCCAGCGCCGGCGCCTCGCGCTGGGCGCGTCGGCCGGGCGCGTCGAAGGCACGCGCGACTATGCGTTCCGCTGGTTCGTCGACCAGCGCAGCGCCGCCAATACGCGTTTTCGTTTCGTGCTCGCCACCTCGGAGGACTTGCGCACGCCGCTCGTGGACCGCACCGACATCACGAACGGCGAAGCCGTCGTCAGCGATCTGCCCAAGGGCGTCTACTACTGGACCGTGATTGCCGAGCAGTTCGACGGCGGCAAGTACTTCCAGAAGGCCAGCCCGGTACAGTCGTTCCGTCTCGAGTGGTGAGGCGCTCGCGCATGAGCGTGAGCGCATTCCGCCGTTCCCGCCCCGGCCGTCCGGTCGGGCGGCGCTTTCTGTTCGAGTGGCTGGGCGTGGCGTGCGCCGGCATTGCCGTCGTGCTGCTGAGCGTGGTGGGGCACTGGACGCTTAGCGCCGATCACCTCGTTTACGACCGCTTTCTCGCGGCCCGCGAGCGGCCGGTTTCCCCCGACATCGTGATCGTCGAGATCGACAATGAGAGCGTTGCCGCGCTGGGGCGCTGGCCCTGGCCGCGCAGCGTGCACGCGCAACTCGTCGACTGTCTTGCGAAAGCGGGCGTGGCCGCCGTGGTGTACGACGTGCTCTTCACCGAGCCCTCGCCCGACGATGCGCGCCTGGGCGCCGCGCTGCGCGAGCGGCCCTCGTATCTGCCGGTGCTGCTGTCTCCCGCCAATGAGGCCGACAACGGCCATCGCGAGGTCGAGAAGCCAGTCGCGCCGCTCGCCGAGGTCGCCGCGGGTCTCGGCCACATCAACCTCGAAGTCGACAACGACGGCATCGTGCGCAGCGTCGCGATGTTCGAGGGCGACGCACGGCAGCGCTGGCCCCAGTTGATGGTGCCGGTCTGGCGCGCGGTGCGCGCCGGCGCGCTCGTGCTTCCCGATCTCGCCGGCGCGAGCAGCGCCGCGACCACTGCCGCCGACGCCAGGCTCACGCGCACCAGCGAGCCGGACAGCGAAGCGCGCTTTTTGCTGCCGTTCAACGCCAATACGCACGCTTACCGCAAGGTGTCGTTCTCGCAGGTGCTCGAAGGCCGCGTGCCGCCCGACGTGCTGCGCGGCCGCGTGGCGCTGGTGGGCGTGACCGCATCGGGCTTGTTCGACCGTTTCGCCACGCCGCTCTCGGGCACCCTCGGGCCGCTGCCCGGCGTCTATATCCACGCGCTCACGCTCGATACGCTGCTGTCGGGCACGGCCATCGAACCGGCCTCGCCGATCGCCGTGGTGCTCGCCTCGCTGCTGCCGCTGGCGCTATTGCTGCACGCGTTTCTCGTCTATTCGCCGCTGCGCACGCTGCTCCTGTTGCCGCTGCTGGCGCTGCTCTCGCTGGCCGGCAGCGCCGTGCTGCTCTATTACGCACGCATCTGGCTCCCACCCGTGCCGGCGATCGTTGCGCTCGCACTCGTCTACCCGCTCTGGAGCTGGCGGCGCCTCGAAATGACGATGGCGTATCTGCGCAAGGAACTGCGCCAGCTCGCCGACGAACCTTATCTGCTGCCCGAAGCGCCCACGCCGCCCCGCGAGTTCGGCGGCGACGTGCTGGCCCAGCAGATGGCGCTGATGGCGCAAGCCGCGCAGCGTCTGCAGGACATGCGCCGCTTCGTCTGGGACAGTCTCGACTCGGTGCCGGAGCCGCTCGTCGTCGCTGACCTGCGCGGTGTGGTGCTGATCGCCAACCACGCGGCGCGCGCCTATTTCTCCGACCTGAACGTGAGCGCGGCCGAGGGGCGCGGAATGCCTGAAGTGTTCGGCGATCTCGCGCTCGTGAAGCCCATCGACCCGAACCCCGAGGCGCTCGCGTTGGCGCATGCGCACTGGCCCGCGCCGCTCGATCCCGCGCGCGGCGAGTTTGCGCAACTCATGGAGCGGGGCGTGGAAGTGCGCGCACGCGACGGCAGCGACTACCTGCTGCGTTACGCGAGTTGTACCAACGCGCAGGGGCAGGCGGTGGGCTGGATCGCGGGCCTCGTCGACGTGACCGCGCTGCACGACGCCGAGCGCCAGCGCGAGCACGCGCTGCGTCTCCTGTCGCACGACATGCGCTCGCCGCAGGCGTCGATCGTGGCGCTCGTGGAGACCGAGCGCGAGCGTGGCACGCTGACCGCCGGGCCGGTGCGCGAGGTGATGGACCGCATCGAGCGCTACGCGCGCCGCTCGCTCACCCTTGCCGACGACTTCGTGCAACTCGCCCGCGCCGAGTCGCAGCAATACGCGCTGGAGCCCACCAGCCTGACCGAGCTCGCCATCGACGCGAGCGACGAAGTCTGGCCGCAGGCGAGCGCCAAGCACATTCAGATCGAGACGGCGTCCGACGGCGAGCAGATGGGCTGGATCAACGCCGACCGCTCGCTCATGACGCGCGCCCTGGTCAATATTCTGAACAACGCGGTGAAATACAGCCCACCCGAAACGAGGATTGTCTGTAGTATCGCAGTCGCGGACGGCCAGGCCCCGCGCGTGATCTGTTCGATTCGCGACGAGGGCTACGGCATTCCGCTCGAGGATCAGGCGAAGCTGTTCCAGCCATTCCGGCGTTTTCATGCGGGCCAGCGGCCCGAGGTGAGCGGCGCCGGGCTCGGCATGGCGTTCGTGAAGACGGTGGTGACGCGTCACGGCGGCGAAATCCATGTGGAGAGCGCGCCGGACCAGGGCACAACGGTGACGATGTCGCTGCCGGCGCTCGATACCGCAGCTTGACGGCGCTGGCGTGTGATTGGCTTGGGCACATGAGCACTGATCACTGAGCGCCGCCTGATCCCTCCCAATTGCGCACCATGGCGCCCGAACCGGCTGCCAACGATTCCGATGGAGTTCTCCGTGAAAGTCCTGATGACGATCTGCACCTTGTCGATGCTGGGCGCGCTCGCCGGCTGCGCAGGCGCGAGCGCCGATGTGCGGGCAACTGGCGACCTGAGCGCAACCGATCTGGCCACCGCCACGTACCGGCTCGCGCGCACGCCCGCGCAGGCTGAAGCCGACCAGCCGCTGCCTTACGAGGCGCTGCTGCGCGCCGGCCTCGCACAGCGCGGCTTCAAGGAGGGCACGCCCGAGGCGGCGCGCTATATCGTTTCCGCGGCATGGGCCTCGCGGCCCAGCGACGTCGGCGTGGAAGCCGGTGGTTCCGGTAAGGGGGGCGCCTGCATTGGCGGCTGCGTGCCGTCCGAAGGGCCGTCGTTCCCGTGGTTCGGCAAGCGCTATACGCATACGCTCACGTTGCGCTTCCTCGCGCTGCCGGACGGCCGCGAAGCCTACAAGGTGAGCGCGGAGAAGCGCGACCGCAACGCCGACGCGCAACAGGCGCTCCCGTATCTGGTCGCCGGCGCGCTCGCGCGGCTGCCGTATGCGGGCGCGCCGCAATGGCGCGTGAAGCTGAAGGAAGCCGATCACGCCGCCGCCGGTCAGGCGGGCGCAGCAGCCATGCCTGATGTGATTTCCATTAAGCCGCTCGCGCAGTAAGGCATAGTTAGGCCCCGGCCTGAGCGCGAGTGCGGATGTGCGCAATTTTCCCCAGGCCGCTGGCGGGCGTTGCGCACTAAACTGGTCTCCACGTGCCACGGCAAGGGTTGCCGTTGGGGACGGGTTTTGCATGAAACCAGGAGACGGATATGTTCGATCACGTGGGTCTGCGCGTGCGCGATCTCGCACGCAGCATGCGGTTTTATGAGGCGGCGTTGACGCCACTGGGTTGTGGCGTAAGCGTGGAGTATGGCGATGTTGCTGGCATCGGCAAACCTGGCATGCCTAAGTTATGGCTCCACACCGTACCGGCCAATGACGCTGCCACGCCGCGCGGCGTGCATGTGGCGTTCGCCGCCGCGAGCCGCGCCGAAGTCGACCGCTTTTACGCCGCCGGCATCGCGGCAGGCGGCACGGATAACGGCGCGCCGGGCCTGCGGCCCGATTACAGTCCCGACTACTACGGCGCTTTTCTCATCGACCCTGATGGCAATAACGTCGAGGCCGTCACGTTCGGCGCTTGATAGACGCTTGATCGGCGTTTGATCGGCGCCGGAATCGCGGATGCCGGGCTATGCGGAACCCGTGCCCGCGCTTTCGGCTTGCGGCGCGGCTTCTGTCGGCTCGTCCAGCCAGCGGTTTTCATACACGCATTTGCCGAGCACGCGGCGCTCGGCCCAATGCTCGATCTCCAGCATCGGCTTCGGATAGAACTCGGCTACGTGGCCGACGCAAAGAATCGCCACGGGTTTGGCGCCCGCGGGCATGTGCAGCAGCGCGCGCACTTCGTCCACGTCGAAGATCGACACCCAGCCCATGCCGAGCCCTTCGGCGCGCGCCGCGAGCCACATGTTCTGGATCGCGCACGCGACCGAGGCGAGGTCCATCTCCGGCAAGGTGCGGCGGCCGAAGATGTGCGCTTCGCGGCGGTCCATCAGCGCGACAACGAGCAATTCGCCGCAGTCGCGCATGCCTTCCACCTTGAGCTTCATGAACTCGTCGCGGCGCTTGCCGAGCGCGTCGGCGGTGGCGACGCGTTCGCGCTCGACGGTCTCGTGCAACTGCTCGCGCAAGGCCGCGCTGGTGATGCGCACGATGCGCCACGGCTGCATATAGCCCACGCTCGGCGCGTGATGCGCGGCGTCCAGCAGACGCGCGAGCACCGCCGGATCGACGGGGCCGGGCGTGAAGTGCCGCATGTCGCGCCGCTCGTGGATCGCGCGGTAGACCGCCGCGCGTTCGGCTTCGTCAAAGGGCTGTGCCATGGAAGAGTGCGGCCAGTGAAGGCCGGGTTGGAAGGTGCGCAAATACCATAGCACACGCATTTCGGCCTTCGCGCATGGGCGCGCCGCACCAGGGGTAAAACCGGAGCGTCCGTTTCAGCGCGTGCTGTTGCCCCAGTAAACCACGTCGTCGTGGCGGTCGAACACATAGACTTTCATCGCCATCTGTTCGGCGCTCGTGAGGCTATCGAGTTCGAGGCCGAGCGTGCATTGCGCGCCGTCTTCCTGCTGCACGTTGCGAATGACCGCGCTGGTTTCGATGGGCGTGTCGAGATCGCCGGAGCGCAGGCTGAAGGCAATGCGCAGCCGCTCGCCCACCTGGCCGAGCGCCCATGGCGCAACGAGCGAGAGCCCCAGCGCGCTGATGCCGCGCGCGAGCGCGACGCCCTGATAACCCTCGGCGCCGATGCCGAAACGCACCGGAAAGCGCGCGTGCACGCGAATCGACTTGCGCTCGCGCAGCAGGCGGATATGGGCCGGCTCCGAGAGTACGAGATAGCCTATCGGCGCTTGATGGATCGCGTGCAGCGTGCAGACGAAGCGATAGACGGCCTGGCTCGCGATCGCCACGATTTCGACGTTTTCGCCGGGCGTGAGTGCGACCGGGCGGCCATCGGCGTAGGGCAGCGTCGCGAAGATCGACTCGTTCGGCGCAATGCCGATCAGCTTGCACGGATGCATTGGCGCGCCGCTCGCGCCTTGTTGCGGGCGCAGGCCCATCGATGCGCCAATCGAAAGATGCAGGTCGCGCACGGTCGGCGCGGCTTCGTGCTCCGGCGGCTTCGCGTGCGCGAGTGCGCCCCCGGCCTCGGGCGCTGCGCGGTCGCCGCGCCGCGGCGCGAAGTGGCGGAACAGGAAATCGCGCTCCATCTCGCCCACCAGGGTGGCGCCGCGTTCGAGCAGCAGCGTGCCGTCGTGGTCCACGAGCGGCCATTCGAGCGGCTGGCCGGGCGGGAGGTCGGCTGGCGTGAGCAAGGCAGCGGCGGTTTCGAGTGTGTCGGTCATCGGCGCGCGGGACGGGTGTGAAGTGACGGGATCACTGTGTTTACGGCACGCGCCGCAAAGAATTGAATTTCATCCGCTCACCGCCGGCGAACATAAAAAAGCGGCGCAATGAATGCGCCGCACGTCATCAAAACAGTAATCGAAACAGCAATCGAAACTGAAGCCCGCGATCGATCTCAGTGCGCGCCCGCGTGCTCGTGATCCGCATGCGTGTGCGGCTGCGTGAGTGCGCTCACGGCGGCGAGCACGATGATATTCACGCCGAGCGCGAGAAAGCCGATGTTGATGTCCTTGAACGTATCCGATGCGAACGGGACCAACTGCGCGACGCTCAGGTGCAGCAGCGTGGTGAGCACGACCACCAGCACGCCAGCGAAAATCCCGCAGAACGCGCCTTGTTTCGTCACGCGATTGCGCGCCGCCAGGCTGCACACCAGCGCCGGGAACAGCTGCGTGACGAAGTTGTAGCCCATCAGCAGCAGCGCTACGATGGTCTCGCCGCCCCTGAGCGTGAAGCCCACCGCGACCAGCGCGACCACCGGCACGCAGAAGCGCGCGATGCGCGCGACGCGCTCGTCGGCGGCGTTTTTATTCAGCGCGCCGCGATAGACGTCGTTGGCGATCAGCGTGGACGCCGTGGTGAGAATCATCGAGCCCGGCACGAGCGCGGTGAGCACGCCGGCCGCGCCAATCACGCCAATGAACCACGGATCGAAGGTTTGCAGCGAAAGGCGGAACAGCGAGAGGTCGATGTCGGGGCCCTTGAGGCCCGGCACCTTGAGCACCGCCGCGAATCCGCAGAAGAACACGAACAGCAGGATCAGTTGATAAAGCGGCAGGATGGCGGCGTTGCGGCGGAAAATGCGTTCGTTCCTCGCGGTGTAGACCGACATGAACGTGTGCGGCCACATGAAGAAGCCGAGCGATGCGATCAGCGTAGTCGACTGGAACCACGTCACGCCCTGGCCTTTTGCCGGGAAGCTGAGGAAGCCGGGCTTGGCCGCGTCGATGGCGCGGAACATCTCGGCATGCGAGCCGTAGTAATGGACCGGCAGATAGATGCCGAGGAACACGGCGATGGCGAGAATCATCGTGTCCTTGACGACCGAGTTCCACGCGCAGCCGCGCACGCCCGAGAAGATCACATAGGCGGTGACCACCACCGCGCCGATCCAGATCGCCGCCGTGGAGGGAATCGCACCGTACGAGGCTGTCGACACGATGATGCCGAGTCCCTTCAGTTGCAGCACGAGATATGGCACGAGCGCGGCCACGCCCACGCATGCGACCAGCACGCCGAGCGCGGGGCTGCGGTACTTGGTTGCGAAGAAGTGCGGCTGCGAGACCAGCCCGTGTTCCTTCGCATAGCGCCACACGGGCGGCAGCATCCAATACGAGAGAATGTACGCAAGCGTCCCGTAAGTCAGGATGTAATAGACAGGCGCGCCCTTGCCATAGGCGAAGCCGCTGCCGCCGAGAAACGTGAAGGTGGTGTAGATTTCGCCCGCCATCAGCAGGAACACGAACGCGGTGCCGAAGCTGCGTCCGCCCACCGACCACTGCTCGAGACTCATGTCGTGGCCGCGGCGCGCACGTATGCCCAGATAAAGTGCAATCACGGTCATCGCGGCGATGATGATCAGCGCGCTCATGATCGCACCCCGCCTTGTGCATCCTGCTCGTCGCGGTTAGTCGGATCGAGCTTGTAGACCAGCCCCATGATGGCCGCGGTCAGCACGACCCACATGACGATCCACGCAAGCACGAGTGGCATACCGAGCACGAGCGGCTCGGTGCGGTTGACGAACGGCACGCCTATCAGGATGCCGATGAAGGGTAGCGCAGCGAGCAACTTCAGTGACATGGCAACTCCTTTGGATAAAAAGGAAACCTTGCTTCGAAGTTCGTTTGGGGTTCGGTCAAATCACTCTATGCCCGCGAATGCGCCCCGTAAAGCTGCCAATAATCCCGATGCGATCCCGATGCGATCCCGATGCGATCCCGATGCGATCCCGATGCGATCCCGATGCGCGAGGTTTGTGCCGATGGCGCAGCTTGGTGCGCTGCGTCATGTAGCAGGGTCTTTCGCGCGTGCAAGCCGGCATGCTGCCGGCACGGTGGACGCCGCTCCGGTTACACTTCTCGCTGCCGGCGGCGGCGCCATTTGAGCCCGCTGCGTTCACCGGATCGCTTACATGATCGAGAGCCTGATTTCAGACATTCTGTTCGGTTTTACCGGACTGATCAGCATCATTAACCCCATCGGCATCGCCTTTGTTTTTCTCGACCGCACGGCCTCGCTCAGCGACGAAGAACGGCGCCTGCTCGCCAAGCGCGTCGCCACCAATGCGGGGTTCGTGCTGCTGGCGGCGTTTTTCGTGGGCACGCCCATCCTGCACTTCTTCGGCATTTCGATGGAGGCGCTGCGTATCGGCGGCGGCCTCGCGGTGGCCGTGAGCGGCTGGCAGATGCTCAATGCGCCGGAACCCGAGCCGTCCGTGGCCGATCATCCGGTCAAGCCGCTCAGCGCCGCGTCGGCGCACAGTAAGGCTTTCTTTCCGCTAACGATTCCGCTTACCACGGGTCCGGGCTCGATTGCCACGGCCATCGCGCTCAATGCGAACCGCACGCACAAGCTGTCGGCATTTCTGCTCTCGGGCATTGCCTCGATAGCGATTTCGGTGCTCGTGGTGCTGGTGATCTACTACGTCTACAGCCGCGCCGCGCGCCTGGCGTTTTACCTGGGCACGGAAGGCACGCGCGTGGCCATGCGCATTTCGTCGTTCCTGCTATTGTGCATCGGCGTGCAGATTATTCTCACCGGCTTGAGCGGCTTTCTCGTGCCGCTACTCGGCGGGTACGCGGCTATTTAAAACCGGGGCGCACGGGGTCCTGCGGGCCGCCACAGCACGTCGGGTCGTTTATCGAGTCGTTGAAAGTGGAGGTCACCATGTGCCGCTGGCTTGCCTATACCGGTAACGCTGTGCCGCTCGAAACCGTGCTGTTTCACGCGCGCCATTCGCTGATCGACCAGAGCCTGCATTCGAAGCTCGGCGCGACCACCACCAACGGCGACGGCTTTGGGGTCGGCTGGTATCAGCATCCGCACGACATTCCGTATCGCTATCGGAGCGTGCAGCCCGCCTGGAACGACCGCAACCTGCGCGAGATCGCTCGCGCGGTGCACGCGCCGATGTTCATCGCGCACATACGCGCCGCCACCCATACGCCCGTGCAGGAGACCAACTGCCACCCGTTCCGGCACCGGCGCTGGATGTTCGTGCACAACGGGCTGATCCAGAGCTTTCCGCTCGTGCGGCGCGAATTGCTGGTGGCGGTCGAGCCCGCGCGCTTCAGCGCGATCGAAGGCTCGACCGATTCCGAAGCGATGTTCTATCTGGCGATGACCTTCGGGCTCGAAGTCGATCCCGTGCCCGCGCTCGAGCGCATGGTGGGCTTCGTGGAGGCCACCGCGAAAAAGCACGGCATCGAGCCGGCGCTCAACATGACGGTTTGCGCGAGCGACGGCGAGCAGCTCGTGGCCGTGCGCTACTCCAGCGAGCGCAAGTCGCGCTCGCTCTTTCACACGACCTCGTTCAAGCACCTGCACGAACTCTATCCCGATGATCCGCGCATCGTGGCGGCGGGCGAGGACGCTTATTTGCTCGTGTCCGAGCCGCTGGGGGATTTACCGGAAGTCTGGGCCGAAGTGCCCGAGTCCACCGCGATCGTGGTGCGCGGCGCGCAAGTCGAATATCGCGATTTCGTGCCGGTCATGCCTTGAATTGCAGCGGCTTACCACGCGCGCTGGCCGGACTGATCGTATTTTTCGGCCATGGCGGGAATGCCGGCGCGCACATGGCGCTCGGCACGCCGCACCTGGCGCGTAAGCAGCACGACGTGCGCGGGCGCGACGCGGCGCCGCCGCAATACCCAGAAGGCGCCGCGCAGCAGCGCGAAGCCGGCCGGGCCGAGCGAGCGCTGGCGCGCGAACACCGCGAGCGCGCGGCCCGTGGCGGCCAGCGCGTCGCGCAGCGGCAGACGCATCCATGCCACCCACGCCGAATTACGCGCGAGCGCGCAGTGCTGCGCGCGCGTGAACCAGCGGCATAGCGGCTCGCGATGCGCAAGCGCCGCCTCGCAATACACAATCGCGTGGCCTGCGCTCAGCACGTCGAGCGCGGCCAGTTCTTCCGCGCCGCCATGCGAGAGCCGTTCCTCATAGCCGCCGAGCGCGCGCAACACGCTCGTGCGGAAGACGCACGCCCCCGCCATGAAGCCCGCGAGCGACGGGCCGGGCAGACCCTCGCCGCCAGGCGAGGTGGCGTTGAGCATGAGGCACGCCGGATGGATTTCACGCTCGTCCTCGCCGACCACGCGCGCATTGAGCACCGCCACGTTCGGATGATCGTCGAGCCGTTGCACCGCCTGTGCGAGCGCGCCAGGCGCGAACCAGGTGCTGTCGTCGCAGCACGCCACATAGTCGGTGCGCGCGAGCGCGAAGGCGCGGTTAAAGCCCGCCATGCCGTGATCGCCGAGCGTCTGGACGATGCGTACCTGCGGAAACAGCGAGGCGAGCAGGCTCACGGTGGAGTCGCTGGAGCCGTTGTCGGCCACGATTACGGGCGGATGCTCGGGCAAGGCGGTGAGCCGCGCCACGGTGTCGACGATCTGGCGCACGTGGTTGCGCGTGAGCACGATCACGGTGACGCGCGGGCCGGGTTTGGCAACGGCCCCGGAGCCTGTGTCGGCTCCGGAGACGGGCTTGGGACCGGATTCTGAACCGGAGGATGGGGGAGAAGCGTTCATCGCGTTTCGGGCGGCGGCGAGCCGGCGGCCAGAGTGCGGATTGCTCCGCGGACATGTGTTTGAGCATACGCCGATGCCGCCACGCGTGCACATGCACGGCATACGCGCACAGCGGTTACGCTGCGCCGCGGCACGATCTCATGGCCGCATAACGGGTGGTCCGGCTATCCGCAATCGAGATAATTCATATTCACGATATCGCGTTGCACGATATCGCTCGCAGCCGCCAAACTTGCGCAAAATCAACACACAGGAGACATTCATGCGCACCCAAGTTGGCATCATCGGCGCGGGGCCCGCGGGCCTGCTGCTTTCCCATCTGCTTCATCTGCGTGGCATTGACTCGGTCGTGCTCGAACGGCGCGGCCGCGAACAGATCGAATCCACGATCCGTGCGGGCGTGCTCGAGCAGGGCACCATGGATACGCTCATCGAGGCCGGCGTCGGCGCCCGCATGAAGGCCGAAGGTGCGCTGCATCACGGCTTCGAACTCGCGTTCGAAGGCAAGCGCCGCCGCATCGATCTCACCGAGCTCACCGGCAAATCGATCACGGTTTACGCCCAGCACGAAGTGCTCAAGGACCTCGTCGCTGCGCGCGTGGCCGCCGACGGCAAACTCTTCTTCAACGTCTCGAACACCTCGATTCACGGCATCGAAACGGCGTCGCCCTCGATTCGCTTCGAGCACGAAGGCGAGCAGCACGCGCTCCATTGCGATTACGTGATCGGCTGTGACGGCTCGCAAGGCGTCTCGCGCGCGGCCATTCCGGCGGCATTGCGCAACGATTACGAGCGCGTGTTTCCGTTCGGCTGGTTCGGCATTCTCGTGGAGGCGCCGCCTTCGTCCGACGAGCTGATCTACGCGCGCCACGAACGCGGCTTCGCGCTGGTCAGCACGCGTTCGCCGAACGTGCAGCGCATGTATTTCCAGTGCGATCCCAACGACACGGTCGAAAATTGGTCTGACGATCGCATCTGGGCCGAGCTGCACGCGCGTGTCGATTCGGACGAAGGCCATCACGTGGTCGAGGGCAAGATCTTTCAGAAGAATATCGTCGGCATGCGCAGCTTCGTGTCGACCACGATGCAGCACGGGCGCCTCTTTCTCGCGGGCGACGCGGCACATATCGTGCCGCCCACGGGCGCGAAGGGCCTCAACCTGGCCGTCGCCGATGTGCGCGTGCTGACCGCCGCGCTCGTGGCGTTCTACAAGGAAGGCCGCACCGACCAGCTCGATACGTATAGCGAGACCGCGCTGCGCCGCATCTGGCGCGCCGAGCACTTCTCGTACTGGATGACGCACATGATGCACCGCCTCGACGACGCCTCGCCGTTCGAGCAGCGCCTCCAGGTGGCGGAGTTGGAGCACGTGACCACGTCGCGTGCGGCCGCGACCGCGATGGCCGAAAACTACGTGGGCGCGGTGGCGGTCTAGCGAACTGCTTTGCGGTGAAGGTCTCGCTGGCCCAGACCCACTCCAGATGCTGGTGGCGTGCGCGACCACGATCATGATGCCCGCCGCGCAGCGGGAACCGCAGGAGCGGCTGACGATAGCGGGGATCGGCTGTGCGCCGGTCCCCGCGTGCGCAAGAAAAACTAAAAAGCGAAAAAAGACTGGAAAGGAAGCGGTTTACTGGCTTGCGCTCGCCGCCGCCGCTGCCGCGGCTTTCTTCTGCGCGTTCTGGAGGTTGTTCGGGTAGTTCGGGTCGTTGTTGGCGGGCTTGTAGCCTGCGTCTTCGAGTTGCTTCAGTTCGGCGTTGTTCTTCGCGCGCGCGGCTTTGCGTTCGGCTTTGTGTTGCGCGCGCGCCTGTTTGCGCTTTTCGGCCTTGGTGAGCGGCTGTGAGGCTGGCGCGGCGCTTTGCGCGGTGGCTGCGGGCGCGCTGGCGTCCTGGGCGAAGGCGGGCGCGGTGACGCCCAGCAGGAATGCGGCGGCGGCCGCGGCGAGAGTCAGCTTGCTGGTAGTGGACTGCATGAACACCCCTCTTGATTGATTTTTACCGCTGGATTCAGGGTTTGTAATGCAAGGATCGCGAGAAGCAGCGCGGCGGATGTCACGCTGTTAATGGAGCGCCGGATTGGCCAGCAGCCCTGGGTTGAATGTATACGATCCTTGCAAACGCGGGTAGCAAGTGTGTCCCTGGCTCGCGTCTCGCGCAACAGATCAACGCGCCGATGCAGGTGCGCTCACGCGTTTGTGTCCCGAAGTTTTTCCACCACACGCTCGACGATGCGCGTGCGTTGCTCGAGCGTCGCCGCGCTTTGCGCGCGTACGCGTTCCACCACGGCGCCCGGCGCGCTTTCCGGGCGGCCCGCATCGAACGGCGGCGCTGGCGCATATTCGAGTTCGAGCTGGAGCGCCTGCGCGGCTTCCTCGCCGACTAGTTCCGCCGCGAGCGTGAGCGCGAAATCGATGCCTGCTGTGATGCCGCCGCCGGTAATGAGGTTGCCGTCGCGCACCACGCGTTCTTTCACCGCGATCGCGCCGAACGGTTCGAGCAGCGAGTGAAAGGCCCAGTGCGTGGTGGCGCGGCGTCCGTGCAAGAGCCCTGCGGCGCCGAGCACGAGCGAGCCGGTGCAGACCGACGTGACGTAGCGCGCCGTGCGCGCCTGGCCGCGCAGGAATGCAAGCGTAGCATCGTCTTCCAGCAGTGGCGCCACGCCGCTGCCGCCCGGCACGCAGATCACGTCGAGCGGCGGGCAGTCGTCGAAGACGGTGTCGGGCGTGAGCAGCATGCCGGTAGCCGACATGACCGGCTCGCGCGTTTTCCAGATGAGCCGCACCTGCGTGTCCGGCATCGATGCAAGTACGTCGTAGGGTCCGCAGAGGTCGAGCGGCTGCACCTTGGGGAATAGCAGAAAGCCGATCTTGAGCGCCATGGAGAATGCCTCGAAATGAAGGTGGAATGAGATGCGCGTCGTGCCGGCGACGGTGCGTTCATCGTCACTCTACGCGCGCACGCCTATGCAGGAGCGCCAAAAAGCACGCAAAAGCTGCCAGCCGCGATGCTCGAACGCGCGCGCCAGTTCGCTGACACACTGCTTTTTCAGGTAGCGCGAAGGGGCCGTTGTTGCCTGAAACCGCCATACGTGTGGCGTTTTCGCCGCATCGTGCACGCGTCGCGCTGGCGCGAACCGCGCTCATGCAGGTCGAGCCGGTGCACGTTTACCCCCTGTAAACAAGTATCGAAATGCATTCGGCAGTCTGCGTCGCGCAACAAATTTGCATCTACGATGCAAAAGAGTCACGCAAAACGCTTGCACGCTTGTAGAATCCGCCGTTGAAGCATCTGCATTCCGCTGTGCTTCGTCGATTCACTGACCAACACTGGTAGGAGAAACATGCCGACTTCCGCAAAGAAAGTGGCCGCAAAAAAGGCAGCTGCCCCGGCCAAGAAGGCTGCAGCAAAGAAAGCGCCCGCCACCAAGACTGCAGCAGCTAAGAAGGTCGCCGTGAAGGCGTCCGGCGCACCGTCGCCGATCAAGGACACCTTCACGAAGGCCTCGCTGGCTGCTCACGTCGCTGAGCGTGCTGGCGTCGAGCCGAAGGCCACGAAGGCCGTGCTCGCTGCGCTGGAAGACACGATCCTGGGTTCGGTCCACAAGAAGGGCGCCGGCGAGTTCACGCTGTCGGGTCTTCTGAAGATCGTCGTTCAGGCCGTTCCGGCGAAGAAAAAGCGCTTTGGCAAGGACCCGTTCACGGGTGAAGAGCGCTGGTTCCCGGCCAAGCCGGCAACCGTGCGCATCAAGGCGCGCGCGCTGAAGAAGCTGAAGGACGCAGCAGCGGCCTAAGCGCTTCACGCCGTGGCCAGCGGTCTTTTGGCCGCGGCCCGCGTGAGTCCCCAGAAAATCCCCGTTGGCATCATGCCCACGGGGATTTTTATTTGCGTGCTGAAATGGCATCGCAGCACGTTGTATACGAAGCATGTTTCGATGTTATACA
Source organism: Paraburkholderia caffeinitolerans (assembly GCF_902859945.1). Taxonomy (GTDB): domain Bacteria; phylum Pseudomonadota; class Gammaproteobacteria; order Burkholderiales; family Burkholderiaceae; genus Paraburkholderia; species Paraburkholderia caffeinitolerans. The sequence goes on along the minus strand of NZ_CADIKL010000053.1, from coordinate 13,672 downwards.
TGGGCGTCTCGCGTAATGCGGTGTAATGGACGGAATATTCAGCAATGTATTCCTTGCCGGGTTATGCTCGAATAACCCATCCAAGAAAATAGCATGCCTTTATGTTATGCCAGTTTCCGAACTCAGTATTCGCCAGGTTGAAGCGTTTCGCGCCTTGATGCAGTGGCGCACGGTCACGCGCGCGGCGCGTGCGCTTGGCATCTCGCAACCCGCGGTGAGCCGCCTCGTTGCCGACTTTGAGGCGAGCGTCGGCTTCGCGTTGTTCGAGCGCGCGCGCGGGCGGCTCTTGCCGACAGGCGAAGCGCATGCCCTGCATGCGGAGGTCGAGCGTGCGTTCAGTGGGCTGGAGCGTGTCGTGCAGGCGGCAGCGCAAATCCGCGAGCAGCGTCGCGGCGTGTTGTGCGTGGCGGGCGCGCCCGAACTCGGCCCAGACTTTCTGCCGCGCGTGAGCGCGGCGTTCGCGCAGGAGCACGCGGGCGTGGATGTGACGCTGCTGACGCTAGAACCCGCGCTCGCGCTCGAACGCGTGGCAGCGGAGCGGTGCGACCTGGCGCTCGTCGGCGAGGAAGCGGCGCCGCGCGCGGTGCGTCTCGAGCGCCTCGGGCAATGGCCGATGCGCTGCATCGTGCCGCGCGGCCACCGCCTCGCACGCAAGCGCGCGATTGGCGCCACCGACTGCGAAGGCGAGCGCTTCGTTTCATACGCAGCGGGAACGCACGCGCGCCTGCGCATCGACCGGCTGTTTTCGGAGTGCGGCGTGACGCGTCTTACAGGCGTGGAAACGGATCTCGCGCAGGCGCTCGTGACGCTGGTGGAGGCGGGAATGGGCATCGCGCTCGTCGACCCGCTCACGGCGGCTGGGGCGAGCGCGCGCGTGGTGGTGAAGCGCTTCGTGCCGGAACTGGAGGTGCCGCTCAATGTGGCGCGATATGCGCAGCGGGACGCGGCGCCGCTGGCGGAGGCGTTCTTGCGTCATGCGCGAGCGGCGCTTGCAAGGTTGCGCTGAGCGTGTTCCGAGGGTGTGCGAGGTGCACTGCGCCTGCGCTGATGGCGCGCGGCGAGCACCGCAAGTTGGACGCGTCGCCCGGCTTTTCAGGCGCTTCGATCTTTCGTACTAAAACTAAAACGCGCCGCCCATGAAAAAGCCAGCCTTGGCTTGCACCGAAGGCTGGCTTGAGTAGCGTGCAGCTTTTAGCCGCTGCATGGTCTCTTCGCTTGGCCGGGCCTGAGCCCGGCTCATGTCGATTAGAACTTGTGGCGGATGCCCAGGCTGACGATCTCTTGCGAGCTCGAATTCGAGTTGTAGCCGTACGAGCCGATCGAGGCGTTGGCCGCGCCGCCGGTGCCCGACTGCGTGCCGTTGGCGTGCTGGTAAGCCGCCACTGCGTACAGGTCGGTGCGCTTCGACAGGTTGTAGTCCGCGCCCAGCGAAACCTGGTTGTAGGTGTTCGACGCGTTGCCCGCGCCGTGCGTCCAGATATAGCCCAGGCCGAGCAGGAGGGCCGGGTTCACCTGGTAGCCGAAGTAACCGCCTGCAACGTTGTAGCGCTGGCTCGACTGGAACAGCGAGTAGCCGTCCGACTTGTACTGGACGTTGGCGTAACGTGCGCCGAACGTGAACGGACCCGAGACGTATTGCGCAGCGATCGAAGCGTTGTTGATCGACTTGGCCGAGCCGTACGCGACGTTGATCTCGCTGTCGAACATGGCGCCTGACGTGGCGTTTGCCGCCCAGCCGCCATTCGTCGGGACAGCCTTGAGGCGGTCTGCCGGGTTCGACGAGTTGTCCATGCGGAAGTAGCCGGCAGCAATGTTGAAGCCACCGATGCCGTACGTAGCAGCCGCACCCCAGCTTTGGCCCGAGCCCGTCGAGCCTGCGACGCCGCCCAGTGCATACATGCCTTCGAACTGGAAGCCGCTGAACAGCGGCGACACGTACTTGATGGCGTTGTTCGTACGCGAGCTGTTGTCGTTGTTGTCGACGTCACCCGGCGTCGTGAACGTGCTGCCGAAGTAGTTGTCGGCCGTCAGGGGCTGAACCATGTCGACCAGCGGGTCGTACTGGCGGCCCAGCGTGACCGTACCGTATTGGTCAGACGTCAGGCCGACAAACGCTTGACGACCGAACATGAGGCCGCCCTGGCCCAGCTTGCCGGTGTTGACGTCAAAGCCGTTTTCCAATTGGAAAATTGCCTTCAGGCCGCCACCGAGGTCTTCCGTGCCCTTCAGGCCGAAGCGGTCACCCGAGATGTTGCCGGCGTACAGGCCAACCAGGTTCTTGTTCTGGAGATTCGAGTGACCAACCCACTGGATCGACTCGTCGATCACGCCGTACAGGGTCACGCTGCTCTGCGCATGGGCTGCGCCCGAGACGGCCAGGATGGCCAGCGAGAGGGTCGAGAGGGCGATTCGTTTCATCCGGTTTTCTCCACGCAGATATTTAGTTGTTGCTTGAATTGGTACGTGCCATTGCGGAACGGAGAATAACGCAGGGGCGCAATTCAACTGAACTGAAAAAAAATGACTGTCGCAAAAAGCTGACACATCGGTAGAAAGCCTTGTAATACGGGGCTCTAACGAATTCTTTCGGATCTGGAACAGAGTGAATGCCTGCGCAGCACTATTGTTGTTTCCGATGCGAATCGAAAAGTTTGCAATCGTTATGGGTGTATATCAGGGTAAATACTGAGCAGTCGAAAGCGGGTGCAGGTTGCTCAGTATTTCGAACTTGACATGGCCGGCGCGAGCCGCCGAGGGAGCACTAATCGCCCGGTTTGTCCGAATCAGGGGCGGCGGTGGCGCGGCGGCGGCCTGCTGCTGCCGTCACGGCAAGCGCGGCGCTCGCGACGAGCGCCACCGAGCGCCATGGGTGGCGCTGGACGTAGCGGTTGGTGGCCGCCACCGTGCGGCCTGCCCGCACGAGGGTACGGGCGGCGGCCTCGGTGGCGCTTTTCTCCATGTTTACTACTGAGCGGCGGATTTGCAGGCTGCCGGCGCCGCCCCGCGCGAACGCGCCGTCCTCGGCGCGCACCTGGCCGATGGCTCGCAGCGGCGCACCGGTTGCACTTGCGCCATGAGCCGCATCCCGGGCGGCGTGCGGGCTGGCAGCGGGGGCCGCGTTTCCGATTGGAACCGCATGGGCCGGCGGGCTGCCCGCCGCGGCTTCGCGCACGGGGGCGATCGTGGAGGCGGCGAGCACGGAGGCGAGCTTGGCGCGGCTGCCGGGCGGCGTTTCCGCTAGGAAACCCCATGCGCCGCGCGGATCGTGCAGGCGTGCGCGCGCCGCCGAGAACTCCGCGCCGAGCAGCAAAACCGCCGACGAGAAGTACAGCCACATCAGCAGCACGGCCAGCGAGCCCGCTGCGCCGAACGCTGTGGCCATGCCCGCACGCGCCAGATAGAGCGCGAAAAGTTTCTTGCCCACCGAAAACAGCACCGCAGCCACGGCGCCGCCCACCATGGCGTCGCGCCAGCGCACCTCGGCGTCAGGCAGGAAGCGCAGCAGCGCGGCGAATGCAAAGGCGAGCACGATCAGCCCGACCGTCAGTTGCAGCAGGTTTCCGATGATCACAAAAGACGTTTCGCCCCACAGCCAGCGGCCGACGAAAGCGATGACCGTATCGAGCACAACCGAGACGAACAGCAGAATGGCGACGCCGAGCACGAGGCCGAACGAGATCAGCCGCACCCGCACGAGCGCGAGCACCGACGAGGTGCGCGGGCCGGTTGGCGGCCAGACAATATTGAGTGCGGAGTTGAGCGACGAAAACGTTGCGGACGCGCCGATCGCGAGCATGGCGAGCGAAATCATGGCGGCGATGCTGCCGGTGCCGCCCGCGCGATGCGCGTTCTCGACGATGGTGGTGACGCCCGCTGCGGCGTCGTTGCCGAGCACGTTATGGACCTGGCGGAACAACTCGCCGCGCGCCGCGTCGGCGCCGAAGAACCAGCCGGCTACCGCGATCACCATGACGAGCGTGGGCGCGAGCGAGAACGCCGAATAAAACGCGATGCTTGCGGCCAGAGATGGGCAACGATCGGCGATGAACTGCCGGCACGCGCTCACGACCCAGGAAGCTTCCTTGCGCGCGGCGGAGCCGAGCCGCTCCGATGAGAGGGTTGCCATGTTGTGCGTCCTGGGTTCCGGCTGGGTGGTTTGGCGGAGGGGTTTCATATTGCCGGCATTGTGCCCCGCTCGGGCGGAGGGTGGCAGCGCTGGACCTCATACGAATTCGTCCGGCCTCGTCGAATATAGCAAGCCCAGTACCCGAGCACAGCGCCGGACACGGTACAGGATCTATTTTTCGAAGCGTCTTATACTGGAAAGACCCACAATCCCCAAGCCGAGGACGCACACTATGCTGCAAATGTCCCGGCGCCAGTTCCTCAAGGTCACGGCAACGTCGCTGGCGGGTTCCAGCCTAGCATTGATGGGTTTCGCGCCCGACAATGCGCTTGCCGAGGTCCGACAATACAAACTGGCGCGCACCACTGAAACCCGCAACACCTGCCCGTATTGCTCGGTGGGCTGCGGGATCCTCATGTACGGTCTCGGCGATGGTGCGAAGAATGCCACCGCGAGCATCATCCATATCGAGGGCGATCCCGATCATCCGGTCAATCGCGGCACGCTGTGCCCGAAGGGCGCGAGCCTGATCGACTTCATTCACAGCCCGAACCGGCTCCAGTATCCCGAGTATCGGGCGGCGGGCTCGAACGATTGGAAGCGCATTTCGTGGGACGAGGCGCTCGACCGCATTGCGAAGCTGCTCAAGGAAGATCGCGACGCGAATTTCGTCGAGAAAACCGCGGATGGCAAGACCGTCAACCGCTGGCTGACCACCGGCATGCTGGCCGCCTCGGCGGGCAGCAACGAAGTCGGTTATCTCACGCATAAAGTGGCCCGCTCGATGGGCCTGCTCGCATTCGACAACCAGGCGCGTGTCTGACACGGCCCGACGGTGGCAGGTCTTGCCCCGACGTTTGGCCGTGGTGCGATGACGAACCATTGGGTCGACATTCGCAATGCGGACGTGATTCTGGTGATGGGCGGCAATGCGGCCGAGGCGCACCCGTGCGGCTTCAAGTGGGTCACGGAGGCCAAGGCGCACCGCAAGGCGCGGCTCATCGTGGTGGACCCGCGCTTCACGCGCACGGCATCGGTCGCGGACTATTACGCGCCGATTCGCACCGGCACGGACATCGCGTTCCTGGGCGGCGTGATCAACTGGCTGCTCGCGAACGACAAGATTCAGCACGAGTATGTGAAGAACTACACGGACTTCGCCTTTATCGTGCGCGAGGACTTCGCGTTCAACGACGGCATTTACTCGGGCTACGATGCGCAAAAACATGCGTATCCCGACAAGTCGTCGTGGGATTACGAGATCGGCGAAGACGGCTTCGTGAAAACCGACGCCACGCTGCAGAATCCGCGCTGCGTCTATCAGTTGCTCAAGCAGCATTACTCGCGCTACACGCCCGAGATGGTGGAGAAGGTGTGCGGCACGCCGAAGGAGAAATTCCTCAAGGTGTGCGAAATGCTGGCGAGCACGGCCGTTCCGGGCCGCGCGGGCACCATCATGTACGCGCTCGGCTGGACTCATCACTCGATCGGCTCGCAAATGATCCGCACGGGCGCGATGGTGCAACTGCTGCTCGGCAACATCGGCATCGCGGGCGGCGGCATGAACGCGCTGCGCGGTCACTCGAACATCCAGGGGCTCACCGACCTCGGGTTGATGTCGAATCTGCTCACCGGGTATATGACGCTGCCCAACGAGGCCGAGCAAAGCTACGACGATTACATCAAGAAGCGCGCGCTACAGCCGCTGCGGCCGAACCAGCTCAGCTACTGGCAGCGCTACAACGCGTTCTTCGTGAGCTTCATGAAGTCGTGGTGGGGCGACGCGGCCACCAAGGAGAACAACTGGGGCTATGACTGGCTGCCGAAGCTCGACAAGCCCTACGACCTGATGCAGACCATCGAGCTGATGAACCAGGGCAAGGTCAACGGCTATATCTGCCAGGGCTTCAATGTGATTGCGTCCGCGCCGAACAAGGCGAAAACGCTGGCCGCGCTCGGCAAGCTCAAGTGGCTTGTGATCATGGACCCGCTCGCCACCGAGACCTCCGAGTTCTGGAGGAAGGTGGGCGATTACAACGATGTCGACAGCGGCTCGATCCAGACCGAAGTGTTCCGCCTGCCCACGACCTGCTTCGCGGAGGAAAACGGCTCGCTCGTGAGCTCGAGCCGCGTGCTGCAATGGCACTGGAAGGGCGCGGAGCCGCCGGCCGAGGCGAAGAGCGATCTCGAGATCATGTCTGGGCTGTTCCTGCGCATCCGCGCGGCGTACCAGAAGGACGGCGGCAAGCTGCCCGATCCGATCGTGAAGCTCGACTGGCCGTATTCGAATCCGGCGAGCCCCACGCCCGAGGAGCTCGCGATGGAGTACAACGGCCGCGCGCTCGCCGATCAGACCGACCCCAAGGACGCCACCAAGGTGCTGGTGAAGAAGGGCGAGCAGCTTGCGGGCTTCGCGCAGCTCAAGGACGATGGCAGCACGGCAAGCGGCTGCTGGATCTTCTGCGGTGCGTGGACCCAGGCCGGCAACCAGATGGGCCGGCGCGACAACTCCGACCCCACCGGCATCGGCCAGACGCTCAACTGGGCCTGGGCCTGGCCGGCGAACCGCCGCGTGTTGTACAACCGGGCCTCGTGCGATACGGCGGGCAAGCCGTTCGATCCCATGCGCAAGCTGATCGGCTGGAACGGCAGCGCATGGACCGGCGCGGACGTGCCCGACTACAAGATCGACGAATCGCCCGATCTCGGCATGGGGCCGTTCATCATGAACCCCGAAGGCGTCGCGCGTTTCTTCGCGCGCGACGGCATGAACGAAGGACCATTTCCCGAGCACTACGAACCATTCGAGAACCCGCTCGGCTATAACCCGTTCCACCCGAACAACCCGCAGGCCACCAGCAACCCGGCGGCGCGCGTGTTCCCGGACGACCGCAAGACGTTCTCGACCGCGCAATCGTTCCCGCACGTCGCCACCACGTACCGGCTCACCGAGCACTTCCACTTCTGGACCAAGCATGCGCGCCTGAACGCGATCATTCAGCCGCAGCAGTTCGTCGAGATCGGCGAGGAGCTGGCGAAGGAGGTGGGCGTGGTCGATGGCGCTCGCGTGAAGGTGTCGAGCAATCGCGGCTACCTGATTGCCGTGGCGGTGGTCACCAAGCGCATCAAGGTGCTCACCATCGACGGCAAGAAGGTGCACCACGTGGGCGTGCCGCTGCACTGGGGTTTCACGGGACTGACCAAACCCGGCTATCTGACGAATACGCTCACGCCGCCGGTCGGCGACGGCAATTCGCAGACGCCCGAGTTCAAGTCGTTCCTCGTGAAAGTGGAAAAGGCGTAAGGGGAGCTCGATATGGCATTGCAATCGCTCGACATCAAGCGCCAGTCGGCCACCACGACGCCGCCACCCGGCGTGCGCGAGCCGTCCACGGGCGCGGTGGCGAAACTCATCGACGTCACGAAATGCATTGGCTGCAAGGCGTGCCAGACCGCGTGCATGGAATGGAACGACCTGCGCGACGAGGTGGGCATCAACACGGGCGTCTACGACAACCCGCGCGATCTCACCGAGCACTCGTGGACCGTGATGCGCTTTACGGAATACGAGAACCCGGACGGCAACCTCGAATGGCTGATCCGCAAGGACGGCTGCATGCATTGCGAGGACCCGGGCTGCCTCAAGGCGTGCCCGTCGCCGGGCGCGATCGTGCAGTACACGAACGGCATCGTGGATTTTCATGAGGAAAACTGCATCGGCTGCGGCTATTGCATCACTGGCTGCCCATTCAATATTCCGCGTCTTTCGAAGAAGGATCATCGCGTTTATAAATGCACGCTGTGCTCCGATCGCGTGGCCGTGGGGCAGGAGCCCGCATGCGTGAAGACCTGCCCAACCGGAGCGATCGTGTTCGGCACCAAGGAGGACATGAAGCAGCACGCGGCGGAGCGCATCGTCGACCTCAAGGAGCGCGGCTTCGACAAGGCCGGGCTCTACGACCCGCCGGGCGTGGGCGGCACCCACGTGATGTACGTGCTGCATCACGCGGACCAGCCCTCGCTGTATCACGGCTTGCCCGACAACCCGCGCATCAGCCCGCTCGTGCGGCTGTGGAAGGGCGTGGCCAAGCCGCTCGCGCTCGCGGGCATCGCGCTCGCAGCGGTGGCGGGATTCTTCCACTACACGCGGGTGGGGCCGAACGAGGTGAATGCCGAGGACGAGCAGGCCGCGCGCGACGAGGCGCGGCGCATGCGTGGCGAACCCGAGGAGCGCGGCGATGAAAAACGATGAACCGCAACTGATCCAGCGTTATACGGCCAACGAGCGCACCAACCACTGGATTACCGCGATCACCTTCGTGCTGCTCGCACTCTCGGGTCTCGCGATGTTTCATCCGTCGATGTTCTGGCTTTCCGCGCTGTTCGGCGGCGGGCAATGGACGCGTATTCTGCATCCGTTCGTCGGCGTGGTGATGTTCATTTCGTTCATGCTGCTTGCGCTGCGCTTCTGGCATCACAACTATCTGGATGCGAACGACTGGAAATGGTTCGGGCAGATGGGCGATGTGCTGGCCAACCGCGAAGACAAGCTGCCCGAAGTCGGCCGCTACAATGCGGGACAGAAGCTGCTATTCTTCGTGATGGTGGTTTGTCTCGTGCTGCTGCTCGTGAGCGGCATCGTGATCTGGCGGCGCTACTTCTCGCTGTACTTTCCGGTCACGCTGATCCGCTGGGCAGCGGTCGTTCATGCGGGCGCGGCGTTTGCACTGATCGTGGGTATCATCGTGCATATTTACGCTGCACTATGGGTGAAGGGTTCGATTCGCGCGATGACGCGCGGGTACGTGACCTGGGGCTGGGCGAGAAAGCATCATCCGCGCTGGTTCCGCGAGAACATCAAGTAGCAGGCGCGCGCGGTCCTGCACAAGCCGCCCGCCCGCGAGGGCGCGGCGGCTTTTTGTTATTGGAGACGATTCGTTGTGACGCAACCCACGCAGCGCATTCTCGATCCCGAACAGATTCAGGCGCAGGATCCCTCCGCGATTCCGCGCATCCGCCTGCCTGAACGCGCGACGCATTTCAGCGAGCGCGCCGCGCGACTGCGCAAGCTGGCGGAGCGCAACCCCATTGGCGGCTATGTGCGACTCATGGCGGTACTCGTCGATGCGCAGCAGCAGGTGCTCGAGCATCTCGAAGCGCAAATGCCGCCGCAAGCAGCCATTGCCCATGCCCAGCGCCACTCAATGCCGATCCTGCCCGCACTCGGCGCCGAACGCGACCCGCAATGGCGCGCGGTGCTGCGCCGCCTGGCCGACCGTGTGGAAGCGGCGGGCGCGGTCACGCCCGCGCTCGCGAAAGTGCTGGACACGCTGCGCGCGATGAGCGACGCCGAACTCGACGCGCAAGCCGACGCCTTGCTCGCGCAACGCCACGCGGAAGTTGCACCGGCCACGGCGCCCTTCATCATGGCGGCGCTGCAAGTGGTGTGGACCGACCTCGCGAGCCGCCTCCATGTGCAGGACGTGCCTTACGTGGATGCGCCTGGCGTGTGCCCCGTATGCGGCGTGCAACCGGTTGCGAGCATCGTGCGCGTGGGCGGCGCATTCCAGGGCTATCGCTATGTGCAATGCAGCTTGTGCGGCACCGAGAATCACGTGGTGCGCGTGAAGTGCACGAATTGCGATTCGACGAAAGGCATTGCGTATCACGGCATCGAAGGCGGTAATCCGGCCTTGAAAGCGGAATCGTGCGACGAGTGCCATACCTATCGCAAGATCGGCTATCAGGAGAAGGACTTGGAATTCGAGCCGCTCGCCGACGACCTTGCGAGCCTCACGCTCGACTTGCTGATGGGCGAAGCGGGCTACCAGCGCGCGAGTGCGAATCCGCTGCTTTATCCCGAAGCGCCGGCCGGACAATGATGGGGGCGAGCGAGAAGGTCGATAAAGGCGCGCTGAATGCTCTGCTTGCGCAAATGCCCGCTGTGGAGCGCGTGATCGCTTCGCCGCAAGCGCAGCCGCTGATTGCGCAGCATGGGCGCACGCAGGTGCTCGCGGCCATCCGCGCGACGCTCGACGGCTGGCGGAACGAGGCACAGGCGGGCACGCTCGTGATGGAGGTGAGCGAAGCGACGCCGTTTTCCATCGAGCGCGTGATTGCCGATGCCGATCGCGCGCTCGCGGCGCGAGCGCAAAACAATCTGCGCACGGTCTTCAATCTGACCGGCACGGTGCTGCATACGAATCTGGGCCGCGCGCTGCTGCCCGACGTTGCCGTGGGCGCCGTGGTGCAAGCGCTTACGCAGCCCGCGAACCTCGAATTCGATCTGGCCACCGGCAAGCGCGGCGACCGCGACGACCTGATCGACGAACTCATCTGCGAATTGACCGGCGCCGAAGCGGCGACCGTCGTGAACAACAACGCGGCGGCGGTGTTGCTCGCACTTTCCGCGCTGGCCGCACGCAAGGAGGTGATCGTCTCGCGCGGCGAACTCGTGGAGATTGGCGGCGCGTTTCGCATCCCCGACATCATGAGTCGCGCGGGTGCGAGGCTGCGCGAGGTGGGCACGACCAATCGCACGCACCTTAAGGATTATGAAGCCGCTATCGGCGCGCGCACGGCGCTGCTGATGAAGGTCCACTGCAGCAACTATGCGATCAGCGGCTTCACGAAGAGTGTCGAGTTGGACGAGCTCGCGCCGCTCGCGCAGCGCCATGGTTTGCCGGTTGCCGTGGATCTCGGCAGCGGCACGCTCGCCGATCTCACACAGTGGGGTCTGCCGGCCGAGCCCACTGTGCGCGCCACCGTCGAAGCGGGCGCTGACCTCGTCACGTTCAGCGGCGACAAGCTGCTGGGCGGCCCGCAGGCCGGACTGATTGTCGGGCGCAAGGAGTTGATCGCGACGATCAAGAAGCATCCGCTCAAGCGCGCGCTGCGGGTGGGCAAGCTCACGCTCGCGGCGCTCGAACCGGTGCTCAAGCTCTATCAGGCGCCCGAATTCCTGCGCGAGCGCTTGACGACGCTGCGGCTGCTCACGCGTCCCGCGAGCGAAATGCACGAGGCGGCCGAGCGTGCGCTGCCCGCATTGCAACGTGCGGTCGGCGAAGCCTATGCGGTGAGTGTCGAGCCGATGCTCAGTCAGATCGGCAGCGGCGCATTGCCGGTCGATGTGCTGCCAGGCTACGGGCTGGTCGTGCGTCACCGGGGCAAGGGAGGCAGCGGCCGCGCATTGCTCAAACTGGAGCGTGCGTTGCGCGCGCTGTCGCGCCCCGTGATCGGCCGCATCGCTGACGACGCGCTGCGGCTCGATCTGCGCTGCCTCGAACAGGCGGACGAAGCTGTTTTCGTCGCGCAACTCGCGGAGCTGCATCTGTGATCGTCGGCACGGCGGGGCATATCGATCACGGCAAGACCACGCTCGTGCGCGCGCTGACCGGCGTGGACACCGACCGGCTCAAGGAAGAAAAAGCGCGCGGCATTTCGATCGAGCTTGGCTATGCCTATACGCCGCTCGCGAACGACGACGTGTTGGGTTTCATCGATGTACCGGGGCATGAGAAGCTCGTGCACACCATGGCGGCCGGCGCCTGCGGAATCGACTTCGCGCTGCTTGTGATCGCCGCCGACGACGGGGTGATGCCGCAAACGCGCGAGCATCTCGCGATCCTGCAATTGCTCGGCGTCACCCATGGCGCGATTGCGCTGACCAAGACGGACCGCGTGGATCCTGCACGCCTCGCGGAGGTGCGCGCGGAAATTGCCGCGTGGCTCGCGCCGACCGCGCTGGCGGGCGCGCCGTGCTTCGAAACGCAGGCGACACAGGCGGGCGACCCGGGTGTCGCGAAACTCGATACCTGGTTGCGCGAGCGCGCCGCGCACTGGCACGCACGCCGCGACGACGGCCTGTTTCGTCTCGCCGTGGATCGCGTTTTTACCTTGACGGGGCAGGGCACGGTGGTGACCGGCACGGTGTTCTCAGGGCGCGTGCGCATCGGCGAGAACCTGCTGCTTGCACCTGCGGGCATGCCGGTGCGGGTGCGCAGCATTCATGCGCAAAATCGCGCTGCGGAGGCGGGGCAAGCGGGACAACGTTGCGCGCTCAACCTTCATGGCGTGGAGCGAGAGCAGATCTCGCGCGGGGACTGGATCGTCGATGCACGGCTCGCACAGTCCGCGACGCGCCTCGACGTCGACCTGCAACTGCTCGACGACGCGGGCGTCACGCTTCAGCATTGGTCGCCGCTGCATGTGCACCTGGGCACGATGCATCGCGTGGCGAATGTCGCCTTGCTCGAAGGCGACACGCTTGCTGCGGGGGAGCAAGCCCGTGCGCAACTCGTCTTCGATGCGCCGCTGCACGCGATGCCCGGCGACCGCTTCATCGTGCGCAACGCGCAGGCGAGCCGCACCGTGGGCGGCGGACGCGTGCTCGACCCGTTCGGGCCTGCGCGGCGCCGGCGTACGCCGGAGCGTCGTGCGTGGCTCGATGCGCTGTGTGCCTGGCTCGACGAAGGACGGATCGGCGCGCTGATCGAACAGGCGCCGCACGGGCTCACGCGTGCAACGCTCGCGCAATTGACCGGCTTCGACGCAGATACGCTTGCGCTGCCCGACGACGCAGTCGTGATCGCGCCGCAAGGGCGCACCGCCGAACCCGTCGTGCTCGCGCGCGCACACTGGACGAGCCTCGCGGCGCGCATCGTCGAGATACTGGGCGAATTCCATGCGCGCACACCGGATGAGCAAGGACCGGACGCCGCGCGGCTGCGGCGCATGGCGGCGCCGCTCGCGAGCGACGAGATCTGGCGCGCGGCAGTGGACGCGCTCATCGAAGCGGGTCGTGTCGCGCGCAGCGGGCCGTGGCTGCATCTGCCTTCGCATGCGGTCTCGCTCGATGCCGATGAAGAAGCGCTTGCCGCGCGACTCATGCCGTTGATCGCGCTAGGACGTTACGACCCGCCCTGGGTGCGCGATCTCGCACGCGAAGCACGAGAGCCTGAAGAGAAGGTGCGTGCGCTGCTGCGCAAGCTTGCGCGGCTCGGCAGGCTGTATCAGGTCGTGCGCGATCTGTTCTACGATCGCGACGTGATTCATGAGCTTGCGCGTCTCGTGGCGCAATTGGCCGAAGCGCCGCAATCGCAAGGGGTGAGCGCAGCGACGTTTCGCGATGCTGCGGGACTCGGACGCAAGCGCGCGATCCAGATTCTGGAGTTCTTCGATCGCGTTGGATATACTCGGTTTCAACGCAATTTACATGTGTTGAGACCCGATAGTCGCATGCGTGAATGGGTTTAATGCGCGGTTTTTATTTGTTGCTTGATTATTGTTTTGCAACGGAAGGCAATCGTATCGGGTGGTGCGGCTGGGCTTCAAACCCAGTTGGGGACGTCAGCCGTTCCCGGGATGGTTCGACTCCATCTGCCTTCCGCCATGATGTTTTCGGGGCATGGGAGTCGCACATGCGCAGGACGAAAATCAAACGTTGCGAAGCAGCTCCAGCACCCGCTTCACGTCCGGGTCGGCAAGGTCGCCTTCTGGTTCCTTGCGTGCAAGCAGCAAGTCCATCAGGTCGTTATCGCTCAGCTC
>NZ_CADIKL010000052.1 GCF_902859945.1 Paraburkholderia caffeinitolerans | reverse complement strand
GAAACAGCTCCACGCCGATGATAGTGCGGATTGCCCGTGTGAAAGTAGGTAATCGTCAGGCTCCCTATGCAGTACGTCCAGAACCCCGGTGGCTCCGAAAGAGCACCGGGGCTCTGGCGTTTACGCATCGTAAGAAGTCCAGCGCGCACTCTACCCCCACTCTCGAAGACCCGATCAAAGGCGTTTGAGCACGCATTCCTCCAGCGCGGTCTCCACGAACTCGATAAACGCGCGCACCTTCGTATTGAGCGCCGCGCGCTCGGCCACGCACGCATAGATCTCCATCGGTTCGGGCTCGGCCCATGCGCTGTTGCGCGCGTGCGCCTCGAAGAGCGGTAGCAGTTTGCCGCTCTCGATCAACGGCTGCGCGACGAAGCTCGCGAGCCGCGTGATGCCGCCGCCATTCACGGCGATCTGCGCGAGCATGTCGATGTCGTCGCAGATAAAGCTGGGATTCAGGGGCGCCGCAAAGCGCTGACCGTCGCGGATGAAGCCCCACGGCAGGAAGCGCCCATCAGTCGGATAGCGGAACACGAGGCATGCGTGCTGCTTCAAGTCTTCGGGAGCGGTGGGCACTCCAGCGCGTTCGAGATAGGCGGGCGCAGCGCAGAACACGAAGGGCCGCGAGGCAATGCGCCGCGCCACGAGCCGCTCGTCGAGTTGTGCCGTAATGCGCAGGCTCACGTCAATGCCTTCCAGCCGGTGATCCACGCGCCGGTCGGTGCAGATGAGTTCGATTGCAATGCGTGGATACGCCGCCTTGAACGCCGGCATCAGCGGCGCGAGCACGTGCCGCCCGAACGCGGTCGTGGTCGCCACGCAGAGCGCGCCTTGCGGCTCTTGCGCGCCGGTGGCTGCCTCGTGCGCCAGTTCGAGGTCGCGCGGGATATGGCGGACCTTTTCGTAGTAGGCCGCGCCGCTTTCGGTAAGTGCCATGCGGCGCGTTGTGCGCGAGAGCAGTCGGAGGCCCAGATGCGCTTCGAGCCGCGCGACGTTCTGGCTGACGGCTGCCGCGCTCATGCCGAGTGTACGCGCCGCCGCTGCGATGCTGCCGGTCTCAACGACCCGCGTGTAGCAGTGGATCAAGCCCAGAAGGTTCGTTGGCATCGTCACACTTGTGTTGTGTCTGATTCGTAATTTTCGCTTATGAATGAATCAAGCACAACGTGGCTAGTGAGGAGCTGACGCCCTTGATACGCTTTTGGCTCCCCGTCACCCTTCACGCATGGAGAGGCCGCATCGATGATCCCAGGCACGTCACAAAGCACAGCACAAAACGCCACGCAAAAATCCACACGATTTCGTATTCCCCGCCCCTTGACGCCCTATGTGTTCGCGCTTTATATGGCGACCATCATGGCGTTCCTGATGTGTCTCGTCATCACCGTCACGGAATTCGGCGTCGATGAGCATTACATGGAAAACGTGAAGAATGCGTACCGAGTGGCGATGCCGGCGGCCTTCGTCTGTGTGCTGATTGTTCGACCGATCGTGGCGCGGCTCGTCGCGTGGACGGTGCATCCGCACTGACGCGCTGCGACTTTGCGCCGTTTCAGCGCGCGAAGCGCGCCGCGCCGGGAATCGGCCGGCGCGTTTTGTTTCGTGCCTGCTGACGCGCCGAAGATTGCATGGTGCACGCTGCGGCGCCTCCCTCCGAAGCACGACGATCCCAAGTCGTGCACGTCGTCGCGCCCGAAAAGCGCACGGGCGATGCCATCAGCACCGCGATTTCGCCGACGCGTTTCGGCCGTATCAGATAACGCTCGATGAGAACGTCGTCTCGACGACCATTGCAGGCGGACAAGGTTAGCGCCAGCCGAGCACCATCGAGCTTGAGGGCGCGCGCTATCAAGGTGAATTGATCGCGAAAATTGCAGACAAACTATTCGGCCAACCGCCGATGCTGTTCGTTTTGTCGCCGGGTAAACGGGACGGTCGCGCGCTCCGTGGTCGCCGCTCCATCAGCATGTCAAGCTGCGCGTTTCAAGCCCCTTTCGCTGGGGCGAAGGGAATGCGCGAAGCTCAAAAAATCGCCAGTTTTCCCAGATAAATTCTTCAATAAATAAAATAGCAATCCTGATTAATTAAAGAGGCGATGCATTGATGGACGTCACTCGCCCATCATGCTGTTCGTTGGCAGCGACAGCTTGCCATGATCGACGAAGCGTGTACCGCCACCCAGGCCGCCCGCCAACCGGCCGCGCATCTCATAGGGGAAGCCGCCCGACGACACGCTGTCCCCAAAGGCGAACGCCTGGCGCACAGCCGAGAATGCCGGAACGGTCAGCGGCACGACGATAATGGTTTCTCCGAAGCGAGGCACGACGCCGCTCTGATCGCTGACGCCACTGGCGAAGGAGTGTCCGTTGAGATCCAGTTGCAGTGACGCACCGTTAAATTCGACTGGCGTATCGTTGGGATTCTGAATGCGCAACTTCACGTTGAAGCGCATCTCCAGTCCTTCGCCCTTGAGCGGCTCGATGCCCGCCACGTTGACCCGAAGCGGCTCCTGGCCAATCATCCCTGCGCAGGCGCCAAGCAGGAAGACGAGGCAAAAGAAGACACAGAAGACGCGAAACGAACGCATCGCATCAGGAGCCAGCATGGCAAGCCTCGTCTGATTAGTTTTCGAGTGCTGATTAGTGTAGCGTCTTCTACCGTTGCCAGCGGAACAATCGGGCGGATGCCGCGCAGAGGCAGCGGGTCGCGGACATTTTCTCGCTCGCGACGTTGGCGAACATGTGACGGGACAGACTTCGCGAACAATGGTCGATGGTCGAAGGTCACTGGCCGGTTCAAAGAGTGGATCGAACGCGAGGTTGGCCGCCGAGGCCAGAAAGGATCGAAGTGACATCGGTGGCGTTCGTGCGTAACCCCTACATAGTCGCAGTTGCGCTCGAACGTGCAAATGGCTTCTCAAGGCCACACGCCAATGCAACAACGGAAAACAACCATACCGCCATGGAACGCGTAGTTCGTGAGTACAAAAAATTCGACGTTGCTCGATCGATGCTCGATACGGCGATTGGGCTATATCTCTCCAATTGAGGCAGATTTTCCGTCCTCCATCTTGCGTCGGCTGCCGAGGAGGTAGTTGAGGGAGTGCTGAAAGGTCGGCGCGCAGGCGCATCGCCGGGATGCGAGCGCAATCGGGCCGCACGCGAGAAGACAGTTTCGGCCATCATGGAGAGCGTGAAAGCGCGGGCCAGGTACGCACAGTAAAGGAGATTGGCTGGTTTTTGAACTATGGGCGCTACGCGAACACCTTAAGCGAAAGCATGATCGAATTTGCCAACCAAACATCGATGCGAGACGCGCAGATAGCCGACCGGAAAGGGAGTATGAAGTCTTGGCGTGCCTGCAGTTCGTCATGCACGGCCTCCACTACTTGCTCGGACTGAGGATGGAGGCGGTAGTATTCCGGGACCCCTGGTTTTAATAGTCGTCGAGCCTGACGGGGGGCAATATGATGTGTCTATCTACTAACCCGTGACCGGCGTAGAAACGAGTTGATAACGTTTGCGCAAACGGGTGTCGCATTGAACCCGGCTGGCGGCGGCCTTCATCATTTTCTATACTTCGCAATGTGCGAGGCATAGGAATGACGTTCATCGCGTCGCAAGTGATTTCAAGCCGGCCGTCAATCTGCCCCCGGCGCAACAGCAGCACCTTGCATCTGCGTGAACGGTCCGGGTACGTTGCTTCAAATGTCTACTATCGTCTTCGCATCGATTGATGAATTGCTGGTGACGGCTGGTGGGTGAGACCGTGAGCCAGAGGACGTCGAAGCCGCGGCGCGACTTCGAACGAACGGAAAACGGAGATCAGCGATGAATGCAACTGCAAGGAACGGCGCACTGCCCGACGAGCCGCTTGTCGACACGACGCCGTACGGATACGGTCCCGACGATTCGATCAGCGACGTCACCGAAAATGCGGCCATTACGCATCACACGCTGAAGCTCAACGGGAAGTCGATTGCCTATACGGCGCGAGCAGGTCATCTCGTCACGACTGACAGCTATAGCTCACGGCCAGGCGCCAAACTGTTCTATGTGGCATTTACCGCCGACGATGCGACGCCATCTTCGAGGCCGGTCACGTTTTTCTACAACGGCGGCCCCGGCTCGTCGTCGGTGTTCCTGCTTCTTGGGTCATTCGGACCGCGGCGCATCAAGACAAGCATGCCGAACTTTACGCCCCCGGCACCCTATGAACTCGAAAACAACACGGACAGTCTGCTGGATCAGACCGACCTCGTGTTCATCGACCCGGTGGGCACCGGTTACTCGACTGCGGTTGAGCCGCACACCAACAAGGACTTCTGGGGCGTGGACGAGGACGCGGGCTGCATTAAGCAGTTCATCAAGCGTTACCTGACCGTGTTCAACCGCTGGAATTCCCCCAAGTATCTATTTGGCGAATCATACGGGACGCCACGCACCTGTGTGCTCACCTGGCTGCTGCACGAGGACGGTGTAGATCTGAACGGCATCGTTCTGCAGTCTTCGATTCTCGATTATTCGCAGACGGGCAATCCGATTGGCATCCTCCCGACGTACGCGGCCGATGCCTGGTTCCACAAGAAGGTTTCGTTGAATCCGGTGCCCACAGATCTGCCGCAGTTCATGGACGAGGTGAGCGCGTTCGCGAGCGGTCCATATGCGAATGCGCTGAACACGTTCCCCGATGTCGATGAGGCGGGACTGCAGCATTTGAGTGACATACTCGGCATCCCGCCGATGGTCCTCAAGTACTGGCAGCTCGATCCTGCGCTCGGAAACGGATCCGCGTTCCTGACCAGCCTGTTGCTCGATAACGGGCTGGCCGTGGGCGCCTACGATGGCCGCGTGACGGGAATCGACACGGGCATTGCAGAATTCGTCTCACCGGATTCAGGTGGAAACGATCCCACCATGGCTGCCGTGAGCGGGGTGTATACGGCGATGTGGAATGTCTACCTCAACGAAGAATTGCAATACACATCGGTATCGCCGTTCATGGACCTGAACGACCTGGCCTTCGAGAATTGGGATTTCGGCCATATCGACCCAACGGGCGCCCAGAGAGGTGGTATTGGAACGCTGTATACAGCAGGCGACCTTGCGGCTGCGATGTCCGTCAATCCGTACCTGAGGGTGTTTTCGGCCAACGGATATTACGATGCAGTGACGCCATTTTTCCAGACCTTCATCACGT
Organism: Paraburkholderia caffeinitolerans; assembly: GCF_902859945.1. Taxonomy (GTDB): domain Bacteria; phylum Pseudomonadota; class Gammaproteobacteria; order Burkholderiales; family Burkholderiaceae; genus Paraburkholderia; species Paraburkholderia caffeinitolerans. Next base: position 46,395 of record NZ_CADIKL010000052.1, on the reverse strand, counting down.
TCCAGACCATGCCGGTGGGCAGCGAGCAGATCGACCAGAACCTGTCGGTCCACAACTATCCTTCGGGCCATATGATCTACCTCGACAACGCATCGAGAACCGCGATGAAGGCAGACCTCTCGTCCTTCTATGGCGAGGCACAAGCCCATGTCGCCGCCATCAGGGCGGCAGTACAGCCGGAGCAGACGGCCGTGGAAGGTATCGTTCAATATCGCCGGCGAGTGAATCGCACGCCGTACTGAGCGACAGACCAAAGCGACTCGATTTCTGGCGATCTCAGCACGAGCCTCCATATCGGTCGGACGGCGCAGCGAATGCTCGCGCCGTTTTCAGTCTCCACTTAAGTTGTGACAGCAACTCGCGTTCATCCATGGGGACTACTCCGGCGCGCCGGCGATCAGAACCTTTGATAGTCGGAAACAGGCGCAGTGAGGCGACCATGCAGCCTTGGACAGATCCTGCCGAAAAGTGAGGATATGCCGCTCCGCAATTCCCACCAGGGATTTCTGATAGTCGTAGCTGCTTGCCGTGCAATGCCTCGCTGGATATGCCCACCCTTCTGCGGGTAGGACTCAGGAGGTGTTCACTGGCACGCCCGGGACTGCTCCTCGCGCGTCACTTCTGCCGTTGTGTAAGCCAAGCGTAAATGCAAAGCGCATAACGCACCCGCAAGTGTGCGGCCCCGCACTGAACGCGCCAATTTCTGCGTTTGCAGAACCGATGCGGCGGACCTATACCACATTGTAACGAGGTCGAGAAAATGATTTGTAATCCTAACAGGGTTGTGACGGAGATCATGCTCTGTTATGTATTTGAGCGGTCAGTTTGACGAGCAAGATGATCCGGGACACGCAGCAGGACGAGGCAATCATGACGGCTGCAGTACCGCTAAATCTCAAGAACGTGTGCGGTGATCTGAGCGCGCCAGCAACTGCAGGAAGGGGGAGCGGAGTTGGCGGTGCCGGATTCGCAGCGATCCCCAGAAAATGCCAAGAAATACTTGGGAATAGTGCTGCATGATTCCGAAGAAAAGTGCACTGCCTTTGTCGGCTCACTTTCCTCCGGTCAGCGCATTTCCAACACCCAATTCGATATTCTGACAACAACACTAAATGCCAAGGAAACGGTTTTTGCACCGATTTCTACGGCTCACGCGTTGATCTCGGGAGCGACCGTGTCGTCTGGCACTCGACTCGCGATTAACAAGGACATCTATGAAAAGGAAATAGCGTAATTGATTTCTGGCGCAATCGACGCGACGTACCATGCGGATTACGCAAACTACGCGAAAAGTCTGGATAGCATGGATGAAAGCAAGGTCTATCCGCCCATTGAGATCTCGAGGATTGAAGCTTTCCACAGGAAGTGTGAGCTGAATCGCCCATCCAACTATGCAATTGCAAATCAACCGAACGTGATGCCAAAGAACCCGTCGACCGCCGAACAGATGTTACCAGGTACGTCCTTCACAGCTGCTCGTGGAGCCGTGTACCTGCTTACGAAACATCCGACTTCCGACAGCCAGAGTGAAGTTATGTACGCAGTCGTAATGTCGAATGGCAGATTTTAGCAGTCAATCAGGATGACCGGAAATCAGTTCCGATTGGTGATTGAACAATAGTGCACCAGCGCGTTTTCCCGAGCATCTGTTATCGATTTGAAAAGCATGGTGCTGTGGAAAAAAGCGAGGCTGATCAGCTTAGCTTCATCCTGTCGGCGTAATTCACGAAATACGGATTGGCACCACAGGTCTTGATCGTCTTCCGATACCGGCGATCAGGGTTCATACGTAGTACCAGGAAGGAGAAGGCAATGACTCTTCATCAGGTCGTACTCGTTGACAAAACCAAGGCGATCGACCCCGCGTTACTTCAAAATGCAGCTGCGGCGCTAAGTTTGCAAGCGTCGAAGCATTTGCCCGGGTGCTGGAGTGGGACAACAGCCACGGTTAGTTATGCGAGCAACGCGAAAGTGTTACCGCCCAATTCGTGGCCGATTTACCTGGTCAAGGCGCTGCCGCCGGGTGAGGGAGGATTCCACCAGGACAAGCGCAAACAGCCTTACGCCGAAGTCATCGCCTCCCCGGATGATCCGACTTGGACCATCGATGCCAGTCACGAAATGTGTGAAATGCTTGTTGATCCTTACGGCAACCGCATGCAGTCTTCGCAGGCCATCGCTATCGAGGGCGATGGCGTTGCTGATACCACCGGCGAATTCAGCTACCTGGTGGAGGTTTGCGATCCATGTGAAGCAAATCAGTTTGCGTACGAAATAAACGGGATCGCGGTTTCCGATTTCATTACACCAGACTTCTACGACACCACAGGTGCGGCTGGTGTCAGCTATAGCTACACTGGCAGCGTTACGCGCCCGCGCGACTTGCTTAAAGGTGGTTATATCTCGTATATCGATGAAAGCGGGGACTGGCAGCAAATTCTCTGGGTCGATCCGAATCAACCGCCTCAATACAATGCGCTTTCAGCTCTCAATGAAAGCCTTTCATGGCGTGAGGCAATCCATGCGGCGATGGGTGATGGTCCATTGAAGTTGAAGCGGGAGCGTCGAAGCGACGAGAAGATGCGAGTTCACGTCGCGAGTCGCGTTCGTGAGTTCATGGACAGGCTGAAATAAGGATGGCTGACCACGCGGCGGACCACGCCATGAAGGTGGACTGGTCCGTCGCATGTCCGGGCGCTCACAAGGCGGAATGCCATGATCGTATATTCGCCGCAGGTACTCGAAAGCAGACTCAAACTGGCTCGCGAGTTGACGAGTGCATACGAGCCCGTTGATTTAACCTGCAGGATGGAAAAGTACCGGCTTTCTGGTCCCGGACGCCAACTCTAGATTGCATTTCCAGCAGGGTTGGCACCGCAGCCCTCCGCAGGCAAGCCGGCGAACCCGAATTAACTTAAACCAATCGGCCTCCACGATTCACGGTGCGGTTCACTTCGCTTGTTTGACGCGACGCCAAGCTTGCCGTAAAGCCGGCAGGTTTGCCCCTATATCCGACACTCGGTCGACAGACCCGCGACTGATTGTAGGGGAGGTGATTTCCGACGACAGCGTTGAGTCAAGCAGCGCTTAGCGCCGACCACTGCGGCCCCAAACATACCGGACCCATCGTTGCCACCGGCTCTGCTGGGGAACGAACGAGTGGTGCGCCTCGCGATCCCGCTCAACGCTCTTCTGCACTTGCTCGTGGATTTGTCTTAACGTCATGCCGCCGGGACCTTTCAGCTTGTCTGGGTCGGCATCAGGATCGAGATCGGTTTCGGGATGGTCGGTCATGGAAAGTCGCCTGTTCCTCGCAACACGACTTGATCTTGATCCAGATACCCAGTTGCTGCAAGTTGGCGGCGCGGGCGGGCAACGAGATTCGGCGCGAGTGCGCGCAGTGCGCTTCTGGCGCCTTTGAAAGAAAAACTCAACAATGCACCGGAGTCCATCGATTGACGTGCCATGAAATCCCCGCCAAGCGATACTCCAAGCCCCTGTAATGCCGCGTTGAACGATAGCGTCACCTGATTAAAGGTAAGTGCATTGCGGGGGATCTCGTCTCGTATTGCACGCCGAAGTGTTCGAACCAGTCTTGCCAGTCCAGGCAATCCCACTGGCTCGAATCGAGTTGTATGAGGGGCAACGCGATCAAATCGGCATTCACTTTTATCTAGTCAGTTCAGCCACTGCGATGTCTCGGGATCACCTGTGAAAAAAGGCCTGTTCTTCCGGAATAAGTCCCGCGTCCGCCTCGTTCTTTGACCGTCAGGTCTTGGGAGCAAGGAGTACGGTCATGAAGTCTCTACTCGCCGTATTCACCGTTGTAGCATGCAGCGCGGCTATCGCGACTCTTGTGTCGTGCGGCGGCGGCTCCGGTTCCAGTTCGAGCGGTGCAAGCCCACCCGTCCAGTCATCGTTCACGCCGACGGCCCTTGTCTCCGATGGCGCGGTGGCTGCCCCGCACATCGACTCGAATCTGAAAAACCCGTGGGGTGTCGCCTTCAATCCGAAAGGTTTCGCGTGGGTTGCGGACAACGGCACCAATGTCGCGACGCTCTACGACGGCAATGGCGTCCCGCAATCGCTGATAGTCGCAATACCCAACGGTATGAACGGCACGGCATCGCCCACTGGCATAGTCTTCAACGGCACACAAAGTTTCACCGTCACGGAGAACGGCAAGTCCGGCGTCGCTGCGTTCATCTTCGCGGGTGAGGGCGGAAGCATTACCGCGTGGGCACCCGCTGTTGGGCCCACCAACGCGTTCGTCATGTACGACGACGGAACGGGAGGCGCCGTGTACAAGGGTCTCGCACTCGCAACGATGAACAATAACAACTTCCTCTACGCAACGGATTTCCATAACAACAAGATCGACGTCTTCAATACCTCATTCAAAAAGGTCGCGATGCCCGGCACCTTCACGGATCCGGCAATTCCAGCCGGCTTCGCGCCGTTCGGCATTCAGGCGATTGGCTCGAACCTCTTCGTCACGTACGCAATGCAAGACTCGGCCAAACACGATGATGTCGCGGGCGCGGGACTTGGCATGATCGATGTGTATGACACAGCGGGTAACCTGAAGCAGCACTTCGCAACGGGAGCCCCGCTCAACGCGCCGTGGGGCATTGCACAGGCACCCGCAAACTTCGGCACGATGAGCGGCGCGATACTGATCGGCAATTTCGGCGACGGTACGATCAACGCGTTCAATGCATCGAGCGGGCGGTCGATGGGACCGCTCTCCGGCTCGAACGGCAGTTCGATTGTCGAGCACGGCGTCTGGGGCATTGGGTTCGGCAACGACGTCAGTAATCAACCTTCCAGTACGCTGTTCTTCGCAGCGGGCCCGAATGACGAAGCCAATGGCGTCTATGGAAGGATCGATCTGAGTCCAGCGTCGAGCGCAGGCGCGAGCACGGGTTCTGGCACCGGCACAAGTGCGGGTTCTGGCGCCGGCACAAGTGCGGGCGGAGGGATGGGCGTGGGCATGTAGCGCTGAGCGCACAATTGTCGATGGCCGCTCCCTATGTGAGAGCGGCCATGTTCCTTTCGCAAGACCATGCTTGCCATGCGGGTGGACAGTTTCCTGAGCTGACTCCCCAGCGGCGAATGTTCAAGCTGAACGGCTAGACGATTGGCGAACGTGTGCACGTCTGGATTGGCATTTGTGCGCTCAAGTTGACGAACACGCATCGTGCTGCGATGTACTTCTGAGGCAATGCGCGCCAGAGCGCTGCTGACGCGCGCCTTCCCACAACCACTACTGCTTCGGCGGCATTACCTGACCGCGGATCTCGCCATCCGGGTGGTCCTTCGTGTGGACATTGATGTACAAGTCGCCCGCAACGAATTCCTTCGCCTCATCGGCCGTCATCGTAGTCTCGCCTTTGATGGGGCCCTCAATGGGGGTGCTGGTGCTACCCACTTTCGTTAGCCAGACCACAGGTTTGCCATTCTTTCCCGCTGCCCCAACGTGGAAATGCGCCATCGTCACCGGACTTGAAAGATCCTTGTACGTTACGTTCCAGGTGACCTGACGTGTTTCGGGGTCGTATGTAAGCTTCGCGTCTCCGGTGCCCTTGGTCTGTACGGAGGGCACCTGCTCCGAGCCGTTGAGCGAAACTGAAAATGATATGGGTGCCGCAAGCGCGACGCTCACTCCTCCAGCGCATAAGGCGCAGGCAAGCGCGAGAATAGCGCGCCGTAACTGGAATGCACTCATCAGCTATCTCCTCGAGACATCGCCGCGCACGCGCATCGCATATGCAGCGGATCGCGTAGAGGCCTGGCGACGTACTGCGCATACGGCGTGCGGCACTCAATAACCACCGCCTGAGGAATCGGTTGAAGTGCTCGACGCGCCATTGCCGCCTTGATTCGTATCGCCGCTCGCGGCAACGGACCCGGAAACCGCAGCCATTCCGAGGCAAACGAGACACGCAAGAACCATCCGAAACCGCTTCATGATGATTTCCTCTTGGGAAGCTCGCAGGAAGCCCCGTGGAAGGCAATCCGGCGAGGCATTATCCGCGCTGTTACCGACGACGCCGAGCCGTGCGTGCATTGCGGACGCGTCACGCGGTTCATCGCGAACGCAGGCGTCGACATAGTTACTAACGTGCCGCGCCTATCTATTATTCCCCCCGCGCAGTAGCGATGCCTGCTTGGGTGAAGGGCTGGATCACACGGAAAAGTGACTCGCTACGCTGCAATCCTGATATGCCTAGGACTACTTATGCCGACAACGAATAGAACTGCCCGGCGCAAGTTTGTAGAGCGCCGTTGTTCCGCCATTACTTCTTGAAGGTTTCGCAGGCTGAGCGGATAGGCCCCATATCAGCGAACGCAAGTCAGGATCACATCAAGCGGGTAATGCAGGGGTTTGCGCATGCGGGCCATGAGCACTGGCTGCATGCCAGCCATCGGTTCGGGTTGCCTCCACGCGGCCTCGAAGACGCATTTTAGCCCTGTGACCGTGGCATCTCCTGTTGAGGAACGAGGCGGATTGGCGCATTCGCCAGTAGCATGGTGTGCACGAGCGTACCCCGCACGCTCCATGCGAAGCCGTTCGGATCGGTTTGCGTATCCGTCTTCGTTCAGAACTTGTTGCTCTGGCTCGGATCGTATTTCGGGTCTGGCTGCTTCTGCGTTTGCCTGAGTACGCCCTGCGGGTCGAAGTAGAAATTGAAGATCATGTGGAAGACGTTGCTCTCCATGTATCGATACGACCACACCTCTCGATCCATCCGCTTGAAATACACCGTCTCGAACGGGCGCCCGAACGCGACCAGCACGTCGTTGCGCGTCCACTTGTTGACTTCGGCGCGGTAAAACTCAGTTTCCTTAAGCACTTGCCGCACACTGGTCGAATTTCCCGATGCATCGAGATCGACGGCGGTGGTGGTCATCCCCATGGGTTGCGTGGGCCACATAAGACGCTTGCCGCCGTTGGGCAGGTCGTACGTCTCCTTTGGCGGACCGAGCTTCGCGATAATCGCCTGCTCATTCATGCCTGTTTGCACGCGCTGCTCGGGTTGTGCGCAAGCGCCGAGCACGAGCGTCATGATGCACGCTCCATGCGTCAACGCGAGTGAGATGCCTTTTCTCATCGGTCTCTCCCACGGATATCGCGAACGCATCCTTGGCGACTGAGTTCGCCTGATAGTCCTACTTTACCCGCATCATGCGTTCAGGATCCGGCGTGTGCAAACTCCCCCTCTCGCCGCCCAGGCACGCGCCCTATGGCGCACGCCTGGGCGCTTCTCTCTCTGCATGCAACACCTGCGTCGTCTGGTCGAACAGACCATACCGCCGAGCTGAACGCCGGTTGCGCAGAGCGCAAGACCCGCCAGGAGGTAATGTCAGCTGCCGCCGCGCGCGATGAGCATGCCGCCGCCGATGGTGAAGTAAAGCGCCAGAAGCGGGCCGGCCAGGATAAAGCCAATCCGGGCCGGCGCGGAGATTGGTTCTGTGTTTGCTTGCTTGGACATGCCAGTGCAATTCGTCTAATTTAACTAAATGGTACATTTTATGATTAAATTGGCGAGCTCTCCCGCGAAGTTGCATCGGAGCCAGGTCGGCCGCTTGCACTTGTCGGTCTTGGCAATCTGATTGATTCGTATGGCTAAGTTATTGAAGACCAGTAGAAGGCGGGAGGCTGGCTCTCGGTGCAAACCCGAAAAATGTGCGTTTATCGCACGAACCTGTGCGATAAACGCGCTCCACCACAGTTCGAAATATTGCTGTCCGACCAGCGTCCGCCTATCCTTGGGCGCTTCGGCCTGCTTGTGTTCAGGGTTCCTTCGACGCAAGCAGCCTGATATCTGTACATTGAAAAAGGTGTCACGATGAGTTCGACCTTGAAGCAGCCCTGCATCATCTCCGTAGCCATTACGGGTTCCGTACCGCGCAAGAAGGACAATCCGGCCGTGCCGATTTCGGTGCCCGAGCAGATCGAAAGTACGCACGAGGCCTACGAGGCTGGGGCGACACTCGTGCATCTGCACGTGCGTGACGAAGAGGAGCGCTCCAGTTCCGATCGCAACCGCTTCGCAGCGCTTCAGGAAGGCATCCGCAAGCATTGCCCGGACATCGTCATCCAGTTTTCGACGGGCGGGCGCGGCCGGTCGTTCGAGCAGCGCGGCGCAATGCTCGATTTGCGGCCTGATATGGCATCGCTGGCAACCGGCTCGGTGAATTTTCCGACCATCGTCTATGAAAATCCGCCGGATTTCGTGCGCTCGTTAGCGCAGACGATGCTCGACCTCGATGTGAAGCCCGAAATCGAAATCTTCGATCTGGCGATGCTCTACAGCACCGTGGATCTTGTGCAGCAAGGTCTGCTGAAGGAGCCCGTTCACGTGCAGTTCGTGTTTGGCGTGAAGAACGCATTGCCAGCCCGGCGCGAAATCCTCGAATTTGAAGTCGCGCAGCTGAACAAGCTGCTGCCGACGGCGACGTGGACTGCCGCGGGTATTGGCCGTCATCAGTTGGAGGTGAACCGCTGGACGCTCGAAATGGGCGGCCACTGTCGCACGGGTCTGGAAGATAACGTCCGCTGGGATAAAGATACGCTTGCGAAAAGCAATGCTCAGTTGGTTGAACGGGTGGCTTCGCTGTGTGGCGAATTTGGACGGCCGGTTGCTACGGCAAAGCAGGCTCGTGAGATTTTGGCGCTTAGGCCTGTGGGGTGATCAGGTGTGTTAGTCATCCTGACTCCCGGCGTTGGATCTCCGCCGGCTGGTCAGCCCACGGGCAACTAGAAAAGGATAACTTGGACCAACCAAATCTCAAGCCGGATGTGCTCAACGACGAATGGCGGAAGTCCGGCGTATGGAAGCGATCGCACGAGCTACTGCTGGCGAAGTTACCCATTCCTGGTCTGTCTCTGCAAGCCGGCCGCCGATTCGGAGAAATCACAGAGCTTCTCGGAAGGCGTTCACCACGAGGCGGACCAAAAGCCCAGCTTCTCCACCGTTTTCTGTACGCCTTCCACCGACATCAGAAACGACAGTGCCTTGCGTACATCCTCTTCCTTTGACTTGCAGATTTCCGGTGCCACTTCATGTGCTGTCCGATAATGGACTTCATAAGTCGTTCTAAATGCAACCGTTCTTTGCTGGGTTGAGGCGATACTGCGTCGCTGATGAAGCGCAGCCCTGAGGAACACACGGTCGCAAATCGGCGAGATCTCATTCGGCATCTGGAACCATACGTTGTTCAACGGAAACGCATTGCGATGCAATAGAAGGCAGCTCGTATCGACATGCTGGAGCTGATCCTCTCCCGCTTCCGAAACATTCAGGTTCGAACCGTCGAGCCGATGAAAGGTCCTCAGCGAACTGCAGATGTCGACCCGTGACGATTCGTGCATGCGCAGCAGGCTCGACAGATGTCCGGGGTGGTACCAGTTATCGGCATCGAGGAAAGCGATGAAATCGCATCCCTGTGCGTCCGCGAGCAAGGCGCCAACCGCTCTTGGCGTGTTGCCATTGTTTCCATGCGCCCTGGGTAGCCGGATGTGCTCGACTTTCCAGGCATCGATCGCGTCGTTCGGCACCCCGTCCGCGACCATCAGGTGCACGACGTCGGCATGCACCTGCTGAGTCAGCACACTTTCATGGCACTGCTGCAAAACTTCAATCGGCTCACGGTAATAGGGCGTCACCACGGCTATTTTTTTCATATTGCGCATTTCCCAGCAGAGGTTGGGGTAATCGTTCGAATCGTGAAAAATCTGACACTTTGTTCGGGAAAGCGTCGATCGTTCAAAGGCTTGCGGATCAATCGACTGCACAGGAACTGCAAGGTCGCGTTATCGTGCTACGAGCGGTTTAGCAAGCGATTACGCAGGATTTTGCACGAAAAGGACGCATACCCCACAAGGTATTCGACGATGACGGACGCGCGCGTTCAGACGTATCACGAGATCGACGACATGACCGTGAGCGGTGGGCGGGCGCAGGCGGAATACGACTTCTCCGGTTCGGCAGCGTGACTGGGGCATTCAACTTTCGAGAGGAGCAGGACGACCTGAGCGGATACATTCGCAACGTTGCGGTGACCGCGGGCAGCGGGAGCGGCGGCAGCGGCAGCAGCCCAACCTACGCGTTCGGCGCACTCAATGAATACAACATTGCGCGCACGTATTCGACTGCGCTTGAGTACCGGGTTGATCCGCTAACCCGTTTGCACCTGACGGCCGGCGTGAGTCACGAGATTTACGACACGTCGGTTGCGCAGGATAACGGCAATCAATGGATGCTCGGCGCGACGTATGACCTGACCGGCTGGCTGCAGCCGTATCCATCCTGGTCGCGCAAGATTCGATTCCCGTCGCTGGACCAGTTGTTCGACCCAACACAGGGCAACGCGGCGCTCGCGCCCGAACGCTCGACCAATGTGGAGGGCGGCGTCGTCTGGACGATCTCACCGGGCAATCGCGTGAGGGTTGGCGCATTTAGCGATCAGGTCGACAACTTCATCCAGAACGACAAGACATCGCAGCGCTACTACAACGGCGACGTGGTCAGCAATGGCATGCAGGTCACGGAACATGGGCAGGTAACCTATGTGAATCGGACGGGCAATGGAAGCGTGCCTTATGGATTTTTAGCGTCGACGCGGGTAATTGCATGGCCGGCGATACGTGCGAGTACGAATCGCAGATGCGCTTCGATATCGATGCCGTTGAGGTTTGCGGTTTAGAGCAGTGAATACAGCTTGGCTGCGGCATCCACTCCCTTGTCTATCATCTGTTCGCTGCCGCACGCATCGCGGCGAAACGTTTACCTGTTTGAAATGAATCTGATATAGCGTTTGTCAGTAGCGGGAAGAAGAACAGTCGTGCCATATATCCAGATTCTTGCACTCTCTGGGCGAACAAAAAACTGCCGGTTTCTATCGGCTTCTACAGTCTTCGGAGGCTATTGCTGGTCGTTGCTTGCCGAGGTGCGTCTTATGCTGATCGGTCGGCGACGAGGCTATAAAATCAAGAATGAGTATTTTTAATTAAGCATATCCGGTGCGCTTATTAGCCGATCGTATAAATAAAAGGTCTGGACGTTCCCGCTTACCATGTCTATATTGATTAGGCTTGGTGGCGTTCAAAGAAACTCTGCATTTTCAATCCAGGGTTTCGAATTCCGTTCCATGGGGGCCAAGTGCCGTTCGAAAATGCCCACACCCATACTGGCTTCGCACGTGTTCATCTCCTATCGCCACGGCGACCCATGGACGCGCATCGCTCGAAAGTTTCATAACCACCTGTTGCCTATATCAGGGCCACTGGGCTTTACGCTTTTCCTCGACGACTCCGATATTCAAGCCGCCGATCGTTTCGAAACAATAATAAAAAATAATCTCGACAAAACCAGTCATTTCATTGTTTTGCTTTGCGACGATTACTGGCTTTCCGAGTGGTGCCGCAAAGAGCTGGATTATGCGGTCCGGCGCTATCAGGAAACGGGCACGCCGCGCCTGTTGTTTGTGCTCGCCGAGGCGATGAATCCGCACTACCTGATATTCGATGCAGCCCATCCCACAGGCACGCTCAGGGACGCGGATGGCGGCGAGTCCCAACTCTCCCGAGTCAGCGACCTGCTTTTCCTCGGACCATTCGACCCAAACCTGCGCCTCGTTCGTCTCGATCTCGAAAATCCGGTGCGCCTTGCGGACCAGATTCACGAAATGAGCGTGAGGCTGCAAAGGACGCTGCCCGCGCAGGCGGGCAACTGATCCGGCAACGGGGGGCGCCATGACAAAGTTCAAGACGAAGGTTCAGGACAAGGTGCGCGAACCGCGCGTGCTCTACATGTCCTGGGTGCCCGACGACGACCAGATGGCCAAGAGTTGCGTCGATATTTTCCTGCGCAAGCTGAAGGTTATTCCTCGCGACGCCCACGACGTTCCGATCAGCGTGATCGATTCATGCTCGAGCCGGCTGGCCGGGGACCAGAATTCGATTCCGGCAGTGAGGGAAGTGCTTCACGGCATCACGGATTTCATCGGTTTCTTTTCTGACTACTACTTTTGCGGGACCGAGTGGGACGACCAGCGCGTGTCGTGCGAGATCGATTACATAGTCCAGCGCAAAAAGGCCGAAAAGAAAGCTGGCGTGCAGGTCGATCACGAACCCGAGCTAGCCATCTGGTTTGGCTTCGTCACCCGGGTCGAGTACTGGCTGGTTGGAAAAATGCAGGAGTCGCGCAAGCTCGCATGGCACAAGCTCAACAGCGGCAAACCCTATTCGAGCGACAAGGACACGCGCTTGTTGCTCAACGACGAAGTGCACAAGTCCGTGAAGGCGCTACTGCAGCATGAGGCCGAGCACTGCGATTGCTGTTTGTCCGCGCGCAGCCCCGCAAAGCGCGGCGGCCTGTCGGCACATTGATGTCTGCGTGCGGGTGCCGCCAGCGCCCGTGTGCAATTAGGGGAGCGCAACCATGCAGAATTCGAAACCCTTCATGGTGTTTATCGGTCATGGTACTCGCGAAGAACTGCGGGCGTTGCCGCACGCCGGTCCGCCGTGGGGCGGCGAAATTGGCCCCTGGCGGCGCCGCGCGCTGGACGACGGCGCGGGCGAGCGCCTGGTGCAGGACCATCCGGAGGGCTATTCGGCGAATCCGGAACTGGCCGAGGCGGTCAATACCGCGATCATCCTCGGCAAACCGCTGCTGCTCACCGGGCGGCCGGGCACTGGCAAGAGTCAGCTTGCCGACCGGGTGGCGTGGGAGTTCAATCTTTCGCCGGTCCTGCGCTTCGAGGCGCAGTCGATGAGCGAAGCGCAGGACCTGTTCTACCGCTACGACCTCGTCGCGCAACTCGGCGCGGTTGAAATGCTCAAGGCCGGGGCCGCCGTGCAAAACCTCAAGCAGGGCGGCACAGCAGACCTGCGCCCCGAATTGCCCGACACGAACCCGCGCCGCTTCATCACCTTCGGCCCCTTGGGCGAGGCGATTTTGCGCGCCTCGCCGCGGGGCAACGAGAATCTGCTCGATGTCGCCGTGCCCGCGCAAGTGAGCAGCGCGCAGCCGCAGCCGCAGCCGCAGCCGCGCCCGAGCGTGGTGCTGATCGACGAGATCGACAAGGCGAGCCGTGATTTTCCGAACGACCTGCTCAACGGTATCGAGCGGCTCGAATTCCGCATTCGCGAGCTTCAGGATCACACCATCGTCGCGCCCGACGACCCGGGGTTCAGGCCCATCGTCATTATTACCAGCAATTCGGAACGCGATTTGCCCGATGCGTTCCTGCGGCGCTGCATCTACTACCATATCAAGGACCCAGACAAGGACGTACTGCGCAAAATCCTGCTGGCACGCGTATTCCCGCTCAATAGCGGCGGCCCGCCCGCCGTCGAACGAGGGCAGGTCTACGAGGACCTGCTGGACTTTTTCGTGGAGTATCGCGACCACCACGGCGAGCAGATGCACTATCGATCCGGCACGTCGGAACTGATCGACTGGGCGCGCGCGCTCAAACGCGACACGGAGCTTCAGCCCGAAGGCACGCTCGCCGACAATCGCCGCCCGCTGCAGCGCACGCTTGGCTCGGTCGCGAAGCACCGCGAGGACCGCAAACTGCTTGACGACGCGCTTGCGAACTGGGGCGCCGCTTCATGAGCACACCAGGCGCCACGTCCGGCGAGCCGGGATTCGCGAGGCTCATGGACGAACTCCAGCGTGTCCGCCTCGAAGCGGGACCGTCGCAATTCGTCGACGCCTGCCGGCTGCTGCGGTATCTCGACGAGCGGCAGCAGGCCGTGCCGCTGGCGGCGCTGCGGGCCAAGCTGCGCCCCATCTTCTGCCAGTCTCCACTGGACGAAGAGCGCTTCGATATCGCGTTCACGAACTGGATTCAACCGGCGTCAGACGTCACGGGGCGAAGCGACACGGAGCAAGACGGCGGCATACCTCACTCGTGGTTCGAGCGCTTTTGGCACCGCTTTTTTCCGCCCCGCCGACGCTGGCAGTTCGGAATGCTTAGCACGCTCGCATTGGTTTTGTTTATCGCTGTCGGCATGCCGCGTGTTGTTCATCCGCCGAAACCCAATCCTGCGTCTACAGCCGAGCTCACGACTAGCGCGCTCGCCGGTTATACCGCTCAGGCTTCCGGCGCGCGCGCCAGTGTGGCGAGCGTGAGCCATTATCTGCCCATGTACCGCTGGAACCGCGAACTACGCCCAAGCCTGGCGTGGGGCGCGGTCGCGTTCCCGTTGCTCGCGCTGGTCGTGCTGTGTCTGCCGGCGGTCTTGATGGCGCACGGCCGCAGCCGCCAGAACGGCAGCCATGTCGAACTCGATACCACGCTACTGCGCAAGGCCGCACAGCAAGTGGTGCCGAAGTTGGCCGGGGACATCGCTGCGCCGCTCGAGCGCCACGTGCGCGCCGAGGCGAGCACGCATGCGCCGCTTGCGCGCCGCGCGCCGCTGCACCTGCGGCGCACGATCGAAGCCACTTTGCGCAGCTTCGGCGTGCCGCAATTGCGTTACCGCCACACCAAGCTGCGACCGTCGTATTTGCTGCTGGTCGACACCGAAGGCGAGAGCGACCCACGCGGAAGGCTGTTCTATCTGTGGGCGGACCGGCTGCGGCTCGAAGGTCTGGACGTGGAGATCAGGCTCTTTCGGCGCACTGGCGATGGCGTCCCGGTCTGGGTTCGCGCCGACCCCGAAAGCTGGCGCGAGGGCTGGCGCGAAGGCGCGGTGGGCTCGCCGCTCGACCGCCTCGACGATCCACCGGTCGGGCAACGCCTTGTCGTAGTATCCAACGGCGATGCATTCGCCGACGAGGAGGGCAACTGGGCGGACTGGATGAAGAGCTCGCGCTTTTACCGCTGGCGCGAGCGGGTGTTGTTCACGCCGAACGAACCGCGCGACTGGGGCGCGCGCGAAGAGTCGATCGAGCAGCCCGAGCGGGTTGCCGACCCCGGCTTCATTGTGCTGCCGCTTGAAGAGGATGCCTTGCGCGCCTGGGCGGGTCTGCTTGCCTCGGGCGAGTTGCCGGATGTTCTGCTGGCCGACCCGCAACGTTATCCGCGCCTGCTCATGGATAGCAGCGTGGACGTGCTTTCCGACACGCCGATCGCACAGGTCGAGCGACTGATCGCCCAACTCAAGCTCTTTCTTGGCGATAACGGCTATCAGTGGCTCGCGGCCTGTGCGGTTGCGCCCGTCATGCGCTGGGAGCTGACACTTCTGCTCGGCGAAGCGTTCTTCGAAATGGCCGGGGTCAGGAAGGAAACAGAACTGCGCCTGGTCATATCGCGCAACTACCGGCGGCTCGCGCGGCTGCCGTGGATGAGGGCGGGGCACATGCCGGACTGGCTGCGCGTGCGGCTGCTCGAGGAATTGTCGAAGGAAACGCAAAAGCGCATCCGCGAGGCGGTGCGCGAGTTGCTTGCGCCGCTGCATCCGCACGCGGGCGGCGGCGTGCTGCTCAGTATCGAACCGCCGCCGGGCAAGCACACGCCCAGGTTCAAACCTGACGCGAAGGACGGCGACACCTTATACCTCGGCTATATGAGCGGACTCACGGCCCGGCAGCTCGTGATGCGCGCCCCCGCGAAATGGCAGCCGTGGGTGCGCAAGCTGTTGGCCGCGCAGCGCGCGGACGGCTGGGGCCTGCGAGACCGGCTCGACGGCGCACGCGACTGGATCCGGGCTGCGTGCGCGCGGCTCGCCTTTCACGAGGGCCTCGCTTTCAAGGGACCTCGGCGCACGATCTGGCTGCTCGCCGCGTGCTTTCTGCTATGGCTCGGCGCACTGTGCGCGCTCGCGCTCGCGCGGCCCGCATGGCTCAGCGACTTCTGGACAACGATGTTGTTCGCGAAGGCGGAGCATCGGGTGGGCTATGGGCATTACGGCGCCAGCGTCACGAGGGTGGCCTTCAGCCCCGACGGCAAAAGGGTGGTCACGGGCGCATCAGACGGCGATGTGCGCATCTGGAATACCGCGGACGGCAATCTCTCGCGTGAACTCCCGCCCCACGATGGTCAGGTTTCGGCGGTCGCCTTCAGCCCTGATGGCCGGATCGTCGCCAGTGCGTCGTACGACGGCACGGTCCACTTGTTCAATACGACCGACGGCGGCTTCAACAACCTTCTGCTCGACCGCGGCGAGGCTATATTGGGCGTCGCCTTCAACCCGGCAGGCACGCGTCTCGCCACCTTGTCACTGCGCGGCATGGTCCAGATCTGGGACACGTCGGGCTCGAACGCGGCAAAACTGTCCAGCCTCAGAATATCCATGTTTCCATTCGCCGCCGCATTCTCGCCGGACGGCAACGAACTCGTGGTGGCGGGACGATTCGGCATCAGCACGGTGGACGTCGCGACAGGCGAAGTCGCTCACCGCTGGCAAAGCGACATCCAGGCGGCGGCATTCGACCCTGCCGGAGAGCAGCTGTTGACGGTAGCCGGTGGTCGCGCCCAGCTTCACGACATGCTGAGTCTCCGCCCGGACGATCCTTCGACCCCCTTCATGATGCGCGACCCCGACAGCAGCGTCGTGGCCGCGCTAAGCGCGGACGGCAAAGCCCTGATCGCTTCGGGGCAGTACGTGAGACTGTGGGACAGCCGCAAAGAAAGTGAGGGCAACGCGTCGCCGGCGATCGGCAAAGGGAGGCTCTACGACGTGACCGCGGGCAACCCCAACACAGGCGCCAGCGATTCGATACGGGTCAGAGGGGCGGTTACGACAGCGGCATTCAGCCCCGACGGCCGCTACATGGTGGTAGGCGACGGCGACCAGGCACGGCTCTGGGGCAGCGATGGCCGCGCGAACTCGATCGCCGAAGGCGGTATTACTGCAATCCAGGAGAGCGTGCGCGGCTTTTTGCGTGAGAATCAACTGGGCTGCAGCGTCGTCGGCTTGATCTACTGCGCGCTCGTAGCGTGGACGTACACATTCACGCTGCGGCGCCGGGTCAGGCGCTTGAGCGCACCGGCCGTGGCCGGCACGACATGAAGCACACCATGACCGCGAGCATGGAACCGCCGGTGCTGCGCTTCAAGCTGCCGCCGTTGCTCGCGCCGGGGCGCGTCATCGCGCTGTGCGCTTCCATTTTTGCCGGCGCGGCCATCGACCTGACGGCGGCCATGACCAACGGCGTTGGACTGCCGGTGGCGTTCACGAAAGTCCCGCTCAGCAACCTGACCTTCATCGGTTTGGCGTGGCTCATCGCGTGGGCATTCGCCTCGGTCGAAGACCACCGCCCCTATGGCGCCTCGCTGATACGCAATCTTTGGGCGTTGTTCTATTACGGCGGCGGCTCGCTCCTGATTGTGAGGTTCGTGTTGCTGCTAGCCGACCAGGTGGACGAACTGGCCGACAGCAGCTTTCGAGCAACGCCGCTGGAGGGCATGGTGCCGGGCTTCTGGCTTTGCTCGGGCGTGATCGCGGCGCTCGTGCTCGTGCCGACGCTGGTGTATCTGCCGCGTTTGCTGGGCCGCCTGCAGTTCGCCGGGCGCATTACGAGCCTCGCCGCCGACGAGTGCCTGTGGTTTGCCGCCGTGGTTTGGTCGATGGGCGCGCTCGGTGGATGGGGTTACTGGGTCTCCTCGATCCACGATTACTTCTTCCGGCCGTTCAGCCAATGGGCCACGGTTATCGCCTTTGTGTCGGGCCGCGTCTGGTACGCGCGGCCGGATGCCCATACACCCGCGTCGCTCGTGATCGTCATGCTCGACTCGGGCAACCCGCGTTCGCTGCGGCGGCTGATTTCGCGGCTGGCGGGCTACTGGTCGCCGGGGCCGGTCACGCTGATCGCCCCGGCCGCTGATGCCCCTGCGCTGCACGGTGCCTACGCGCGCGTGGCCGCACGCGCCGGGCGGCTCGACCTGCTGTTCCCGCGTGCGGCGCCCATATTGCGCGACCTGCCGGCACGGCTTCCACCGGAACAGTCGTGGAAGGCATTGCCCGCGCGCGAACTCTACCCCTACGAACCCTTGCTGGCCGAGAGTTTCTCCCACTGCCTGAGCCCCGAAAGCTGGGTACTGCTCGTTGCGGGTAACGAGGACCTCGCCAAGGCCGATCAGGCCAAGCGCCGCCTCGACGGCATCCGTGCGCTGCTGCCGCTTGGCCGCACCTTTGTCCTGACGAGCGAAGTCATGGCGGCGAGCCTCCAGGGCCTGCACGTGAGGCTGCTAGGCAGGCACGACGTCGAGGCTGCGCTCACGCTCGCTAACCGGCTCTACAACCTCGTGCGGCCGCCCGATCCGCCCCCACCGCCGGCGCTGCCGTGGAAGCTGCTGGTCGTGAACGGATTTGCCGTGGTCCTGCTGTTCTGCGCCGCGGCAGCGAGCGTTCCTCACACTGCGGGCACCGTGGCCTGGCTCTCGACCGGAATCTCCATCGCAATCAATCAGAGTGTGGCGGCGGCTTGCGCCATCTTCGCGCGAAGGCTTGCACCGGGCGTCGCGCCGCTTGGGGAGCAGCGCAGGCTCATCAGGACGTATCTGCTGTCGGGTCTGCTCGCCATGATCACCGTTGGCACGCTTTCCACGGTGAACTATGTCATTCGCACGTTCGTTGCCGAAGGCTCAATCACGCCGTTCTACATTCAGATCCGATGGCTGATCCAGTCCATCGTGCTCTCCGTCGCGCTCGCGTGGTGTTGCGATAACTTCGCTGCCCGGCCCGTCGATCCCCGCTGGCTCAAGTGGGTGGAAAGCGCGGGGCTGGCGGTGTGCCTTGCGGTGACGGGACTCGCCATCATGAAGTGGACGGCGCTCGACCTCGCGCGCCTACCGCACAGCCACATTTCCAGGCTGTATTTCCCGGTCGTTTTCGGCGGCGGCGTGGGGGGGCTGTTCGGATGGACGGTGCCGAGCTGGTACCGGCGAACGCGCCGGCGTCTGCGCACGGACGAAGGTGCTCCGGCCGACTTCACGCCGCCGTCGTTCACCGTATCCGGGTCGCCGCCTTAACGACACCTGCCTCACCAGCTTCAATAGAGACGCTCCATTCTCGCCCCAGGGAGAAGAGTCATGGCCATGACCCGCGAGCAACATTTCGATCGGGAACTCGCGCCCAAGCGCATGCTCTCGCTCGACGGCGGCGGTATACGCGGCATCCTGACGCTCGAATATCTCGGCGTGCTGGAGGCGCTGCTGCGCACGCGCCATGGCCGCGCTGACCTGCGTCTGAGCGACTACTTCGATTTGATCGGCGGGACTTCGACAGGCGCGATCATCGCTGCCGCGCTTGCCTGCGGGATGTCGGTCGATCAGTTGAAGACGCTGTATCGCCAGATCGGCACGGACGTCTTCGCCACCTCGCCACTGCGACTGCCGTTCGTTGCCGCGAAATTTCCTGCGTCGCGGGTCCAGGCCGTGCTCAACGCAAACCTGGGCGCGAATGTCACGCTCGGTGACGACGCGATCCGTACCGGCCTGATGATCATGGCCAAGCGCCTCGACAACAGCGCGCTGTGGTCGTTGCACAATCATCCCGGCTCGGTGTACGCGGCGCAAGACCACAAGCTTCTGCTTTCGCAGGTGGTCCGCGCGAGCACGGCCGCGCCGACCTACTTCGCGCCCGAGCGCATCACGCTCAAAACGAGGACCGGCGCGCCACTTCAGGGCGTGTTCGTCGACGGCGGCGTGAGCCCGTTCAACGATCCCGCGCTGCAATTGCTGATGGTGGCCATCCTGCATCAGCATGGTTTTCGCTGGCGCACGGGCCGCGAGCAATTGCTGATCGTCTCGGTCGGCACGGGCTCGCGACGGTCCACCGCGCCCGCCGACGAAGTGATGCGCATGCTGCCGGCGGAGCAGGGCGTGCGCTCGCTGAAGTCGCTGATGGACGATTGCCAGCGCGTGAATCAAATGATGCTGCAATGGCTGAGTGCGACCCTCACGCCGTGGACTATCGACGCGGGTATTGGCGACATGCATAAAGACAGCGAGGACGGCCCGAACCTCGCCACCTACGTGCGCTACAACGTGTTGCTCGAGAGGGAATGGATGGAGCACGAGCTGGACCTTCAATACGACGACGCGCGATTGAAAGCGATCGCCGAGATGGACAACACGGGCTCCATGCAGGAACTCTCGGATATCGGGCAGCGTGCGGCGACACGCCAGGTGAAGGCGGAACATCTGCCGGCTGCGTTCGATGCCAACGTCTAGCCGTACGCCGAAATAATCCAGCGTTGCGTCTGCTGGTAAATAAGCTTCCAAGGCGGAAAGTCGTGGAAAGTACTTAACACCCTCTAAGTTTGCCTCGCGCAAGATGCTGAAGAGCGCGCTGGTGATAAAAAAATATAGTGCAGACAGCGCTCACATCAATCGCGCAAAGCCACAATCTATAACCGCTCGATCAGTCGTGCGTCGCCGTGTTCACAATACTCGTGGCATGCCGTGCGTGCAGCGTTGGCCGCTCCATGCACGAAAAGCGGTGCATCTGCGCGTCGCGACATCGACACCACAATCGACGGCGGCGAAGGCTGCAATGGCAATTCGACCACCTCGCCACGCGCGATCAAATCATCGACGAACAGGCGTGGAATCGCCGCCACGCCGAAGCCGTCGCGTACCAGTTGCACGATCACCGAAATCGACGGCGAACCGGTGATGCGCGTATCCGCGAGCGGCACGCCGTTGGCGAGCGCAAGCTTGCCGACGATGTCCTCCAGCGCGCGATGCGGTGCCGTCCCGCGCCCGAATGTCAGGATCGGATGACGCAGCACGCGCTTCGCGAGTCCACTGCGCGAAAGCGGCAGTAGCCCCGCCCGCGCTATCCAGTGCACTGGATAATTCGCGAGCGCATCGCACACCACGGATTCTTCGTCACTGCCTTCCACGCGGATGATGAGATCGAGTTCGCCTGCCATCAAACGCCGCTGCAACACCACACTCACATCTACCGCTAGCTCCACTTCGAGCTGTGGAAAGTCTTTCGAGAGTCGTCGCATGTAATCGGCGAGCCAGCTATGCACCACCGTCTCGATCACGCCGAGCCGCAGTTTGCCGCGCATCGCGCCTTCTTGCGACGCGGCAGCCTGCAACTGACGCGTCGCCTCGACCACAGCTTTCGCGTAGCCGAGCAGATATTCGCCGTTCGGCGTGAGCCGGAATTCGCGACTCTCGCGATCGACGAGCACGGTATGCAGTTCGTCTTCCAGTGCCTTCAGGCGCTGCGAGATCGCGGCAGGCGTGGCGTGCAGGGCTGTCGCGGTGGTCCGGAAGCTGCGCAGCTTGGCGAGCGTGACGAAGGTTTCGAGAAAGCGCGTATTCATAGCCCAAAGTTGGCCGCTGCCAGTGGGTCAAACCGATCCAAAAAACTCAACGCGACTACGGGAAAACCCGCTAATCCGTTAAGAAATTCTATCCATCGGAGGCAAAGAAAACTAGTTGGCGTCAAAAAACCTTCTTTCCTATGCTTCGCCTGACGGTAAGAAAAACGCATCGCCACCGCAAATCAACCGACGCAAACCCACCAGAGCACCGCTGACACCATGACTCCATTCGAATTCCGCCAGGCCGTTCGTCACGGCGACTTCCGTGGTCCGACGGCCGGACACTGCGGCGACTATGCGCAAGCCAATCTCGCGATCCTGCCCGCCGCGTACGCTCACGATTTCCTGCGCTTTTGTCATGCGAATCCGAAACCGTGTCCGCTGCTCGGCGTGGGGGAACCCGGTGACTTCCGCGTGCCGATGCTGGGTCGCGACATAGACATCCGCACCGACGTCCCCGCGTACAACGTCTATCGCGACGGCCATATGAGCGAGCGCGTCGAATCGATTGAAGCGATCTGGCAGGACGATTTTGTCGTCTTCGCGATTGGTTGCTCGTTCTCGTTCGAACACATGCTCGCGAAGGAAAGCATCGGCCTGCGCCACGTCGAAGAAGGCCGCAACGTGCCGATGTACCGCACCCATATCCCCAACCGGCGCGCGGGTGTGTTCGGCGGAGAACTCGTCGTGTCGATGCGGCCGCTGCGCGGCGCCGACGCGATCCGCGCCGTGCAGATTACGAGCCGCTTTCCGGGCGTGCATGGCGCCCCCGTGCATATCGGCGATCCGGCCGAACTCGGCATTGCCGATCTCGCGCACCCCGAGTTCGGTGACGCGGTGACAATCCGCGCGGGCGAACTGCCTGTCTATTGGGCTTGCGGTGTGACGCCGCAAACGGCGCTGATGGCCGCGAAGCTGCCGCTTGCGATCGCGCATGCGCCTGGCCACATGCTGATGACGGATATCACCAACACGTCGCTCGCTATTTTCTGATCATCCCGGCGGCGCGCGCCGCGCCGCTGCACAACACGCGATTCATAGCACCTTGAAGCCATCCGGCCGCGCAGCCCGGAGGGAATGACGCATCCCTACGCTCATGCGTGGCTTCAATCGTTACCCATGCGTCTATCCCCAGGAGCAGCAGATGGACAGCAAGACACTCACGGCAAGCGTCGACGATGCCGCCGACATGCAGGCAACCACCGGAAGCCCGCAACTTTCCTGGTACGCCGAAGCCGGTCCACGCGCACGGCGCGCGTTCTGGAGCTGCAAGATCGGCTACATGCTCGACGGCATGGACACGCAAATGCTTTCCTTCGTCATTCCGACGCTCGTCGCCACCTGGGGCATCTCGCTCGCGGACGCGGGCTTTATAGGCACCACGACGTTGCTCTCCTCCGCGCTTGGTGGCTGGATCGCGGGGATTCTTTCGGATCGCATCGGCCGCGTGCGCACGTTGCAGCTCACCGTCCTGTGGTTTGCGGTATTTACGGGTCTGTGCGGCCTCGCCCAGAACTATGGCCAGTTGCTCGCGGCTCGAGCATTGATGGGCTTCGGCTTCGGCGGCGAGTGGACGGCGGGCGCGGTGCTGATAGGCGAAGTGATCCGCGCCCGCGACCGTGGCAAGGCGGTCGGTCTCGTGCAGTCGGGCTGGGCGCTTGGCTGGGGCATCGCGGCGCTGCTCTACGCGGTGCTGTTCTCCACGATGGCCCCTGAAATCGCGTGGCGCGCGTTGTTTCTGATCGGCCTCGTGCCAGCTCTCCTCGTGCTCGTGATTCGCCGCTACGTGAAGGAACCTGAAGTGTTCGAGCAGGCCAAGGTTCAGCAGCGGGACACAAACGACACACCGCGCTTCACTGAGATCTTCTCTCCGAAATTGCTCTCCACGACGGTCCGCGCCGCGCTGCTCACGACGGGCGCGCAAGGCGGCTACTACGCGATCACGACCTGGCTGCCGACCTTCCTCAAGACCGAACGTCATCTCACGGTGATGGGCACGGGCGGCTATCTGGCGATGATCATCGCCGGCTCGTACGCGGGATACCTATGTAGCGCATGGCTCACGGACCGCCTCGGACGCAAGCCTAACTTCATTCTGTTCGCGGCAGGCTCAATGGCGATCGCCTTCGCGTACACGTCGTTGCCGCTCACAAACGCATCGATGTTGTGGCTCGGCTTTCCGCTTGGCTTTTTCGCCTCGGGCATCTTCTCCGGCATGGGCGCGTTTCTCACTGAACTCTTTCCGACGCGTGTGCGCGGTTCGGGCCAGGGGTTCTGCTACAACGTCGGCCGCGCGATCGGAGCACTGTTTCCGGTGTTGATCGGCGCTATGTCGAACCGCTTCGGCCTCGGCGCGAGCATCGGCATGTTCGCCGTGGCCGCGTATGGCGTACTGATCGTCGCCGCACTCACGCTGCCTGAAACGCGCGGCCGCGAACTCGAATCGGCCTGATTTGCACCTTGCGTATTCCATTACCCCTATCGCATCACGACGACACCATGAATCACGATCACGCATCCGACGTTTGCACCCCCTCCCGCTGGCAATTCTGGATCGACCGCGGCGGCACGTTTACCGACATCGTCGCGCGCCGCCCGGATGGCACGCTCACCACGCACAAGCTGCTCTCCGAAAATCCGGAGCAGTATCAAGACGCGGCTGTTGCTGGGATTCGCCATTTGCTTGGCCTGCGAGCCGGAGAACCCATTACGCCGCGCGACGTCGAGATGGTGAAGATGGGCACGACGGTGGCGACCAACGCGCTGCTCGAACGCAAGGGCGAGCCCGTCGCGCTCATCACCACGCGCGGCTTTCGCGACGTATTGCGCATCGCGTATCAAAATCGTCCGCGCCTGTTCGATCTCGACATCGCGTTGCCGGAAGCACTCTACGAGTGTGTGGTGGAAATCGACGAGCGCGTGAGCGCGCAAGGCGAGGTGGTCGCCCCGCTCGAGCGCGCGGCTGCGGAGCACGCGCTGCGGGAGGTCTACGACAAGGGCATTCGCGCACTCGCGATCGTGCTGATTCACGGTTATCGCTACACGTCGCATGAAAGCGGGCTTGCGGAGCTGGCGCACCGCATCGGCTTTACGCAGATCTCGGTTTCCCACGAAGTCTCGCCGTTAATGAAGATGGTCTCGCGCGGCGATACAACTGTGGTGGATGCCTATCTGTCGCCGATCCTGCGCCGATATGTGGACCAGGTTGCCGGCGAGATGCCGGGCGTGAACCTGCAGTTCATGCAAAGCAGCGGCGGACTGACACGCGCCGACGTATTCCAGGGCAAAGACGCGATTCTTTCCGGTCCGGCCGGCGGTATCGTCGGCATGGTGCGCGCGGCACAGGCGGCGGGCTTCGAGCGCGTGATCGGCTTCGACATGGGGGGCACGTCGACGGATGTATCGCACTTTAACGGGGAGTTCGAGCGCGTATTCGAAACGCAGGTGGCGGGTGTGCGCATGCGCGCGCCGATGATGAGTATCCATACTGTGGCGGCAGGGGGCGGCTCGGTGCTCGGTTTCGACGGCGCCCGTTTGCGCGTCGGCCCCGACTCGGCGGGCGCTAATCCTGGCCCGGCTGCGTACCGGCGCGGCGGCCCGCTCGCGGTCACCGACTGCAATGTGATGCTCGGCAAGATTCAGCCCGACTATTTTCCGTGCGTCTTCGGTCCGCACGCGAACGAGCCGCTCGACCGCGACATTGTCATTGAACGCTTTCAGGCGCTCGCCGATGAAATCTTCGCAGCGACGGGGCAGCGTCGCACGCCAGAAGAACTCGCGGAAGGTTACCTGGAGATCGCCATTGGCAGCATGGCGAATGCGATCAAGAAGATTTCCGTGCAGCGCGGTCACGACGTCTCGCAGTACGTGCTGACGACTTTCGGCGGCGCGGGCGGCCAGCATGCGTGCGGCGTGGCCGACGCGCTCGGCATGACGCGGGTGTTCGCACATCCGCTCGCGGGCGTGCTCTCCGCATACGGGATGGGGCTGGCGGATCAGTCCGCGATGCGCGAGCGAGCGCTCGAAATCGCGCTCGATGAGTCTTCGCTAGCGACCCTGGAAGCCGCGCTTGATGGGCTTGCAGCCGAGGCGACCAGCGCACTGCTCGATCAGGGTGTGGATGCCGCGCGTATCACGACTGAGAGACGTGTTCATCTGCGCTATCAGGGCACCGATTCGACGCTTTCAGTGCCAGCGGGCAGCGTTGAGGCGATGCGCACCGCTTTCGAAGCCGCGTATCGTCAGCGCTATGCGTTTTTGATGGGGGATACGCCGCTCGTCGCGGAACTCGCTTCGGTCGAAGCCATCGGTCGCTCGGACGCACCCGTCGATGTTGGCGCGGTGCCGCAGCGCGCGGCGGGCGAAGCGCCGCGCGCGCAAACGGTCGTGCGCATGTATTCGGGCGGCGGCTGGCACGACGCATCGCTCTACCAGCGCGAGACGCTCTGTGCAGGCGACGTGCTCGACGGTCCGGCGGTCATTGCGGAAAAGAATGGCACGACCGTGGTCGAGCCGGGATGGGAGGCAGTGCTGACCAATCAGGGCAACGTGGTGATGACGCGCGGACAACCGCTGCCGACACGCCGCTCGATCGGCACTGAGGCCGACCCGGTGCGCCTCGAGATCTTCAACAATCTGTTCATGTCGATTGCCGAGCAGATGGGGTTGCGTCTGCAGAACACCGCGTATTCAGTGAACATCAAGGAGCGTCTCGACTTCTCGTGCGCGATCTTCGATGCCGCGGGCAATCTGATTGCGAACGCGCCGCACATGCCTGTGCATCTGGGATCGATGGGCGAGAGCATCAAGACCGTCATTGAGCGAAATTGCGGTGCGATGCGAGACGGCGATGTGTTCATGCTCAACGATCCCTATCACGGCGGCACGCATTTGCCCGACGTGACCGTCATTACGCCCGTGTTTGCCGACGATTCGGCCGAGCCGCTCTTCTATGTCGGCTCGCGAGGACATCATGCGGATATTGGTGGCGTCACGCCCGGATCGATGCCAGCCGCCTCATCGCATATCGAAGAAGAGGGCGTGTTGATCGATAACTGGCAACTCGTGTCGGCGGGCGTGCTGCGCGACGCCGAAACGCGCGCGCTGCTTGCGTCGGGCCGCTATCCGGCACGCAATGTCGCGCAGAACATGGCCGATCTGCGCGCGCAGATCGCAGCAAATCAGAAGGGGGTGGACGAACTGCGCCGCCTGGTCGCCCATTCCGGCCGCGACGTGGTGCTCGCCTTTATGCAGCACGTTCAGGACAACGCCGAAGAAGCGGTGCGCCGCGTGATCGGCGCGCTCAAGGACGGCGCGTACCGATACGAACTCGATAACGGCGCGGTGCTCGACGTCGCCATTCGCGTCGACGCAGCGACGCGTAGCGCGACCGTCGACTTCAGCGGAACGTCCGCGCAACTGCCGAACAACTTCAACGCACCGAAGGCGGTTTGCATGGCTGCCGTGCTATACGTGTTCCGCACGCTCGTTGGCGACGATATCCCGCTCAACGCGGGTTGCCTGAAGCCTCTCTCGGTCATTGTCCCGGACGGCTCGATGCTCAATCCGGTCTATCCGGCGGCGGTGGTCTCTGGAAACGTGGAGACGTCGTCCGCGATCACGAATGCGCTCTATGGTGCACTGGGCATCGTGGCGTCGAGTCAGGGCACGATGAATAACTTCACGTTCGGCGACGCGCGCTACCAGTACTACGAGACGATCGCAGGCGGCAGCGGCGCGGGCGAGGGCTTTTGCGGCGTCGACGCGGTACAGACGCATATGACCAACTCGCGCCTGACCGACCCGGAAGTGCTCGAATGGCGCTATCCCGTGCGACTCGAGTCCCACCTGATCCGCGAAGGGTCGGGCGGCGAAGGACGTTGGCGCGGCGGTAACGGTGCGATTCGGCGCATCCGCTTTCTCGCGCCGATGACCGCCTCAATTCTCTCCAACAACCGCCTTCACGCGCCATTCGGCGCTGCGGGTGGACGCGCGGGAAGACGGGGCAGCAATCGCGTCGAGCGCGCGGATGGCAATGTCGTCGCATTGGGCCACATTGCGAGCGTCGAGATGGGTGCGGGCGATGTGTTCGTGGTGGAAACGCCGGGTGGCGGCGGTTTCGGGAAGGCGTAAGCGCGTTGCCGAGGGCCGTGCTGCACGCGCGGCCTTCGTACGACGTGCATCCTTCATGCCCAGATATCACGTTACCGCGGTGGCAACGTGACAGAGCTGGAACTAAGCTTCGCGGTAGGTGCCTTTCGCCTTGGCTGCGTGAGTGGCCAGAATGTCCATCAGAGCGGGGCTGAGACAGTCGTATGGCTCCAGGCCTTTGTTACGCAGCGTCTGGCGCACCTCGGCCATCGTTGAAGGCGGCGTGCCGCTCTCGATGATCGACGAGACGAAAGCCGCGAAGCCGGGGCCGTCCCAGCCGGTTTCCTTCGACAATTCCGTGTGAATGAAATCGAGGCCGTAGAACGGGTGGTCCTTGTTCTCGATGCGGCCATACAGATGCGTACCGCAGACGGTGCAGGCGTGACGCTGGATCACGGCCTGAGCGTCCACGACCTTCAACTTCTCCGCATGCGCCGTCACCGTCAGCTTGTCGCGCGATACGACACCCACGACGGAGAACAGCGCGCCTTCAGGTTTCCAGCATTTGGTGCATCCGCACGCATGGTTGAACGCGACCTGCGAGTCGACGCGAACCTCAACAGGATCATGCGCGCACTGGCAGCGCAACGTGCCGCCCGCGAAATTATCGGCGCCTTTCTGAATGCCGTTGTCAACCGATGGATGAATTGCTGAAGCCATAGTCTCTCTCCTTTCTTGAGTATCAACAGTGAACGACGGGTGCGGACCGACTTGCCTTCGTGCGTCAGATCGAAGGCTTCATTGATGCAGGTGAGCGGCTTGTGTGCGTGACGCAAGGCGCGAACTGGATTTTGCCCTTCATGACGTCTTCCACTATGCCAAGTATCTCCCAACGGCGAATCGAACCGCGAACCTGATGCACTCGCGTGAGTACGCGATTCTTAATTGTCAGGGGAAAGGGGTATGACGGCATCGAAGTGTGGATACTGGATGGTAGTATATGACAGTACTGGTGGGGAGTATACGTGTTTCGTTGATCCACCCAGACCTGGCGTGAGTCTCGCACCACCTTGAACGCCGGTATTAATGGTTCGGAGACGTTGTTGATGACGCGCAGCATTCTGTCCGGCATCGAGTTGATGCACATGATTCGCAAAAGGCAGATGCACGACGAGCGAAACATTAGAACTGCGGCCGGGAAATTCTATTTGCTGATCATGTAAGCATTCCTATTCATTCCGGAGTGCGCACGCCTCACTTCTATTATCGCGATACAACCCTCCGTTCTTGTGCATTAGCGCAACGGTACATGCGCTGTCTCGCGTGAGAGGCGTACTGCGACCAGGCTCGCGAGAGCGCCGCCAGCGATGTACCAGGTTGGCGAGAGCGCGTCCGCCGTCATGCCGATTAGCCAAGTCGCCACGAACGGGGCGAAGCCGCCAAAGATGGTGACGGCAAAGTTGTAGCTGAGCGATATCGACGTGGTGCGTATTGCCGACGGATACAGCTCGGCCTGCCAAGCGGGTGCTGCGCCGGTCAGCGTCGCCATAAAAATGGCCAATACGCACACGGCGCCGATAATCTGACCGAGATGTGGTTGCGTCGCCATGAAAGCGAATAGCGGATAGGTGCCGAGCAACACGCATAGCGCGCCCACTGTCATCACGGGGCGACGCCCACAGCGATCCGAGAGATGTCCGATGACCGGCGACAAAATCATGAAGCAGGCGATCTGCAGGCTTGCGGCCACGAGTGCCTGCGACGCGGGTAGGCCGAGCGTACGTGTCAGGTAGATCGGCATGTAAAGCAGGTACAGGTAGTTGGTAACCGTCCAACCGATCGTGAACAGGCTGCCGATGCTCAACACGCGGCCGTGCTCGCGCAGCGCGGTGCGGATCGGTGCCGTGTCGGTATCATGTGCCACGGCGCACGGGGAGTCCTCGACATTGCGCCGCAGCCAAAAGCCGAACGCACCGATCAGCACTGCCCCCGCCACGAACGGCAGGCGCCACCCCCAGTCGGCCAGCGTAGCGGCCGACATCAGCCACGTCATCGTCCCCGCGCTCAGGGATCCGAGCAGCAACGCCACGGCAAGGCTGGCCTGCTGCCAACTGCCGTAGAGACCTCGCCGGTTGGGCGGGGCATGTTCGACAATAAAGCTCGTCGCACCGCCCCATTCACCTCCCGACGCAAAGCCTTGCAACACCCGTGCGGCAACGATCAACGTCGAGGCGGCGACGCCTGCCACTTCAACGCCTGGCGTCAAGCCGATCAGAGCAGTGCCGATCGACATCATAACAATCACCCACAGCAACGCCGCCTTGCGGCCGGCCCGGTCACCGTAGGCGCCGAGCACGATCGCTCCCAGTGGCCGCGCCACAAAACCGACGCCGAACGTGGCGGTGGCGACCAGGAACGACGTCGTCTCACTGGCGGCCGGAAAGAAGTGATGCGCGATTTGGGGGGAGAAGTACGCATACAGCACGAAGTCGTACCACTCCAGGATATTGCCGAGGGATGCCGCAATCACGGCCCGCCGAGCGCGGGTCGGCGTGGTCACGATAGACGTGCCGGGGCGAGCCCGAGTGTCGTGCGCTCGGGAAGTATGCGTGTTCATGGTCGGACCTACGAAAGGTAAGGGGAAGAGAGACGCGCTACGCCATCAAGTCATGGCGTAGCGCAGTCGGCGCTCAGCGGCGTATCGAACGGAACGCGCTCAGCACGCACTCGAGATCGTTGTCGGACAAGGCAAGCGAGACCTGCAAACGAAGACGGGCCCGTCCTTCGGGAACGACGGGATACGAGAAGGACTGGGCGAACACACCGCAATTGGCCAACGCGCACGCCGCAGGTACATGCTCATCGCAGTCAGTCGTGCGAAATCGATCTCACCACGCTCGATGAGGTCCAGTGCGCGGATCGACGCCGCCGCGATAGTCGGCATCCGCGCATTCGAGAATAAGTAGGGACGGCCGAACTGGCGGATGGTGTTCACGGCGACGGCGGGACCTGCGACAAAGCCGCCCGATGCGCCGCCCAGTGCCTTGCACAACGTGCCGACGTAGAGATCGACCGCCGCTATCTGCTGCCGGACCTCGGCAGTGCCCCGCCCAGTTGCACCGATCACACCGATGCCATGCGAATCGTCCATTACCAGCTGCGAGCGGTGCTGCCTGCACACGGCGCCAAGCGCGGCCAGCGGCGCCTGCGTGCCGTCCATCGAGAAGACCCCGTCCGTGACCAGCAGCCGCGCGCCTCCGTCGGACGCCGCGGCAAGGGCGTGCGCGGCAGTGGCCGCGTCGCGGTTGGCGCATAGGTTGACGTAGTCGTGCGTCCTGCCGCCCGGCGACGCTTGCGCCACTACAGTCCCGCCCTGCGCCGAGGTGATCGCCAATTCACGCGTGGTCGCGTGTCGTGTCGCCAGTGCTTGCTGGCGCGCGTCGAGCCGAAAGCGCAACGCCTCATCGAGCATGATGGTCCCCGTCGTAATCGACGTCGAGCGTGTACGCCGGATCATTGTGCCAGGCCCAGTAGACACGGAAGACCGCCTGGGTGATCTCGCCCGGCCGGCCGTTACCTACCGGCGTGTCGTTCAGACGTGAGACCGGCATGATGCCGCCTGCTGTCGAAGTAATGAAGATCTCGTCGGCATCACGCAGCAATGTTTCGTCCACTGCGCCTGCGTTCACGGCAAAGCCCTCTTGCGCGGCGATGTCGAACACCGTGCGGCGCGTGATGCCATGCAGCACGCCGCGTTCGGGCGTGTATAGCGTGCCGTTCTTGACGGCAAAGATATTGAACCCCGGGCCTTCGGCGATATTCCCGTCCATGTCCTTGATGACAACCGTTTCTGCACCGGCGTCGAAACCATGGAACTGCGCGGTCACCAGGTCGAGCCAGTGATAATTCTTGATCTGCGGATCGACCGACTCTGGCGGAATGCGCCGCACGCTGTCGATCAGGTACAAATGCAGGCCCTCTTTGACCTGGCGGGCGTTAGCCACCGAGCCGAACGGCACGGCGAAAGCGACGAATTGATTGAGCGCCTCGCGCGGATCGCGACTGAAAGTCGGCGAGATGCCGCGCGTGCAGAGCATCTCGACATAGGCGTTGCGATGTCCCGAGCGGCGCACGCACTCGATGAGAATGCCGCGGAGCGCGTCGTCGTCGTGTGGCACGGTAAGGCGCAGCTTGGCCAGCGAACGGCGAAAGCGTTCGATGTGCAGGTCCAGGCGGAAGAACTTGCCGTCCCAGACGTGCACGGTATCGTACGTCACGTCAGAATGAAGCAGGCCCCAATCAAGCACCGAGATGCGCGCCTCGGACATGGGAAGGAAGCGCCCCGCCATATAAGCGACGCCGTGCGGGTAGGTCAGGCCATCGATGCGCCCCACGTCAGGTTGGGTCATGAAGGATCTCGTACAGTTTGGGGGTAATAGTCGACTTCGCGGGCGAAGTCGACGCGGGCAGCTTCGAAGACGCTGCGGTGCACGATCGGGTTGGCCCCTACCGCGCGGTCAAACGAGAGCTTGCCGTCCAGATGGTCGATCTCGTGTTGCATCAACTCTGCGTCCGCCTGGCACAAGCGTTCCTTAAGATGCACCGCGCCGGTGAGATCGGTGAAGCGCACCGAAATCGAAACGAAGCGCTCAACGCGTACGAGCATGTCGGGGAAGCACATGCAATCGTCCCAAAGCGTCATGCGTTCGTCGCTCTGCCAGACGATTTCGGGATTGACGATTACCTCGGGCCAGCCGGGCAGCGCGAGGCCGATCATGCGTTTGTGTATCCCGATCTGAGGCGCCGCGATGGCGCGTCCGAAGCCATGCTTGGCGCGAAAGGCGCGTATCGCGTCTCCCAGGGCAGACGCTTCGGCGACAACAGCGAGGTCGCTCAAGTCGGTTACAGGAGATGCCGTTTCGCGCAGCGATGGCGTGCCGACTGGAAGGATTTCCCGCGTCATTTCGATACCTCGGTCAAAGCCGTTTTATTGCCTGCGTGATAGGTGGATATAGTGGCGGCAGGCGTGCGTAGGTCGCCGTGGGCGTCAAAGGCGATCGACCCCGTGACGCCTTGGAACACGACACGATGCAGGGCAGATACGATGTCCGGTGCCTTGGTTGATTGTGCAAGCACGGCGGCATGGTAGATGGCCATCATCGCGTCATAGGCATAGGGCGCGTACAACTGCACCGGTTCGCCGTAGGTCTTCGTGAACTTCGCAGCGAAGGCTGGCCCGCCTGGCATCTTCGCAAGACTGCGGCCGCCGTCGGCACAATACAGGTTGCCGTCAAGTGCCGCGCCTGCGAGCTTGCTCATCTCGGCGGTGCACAGACCGTCTCCGCCAATGAGCGGCGCCTCAATAGCGTAATGGCGCATTTGCTTGAGCATGGGGCCACCTTGCGTGTCCATGCCGCCGAAGAAAATCGCCTGCGGGTTGGCGCTTTTGACACGGGTGAGCACCGCCGCGAAATCAAAGGCCTTGTCGGTCGTATATTCCCGCGCGACGATCGTGTCACCGGATGCCTGTACTTGCTTGGCGAACACATCGGCGATGCCCTGGCCGTAGGCGGTGCGGTCGTCGACGACTGCTACACGCTTGGCATGCAGCGTGTCGGACACATAGCGCGAGAGCGCTTCACCGAGGAAATCGTCGTTGGCCAGCATGCGGAATGTGGTATCGAAACCCAGCCGGGTGAACTCGGGGCTAGTTGCTGATGGAGTCAGTTCGGCAATGTGTTGCTGCGCGTAGATGCGTGCTACCGCGATTGACGTGCCCGAATTCTGATGACCAATGACGGCGCTTACACGATTGTCGGCGAACCGCTGCGCGACCGTGGTTGCCAGGCGCGGATCGGCGCCGTCGTCCTGCGCGTCGAGCTCGAACTTCACGGGTTTGCCACCGATCACCGGATGCGACGCGTTGATTTCGTCCAACGCCAGCCGGATGCCGCGTTCGCTGTCCTTGCCGAAATGAGCCTGAGCGCCAGTGAGTGCGCCCGCATAGCCAATTGTGACGACGGTTTGCGCATGCGCGGCGGCGCAGCAAAACGCCAGCGCGAGCGCGGCGGTGAGGAGCGGGTGTCGCATGGTTTTCTCCGTGAAATCAAGCACCGGGTGGTGATACGATTCTAGGGAGGCTTTGAGAAATCCAATATTCTCGAAGGCCATTTTTGATTAATTGGATTTCGTTTTTCAATGCATGCGCGAAATATGGACAAACCGCCCGAGTCGCCGCTGGATGATTACGATCGCCGCATCTTGGCCCAACTTCAAATCGACAACCAGATCAGCAACCAGGCGCTCGCCGCGCTGGTCAATTTGAGCCCACCTGCGTGCTTGCGGCGCGTCAAGCGCTTGCGCGAGGACGGCTATATCCTGCAGGACACTTCTGTGCTGGCGCCGAACAAGGTCGGTTTGCCGATCATGATGTGGGTACAGGTGCAGGTCGAGCGGGAACGGCTCGACCTGCTCGACGAATTCAAGCGTTTTTTGAACGAAGTGCCCGAAGTCATGCAGTGCTACGTCGTAACCGGAAGGGCCGACTTCGTGCTACTAATTTCGGTGCGCGACATCGATAACTACGAGGAATTTGCCAATCGAGTGTTTCGGCAAAACCCGAACATTCGCCATTTCGAAACGATGGTGGTGATGTCGCGCGTGAAATTTGGTTTGTCGTTGCCGATCTGACGCAATTTCTGAAAGTCGCCACTTCATCACGCCGGGAATAAAACCCGAATACCACAAACGCATTGATAAGCACTACATCTGAACGAAACAGGAAAAAGCTATCAACGAAGCCGCTCTGAAACGTACTTCACCGGCTGGGAAGGGGATGCGAAGCAGCTCGTGCCTGACGTTTTCCGGGAAGAGCCAAACAAGGAGAGCGAATTGACACTCGTGGTCGCGCTCTCTTGACCGGCTGCAAGGGCTCGATTTCGGACGACCGCGTCAGATCGTAGGCAGGATGGCCACAATCTTAAGGCCGCCATTAATCAACAGACCTTAGCGCAGATATGCCCATCCGATCTCACGCATATGTGCGCTACAACACACGCGCTACTTCATGGCGAGACTACTCTGGAAGTCGAGCCTTCAAAACGCTTCCAGCTCACCACGCCAAACGTTCTCCGTACAACGTTCAGAAACCTCGCTGGAAAAACAGCAAACTTCGCAGCAATCCGCAGCGGAGGACGAAATGTCACCCAAGCCCTGGCTTTCGCAATACCCCGCTGGCGTTGCGGCGGACATCGACCTCAATGACTGTCCCTCGATGGCGGCTCTCCTGGAGCAAGCCGTTGCGCGCTTCAGCGACAGGATCGCCTTTCATCAATTCGGCGTGGATCTCACCTATCACCAGTTGGACGAGTACTCCGCGCGCCTCGCCGCCTATTTCCAGAAGGACCTTGGACTGAACCCCGGGGACCGCATCGCGCTAATGTTGCCGAACTCTCTGCAATATCCTATCGCGATGTTCGCCGCACTCCGGGCCGGGCTCACCGTGGTCAACGTGAACCCGCTGTATACCGCGCCGGAACTGGTGAATTTGATCAAGGATTCCGGTGCGCGTGCAATCGTGGTCCTTGAGATTTCCGCCGCCACCGTCGAGCAGGCGCTTGCTCATGTCTCGATCGAGCACGTTATCGTTGCGCACGTGTCGGATATGCAGCACTTTCCGAAATCCGTGATTGTCGATTATGTCGTTCGAAAAAGGAAAAAGCTCGTCCCGGACTGGACGATCGACGCTGCGATTGCCTTCAAAGTGGCCATGACCACGCACGCGGCTACGGACTTCACGAAACCAGAACTGAATCACGCAAACCGGGCGTTTCTGCAATACACCGGCGGCACGACCGGCGAGCCCAAAGGGGCGGCGCTAACGCACGGCAACGTGGTCGCGAATGTGCTGATGGTTGCGGCTTGGATCAAGCCGGCGTTCCGCGAGAGCGGTGAAATTACGCTCGTCGCGCTGCCTCTCTATCACGTGGCGGCTCTGGTGTGCCAATGTCTGGTCACGTTCCATCTGGGGCAGCGCTGCGTTCTGGTCATGAACCCACGCGATATTCCCTCCCTCGTGAAAGATTTCGCAACGCACCGCCCAACCTTCGTTGGTGGTCTTAACACGCTATTCACGGCGCTGATGAACAATGAAGACTTCGGTGCACTCGACTTCTCCGCATTGCGCAAAACCTTTGGCGGCGCTACCGCGACACAGCCCGCAGTGGCCGAACGCTGGCAAAAACTCACGGGCACTCCGGTGCTGGAGGTCTACGGTTTATCCGAGGCCGCAGGAGCCGTGACGGCCAATCCCGTCACGCGTACTGCCTTCGATGGAACGATCGGCGTGCCGCTGCCTTCCGTGCGCGTTGAAATCCGCGATGACAGCGGCGCGGCGGTAGGCGCGGGCATGCCGGGCGAGATCTGTGTCGCTGGGCCTTCTGTCATGCAAGGCTACTTTAACCGGCCGGAGGAAACCGAGCGCGTGATCGGCCCCGATGGGTTCTTTGCGACTGGTGACATCGGGATCATGGACGAGCGCGGCGTGATCAAGATCGTCGATCGCAAGAAGGACATGATTCTGGTTTCGGGTTTCAACGTCTACCCGAACGAGGTGGAGGGCGTGCTGTTTCAGCACGCGGGCATTCTGGAGGTTGCGGTGGTAGGCGTGGCGGATTCGCAATCCGGAGAAACACCTGCCGCTTTCGTGGTGAAAAAGGACGCGGGGCTGACCGAGGCTGACGTGATTGAATTTGCGCGCACGAGCCTCGCCGCTTATAAAGTGCCGAGGCATGTGATCTTCGTGAACGATCTGCCGAAATCGCCGATCGGCAAGGTGTTGCGCCGGCAATTGCGGGACCGGCTGGTGAATCGCCTCTGACGCTGGCGGACTAGGCGAAACGATGCAACCGGTACGCCAGCGGCGCGACCACTGAAAGATAGCCGTGCACCGCCGTGCGCAGCAACCGGCCGATCGCGTCGGCATCGGGCGGGACCGTTCGGGTTATGAGCGCCTGCGTTACGAGGCCGTAGACCATCGAGTGAGCGGCGAAGGCCGCGTCCTGGGTTGGCGCGCCATCGGGCCATCCGGGCCCTCCAGCAAGCGCTTTTGTCCACATCCGCACGAACTCGCCGTAGAGATCCCGATAGGTTTCCATTTCCGAAATGCGGCGCTCGAGAACGAACAGGGCGCTCCACTGTTCGGGATCGGCCAATGGCGCGGCGCTTTGGGCATGGATCAGCGCGTCGACGCGCTGCGGCAACGGTTCGTTCTGGTGTGCGTCGATGCATTCGAGCATCGTGGCCGCGATGTCCCGGATGCGCAGGCGGATGCACACGGCGGCCAGTTCGTCTTTGCTCGAATAGTATTCGTAGAAGCTGCCGGTGCCCACGCCCGCCAGCGCCACGATCTGGCGAATCGATACCGCGCGGTAGCTGCGCTCGACCAGCAACTGGATAAACGCTTGCTGAATGGCTTCGGTTGTGGCGAGTGCCCGTGATTGGGCGGGCCGGCGGCGCTTCGATGCGGTTGTTGCCGTCGTCGCTATTGCGCCTGAGGTTGGCGGCGTGACGTTTTTCAAACCCGAACACCCCCGCGAGCATTCCTCCCTACACTGTTATGTGAATCCCGTGTCGGCCGCTGGCTGGGCAGTTCGCGTGCCAGTGGGTGTCGACGCAAGATAACGGAACAGGAAAGGGACATTGCGATATGAACTGGAAAACCCATGAAGTCACGAATGTCGTGCCGGAATTAAAAAATTATAACCTCTACAGCACCGATATCGCGCTGCAAGAGGCGGTCCGGCGCGGCGGCGGCGCGGCCTATGAGGAGGAGCTGACACGCCATGGCGGGCTGCTCGGCAGCGCGGAAATGGTGCAAATGGCCGAGGACGCCAACCACTTCAAACCCGAACTCCACACGTTCGACCGCCAGGGCAATCGCATCGACCGCGTGGAATTCCACCCCGCGTGGCACGGCTTCATGAAAATGGCGCGCGAGCATGATCTGATCGCGCGGCCATTCAGCGATTCGCGTCCGGGCGCA
The DNA here is from genome assembly GCF_902859945.1 of Paraburkholderia caffeinitolerans. GTDB lineage: Bacteria > Pseudomonadota > Gammaproteobacteria > Burkholderiales > Burkholderiaceae > Paraburkholderia > Paraburkholderia caffeinitolerans. Next base: position 9,018 of record NZ_CADIKL010000052.1, on the reverse strand, counting down.
TGGGCGGCGTACGCGGCGGGTTTTTCGATGCATGGCCAGATCGAGGCCGGCTCGCAATGCCCGAATTCGATGACCTTCGCATGCATCCCGGTGCTTCAGAAGGAACCCGAACTATTTGAGCAGCTTGCGCCGAAGCTCTATTCGCTCAGCTACGACGCGCGCGATATTCCGTTTGAGCAGAAGTCGTCGATGCTCGTCGGTATGGGCATGACGGAAAAGCAGGGCGGCTCCGACGTGCGCGCCAATAGCACGCGCGCCACGCCGCTGCGCGGCGAAGGGCGCGGCGCGGAGTACGAGATCACCGGCCACAAGTGGTTCTTTTCGGCGCCCATGTGCGATGCGCACCTCGTGCTCGCGCGCACTGAGAATGGTCTTTCGTGCTTCTTCGTGCCGCGCTGGCGTCCGGACGGCACCAAGAACGCCATTCATATCCAGCGCTTGAAGGAAAAAGTCGGCAACCGCTCCAACTCCAGCAGCGAGGTCGAATTCCTGGGGGCTTGGGGGCGCATGATCGGCGAAGAAGGGCGCGGCATCCCGACCATCATCGAGATGGCGTCCTATACGCGCCTGAATTGCGTCATGGGCAGCACCGGCACGATCCGCCAGGCGCTCGTGCAGTCGATTCACTACGCCCGCGGTCGCCAGGCATTCGGCAAATACCTCGTGGACCAGCCGCTGATGCGCAACGTGCTGGCCGACTTGGCGCTGGAAAGCGAGGCCGCGACGCAATTGATGATGCGCCTGACCGAAGCGTTCGCGCGTGCGGAAGACTCGCCGCTTCAGCGCGCCTACAAGCGGATTGTGACGCCTGCGTCCAAGTACTGGGTCGCCAAGCGCAGCATCGAACTGACCGGTGAAGCGATGGAAGTGTTCGGCGGCAATGGCTATATGGACGAAGGCCCGATGGGGCGCCTGTATCGCGAAGCGCCGGTCATCTCGATCTGGGAAGGGTCGGGCAACGTGATGGCGCTCGACATGCTGCGTGCGATCGGCCGCGAGCCGGATGCGCTCGAAGCCTTGATGGCCGATCTGGCCTCGGTGTGCGGCGACGACGCGCGCTTGCGCCCCAGCCTCGAAGCCATTCCGCGCGCGTTCCGGCAAGACGCCGATACGCTCGAATTCCTCGCGCGTCGCGAGGCGCAACGTTTGATTCTGCTGGTGCAGGCGCGTTTGCTGCGCGAATTCGCGCCCGCACCGGTCGCGGACGCGTTCATCGCCAGCCGCTTCGACGACCAGTGGGGCCGCGTGTTCGGCACGCTGCCCGCCGGCGTGAATGTGGCCGCGATTCTGGAGCGCGCGTTTCCGATCGCGTAATTCATTGCGCGCGGGTTGCAACTTGATCGTCGCGATTGGCGACAAGGTCGCGACCAACTTTCTCCACGGCGTGATCCGCGCGTCGGTCGATCTTCGTGGCCCTGTCGGAGTTGATGTTGACGTCGCCACCTCTCCAGCACGAGTTGCAGTCGCTGAAGATCGCACCGGCGACGGCAAGGCCGATGCCCCAGGCGACTCCCGTCGCGAGGACCGCTTCAGATCCACGCTCAAAGGCGGACAACACGTATGGAGGCTGAGGGCTGGTCCGGGAACCCCTGAAGGGGCGTTCGGCGCTGCACTTGACTGCTCCGACCGAGTTCCGTGTCCTCGGCTTGCTTACTCGCTATTGACGCTTCTTTGGAGCCCCCAAATTTGCCGGCAGGCGATCAAGTGTCGTTAGCAAATCGCGCTGAGACTTTATCCCCAGCTTGGCGAAGGCTCGATAGCGATAAGTTAAGACTGTCGTTTCGGATAGCTCCAGCAGCGCAGCAGTCTCTCTGGACGTCTTTCCTTCAAGCAGGTACGAAATAACCTGCTTCTCGCGATGTGCAAGATTCGTCAGTATGCGATGGTGCAATTCGTCGCTGACCGCTCGACGCGATGACTTCCGTACCTGAGCGAGTACGGCTTCATGTAGCACAGGCGCGCACCGCGTGATTGTCTCAAAGTCCCGTTCCGAAAAAAGCGCAAAAGACAGGTTCCGGTAAAGACTAATCGCGGCGCGAAGCCCCTGACAGTCGAGCAGCAGGATTGAGGCTCGTTCCCGAATGCCCGGCTTCGTGTAGCAGAGGTCTCGATACTTCAGGTCGCTAACGTCTTCAGCAAACTGGTGACTCATCCAAAGCTGCGAACGTGCAGGCGAGCGCTTGCGCGAAAGCCACGTCATGTTGCTATCCAGTAGGTCGAATCGGTTGCTGTAGTAATCGACCGCCGTAATCGTGGCCACGGCCCCATGCGCACTGGCAGTCGAGAGAGCCGACACACGACCGTTTGCCTGAAGAGCAAACACGGTGCAGTGGCTTACTGGAACTAGCGCTTGCATCGCGTCAAGTATGTATTGCGCGAGTTCCTCGGTGCCGATTCCCGCAACGACTTTGGTCACGAAAGGCAACGGGACGTCCTCGTTTGGCGCCTTGATTCTCCAGTATTTCATTGTTCCCCAGGGTTTATACGTCATAAGAACATACGACAACGAAACACGACATTTCGCGAACAATAGCACCAGCTCGTCGATGCACAAACATTAGACGCTAAAGGGCGTGCTAAGCGCAATCAGCGAAGGAGACATTTCATGAACGACACATACAAAGGTATCGACCGTATCGGTCCCTTTGCATATCAACGCTTTGCTCCCACGGTTCCGCTGCTGGACAACGGATCGGAGCCTGTCAGACACAAAGTCATCATCGTCGGCGGCGGACCGGTGGGACTTGCCACCGCGTTGGGACTGGCGCGTTTTGGCGTGTCTTCGGTGGTGATCGAAGCTGACGATTCGGTCTGTGAAGGAAGCCGCGCTGCATGCATTTCGCGGCGCAGTTTGCAGATCGTCGAAAGACTGGGTGCGCTGGACCAGTTTCTTGAAAAGGGCCTGCGATGGAGTCGCGGCCGCAGCTTTTATCGCGAGCATGAGGTTTTTGACTTCACGATGCACGATGACCCATCGGAGAAGCTGCCGCCGATGATCAATCTTCAGCAATACTACATCGAGCATTTCCTGCTTCAGGCCATCGAGCGAGTCAACGCGTCTACGCCCGGCGTGATTGATGTGCGCTGGAACTCACGGGTGACACGCTTTGTTGCGCTCGACGCCGGAGCTGAGCTTGAAGTCGACAACGGGGTCGAAAAATATCGAACAAGCACGGATTGGCTTGTCGCATGCGATGGCGGCCAAAGCTTCGTCCGCAAAGAGCTCGGGCTTGAGCTGAAAGGAACGGCTTATGAGGGTCGATACGTCATTATCGATATCGAACTTCCGAGCAACGCACCGACTGAACGACGGGCGTGGTTCGATCCGCCATGGTGGCCTGGCTCGACCATCCTGATGCATCGTCAGCCCGACAACATCTGGAGAATTGACTACCAGTTGCGAGACGGGGATTCCCCTGAAGATGCGCTTTCACCGTCACGCGTGCAGGAATTCGTGCAGACCCATCTCGACGCTATCGGCGAGGGGCACTTGCCTTGGAAGCCTGTTTGGACATCGGTCTACCGCGCAGGAGCGATGACGCTCGATTCGTATCGCCATGGGCGAATTCTGTTTGCAGGCAACGCGGCACACGCCATGCCGATTTTTGGGGTACGCGGTCTCAACTCGGGATTTGATGACGCGGACAATCTGGCATGGAAGCTCGCACTTGTCGCAACGGGTCGCGCCAATGAAGCGCTTCTCGACGGTTATAGCGCCGAGCGAATCGAAGCCTTTCATGAGAACGCCGCAAATGCCATGCGAAGCACGGAGTTCATGTCCCCCCCTTCGCGCGGATTCGATCTGATGCGAGAAGCGTGCCTGTCGCTCGCAAAGGACAATCCGTCCATCGCCAAACTCGTCAATCCTCGGCAAACCCACGCAGTCACATATTCAGTGAACGCGGGGACGCCTGACACCGGATTCGATGCCGGTCCGGCTCCCGGTTCTGTTGCTGTTGATTTGCCGCTGGATATCGAAGGCCGGTTCCTTAGCGATGTCTTCGATTTCGCGGCCTTCACGCTGCTTGGATTCGGCATGTCTGCGGGCCGTGTGCGAACGCTTGCGGATCTCGTCGCCAAAATCCCGGTTCCGGTTCAGGTTCGAAATCTGGGCGTTGTCGGTAGCGAAGCTGACCTTTTTGCCGCCGCCGATGAATACGAAAAAATCCTGCAGTCGTACGGTGCCGCCGACGGGTGTGCCTACCTGTTGCGACCCGATGGACACGTTGCGGCAAGGTGGCGTCAACCGTCAGTCGAGGACGTATGGGATGGTCTATCGCGCGCATGCGCCACGGTGTTTGATGAATTGGAGGAATCATGTCACAGCTGAATGCGAGCGCAAGGGATCGAATCTACACACTGTGCGCTCGAGCCGTGAGCAGCGCAGGTAGAGAAGCCGAATCGCTCTTTCTTGCAAGACTGACTTTACTGCTGTTCGAGCGTGTGGGAGACGAAGTGCTCTGCGAGGAAGCAATCGGAACGGCGCTCCGTGATCTGCCGACACCTTCCCTTTCTGCATAAAGCTCAGCGTTCATACAACCACGTTGGCTCAATCACTCGTCCGGGATTTCGCCATGAACACACCACATACGAATACTTCGACTGGCCCTGACGCCACCGCGCCACTCGGTGCAGTTCTCGGTCTCCATCACTTCGCGTGGCGATCACGTGATGCTGAAGAGACTCGACATTTCTACGAGGACATTCTGGGAATGCCTCTCGTCCACGTGATCAAAAAGGATCACGTGCCGAGCACCGGCGAATACTGCCCATATGTCCACATCTTCTTCCGCATGTACGACGGATCTCATATCGCGTTCTTCGATCTCGGCGACGGCACGCGCGCAGAACCCAGCGGGAACACGCCTGCATGGGTCAACCACATTGCCCTGCGGGTCGATAACCGGCAACGGCTTGAGGAAATGAAAGCACGCTTGCTTGACCATGGCGTGGAGGTGCTTGGGGTTGTTGATCACGATGGCTACATTGAGTCGATTTACTTTTTCGATCCCAATGGATTCCGCCTCGAATTGACAATTGAAGTCGCGCCGTCCGAGGTCATCCAGGCATTTGCCACACACGCCCATCAGCAATTAGCGGAGTGGACCGCTGAGGCAAACGAACGAAAGAAAAGCGCGAAGGAAACAGCATGAGCATGAAATCTCCCATTCTTCGACTGGCAACACGGTCGAACGGCACTCGTGACGGTGAACTCGTCGTTGTGTCGTCGAGCCATCAGCGATGCGTGGCCGTGTCCACCATCGCGAGAACCCTTCAACAGGCGCTCGATAACTGGTCTGACATCGCACCGCAACTCGAAACCTTGTGCCGTCGCCTTGACGCGTGCGGCTGGGTATCATGTGACTCGTTCGATCCCCGCATGGCGCTCGCGCCTCTACCGCGCGCGTATCAATGGGCTGATGGATCGGTGTATAGAAACCACGCGCGGCTCATGTACCAGTGGCGAAAGGAACCGATACCTGACCGTTACGAGGTAGATCCCCTCGTATATCAGGGCGGCTCCGATGTAATGCTTGCGGGCCATGATGCCATTATCGCGATCAGTGAGGACCATGGGATCGACTTCGAAGCGGAGATCGCTGTAATTACCACCGATGTGCCCTTAGGCGCTTCGGTCGAAGAAGCATCCGATTGCATCGCTCTCGTCGTCCTTGTGAATGACGTGTCATTGCGTGGGCTCATTCCCAGTGAGCTTGCCCGAGGCTTTGGCTTTTACCAAAGCAAGCCCGCGAGCAGTTTCGCACCGGTGGCAGTTTCTCCGGCAGCGCTAGGCAACGCATGGCGCGACGCGATGCTGCATCTACCCGTGCGGATCGAGTTCAATGGCGCAGTGTTCGGAACACCGAATGCTGGTGAAGATACAGTCTTCAACTTCGGGCAGATCATTTCGCATCTGGCACGGACCCGCGCCCTGTGCGCCGGGACCATCGTTGGCGCAGGCACGATAAGTAACGCCGATCCGACGACTGGTAGCGCGTGCGTGACGGAAGCGCGAGTTCGGCAAGCACTTGCCGGCGTTGCAGAGAGCGAGCAGCAGCGTTACCTGCAAAACGGCGATCGGATCAAAATGGAGGCCATTGCAGAGGACGGCACGTCTGTCTTCGGCCCGATCGATCAGGCAGTCGAAATACGCTAAACGGCCTGAATCATCACAGAGAAGCCCATCCGGACGGATGGGCTTTTTCTATTTTGGGTCTCAAATCACGCCGCTCAATGGGCACATCATAAGGGAAAGCACGTCCTAATAATTTATGACAAGCAAAGGGCTGCGACTCTCTCAAAATCGAAGGTATGCAACTTAACTTTGATCAAGTCAGAGCATGGGGCAGACCACCGGCACTGGCATGCCGGGCCGTACTACATAAATCACGCAACGCCGCTTGCGTTGCAGTTTGGAGACGAGCATGACACCGAATCCCACGATACACCCAGGGGACACCAACAGCCTTTACCGCAAGATAAGCCGCCACATCGTGCCGTTTGTATTCACGGGCTTCGTCATTGCATTTCTTGACCGCATTAACATTGGTTTCGCCCAGTTGCAGATGAAGTCCGATCTGGGATTCAGCGATGCCGTCTACGGTCTCGGCGCTGGTGTGTTCTTTTTGGGCTACTTCATCTGCGAGGTGCCGAGCAATTTGCTGCTCGAACGTATCGGCGCGAGACGCACGTTCATGCGGATCATGATCGGCTGGGGCATCATTTCGTCATGCATGGCGCTGGTTACCACGCCATGGATGCTTTATGTGATGCGCTTTCTTCTCGGCGTATTTGAGGCAGGTTTTTTCCCGGGGATCATCCTTTACCTGACCTACTGGTTCCCCGCCTCGCGCAGGGCGTCAGTCACGGCATGGTTGTTCGTTGCGGTCGCAGTCGCTGGTGTGACCGGTGGAATTCTGTCAGGCGCGATCATGCAGTACGCAGCAGGTCTGCACGGGTTGGCGGGTTGGCAATGGATGTTCATTCTGGAAGGTATGCCGGCGGTCCTGATGGGCTTCGTCGTTCGATTCTTTCTCGTCGATAGTCCCACCGACGCGCGATGGCTCACCGACCATGAGAAGCAATTTGTCGAGCGTGACCTGGCCAGTGATCTCGCCTTGAAAGCACCGGCTGCATCGCAGTCAGTAAAGGGTGCATTCCGCAACCCGATGGTGTATCTGTTTTCAGCGGTCTATTTCACGCTGACTTGCGGAACGATGGCTATCAGTTTCTGGTTGCCCACGATCATCCACGGTGCGGGAATTCACAGCCTTCTGGATACCGGATTGCTGAGCGCCATCCCGTACGGAATCGGCGCTATTGGGATCATCCTGATCTCAAGACATTCGGACAAGCATCGTGAGCGACATTTTCACTATGCCTTCTGCACGATTGGCGGCGGCATTGCGTTGTTCCTGATCGGGCTGTACGGGAGCGATCTCTACTCGGCTTTGCTCTTTCTCAGTATCGCGGTTGTGCTGACTTTCGCTGCGCTGCCAATTTTTTGGTCCATGCCTCAGGACTATCTTTCCGGGACAGGTGCGGCTGGTGGTATCGCCCTCATTAGTAGCCTCGGTCAACTCGGAAGCTTTTTCAGCCCATCGCTAATCGGATGGATCAAGACTTCCACAGGGCGCCTTGATGCGGGCCTCTATGTCCTTGCTGCTTTGCTGATTGCCGGCGGCATCGTGGTGCTCATTCACTCACGTAAAAACGTCCGTCGCGCTGCACATATTGCAGCGTGATCCGAATGCAACGAGATATTAATAACAAGCCGAATACCCAGAAATGAAGCACTACCTCGCAATCGGCACGCTACTTCTGTCGTGCAATGCCTTTGCCCAAAGCAGCGTGACGCTGTACGGAATCATGTCCGTTGGCGTCGAATGGGTTAACAACTCAGGCGGAAGCCACGTCTACAAGATGTTGAGTGGCGCAAACCAGAACTCTCGTTGGGGCCTCAAGGTTCGTGAAGACTTGGGAGGTGGTCTTTACGCGCTCGCTCAACTTGAAAATGGGTTCGACGTAACGAGTGGCGCGTTCCAGCAAGGGGGCCGTATGTTCGGACGGCAGGCCTTCGTAGGCCTCGGCGACCAGCGTTTCGGCACGTTAACATTGGGACGACAGTACGACGAGTTCTGGGATTATCTCAGCCAGATGGCGCCGCTCACGACGAATGGCCTCGCCGCACACCCTGGCGACGCCGACAACTTGATGGGCAGTTGGCGTTACAACAACTCGGTGAAATATAGCTTTCCGTCAATCGGTGGTTTCAATGCGTCGGTCCTCTACGCATTCAGCAATGCGGCAGGCGCGTTCAACTTCAATCGGGCGTGGAGTGCTGGCGGCAGCTACACCTGGTCGAACATCAAGATTGCCGCGGCATATGCGGAGCTGGATCGACCAGGTACCGCAAATACCGCTGGCGCGGTGACCGATGACTATGCAGCTGCGCCATTTTTCCTCTTTCGGACAAGCCCCATCAATCGATCGGTCGGAACCGAGCGGCAACGCAACTACGGCGTTGGATCGACCGTTCAATTCGGAAAAGCTGGAACCTGGAACGTTATAGTCGACCAGTCGAGCTTTCGCTACCTCGATGGGACGAGCTTTCGGCTTACTAATTTCGACACGTCTTATAGCTACCCGATCAACCCGGCCTTAACGGTTGGTGCCGCATACATCTTCTCGATGGGCCGGTATGGCGGTGCAGCCGATTCGCGTGCCCACTGGCACACTGCGCAGATCAGCCTCGATTACCTTCTGTCTAAACGGACCGACATATACGTTTATGATGATTTTCAGGCTGCGTCGGGACGATATGCGGTCGCGGCGATTTATGGCAATGCGCCGTCGACCACTTCGAACCAGAATTTGGTGATGTGTGGTATTCGCCACCGGTTTTAGGGGACCTATCCGGCATTTTGTGGGCGAGGCATATCATGAGAGGTAAAAATCATGGATATGCCGATGAAGAAGAAACGTACGGTGGCGTCTCAGGCAGCGGCCCGAGGGCCG
>NZ_CADIKL010000051.1 GCF_902859945.1 Paraburkholderia caffeinitolerans | reverse complement strand
CATGCGCAGCGTGGTGCGCATGGCGTACTCGGGCAGGTTGGCCGGGTCGAGCGAGATCGCCTGGGTCTTGAGCGTGGCGATGGGCGCCATGGTCTCGTGAAAGCCCACCACGGCCATGGCGATCAAACAGATGATCAGCGGGAACGCCACGAAATCCCAGCGATTGGGCAGCACGCGCCACGCCGAGGCGTTGGCCGTACGGTTCAGGTTGAATCTGAACTCCATCAGCGGCCTCCTGGGGCGAATAACAGGTTGAACTGATTCATGTCTTGAAGCACCAGCGTTTCTGGATGTTGCTGCTTAATGCATGCTAAATGCTGCTTAATGCGGCTTGTTGCGGTTTATTGCTGTTACGCGGCCTCAGGCGCTGCCTGCAACGCCGGCACAGGGCGGGCGGCATGGAAGCGCGGCGAATCCCGAATGGCGGCAAGACGGAGCAACTGGCGCGCGCTGGCGGGCGCCCGTTGCATCGGCCTGGGCCATGCGCAACGCAAGTGACGGCCCGTGGGTTGCGCGGCATCGACTGCCTGCCGATGCGCGCAATGAACGGACCGTGCCGCGAGCGAAATTCGCTCACGGCGCGATGTCGGCCTTACGCTGCGCGCGAGAAAAAACGCGGCTGCGCCGGGTCGACGCTAATTAGAGTGCACGGAAATTACTGCGAGACGCGCACCATCTGCCTGGCTGGCAAGACGGCGGCTGAAAGAAAAGGGAGCGCGGACGTCGTGCCGGTCAGGCAGCGAAACTATTCGAAGATCGACAACTGCTACTGTCCAAGGCGTCAGCCCCTTTTGTTAAGACGGGCGAATTTTAGTCACGCCCACTGCCGGAAGTCAACACGATTCGCGCCGCTCGTCAAATGTCGTGCCAATGCTGCCACACGGCCACTGCACGGCCATTGCACAGGCATGGCCGTGGCGCGGGACGATGCGCCAGAGACCCCTGCTTTTATCCGGCCCTGTTTGCAGGCAATACGTAAGCTATCGAGGTCTCGTGGCGGCGATGCATGTGGGGACTGATCGGCAAAAAACAGGCCATTCCGGTGAATCGCGAGCCGCAATCGACGTGCCCGCCTGAGCCTGAGCGTCTGTCCGCCAGCCTCAGGCGTGCTTGCGCATCGGCTGCCGGGTGTCGCCCGCGCCGCCCGTGCGCATGCGCTCCAGCCGCTCGCTGGCCTCGGCCAGCACCCAGAACGGCGCGCTCTGCAACTGCTGGTCGTAGACACCCACAATCGCCTTGACCGCCTCGAACTCGGGTTCGTCGAACCGCCAAACGCTCTCGGCTGCACCACGCGCGAAGCACGCGAGGATCGCCTCGTCGGCGCAACGGACCTGGTCGGGCGTCAGCGCGCCGTAGCCCGCGCCGGCAATCGACTGCGCGAGCACGTGCGCATGCAGGAGCGCCTGCGCATCGTGCTGTGCGCCGCCCGCGCGCAGCGAAGCGAGCGCCAGATGCAGTTGCAGCGCGAGTTCGTCCGCGTTCGCGCGCGGCATCGGCAGCAACTCGGCCTTTTGGCGCCGGGCGCGGGTGGTCTTGTGCTGCGGAAAGGGGATCGTCTTGGCCATGTCGCCCATCGGTATCGATTCAGGTGCGTGTACAGGTGCACTTTCAGGTTCATTAACGGCACGCGGCGGCCAAGGTTGAGCGCCGCCGCTCAAGATCGATGTAACAGTGGGTGACAGGCCGATGCTCGAAGCTGCGGCGTTGTCCACTCTGGCAAGTGGTTCGTCCCCGCGCGAGGGCATTTTTTTGATGTAGGTCACGAACGTGTACAGTGAGGTACGCTCGGGACATTGCGCGGGCAACCGACTCGCGCCGCCCGATCCTTACGCTTCCCGTGGCCCTCCAGGGCCTTCGAGTCGCCAAAACACGCAGCGAAGAACGCCTATGCCGCCTGCTTCCATGCTGATCGAACCGGCCCTGTTGCGCCAATACCGGTACTTCGAGTCGAACGACGTCGACGACACGCGCCAGCGCATCGCGGCGGTGCTGCAGCCGCACCGCCTGATGCCGGGCGTCGCGCGCGCCGGCCATTCGGCGTACATGAACCATGTGCGCATCGACAGCCTCGGCTTCGGGACCATCGGCTATGCGGGCGCGATGGGCGTGGACGCGGGCGAGATCGAGGACTATTACCTCGCGATCCTGAGCCTCTCGGGCTATGCCGACGTGACGGTGGCCGGGCGCCGCGCCATCGTCGGGCCCACGCAGGGCGTGATCGTCGGGCCGCAGATGCGCTTCGGCGGCACGTTTTCCGGCGACTGCGAGCAGTTCTTCGTGCGCATCGACAAGCGCGCGATGCTCGCGCACACGGGCTACGACCATCTGCACATCGAGCCGCTGCTCGACCTGACGCGCCCCGAACTCGCGCCATGGCTCGCGCAGTTGCGGCTGCTCGCGTCGTCGCCGGAGACCATCGCGCTTGCGCAGCGCGACCGCCGCGTAGCCGTCGAATTCGAGCGCCTGCTGGTGACGATGCTGCTCGCGGGCCAGCCCCACCATTGCCAGACGCGGGCCACGCCCGCCGCACCCGCCGCGTTCGTGCCGCGCACGGTCAAGCGCGCGAAAGCCTACATCGACGAGCACGCATGCGAGCCGATCACGCTCGCCAATATTGCACAAGCCGCAGGCGTGCCCGTGCGCACGCTGCTCGACAGCTTCCAGCGCCACTCGCACGCGAGCCCGATGCAGATGGTGCGCGAGGCGCGGCTCGAACGCGCGCGCGACCTGCTGCTGCGCGCGAGGGACACCGAGCGCGTGGCCGACATCGCGCTCGGCTGCGGGTTCGCCAATCTCGGCCGCTTCGCGAACGCCTATCGCGAGAAGTTCGGCGAAACGCCTTCAGCCACGCTGCGCGCGGTGCGCCAGCGCGCGAGCTAGGCGTCGCCGGGGGGGGCGCCCCACGCTCGCCCCACGCTCGCCGCGCCCCGGAAAAAGCCGCGCCGCCGATTCCTGCGCATGCCGGACAGCCATTGCGTTCCGCGGATATCCGGCCGATTTTGACCGCCATACAGTCGATCCGTCTCACCACCACGGAGCCGCTGTATGTCCCCGCTCAGGATGCGCGTTGCGCATATCGATTCCCTGACTCCCGCAATCCGCCGCCTGCGCCTCGTCGCGGCCGACGGCGCGCCGCTGCCCGCCTTCACAGCGGGCGCGCACATCGGCGTGCACGTGCCGCTCGGCGAGCGCACGCAGCGCCGCGCCTATTCGCTCGTCAATGCCCACGGCCCCGCCGATCACTACGAAATCGCCGTGCTGCTCGAACCCGCGAGCAGCGGCGGCTCGCGCTGGATGCACGCGCTCCAGGCAGGCGATGAATTCGACATCGATGCGCCGCGCAACGACTTTGCGCTCGCAACCGGCGCGCGCCGCCATCTGCTGATCGCGGGCGGCATCGGCATCACGCCGATTCTCGCGATGGCGCACGCGCTGGGCGCCGCGGGCGAGCCGTACGCGCTCCATTACGCGGCGCGCGACGCGAGCAGCATGGCTTACCACGACGAAGTGGGCGCGCTGCCCGTGGCGACGCGCTGGTTCGACGGCGGCGATCCGCGCCACGGCATCCCGCTCGCCGAGACGATCGGCAAGCCCGAGGCCGGCGCGCATCTCTACGTGTGCGGCCCGGCGGGCCTGATCGCGGCGACGCTGGCGGCCGCACGCGCGCTCGGCTGGCCCGACGACGCGCTGCACAGCGAGTTGTTCGCAGCAACGCCAGCCGCGCCCGGCGACGCCGAAGCCCCCTTCGAAGTGCGCCTCGCGGCCTCCGACCGCGTACTCGTCGTGCCTCCCGGCACCTCGATTCTCGACGTGATGATCGACGCCGGGCTCGACCCGCTTTACGACTGCAAGCGCGGCGACTGCGGTGTATGCGCGACGCAACTGATCGACGGCGAGCCCGACCATCGCGACATCTGCCTGAGCGACGACGATCGCGCGCGCGGCGCGTTCTGCCCCTGCGTGTCGCGCGCGAAAAGCGCGTGCCTCGTCCTCGATCTTTAACGGTCTTCACCTCACTGCAAGGAAGCGGCATGAGCCTTAATCATGAAACCCTCGCCAGCCTCGTGCGGCCGGACAGCGTCAACAAGCGCGTCTACACGGACCCGGAGATTTTCGTGCTGGAGATGGAGCGCATTTACGGCCGAGCGTGGATCTACGTTGGCCACGAAAGCCAGGTCAAAGCGCCGGGCGACTATCACACCACGCGCCTCGGCGACCAGGACGTGGTGATGGTGCGCGCCTCGGACGGCCAGATTCACGTGGTCTACAACCGCTGCCCGCACAAGGGCGCGCAGATCGTGCCCGACGGCGACGGCTCGGCCGGCAAGTTCTTTCGGTGCCCCTATCATGCGTGGACCTTCAAGCTCGACGGCACGCATCTTTCCGCGCCGCTGCGCAACGGCCTGCAAAACACCTGCTTCGACCCGAAGCATCCCGACTTTTCGATGCGCCGCCTCGCGCGCGTGGACAGCTATCGCGGCTTCGTGTTCGCGAGCCAGGCAAGCGATGGACCCGACCTCAAGACCTTCCTGAACGGCGTGGCCTCGTCGATCGACAACCTGTGCGACCGCTCGCCCGTAGGCGAGGTCGAAGTCACGGGCGGCGTGTTCCGCGTGCTGCAACGCTCGAACTGGAAGGTGTTCTACGAAAATCTGCACGACACCATGCATGCGCCGGTGACGCACGAATCGTCGGTGGTCTCGGCACGCTCGCAGGCTGCCGAAATGGGCGCGATGCCGTTCGAACTGCTGATCATGGACGGCAATGGCGAGCCCTACGAGTTTTGGGAAAAGCTCGAACTGCGCGCTTATGAATATGGCCACGGTTACATGGAAGGCATTTTCGACCCCACGGCCGCCACGCGCGACCCGGTGTCGAACGCGCACTTCGCGGCGCTCGCCGAGACTTACGGCGAGGAACGCGCGCGCGGCATTCTCGGCATGAACCGTCATAACACGGTGATTTACGGCAGCGGCTCGCCGCATACGGTGTTCCAGCAATTCCGCGTGATCCGGCCGATAGCCGTCGACAAGACGCTCGTGGAGATCCAGGTATTTCGCCTGAAGGGCGCGCCCGAGGCGGTGTTCGATCGCGCACTCACCTACGCCAACGTGATCAACTCGCCTTCGTCGAATGTGATGCCCGACGATGTCGAGGTCTACGCGCGCTGCCAGCAAGGCAATCAGACACATGGCGGCGACTGGGTCAGCATGCACCGCTACGCAGGCACGGACCGCGCCGTGGAAGACGGCTTCGTGTCGATCAACGGCACCAGCGAGTTGCCGATGCGCAACCAGTTCGCGGCGTGGAAGCGCTTCATGGTGGACGACGCCGCGCAAACCCAAAAGCAAACGCAGAATCAGGGAGACGCGTGATGCTCAACGACCCGACCTTCGATCTTTCGACCGTCGCAGCGCGGAGCGCTTCGGTCGATGGCCAGCTCGACGCGGCGCTGCGCGCCGAAGCCGAGCAATTTCTCTATCGCGAGGCGCGCCTGCTCGACACACGCGCGTTCGACGCATGGCTCGACCTGTGGACGCCCGACGGCATGTACTGGCTGCCGCACGAGCCCGGCCAGACCAGCGCGCGCGATCACATTTCGCTGTTCTGGGAAGACGCAACGCTGCGCGAAGTGCGCGCGCGTCGGCTCTCGAACGCACGCAACTGGTCGCAGCAACCGCCCACGCGCACGGCGCGCCTGGTCGGCAACGTGATTGTCGACGGTCATGACGAGGCAGGACGCCTGATCGTGCATTCGACGCTCTTCGTCACCGAATGGCGGCTCGGGCAACGCACGCTCGCGGGCCTCGTCACGCACAAGCTCGACACGCGCGGCGACGAGTGGAAGATCTACCTGAAGCGCGTCGATCTCATCAATTCGACCGATGCGTTCGCGAATCTCGAGGTGTTCTTGTGATGGCGCCTGCTGTGTCAGCTTCGGTGTCAGCCTCGGTGTCAGCCTCGGCATTCGCGCGCAGCGCCGTGATCGCGCTGCACTACCAGAACGATGTGCTCGATCCCGGCGGGCAGATTCGCGTGGGTTTCGACGCGGTGCAGCCCGAGCGCGCGGCCGTGCTCGACGCGGCGCGCGCACTGCTTGCGGCGGCGCGGCGGCATGCGTTGCCGCTCCTTCACATTCGCATCGCGTTTCGCCACGACTACGCCGACCTGCTTCGCAACGCGCCCATCTTCGTGCGCACGGCCGAGGCGGGCGCACTGCGCGAGGGCACATGGGGCGCGCAGTTCTACCCGGGCCTCGAACCCGACGATACGCGCGCGCTCGACTACGTGCTGCATCACCGGCGCACCAGCGGCTTCATCGGCACGCCGCTCGAACAGATCCTCGCCGCGCACGACGTACGCCATTTGATCGTCGCGGGCGTTGCCACGCATTCGACTGTCGAGATGACCGTGCGCCATGCCGTCGATCTCGGCTACACCGCGACCGTGGCCGCCGACGCATGCTCGTGTGCGGACCGGCGCGCGCACGATGCCTCGCTCGAAGCAATGCGGTTGATCGCGGAAATTTCCACTGTCGCGGATATCTTCGGCGCGCCGCATTCAAGCGATAAGGATCACGAATGAAAAATCATCAAGTCGGCAAGCTCGCAGGAAAACTCGCCATCGTTACGGGCGCCACGCAAGGCCTGGGCGCCGACATCGCGCGCGGTCTCGCCCACGAAGGCGCCCATGTGCTGATTGTCGGACGCGGTGCGCAAGCGGGCCGCGCGGTGAGCGAATCGATCGGGCCGCTCGCGCGTTTCGTCGAAACTGACATCACCGACGATGCGCAACTCGATCGTCTGGTCGAGATTGCGCGCGAGATGCACGGCGGCATCGACTTCGTCGTGAACAACGCGTGCAGCTACGACGACGCGGGCATCGCCTCCACGCGCGAACAATGGCTACGCCTGCTCGACGTCAACCTCGTCTCGGCGGCGATGCTCGTGCAGAAGGCCGCGCCGCATCTGCGCGATACCGCCGTGATCGTCAACCTCGGCAGCACGGGCGGCAAGTTCGGCGCGGCGGGACGCGCCCTCTATCCCGCTTCGAAAGCGGCAATGCTGCAGTTCACGCGTAATCTCGCGATGGAGTTCGGGCCGCGCGGCATCCGCGCCGTGAGCGTCTCGCCCGCGTGGACATGGTCGCCTTCGCTCGAAAAGCTCGCAGGCGGATCGATCGACGCCGCCGATCGCGTGGGCAAGCGCTTGCATCCGCTCGGCCGGGTCGGGCGCGGCGAGGAAGTCGCGCGCGTGGTGGCGTTCGTTTGCTCACCCGACGCCTCGTGGATCACGGGCGTGGACGTGCCCGTCGATGGCGGCTTTTCCACCTTGGGCCCCGATCAGGGCGTGTCGCCGCGCGAGTGGTTCGCACGGGACCAGTAAATTTGTTTCGGATAACGATATAATGGAGGGGCGATGGAAGAAACCGATGTCATCATCGTGGGCAGCGGCATCAACTCGCTCGTGTGCGCAGCGGTGCTCGCGCGGCGCGGCAAGCGCGTGGTCGTGATGGAACGCAATGCGCAGCCGGGCGGCTGCATTCGCAGCGAGGAGCTGTTTCCGGGCTATGTGCACGACGTGCTGTCGTCGTGGTATCCGCTCTTCGTCGGCAGTCCCGGTTACGCCGAGCTCAAAGACGAACTGCACGCGAACGGACTCGAGTTCGTGCAGAGCGAATACTCGACGGGCGTCGTCACCCCGGCCGGCGAGGCGATGGCATTTCGCACCGATATCGCGGATACCGCGCGCCGCTTCGATGCGGCGCACGCGGGCGACGGCGCGGCGTTCGAGGCCGTGGCGAGCCGCCTCTTCGGCGCGGATGCCGCGTTGACCTTCGGCTTGCTCGGCGAGCATCCGTACGGCTGGAAAATGGCGAAGTTGCTATGGCGCGAATGGCGTGCGCGCGGCACCGACGGGCTCGTGTCATTCGCGGGCAGCGCGCTGGAAAGCTTCCGGCGCTGGGGGGCACGCGAGTTGCGCGCCGACCTCACGCGCGCCGCCATCGCCCCGTGGACGCTGCACACCGGGCTCGGCCCCGACGACGCGGGATCGGCGCTCATCGGCAAGCTCACGTTCGCCGCCGTCGTGGCGGGCGGCATGCCCGTGGTGAAGGGCGGCAGCGCGAACATCGTCAAGGCGTTCCGCGCCTTGATCGAACAGCACGGCGGCGTGTTCCTCACCGGCACCGAGGTCGAGCGCGTGCTGACCGAAAACGGGCGCGCCGTGGGCGTGGTGACCAACGACATCACGAACGACCGCGCGGGCAGCAAGACGTGGCGCGCGAGGCTGGCCGTGATCTGCAACGTCACGCCGCATCAGCTCTACGAACGGCTGTTGCCCGACGCGCCCGCGCCGTGGCGCGAGCGCGCCAGCGCCTATCGTTTCGGGCGCGGCGACATGCAGATTCACTTCGCGCTGCGATCCGCGCCAGACTGGTGCGCGCCCGAACTCGCGCGCGTGCCGCTCGTGCATCTCACGGAAAGCATGGAGTCGGTGTGCATGGCCGTGGCCCAAGCCAACAACGGCCTGATTCCAGCGCGACCGACGATTGCGATCGGCCAGCCCACGGCTGTCGACCCGAGCCGCGCGCCCGCCGGAGGCGCGATTCTCTGGCTGCAATTGCAGGAGATGCCGTCGCGCCTGCAAGGCGACGCGGCGGGCGAAATCGACGTGCCCACCGATGGCCGCTGGACCGAGGCCGTGCGCGAGCAAGTGGCCGACCGCGTACAGCGCCGCCTCGAAACCGTGATGCCGGGTCTCGCGTCGAAAATCGTGGGGCGGCGCGCGTATTCGCCCAGCGACCTGCAGCAACTCAACTGCAACCTCGTAGGCGGCGATCCGTATTCGGGCGTGTGTTCGCCCGACCAGTTCTTCTGGCTGCGGCCGTTCGCGGGCGTGCGGGGCAAGCGCGTGCATGCGACGCCCTACGCGAACCTTTATCAGATCGGCGCTTCGACGCATCCGGGTCCGGGCCTGGGCGGCGCTTCGGGCTGGATGGTCGCGAACGCGCTCGCCTGAGCCCTTCGCTGCGCTCGCGCCTGCCCGTTGCCGGATGGGCGCGGCAGACCCTCATCTGCCCGCGCTAGCGCGCGTCGTCGGGGGCGCGACGTGCGGCCATAAAGGCTTCCACGTGGCGGATGGCCGCCTCGCACTGTTCGAGTGTCAGATGGTGGATCGACGGATTCGGCAACTCGAAGCCGAGTTCCCCGGCCACCCAGCGCAACGCGCGGCCGCGCGCCTCGAAGACATTCACCTTGTCGCGCCGCACCTTGGCGGCAACGAGCGGCTCCAGCGCATCGTGCAGGCGGCTCTTGGCGTCGCGCAGCGCGGCGTTGGCGAGCCGCCCGAGCGGCACGTTGCGGGTGCTGCGCGCGGGCACGCCAATCCACGCCTCGCAGGCCGCGCAGACCCAAAGCGGGCCGTGGTCGTCGCGGTACGGATAAGCTTCTTCGCCGTAACGGGCGAGCAGCGCCTTTGCGCCGCAGTAATCGCACAGCGGCTGCGGCAGCGCCTTGACGGGGCGGCCTACGCGCATGCGCGGCTCCCACGGGCGAAATTCGACGGTTCCATAAACTTGCTTGATTCAGTGATTGCCGGGCGGACGTGAAAATAACGCAGAAGCACGTCCATCAGCAAAAGGATACCGGGAACCACCAGCATGCGGCACCCTGGCCGGATGGCTCAGGCCGACTAGCCCAGGCCGAATAGCCAACGCAGCGGCGGGTGGCCGTCGCGATTCAGCGATTCATCGATTCATGCGCACAGCGGATTACCGGCATCGATATATACATTAGAATACATCGATGGCATCGGGCCTCCCGTCCTGATATGCAACTTGAGATCCAGCGATCATAAAGAGAGAGTTGAGTGAATCGACAGCCCCTGGCGATGAACGCGGCGGAAAGCTCCCCAGGCATACGTGCATTCGATGCTGCCCCCGCCACGTTCACGATCTTGCGCCCCGCCTCCGGCCAGCAACGCGCGGAGCAGATTCGCGACGTGATCGACGCATTCCGGCGCTTGCGCGAAAGCATCGATCGCTTCAACCGCCTGTTCTCCGCCAGCGCCAGCGAGCCCTCGCTGCGCGGCGACAGCGGGGTTTCGCTTCAGCCCTTGCTCACGGTGCTCGCGCGTCGCGTCGCCGATACGCGCTTTGCGCGGCATCGCGAGCTCAAGCGCGCGATCCGCGACGCGCGCCGGCTCGACAAGACCCGCGACGCCATCTTCTCCGACGCCTTCAGCCTCGACACCGAAGCCATGAGGCAAGCCGCGGACGAACTGGAACGTCTCGACGCCGTGTTCGTCCGCCTGGGCGTTGGGCACGCGCTTGCGCGGCATCAGGAGCGTCTCGAAGACGCGCGCGCCGCGACCGAAGCAGCCGCGCCCATGCAAACAGGCGCGGCCTGACCTCGCTATATTCCGTGGTATATTTCGAACTCGGCCGGCAGCCGTACGTCACAGCGGACGCCCGTGCCACGCGCATCGCCATCCCGTGCTCCCAACCGGAACAGAGGTCACCATGCACGCACCGCCGTTTCGCCTCGCCCGCACGCCGGGCGCCGCGACGCCGGACGAGCCGCCGCATCTGCGCGCCTTCGCTCCCGCCGCCACCTGCTGCACCCCAACGCCCGCCGATCTGGATCGATCGCGGCGTCGCCCACGTCTCGCCGAACTCGACGCGCACCTGCATTGCTCGATCATCGGCACCTGTCTTTCGACGCACGAACTGCGCAAGCTCGTGCCGAAATTCACCGCGCTCGACGGCGCGCGCGCAAGCGATCTAGAGATTCATCACACGGCGGTCGAGCACGCCATTCAGGGCGGTGCGCTCGGCAAGGCACTGCAAAAAGCGCTCGACATGCGCTACGCCGGCGCGCTGCGGCGCTTTTCCGCCGCGCGCGATGCCGACGCCGTCCTCGCGCTCTGGCACGAGGCCCGCGCGAGCGGCGACATTCCCCCCGCCTACTGGGCGCTGATGACCCATCCGGCAACGACGATGGCCGTGCGCCAGGCCGCGTTCGGCGATCTGCACATGCTTTCGCATCTCGTGGGCGCGGCGAACCGCGCCGACCTGCGCCGCCTCGTGGCGCTCGAAGAAGAGAACACCGCCTTGCAGACGAAGGTGGAGCGTCAGCAGATGCGCCTGAACACCATGAGCCGCGAACGCGACGACGCCCGCAAGCTGCTCGAAGAGCTGCGGCCTGGGACGCGGGACAACATGGACGAAACGCACGAGACCACGGCGTTGCACGCGCGACTGGCGGCATTGCAGGAAGCGCTCGCGGCCCGCGACGCGCGGCTCGCGCTGCAAACGAGCCGCTGCGAAGCCGCCGAGCAACGCGCCACCGCCGACGCCAACGTCCTGTTAACGTTGCGCACGCAACTAGATGAAGCGCATGCGCTGATCGACGCCCTGCGCGCCGAAGCGCACGCAATGGAAAGCGCCGCGCAGCCCGACGAGGAGCATGGGCCCCGCGCGCTACCGCGCGCGGTGCTCAAGGGACGGCGCATTGTCTACGTGGGCGGACGCCCCGGATCGAATCACGCGCTGCGGCGCTGGGTGGCTGCGGCGGGCGGCGAACTCACGGTGCACGATGGCGGAGTCGAGGACCGCAAGGGCCTGCTGGCAGCCTCGCTCGCGGGCGCCGATCTGGCCGTGTTTCCGGTCGACTGCATCGACCACGATTCGATGGCCATGCTCAAGCGCGTGTGCGAACGGCACCAGGTGAGCTGGCACCCGCTGCGCACCGCGAGCCTCGCGAGCTTTGTCGAATTGATGATGCGGCTGCACGAGAACGCCGCGCCCGCGCTGGCAGCCGTGCCGGTTTCGCGGTTCTGCCTGCGTCACGGCTAGGCGGCGCGGGTTCAGCCCTTGACGAGTTTCATCAGCGCCTCGATCTCGGGCGCGCAGGCGGCGGCGGCCCGCGCCTCGATGCCGCGATAGAGCCGGATGATCTCTTCGCCCACGGGCGTGAGCGTGCTGCCTCCGCCGCTTTGTCCGCCGTGCTCGGACACGGTGGCCGGCGATTCGAGCGCGCGATTGAGCTCGTCCATGAGGAGCCACGCGCGCCGATACGACATGTTCAGGCTGCGCGCCGCCGCTGAAATCGAGCCCTGCTCGCGCACGGCCTCCAGCAATTGCACCTTGCCTGGCCCGAGCGCGATGGTGCCGTCCTGAATGACACGCATGCGAAAACGCACTTCAGGCGCACTGCGCCGCGTTGGCGTAGCGGCCTGGGTCTGATCTTTTGGGGGTGGGGTCATGGGCGCAAGCATACACGATGCCCCAGGCCGTGATGGCCCGCGTTGTTCAATTCCCCAGCGGAAAGCAGAAGCCGAAATCCTCACAACCCGGGCAGCCCGGCGCGGGTCCCGGCACCCCGCCCGTGGCCCGCGCCAGCTCGCGCGCGAGCAGCTTCTTCCAGCGCAGGCCTTCGCGATTGCGCGCGACCACTTCAGGGAAAAAGCGCGTGAGCATGTGCGTGACGTCGTCGCGGCCAGCAAGACCGAGATCGCGCCACAGGTGATCGGGGCGCAGGCACGCATGCGCGAGTATCGCGGCGAGACACTGGGCATCGGCGGCGTCTACGTCGCGCGACGCAAGGCCGATCAGCCATTCGCACATCGAAGCAACAAACGCGGCGTGCGTTTCATCGGCGATCGGCACCGCTTGTTGCATTGGCGGTTGATGAGGTGACGAAGGCAGCAATGCCATCGCGTCCGCCACGAAATGCCGCTGTGCGAGGCCCGCGAACGCTTGCGCCGATAACCCGAGCAAGGCCCGTTCGCCACGCACTTCGCGTGCCGCCACGAGCCGCGCGAACAGCCACGCATCTTCGGAACGCGCGCCGCCCGGCACGCCGGTCAGGCTGTCACGGCAGGCCGCGGCGCGGCGCTCGAAATCGGGCGCCGCCGCGTCGCCGGGCAAGGTCTCGGTCATGTCGGCCACCGTTGCCGCGCGCCTCGCACGTCAGTCGATCAGGCGTCCACGCCCACGATCACGCTCGACGCCTTGAACAGCGCCGCAGCCGACTTGCCCGCTGCGAGGCCGAGACGGTCCACGCTGTCGTTCGTGACGATGGCCGCGATCTGCGCGCCGCCCGCCGCCGTGATCACGACTTCGGCGTTCACTGCGCCCTTCGTGACCGAAGCGACGGTGCCCGCAACGACGTTGCGCGTGGAGACCTTGTTGGCGTCGCCGTCGACCATCACGATCACCGACGAAGCCTTCACGAGCGCAAACGCGTTCTTGCCGGCCGCGAGGCCCAGCGAAGCGGCGCTGCCGTGCGTGATGATGGCGACGATCTCGAGGCCGCCGTCGACGCGCAGCGTGACTTCGTCGTTGACTGCGCCGGCCTTGACCGCGGCGATCTGACCGGAGAAATGATTGCGAGCGCTGGTACGCATGAGAGCCTCCATATAAAAGATGAAATTGACTGACGAAAGCACCGGTGCGGCACGCGCGCCGGTGCGAATCCGAATCCAAGGGCCCAGTGTAGCGGCACAGAGCGACCATCCCCAGACGTTATTGAGAACATTGCCCATGTGGCCAGGTGCATAAAATCGGCGGTCCGTCGTAATATATGCACCTTTATAACGCTACGGGGTAGAAGAAATGATCCGCAAGCTGATCGCGTCTGTCGTGGTGATGTCCGGCGTACTCGCCGCGAGCACGGGCGCATTCGCCGCCGACGACAGCGACGTCAACGTGCTCTACGCAGGCTCGCTCGTGAACCTGATGGAAAAGAGCGTGGGACCGGCATTCGAGAAGGAAACAGGTCTGCACTTCAAGGGTTACGCAGCCGGCTCGAACAAGATCGCCAATGAAGTGAAGGGCAAACTGCGCCGTGGTGACGTGTTCATCAGCGCGAGCCCGAAGGTCAACGCGAACCTCATGGGCGAGGCCAATGGCAATCATGTTTCGTGGTACGTGAATTTCGCGGAGTCGCCGCTCATGATCGGCTACAACCCGAAGAGCCGCTTCGCCGCCGACTTCAAGACGAAGAAGTGGGACACCGTGCTGCGTGAGCCGGGCATCCGCCTTGGCCGCACCGATCCCAAGCTCGACCCGAAGGGCGCGTTCACGGTCGAGCTCATGACGAAGGCGGCCCAAGCGTACAACCAGCCTGATCTCGTCGAAAAGACGCTCGGCGCGCCGGAGAATCCCGCTCAAGTGCTGCCCGAGGAAACGCTCGTAGGCCGTCTGCAATCGGGCCAATTGGACGCGGGCTTCTTCTACTCGACCGAAACATCGGACCTGAAGATTCCGTCGATCCACCCCGCGCCCGAACTCGGCATCAAGGCGAACTACACGCTTACGATCCTCAACGACGCGCCCAATAGCGCGGGCGCAGCGCGCTTCGTCAACTTCCTCTTGAGCGCGGAAGGCCGCAAGCTGCTCGCTGAGCACGGCGTGGACGTCACGAAGCCCGCAATCAAGGGCGAGGCGCAAGCCATTCCGCCCTCGGTGCAGGCCGTGATCGACGCCGCACAGCAATGACGCCGCAATCGCAATCATGACTCAACCCGCGCAGCGCGCCGCAAGGCCGCTCTGGTGGCTCGGCGCGTTGCTCGCGGTTTATCTGTGCGCGCCGTTTTTCGCCAGCATCCCGCAGATCGGCCAGGCGGACTGGGCCGGCGTCGACTGGCGCACCATGGGCTCGGCGGTCGGCGTGTCGGTGGCGAGCGCGAGCGTCGCCGCGCTCGTCATCCTGGTGGGCGGCGTGCCGCTCGGCTATTGGCTCGCGCGTTCGCGCGCGCGCGGCGTCGCGCTGCTCGGCTTCGTCGTGCAGTTGCCGCTCGCGCTGCCGCCGCTCACGAGCGGCGTGCTGCTGCTGTTCCTGATCGGCCCGTATAGCGGCCTCGGCCAACTCTTCAACGGCACGCTCACCGACTCCTTCACAGGCATCGTGCTCGCCGAAACCTTCGTGGCCGCGCCGTTCCTGGTCGTGGCGGCGCGCTCGGCGTTCGCCGCCGTCGATCCGGTCTACGACGACGTCGCCGCCACGCTCGGCCATCGCGCCTTGAGCCGTTTTTTTCGCGTCACGCTGCCGATCGCCTGGCCCGCCATCCGCGCCGGGCTCGCGCTTGCGTGGCTGCGCGCGTTCGGCGAATTCGGCGCAACGGTGATGGTCGCCTATCACCCGTACTCACTGCCGGTCTACACCTATGTGGTGTTCGGCGGCCAGGGGCTGCCCGCGATGATGCCGCTGCTGCTGCCGACGCTGGGCATCGCGATCGTCTGCGCGGTGCTCTCTGTCTATAGCCGGGGCGCGCGCGCCACGCCTACGGTGAGCACCGACAACGGCGACGAACTCACCGCATTCACGCCCGCCGCCGCGGCAGCGAATGCGGACAACCTGCGGCTCGCGTTCGCGGCGCAGCGGCGGCTCGGCGCGTTCACGCTCGACGTCGCCTGGCAGCCGCGCACGCGGCGGCTCGCGATCATCGGGCCGTCGGGTTCGGGCAAGTCGCTCGCGCTGCGCATCGTCGCGGGCCTCGAGCGCAACGACGCGGGCTTCGTCTCGCTCGGCGCGACCGACATCGGCGCGTTGCCGCCCGAAGGCCGCCAGATCGGCTACATGCCGCAGGACTACGGCCTGTTTCCGCACATGACGGTGGCGCAGCAACTGGCGTTTCCCGTCGATGCGGATGCCGCCAGCGCGCGCTACTGGCTCGCGCATCTGGGCCTCGACACGCTCACGCAGCGCCTGCCGCGCCAGCTCTCGTTCGGCCAGCGCCAGCGCGTGGCGCTCGCGCGCGCGCTCACGCGGCACACTCAATTGCTGCTGTTCGACGAGCCGTTCGCCGCGCTCGACACACCGCGCCGGCGCCGCCTGCAGCAAACGTTGCGCGCGCTACAGCGCGAGATCAGCGCAGTCACCGTGATCGTCACCCACGATCCCGACGAAGCCGCCCTGCTCGCCGACGAGGTGCTCGTGATCGAGCATGGCCGCACGCTGCAAGCCGGTCCCGTCGACGAGGTGTTCGCGCGACCCGCTTCACTGCGTGTGGCCGAATTGCTCGGACTGCACAACATCGGCACGGGTGTCGTGCTCGAATCGGGCGAGATCGAAACGGCGGGCGGACTGCGCTTGCCGTGCCGAATCGCTTGCGAGAGCGCGCGACTCGCCGCGGGCACGCGCGTGATGTGGCGCGTGTCGCCGCGCGCGCTGCGCGCGACGCCAGACGGTTCGCTCGAAGGCCGTCTCGCCGGCGTCTCGCTGCGCCACGGCGACCGCTACGTCACGCTCGAACTGGCTGGCGACACCTTCGACATCCCCGCCGAAGACGCGGCGCTCCCGCACGCCGGCGCACTGCGCTTCGAGATCGACCCTGCGGGCGTGAGCGCGTGGCCCGCCAGCCACTCCTGAAAAGCCTCACCTTTCGGTCTTACCGAGATCCCCACGGCGTCATGCCGGGCGCTGCGGCACTTCGCAGAAAGCCTTGTTTTCCAGCGTTTTCAAGGCTTTCTGCGCGAACGGTTAGTGTCTCGAAACAACCGCGCGCACCGTTCCCGAATAACCTCACCTTTGGCATTCGGGTGCGGCTTCGCGTATCGCGCGAGAGAACAGTTCGCGTCGCTTAACCTGGGACTACCAGGAATTTTCTGCCGCAATCCGGCTTGAAATCGTCGTTTCTTGCACAAAATGGTCATTTCGGGTGAGTAGTCCTGAAGCCTTGCGGTTCACCTCACGTCACGCAAGGCCGCACGCGCGTGACTGCGCGCGACTCCCGAAAATGCTCACCTTTCGCTCAACCACGTCGCCTTCGGCTCAAATCACGAAGTGGCTGCCACTGTCCAATAGCTTCGGCCGCGGCATCAGGTCCGCGCGCGCGAAGCGGATCAGCGAGAACGCGCGCACGCCCTGCGGACTGGCCGGCAAACGCGCGAGCGGAAACTCGATCTGCGCGCCGCTGCCCGGCGCGTCGTGCTCGATCACGACGTTCATCGGGCTCAGCCGCACCTGCTTCATCTCGACGTTCGCGTGCTGCGCGGGATGCGCGAGCACATCGCAAATCACGCCCATTTCGTGTTCGAGCGCGTCCGTCTTCAAGCCGAGCTCCGCGAGCGCCTGCTCGTTCGCGTCAATCTGCGCCTGAAGTTGCGCGAGTTCCGCGGCGTTCTCGACCGCTCGCTCACCCACCATCTTCTGCGTGCCCGCACCCTGGCGCGTGAGCAACTGGCGGCGCGTGCGCAACAGCGCGCGCTCCTGCTCCAGCGCGTCGCGGCGCGACTCGTCGGCGCCGATCTGCGCGAGACCTTCGAGTGCAATCTGCTCGACCACGCGCTGTACGATCTGCTCGCGCAGGTCCGCTTCGGATTCGCCGCATACGCGCACCTGATGGTCGTCGAAGCTCAGCGTGGTTTGCGAAACGTCGGTGTGCACGTGGTCGCCGTGCTGCGCGACGCCGAGGCTGCGGCGCTCGGCCATCGCCATGCCGAGCACGGCCCAGGCTTCGCGCGCGAGCGGATGGCTCTCGAACCACGCGTGCAGTTCGGGCGAGCGGCTCAGCACCGGCGCCACGTCGGCGGGCGCAGCGAAGAACGCGTGGATATGGGGATTGGCCAGCCAGTTCGCAGCGCTCGCCTCGCACGCGGGCGGCAGGCGCTCGACGATTTCGCGCACGTACGCGACCGACTGTGCGAGCGCGGGACTCAAGCGCTCGCGATAGTCTCGCGCGAATTTCAGCGAGGGGCTGAGCACGATCAGCCGCTCGACGAGCGCGCGCGTCTGCTCGGTCTCCTGCACGGGCGTCGCGCGTTTGCGCGGCCACAGTCGGTCGAAGAAGCCCATGGTGCTACTCCGTAGCGCCGCGCCGGTGGCGCGTTTCCCGAGTCACTATACCGTGCGCGACTCACAGATCGATGACAGGTTGCCTCTCCGCGCGACTCCCGAAAACGCTCACCTTTGCAAATCCACCCCAGACGCTTTGATTAAAAAAATCTGCGAAGCAACTTATAGACGGCGGGTAAAACGCGTCTTTTTGCACTGCTCAGTGAATATCCGCTCCCGCAGACGCTCACCTTTGTCATTTACGAACGTCGTAACCCGGTTGTCGGCGATGTTTCGGTGCCCTGCGGCGAGCGCCCCCGAAAACACTCACCTTTGGAGCCGGCGCGCTGCAGACACAGCGTACCGGCGCGCATGCCTACCTTGGCACGACTTTGCCTGGTAATCCAAATTTTTTCACGAGCGTCGGACCGAACACCGGTCTCAGGCATCACTCGATGGTGTTCACGATTGAGACGGACGAGTGGCTGCGTGCCGCGATCGCGCGCGCGGTATGCACCACCCAGCGCGCGGCGTGAAGGGAATTTGAGAGGCGGTGCGCCGCGCAGCCGTTACCATCGCGCTTTTTCGCCACGCCGTTTGCGGTTCTGTTTAACGCCTCGTTCAAGAAAATAGCGACACAGGGAGCCCAACCATGAATAACGATCCTATGCATTCGATCCCGCCCGGCGCGCGGCCGACGGGGCGTGCGCGACGCCTCGCTGCGCCCGTCGCCTGCGCCGCGGTGTTTGCATTCGCATGTGTCACGGCCAGCGCGCAAGACAGCGCAGCGGCCGATGCAAGCGCCCCCCCCAACGCGCAAGCGAATGCTCAGCATGACACCATCGCAAGCCCATCGGCCAACCCCGCCGCCGAAGTCGGCAAGCTCCCGCTCGAGCAGCAAGTGCGCTGGCTGTCCCGCGCGCAAAAGAGCGGCGCGCTCGTGAAGATGAGCGACGCACAACTCACCGCGCTCGTTCAGGCGTTCGATCCGCTCGTCGTGCCCGCGCTGATCCAGATCGGGCCGTCCGGGTATCCGTCGTACGAATTCGTGCTCTCGCGCTGGGAGCGCCTGAACGGCAAGTGGCCCGCCAAACCCGCACACATGCTCGTGAAGCTCGACCGCGAACCGCTGCGCATCTACGCGAAGTGGCTGCCCGACGGCGAGAATGCGGGTGAAGAAGTGATCTACGACGCCACCAAACGCACCGATCAGATGTACGGACATCTGGGCGGCCTGCTCGGCGTCATGCCGATGTGGACGGCGATCGACGGCTCGCTCGCGCGCTCGCAGTCGAATCACAAGATCACCGAGCTTGGCACGGAGTTCATCGTGAGCCGCTTCATGGCGGACGCGAAGAAGTACGCCGAAGTGGGTTCGCCCTACAAGCCGCAAGTGGAAGTGAAGACGCTCAACGGCGTGCGCGTGGTGGCGCTCACGTATGCCTCGCCAGCCGGCAAGAAGCAGACGCTCGGGCTGGACCTTCGCCGCCCGTATTTCCGCACCGTCGAGGCTTATGACAACGACGGCCAGGTCCTCGAAAGGATCGTGATCGAAAGCATCACGCCAAAGACCTTCGAAGCCGATGCCTTCGATCCGAAAAATCCCGAGTACAAGTTCTGATACGCCACACGCACGGCAAAGGTGAGGTTTTTCGGGGGCATCAACTCCTGGAATTCCTCACCATTACTCAATACACCGGTGAAGTTGTGGCGCTTCGCATGGCTCACCATCCACGTCTCCTGGAATTCCTCACCATTACGCAATAACCGGTGAAGTCGCCGCGCCCTTCGCGGCTCACCATGCCCCCTTCTCCTGGAACCGCTCACCTTAGCGCGACGATGCGTCGATAAACGGGCGGGGCGCGTCTTCGCACCAAGGTGGGTGTTTGCGGGAACCCCTTTCGCGCGCGCTCGCGTACGTCTGCGCCGTTGTGTTGAACACCGCACACATAGGCCGCGATAGCGGTGGCGTCCGCCGACGACCCTGAGCTATAAGATTACCAATTACTTTCAATTCGCTATCAGCGCGAGAGCGATGTAAGTCTTTGGTCGCCGACGAGGTGGCGTTGCGAAAGCACACCCGCCGACTACAGGGCAAATACGGGGTAACCGCAGTGAAGGACATCACAATCGTCATATGTAGCTACAACTACGAACGCTTCCTGCGTGAAGCGATCGACTCGGCGCTCGCCCAGGAACCGCAGCGAACCCGCGTCGTCGTGATCGACGACGGCTCGACCGACAGTTCGCGCGCCATCCTCGCGAGCTACGGCACGCGCGTGACGCCGGTTCTAAAAGCCAATGGCGGCCAGGCGAGTTCGTACAATCTCGGCCTCGAAATGGCCGATACCGAGTACATCCTGTATCTCGACTCCGACGACGTCCTTTACGAAGGCGCGGTGGCGCAGGTTCTCGACACGTTCGAGCGCGGCGGCTATGCGAAGGTGCAATTCACGCTCGACGTGATCGACGGCGAAAGCCGCTCCACCGGCGTCTGCGTGCCGCACTCGCAACCGCCTGCCGAATGCGCGGGGCTGTTGCGCAGCGGCTGGCTCTACCCATCGCCGCCGGCGTCGGGCAACGCGTATCGCGTCAGTGCGCTCAAACGCGTGTTGCCGCTGCCGAAGACGACGCGCCGCGGCATTGCCGCCGACTTCTTCGCCATTTACGGCGTAGCGCTGGTTGGCCAGGTAGGCGTCATCGATACACCGCTCGGCGGCTATCGCGTGCATCGGATGCCTGAGGACAACGCGGGCGCAAACACGGCGTCCGCCGCGCCGCGCCCCGGGCTGTCGATTGCGAACAGCCAGGACGTCGCCGAAGTCGTGCGCGCCTTTCCCCAGCGCTGGGACGCGCTGCGCGAACTCGTGAGCGAGCGCCTCGGCGAGCAGTTGCCAGAACAGGCCATGGATTTTTCATACGAAAAAGCGCATCTGTGCATGTGGGTGTATGACGCGCCGTTGTGGCGGCGCTGGCATTGGATCGTGTTCGGCTCGCGGCGCTACTTTCACTCGATCCTCGCCAATCCGTTCTGGACGACGCGCAAGAAGTTCGCGGCGGTCTCGTTGACGCTGTTGTGCCTGCTGCCGCTGCGCAGCGTCAGCGACCACGCCATTCGCTATCTCGCCAATCCGCTCGCGCGAGGCACCCAGACTCATCGCTCCTGAGTCTGCCGATGTTTGCCGATCCGAGGTCCGTTACTCAGCCATCAAATTCGGCATCCTGAATAAATAAACACGATTACGGGACACAAGACCATGATGAACGACACGAAAGCCGCGGTAGTGCCGGTCACCCAGCCGTTTTTGCCGCCCCTCGCAGAATTCCTGCCTTATCTCGAGCAGATCTGGTCGAACCGCTGGGTAACGAACGACGGTCCGCTGCATCATCAGTTAGAGCAGGCGCTGTGCGAGCATCTCGGCGTCGAGCACATCAGCTTGTTCTCGAACGGCACGCTCGCGTTGATCACGGCCCTGCAAGCCCTGGAGATCACGGGCGAAGTGATAACCACGCCGTTTTCGTTCGTCGCGACCACGCATGCGATTCACTGGAACGGCATCAAGCCGGTGTTCGCCGACATCGACCCCGTGAGCATGAATCTCGACCCGGCGCGCATCGAAGCGGCGATCACGCCCGACACGCGAGCCATCATGCCCGTGCATGTCTACGGCAACCCGTGCGAGGTCGAAGAGATCGAGCGCATCGCGAATCGATATAACCTGAAGGTGATTTACGACGCCGCGCATGCATTCGGCGTGCAGCGCCACGGCCGTTCGGTGCTGAGCTTCGGCGACATGTCGGTATTGAGCTTTCACGGCACCAAGATCTTTCACACCTTCGAGGGCGGCGCGATCGTCTGCCGCGACGCGCAAATGAAGCGGCGCATCGACCGCCTCAAGAACTTCGGCATTCAGGACGAAGTGACCGTGGTGGGCCACGGCATCAACGGCAAGATGAACGAGGTTCAGGCCGCGTTCGGTCTCGTGCAGTTGCAGCACGTGAGCGAGGCCCACGCGGCGCGCGCGCGTATCGACGCTTACTATCGCGAGCGTCTCGGCCACGTGAAAGGGCTGCGCCTGCATGAGATCGGCGCGGGCAGCACGCCTAACCATGCCTATTTCCCGGTGCTCGTAACGCCGGATTTCCCGCTCAGCCGCGATGCGCTCTATGACGAACTGCGTGCGCGCCAGATTGCCGTGCGGCGTTACTTCTATCCGCTGATCAGCGAATTTCCCGCGTATAACGGCCTGGATTCGGCAGCGCCCGGCAATCTTCCGGTGGCGCAGACGATTGCGCAGCAGGTGCTGTGTCTGCCTGTGTTCCCCATGCTCGAGCGCGAAGTGCAGGACCGCATCATCGACATCGTGCTGGCCGTTGCGGCCTCGACGGTGGACGCCGTGCAATGAACATGCGGGACGCCACGCGCCCGTCACACGAGGGGCGCAAAGAAAGCAAGCGGGCGCCGCGCGTGCTGCTCTCGCCGTTCACCAATACGACGAATCCGTACATCGATTTGCAGAAGCAACTGCTGCGCGACATCGGCTACGACGTCCGGCCGCTGTCGTTGCGGTACCTGCTGCGCGGCGGATTCGTCGACCTGTTCAGGCGCTCGACGGTGCTGATGCTGCACTGGATCGAACTGCGCGCGTTCATCGACAAGGGGCGCGGAGTCGTTCCGCGTCTGCGCGGCGTGCCGGTGGTGCTGCTCTATTGCGCGCTGATGGCGCTCGGCCGCGCGCGGGCCGTGTGCTTCGTGCACGACCACGCGGTTCACAATGCGCGCGGCGTCGTGCGCGTGCTCTCCGTCGCGTTGATGTCGCTCGTGCGCGGGCTCGCCGATATGCGCATCGTCCACGATCCTCACTACGCTGAGCATTTTCGCGCGCGGTATCTGCCGCATCCGCTCTATTGGGATGTGCCGGAGCGCGCGGTATCGGGCGTGAAGTCCACGCAGGAAGGCACGCACGCACCCTCGTTTGCGATTCTCGGCACCGTCGAGCCCTACAAGGGCATCGCTCAGGTGCTCGCGGCGTGGCCCGCCGGCCACGCGCTGCTGATCGCGGGGCGGGGTCAGGCGGCCTATGTCGAAACGCTGCACGCAATCCTGCGCGAGCGCGATCTCTCGGCCTGCGTCACCCTCGAAGCGCGCTTTCTGAGCGACGCCGAATTCAACGCACGAATCGACGCCGCCGATGTCCTGATTCTGCCGCACGTGGCCGATTCGATGCTCGTGAGCGGCGCATTCTTCGAGGCGATCGGGCGCGTGCCGGTGGTGATCGGCCGGGCCATTCCGTTCATGCGATGGGCGGCGGAGCAGTTCGACAATGTCCTGCTGTTCGAACACGAAGAAGCCCTGCCCGAGGTGGTGCGCTTCGTCACGGAAAACTGGCCGCGCTTCTCGGCGGCGCAGGCGGTGGCGGCGCGGCGGCAGCAAGCCATCGACATGTTCGGATGGGAGACGTGCCGGCACCGCTATCGCGAGTGCTTCGACGCCCTCGCGCAACACCCGCGCACGCCAGGGGCTGTTCACATTAGAAACAGGCTTGCGCTGGCCGCCAGAAGGGCCGAGCGCGAGGATTGCGACGAAGCGAATACTCGATGTATTCGTGAGGAGCATGACGCGGCGATCGGCCCTTCTGGCGGCCAGCCCCTGGATAGAAATAGTTAACGTGGGGAACGTGCATTGCCGGGCACATTGCGGCGTCGAGCGTCGCTTGTTTGGCTCGGCCAAACGGCGCGCCGCGCTCCTTGCACTGCACCCGGCAATGCACGTTCGCAAGCCTGTTTCTAATGTGAACAGCCCCTAGAACTTCACCTTCAGTTGAAAGCCGACCGTGAACGGCAGGTCGTCGGAAGGAATCGGCGGGATGAGGATGAAGTTCACGCCCACACGCTTGTACGCGACCATCACGATGGGCGCGACCACGGGCCCGATCGTGTGATCGTGGCCGAGCCCCCAGTTGCCGTAGTTGTAGCCGGAGATGAGGCCGCCCATCGCCGCGAGGCGCACGTAGCCCCAGTGCAGGAATTCCGGCGCCCAGACCGCGCCGCCATACCACGAGGGCCGGCTCAGCGAATTGCGAAAGCCGCCCGCCGTGAGCGCCCAGGTTTCGCCCGGCCAGCATTCGATGCCGAGACCCGGATTGAATTGCTCGAAATCCTTGTCGGGATGGATGTGATACGAGCCGACCATCGCGTCCACCCACAGGCCGCCGCCGCACCAGTCGCCCGCGCGGGCGCTCGTTGCGGCGACAAGCATCAGCACTGAGAGCGCCAACGCGCCGGCGATTGTTTTTGTCCTGCCACCGCGCACTTGCCAACACCGCATGGGCTCTCCGTCCTCTTGCTCGCCGAATCGCTTCGGTTCGTCAGCTGCTGGTTCTGTTCATGGTCTGCTTCCGGTGACTGCAAACTTTACAGCAAGACAGCGCGGGCGCAACCTCCGGCGCGTGCATGTTGCCAGTCCGATGAGTCGCCACGATGAACGATCGACGATGCGCACTGGCAAGAAGCGAGGCGGCCCGCTCAGAGCCCGAGATCGCTCAAGCCCGGATGATCGTCGGGACGGCGGCCAAGCGGCCAGTGGTACAGCCGGTCTGCCTCGCGAATCGGCAGGTCGTTGATGGACGCATGGCGGCGCGCCATCAGCCCGTTCTCGTCGAACTCCCAGTTCTCGTTGCCGTACGAGCGGTACCAGTGACCGGAATCGTCGTGCCATTCGTAGGCGAAGCGCACCGCGATGCGATTTCCCGTGAACGCCCACAGTTCCTTGATGAGCCGGTAATCGAGTTCGCGCGCCCACTTGCGCGTGAGAAACGCGACGATGGCTTCGCGGCCCGTCACGAACTCGGCGCGGTTGCGCCAGACGCTTTGCGGCGTGTACGCGAGCGCGACGCGCTGCGGATCGCGGCTGTTCCAACCGTCCTCGGCGCCGCGCACTTTCTGGATCGCGGTCTCGCGGGTGAAAGGCGGCAGCGGCGGGCGGGCTTCGGCGGGGGGCGTGGGGTTCGTAGTGCTCATGCGTGGACTCCTTGGAGAAGGCAGGAAACGGCGTGACCTGACAAAAAACGCGCGGCTAGCTGCGGCCGCGCGCTTCCTGCGCCGCGCCGCGTGTTCGCGACGATCGAGGGGACTGCGGCGATCGGGGCGCAAGCGCATCGAGCAACTGCTGCCCGGCGGCGCGCGCATCGAGCGCCGCGTCCGCCGCGCCGCTCACGAGTGCCACGCCAATCGCGCCGTCGATCAGGATCAGCCACTGGCGCGCAAGCCGCGCCGCCACGCGCCGGTCCGCGCCAACGGCTTCGGCCCATGCTTCGCATTGCCCGGCAATGAACGCGAGCAGCCGCGCCTTGTGCAGACGGGCGATCTCGCGCACGGGATCGTCGGGCGAAGCGGTCTCGCCCGCGGCATTGAGAAACGCGCAGCCATGAAAGCCATCCGAGGCAAACCACTCGCGCAGCACATCGAACATGCCGATCAGACGCGTGCGCGGCGTGCGGCCGCGCTTCATCGTGCCCTCGATGAACCAGCGCATCCAGCGCTCGTCGCGGCGCGTGAGCGCGGCGGCCACCAGCGCGTCCTTCGACTCGAACCAGGTGTAGAAGCTCTTGCGCGCCGCGCCCGCCGCGCGGACGATCGCGTCGACCCCAGTGGCGTGAATGCCGCCCGCGTAGACGAGCGCCTCGGCAGCGTCGAGCAGACGCTCGCGCGCATCGGCGGCAATGGGGCTACTGCTCATGGCTTCACCTCTTGAATCTTGAACGGTACGCTACCGCGCAAGGTGGAACGATCGTTCTCCATGGGTCGTAATGTAGAACGATCATTCTCCGAAGTCAAGGCGCGTTCTGATCGCGGGCTAGCGCTAGCCCGGGCGCCGCCGCAGGGCCGGCGCGGCGGTCACAAACACCGCCGCAACCACGAGCGCAAGCCCGGCGAGGCGGGCGGGCGTGAGCGGCTCGCCCAGCAGCAGCGCCGCGAGCACGACGCCCGCCACCGGCGCGACGGCCGTGAAGATGGCCGCCTCGGCGCCCGACACGCGCGATGCGCCCGTGTACCAGAGCCAGAAGCCGCCCACGGTCGGCACCAGCGCGTAGTACGCCACGGCCAGCAAGGCATGCGGCGGCAGCGCGTGCAGCGTGGCCGCCCAGTCGGGCAACGCCGCCACGGCGGAGACGGCGAAGCCAATGCCCGTCATCGCGGTCGACAGCGCGAGCGGCGGCCAGGGCGTCGCGAGCCGCTTGTTCAGCAGCACGAAAAGACTCTCGCAAATCACCGCGCCAATCAGCAACGCATCGCCCGTGAGCGAGCCGCCGCCATGCTGCGCGGCGGGCGCTAGCGTGACCAGCGCCACGCCGAGGGTCGCCACCATCACGGCGACCAGCGTGCTCGCGCGCAGGCGCTCGCGCAGCACCACGGCGGCGGTGAGCGCGCACACGGCGGGCAAAGTGCCGAGGATGATCCCCGCATCGGCGGCCGAGGTCCGCTGGGTTCCGGCGATCAGCAAGACGGTGTAGCCGACACTGCCGATCGCCGCCTGGGCGATCAGCAGGCCCGCGTCGCGTAGACCAGGGCGGGGGAACGCGGTGCCGGTCACGCGCATGAGCACGAGCAGCACGGGCAAGGCAAACGCGAAGCGCAAGGCGGTCGCCGGCATGGGATCGAGCCCCGCGCCGATGATCTTGCTGGCGATCACCGTGCTGCCCACGGTGATCATGGCGAGGCTCAACTGCAGATGCGCGACGGACCGCGACGACGCGTGCGGCGATTTTGCGGGTGACAGCGAAGAGGACATGGAGGCGCTCCAGGGGATTGAAACGCCTGTATAAAACGCGGCGTTTGCGCCGTCTTGGATCGGTGTGCGGCGAACGCCGGCCACCAGCCGCCGTCACAACGACCAGGCGCAGCCGTCAGGCGGGAGCGCCCTCGTGCGCGAACCGGTAACGCCCCGGCGATACGCCGAACTGGCGCGCGAACGCGCGATTGAGATGGCTCTGGTCGCAAAAGCCGGCCGCGAGCGCGGCTTGAGCGGGCGCCTGGCCGGCCTTGAGCAGGCGTCGCGCGAGTCCAATGCGGCAATGCAATAAGTACTGATGCGGCGCCACGCCGAACGCCTGCACGAAGCCGCGATGGAGCTGAAAGCGGCTGAGCCCCGCAGCCTGCGCGAGGTCGGCGAGCGAGAACGCCTGGCCCGGATCGGCGTCGATCATCTCGCGCACGCGCGCCACGGCCAACGGCGAACACGGCGCGAGCGGCCGGCGGTGGCCGAGTCCGCGCACGAGCCGCGCCATCGCGTCGAGCGCCGCGCCGTCGAATGCCATGGCTGCGAGGTCGCCGCCGTCCGCCGTGGCGCAGGCGAACGCGGCATCGAATAGCGCGCGCAGAAGCGGATCGGCGATCACGGGCGCGAACAGCGCGAAACCCGTGTCGTCGCCCTCGGTGATGTCGGCCTGCAGCGCGTCGATCCAGCGCGGCTCGAAATAAAGCATGCGCCAGCTTCGCGCCTGCGCGCCGAGCGGGCGGCCATCGTGCACTTCGCCGGGATTGACGAGAATGAGGTTGCCGGGCAGCGCCTCGACCACGCCCGCATCGGAGAGCGATACGTGACCGCCCGCGTCGATCACGCCGATGCCGTACTGGTCATGCGCATGGCGCGCGAAGCTGCGCGCCGTGGCGGCCGTCATGGCGTCGACCTCGCGCAGGTGCGTGCTGTGAAAGCAGACCGAATCATTCGCGGTGGGCATGCGGCGCTTCCTCTGGGTGGACCGGCTCCGATCCGCGTATCAAACCCGAAAACGGGCCGCGTGGCAATCCGTGAGGCGAATCTTCCATCGGGCCCGAAAGCTGCGCGCCTCTGCACGTGGCCACTGGCAAGGCACACGCACGGCGTGGCGTGAAAGAATGACGATCCGCGTGCGGGATACGCCGTTCAACAATCGAGACTGTCGATGGAACAAAAAGGCGCCGCCCCTCGTAACTACCGTAACGACAGTAACAGCGCCAACTACCATCGGACGCCAGGCATCCGAAACGGAGACACCATGCATCGCCCACCCGCCGCAGCCGCCCCTGACGCACGGCGCCGCACATTGTGCGCCGCGCTGGCCATGGCCTGCCTGCTGCCCGGCTGCATGCCGTTGCGCGTGGTGACGCATAGCGTGAGTCCCGTCGAAGCGTCGGTGCCGGCGGGGCATTACACGCTCGACGCGCATCATTGGAGCATCGTGTTCGACGTCGACCATCTGCACTACTCGCGCTTCGTGATGCGTTTCGACCGGGCGAGCGGGCAGCTCGACTGGCCCGCGAACGCGCTGGAAAGTGCGAGGGTAGAAGCCGTGATCGACGCCGCGAGCCTCGACACCAACGTGCCGCTGCTCGACCGCATGGTGAAGGGGCCGCAGATGCTCGACGTCGAGCACCATGCGCAGATCCGCTTCGCGAGCACGCATTTCGATCGCATCGCCGACGTGGACGGCAAGCCCGCCGGCAAGCTCACGGGCGACCTCACGATTCATGGCGTGACGCAGCCGGTCACGCTCGACGTGGTGTTCAACGGCTACGCACCGGACCCGCTCACGAAGCAGCCGACGCTCGGCTTTGCCGCCACCGGGCGCTTCAGCCGCGCGAAATTCGGCCTCGCGACGTGGTATCCAGCGGTGGGCGACGAGATCGACGTGCGCATCCAGGCCGAGTTCGAACAAGCGCCGCCCGATGCTGCCGCGGCGGCGCAATGACCGCTTTGAGGCTTCAGCTTCAGGCGCCAGTCCAGTCGAGAATCACCTTGCCGCTCTCGCCCGAGAGCATCGCGGCGAAGCCCTTCTCGTAGTCGTCCACGCTGAAACGGTGCGTGATGATGGGCGAAAGATCGAGCCCGCTCTGCAGCATCGCGACCATCTTGTACCAGGTCTCGAACATCTCGCGGCCATAAATGCCCTTGATTTCGAGGCCCTTGAAGATGACCTGATTCCAGTCGATGGCGGTCTGCGCGGGCGGAATGCCGAGCAGCGCGACCTTGCCGCCGTGGTTCATCGATTCGAGCAGCGCCGTGAACGCGCTCGGCACGCCCGACATTTCGAGGCCCACGTCGAAGCCCTCGGTCATGTGCAACTCGCTCATCACGTCGCGCAGCGATTCGCGCGAGACGTTCACCGCGCGCGTCGCGCCCATCTTGCGCGCGAGCTCGAGCCGGTAGTCGTTCACATCGGTGATCACCACATTGCGCGCGCCCACGTGCTTCGCGATCGCCACGGCCATGATGCCGATGGGCCCCGCGCCGGTAATCAGCACGTCCTCGCCCACGAGGTTGAACGAGAGCGCCGTGTGCGTGGCGTTGCCGAACGGGTCGAAGATCGCGGCGAGATCGTCGGAGATCTCGGGCGGAATCTTGAAGGCGTTGAAGGCCGGAATCACGAGATATTCGGCGAACGCGCCTTCGCGGTTCACGCCCACGCCCGTGGTGTTGCGGCACAGATGGCGGCGCCCCGCGCGGCAGTTGCGGCAAAAGCCACAGGTGATGTGCCCTTCGCCCGAGACGCGGTCGCCGATGGCAAAGCCGCGCACTTCCTGGCCCATCTCGACGATCTCGCCCACGTATTCGTGACCCACGTGCATGGGCACCGGAATGGTTTTCTGCGCCCAGTCGTCCCACTTCCAGATATGGATATCGGTGCCGCAGATCGCCGTCTTGCGGATCTTGATCATCACGTCGTTGTGGCCGACTTCGGGCTTCTTCACGCGGGTCAGCGTGAGGCCCGGCGCGCGTTCGAGTTTGGCAAGCGCTTTCATGTTATTTCGTCATCCTGTTCAAATCACGCCAAGCTGCTTGCCGGTGCGCGCAAACGCAGCCACGGCGCGGTCGATCTGCTCGGGTGTGTGCGCCGCGCTCATCTGCGTGCGGATGCGCGCGCGCCCCTTGGGCACGACCGGATACGAAAAGCCGATCACGTAGACGCCTTCGTGCAGCAGCGCCTCCGCCATCTGCGCGGCCACCCGCGCGTCGCCCAGCATCACCGGAATGATCGGGTGCTCGCCGGGTACGAGCGTAAAGCCCAGCGCGCTCATCTCGCGGCGGAAATGCGCGCCGTTGGCCTGCACGCGCGCGCGCAGTTGCGCGCCTTCGTCGCTCGCGATCAGTTCCAGCACCGCGAGCGACGCGGCCGCGATGCTCGGCGTGAGCGTGTTCGAGAACAGGTACGGACGCGAGCGCTGGCGCAGCAGCTCGATCACTTCCTTCTTCGCCGCAACGTAGCCACCGGACGCGCCACCCAGCGCCTTGCCGAGCGTGCCCGTGATGATGTCGACGCGCTGCGCCACGCCGCAGTGCTCGGGGGTGCCGCGGCCATGCGCGCCGATGAAGCCCACGGCATGCGAGTCGTCGACCATCACGAGGGCATCGTAGCGGTCGGCCAGATCGCAGATGCCCTTCAGGTCGGCGATGATGCCGTCCATCGAAAACACGCCGTCAGTCGCGATGAGCTTGTAGCGCGCGCCGGCTTCATCGGCTTCGCGCAGTTTCGCTTCGAGATCGGCGAGATCGTTGTTCTTGTAGCGATAACGGCGCGCCTTCGAGAGCCGCACGCCGTCGATGATGCTCGCGTGGTTGAGCTCGTCGCTGATGATCGCGTCCTCTTCGCCGAGCAGCGTTTCGAAGAGGCCGCCGTTGGCGTCGAAGCAACTCGAATAGAGAATGCAGTCTTCGGTCTGCAGGAATGCGGCGAGCGCGCTTTCGAGCTGCTTGTGCACGGTTTGCGTGCCGCAGATGAAGCGCACCGAGGCCATGCCGAAGCCGTCGCGATCGAGCCCGTCCTTCGCGGCGGCGACCAGGCGCGCGTCGTTCGCGAGACCCAGATAATTGTTGGCGCAGAAGTTCAGCACGCCGCTGCCGTCGGCGAGGCCGATGGACGACGACTGCGGCGTCGCGATCACGCGCTCGCTCTTGTAGAAACCGTCCGCGCGAATCTGGTCGAGCGTCGCGCGCAGGTGATCAAGCCAGGAAGTGCTCATTGCATCGTGCTCCTCACATGAAGAACCGCGGCTGGTATAGTCGCCGTCAGCTCCAAGCGAATTTATTCGTTTTTCCGAACTTAAGTTCGGTATGTCGAACAACTTTAATCGATGAGGCAGTCCATGGCAAGCACCGGCTCAGGTTCCCCATCCGGTTCCCGCGCAGGGGGCAACGCAAACGCCGATTCCGGCACCCATGCGGACACCGGCGCCGGCGTTAAAACCCGGCCGCGCAAAACCCGCGCCGCGGCCATCCCGGCGACGGAACGGTCGGGCGCCGCCGCGCCTGCCGCACCGCCGCGCGTGGGCGAGCAGATCCAGCGCCTGCGCAGCGAGCGCCGGATGACACTCGACGAACTCTCGCGCGCGGCCGGCGTCTCGAAATCCATGCTATCGGAAATCGAGCGCGACAAGGCAAACCCGACAATCGCCGTGGCCTGGCGGCTCACTAACGCGCTGGGCGTGAAGCTCGACTCGCTGTTCGCGGCGCCGCGCGCGCCCGACGCCATCACGGTGGCCGGGCCGCACGACATCCCCACCTTGCACGGCCACGAGGCCGGCTATCAACTGCGCGTGTGGGGGCCGATCGAGCTGGCCGGCCATTTCGAGTGGTACGAACTCACGCTCAAGCCGGGCGGCGCGCTGGTGTCGGCCGCGCACGAGCCTGGCACGCGCGAGCATCTGACCGTGTTGCAGGGCACTATCGAAGTGGAGGCTGCCAGCGCGCACGAGCGCCTGAAGACGGCGGATACCGCGCGCTATATCGCCGACCAGCCGCATGCGATCCGCAACGTGGGCAAGGGCGAGGCGCGCGCGCTGCTTATCGTGATTCACGGCTGAATGCATGGCTGAACGGATGAGGCTGCACGAACGCTCCGACTACTGTATATTTATACAGTAAAAAGAACGACCGGAGAGCCCATGCAGACCTCGCCCATCCTGAACGAGCAGGAACTGGCCGCCTTGCGTTTTCAGGCAGCCGCACGCGACCTCGAACAGATCGTGCGCGACATTGCGCAGCGTTACATCGCCCAGCAAGTGCCGCTTAGCTGGCGCCTGCTGCACGCGATCGAAGCGGAAGCGCTCGCCGACCTCGGGTTCGCGAGCCGTCACGACGGACTCATGCTCGGTCTGTTCCAGCGTCCGGGCGATCTCGCGTACCCGGAAACCGACGAAACAGTCCATTTCGGGCAGTCCAATGCCCTGCCGGCCGTCTTCGCCTTCGCCGTCAACGCCTATGAGCGGGCGGCCCAAAGCACCGAAGAGGCGCGGCGCGACGCCCAGCGACATGCCGCGGCGACACGCCCGCGCGCCTGGGGCGGCTGACTCGGAAGGAAGCCCCACAGCGGCAAATTTCGCTAGAATGCCTCCCTGCTACGCAACTAACGGAAGCATAGTAATGAGCGCCTCCCAATCCTCTCGCGATCTCTTCGACCAGCAGCGCAAGGACTGGCAAGACGATCCGGTCGCCGCCTTCGATGCCTGGCTCGCCGCCCAGGACTTGCGCCAATCGTCCGCCGACGTCTACCGCGTGCAATGGGGACGCTTCCTCGAATGGCTCGCGCTCAGGCGCAAGACGATTATTTCCGTGGACACCGGCACGATCGCCGAATTCGTCGCGGGGCTCGACGTGAAGAAGCCGCAGCGGCTGCGCTATCTGCGCCTCATCGAGCGCGTGCTCGACCACGTGCGCCAGATCGAGCTGGCTTCCACGAACCCCGCGCGCTTCATCGCCCAGGACGGCGAGGCGGCCTGGCGCAACGCACGCGAGAACGAACCTACCGGTTTTCTCACCGCGTTGGAACGCGCCGCCGTGATCGCGCGGCTGTTCGCGCCGCTCACCGAGCAGTCGGCCGCGAAGCGCTGGCGCGAACGGCGCGACCGGGCGCTCGTCGCGGTCTTTCTCGGCGGCGGCCTGAAAACCGGCGACGCCATCGCGCTCAAGCTCGACGCCACCTCGATTGGCTCGGACTGGATCACCATCGAAGCCGACAATCCGGCCTTCACGCACCGCACGCAGCTCGCGCCGTTCGCGATCGACGTGATGGGGGCATGGCTCGAAGCGCGCCGCCTCGCGGGTCTGCCCGGGCAACTCGCGTTTCCCGGCTCGCCCAACGGGCGCCCGATGCACAAGGCCACGGTGCTGCGCGCGATCGATGCGCTCATGGATGAGGCCGGCATCGCGCAAACCCGCGCCGAACGCGCGAGTCCGCAAACCCTGCGCAACAGCTACGCGGCGGATCTGTTCGAGCGGGGAGTGGACGCCGATCAGGTCGGCCAGTGGCTCGGGTTCCTGCAACCAATTTCCGCTGGCCGGCTCCATCGCGCGTGGCGCGTCTGGGCCGACCGGAAGACCTCCGGGCAATCCACGGACGCAGCGCCCGACGCGGGTTGAAACGCTAGTTGAGACACACCGGGCAACCGTGCGCAGACGCTGCCCGCCGGCCTCGCGTCACGCCGAGCCCCCCGTAAAAGCTCACTGTTTTGGCGCCCAGTGCGTCCCGTAAGCACTCACCTCACCGGGTTGTCGGCATCTTTCTTGCGCGTGACGAAGCGTGCCACGACCTCCAGCCGCGACGCCCCAAGGCCCGAGGTGTATTCACATTCGGGGCACGACAGTTCGAAGCGGCCATCGACCTCGGCCAACTCCGGCTCGCCGTCTTCACAGTTCGGACAATGCGCGGGCAAGCTCACCTGGGCGTCGACGCTCGTGCCGAGCCGCGCCAGATCTTCGTCGCCAAGACGGCCCGACTGCGCAAGCGCGCACAGCACACCGGCCACCGAACCATCGACACCCTGTTGCGCGCGCAACGTCGCCACCTGACGCGTAAGCACCTCGACCTCGTCCGAGCGCTCGCGCAGCACGGCGTCGAGCCGGTCTGCCCGCGCCTTGGCCGTGGCCAGTTGCTGGATGAACTCGAATTCCTTCTTGCTTGCGTCGCGCTGCGCCGACTGCCACGTGGACGACATCGTGCGCAGCGAATCGAGCTCGACCAGCATCGGCTTCACGCGGCGCTCGGCTTCAGCAAGCGCATCCTTGATCTGCTGCGCGTAGTGCTCGGTGCTTTTGCGCATGTCTTCGTGCAGGCGGTCGATCCGGTCGCGCAACCCGGCGTTGGTGGTCTGCTCGGTGTCGATACGCTTCTGAAGCGACTCGTTTTCGGTCTCGAGGCGGCGCACGGTGGCCTGCAGACTGTCCTGATGCGATGCGCCATGCGCGGACGCCGCCGCCAACTGGTTTTCGAGCTCGCGCACGCGAGTCCAGGCCGCTTCGATACGCGCCTCGCTGCGCTGAAGCATTTCATCGGCGGCCAGGCTTCGGGCTTGGGCATCGCGTAACGCCTGCTCGGCGTCCTGGCGACCCGACTCGATTTCCTTGCGCTCAGCTTCGAGGGTATGGCGGGCAAACGTCTGCGCCTCTTCATAAAGAGCGCCAAGAAACTCGCCTGCGCGTTCTTCCAGCGCGGGCGGAATCGCGCCACTGCCGACGCGCACCTTGGACGCTGCACGAATGCGTTGCCAGAAAAGCTCGATGTCCTTCGGAATGTCGCTGGCGCTGCCGGTCTGAGTCAAATCCCGGACGGTGGCCATTGAGGGACGGATGCCGAAATCGAAAAAGAGCCGCTTGCAGGCATGCAGCGACAAGTCCTGACGCCTAGCGCCGTCTTTGCGCAACGCTTCCAGCTCTTCGCGGAGGGCGTGGCGATCTTCGTCTCGAATCATGGTCGTCTCTGCGGGGGATAACGGATCGAATAATAACAAATTACGTATTGATCGATACGATTATCACCATGACTTTTGGCGAGCGAGAAATTCAGGTGAAACAGCGGCTTCAAAAACCCATTTTGGTGTCGCCAGGGTTGGTGTTTCGTGAAACAAAGCTAAGTATGCGCTATAAGCGATTGAAAATGCTGGCTTTTCTGGTTGCTAACTGTTTATCGGCGTTGTTTCACGAACCGATGTGCTGCCAATAACGTCTTTGCAGAGCGGTTGGGGTGTGGATATCCCAAAGGGCTCGCGGGGTAGAGGTGCTAGAGAGTAATAAAAGTAAACACCCTTGATACCTGTTAAAAGACGTTAACGCCACAGCAAACCCTTACCTGGCATGGGTTTCAGCCCGATGAGGTGAAGTTTTACGGGAGCGGTGGTGAGACTCTGCGGGACAGGCGGGTGATGGGCTTCAGGGACAGCGGTGAGCGCCTGCGGGACAGGACGTGAGGGGGTTCAGGATCGGCCTGATTCTTGACCAGGAAGCAAGGGTGAGTCAATACGGGAGCTATTCGTGGTGCCAGCCCGGCTACATCGGGACAGTGGATGTTGTTACATGAAATGCAACGGTGAGTGGATTCAGGACCATCGATTTGGCTGCTTTTTGACGTCAATCTGGGGCGCCTGGAAGCTGTGGTGAGGGAGATCGGGAAAAATCGCCAGGCGAAGGTGAAGTTTTTCGGGAGCCGAGGGGGCATTTTGACCGGATTTGCGGCTGAACGGAGCTTGAGGTGAGCTTTTACAGGAGTACAAGAGTCCTTGTCCGTGCGGGGAGACGGTTGCGCTGGAAGGGATTTCAATGTTTTTCCGATGCCATCTGCGTATCAAGGTGAGTCTTTACGGGAGTTTGTCGCAGTGCCGCGAAACCGGCCGCGTTCTTGGTCCGGTGTGCGCATGAGGTGAGTCTTTTCGGGAGCAGATTTGGGCCAAAAAAGCGACTCAGGTGAGTTTTTTCGGGAATAAATCGATATTTGACGGCCCTGGAAGGTTGATAGGTAACGGCATGGGACTGCCGTTGATGTTTCCGTGAATTCTGGAAGGTGAGATTTTTCAGGGGCATCTGGCGACCGGTCGTAATTCGCTCGTTCCGCTTGCATAAGGTCTTGAGGTGAGGTTTTTCGGGAACAACAGGACGCGTTGGCCGCATCCAGTGCATTGTGGATAACCCTAGGAATCTATTGGCTTTTTCAGGGGTACAGGGCTAAAGGTGAGGCTTTTCGGGAACGATCATGGCGGCTCGAGGTATCCGGGTCTCAGATTCCTGCCCGACTTAAAGGTGAGCGTTTTCGGGACCGGGATGGCGGGTATCCGGTTTGCTGCAATGGCCAGAAGGATTGCTGGATCGGGAACCATGCTGTGCCTAAGGTGAGCTTTTTCGGGAGATCTGAGGCAAGCTGGCGGATTGACAGGTTCTTTTGACGGTCCGGGTCTC
Organism: Paraburkholderia caffeinitolerans; assembly: GCF_902859945.1. Classification (GTDB taxonomy): domain Bacteria; phylum Pseudomonadota; class Gammaproteobacteria; order Burkholderiales; family Burkholderiaceae; genus Paraburkholderia; species Paraburkholderia caffeinitolerans. The sequence continues at coordinate 16,321 of NZ_CADIKL010000051.1, read as the reverse complement.
TTGAGGTTAGCCCTCTGAGACCGAGGCACTGCAGGAGGCAGGCACCGGAAGTGCTTTTTGCGCGGCGCGGCACCTTCGTGCAACCGGCTTCATCGTGGGCAGGCAGGCTTGGCGCGTTGCAGACCCCGCTGCGGGCCCGCCGTTCTGTTCGTGTCGCAGCGATACTGGGAGCCCGTGTGGCAGCCGTCAGGGCCCTTTTGAGGGCCTGTTGCGCCCGTCTGGCGGGGCGGTGAGGCTCCGGCTAGTCGTTGTGTTTGGTTGCGTTTGCGCCAGGAAATTTTTCAGGTGAGCATATTCGGGAGCCGAACGACACCTTTCGAATCGACCTGGAACACACGCGGCAAGCCGGAACCCAGAGCCGGTCAGGAGCCCGGCAAGCAGGCGCAGACCTCCAAGGTGAGCGTTTTCGGGAGTCTTTCGTGGTGAGCCACGCGTTGCGGCGCTGCTTCACCCCCAATGGTGAGGGGGGACCTATAGACGCGTTTCACCACAGGCGGTATCCTTTCGCGAAATCTCACCTCGACCCGACGCATGGCCACAAAGCGCGTGAAAAAAACCGATGTGGTGAGCCCCAGTTCGGCGGAATTGCGCAAGGCCGTCGAGGCGATCGCGATTCAGCCGAAGAGCGGCAAGATCACCCTGTTGACCCGCAAGCTCTTCAACGTCCTGCTCGCTGTCGCGCAGCAGGCGGATGAGTCTGGCGACACCTATCGCGCGCTGCTGTCCGACATCGTCGCGAACTCGGCGTTCGACTCGAACGACACGGCGCTCGTGAAAGAGCACCTGCGGCGCATGGTGTCGGTGCAGGTCGAATGGAGCCAGGGCACCTCAAGCCAGAAGCCGGGCCGCAAGTGGGGCATCTCCACGCTGATTGCCGACGCCGAAATTCTCGAAGACCCGGCCACACGCCGCGTTTGGGTGGAGTTCTCGTTCGCGCCCAAGATCAAGAAGAAACTGCTGGATCCGGTTCAGTATGCCCGGCTGAGTCTGCAATTCCAGAGTCAGTTGCGCAGCAGCGCGGGCCTTGCGCTCTACGAGATCTGCGTGCGTTATCTCACCAACCCGAGCCATCTGACGATGCGCGAGACGTGGGAGTGGTGGCGGCCGATCCTGTCGGGTACGCCCGACACCGAGGCCGGCGACGAAGCCAAGCGCGAGTACAAGTACTTCAAGCGCGATTACCTGCGTCCGGCCATCGCGGAAGTCAACGCGGTCACGAATATTTTTGTCGAATTGATCGAGCATCGCGAAGGTCGGCGGGTTGCCGAGATCCAGTTTCGCGTGACCGAGCGCAAGCAGCCGATGCTCGCGCTCGACGAGCATCCGAACGTTTTCGACAGCACGCTCGTCGACCGCATGGTCAAGATCGGCATTCCGCTGAAGGAAGCGCAGTCACTTTACGCCGACAGCGAGGAAAACCGTATTCGCGCAGCGCTCCAGTTGACCGAACAGCGCATGCGCAGCACGAGTCTGCCGCCCGTGCGCAGCGCGGCAGCGCTGTTCAAGGATGCGCTGAAGAAGGGCTACGCGCCGCCGGTCGAGGACGCTGCTGCGGGCGCACCGGCTGCAGCGCGCGCAGTGGCTGGAGGCGTGGCTGCGGACGACCCGAAGGCCCGCCTGATGGACGAGTACGCGGCCTACCGGCGCAAGGAAGCGCGCGCGCTCTACGACGAGCAGGGCGAGCTCGAGCGTGAGGTTGCACGCACGTCATTCGAGAACGACGAGTTGCCGGCGCTTGGGGCGCATCTGCGCGATGATTGGCGCCGCCGCGGCCTCGACTCGAAACTGGCCGATACGGCATTCTTCGATTGGCTTGCCCGTAAGACGTGGGGCGAGCCTACCGATGGCGATTTGCTCGCCTTTACGCTAAGCCAGTCGCGCGCGGCCTGAGCGGGTAGCGTTGCTGTTGCTGGCGGGGGGGGGCAGCGCAAACATCCGCTGTGATCCGGTTCACACTGCGATTCCGGTACATTCCCAACAAAAAAGCGGTCTTCACGTTCAGTACGTGAAGACCGCTTTTTTGCTTTTCACAATTACTTCGCTTTCAGCATTTCTTCGATCAGGTGAAGGAGCGCGTCGCGCCGATCCTTGGTGAGGCCCTTCAAACGCAGTTCGAGTCGATCGTCGCCATAGGACTTCAGGTCGCCGACCGCCACGCCGTCAAGCTTGATCTCCAGACGCTGGGCATAGCGCTGCCGGCCGGCAGGCTTGGGGCTTTCCTGCGGCGCTGCCCGGCCCTTGACGATGTCCGCCACCTGGCGCGTGCTCAGGTCGTCGGCAAGGATCCGGTTGATGAGACGCAGCGTGGCGTCCGTGCCGCGTGCACCGTGATAGCGGCCAACCTGATATGCCATGTTCGAGCCGAAGCGGTCGGGGCGCACAACCATTTCGTGCATGATCGCTTCGGGCAACTTGGCGACCGACAGCGCTACGGCTACCGTCGATTCATCGAGGCCAAGATGATCGGCGAGCTCTCGCTGGCTCTGGAAATGCTTTTCGTCAATAAAGCGCTTCCAGACGATGGCGTTGTCGAAGACCGTCTGTGAATCGCGCTGGACGTTGAGATCGTAGCCGAGCTTGTAGCTCTCGAGCCCGATGGGCAGATCGACAACGATCGCCTTGACGATTTCCTTGTTGGCTTCCTTGAGCGCTCGCACACGCCGTCCGCCGTCGCTGACGTAGTAGCTGCCCGGTGCGGCGTAATCGGGGATCACATGGATGGCCTGCTGTTGTCCCTGTTTGGCGAGATTGACTGCGAGTTCTGCAATCGACGCCTTCAGATAGAAATGGCGTGGATTGAACGGGCTCGGCTTGATCGCCTTCAGCGGCAGTTCGATGATCTGGCCGGGACGATATCCGTGCTCGATACGCCACGCACGATATTCCACAGACTCGTTTTCGGTCGACGGGGGCGCGGCTTCCTCCGTGCTTGCGACAGGCTCAGGCTGGCTTGCGCGGCCAACCGGTTCACGTGCCTTTGGCTTTTCCTGGACGAGGCCGTCGATGGCATTGAGCCGGTCGAGCGCCGTACGTTTTTCGCTGCTCGTCGTGTCAGGCCGTGCCTGAAAACCTTTGGCAAATTGTGAGGGCTTCATTCAGGGTCCTTTATGCGCATAAAGTCAGGGGAGCATCGCCGCGATTTCGTCCGCGCATGCGCGCACTTCGACGGCAGCGAGTCGCGCGCCGCGATCGTTCATCTGCAGGACGGTCTGACCGAGGGCCATGGCCTGCTTGTACGCTTCGCGGGTGGGTATTTGGGTTTTGAGCAAGGGAAAGCCGAGTTCTTCCAGCGCACGCTTCAGTTCGCGCGTGAGCATGCGCTTCTCTTCTGTCTTGTTCAGCAGAAAAACGGCCTTGAGATCTTCGTTCATGACTTGCGCCTGCTGGATCAGCTTGACGAGCCCAACGCTTGACCAATAGTCGGCCGGTGAAGACGACGTGGGAATAACGGCGACGGTGGCCGCGAGCAGGACCACGCCAGAGACCTTTTCGGTAATCGACGGCGGGCAGTCGACGATGATGATGTCGTAGTCGCCGATGAATTTCTTGATCTCGCGGTGGATCTGGCCACCCGCCTCCGAGAGATTCACCACCGGGAACGGGATGCCGGTTTCACCATCTGCAGAAGCGCTTGCCCAGTGAACCAGTGTGTTCTGGCCGTCGGCATCGACCACGAGGACACGCTTTCCTTTCTCATGAAATGCTGCGCCGAGATGCATCGCGATCGTGCTCTTGCCGACCCCGCCCTTTTGCTGCGTGACTGCGATTATCTCTGCTGCCAATTGGTTTTCTCCTTTTTGCTAATTGTTTTGGATTTTACCTGGATTAAGTTGCGATTCAACGGCAGTTGTATGATTTTCATCGCATTCGATGAAGGATTGGCCGTTCGGCCAAGGTTTATGCGCATAAAGGTCGCTGGGTGTTCGGCATTTGCCGGGATGCTGGGTTGATAGATCATCTGGACGGGTGCGTGTCACAGCGCTGGTCCGAGCCGTGCTTGGTCGGTAGACGGGCTTTATGCGCATAAAGATTGCGGCATCGCGATGATGCAGCCGCTTGAGCGTCGAGTCACACTCGTCGTCGTATGAACCTCGCAGAACATATCTGCGCGCGAGGTTACGTCTCGTCAGCGCGCGAGGGCTTTATGCGCATAAAGATAGCCAGCATGAGTTGGCCATCCGTCTTCCCATGTATCGGGTGCCGATCTATCAGCCCCCGCAGTTACCATTTCGATGAGGTGTCGCCATGGCAACAAACGGAACGGATACGCAGCGGAGGCTGCGGACTATCTCCCCGCTCGCTACCCTCTTCAGCCAGGCCGGTAAAATGAACGACCCGCGCGAAATTCGACCAACGCAGACGCATTGGGTTTAGCTTGGCCGGCGCCAGCGCTCGTCCGCTCCGAGTAACCGAACAGGTGTCGCGGCTCCCCCTGTCCAATGTCCGATCCATTCAAACCGATCTCTCACGTCCTGAACCTGAACCCATGATCACGATCTACCACAACGCTCGCTGTTCGAAGTCCCGTGCCACATGCGAGTTGGTCTCGAGCACCTACAACAAGGCCAATGAACCAGTCGAGGTTGTCGAGTACCTGAAAACCCCGCTCACGGTTGGCCAGTTGAAGGCGCTGCATGCCATGTTGGGAGGTCCGCTACTCGACATGATTCGCACTAGTGAAGCGGAATACGCAGCGCTCGGGCTCGATGCCAATGGCGCAACAGATGATCAGTTATACGAAGCAATTGCGAGTCACCCGATTCTGCTGCAGCGTCCGATCGTCGTGCGTAACGGCCGCGCGGCGATTGGACGTCCGCCGGAAAACGTCGCTGTGCTGTTCGAATGAGTGGCACAGGATCGCCCGGGTTGCGTGACCGCTTCCCTGGCGGCGATCCAGTCGGACATTCGTCGATCGTGCACTTCTCACCCGTCGCCGCCTACGCGTGTGGCACCACGAGGCGGTGGCTCAGAGATTTATTCATTAAGCATATATCGGGGCGTGCCTCGATCCCGAAACTTGCCCGGCCTGATCAGGCTTCGCGCGGAATTATCCACAAGGTTGTCCAGAAAATCTGTGGATAAATCCTCGCTCAGCCCGCTTATCCACATGGCCGATAATCGCCACGCATTTCGCGACCCTCTCCCGTCCTTCTGACACACCGCGGATTTTTCTAGCGCCTATGATGGCGTTTCTCTCCACTGCGCTTCGCGCACATTCGAGGAAACCGAGGAGGACTCAGAGATGGCCTATCAAGTTGCGGTCGTAGTTGGCAGTCTGCGTAAGGATTCGTGGAACCGGCAGCTCGCGCATGCCGTGACATCGCTTGCGCCAGCCGACTTTTCATTCGAGTTTCTCGACATCGGCGTGTTGCCGCTCTACAGCCAGGACTACGACGCCGATTTCCCCGAGGTCGCGCGTCAGTTCAAGCAGAAGATCGAGGCGGCCGATGCGCTGCTCTTCGTGACACCGGAGTACAACCGGTCGATACCTGGGGTGCTGAAGAATGCAATCGACTGGGGCTCGCGCCCGTGGGGCAAGAATTCGTGGACCGGCAAGCCGGGCGCGGTGCTCGGCACGTCGCCGGGGGCCGTTGGCACGGCGCTTGCCCAGGCGCATCTGCGCAATGTGCTCGCGTATCTCGACGTGCCAACGCTTGGCCAGCCCGAGGTGTTCATCAAGCACGATGCCACGCGGATCAACGAAAAAGGCGAAATTGTGAACGACGATACGCGCAAGTTCCTGCAGGCGTTCGTCGACCGCTACGTCGAATGGGTCAAGCGTCAATTGGGCCGTTAAGCCACAGCAGCAGGCTTGACGGGACGCGGCGGCAACTTGCCGCCGCGTCCGATAGTGTCAATGCAGCGTCGGAGGCTGCCCGGTCACGGGCCGATCCGGCGCATCAGACGCGCGGTGGTCGTGCGAGTCCTCTTCGTACTCGATGAATTCGTCGGGAATGCGCGGCGCGGCAACCTCCGCGGGTTGAGTCGGTTGAGTCGCCCGAGGGGCGGGTGCGCCCATTACCGCGCCTGCGCCCGGCGCACTTGCCGACGCGAGCACGGTGGCTTCAGCGTCGTTCACCGGTCGCGACGGCTGCGCCGGGGTGTCGGTCGCCCCCTGCGCCGCGTCGCTGGCGCCGCCAGGCTGAACGTCGCTTGCGTTATCGTCGGCCGCCTGCGCCAGGCGGCGGTGCATCGCGTCGGCCAGATTCGCGAGGCCGAGCTCGTCGAGTGCGGAGTGCTCGCGTGCGACCGGGTCGGCGTCTGTCGCGGCCCACGTCCAGTTGCCGCCGCGCACGGCGACTTCGAGGGCATCGTTGCCGCGCAGCGTGTTGCTGGCGAGGTCCGCGTGGGCTTCGTCGGCGACGCGCACGCCGATCAGCACATTGCCCGAGGGTCTGACGGGCTCGGGTGATGCGCCGGGGTTCGAGCGCCCGTCCCCGGTCGAGGAGAAGAAGCTCCCCACAAGCCGCTCGATGCCGGCCAGCACGCCCGACTCGTGTACGGGCAACTCGATGTCGCTGGCATGAAATCCGCATTGCAGCAGCGCTTCCTGCGCATGCTGCGCTTGGTCGATGGTCTCGAAGAGACCGGTCACGGTCTGTTTCATGGCTTGATCCTCCTCATAGCCCTTCCCTCGTACCGCACGACCCATGACGCAATCCGCGTGCCGGGTCTATCTATTCCGACCTACAGCGTCGCGTCCCGTTCCCGCCGCGCGCGCGTCTGGCGGTCAAGCTGGATGGCTTCCAGCATCTTCTCCAGCAATGCGATGTCGAAGGGCTTCGAGAGCACGCGCACATCCACGCCGCGCGTGCGCTCGAGCTCCTCCGCGTAACCGGTGACGAGAATCACCGGCAACCCTGGCTCGCGTGTCTGCAGCGCCTCGGCGAGATCGATGCCGTTCATCGTGCCTGGCATGTGGATGTCCGAGAGCACGAGGTCGAAGCGCGGCGCATCGTCGTCGCTAGCGCGTGCGGTGCGGGCCGCATCCACGAATTCCAGCGCGCTCGCCGCGTCGTTCGCGCAGATCACATGATGGCCCATCATCTGCAGCAGCGCCTCGGTGCCCGCCGCGACTTCGTCGTTGTCCTCGACGAGCAATACGCGCAGCCCTTGCGGCGGATTCGCGCTGTGTTCGCGCGGCTCGGTTTCGCGCTGCACGGCCGGCGCGGCGCTTGCTCGGGGCAGATAGAGATGCACCGAGGTGCCCGCGCCAATCGCGCTGTCGATGGCGGCGAGCCCGCCCGAGCGCTCGCAGAATGCGAACACCTGCGGCAGCCCGAGGCCCGTGCCCATGCCCTTGGGCTTGGTCGTGTAGAGCGGCTCGAAGGCGCGTGCGAGCACGTCGGGCGGCATGCCCACGCCCGTGTCCTCCAGCGAGACGTGGACGAATTCGCCGTCGAGCGGGAAGCCCTCGCCGGGCCGGAACGCGATATTGCGCGCCCGTACGGTGAAGCGGCCGCCGTTGGGCATGGCGTCGCGCGCGTTGACCGCGAGATTGATGAGCGCAAGCTCGAATTCGGCGACGTCCACGAGCACCGTCCACACGGCTTCGTCCACGTCCATGACGAGCGCGACTTTCGCGCCGAGCGAAGCGCGCAGCAGTTCGCGCGACGCGGGCAGCCAACGGTCGACGGCAATCGTTTCGTTGCGCAGCGGCTGCTTGCGCGCGACGCCGAGCAACTGGCGCGTGAGCGACTGTCCGCTCTTGAGCGCGCGCTCGACCGCCGAGAGTTCGCGCTCGAAGCCCGTCACGCCGCGCCGTCGCGCGATCTGCACGTTGGCCGAGACGATCATCAGCAGATTGTTGAAGTCGTGCGCGACGCTGCCCACGAGATTGCCGAGCGCTTCCATCTTGCGTGACTGCCGGTAGGCCGATTCGATCGAGCGGCGCATTGCCGCTTCGGCCTGCCAGCGCTCCCAGGCTTCCTCTTCGGCGGCGAGGCGGCGCAGCGAGAGCCAGATCACGCACCACAGCGCGATCGACGGCGTGAACATCGAGATGATCAGCACGCTCAGGTGCCGGTACCACGCGGACCAGATCGCCGAGGTGCGGTAGAAACAGGCGACATAGACCGGATACGCGCCCACGCGCCGGAACGCGACGATCGCGTTGTCGCCGATCAGCGGCGAATGCATGCGCACGACCCCCGATTCCTCGCTGTGCGTGAGTGCGGCGGCGAAGGGCGAGCCGGGCTCGACCATGGCCGGCGTTGTCGTGCCGCCGGCGCTGCTGAATGCCGCGCCCGCGCTGGTGGCCTGAGGCGTGGCGGTCGATGCGCCGATTGTTTTCCTGGCACGGGCCATCCGCGCGCCGGGCGGCGGCTCGAACGCGAGAACTGCGCCGTCGCTGCGCACGAGGCCGAGCGCCATCGGCGAGCCGTCGCCTAGCAACTCGTTGTAGAACTTGTCGAAGTAGCTGGGCCGCAGCGCGACCGAAACCAGTCCGGCGAACTCGCCCGCAGCGTCGTGACGCGCGATGCCGGTATTGAACACCGTTTCGCCGCTCACCTGGCCCTGCATGACGCGTGAGACGTGGTCGAGCATGCGGCCGGCGCGAATGCCCACGAAGTCCTCGCGCGCGACGATCGAGACGGGCGGCGGCGGTGAGTAGCGGCTGCTCGCGAGCAGTTCGCCGTCGCGGCCGAAGATCGACACGGCGGCCACCTGCGGATAGCCGCCGCCGATGGTGTCGAGTTTCTCGTGGATCTGCGCTTCGTTCGCGCGGATACCGCTGTCGTCGAGGTCCTCCACGCCGTCCACGATGCGCGCGTCGAGCGCATCGTTCATGTCGAACACTTTGAGCGCGTGCTCTTCGGCCACGCGCACGGTGCGCAGCGTGGCGTCGGTAGCGTCGGCCTCGCGCGTGCGCAGGTCGTTCCACGCCATCGTGGCGACGTAGACACAGGGCAGCACGATCGCGGCAATCAGCAGCGCGATCAGCGTGCGTCGGCGCACCGTGAAGTCGTGGCTGGGCGCAGCCGGGAACGGCGCCTCCTCGGCGCGCGGCGGCGGCGTGCGGTCGTCGGGCCCTGCGGGCCGGTCGGGATTCATCGTAGGGATAAGGCTGAAGGCGGCGGCGGAGCTTTGAACATGGCTTTTGACATGATAAACGACCGGGCTTGCGCTTCGATTCGTTCGGTCGCATCGTGCGCCGCCGCGAGGCACGCGGATCGCGCGAACATCGGCGTGCTGGAAGCTTTCCTCGCGGCTTCCGGTGATTGCGCGACATTTCACGTAGCGCAAACGTACACAAAAGCATAATTTCTGGCCTTTAATTCGAAGGCGGATTATTTTTTTCTCGAAAAGCCATGGAGCGGGTGATTTTTGTTCGCTGAACGATTATCGGCGAGTTGCATTTGGTTCGATTTGCTTCGAGAATCGCGGCCACGATCAATGCCATGCACAAGCGCTGGCGTTGCATGCTGCGCAATATGCCGTGTTTTCCGAGGTGCTTCGCGCCGGCGCATTTCATGCAATACGCATAAAAATCCCCCACTCGCTAAAGAACTCGCGCTCGCGGCCGTTAATACGCTTTAACGCATTCCGTTCAACGCTCACTCATCCCGCATATCCATGTCTTTGCCCATCGTGATCGCCGACGATTCGCTGCTCGCTCGCAAGGTGCTCACGAAGGCGCTGCCCGAGGACTGGGATGTCGAGATTACCTACGCGTCGAACGGACCGGACGCGCTGGCGCTGTACCGCGCCGGGCGTGCGCCGGTCATGTTTCTCGACCTCACGATGCCCGGCATGACGGGCTTCCAGGTGCTCGAAGCGATGCAGCACGAGGACCTGAACACATTCGTGATCGTGGTTTCCGCCGATGTCCAGCCGCGCGCCCAGGAGCGCGCGCTCGCGCTCGGTGCGATGGCGTTCGTGCCGAAGCCGGTCACGCAGAAGGCGCTGCTGCCCATCCTGAGGGAGTACGGGTTGTATGCCTGATCAAGTGTTCACGGAAATACAGCGCGACGCGCTCCAGGAGATCGCCAATCTCGGCATGGGTCAGGCCGCGACGCGCCTGTCGGGGCTGCTCGACGCGTTCATCGAACTGTCGGTGCCGCGCGTGCGCGTGGTCGCCGTGAGCGAGGCCGCGCACGCGCTGCGCGAGATGACCGGCATCGACGGTCCGGTCACGGCGGTGCGCCAGGGCTTTCGCTCCGAGATCAAGGGCGAGGCGCTCGTGATCTGCCGCAGCGGCGAGATCGACGAGCTGGGCGCGCTGATCGGCGGCCCGCAATCCACGCGCGATGCGCTCACCGGGCAGGAGCTGATTTTCGACGTGGCGAACGTGCTTTGCGGCGCGTGCGTTTCGTCGATGCTCGACCAGCTCGGGCGCCTGCCCGTGTTCTCGCAGCCGGGGCTGCTCGGCCTGACGATCATGCTGGACGAGGTGTTCCAGCCCGGCATGCTCGCCAGGGACCTCGCGCTGCTCGTGGAAGTCAATTTCGCGCTGGAGGACCAGCGCTTTCGCGCGCATCTCGTGATGCTGATGGCCGAGGAATCGATCCATCGCGTGAGCCGCGCCATCGACGCTTTGCTGCTCAGCCTATGAATACGCGCGACCTGTCTGTCCTGGCCCCTGCTGTAGAGCCGTCGATGCCATCGCTCTCCGATCTCGTGGTGGAGCGCGTGGGCTTCGGCATCTTCGTGCTCGACCGCGACATGAACGTGCTGATGTGGAACCGCTTCATGCAGGACCACAGCGGCGCGGCGCCAGCCGAGGTGATCGGCCGTTGCGTGTTCGAGCGCTTTCCCGAGTTGCCACGCGCATGGCTCGCGCGCAAGGTCGAGAGCGTGTTCCAGCTCGGCGGCTTCGCGTTCAGCTCCTGGGAGCAGCGGCCCTGGCTGTTCCGCTTCGATCACGACCGCCCCATCACGGGCGGCGTGGACTACATGCAGCAGGACTGCACCTTCATGCCGCTCATGCAGGACCGCGAGGTGATCGCCGTGTGCGTGACGATTTCCGACGTCACGCACGTGAGCGTCATGCAGCGCGAGCGCGAGGACGCCGTGGCGAAGCTGCGCGAATACGCCGACCGCGACGGCCTGACGGGCATTGCGAACCGGCGCTATTTCGAAGCGCGGCTCGCCGATGAATTCGCGCGCTGGCAGCGCTACGGCGGCGAGATGTCGGTGCTGCTATTCGATCTGGACCACTTCAAGAAGATCAACGACGAATTCGGCCACGTTACCGGCGACGCCGTGCTGCGTGCCATGGCGCAGCGCGTGGCGCAAGTGGTGCGCAAGCAGGACGTGTTCGGGCGCTTTGGCGGCGAGGAGTTCGCGCTGCTGCTGCCGTGCACGCCGCTCGACGACGCGCTGTGCGTCGCCGAAAAGATTCGTCACACGATCGGCGACGCGCCCGTGGAGGTGCAGGGCGTGGTCGTGTCCGTTACGGCGAGCGTGGGCGCCGCCGCCGCCCGGCCCGGCGCGAGCGGTTATGAGGTCATGATCAACGAGGCCGACGCGGCGCTCTACAGCGCCAAGCGCGAGGGGCGCAATTGCTCCGTCGCGGGGGTTCCGGAGATTTCCTGAGATCCCGTTACCGGGTCCCGACCCCCTGCCTTTATCGGCCATTTTCCCCCGCTGCCACTGACCTGCCGCGCCTGCGGCGGCGGGTAAAGATTGCTATACTTTTGGCCGTTTCCGGCCGCACACCCTCAATGGCGTTCAAGTGGCCGGTGCCTCGCGCGTGTCCGCGCGCGCGGGCGACCCGCGGCATGCGGGCCCGAATATCTGAAAAGCCCCGCCGGGGGCGCCCCAGCGGAGATCGTCTTGGCCGTTTCCAACCTCGTCGTGGACGATACACAGCAAACCGACGCCGCCGCCGCTTCGTCGGGTAGTTCGTTTTATCTGGCAATGCGGATTCTGCCGCCTGCGCAGCGCGACGCCATGTATCAGGTCTACGCCTTTTGCCGCGCTGTCGACGACATCGCGGACAGCGACCTGCCGCGCGCCGAGCGTGCGGCGGGGCTTGACCAATGGCGCGCCGACATCGACGCGTGCTACGCCGGCACGCCGCGCGCCTCGCTCGCGGCGCTCACGCGCCATATCCATACGTTCGGGCTCGTGCGCGAGGACTTCCACGCGATGATCGACGGCATGGCCATGGACGCCGCCGAAGACATCTGCGCGCCCGACGAAGCCACGCTCGACCTCTATTGCGACCGCGTGGCGAGCGCGGCGGGCCGCCTTTCGGTGAAGATCTTCGGCATGGCGGACGAGCCGGGCCGCCTGCTCTCGCACCACCTCGGGCGCGCCTTGCAGCTCACCAACATCCTGCGCGACATCGACGAAGACGCCGGCATCAACCGCTGCTACCTGCCGCACCAATTGCTCGCGCGCGAGGGCATCGCGACGTCGAATCCGCACGAGATCGCCGCCGATCCGTCGCTGCCGCGCGTCTGCGCGACGCTCGTGAAGCGCGCGCTCGCCCATTTCGCCGAAGCCGACGCCATCATGGACCGCACGCCGCGCGTGCAGGTCAAGGCGCCGCGCATCATGTCGGGCGTGTACCGCGTGCTGCTCGAGCGCACCGTCGAGCGCGGCTTCGATCTGCCGCGCACCAAGGTCGTCAAACCGCGCGCGCGGCTCATGTGGATCGTCGCGCGCTACGCGCTGTTCTGATGCGCGTCCACGTGATCGGCGCGGGGCTCGCGGGACTTGCCGCGGCGATCCGGCTCCAGCAGCACGGGGTCCAGGTCGCGCTGCACGAGGCAGCCTCCCAGGCCGGTGGACGATGCCGCTCGTACTACGACCGCACGCTCGCGCTCACGCTCGATAGCGGCAATCATCTCGTGCTGGCGGGCCATGAAGCCACGCTCGACTACGTGCGCACGATCGGCGCCGCCGGCGAGCTCGCGGGCCCTGACGAGCCAGCCTTCGCATTCATGGATCTCGCGGCGCGCTTGCGCTGGAGCGTGCGTTTTTCGCGCTCGCGCGTGCCGTTCTGGATCGGCGACGCTCACGCGCGCGTGCCGGGCACCAAGGTGTCGGACTATCTCGCGCTGCTGCCGCTCCTGTTCGCGAAGCCCGGCCGCACGATGGCGCAGACCATGCGCTGCGACGGCCCGCTCTGGGATCGCCTGCTGCACCCGCTTTTTCTCGCGGCGCTCAACGTCGAGCCGCGCGAGGCGAGCGCCGAGCTCGCGGCCACGCTGCTGCGCGAGGTGCTGTCCGCGGGCGGCGACGCGTTCCGGCCGCTGATGGCGCGCAACGGACTGTCGAGCGCATTCGTCGATCCGGCGCTGCGCATGCTCCAGCATGGCGGCGCGGCGATCCGGCTCGATGCGCCGCTCAAGGAGATCGCGTACGACGATGCGGCGAGCCGCGTAGTCGCGCTCGATTTCGAGAGTGGCAGCGTTCCGCTGGGCGAGGACGAAGCCGTCGTGCTGGCGGTGCCGGCCCCTGCCGCCGCCGCGCTCGTGCCCGCGCTGCAGACGCCGCAGCGCCATACGGCGGCCGTCACGGTGCACTTCGCCGTGGAGCCGCCGCCCGGCATGGCTACGCCGATGGCGCTCGTGAACGGCACGGCCGAATGGCTGTTCGCGGGCGCGGGCCGCATCTCGGCAACGATCCACGACGCCGCGGCCTTCGACACGCTCGACGCGCTCTCGCCTGAAGACCTCGCGCGGCGCGTCTGGACCGATGTGGCACAGGCCGCGTCGCTGCCGGCGCAGCCGCTGCCCGCCTGGCAGGTCGCGCGCGAAGCCCGCGCGGGCTTTGCCGCCGTGCCGCAAGAAGAGCTGCGCCGCCCGGCGGCGCGCACCCGCTGGACCAACTTGACGCTCGCCGGCGACTGGACCGCAACCGGCCTGCCCGCCACGATCGAAGGGGCGATCCGCTCAGGCCACAAGGCTGCGGACCTGCTTTTAGAGACCAGGATGTATCGATGAACGATCTTTCAGAGGCCATGCCGGCCGACGACCTCGCGGACGCGCTCGGCGTATCCGCGCCAGCCGCCGCGCCCGACACCGGTGCTGCCGTGGTCGATGCGCTCGACGCCACCGTCACGCGCGCGACCGACGCGATCCTCGCCGACCAGCGCGCCGACGGCCACTGGGTCTACGAACTCGAAGCCGACGCGACAATTCCCGCCGAATACGTTCTGCTCGTGCACTACCTGGGCGAAGAGGCGAACCTCGAACTCGAAGCCAAGATCGCGCGCTACCTGCGCCGTATCCAGCTGCCCGGTGGCGGCTGGCCGCTCTTCGCCGAAGGCGAGATGGACGTGAGCGCGAGCATCAAGGCTTACTTCGCACTCAAGATGATTGGCGATGCCGAAGACGCCGAACACATGGTGCGCGCACGCGAGGCGATCCTCGCGGCGGGCGGCGCGGAAAAGGCCAACGTGTTCACGCGCATCCTGCTCGCGCTCTACGGTGTGGTCAGCTGGTACGCGGCGCCGATGATGCCGGTCGAGATCATGTTGCTGCCCCAGTGGTTCCCGTTCCATCTCACGAAGGTCTCGTACTGGGCGCGCACCGTGATCGTGCCGTTGCTCGTGCTGGGCGCGAAGCGGCCGGTCGCGAAGAACCCGCGCGGCGTGCGCATCGACGAGCTGTTCCGCGGCGCGCCTGTCACCACGGGCCTAAATGAGCGCTCGCCGCATCAGAGCAAGGGCTGGTTCGGTTTCTTCCGCGCCGTGGACGGCGTGCTGCGCATCACCGACCCGCTGTTCCCGAACTATCTGCGCCAGCGCGCGATCGACGCGGCGGTGGCCTTCGTCGACGAACGCCTGAACGGCGAGGACGGACTTGGCGCGATTTTCCCGGCCATGGCCAACGCCGTGATGATGTACGAGGTGCTGGGCTATCCCGCCGATCATCCGCACCGCGCGATCGCGCGCCAGTCGGTGGAAAAGCTCGTGACGATCCACGCCGAGGAAGCGTACGTCCAGCCGTGCCTCTCGCCCGTATGGGACACCTCGCTCGCCGCGCATGCGCTCATTGAAACCGGCGACGCGCGCGCCCACGAAGCGGCGCGGCGCGGTCTCGAATGGCTGCGCCCGCTGCAGATTCTCGACGTGCGCGGCGACTGGATCTCGCGCCGCTCCGCCACGCGCCCGGGCGGCTGGGCATTCCAGTACGCGAACCCGCACTACCCCGACGTCGACGATACGGCTGTGGTCGTGGCGGCGATGCGCCGGGTGGACCAGATCGACCAGACCAACGCCTACGACGAGGCCATCGCGCGCGGGCGCGAATGGGTGGTCGGCATGCAGAGCGGCAACGGCGGCTGGGGCGCGTTCGAGCCGGAGAACACGCACGAGTACCTGAACAGCATTCCGTTCTCGGATCACGGTGCGCTGCTCGATCCGCCGACGGCCGACGTCTCGGGCCGCTGCCTCTCGATGCTCGCGCAGCTCGGCGAACTGCCCGCGACGAGCGAGCCGGCGCAGCGCGCCTACAACTACATCCTCGCCGAGCAGGAAGCCGACGGCAGCTGGTATGGCCGCTGGGGCATGAACTACATCTACGGCACGTGGACGGCGCTGTGCGCGCTGAACGCCGCGGGCCTTGCGCGCACCGATGCGCGCATGAAGCGCGCGGCGCAGTGGCTCGTCGCGATCCAGAACGACGACGGCGGCTGGGGCGAGGACGGCACCAGCTACAAGCTCGAATACCGGGGCTACGAGCGCGCGCCGAGCACGGCGTCGCAAACGGCCTGGGCGCTGCTCGGCCTGATGGCGGCGGGCGAGGTGAACCATCCCGCCGTCGCGCGCGGCGTTGCATGGCTGCAGGCCACGCAACGCGAGCACGGCCTGTGGGACGAAACGCGTTTCACGGCCACGGGCTTCCCGCGGGTGTTTTATCTGCGCTACCACGGCTACCGCAAGTTCTTCCCGCTGTGGGCACTCGCGCGCTATCGCAACCTCAAGCGCGACGGCGCCACGCACGTCAAGGTTGGCTTGTGACGATGGCGGTGGAATCTGCAACAGCCGCCACCACGGCACGCGCGCAACCTGCGAATAGCACGCGAGGTGCGCTGCCCGTGATCGCTGTGACCGGCATGGCCTTCGAGGCGAGCATCGCGGCGGGCAAGGGCGGCGACGGCATCGCGGCGGTCTACGCCGCACGCGCCGACCTGCTCGAGCACGCGCTCGCGGCGGCGCTCGATCGCGGCGCATCGGGCGTGATCAGCTTCGGCACGGCGGGCGGCCTCGGGCCGGATCTCGAACCGGGCACGCTCATCATTGCCGATGCCGTGGACGGCCCGCTCGGCCGCGTCGCCTGCGATGCGGCGTGGAGCGAGCGCATGGCGGCGGCCTTGCTCGGCTCGCCGCTGGCCGCGCGCACGCGGCGCGGCGTGGAGGCCG
>NZ_CADIKL010000050.1 GCF_902859945.1 Paraburkholderia caffeinitolerans | reverse complement strand
TTCGAGTTGCGCGGGCGTGAGGTGCGCCATCTTGTTGTAGGCACCGCGCAGCTTGAAGGAGAACACGGGCTGGTTGTCCTCGCGCTTGAGCAGGACGGTGTTGCGCAGGCGTGCCGAGAGGTTCGGCGCGCGCTCCAGTTCGGTCTCGCGGGCCACGTCGTAGACGCGGGCAGTGAGGACTTTTTTCAGATAATCGTCGTGGGAGGCCATGCGAGAGACGCGTCGGGCGCGGAATTTGACGGGAAAACGTAAATGATAGCGCCAATGATCGTGCCGACAGTGTGCCAGCAGCGGACCAATTCCCGACTGTCCGGACGGCGAATCCATTGCAGCACGGCGCTTCACGGAGATGTCAGGCACGGTTCACCCGCCTGTCGCGCGAATGAAAGAGACTGGCGTTTGCAAGATGGCAAAGTTCCTGGGCACCGTCAGCGCGGGCGCGGATCATGCGTTAAAATCGCTTTTTGAAACAAGGATCGGAAGATGCACAGGCAGACTCGGATAGCCCATTTGATGCCCGCACGGCGCGAGACCCGCCCCGCGGCGCAGCGGCAAGTCCGGCACGCACGATCGTGCCGCTAGGTCCGAGCGCCGGGGAACCATCGGCGTGAGTGCAGCCGCCATGCTTCCCCACCCCTAAAGTCCGCTACCAGCCAACCGCGAGCCAACAGCGCGCCACTAAGCGCCAGCCGCGAGCCACCGGCGGACACGATTTCAGAATAGCGCCCCACGCGCCCCGTCAGCGTCCGCCATGCCCGCAGCGAGCGATATCCGCGAGCCACATGAGCGGGGCTGTCACCAAGAGTCGTCCAACCATGAACGCACCTCAAGTTTTCGATCCTCACGGCGCCGCCGCTGCCGTGGCCACCGACGTCGAACCGCGCTTGCGCGAGATTCCGTACAACTACACGTCCTTTTCGGATCGCGAAATTGTCATCCGCCTGCTGGGCGAGGATGCATGGAACGCGCTCGCCGAACTGCGCGCCGAACGCCGCACCGGCCGCTCGGCACGCATGCTCTACGAGGTGCTCGGCGACATCTGGGTCGTGCGCCGCAATCCGTATCTGCAGGACGATCTGCTCGACAATCCGAAGCGCCGCGCGCTCCTGATTGAGGCGCTGAACCACCGCCTCGCCGAAATCGAGAAGCGTCGCCGCGCCGACCTCCAGGAGCACGCCGATAAAGAAGGCGTGGACCGCGCTGCGCGCGTGGAAACGCTGGTCGACGCCACGCGCCGCGCCATTGACGACTTCGCCGCCGAATTCGAGAAAATGGCCGACCTGCGCCGCCGCGCCGTCAAGGTGCTCGGCAAGCGCACGCAGAAGGACAACATCCGCTTCGACGGCATCGCGCGCGTCTCGCACGTGACCGATGCGACCGACTGGCGCGTCGAATATCCGTTCGTGGTCCTCACGCCCGATACCGAAGCCGAAATCGCGGGCCTCATCAAGGCCTGTTTCGAGCTCGGCCTCACCGTGATTCCGCGCGGAGGCGGCACGGGCTACACGGGCGGCGCGGTGCCGCTCACGCCGTTCTCGGCCGTCATCAACACCGAAAAGCTCGAGCAGCTCGGCCCCGTCGAGATGACCGACCTGCCCGGCGTGGACCGCAAGGTCGCGACCATTTTCTCGGGCGCGGGCGTGGTCACGCGCCGCGTGACCGAAGCCGCGGATGCCGCGGGCTTCGTGTTCGCGGTCGACCCGACGTCGCTCGACGCCTCGTGCATCGGCGGCAACGTCGCGATGAACGCGGGCGGCAAGAAGGCCGTGCTCTGGGGCACGGCGCTCGACAATCTCGCCTGGTGGCGCATGGTCGATCCGGAGGGCAACTGGCTCGAAGTCACGCGTCTGGACCACAACCTCGGCAAGATCCACGACATTCCCGTGGCGCGCTTCGAACTCAAGTGGTTCGACGGCGAGCACGCGCCAGGCGAAAAGCTGCTGCGCACCGAATGGCTCGACATCGAAGGCAAGCGCTTCCGCAAGGAAGGGCTTGGCAAGGACGTCACCGATAAATTCCTCGCGGGCTTGCCCGGCGTGCAGAAAGAAGGCTGCGACGGGCTCATCACGTCCGCGCGCTGGGTGCTGCACAAGATGCCCGCGCACACGCGCACCGTGTGTCTGGAGTTCTTCGGCCAGGCGCGCGAGGCGATTCCGAGCATTGTCGAGATCAAGGACTATCTGTTCGAGACCTCGAAGCAGGGCGGCGCGATCCTGGCCGGCCTCGAGCATCTGGACGAGCGCTATCTGCGCGCCGTCGGCTACGCGACCAAGAGCAAGCGCAACGCGTTTCCGAAGATGGTGCTGATCGGCGACATCGTCGGCGACGACGCCGATGCCGTGGCTACCGCCACCTCGGAAGTCATCCGCATGGCCAACGGCAAGAGCGGCGAAGGCTTCGTCGCGGTCTCGGCCGAGGCGCGCAAGCGCTTCTGGCTCGACCGCAGCCGCACCGCCGCGATTGCGAAACACACCAACGCGTTCAAGATCAACGAAGACGTCGTGATTCCGCTCAATCGCATGGGCGAGTACACGGACGGCATCGAGCGCATCAACATCGAGCTGTCGATCAAGAACAAGCTTCAGTTGATCGATGCGCTTGAAGCGTTCTTCAAGGAAGGCAAGCTGCCGCTCGGCAAGACCGACGACGCCAATGAGATCCCATCGGCCGAACTGCTCGAAGACCGCGTGCAGCAGGCGCTCGATCTGCTCAAGCGCGTGCGCGCGCGCTGGGCCTTCGTGGGCGAGAAGCTCGACATGTCGCTGCGCGAGGCGCAGCACTATCTCGTGCAACTGGGTTA
Source organism: Paraburkholderia caffeinitolerans (assembly GCF_902859945.1). GTDB lineage: Bacteria > Pseudomonadota > Gammaproteobacteria > Burkholderiales > Burkholderiaceae > Paraburkholderia > Paraburkholderia caffeinitolerans. Next base: position 52,370 of record NZ_CADIKL010000050.1, on the reverse strand, counting down.
CGAGGCGCTAGCGGAGAAGTTCGCCGATCGCACCGACGTCCAGCCGGACGCCACCGTGTTCCACGTCACCCAGGACCGCACGGTGCGCATCTCGTGGAAGCAGGAGGTTCGTGCTGAACTGCGCCAGATCTTCAACGGCGGCGCGTTCGAGCCGATCCTCGACGAAGCTCAGGCGATCCACAAGAAGGTGCTGCGCGGCCGCGTGTTCGTGGCGCTGCACATGCACGCCGGCGACGGCAACGTGCACACCAACATTCCGGTCAACTCGGACAACTACGAGATGCTGCAGGACGCGCACCACTCGGTCGCGCGCATCATGAAGCTCGCACGCTCGCTTGACGGCGTGATCTCGGGCGAGCACGGCATCGGCATCACCAAGCTCGAATTCCTCACCGAAGACGAGATCGCCGAATTCCGCGCCTACAAGCAGCGCGTCGACCCGCAAGGGCGTTTCAACAAGGGCAAGCTGCTCGACGGCGCCGACCTGCGCAACGCCTACACGCCGTCGTTCGGCCTGATGGGCTACGAGTCGCTGATCATGCAGCAGTCCGACATCGGCGCGATTGCCGAGTCGGTGAAGGACTGCCTGCGCTGCGGCAAGTGCAAGCCCGTGTGCGCGACGCACGTGCCGCGCGCGAACTTGCTCTACAGCCCGCGCAACAAGATTCTTGCGACCTCGCTGCTGGTCGAGGCGTTCCTGTACGAAGAGCAGACGCGCCGCGGCGTGTCGATCAAGCACTGGGACGAGTTCAACGACGTGGCCGACCACTGCACGGTCTGCCACAAGTGCGTGACGCCGTGCCCGGTCAAGATCGACTTCGGCGATGTCACCATGAACATGCGCAACCTGCTGCGCAAGATGGGCAAGAAGAAGTTCAACGCGGGCAACGCGGCGGGCATGTTCTTCCTGAACGCGACCAACCCGCAGACCATCAACCTCGCGCGCGAGGTGATGATGGGCGTGGGCTACAAGGCGCAGCGCCTCGGCAACGATCTGCTCAAGAAAGTCGTGAAGAAGCAGACGGCGCACCCGCCCGCGTCCACCGGCAAGCCGGCCGTGGTCGAGCAGGTGATCCACTTCGTCAACAAGAAGATGCCGGGCAACCTGCCGAAGAAGACGGCGCGCGCGCTGCTCGACATCGAAGACAACAAGATCGTGCCGATCATCCGCAACCCGAAGACCACGAACGTGGATTCGGAGGCGGTGTTCTACTTCCCGGGCTGCGGCTCGGAGCGGCTGTTCTCGCAGGTGGGTCTCGCGACGCAGGCGATGCTTTGGGAAGCCGGCGTGCAGACGGTGCTGCCGCCGGGGTATCTGTGTTGCGGCTATCCGCAGCGCGGCTCGGGCCAGTTCGACAAGGCCGAGAAGATCGTCACCGATAACCGCGTGCTGTTCCACCGCGTCGCGAACACGCTTAACTACCTCGATATCAAGACGGTGGTGGTGTCGTGCGGCACGTGCTACGACCAGCTCGCCGGTTATGAATTCGACAAGATCTTCCCGGGCTGCCGCATCATCGACATCCACGAGTTCCTGCTCGAGAAGGGTATCAAGCTCGATGGCGTGTCGGGCACGCGCTACATGTACCACGATCCGTGCCACACGCCGATCAAGACGATGGACCCGGTCAAGCTAGTGAACGAGCTGATGGGTTCCGAGAAGGACGGCTACAAGATCGAGAAGAACGAGCGCTGCTGCGGTGAGTCGGGCACGCTCGCCGTGACGCGCCCCGATATCTCGACGCAGGTGCGTTTCCGCAAGGAAGAGGAAATCCGCAAGGGTGCGGCGAAACTGCGCGGCATTCCGATCGTCGCGAGTGGCATAAGCGGCGCGAACGGGGTGCAGCCGGCCACGCAGCAGGAAGCGGGCGGGCAGGGTAGCAAGCAGGATGTGAAAATTCTGACGAGCTGCCCGTCGTGTCTCCAGGGGCTGTCGCGGTACAACGAGGACGCCAACATCGAAGCCGACTACATCGTGGTGGAAATCGCCCGACACGTGCTTGGCGAAAACTGGATGGCGGACTACGTTCAGAAGGCGAACAATGGCGGAATCGAGCGCGTGCTGGTTTAATGGCAGCGCCAATTTTTCCGTAACACGGGTTCGAGGTCGACGATGGGATGCGTATTCTGCAATGAGGAAGGCGGCGATGTGCTGTGGGAAGACGAGCGTATGCGCGTCGTGCACGCGAGCGCCGAAGCCGAATATCCCGGCTTTTGCCGGGTCATCTGGAATGCGCATGTCGCCGAGTTCTCGGATCTTGGGGCGGAGGACCGGGAACATTTGATGCGCGCGGTCTACGCGGTCGAGCGGGCGCTGCGCCGCGTGATGCAACCATCGAAGGTGAATCTCGCGAGCCTCGGCAACCAGGTGCCGCACGTGCACTGGCACGTGATTCCGCGCTTCACGAACGACGCGCATTTTCCGATGTCGATCTGGTCGCCGCGCCAGCGCACGGTCTCGGAGGCCATGCTCGGGCAGCGCCGCGCGCAGGCCACACTGCTGCGCGACGCGGTGCGTCAGGAAATCGAACAGGCGCTTGCCTGAACGGGCGCTGCGGATGCCATGCCTTTCGTGCCTGTTCGTGCCGGTGACATTGAGGGAGGAACAGAATTAATCATGAGTGGACTGAAATCCGATACGCCGGTGCCGACCGGCATCGTGGTGCATGCGCTTTCGCGCGTGCTCGAACTCCAGTACGGAAACGGCGAGAGCTATCGCGTTCCGTTCGAGTTGATACGCGTCTACACGCCCTCGGCGGAAGCGCGCGGTCACGGCCCCGGCCAGGAAACGCTGCAAACGGGCAAGCGCGAAGTAACCATCACGGCGCTCGAAGCTGTCGGCAACTACGCGCTGCAGCCCACCTTCTCTGACGGTCACAATACCGGCATCTACTCGTGGGACCAGCTCTACGAACTGGCGACGCGCCAGGACGAACTCTGGGCAGAGTATTTCGCCAAGCTCGAAGCCGCGGGCGTCGAACGCGACACGCCGATGGCGCGCGAGCCTCAGGGCGGTGCCTCGCACGGCCACTGCCACTGACGCTTCCTGTTACGATCCTGCCCGCCGCGGCGCCCACGCGCCGCACCCATCACCCAATAAGACCCGGGCACGAACCGGTCAGACTCGCGGTCAGACCCGCGAAAGGACGAGCGCGATGAGCAAAACCCACTTCGGCTACGAAACGGTCGACGAACAGGACAAGGCGAAGAAGGTGGCCGGCGTGTTCCATTCGGTCGCCTCGAACTACGACCTGATGAACGACTTGATGTCGGGCGGGCTGCATCGCGCCTGGAAGGCGTTCACGATTGCCCAGGCCAACGTGCGGCCGGGCGGCCGGGTGCTCGACATTGCGGGCGGCACGGGCGACCTTTCCATGGCGTTCGCAAAGAAGGCCGGCCCGAGTGGCCAGGTCTGGCACACCGACATCAACGAGTCGATGCTGCGCGTGGGCCGCGACCGACTCATCGACCACGGCGTGATCACGCCCGCGCTGCTCTGCGACGCCGAGAAAATTCCCTTTCCGGACAACTACTTCGACGTGGTGACGGTGGCCTTCGGCCTGCGCAACATGACGCACAAGGACGCCGCGCTCGCCGAGATGCGCCGCGTACTCAAGCCTGGCGGGCGCCTGCTCGTGCTCGAATTCTCCAAGGTCTGGGAGCCGCTCAAGAAAGCGTACGACGTGTATTCATTCAAGGTGCTGCCGTGGCTGGGCTCACGTTTTGCACAAGACGCCGATAGCTACCGCTATCTTGCGGAGTCGATCCGCATGCACCCCGATCAGGAAACATTGAAGACGATGATGGAACAAGCCGGCCTCGACGCCGTCAAATATTACAATTTGTCAGCTGGCGTGGTAGCCTTACACGTCGGCACAAAGTACTAGTGTTCCCAACTCTCTGTCTTTAAAGGAAATTCCGCCATGCCTGAGTCCCGAAGCATTGCTTCCAAAAAGCTTTCAATGTCGTGGGTCAGGCGGATCGGAGTTCTGGCCCTCGTCGGCGTGATGGTGGCCGGCAGCCTGGCGTCGTTCGATGCCGAGGCGCGCCGCATGGGTGGTGGCCGCAGCTTCGGCAAGCAATCGTCGGTGGCCTCGCAGCGCAGCACCACGCCGCCGCCGGCCCAGCCGAGCCCCACGAATCCCGCACAGCAGGCCGGCGCCCAGCGCGCCCCAGGCACGCCGGCGCCCACGCCAGCTCCGGCGCGCAACCGCTGGCTCGGGCCGATCGCGGGTCTCGCGGCCGGCCTCGGCATCGCCGCGCTGCTGTCGCACTTCGGTCTCGGCGAGGCGTTCGCCGGCATGATGGCGAACATGATCGTGGTCGCGCTGATCGCGTTCGTCGCGATCTGGCTGATCCGCAAGTTCATGAGCCGCCGCCGTGGGCCGCAGCCCGCGTTTCAGGCGGGCGGCGCAGGCTTGCCGCCTGCTGGCGGGCTGAACCAGATGGGCGGCTACCCGTCGTCTGAGCCGCGCTACCCGGCGCCGGCCACGGGCTCCGCGGGGCAATACAATTCGCTCAACACGCCGCAGGCCGATACGGCCCCGACCGTTCCGGCAGGCTTTGACACCGAGGCGTTCGTGCGCAACGCGAAGGTCTATTTCGTGCGCCTGCAGGCCGCGTGGGACGCGGGCAACGTCGAGGACATCCGCGAGTTCACCACGCCCGAGATGTTCGCCGAGATCCGTGTGGACCTGACGGGTCGCGGCCCCCAGCCCAATCAGACCGACGTCGTTCAGCTCAACGCCGACCTGCTCGCGGTGGAGGAGCTCGGTAGCGAATATCTCGCGAGCGTGCGCTTCTCTGGCCTGATCCGCGAAGAGGCGGGCGCTGCCGCTTCGCCGTTCGTCGAGATCTGGAATCTCTCGAAGTCGCGCACTTCCGGCGAAGGCTGGCTGCTGGCCGGTATCCAGCAGGTCGAATCGCATTGAGTTGGCATTGCGCAGCGTTGATCTCACATCATCTGACTGTGCGCGCTGACCGTTCGGCCTAGCCTCGGCAAGGCGCGATCGGACGGCGCGAACGCTACAATAGGAACCCGCGCGAGCTTGAGCCCGCGCGGGTTTTTTTATTCCACGCCGATGACTCTCGCCGCCAAGCCCTTCGCCGCCGCTGTCAATCACCTGCTCGCCCGCGAATCGTGGGCCCGCAACCGCCTCGCTCCCTATGCCGGCAAGACGGCGCGCCTGTCGTGTCCGCCGGTCGTGCTCACGTTGCTCGTGGAGCCCGAAGGCTATCTTGCCGCAGTCGAAGAGCACGACGCGCAGTGCGCGGACGTCGCGCTCTCGCTGCCGGCCGGCGCGCTGTCTTCGTATGTGCAGGGCGGCCAGTCGGCCGTCATGAAGCATGTAAAGATCGAGGGCGACGCCGAATTCGCGCAGATCATCGGCAAGCTGGCGGAACACCTGCGCTGGGAGCCCGAAGAGGACCTCGCGAAGCTGATCGGCGACGCGCCGGCGTCGCGCGTCGCGACGATTGCGCGCACCGTGCATGAGCAGGCGTTGCGCACGGGGCGCAACGTGCTCGGCTCCGTCACGGAATACCTGCTCGACGAAAATCCGCAGCTCGTGCGGCGCGCCGAGCTCGACGGCTTCAACGCAGAGCTGTCGCGCGCGCGTGATGCACTGGCGCGCGTTGAGAAGCGCATCGAGCGCCTTGAACAAAAATCACAAGCGCGTGGCACCTCAAACGGTACCCAGGCGGCGCCGTCGGGCACCGCACCGCGCGGCCCGAGCCAGACAACAGGCCACTAAGACATGCGTTTTCTGCGTTTTCTGAAGATCTTCTTTACGCTCGTCCGCTTCGGTCTCGACGAAATCATGTTGAGCCGGATCAATGACCGACGCGTTGCACTTTTGCTGCGCATCACGACCGTCGGCCGCAAGTTCGATCAGCCGGCCGGCGTGCGTCTGCGCCTCGCGCTCGAAAGCCTCGGGCCGATCTTCGTGAAGTTCGGCCAGGTGCTCTCCACGCGCCGCGACCTGCTGCCGCTCGACATCGCCAACGAGCTCGCGAAGTTGCAGGATCAGGTGCCGCCGTTCGAATCGCAGGTGGCGATCGACATCATCGAAAAATCGCTGGGCGCGCCCGTCGACACGCTGTTCGATGAGTTCGAGCGTGTGCCGGTGGCGAGCGCCTCGATTGCGCAGGTGCACTTCGCGAAGGTGAAGTCCGGTCAGCATGCGGGCAAGGCGGTGGCGGTGAAGGTGCTGCGCCCGAATATGAGGCCCGTGATCGATTCGGACCTGCTGCTGCTGCGCGACATTGCCATATGGGCCGAGCGCCTGTGGGCCGACGGCAAGCGCCTGAAGCCGCGCGAAGTGGTGGCAGAATTCGACAAATACCTGCACGACGAGCTCGACCTCATGCGCGAGGCCGCCAACGGCAGCCAGTTGCGCCGCAACTTTGTGGGCCTCGACCTGCTGCTCGTGCCCGAGATGTATTGGGAGTTCAGCGCGCCCGACGTGCTTGTGATGGAGCGTATGGTGGGCGTGCCGATCAGCCAGGTGGACAAGCTGCGCGCGGCCGGCGTCGACATTCCGAAGCTCGCGCGCGAGGGCGTGGAGATTTTCTTCACGCAGGTGTTCCGCGACGGCTTCTTTCACGCCGACATGCACCCCGGCAACATCCAGGTCAGTCTCGACCCCGCGCATTTCGGGCGCTATATCGCGCTCGATTTCGGCATCGTCGGGGCGCTGTCGGACTTCGACAAGAACTACCTCGCGCAGAACTTCCTCGCATTCTTCAAGCGCGACTATCACCGCGTCGCCACGCTGCACATCGAATCCGGGTGGGTGCCGCCCACCACGCGCGTCGAGGAACTGGAGAGCGCCATCCGCGCCGTCTGCGAACCGTATTTCGATCGCGCGCTCAAGGATATTTCACTCGGCCAGGTGCTGCTGCGTCTGTTCCAGACCTCGCGGCGCTTCAACGTGGAGATCCAGCCGCAGCTCGTGCTGCTGCAAAAGACCATGCTCAATGTCGAAGGCCTCGGGCGTTCGCTGGATCCGGAACTGGATCTATGGAAGACCGCCAAGCCTTACCTGGAGCGCTGGATGACCGAGCAGATCGGCCTGCGCGGCTGGTATGAGCGTTTCAAGATCGAAGTGCCGCAGTGGAGCAAGACGCTGCCGCAGTTGCCGCGCCTCGTGCACCAGGCGCTGCTGCATCGCCAGACCCCCGCGCATCTCGCCAACGACGACACCATTCGCCAGATTCTTGCCGAGCAGCGCCGCACCAATCGCCTGCTGCAAGGCCTCGTGCTGTTCGGCGTGGCGGTGGGGGTAGGCATGGTCGCCGCGCACGTGTGGCTGACACTGACCTATGGTGGATGAGGCGCGAATAAGGCGCTGATAAGGCGGACCCGCTTCGCCAACAAGGAGTGAGACGATGAGCGAACCGACCCTTCCACGGCAGCCAGGCGAAGTGCCTGACGGGGTGCCTGAGTTCGAGACGCGCGATCCCGGCGCGCGCGAGTTCTGGGACGAGCGCTTCGAGCGCGGCTTCACGCCTTGGGATCAGGCCGGCGTGCAGCCGGCCTTCGAGGCCTTCGCGGCCGCTCACCCCGCTGCCGCTGTGCTGATTCCCGGCTGCGGCAACGCGTGGGAAGCGCGCTGGCTGGCCGAGCGCGGCCGGACGGTGCGAGCGATCGATTTCGCGCCGTCGGCGGTGGCGAACGCGCGCGCAGCGCTTGGAGATTTCGCGGATGTGGTCGAAGAAGCGGACTTCTACGCGTACGAACCGCCTTTCGCGGCGGACTGGATATTCGAGCGCGCGTTTCTATGCGCCCTGCCCAAGGCGCACCGACCGCACTACGCCCAGCGCATGGCGGCGTTGCTCGCACCGGGTGCGCTGCTGGCGGGCTTCTTCTTTCTCGGCGATACCCCGAAAGGGCCGCCGTTCGGTATCGCGCGCACCGAACTCGATGTGCTGCTGACGCCTTATTTCACGCTGCTCGACGACCAGCCCGTGGAGGGTTCGCTGCCCGTGTTCGTTGGCCGCGAGCGCTGGCTCACGTGGCAGCGCAACGGCACGCCTGCCGCACCGCTCCTGTTGCCGCGAACGTGAAAACGCGCGTGCGCACTTGATCGCGCGCAAGTCGCCCCCAGCTACGGCAGAGTCGCTTTCGCCCAACCTCGCCCGGCAAATCCCGGGCTAGGGGAGCGTTTGCGGCTATAATTCAAGGCTTTGCAAGCATTTCTCAGAATTTCACCCGTTTCATCAGGAAAGAGATCATGCCGATCTACGCTTATCGCTGCGAGTCGTGCGGCTTCGAAAAAGACGCGCTGCAAAAGATCAGCGATGCGCCCCTGACGCAGTGCCCGAGCTGCGGCGCGGACACATTTCGCAAGCAGGTCACCGCGGCCGGCTTCCAGCTGAAGGGCTCGGGCTGGTATGTCACTGATTTCCGCGGCGGCCAGTCCAGCGGCACGAACGCTGCTGCAACCGGCGCGAAGTCCGCCGAGGGCGCGTCGTCGTCCGAGGGCAGCAAGCCGGCGGGCGAGGGCGCGAGCGCCGCAACGCCCGCGGCCGCACCCACAGCCGCTCCCGCGAGTTCGGCGACCGGCGCGGCCGGCTCTACCTGAAACCTGCCGCCAGGCTCCCCCGGGGCCCGGCGGCGCCAAGCGCCGCGCGTCGCGCGCGGCCCGGATGGCGTGTACATGACGATCAAGAAAGCGACCTTCAAATCGGTATTCCTGACCGGCCTTCTCGTGCTGGTGCCTTTGGCCATCACGCTGTGGGTGCTGAATCTCGTCATTGGCACGATGGACCAGACGCTGCTCCTGCTGCCCACCGCATGGCGGCCGGACGTGCGGATACCCGGTCTCGGCGCGATCCTCACGCTCGCGTTCATCTTCGTGGTGGGCTTGCTCACGCACAACTTCATCGGCCAGAAGCTGGTGGTGTGGTGGAACGCGCTGGTGCGCCGCATCCCGATCGTGGGCCCGCTGTACAGCAGCATCCAGCAGGTTTCCGATACACTGCTTTCCAGCAATGGCAATGCTTTTCGCAAGGCACTCCTGATCGAGTACCCGCGCAAGGGCTCCTGGACCATCGCGTTCCTCACCGGCATTCCGGGCGGCGACGTGGTGAACCATCTGCCGGGCGAGCACGTGAGCGTTTATGTGCCGACCACGCCCAATCCCACTTCGGGTTTTTTCCTGATGGTGCCGAAGAGCGAGGTAATCGAGCTCGACATGACGGTCGACGCCGCGCTCAAGTATATTGTTTCGATGGGCGTCGTCGCGCCGGTCGCGAATTCCCGCCGCCCCATCGATCCCCCGCTTTAATACCGGACGCCGCGCTGCCTGTGGCGCTCCCGTTCATTCATGCATAACGAAAGACGAACATCATGTCGATGAGATCTGAATACTGCGGTCTGGTGACCGAACAGCTGCTGGGCCAAACTGTTTCGCTGTGCGGATGGGTGCAACGCCGCCGCGACCACGGCGGTGTCATTTTCATCGACCTGCGCGATCGCGAGGGCCTCGTCCAGGTGGTGTGCGACCCCGACCGCGCCGAGATGTTCAAGACCGCCGAAGGCGTGCGCAACGAGTTCTGCGTGCAAGTGAAGGGTCTCGTGCGCAACCGTCCGGAAGGCACGGTCAACGCAAACCTCACGAGCGGCAAGATCGAAGTGCTGTGCCACGAGCTCGTGGTGCTGAACGCGTCGGTCACGCCGCCGTTCCAGCTCGACGACGACAACCTCTCGGAAACCACGCGCCTCACGCATCGCGTGCTCGACCTGCGCCGTCCGCAGATGCAGCACAACCTGCGCCTGCGCTACCGCGTGACGATGGCCGTGCGCAAGTATCTCGACGCGCTCGGCTTCATCGATATCGAAACGCCGATGCTCACGAAGAGCACGCCCGAAGGCGCGCGCGACTACCTTGTGCCGTCGCGCGTGAACGCGGGCCAGTTCTTCGCGCTGCCGCAGTCGCCGCAGCTCTTCAAGCAGCTCCTGATGGTGGCGAACTTCGATCGCTACTACCAGATCGTCAAGTGCTTCCGCGACGAAGACCTGCGCGCAGACCGTCAGCCCGAATTCACGCAGATCGACTGCGAAACGTCGTTCCTCAGCGAGCAAGAAATCCGCGACCTGTTCGAAGACATGGCGCGTCACGTTTTCAAGGAAACGATGGACGTCGAGCTCGACGCGAAATTCCCGGTGATGAAGTACTCGGAAGCCATGAGCCGCTTCGGCTCGGACAAGCCGGACCTGCGCGTGAAGCTCGAGTTCACCGAGCTGACCGACGCCATGAAGGACGTCGACTTCAAGGTGTTCAGCACGCCGGCCAACAGCAAGGACGGTCGTGTTGCAGCGCTTCGCGTGCCGAAGGGCGCCGAGCTTTCGCGCGGCGACATCGACGGCTACACGGAATTCGTGCGCATCTACGGCGCGAAGGGTCTCGCGTGGATCAAGGTCAACGAAGTGGCGAAGGGCCGTGACGGTCTGCAAAGCCCGATCGTCAAGAACCTGCACGATGCCGCGATCGCCGCGATCCTCGAGCGCACCGGCGCGCAAGACGGCGACATCATCTTCTTCGCGGCAGATCGCGCGAAGGTCGTGAACGACAGCCTCGGCGCGCTGCGCCTGAAGATCGGCCACTCGGAATTCGGCAAGGCCAATGGTCTCGTCGAGAAGGGTTGGAAGCCGCTGTGGGTCATCGACTTCCCGATGTTCGAGTACGACGAGGAAGAAAACCGCTACGTGGCCGCGCACCACCCGTTCACGAGCCCGAAGGACGAGCACCTGGAATACCTCGAAACGGATCCGGGCCGCTGCCTCGCGAAGGCTTACGACATGGTGCTGAACGGCTGGGAAATCGGCGGCGGCTCGGTGCGTATCTATCAGGAAGAGGTGCAGAGCAAGGTGTTCCGCGCGCTCAAGATCAATGCGGAAGAAGCGCGTGCGAAGTTCGGCTTCCTGCTCGACGCCCTCCAGTACGGCGCGCCTCCGCACGGCGGCATCGCGTTCGGTCTCGACCGCATCGTCACGATGATGGCCGGCGCCGACTCGATCCGCGACGTGATCGCATTCCCGAAGACGCAACGCGCGCAGTGTCTGCTCACGCAGGCGCCGAGCGAAGTGGACGAGCGTCAGCTTCGCGAACTGCATATCCGTCTGCGTCAGCCCGAGCAGAAGACGGCGCAATAAGCGGCGTCACGTAACGCAACACAAAAAAGGCGCATCGTGCGCCTTTTTTGCTTTTTGCGTTAAATTCATTGCTCGAGCGCCGCGCGCTGTTCCACACATTGCTCCGCGTATTCCCAGGACGTACCGTCGCGCACCATCGCCATGCAGAAGCCGCTGAAGATTCCGCAATCCGTACTCGTCGTCATTCATACCCCACGGCTCGAAGTCCTGATCATCGAGCGTGCCGATCGATCGGGCTTCTGGCAGTCGGTGACCGGCTCGAAGGACAGTCTCGACGAGCCGTTCGTCGAGACGGCCGTGCGCGAGGTCGCCGAGGAAACGGGCATCGTGGTGGGCGCGCCGGGCGTGCCGCAGCACGCGCTGCGTGACTGGCGCCACGAGATCGAGTACGAAATCTATCCAGTCTGGCGGCACCGCTATGCGCCGGGCGTCACGCGCAACACCGAGCACTGGTTCAGCCTCGAAGTGCCCGAGGGCACGCTCGTCACGCTCGCGCCGCGCGAGCATGTCGCCTATCGATGGCTGCCTTATGAAGAGGCGGCCGCGCAGTGCTTCTCGTGGTCCAATCGCGACGCGATCCTGCAACTGCCCGGGCGTCTCGAGCAGCTTCGTGGGACGCACGCGTGAGCGATACACGCACCGAACCCGGCACCGAATCGGGCACGGACTCGCAGCGCGTCATGCGTCTGCGCGATGTGCTGCTGGGGCGGCGCTATCGTTCGCGCTACCGCTTCACGAGCGGCAACGACGTGCGTCTGTTCTGCTCGGGCGCCGAACTCTTCGGGGCGATGGTCGAACATATCGATGCCGCCACGCGCGACGTCGTTATCGAAACCTATATCTTCTGCGACGACGAGATTGGCCGGACGCTTTCCGCAGCGCTCGTTCGCGCGGCGCAGCGCGGCGTGCGCGTGCGCGTGATTACCGATGGCATCGGCACGCCTCATCTCGCGCTCTTCGAAACCTGGCTCGCTGCCGGCATCGAGCATCGCGTCTACAACCCGCATATCTTCGGGCGCTTCGGTTTTTCGCGCACGCATCGCAAGCTCGCCGTGATCGACGACCAGTACGCGTCGTGCGGCGGCATCAACGTGATCGACGACCTCAAGCAGGACGGCAAGACACTGCCGTATCCACGCTGGGATTTCGCCGTTGAATTGCACGGGCCCGTGGTGGTCGATGTGCGTCTTGCGTTCGAGCAGCAATGGCGGCGCATCCGCCTCGGCCATCAGCCGCCGCTGCCCGCAGGTATGCCGTTGCCCGGCGTTCCCGCGAGCGCGGGCTACCTGGCGCCGCGCCCGACGGGACACACGATTGCGACTGCGTCATCGGCACAGATCGTCGACGACGCGTTGCGCGCGCTTTCACCGGCCATGCGCGCGGGCCCTGCGGGGCGCCTGTTTGCGCGCTTGCGCGAGCGCCTGCGCGCGAGCGTGCGCGATCCGCGCGCGGCGCATGTGCGTTGTGTGGCTTTCGTCGCGCGCGACAACGTGGTGAACCGGCGTGCGATCGAGAAGGCCTATCTCGACGCCATCGGCGAGGCGCGCCACGAAGTGCTGCTCGCCAATCCGTACTTCATGCCAGGCCGACGACTGCGCCGTGCGCTCCTCGAAGCCGCGGAGCGCGGCGTCGCCGTCAAGCTTTTGATCGGACGAAAAGAGTTCGTGGTGCTCGACTACGGCGTGCCGTTCCTCTACCACCAACTGTTGAGCGCAGGCGTGCAGATCGCCGAGTACGAGAAGACCATGCTGCACGGCAAGGTCGCGGTGGTCGATTCGAGCTGGGCGACCGTGGGCTCCTCGAATCTCGATGCGCTCTCGCTCGTGCTCAACAACGAGGCCAACGTGCTGCTTGTGCGGCATCCGGAGATCGCGCAACTGCGCGACGCCATCCTCGGCGCCTTCGAGGAGTCCCCGCGGATCGACCAGGCGCGCTACGAGGCGCGGCCCTGGCATGTGCGCGCGCTGAATTGGCTGGCGTGGTCGTTCTATCGCGCAGCCATGAAACTCCTCACCGTGGGCGGCTACGACTAGCCGCTTTATCCCGCCTGCATGTACGCCTGCCACACGAATCGACAGGCTTGCAATCCAGAAATGTTCGCTTGTGCATGGCGCGCGATACCCGAAAATTAGAGTACCGGCTAGAAATCGGTTTCTAATAAAGTTCTTGTTTTCGCGAGCGGCTGTCTTCAATAATAGTACGGCCGTTCGATTTCATTTCGGCCCTGATGTGCTGGATTGCCCGGTTCGGACACCCACATCGCGGTCTCATCGTTACGGTAAATAAAGCTATGCGAAAAGGCGAACAGACACGAGCCGCCATTCTGGATGCAGCACTCGACCTCGCGAGCCGCGACGGACTGGAAGGTCTGACGATTGGCCTGCTTGCCGAGCGCATGCAGATGAGCAAGAGCGGCGTCTTCGCGCACTTCGGTTCGCGCGAGGACCTGCAGGTCGAGGTGGTGCGCGAGTACCACCACAGATTCGAGGAAGAAGTCTTCTTTCCGAGCCTGCGCGAGCCGCGAGGTTTGCCGCGCCTGCGTGCGATGCTCTCACGATGGATCGAGAAGCGTATCCACGAGGTCACGACCGGCTGCATCTACATCAGCGGCGCGGTCGAATACGACGACCGGGCGGGCAGTCAGGTGCGCGAGCAGTTGGTCGCGAGCGTGACGACGTGGCGGGCAGCGTTGATGCGGGCGATTTCGCAGGCGATTGAGGAGGGGCATCTGCGCAAGGACACCGATCCCGCGCTGATGTTGTTCGAACTGTATAGCGTGACACTCGGTCTGCATCATGACGGCCGCTTCCTGCACTTGCCGGATGCGGTCGAGCATACGTGGGCCGCGTTCGAAAAACTGATTGTTTCGTACCAGAGCGTAAGCCACTAGCGGCCGGGCGCGCGCGCGAGCGCGGCGGCGGCACATGACGGTATGCGAGAGGCCCGAAACTCCAGGTTCAACTAGGGAGAAGAGAGATGGGACAGTACACCGCGCCGCTGCGCGACATGCAATTCGTGCTGCACGAACTGCTGAACGTCGAAGGCGAAGTCAAGCAGATGCCGAAGCACGCGGACCTCGACGCCGACACCATCAACCAGGTGCTCGAAGAAGCCGGCAAGTTCTGCTCGGAGGTGCTGTTTCCGCTGAACCAGGTCGGCGACCGCGAGGGCTGCACCTACGCCGGTGACGGCGTCGTGACCACGCCGACGGGCTTCAAGGAAGCGTACGCGCAATACGTCGAGGCCGGCTGGCCGGCGCTCGGCTGCGATCCCGATTTCGGCGGCCAGGGCCTGCCCGCGTTCGTGAACAACGCGCTCTACGAAATGCTCAACTCGGCGAACCAGGCGTGGACCATGTATCCGGGTCTTTCGCATGGCGCCTACGAGTGCCTGCACGCGCACGGCACCCCCGAACTCCAGAAGACCTATCTACCGAAGATCGTCTCGGGCGAATGGACCGGCACGATGTGCCTGACCGAGCCGCATTGCGGCACCGATCTCGGCCTGCTGCGCACGAAGGCCGAGCCGAATGCGGATGGCTCGTACGCGCTGTCCGGCACGAAGATCTTCATCTCGGCCGGCGAGCACGACATGGCGGCCAACATCGTTCACCTCGTGCTAGCGCGTCTGCCGGACGCGCCGCCGGGAACCAAGGGCATTTCGCTGTTCGTCGTGCCGAAGTTCGTGCCGAACGAAGCGGGCGAGCCCGGCCAGCGCAACGGCATCAAGTGCGGCTCGATCGAGCACAAGATGGGCATTCACGGCAACTCGACCTGCGTGATGAATCTCGACGGCGCGAAGGGCTGGATGGTCGGAGAGCCGAACAAGGGCTTGAATGCCATGTTCGTGATGATGAACGCCGCGCGCCTTGGCGTCGGCATGCAGGGTCTCGGCCTCACGGAAATCGCGTACCAGAACTCGCTCGCGTATGCGAAGGAGCGTCTGCAGATGCGCGCGCTGACCGGCCCGAAGGCCCCTGAAAAGGCAGCGGACCCGATCATCGTGCATCCGGATGTGCGCCGCATGCTGCTCACGCAAAAGGCCTGGGCCGAGGGCGCGCGCGCGTTCACGTACTGGTCCGCGTTGCAGATCGACAAGGAGCTGTCTCATTCCGATGAAACCGGGCGCAAGGAAGCGGCCGATCTCGTCGCGCTGCTCACACCGATCATCAAGGCCTTCCTCACCGACAACGCATTCGAATCCACCAACCTCGGCATGCAGGTGTACGGCGGCCACGGTTTCATCTCCGAGTGGGGCATGGAGCAGTACGTGCGCGACGCGCGCATCAACCAGATCTACGAAGGCACCAACACCATTCAATCGCTCGACCTGCTCGGCCGCAAGGTGCTAGGCGACATGGGCGCGAAGCTCAAGAAGTTCGGCAAGCTCGTGACGGATTTCGTCGAGGCCGAAGGCATCAAGCCGGAGATGCAGGAGTTCGTGAATCCGCTCGCCGACATCGGCGACAAGATGCAAAAGCTCACGATGGAAATCGGCATGAAGGCGATGCAGAACCCCGACGAAGTGGGCGCGGCCGCCGTGCCGTACCTGCGCACGGCGGGCCACCTCGTGTTCGCGTACTTCTGGGCGCGCATGGCGCGCATCGCGCTCGACAAGGAAAGCTCGGGCGATCCTTTCTACAAATCGAAGCTGGCTACAGCGCGTTTCTATTTCGCGAAGTTGCTGCCCGAAACGGCTACGTCGATCCGCCAGGCTCGCGCCGGTTCGAAGACGCTGATGGAAGTCGACGAAGCGCTGTTCTAAAAGCCAACGGGTGCGCGCTTTTCAAAGGCGCGCGCCCCGTCAACACGATGTCCGGAGGCGGCGCCCGCTGTATCACTCGCTGCGGCGCGCTGCCCTCACACCTCAATCCGCTCGACATTGCATATCCGCTGGAGGAACAACGTGAGCAATCTCAATATTCGCAAGGTGGCCGTGCTCGGCGCCGGCGTGATGGGCGCGCAGATCGCCGCGCACCTGATCAACGCGCGCGTGCCTGTGCTGCTGTTCGATCTGCCCGCGAAGGAAGGCCCGAAGAACGCCATCGCGCTCAAGGCGATCGAAACGCTCAAGAAGCTCTCGCCCGCGCCGTTTGGCGTGAAGGACGACGCGCAATACATCACGCCCGCGAACTACGAAGACGACATCGCCAAGCTCGCGGAATGCGACGTGGTGATCGAGGCAATCGCTGAGCGCATGGACTGGAAGCACGACCTCTACAAGAAGGTCGCGCCGCACATCGGCCCGAACGCGATCTTCGCGACCAATACCTCGGGCCTGTCGATCACCGAACTCTCGCAAGGCTTCGACGAAGCGCTGCGCGCGCGTTTTTGCGGCGTGCACTTCTTCAATCCGCCGCGCTACATGCACCTCGTCGAGCTGATCCCGACGACGCATACCAAGCCCGAAATCCTCGACCAGCTCGAATCGTTCCTCACGAGCGTGGTGGGCAAGGGCGTGGTGCGCGCGAAGGACACGCCGAACTTCATCGCGAACCGCGTGGGCGTGTTCTCGATCCTCGCGGTGATCGCCGAGGCGAAGAAGTTCGGCCTGCGCTTCGACGAAGTCGACGACCTCACGGGCGCTCGCCTTGGCCGTGCGAAATCGGCAACGTTCCGGACTGCTGATGTTGTCGGTCTCGACACCATGCAGCACGTCATCAAGACGATGCAGGACAACCTCAAGGACGACCCGTTCTTTGCCGCATACGAAACGCCGGCGGTGCTCGCGGGCCTCGTGGCGAAGGGCGCGCTCGGTCAGAAGACCGGCAGCGGCTTCTATCGCAAGGAAGGCAAGGCGATCAAGGTGCTCGACGCCAACACGGGCGAGTACGTCGATGGCGGCGGCAAGGCCGACGAACTGGTGGGCCGAATCCTCAAGCGCCCGCCCGCCGAGCGTCTGAAGCTGCTGCGTGAAACGCAGCACCCGCAGGCGCAGTTCCTGTGGTCGATTTTCCGCGACGTGTTCCATTACATCGGCGTGCATCTCGCGTCGATCGCGGACAACGCGCGCGACGTCGATCTCGCGATCCGCTGGGGCTTTGGCTGGAACGAAGGCCCGTTCGAGGGCTGGCAGGCCGCGGGCTGGAAGCAGGTGGCCGAGTGGGTGAAGGAAGACATCGACGCAGGCAAGGCGCTCTCGAATGCGCCGCTGCCCGCTTGGGTGTTCGAAGGCCAGGTGGCCGCGAACGGCGGCGTGCATGGCGTCGAAGGTTCGTGGTCGGCGGCTGAGGCGCGCTTCGTGCCGCGCTCGAATTTGCCGGTGTACGAACGCCAGGTGTTCCGCGCGGCGCTGTCCGGTGAGACGAGTGCGCGCGATCCGAAGACCTTCGGCAAGACGCTGTTCGAGAACGAGCACCTGCGCGCGTGGGTCGACGACCGCGCTGGCGAGGACGATATCGTGATCGTCTCGTACAAGAGCAAGATGAACACGATGGGCCCGGGCTTGCTCGACTCGCTCGTGAAGGCGATCGACATCGCCGAAGACGGCTACAAGGGCGTCGTGATCTGGCAACCGACGTCGCTGAAGCTCGGGGCGCCGGGCGGCCCGTTCTCGGCGGGCGCTAACCTCGAAGAGGCCATGCCCGCGTTCATGATGGGCGGCGCAAAGGGCATCGAGCCGTTCGTGAAGAAGTTCCAGGACACCATGCTGCGCGTGAAGTACGCAAACGTGCCGGTGGTGGCTGCCGTGTCGGGCATCGCGCTCGGCGGTGGCTGCGAAATCATGCTGCACAGCGCGAAGCGCGTCGCGCACATCGAGAGCTATGTCGGCCTCGTGGAAGTGGGCGTGGGTCTCGTGCCCGCTGGCGGCGGTCTCAAGGAAGCGGCGCTGCGTGCGGCCGACGCCGCGCAAGCGGTTGGCGCGGCGCCGAGCGACCTGCTCAAGTTCCTGCAGAAGTCGTTCGAGAATGCGGCGATGGCCAAGGTCTCGGGCTCGGCGCTCGAAGCGCGCGCGATGGGTTATCTGAAGCCTTCGGACACCATTGTCTTCAACGTGTTCGAGCTGCTCGACACGGCGAAGAAGGAAGCGCGCGCACTGAGCGCCGCCGGCTACCGTCCGCCGCTGCGCGCGACGCAGATTCCGGTCGCGGGCCGCTCGGCGATCTCGA
This sequence comes from Paraburkholderia caffeinitolerans, assembly GCF_902859945.1. GTDB lineage: Bacteria > Pseudomonadota > Gammaproteobacteria > Burkholderiales > Burkholderiaceae > Paraburkholderia > Paraburkholderia caffeinitolerans. The sequence goes on along the minus strand of NZ_CADIKL010000050.1, from coordinate 34,104 downwards.
CCATCAAGGCGTCGCTCGTGAACATGCGCGATGGCCGTTTCATCAGCGACCACGATTTCCTGATCGCGAGCCGCATCGCGGAAGCGGTGTGCGGTGGCGACGTCGAGGCGGGTAGCCTCGTCGACGAAGCCTGGCTGCTCACGCTCGAGCGCCGCGCTTTTGTCGACTTGCTCGGCACGCAGAAGACGCAGGAACGCATCATGGGCATGCTGCAAACCGGCAAGCCGGTGCGCAACTAAAGCGGCACGACGTACGCATATAACGGACTGGAGTAAGAGATGAGCAAACAGTTGCAGGACGCCTACATCGTCGCCGCGAGCCGCACGCCCATCGGCAAGGCGCCGCGCGGCGCGTTCAGGAACACCCGCCCCGACGAGCTGCTGGTGCATGCGATCAAGTCGGCGGTTGCGCAGGTGCCGGGGCTCGACACGAAGGTGATCGAAGACGCCATCATCGGCTGCGCGATTCCCGAGGCGGAGCAGGGCCTGAACGTGGCGCGCATCGGCGCGCTGCTCGCGGGGCTGCCGCAGAGCGTGGGCGGCGTGACCGTCAACCGCTTCTGCGCGTCGGGCCTCACGGCGCTCGCGATGGCGGCGGACCGCATCCGCGTGGGCGAAGCCGACGCGATGATCGCGGGCGGCTGCGAATCGATGAGCATGGTGCCGATGATGGGCAACAAGCCGTCGCTCTCGCCGCACATCTTCGATCGCAATGAAGACATCGGCATTGCTTACGGCATGGGCCTGACCGCCGAGAAGGTCGCGGAGCGCTGGAAGGTGAGCCGCGAGGCGCAGGACGCGTTCTCGGTGGAGTCGCACCGCCGCGCGCTGGCCGCGCAACAGGCGGGCGAGTTCAAGGACGAGATCGCGCCGTACACGGTGCTCGAGCGCTTCCCGGATCTCGCCACGGGTGAAGTGAGGGTGAAGGAGCGCTTGATCGAGCTCGACGAAGGCCCGCGCGCGGAGACCTCGCTCGAAGGTCTCGCGAAGCTGCGCCCGGTGTTCGCGAACAAGGGCTCGGTCACGGCGGGCAACAGCTCGCAGACTTCGGATGGCGCGGGCGCGCTGATCGTCGTCTCCGAGAAGATGCTCAAGCAGTTCAACCTCACGCCGCTCGCGCGCTTCGTGAGCTTCGCGGTGCGCGGCGTGCCGCCCGAGATCATGGGCATCGGCCCGAAGGAAGCGATTCCGGCGGCGCTGAAGGCAGCAGGGCTCAAGCAGGACGATCTCGACTGGATCGAACTCAACGAGGCGTTTGCCGCGCAGTCGCTGGCGGTGATTCAGGACCTCGGCCTCGACCCGTCGAAGATCAACCCGCTCGGCGGCGCGATTGCGCTGGGCCACCCGCTCGGCGCGACGGGCGCGATCCGCGCTTCGACGGTCGTGCACGGGCTGCGCCGCCGCAACTACAAGTACGGCATGGTGACAATGTGCGTCGGCACCGGCATGGGCGCGGCGGGCATCATCGAGCGGCTGTAAGCGCTTCGCGCCTTTGGCATAGGGGCGCTATCGACACGGTTCGCGGGCTGCACGGCCCGCGGGCCGTTTTTCGTATCGGGTTCGCAAGGACGTCGAGCCCGGCATGAGACAGCTTTGCATGGGACCAGAGTAAGGCGCTAAAGCGCCAACTCTGGTCGACAGGAGACAACTACATGAGCAACGAAATCCTGATCGCACGCGAGAGCGGCGTGCTGACGATCACCATCAACCGGCCCGAGCGCAAGAACGCGCTCACGCCCGCGATGTACCAGGCGATGGCCGATGAACTGGCTGCGGCGCAGGAAGACGCCGCCGTGCGCGCCGTGCTGGTGCGCGGTCACGCCGAAATTTTCACGGCGGGCAACGATATCGAGGACTTCCTGAAGTCGCCACCCACCCTCACGGATTCGCCCGTGGGCAACTTCCTGAAAGCTATCGCAGCGTTCGAGAAGCCGCTCGTGGCGGCCGTGGCGGGGGCGGCCATCGGCGTGGGCACGACGCTGCTGCTGCATTGCGACCTGGTCTATGCCGCCGATACCGCGCGCTTCGCCATGCCGTTCGCGCAACTCGGGCTGTGTCCCGAGGCGGCTTCGTCGCTATTGCTGCCGCGCGTGGCCGGCTATCAGGGTGCGGCGGAAAAGCTGCTGCTGGGCGATGCCTTCGATGCGGCTGAGGCGCACCGCATGGGCTTCGTGAATCGCGTGCTGCCCGCCGCCGAGCTCGACGCATTCGTGGCCGCGCAACTGGCGAAGCTCGTCGCGCTGCCCGCTTCGTCGCTGCGCGTGACCAAGGCGCTCATGAAGCGCGCGAGCGCGCACGAAGTCGCGAAGCAGATGGAGGAGGAGGGCGGGCATTTCCGCACGATGCTGGTCGCGCCCGAAGCGCGCGAGGCGTTCACGGCCTTTCTGCAAAAGCGCAAGCCGGATTTCCGGCAGTTCGATTGAGCGATTGAACGACTGACGCCGCGTGCTTCGGCAGGCGCCGTTCCAGCGGTGAATCAACTCAATTAGCGCCGGGCACGGCATTCGACGCCGTGTCGTAATCGACATAGCCGGACTCGCGGCAGAAGCTCACGAGCCGCAGTCCGGCGCGTTTCGCGATCGCGATGGCGAGCGTCGACGGCGCCGAAATGGTCGCCACCATCGGAATGCCCACGCGCGCGGCCTTGCGCACCAGCTCGTAGCTTGCACGACTGGAGAGGAACACGAAGCCTTGCTGCGTGTCGGCGCGCTCGATCACCAGTTGGCCGATGAGCTTGTCGAGCGCATTGTGGCGGCCCACGTCTTCAAACGCGCGCAGGATCGCACCGTTCGCGTCGCACCACGCGGCCGCGTGCAAGCCGCCCGTGAGCTTCGTGAGCGCCTGATGCTGCGGCAGCTCGCGGGCGGCGCGCGCGATGGCATCCGGCGCGAGGCGCGTAAGAAAGCCCGTGTCGGGCACGATTTCGGGCTCGAGGTCGAGCAAATCGATGCTCTCGATGCCGCACACGCCGCAGCCGGTGCGCCCGGCGAGGGCCCGGCGCTTTTCCTTCAACTCGACGAACGCTTGCTGCACGACCGTGAGATGGACCTCGGCGTGCGGCAGATCGTCCGAGTCCGGCTTGGCGTACCAGAAGACTTCGATGTCCTGGATATCGGCGTTGCGCGCGACGATGCCTTCCGAGATGGCGAAGCCCACCGCGAACGCTTCGAGATCGCGCGGCGTGCACATCATGACCGCGTGCGAGATGCCGTTGAAGACGAGTGCGACGGGCCATTCCTGGCCCACCTGATCGGTGAGCGTTTCCACTGTGCCGCCGCGATGACGGTGCACGCGCAGTTCAACGGCGCCGGGCTGGCCTTCGGTTGCCAGCGGGTTTGACGCGGCGTTGGGGGCGTCGTCGGGCGCGCCGGGCAAATAAGGGTTCGGGCGGGAATTCAAGCGGGGTGCTCCATCAAATCCTGGGGCGTCGTCTTGCATGCTGGCGGGCCGCATGGGGATGCTCTTGACGCGGAAGGTTCTAAAATACCTCAAGCGGGCGCCTTTCGCTGTCGTCCGGTTTTTCGTCCAGCTTGTCGTCCAGCCTTTGCCCGGACGGGCCCGCATCGCGAGGAATAACGCCATGGCATTGACCGAAGCTCCGCTGCTGTTCCATTACGAGGTCGAATCGTCGGAAGATCTCACCTTCATCCCCATGTGCGTGCGCTTCAATCTGGACCGCTTCGGGCTGCGCATCTCGCTTGCGCAGTGGCAACTGCTGCCCTACGAAGACCGCCGCCTGCTCGCGCGTTTTCCCGTCGACGAGGACACCGAGATCGAGCCCAATTTCGATCACGCGCTCTTCGAGATGTTGCGCACGCATGCCAATGTCGAGCCCGAATGGTTCGCTCCCGAGGAAGCGCCTGCCTGGCGGGACACCCAGGCCGTGCCGGGCGGCATCGCGAATCAAGCGGCGCTCGCGAACCTGCGCGCGCTGGCCGTCGAGGACTGGGCCCGGCTCGATCCATTCCAGCGCTACGTGCTGACCAAGCTCGCGCGCAAGCCCGAGGCGAATCACGACTTCGTGCCGGCGATGAGGGAGTTCGGGCTGGCCGGGCCGACCGGTTCAGGGCAGGCGGCGCCGTGAGCCGTCACTTGAGCCGCGCGTCCGGCCCTCACGCGTTTTCCTAAAGGTCTTGCCGTTTTTTGCCGTTATCCGGTATGGCGCATTCGCGCGGGTGCACCTGTGCGCCGGCCTGTTGCCCAGATCGTAAGCAGTCTTTCCGTGCCCGCAGCACGGGGGCGAACGGCGTTCGGCATTCATGAATCTTCATTACTCGAAGCGGCACCTCATCAACCTGCTGGTCGTTGCCGCCGCAGTGGGCGCGAACGCGTTCGTGGCGTGGGCGCAGATCGGCGCGCAGCGCGAAATCGACGAGCGGGCCGTGCAGGCCGCGCGCGTACGGCAGGATCTGGATCGTTTTCGCACTGTGCTGGGCAGCGGGCTCGCCGCGCTTGGCCGCATCGAGGCTGGCGGCGCAACGGAGTCGCCCGGCGAGCGCGAGGTTCGCGCCGCCGAGCTTCACCATACGGCTCAGGTCTTGCGCGCCGAGCTGGCCAGCGATCCCGCACAAGCGCGTCGTTTCGACGATGCCGCGGCGCAAGCCACGTGGCTCGCCCGCGAGATCGACGAGACGCTCTCACGCGCCCAGGCGCGGCTCGCCGATGTCCGCGTGCAAGGCAGCGCGGCGCAGGCCATGGCGGCTCCTGCTGCGCAACCGGATGCCACCGATGCCGCGCTGGCGAACGTCACCTCGTGGGTCGCGAGCGAATACATCCGTCTCGATGCGCACGCCGACCGCGTCGACGTCACGCTCTCGGCCTTGCAGGGCGAGCAGGATCGCGCGCTCGCCGGAGCGTTTGCAGAATCGTCGAGTATGGGCCGCCGCGCCTCGATCCTGCTGATCGTGACGATGCTCTCGGGCGCCGCGTTGCTGATCTATACCTTCGGCGCGCGCGAGAACGCCGCGCGCGAAAAGCTGCGCGCGCTCGCCGGCACACGGGCGCGCAACCAACGCTTCCAGGGCCTGTTCGACGCCCATCCGGTGCCGATGTACGTGTTCGACCGCGCAACGCTGCGTTTTCTCGCGGTCAACGCGGCGGCGATCCAGCAGTACGGCTATAGCGAGGAAGAATTCCTCGCGATGACGATCCGCGATATCCGCCCGGCCGACGACGTGGCGCGGCTCGAACAGCATCTCACGCGCTCGGACACGCTCACGCCGAACGTACGCACGATGGCGGGCATTTGGCGCCATGTGCGCCGCGACGGCTCGCTGATCAGCGCCGATATTTCGCATCATTCGCTGGTTTTCGAAGGCCGCGCGGCCGTGTTCGTGCTCGCCGACGACGTGACCGAGCAGATCAAGGCCGAGGTCGAGGCGCAGCGTTCCAACCAGATGCTCGAGACGGTGATCGACAACATCCCGCAGCGCATCTTCTGGAAGGACGCGCGATCGCGCTATCTGGGCTGCAACATGGCCTTCGCGCGCGATGCGGGTCTGGCTTACCCCGAGCAGATCGTCGGCAAGACCGACGAGGAGCTGCCGTGGCACGCCTACGTGAGCACCTTGCACGCACAGGACCGCGAAGTGATCGAGTCGGGATTGCCGCGCGTCAATTTCGAGGAAGAGCTGACGATCGGCAACCTGCACCGCACCATACTCGCGAGCAAGCTGCCGCTGCTCGACGGCGCCGGCCGCGTGATGGGCGTGCTCGGCAGCTACTCGGATACCACTGAGAGCAAGCGCGCCGATCTCGCGCTGCGCCTGCAAAGCCGCGCGCTCGACGCCTGCGTGAACGCCATTCTGATCACCGCGCCGGGGCCGGGCGGCAGCAACCTGATTGAATATGCGAACCCGGCGTTCCGCCGCATCACCGGCTACGATCCCGCCGAGGTGATCGGTCAGGACTGCCGCTTCCTGCAGCGCGACGACCGCGACCAGGAAGGGCTCATCGCCATGCGCCAGGCGTTGATCTCGAACCGCGAGGTGAACACCGTGCTGCGCAACTACCGCAAGGACGGCGCGCTCTTCTGGAACCAGTTGCTGATCGCGCCGGTGCCCGACCTCGACGGGCGCATCACGCATCACATTGGCATCATCAACGACGTGACCGAGCTGATCCGCTATCAGGAGCAGCTCGAATACCAGGCGAATTACGACAGCCTCACGCAACTGCCCAACCGCAACCTGCTGCGCGACCGCCTCCAGCAGGCGCTCGTTTCGGCGCAGCGCTACCAGCGCGGCGTGGCGGTGGTGTTCATCGACCTCGATGGCTTTAAGAACGTCAACGACAGTCTCGGCCACAGCGTGGGCGACCGTCTGCTGGGCGTGGTGGCCGAGCGACTCACGCGCTGCACGCGCTCGAGCGACACGGTCGCGCGCCACGGCGGCGACGAGTTCGTGATCGTGTTGACCGAGACCATCGACGAAAAAGTGCTGATCGGCTGGATGGAGCGCGCGCGCTCGATGATTTCGGAGCCCGTATGGATCGATGGCACCGAGCTATATGTCGGGTGCAGCATGGGCGCGAGCGTGTACCCGCAAGACGGCAACGACGCCGAGGCGCTGCTCAAGAAGGCCGACGTCGCGATGTACCGCGCGAAGGAGCTGGGCCGCAACACGTTCCAGTTCTATCAGCCCGAGATGAATGCGAGCGCGGGCGCGCGTATGAACCTCGAGCGACGCTTGCGCCGCGCGCTGCGTGACGGCGAGTTCCTGCTGCACTACCAGCCGCAGGTGGAGATCGAAGGTGGGCGCATCGTGGGCATGGAGGCGCTGGTGCGTTGGCGCGATCCCGAGGCGGGGCTCGTGCCGCCCGCGCAGTTCATTCCCATTGCCGAGGAAAGCGGCCTGATCGGTCCGCTTTCCGACTGGGTGCTGCGCGAGGCTTGTCGCCAGAACCGCGCATGGCAGGACGCGGGGCTGCCGCCCGTGCGCGTCTCCGTGAATTTTTCGGCGAAGACGTTCCATCAGCGCGACATCACGGAACTGGTGACGGGCGTGCTTCAAGAAACGGGGCTCGACCCGTGCTGGCTCGAAATCGAACTCACCGAAAGCACGCTGATGCGCAATACGGAGGAAGCCGTGTCGATGCTCAACGCGCTGCACGACGCGGGCGTGGGCATTGCCATCGACGACTTCGGCACGGGCTATTCGAGTCTGAGCTATCTGAAGCGGCTGCCGGTGGACCGGCTCAAGATCGACCGCTCGTTCGTGGCGGACATCGGCAGCAGCAGCGACGACGAGACCATCACGGCCGCCATCATCGCGCTCGCGCACGAGTTGCGGCTCCAGGTGATCGCGGAAGGCGTGGAGACGTCGCAACAGTTCGCGTTCCTGCGCGAGCGCGCGTGCGACGAATTGCAGGGGTATTTCTTCGCGCCGCCGATGCCGGGGGAAGAGGCCGCGGCGCTGTTGAGCGCGAGCACGGCGTACGAGGAGGGCGCGGGCCTCGCGTGGCCCGCTTGAGGCTCGCGTTCGCTCACGGCGCGCAGCCCTGTGAAGCGCGCCTGGTCATGTGAGCGTCCAGAGGGCTTATGCGACCTCGGGCAGCGGGCGCGGGCGGCGGTCGTTGCCGGTGGCCACGTAGGTGAGCGTCGCTTCGGTCACCTTCACGACTTCGTCGGCCAGACGCATGCGCTGCGCGTAGACCTCGACCTCGACCGTCACCGAGGTCTTGCCGGTCTTGACGATATCGGCATAAAAGCTCAGCAGGTCGCCGACGAACACCGGCTGCTTGAACAAGAACGAGTTCACCGCGACGGTCGCGACGCGGCCGTTGGCGCGGCGGCTCGCCGGGATCGAGCCGGCGATGTCGACCTGCGACATGATCCAGCCGCCGAACACGTCGCCGTGGACGTTGGCGTCGGAGGGCTGCGGCATGACGCGCAGCGCGGGCGACTTCTGGGGGAGCGGGGGGGAGTCGGTCATCGGGTGTCCATGAAAAGGGCTGAAATAGCGGGACTGGAACAACGGGGCCGCGCCCGGCGGCCGTCAGCGGCGCGAGCGGCCTTCTGCGACAATACGGTGTCAGGAATTGTACGGGAAAGCAGCAGGCGCGGCGGTGCGGCCGGAACGGCGCCCAGTCTCGCGCCGGCACCCGTCTTCCACTCCGCTAACAACACGCCGTGCTTCCCGCGCGCGCCCTCGACTCGTCGGGCGCCCACCCGCGGCACGCTCATTGCCGCTCGCCCATGCGCCGCTTTCCCGCTTCCAACGAACCCGCGCCGCCCGTCGCCGGGCCGCGCAACGACTGGCAGACCATCGTTTCGCTGCTGCCTTATCTCACTGCCTACAAATGGCGCGTGGCGTTCGCGCTCTCGTGCCTGATCGGCGCCAAGGTCGCCAACCTCGGCGTGCCGGTGGTGATGAAGCACATCGTCGACAACCTCGCGGCCGTGCAGCACCTCACCGCGCTCGGGCGCGCCGAGCACGCGCCCGGCATCGTGCTGATGAGCGGCTTGGGGCTCCTCGTGGTGGCGTACGCGGCGGTGCGGCTTTCGACGTCGCTGTTCACCGAGCTGCGCGAGATGCTGTTTTCGAAAGTGACGGAGAGCGCGGTGCGCCAGCTTGCGCTCAAGGTGTTCCGCCATCTGCATTCGCTTTCGCTGCGCTTTCATCTGGAGCGGCAGACCGGGGGCATGTCGCGCGACATCGAGCGCGGCACGCGCGGCATCACGCAACTCATCTCGTACTCGCTCTACAGCATCTTGCCGACGCTCGTTGAAGTGGGGCTCGTGCTGGGCTTTTTCACGGTGAAATACGAGGCCTACTACGCGATCGTCACGCTCGTGGCGCTGGCCGCGTACATCGTCTTCACGGTGAAGGTCACCGAGTGGCGCACACATTTCCGGCGCACGATGAACGAGCTCGATTCGCGCGCGAATTCGCGCGCGATCGACTCGCTCATCAACTACGAGACGGTGAAGTACTTCGGCAACGAAGCTTGGGAGACGCAGCGCTACGACGAGAACCTGCGTCGCTACCGCGCCGCGGCAATCACGTCGCAGCAATCCCTGTCCGCGCTGAATTTCGGGCAGCAGGCGATCATCGGCACGGGGCTCGTGTTCATTCTGTGGCGCGCGACCCAGGGCGTGATGGCGGGCAAGCTCACGCTGGGCGACCTCGTGCTCATCAACACCTTCATGCTGCAGCTCTACATTCCGCTGAATTTTCTCGGCGTGGTGTATCGCGAGCTCAAGCAGAGCCTCACCGACATGGATCGCATGTTCAACCTGCTGACCGTCGCGCGCGAGGTGCCCGACGCGCCGGGCGCGCCTGCGCTTGCAGTGCGCGGCGCAGAGGTGCGCTTCTCGCACGTGAATTTCGCTTATGAGCCCGCGCGCCAGATTCTGCACGACGTGAGCTTCACCATCGCGGCGGGCACGACGACGGCGGTGGTGGGCCATAGCGGCTCGGGAAAATCGACGCTCTCGCGCCTCTTGTTCCGCTTTTACGATCTCGAGAAAGAGACGGGCGGCGCCATCACGATCGATGGCCAGGACATCCGCGCGGTGACGCAGGATTCGCTGCGCGCGTCGATCGGCATCGTGCCGCAGGACACGGTGCTGTTCAACGATTCGATCTACTACAACATTGCCTACGGCCGGCCCTCGGCGAGCCGCGAAGAGGTGATCGCGGCGGCGCGCGCGGCGCACATTCACGCGTTCATCGAGAGCCTGCCGAAGGGGTATGACACGCCGGTGGGCGAGCGCGGGTTGAAGCTTTCGGGCGGCGAGAAGCAGCGCGTCGCGATCGCGCGCACGCTGCTCAAGAACCCGCCGATCCTGCTGTTCGACGAAGCGACCTCGGCGCTCGATTCGCGCTCGGAGCGCGCGATCCAGCACGAACTCGACTTGATCGCGCGCGAGCGCACGACGCTCGTGATCGCGCACCGGCTATCGACGATCATCCACGCGCAGCAGATCATCGTGATGGATCACGGACGCATCGTCGAGCGCGGCACTCACGCGGAGCTTTTACGCGCCGAAGGTCACTATGCGCAGATGTGGGCGCTGCAGCAGCAGCGCGCGAACGAAGCAGAACAGGCCGCAGCAGAGCCCGTTCCGGTTAATGCCGAGCGCGGGCATTGAATGCGCGCTTGACTGGGCACCGAGCGCATCACCCGCGCTGCGGCGCGCGCAACGCGGTGTCGAGCGCCGCGAGCTGCGCGGGCGTGCCCACGTTCTCCCAGAGCCCCTCGAAGAGTTCGCCGCTTGCGCGCCGCGCCGCGATGGCCTCGCGGTAGTACGGTGTGAGCGCGCGCTTTTCTCCGCGCGGCAGCGCGCGGAACATGCGCGTGTCGTAGAGCCCGATATTGCCGAAGGTGTAGCGCGGCGCGCCGTCGAGCGCGAGCAGGCCGTCTGCGCCTAGCGCGAAGTCGCCTACTGGGTGAAACGGCGGGTTGGGCACCATCACGAGATGCATGCCCGGTTCGGGCTGTGCCGCGAGCGCCTCGGCGCGTGCGTTCAGCATGCCGAAGTCGTAGTCGCTATGGACGTCGCCGCTCACGGCGAGAAATACGGCCGGCTCGCCGGTGGGCTCCAGCAACGTCAGCGCCTGCGCAATGCCGCCCGCTGTTTCCAGCGCATCGGTTTCGGCTGAGTAGAGCAGTTGCACGCCGAAGCGAGCGCCATTGCCGAGCGCGGCTTCGATGCGCGCACCGAGCCACGCGTGGTTGATAACGATGCGCGTATAGCCCGCGGCGGCGAGCCGCTCGATTTGCCAGACGATGAGCGGTTTGCCGCCGGCTTCGAGCAGCGGCTTGGGGCAGGTGTCGGTGAGCGGGCGCATGCGCTCGCCGCGCCCGGCGGCGAAGATCATCGCCGTGCGCTCGGCCGTGTCCCTTGCAGTGGCACGCGTCATGATTTCGACCTTGTCAGGAATGATAGTGGTGGGGCGGCGCGATCAGAACGTGTAGCCGACGTCGGCGCTCGTGCCCTGCAGCTCGTCGATGAGTCGCGCGAACGGCACCAATGGCCGATAGCGATGCGCGACCTTGCCCGCGTAGTCGAGAAAGCGCGGCAGATCGGCCATGTAATGCGGCTTGGCGTCCCGGTAGTTGATGCGGCAGAACAGGCCCAGCACCTTGATGTGGCGTTGCAGGCCCATCCATTCGAGCTGGCGGTAGAACTCGCCGAAGTCCGCATCCACGGGCAGCCCGACCTTCTTCGCGCGCTCCCAGTAGTAGGCGAAGCAGTCGAGCTCGAACTCCTCGTCCCAGCTCAGAAATGCGTCGCGCAACAGCGAGGCGATGTCGTACGTGATCGGGCCGTGCACCGCGTCCTGGAAGTCCAGCACGCCGGGGTTGGGCGTCGCGATCATGAGATTGCGCGGCATGAAATCGCGCAGCATGAAGACTTGCGGCTGGGCGAGCGCGCTGGCGCTCAGCAGCGCGAAGGTGCGATCGAGCATGCCACGCGTGGCCTCGTCGATCTTGCGGCCGAGGTGGCGCTCCAGATACCACTCGGGCATGAGTTCCATCTCGCGGCGCAGGAAAGCATCGTCGAACGCCGGCAGCACGCCCTCGCGCGAGGCAAGCTGGACGCGGATCAGCGCGTCGATGGCGTCGCGCATGAGCGTGCGCGCCTGGGGGCCGGGGCCGGCATCGGTGAGCGCCTTGAGGTAGGGCGCCGTGCCGAGGTCGGTCACGAGCATGAGCCCGGCGTCGAGATCGACTTCCAGCACGCGCGGCACGTGCACGCCGGCGGCCTCGAGCAACTGCGCGATCTGCACGAATTCGCGGCATTTCTCGGGCGGCGGCGCGTCGACGGCGATCAGCGTGGCGCCGTGCGCGCCGGCGCTCGCGAGCCGGAAGTAGCGCCGAAAGCTTGCGTCGGCGGAGGCCGGAGCGAGCGTGGCGAGGTCGAGTGCGTATTTTTCTGCGTGATCGGCGAGCCAGGCGGCGAGCAGGTCGCGGCGGGCGTCGGCCGGGGCGGGCGGGGCTGTGAGGGTCATGAAAACCAGAGGCAAAATCAGTGGATCAACGTCTTGCCATATAATACCCCACGACTTTTTTGACGCGACTCGCGCCAAAGCCTGCATGACGGTTCGCTCACCACATTTATCGTCAGTCCATCATCCGATGAATTGTAAATATTTGTGCGTGCAGTTGCCTTGGGTTGCCTTGATAGTTGCTTCGACCGTCGCCCCCAACCGGATTCTCGCCCGGGCCGGGGCCCTTCTGTCGATGCACTGGCGCCAGGTCCGTGATGGGCGGGCAGGCTGACGGGCCGATACGCCAAAACCATACATGCCGCCCAGACAGTTTTTCCAGACGATCTCTAAAAGTGACGACGGCGTGCCGGGCAAGCGGCGGCTCATCGCGGCGCTCGTGGCCATGCCGGGTCTCATGCCCGCGCTTGCGCACGCCCAGCTTGCGGGTGACGCTGCGCAGCCCCAGCGGCTGGACGACGCGTGGAGCCTGCGCCTTTCCCCGCAGCTCGAGGAGCAGCCGAGAGCGCCCGGTCAGCGTCCGGCCACGTTCGTGCTCGGCGAATCGACCACCGGCACGTCGGGCACCGACTTCGCTGTCAAGGGCGCGGCTGAGCTGCGCCAGGGCACCAACATCGTCAAGGGCGATGCGCTGCACTACGACCAGGACACCGACATGGCCGACGCGTACGGCAATGTCGTCGTCTCGCAGAGCGGCACTACCTTCGCCGGCCCCGAAGCGCACCTGAAGGTCGAGGCGAACGAAGGCTTCATGTCCGCACCGAAGTACCATTTCTCGGCGACGGGCGGCTCGGGCAGCGCCGAGCGCGCGGACCTGCTCGACAGCGAGCGCTCGGTGCTCACCAACGGCACCTACACGGCCTGCCAGTGCTCGTCGGATCCGGCCTGGTACATCAAGGGCACCGAGTTCGACTTCGACACGGGTTCGGACGAAGGCGTCGCGCACAACAGTGTGCTGTTCTTCCAGGATGTGCCGATCCTGGCGAGCCCGTGGTTCTCGTTTCCGCTCTCAGGCGAACGCCGCAGCGGTTTGCTGCCGCCGACGTTCTCGGTCAGTTCGACGAACGGCCTCGAGCTGTCGATGCCGTATTACTTCAACATCGCGCCGAACCGCGACTTCACGTTCACGCCCGAGATCATCTCGAAACGCGGCGTGTTCCTGGAGGGCAACTACCGGTATCTGTCGACGAACTACTCGGGCACGATCACCGGCACGTTCCTGCCCAACGACGCGATTACGAAGACCAACCGCTACGCGCTGTTCATCCAGCACAACCAGAACTTCGGCAACGGGTTCGGCGGCTACATTTACTACAACAAGGTCTCGGACAACACCTATCCGGAAGACCTGGCGTCGCCCGCCAATCAGTTCCTGAACGGCACGCAGACGCTGTATCAGCAGGAAGCGGGCCTTACGTACAGCAACGGGCCGTGGTCCGTGCTCGGCCGCTACCAGCACTGGCAGACACTGTCCCCGTCGACTGCGCCGTACGGCCGCGAGCCCGAGCTCAACGTGAAATACGCGAAGTACAACGTGGGCGGTTTCGACTACGGCATGGAAGCCGACTACTCGCGCTTCCGCATCACGACGGCCGATGCGACCGAAGGCGACCGCGTCGTCTTCAATCCGTACCTGTCGTACTCGCTGATGGGGCCGGGTTACTTCGTCACGCCGAAAGTGCAATGGCACTTCGCGGACTACAACCTGAGCAACATCGGCACGGGCTCGCCCGCGGGCACGCCCAAGAGCTTCACTGAATCGATCCCCACCGTCAGCTTCGACGCGGGGCTTGTGTTCGACCGCTCGGTGCAGCTGTTCGGCCAGGACTTTATCCAGACCCTGGAGCCGCGCCTGTACTACGTGTACACACCGTACCGCAACCAGGACTTCGCGCCCCTTTTCGACACCGCCGAGTCCGACTTCGGCCTCGCGGAGATCTTCACGCCCAACACCTTCGTCGGTAACGACCGTATCGCCGACGCGAACCGCCTCACGGCGGCGCTGACTACGCGCTTCATCGACGCGGCCACGGGCGACGAGCGCGCGCGCTTCGTGATCGCGCAGCAGTACTATTTCACCGACCAGCGTGTCACGCTGCTGCCGCCTGTCGCGGGCGAACCGGCCCCGACTTCGGGGTCGGCGCATTCCGACCTGATTGCGGGGATGTCGCTAAAGATCGGGGGCGGTTTCGCTTCGGAAACGGCGTTCCAATATAATGCCGACGCGGGCCAGCTGACCAAGGCGAGCGTCGGCTTCGGCTATAGTCCGGGGCCGAGCCGCGTGCTGAACGTCGCGTATCGCTACACGCGCGAGAACAACAGTACGCTCGACAATCAGCCGATCAACCAGATCCTGATTTCGGCCCAATGGCCGTTCTCGCATCGGGTGTACGCTGTGGGCCGCTTCAACTACGATTTGAACGGCCACAGAGTCGTCGACGGCCTGGTCGGCATGCAGTACGACGCGGATTGCTGGGCGCTCGGCGTTGGCGTGCAGCGCTACGCGAACGGGATCAACACCACGGGCGGCAGCAATTCGGCCACGCGCTTTCTCGCGCAGCTCACGCTCAAGGGGCTGTCGAACGTGGACAACGGTCTCATTTCGGCATTCAAGGCCAGCGTGCCGGGCTATACGCAGCCGCCGGGGCAGTTGCCGCTGCCGTCGCGCTTCACGGATTACCAATAACGCGTGAACCGGCGCATGCGGCCGCAAGGCCTGGCGTTCGGATACAGCGCGAGGTCGGTTGCATAGAGACGGGCGAAGCTGCCCGCCAACTTTGGAGTATCAGTGGGAATCATGAAAAAGCTTCGCCTGGCAGCGTTTGCTGCGAGCATCTTTGCCGTCGCAGGACTGTTGCCGGCCGCGCCGGCGTTCGCACAAGGGCTCGCGCCCGCCGGCGGCCGCACCGCCGACACGATCGCGGCGGTCGTCAACGACGGCGTGATCACGCAGCGCGAGCTCGACAACCGCGTTGGCCTCATCACGCGCCGCCTGAACCAGCAGAACGCGCCGGTCCCGCCCATGGACCAGCTGCAGGCGCAGGTGCTCAACCAGATGGTGCTCGAGCGCATCCAGCTGCAAAAGGCCAAGGAAGACGGCATCACGGTCGACGACGCCGCCGTGCAGCGCACGCTCGAGCGTCTAGCCCAAGCCAACGGCATGGACCTCGCCACCTATCGCACACGCATCGAGGCGGCCGGCGTGCCGTGGTCGACGTTCATGGGCGACGCGCGCACCGAACTCACGCTCTCGAAGCTGCGCGAGAAGGAAGTGGACAGCAAGATCTCGGTCACTGACGCCGAAGTCGCGAACTACATCGCGAGCCAGCGCGGGCCGAACGCGGGCCAGCAAAACGACCTGCACTTCGAGCACATCTTCATCAAGGCGCCGCTGAACGCGTCGCAGACCGACATCGAGGTCGCGCAGAAGAAGGCCGACGATCTCCTCAAGCAGGCACAGTCGGGCAGCAAGTTCTCGAGCCTCGCGAAGTCCAACTCGCAGGCGGCCGACGCCAGCAAGGGCGGCGACATGGGCTTCCTGCCGCCCGCGAAGCTGCCGCCCGAACTGGTGACGGCGGCGGCCACGCTGCGCCCGGGCGAAGTGAATCCCTCGGTGATCCGCACCAATGACGGCTTTGAAATCGTTCGTCTCGTCGAGCGCCGCCAGGGGCAGGGCACGAGCGCCTCGGCGCCGCAACTCGTGCAGACGCACGTGCGCCACATTCTGCTGCGCGTGGGCGACGGCATGTCCGAGCCGCTGGCGCGCCAGAAGCTGCTGGAAATCAAGAAGGAAGTGCAGGCTGGCGGCGACTTCGCGAAGTTCGCGCATACCTACTCGCAGGACGGCTCGGCCTCGCAGGGCGGCGACCTCGGCTGGATCAGCCCGGGCGAAACCGTGCCCGAATTCGAGCGCGCCATGAACACGCTCCAGGACGGCCAGATCAGCGATCCGGTGCGCACCGAATATGGCTACCACCTGATTCAGGTGCTGGGACGCCGCGAAGCGGAAGGCTCGGTCGCGCAGCAGATGGATCTCGCGCGCCAGGCCATCGGCCAGCGCAAGGCGGAACAGGCCTACGCCGACTGGCTGCGCCAGTTGCGTGACAGCGCCTACGTCGACTACAAGATCAGCGGCTTGACCCCGCCGCAGCAACACTGACCCGTCTACAAAGGAATCGCGCCGTGAATGCTCCCGCCTCATCGTCTTCTGCGCCGCGGGGGCCGCGGCCGGTTCGCATCGCCATCACCACCGGCGAACCGGCCGGCGTGGGCCCCGAGCTCACGGCCGGCGCGCTCGCGGGCGCCTCGGTGCATTGGCCCGGCGCGCAATTCGTCGTGCTCGGCGACCCGCTTCTCATGCAAACGCGCGCGGCGGCAGCCAGCGTCGATTGGGCCGCCGTGCTGGCGGGCCAGCATGTGAGCGTCGAACCCATCGCGCTCGCCGCGCCGGCGAAAGCCGGCAAGCTCGACGCCGCCAACGGCTCGTATGTGCTCGCGCTGCTCGACCGCGCCATCGACGGCGCCATGGCCGGGGAGTTCGACGCCATCGTGACCGCGCCGCTGCAAAAGAGCACGATCAACGACGCCGGCGTGCCGTTCACGGGCCATACCGAGTACCTGGCCGAACGCACGAAGACGCCGCGCGTCGTCATGATGCTCGCGGGTACCGGCGCTCGACCCTTGCGCGTCGCGCTTGCCACCACGCATCTGCCGCTCAAGGACGTGCCGGCGGCGCTGACCATCGACGGGCTGCTCGAAACGCTGCGTATCGTCGACCACGATTTGCGTCACCATTTCGGCGTGGCCACGCCGCGCATCCTCGTGACGGGACTGAATCCGCATGCGGGCGAAAACGGCTACCTCGGGCGTGAGGAAATCGACGTCATTTCGCCGGCGCTCGCGCAAGCCACAGCCGTTGGCATCGATGCGCGCGGGCCGTATCCCGCCGATACCCTGTTCCAGCCGCGCTACCTCAACGAGGCCGATTGCGTGCTGGCAATGTTCCACGATCAGGGCCTGCCGGTCCTGAAATACGCGACGTTCGGCGAAGGCATCAATGTGACGCTGGGCCTGCCGATCGTGCGCACGTCCGTCGATCATGGCACCGCGCTCGACCTCGCCGGCACTGGCCGCGCGGACGCGGGCAGCCTGATCGCCGCCATCGACACCGCCGTTTCGATGGCCCGCCACCGGCGCGCCATCTGATTGACCTGACTAAGATGTCCAATAGCAGCAGACAGCACCAGGGCCACTTCGCGCGCAAGCGCTTCGGCCAGAACTTCCTCGTCGACACGGGCGTGATCGACTCGATCGTCGACGTCATTCGCCCGCAGCGCGGCGAACGCATGGTCGAAATCGGGCCAGGCCTCGGCGCGCTCACCGAACCGCTGATCGAGCGCCTCGCCACACCCGAAGTGCCGCTGCACGCGGTCGAGCTCGACCGTGACCTGATCGCGCGTCTCACCAAAAAGTTCGGGCCGCTGCTCGAACTGCATGCGGGCGATGCGCTGGCGTTCGATTTCGGCTCGCTCGCGGCGCCGGGGGAGAAACCCACGCTGCGCATCGTCGGCAACCTGCCGTACAACATTTCGAGCCCGCTGCTGTTCCATCTCGCGACCTTCGCGGAGCGTGTGATCGATCAGCACTTCATGCTGCAGAACGAAGTCGTCGAGCGCATGGTGGCGGAGCCCGGCAGCAAGGCGTTCAGCCGCCTCACGGTGATGCTTCAGTATCGCTACGTGATGGACAAGATGCTCGACGTGCCGCCCGAGTCGTTCCAGCCGCCGCCGAAGGTGGATTCGGCGATCGTGCGCATGATCCCGTACGCGCCGCACGAATTGCCGAAAGTGGATGCGGCGATTCTCGGCGAGCTCGTGACGGCGGCCTTCTCGCAGCGGCGCAAGATGCTGCGCAACACGCTTGGCGACTACCGCGAGCGGGTGGATTTCGAAGCGCTCGGCTTCGACCTCGCGCGCCGCGCGGAAGACGTGCCGGTGGATGAGTACGTGCGCGTTGCCCAGGCCGTCGAGGCCGCGCAGGCGTCATCGGGCAACGCACCGGCGGCGTAAGAGGACGAGTAAGCGGGCGCCGTCCCTTTCTTTGAAGGCGTCAACCCGCTTCGGCGCGTTGCGCCTCGTATGCCTTGAGCAGGCTGTAGACGATCCGCAGCACCGAAAGCTCGCTCGATGCGCGTGGCGCCGCGCTACCGCGACGGATCAGGTCGCCGAGAATGTGATCGGCCTCGATGCGCGAGCCGTTCTGTACGTCGCGCATCATCGAAGCCGTGAGCGTCGAGCCGGCAGCGAACAGCATGGCGCGCGAGCGCTCGAGGAAGCTCTCACGCACGGCGTGCCCATGTTCGGCGGCCACCGCGCGGCACTCGGTGAAAAGGCGCTCGATGGTGGCCGCACCGTCCGGCGTCGCGACGATGACACCCACCGGCGCGCGAAACAGGCATGTACTGCCCGCGAGCGTTGCGAGGAACACCCACTTTTCCCACATTTCCTGCAGGATGTTCTCGCTGGCCTTCACATTGAAGCCGGCATTGCCGAAGGTGCTGGCAATGGCTTCCACGCGTGGCGAGACGCCAGTGCCGAGCTCGCCGAACGAGATGGCCTGTGCGTCGTTCAGATGCACGATCTCGCGCTTGTCGTTGAGCGTGGAGGCGATCAGGCAGACGCCGCCGAGTACGGCCTGCGTGCCGAAGCGCGCCTGCAACAACTCCAGATGCCCCATTCCGTTGAGTAATGGAAGGATGGCGGTGTGGGGCCCGACGGCCGCTGCGAACGAGTCGATGGCGTTGTCGAGATCGTAGGCCTTGCAGCTCAGCAGCACGACATCGAACGGCTGAGTGCCCGGCGACTCGAGCGCCTCGCGTGTCACGGTCTTTGGATCGCGCAGCGTGAGATCGCCGGCATGCGGGCTGCGGATCACAAGGCCGTCCTTGCGCAACTGCGCAGCGCGCGCCTCGCGCACCAGAAACGTCACATCGCGCCCCGCGGCGGCGAGCCGCCCACCGAAATAACCGCCTGTCGCGCCTGCACCCACCACCAGAATCCGCATGTCGGCTCCTTTGCTTCGCTTGTTGTCGGCAATGCTGGCCGGGTTGCGTCGCCCCCGGCCGCTTTGAGATGGCGTCCATGCTAGAGCAAATCGGTACGGCTTGCCTGGCGCGGCCGGCGTCGGCAGGGCCGGCGCGATTTTGGTACAGTCGCGTTTTCGACGATGGCAATACGGAGTACACGATGCGCCTTCTGCACACGATGATCCGGGTTGGCGACCTGGACCGCTCGATCAATTTCTATACCGAATTGCTCGGCATGAAACTGCTGCGCCGCGAAGACTTTCCCGAAGGCAAGTTCACGCTCGCGTTCGTCGGCTACACCGATGAACGCGATGGCACGGTGATCGAGCTCACCCATAACTGGGATACGCCCTCGTATGATTTGGGCACGGGTTTTGGCCACCTGGCGGTGGAGGTGGCCGATGCCTACGCCGCCTGCGAGAAGATCAAGGCACAGGGTGGCACGGTAGTGCGCGAGGCCGGGCCGATGAAGCACGGGACGACGGTGATCGCATTCGTGACCGATCCGGACGGATACAAGATCGAGTTTATCCAGAAGAAGTAAAACTTTTTCGCACGGCGACGTCAGGTTATTCTGACGTCGCTATCATATTTGTTGGAATAAGTTGTAAATCGGTAGGGCGCTTGACAATAAAAAGAGAAGTAAAGCGCAATTTAAACAAATTTGAAAATACCCTCATCGATTGAATGAAAATTCGGATGTTATTCGGTGAATACATTCGATTGATCGATAGGCATCGCTAAAACATCGACGCATTTTTAGCTTTCCATCTTGCCGGATACAATTCGATACATTTATTTTCCCATCCTAATTTAAAGATGGCGAACATCTGTGCCTAAAGCCGCTGGATAGGATGTGAGACGTATTTCAAGACACCTTCACGGTGTCCAGGCGTTACTTCGCGAGACCAATTCGGAGCATTCCTATATACGAGAATAGCTCGGCAGACGAGACTCTGTCCCTCGGATATTAACTAACTACAAAACAATTCTGGGGAAGTATCTCGCGTGTGAAGTCGGCGAAGACGCCGTCTTCGGAAGCTTGTGGAAATCGAATTCCTTGCAACGCGCGAGTACCCAGAATTCTCTGAGAGCGATTCACAAAATGCAGGCTTTCCTTCAACCAGGCAGTCCTATGTTCTATGCATATTCGGGTTCACCGTGTGGCTGGAACCTTATCGAATGATCCGTCTGCTTCTGGCCACCAATCGGCAGCACCCGGCCTCCCAAGCAGCCGCGCAGGCGCTATCGCGCGGGAACACGAACATTCGAAGGAAATGCGATGAACTTGCCTATTCAAACCGAGGCTGGAGCACCGTCCACCCACAGCAGCCTTGGGGCTCGCCTGCTTGACATGCTGGTCATCGCAGTGGGGGCGCAGATCACGGTGTCCGGCGAAGGTATGCCAGGGCACGCCGGATATGACAGCGCTCTCGTTGCGTTCACGCTGCTAGCCGCATTGCTGGTGTTTCCCCTCTTCGGGCTGTACCGCACTGCGCGCACGCACCTGTTCTGGCGTTGCGTTTGCGTGCCCGGCATCGTATGGCTCTTCACGCTCGCAGGCACCACATTGGTCGCCACCGTGATGCATCGGCCGTACCATCCCGCACTCGCGTGGTTTTCCGAGTGGGCGCTGGTCTCCGGTCTTGGGCTCATCGCGTGCCGGTTGCTGGATTCCGCATTCAGCTTGCACCGGGCGGATCAGGCCGCAAGCTACCGAAGCGTCGCGATCGTCGGCAGCGGCATGCACTGTCGTCATTTGTTGCACAAGGTCGACACGACGCCCGATTCGGATTATCACGTGGCCACCATATTCGACTCCGGCCCGGATCTCGGCGAGCCGCCCGGCAGCGTGCCGGCGTTTCGGGACCGGGAAGGCTTCGCGTCTTATGTGCGCCGCTACGGCATCGACGAGCTTTGGCTCGCGCTGCCGCTTTCCGAAGAGCGAACTATTCTCGAGTTCACCGAGCTCTTCCGCAACGACCTGATCAACATTCGCTTTATTCCAGACGTCAGCAATCTGGCGCTCTTCGAAGGCGAGATGGTGAATCTCGGCGGCACGCCGGCAATCAATCTCGTTGGCTCTCCGATCTCGGCGGAGGCGCTCGTGCAAAAAGAAGTCTTCGACCGTCTGTTCGCCTGCTTCGTGTTGCTCGTGATCTCGCCGCTGCTGCTCGCCATTGCAATTGCAGTGAAGTCAAGTTCACGCGGCCCGGTGCTTTTCACACAACGGCGCAAGGGCGCCAACGGCAAGGTTTTCAACATCTACAAATTCCGCAGCATGCGCCTGCACGCCCAGACCCTCGGCGTAGTCGAGCAGGCGAAGCGCGGCGACCCGCGCATCACGCGCGTGGGCGCATTCCTGCGTCGCACGAGTCTCGACGAACTGCCGCAGTTCCTCAACGTGCTGCGCGGCGAGATGTCCGTCGTCGGTCCACGGCCTCACGCCATCGAGCACGACACGCTTTATCAGGACATCGTGGACAACTATATCCATCGCTATCGCATCAAGCCCGGTATTACGGGCTGGGCGCAAGTGAACGGATTTCGCGGCGAAACCGATCGCATCGAAAAGATGCGGGGCCGCGTCGAGCACGATCTGTATTACCTCAGCAACTGGTCCTTCTGGCTCGACATGAAGATCGTCTTCGCGACGATCTACAAGGGACTGGTTCATCGCAATGCTTATTGATTGGCTGGAACGCTGAAGTGTTGAAACGATTGAAAAAGCTGTCGGCTCCCGCGCACCGAGGCATGTGTCGCGCTAGAACCATTCCGGTCTCCCGGGTGAGCGTCGCTGTTGCGATGTGTTCAGTGTTGGCCGCGTGCGGGGTGGCACCGGGCATGCGCATGGAGACTACCTACTTGCAGCCGGTGAATGCTATGCCGACCGACGCTTCGTCCACTGCTGCCGAGGGTGGTTCGAAGGCGAAACAGGTTGCTGACGCAACCCGTGCGACCCCCGAGATCGCCATCACCGAAATGGACGTGGCACTAGTGCGGCGCATTCATGAAGAGCGCCGCGCCAGGCAGCAGGCTCAGGTCAAGTTGCTTTCCGCTGTGCCGCAGCCTTATAGCATCGGCCCGGGCGACGTGCTGCAGATCGTGGTGTGGGACCACCCTGAACTCGCGGCTGCCACCGGCTCAGCCCAGGTGCAGGCATCAACGCGGGCCGGCGACCCGTCTTCGGGTTTCGTGGTGGATCAGGCTGGCGAACTGACGTTTCCCTATGCGGGAACGATGCGCGTTGCCGGACTGCGCACCGAGGAAGTGCAGCGCCGCTTGAGCGCTGCGCTCGGGCGCTACTTCGTCAAGCCGCAGGTGACGGTGCGCATGGCGTCCTATCGTGCCCATGAGGTGTACGTCGACGGCGAAGTGCGCAGTCCGGGCGTGGTGGCGGTGAACGACGTCCCGATGTCGTTGTACGAAGCCGTGTCGCGCGCCGGCGGCTTCGCCGATACGGCTGATCAGAGCGATCTCGTGCTCGTGCGCGGCGGCACTTCGCACCGTATCAATATGACGCAAATGCTGGCCGGCGGCGTGAGTCCTTCGAAGCTCTATCTCCAGCCAGGCGATCTGCTGCGTGTGATCGCACGCGACGAAAACGACGTCTACGTCATGGGCGAAGTCAACAAGCCGATCTCGGCCATCCCGCGCCGCACGGGGCGCATCACGCTGGCAGATGCTATTGCACAGGCAGGCAGCGTCAATTCGTCGACAGCCGATGCAGCACAAATGTTTGTGATTCGTGGGTCGCTCAGCGGCACGCCCGAGGTCTTCCACCTCGACGGACGCTCGCCGGTGGCCATGCTGGTCGCCAAGGAATTCGATCTGCAGCCCAAGGACGTCGTGTACGTCGACGGCAACGGTCTTGTTCGCTTCAACCGCGTGTTGACGCTGTTGATTCCGGCCATTAACGCGGGCTTGACTGCTGGGTTGGTGGCCAAATGATCGATCGCGTTCTGGTGGTTTGCGAAGGCAACATCTGCCGCAGTCCGTTGGCCTGCGCCATGCTCGCGCAGGCGCTGCCCGATATCGGCTTTAGTTCCGCTGGCACGCATGCGCTGGTTGGGGAGGGCGCGGATCCGCTGGTGCTCGAAATGGCGCGTAAGCGCGGCGTGCAGCTCGAAACGCACGTTGCCACTGCGCTCACCGACGAACAGGTACGCGCGGCCGATCTCATTCTGACGATGACCCGGACTCAGCGTGAGCAGATCGAGCAAGCGTGGCCGTATGCGCGAGGCAAGGTTTATCGGCTCAACGAGAACGACGGCGTCGATGTCGTCGACCCGTATCAGCGCCATCGCGTGGCATTCGAACTCGCATTCGCGCAGATCGAGCACGGCGTCGCGCATTGGAGTGACGTACTGGCAGGAATGGCGCACTGAATCATGACCCTTCTTAAGCAAAACCATCCGGCTGAACAGGCCGATGACGACGAAATCGATCTTTCCGAAATTTTTAATGTCCTTCGCGAAGGTTGGCAGCAGATCGTCATCGTGGCGGTATGCGTGCTGCTCCTCGGTACGACATACGCCTTTCTCGGCGCGCCGGTTTATCGCGCGGATGCCGTCATCCAGGTCGATGACGATTCGGGAACCGGGTCGATCAACGACAAGCTCGGCGACCTTGCATCGCTGTTCCAGAACAAGGCGACTGCGGACGCGGAGATCGAATTGATCCGCTCGCGCATGGTCGTGGGCGAGACAGTGACCCGGCTGCATCTGGATGTGAGTGCGAAACCGCATTATTTTCCATTGATTGGTGGGGCGATTGCCCGCGGATCGCAGGATGGGGGCGATGCCAGTCTGGCGAAGCCCGTTCTCGGTATGGCGAGCTATGCGTGGGGCGGCGAACGCATCAGTGTTTCGCAGTTCGAAGTACCAGTGGCGCTGTATGAAAAGAAGTTCAAACTGCACCCGCTCGACGCTGAACGTTACGAGCTCATGGACCCGGACGGAAGCGTGGTGCTGCGCGCGCGCGTGGGCGAAGCGGCAAGCGGCGTAGTCGCCGAGGGGCCGGTACGGCTGACGGTGGCCTCGCTGGTGGCGAGACCTGGGACGCGCTTCGATCTCAAGCGCTATTCGACCCAACAGACAGTCGAGGACCTGCAAAAGAACCTGGACATTGCCGAGAAAACGAAGCAGTCGGGCATTATCGGCGTCAAGCTCGATGGCGAGGACGCCCAGCGCATCACCGCAACGATCAACATGATCGCGAGCCTGTACGTGCAGCGCAACGTCGACCGCAAATCGGCGCAGGCGGAGCAGATGCTCAACTTCCTCGGCGAGCAGTTGCCTCAACTGCGTGCCGATCTTGATCAGTCGGAAGCACGTTACAACGCATTTCGCGCGAAGAGCGGCGCCATCGATCTCGATGCTCAAGGCAAGCTTTTGCTGCAAGCCGTGGTGGAGACGAAGTCCCGTTTGACAGAAATGCAGCAACAACGCGCCGAGTTGGTCCAGCGCTACACGCCCTCGCATCCCGCAGTTGCGGCTGTCGATGCGCGCATCGCAGAACTGGACCAACTCCAGGATCAATACGAACATCAGGTGAGCGGACTGCCGCAGACGCAGCAAGAGGCACTGCGCCTCATGCGCGATGTGAAGGTGAACACCGACCTCTACATGAAGCTGCTCGACAGCACGCAGCAATTGCGCGTGTTGAAGGCGGGGCAACTCGGTAACGTGCGTACGGTGGACTTCGCCGTCGTGCCGGAAAAGCCGGTGCGCCCCAAGAAACTCCTCGTGATTCCACTTGCGGCCGTGCTGGGCCTAATACTTGGCTGCGTTGTGGCGCTCGGGCGCCGGATGTTTAATCGCGGTCTGGAAAGCCCCGCAGAGATCGAGAGCGCCGTGGAGGTGCCCGTCTACGCGATCATCTCGCATAGCGACAAGCAACTTGCGCTTGAGCAGTCGGTGCGCCGCAATCCGTCCAAGCCCGGTGTGCTGGCGGCAGCCTTCCCGGACGACGTCGCGGTTGAAGGGCTTCGCAGCCTGCGTACGGCGCTGCAGTTTGGCGTGCTCAAACCCGAGAACAACATCGTCATGATCACGGGGCCGCGGCCCGGCGTGGGCAAGTCGTTCGTGTCCGTGAATCTGGCGACGGTGCTTGCTTCGACAGGCAAGCGCATCCTGCTGATTGACGCCGATATGCGGCGCGGCGATGTGCATTCCTATTTCTCGATCAACGGCAAACCGGGTCTTTCAGATGTGCTGACAGGGTGCGAGTCCGCCGAGGTCATTCATCGCCAGGTGCTACCTAACCTCGACGTCATGATGGCGGGCGCAATACCTGATCGGCCTTCGGAACTCCTGCTGCGCGAGCGCTTTGCGATGGTACTCAAGTCGCTTGCCGCGGCTTACGACATGGTGATCGTGGATTCGCCACCTGTGCTTGCAGTGACCGATCCCGTGCTGATCGGCAAGGAGGCGGGCGCGACGCTCATGGTGGTGCGCCACGGCCGGCATTCCGCTGCGGAATTGAGAGAGGCGACACGCCACTTGGCCAGCGCGGGCGTTGCGGTGGATGGCGTGTTGCTGACCGACGTGCCGCAGCGTGGTGCTGCTTACGGCGCGTATTCGGATTATCGGAAGAAGGGCGACTAACGCAAGGATTCCAGCCTCCTTGGCGGCTGTTTGTACGAGATCACGACGATGAAACAAAAAGTACTCCTAACGTTTGGAACGCGGCCTGAAGCGATCAAAATGGCTCCGCTCGTGCAACGTTTGCAGTGCGATCCGGATTTCGATTGCAAGGTGTGCGTGACTGGACAGCATCGCGAAATGCTCGACCAGGTCCTTGCACTTTTCGACATCGAACCGGATTTCGACCTGAATGTCATGAAGCCCGGTCAGGACCTCTATGGTGTGACAACGTCGATTTTGTCCGGCATGAGCGGTGTGCTGGAACAAGCCAGCCCTGACGTGGTGCTCGTGCACGGCGATACGACCACGACGATGGCAGCGACGCTTGCCGCGTTCTACCGACGCATTCCAGTCGGCCACGTGGAGGCCGGCCTGCGTACGGGCAATTTGCTTTCGCCATGGCCTGAAGAGGCGAATCGCAAATTGACAGGTGCGCTCGCGACGCTCCATTTCGCACCTACGGAACGGGCACGCCAGAACCTTCTGGCCGAGGGCGTAAATGATGCTTCGATCATCGTGACTGGAAACACAGTGATTGATGCACTTCTGCATGTGCGTGGGCGCCTGGCCAGCGACGCAGATTTGCGCGCTAAAGCCCAGAGCGGCTTGCCCGCGCTGCAGGATGCGAACAGGCGTCTGATGTTGGTCACGGGGCACCGCCGCGAGAGCTTCGGCGACGGCTTCGAGCGCATCTGTACCGCACTTTCGCAATTGGCTCACGCGTATCCGGATGTCGACATTGTTTACCCCGTGCACCTGAATCCGAGCGTGCGCGAGCCGGTTAATCGCCTGCTCACGGGTATCGCCAACGTCCATTTGATCGAACCGCTCGACTATTTGCCGTTCGTGAGCTTGATGGACCGCTCGTATCTGATCCTGACCGACTCGGGCGGCATTCAAGAAGAGGCGCCTTCGTTGCACAAGCCGGTGCTCGTGATGCGCGATACGACCGAACGTCAGGAGGCGATCGATGCCGGCGTCGTAGAGCTTGTCGGCACCGGAGTGCGGGCGATTGTCGAGGGTGTTTCGCGATTGCTCGACGACAGCGCGGCGTATGCGGCGATGAGCCGAGGCGGTAACCCGTATGGAGATGGTCGGGCATGCGGACGTATAGCGGAAGCATTGAAGACCAGTTGGAATGCCGCGCCTCGCGCGGCGTGAAGGCAACGACTAATCAAGGCACCAACATCATGAACTTTGAAACGATCTCGGTTGTAGGGCTCGGCTACATTGGTTTGCCAACGGCGGCGGCATTTGCCGCGCGGCGCAAGAAGGTGATTGGCGTCGATGTGAATCAACATGCTGTCGACACTATCAATCGGGGCGCCATTCACATCGTTGAGCCTGAACTCGACATGCTCGTGCATGCCGCGGTGACGCAGGGTTATTTGCGGGCGACCACGATTCCAGAGCCCGCCGACGCATTCCTTATCGCAGTTCCCACGCCGTTCTCGGATGGCCACAAGCCTGATCTTTCCTATATCGAGGCGGCGAGCCGCGCGGTGGCACCCGTACTGAAGAAGGGCGACCTGATCGTGCTCGAGTCGACCTCACCCGTTGGCGCAACGGCAAAGATCGCCGAGTGGATGGCGGAAATGCGGCCGGACCTGACGTTTCCTCAGCAGATGGGTGAGGCGTCGGATGTACGCGTGGCGCATTGCCCCGAGCGCGTGCTGCCGGGCCACGTGATTCGCGAGCTGGTGGAGAACGACCGGGTGATTGGCGGCTTGACGAGCCGTTGCAGCGAAGCGGCACGTGAGCTCTATCAAGTGTTTGTGCGAGGCGAGTGCATCGTCACGGATGCGCGTACGGCGGAGATGTGCAAGCTCACGGAGAACTCGTTCCGCGACGTGAATATTGCCTTCGCGAATGAGCTTTCGCTGATTTGCGATCGCCTGGACATCAACGTGTGGGAACTCATCAAGCTGGCGAATCGCCATCCGCGCGTGAATATCCTGCAGCCGGGGCCGGGCGTGGGTGGTCATTGCATCGCTGTGGACCCGTGGTTCATCGTGGATTCGGCTCCCGAGCAGGCTCGCTTGATTCGTGCGGCCCGTAATGTGAACGACGACAAGCCGCATTGGGTGATCGAGCGAGTGGAGAACGCAGCCAAGCGCTTCCGTGAGCCAGTCATTGCGTGTCTTGGTCTGGCGTTCAAGGCGAATATCGATGATCTGCGTGAGAGTCCGGCTGTTGAGATTGCGAAGGAGCTTGGTCAGCGCTTCCCGGGACAGGTGGTGGCTGTCGAGCCGAATATTCGTGAACTGCCGACGGGATTGCACGGTGTTCTGCATCTTTGCGACTTGCGTACGGCGTTGGCCGAGGCCGACGTGATCGTGATTCTTGTTGACCACTCGCAGTTCAAGCAGGTCGATCCAATTCGCTTGCAGGCGAAGGTGGTGATTGATACGCGTGGGATTTTGGCGCGTGCCTGAGTCGACAACTGAAGCGCGTTACCGAAGGCGTTTCCGTCGTGTGGTACCGGATAGGAATGTCTTTCGGGCAAAAGTGAGTTGACTATGGGCTACGGACGATTGATCGGAAAGGCAGAGGCAATCATCGCGACTGGCATGCCGGGACTTTATCGCGTGTTGGCGTTCATGAGTATTCAGAATATTTATTCTTTGAGCGATCTCGGGCGCGCAGCTTCAGCGTTTTCCGTCGCGCAGATACTGGCATTCTTTACGGCAATCGGTTGGGCCACGTTGATCTTGGCTCGCGTGCCGGCTGCTAAGGATCGGAACGAACGGGTTCAACGGTTCTACGAGTTGCTGCGCATGGCGGTCGTGTCGCTGCTGTTTTGTGGGTTGGGGGTCGCTGTATGGTCGCACTTTCTCAAGCCGGAGATCTCCGGCTTGGAAATCGTGACAATTATGCTGGGATGGACGTTTTATCAAGTGACGCGGCACTACTTTCTTTCAATGAGAGAGTACCGTCGCGTGATTGCCTACGACGCCTTTCTTCTCGTTGCGACTGCTGGCTGCATAGTCGCCTTCCATAGCTTGGGGATGAGTGCGGGATTGCCTTTGGGAGTCGCGTTAGCAGCCACTGGCGTGCTGATGCTGCTGAACGTAGGACTACCCGCGCGATTCTCTTGGTTGGGGAAATTCGAATTGAAGGGGATTGAGTTCGGCTTCACGAATTTCCTTTCCGGTGGGGTCGCGCTTAGTCTCGTGCCGATTGCAAACTATACCGACGGTTCCCGATTCGCAGGGGTGATATCGCTTTTTGCGTCCATCAGTGCCATCAGTGGGTTGATTCCTCGCGCAATATCAATGTACCGTCTTCCTGACCTAAGCAGGCAAGTGAGCGCAGGAAAGTCTTTGGCGCAGATCACTGCGCAAACCAACCGCGAAATCATGAAAGCTTCCGGTGGGGCACTGCTGGTGAATGCATTTATCGTACTCGGGTTCGCGCTCTTTAAGGGGGCACACGAGGGGCTTGAGTACGAGATGATTTGCAGCCTTGCGATTTGCGCACAAAGCTGTCTCAGCATGCTCAGTACAGCGCACAGCAATGTGTTGATGGTGTGTGAAGAGAGTCGCAAGTCGATGTCTATCAATTTCATCTCCTGTGGGCTGTTTGTCGCGGCGCTGGGTATTTTCTACACGGTCTTTGGCGGACTTAACTTCGCGTTTGTGCTGGTTGTATGCATTCTCGTGACAGGCCTACGCAACATCATGCTCAAGCGGCGCAGCGCGCCGCTTTTGACGCCAGCTGTCAGAGCTGGTTGATCAGTCATGCGGGTTGTGTTGGTAACGAAAGAGAAAATACGGGCTTTGCGATGAAATTACGTAATGTAGTCCTGTCCACTGAGCCGCGGGGAGGGAAGGGTGGCGTTGCCACGGTTATTCCGATGTACATCGAGGCATTGGACCTGTTAGGCAGGACCGAATTTATTTCAACTCACAACGGCCGGGACATGTGGGGAAAGTTCGCTCCTTGGCTGTGCTCCTTCTTTCGATGCGCCGGGATGATTTTCAGAGAGAGTCAGTCACAACTTGTCTTTCATCTGCATCCGGGTTCAGGATTTTGCATTATCAGAATGCTTGCTCTTGCCATGTTTTTGCGCGGGCTTGCAAGGCAACATGTAATCGTCTACTTGCATACACCTTACCTTGAGAGTTATCTGAAGCGCAAAACCTGGCGCTGGATTTTCAGGACACTGATTGGACTATCTAGCCAGGTCATTGTGCTGACATCGTACGCGCGTGCCTTGTTGGAGAAGTACGATTTAGCTTCAAAAGCGAATGTCGTACCGAATCCTTACCGGGTCCATGCGCCTTACCCCGAGCGTATAGGGGGCATCAATGGGGAGATCACTGTTTTGACGATGGGGCGTCTTGTTGAAGGTAAAGGTATTGCCGAAACAGTTCGTGCGATGTCATGCCTTCCCGAGAATTTTCGTCTCGTGGTGGCTGGTGACGGCGAGTTGGTCGAAGGAATCAAAGCTGACATTGAGAAATACGGACTGAGCTCACGGGTTGCGTTGGTAGGATGGGTTTTCGGTCAAGACAAAATTAACCTTTTGTCGGGAGCAAATGTCTTCTGCCTTCCGAGCAAAGTTGACTCATTCGGAATGAGTTTTGTGGAAGCTCAATGTTATGACTTGCCGATCGTTGCGTTCCGTCATCTACCAGTAATGGAAGTCATTCGTCCTGGCGGAGCAATTTATGTTGATGAACTTGGTGAAAAAAAACTTGCCTTGGCCATTGAGGAGGCGAGTCGCTTGAATTCGAAGATCGTCTGGGGAAGCGGGGCGATTTGGATCGATGACTCATTTGGTATTCGAAATATATCCGTCCGTTTGAAGCGAGTCATTGATGCGGTTGTGATGGAGGCCCGCTAGTCAACTGCAGGACATGTTCCTTATATGAATGAGGTCTGAATTGGATAAAGCTTGGTTAGCTGCCATTTTTCTACTGGTAACTCCTTGCACCGTGCTTGCTGATGCTAGCGGGACACCGGGGTTCGACGTTTTGTTTTCGTCCGCGTGGGGACACGGTGTCGACAGCAAAATTCAGTACCAGATGCCAAACAGGGATTCCATCCAGGTTGTCGACCTTGCCAATTCTGCGATGCCACACGCTCTCAAGGTGACAATTTCACGTGACGAGAATTATGAGAACGTGGCCAATGGGGTGCCTCGTGCAGAAATATCGTTTGGGGAGTACATAAAATTTCATCGGAATGAAGAGTATTTCGTCAGGTGGCAGACATACATTCCGGGAAATTATAAATTTGATAAAAAGCAACCCGAGGTCATTATGCAGATTCATCAGGGGGCTCAAATTCACTGGGGATATCCAACATTTGCGCTTTTTTTCTCGACGGACACGGGGTATGGTGTGCGCAGTAGAACGGGGCAATCTACAGACTCTGTCGGGAAAATATTCGGGAGCCCGGAGGCTGATAGGGGGCGAGTCGTGGATTGGACTTTACGTTACATTCCCGACGATACCGGAGAGAACGCGGTTACAGAGTTGCTCAAAGATGGAGGGGTTGTTTTTCAGACTCGTGGTGTTCCAAACGCATACCCGGGCGACGACGCAGCGTATCTGAAATTTGGCTTATATAAAGCCGGGTGGAAAACAAAGCCAACTGATGTTGACATAAGAACAATGTATTTCGGACGTGTTTCTATTCTTCGAAGAAATTCATCTAATTTGAATAGATGATGTGCTTCGTGGAATAAATTTGAGCAGCGGGTTCGGAAAATTGGTCAATTCGTCGCGACAAATCCGGAAATTATATAAATTGGCCTTTATGCTATGAACAAAATAAATGTATTTGGCTGCCCTATGGATTCTTCTACTATGGAGGAAACTGTCGACTGGATCGCTGACAGGGTGGAGCGCCGTGTATTTACGCAGCATGTTGTGGTTAACGCTGCAAAGCTTGTTCATATGCAGTCGAATCCCGATCTCGCATCTTCTGTCAGGAATTGTGACATTATCAATATCGACGGAATGGGTGTAGTTTGGGGGGCGCGTTTGCTCGGAAATCATGTCCCTGAACGGGTTTCGGGGGTTGATCTTTTTTATAAACTTGTTGAGATGGCGAGAGAGAGGAGAATACCAATCTATTTACTTGGAGCCACCGATGCAGTCGTGGAGAAGACTGTCAGTAGTTTGAGTGGGCAGTATCCTGGACTTAAAGTAGCCGGGTTTAATAATGGCTATTTCTGGGATGACGAAGAAAATCAGGTTGATGAAATTAGGCGCTCTGGCGCGCGTTTACTCTTTGTGGCCATTACGTCACCAAAGAAGGAGGTATTCATTGAGCGATGGAAGGGGCGGCTTGGTGTCGATTTTGTCATGGGTGTCGGCGGTACATTTGACGTTGTTGCAGGTAAGGTGCGGCGCGCTCCCAAATGGATGCAGAGAAGTGGCTTGGAATGGTTTTATAGGGTTATTCAAGAACCACGACGTATGTGGAAACGGTATTTGGTAACCAATGCGAAGTTCGTTTATATGCTTGGAAAGGCATATCTTCAGTCACGCCAGTAATAGCGGCGTGAACAGGTTATATTCGGATGAATTGATGAGGCAATTTTATTCGATGTGACTGGTTCTAGTGCGATGTGGTGCTGATTTTTGAGCGTAATAGTGAGAAGGTGGGGGATAGGATGCCTCGCGCGAAAATTTCATTAATTAAACGTCTGGCTAACGAAGGCGAGTTGAGACGATCTGCTGAAACTGGTTTGAAGCGTGTCAACCCATTTATACTGTTTCTCGGAATCTACACCGCTTACAATATTATTGGATTGATAGATACGCCGTGGACGATTAGAGGCACGTATGACAAGGTTTTGTGTTGGAAATTGTTTGTAACAGGGTTAATTGGTTTCTTGTTGGCGTTTGTGTTTTTCAGAGGTGTGGAGAAAAAAACTGTAACGCCAATGTTGCGGCAGAGAAGATCCAGGCAATTAACAATATTTTTTCTTTTGATTTTTATTGTCTGCCTGCTATTGACTATTTTGACGAGTGGTGGAATTCCTCTTTTTATGGGGGAAGAGCGGTTTGGTAATTCGGCGATAGCTTTCAATCTAATTCAGTTTTATGGTTTTTGGGTTTTGGTTAGATTGATATCTGATTTTGAAAATAACAAGAAAATTAGCGTAATTCAAATAGCTGTTTATATAGCTGGTGTGCTCTGCTTTGGTTATAGAACTCCTGTTCTTGTCTTTTTTTTGGTGATATACGTCTACCAAATTGTTTTCAGGATGCCGCGAAAGAAGGCTTTTTTATTTGGATTTGTTGCAATTTTTGCGATAACCGGCTTTGCAGCGATATTTGCCGCATATCGCGTTTCCCAGAGCTACGATCTGGTCACGTTTTTCGGAAATATTGATTTTCGGTACGTGAATGATCACAAGTATTTATGGCCCTTCGTCCCAGCATTGGCAATGCTGGATTTCAGCCAGAACACCGTCAGTTCGATAGGCAGTGCGTTGCATCAATACATGTATGGTGGTCTATTTATCAGTAACTACGAGACTTTCTTGCCAGGAAAGCACTGGGGAGCTAGAAACATCATTGGGGAGCTTACGTCTGCTCGCTGGGTGGCAGGAAGGCCTATGAGTATTACGCCAACCCTGCAAGGAGCACTTTATGTTGATTTTGGATACATCGGTGTTTTTACTGGGTTTTTTATAATTTCTGCTGGCATTGGTTTTTTTTGGAAGAAGGCAAAAAGGTGGGGGGCATTAGGTAAATTTGGATTTTGCTATCTTCTCACAATGTCAATTATGTCAGTGCACAATGGATATTGGGATGCGGGATTTGTTTTCTTCTTAATATTCATTGGAGTGATTAGGTGTTTTGATTTGATTAAGGGGCGATCTGTTCGTTTCGTGAAATAGATTGATACTTATTATTGGTTGGTGGATGTCATATGATGCCTTGAAAATTTGGGTGGCTAAATTTATGGTGGGAAGATGATTTATATTTACAGAGTTTCGCGGCTTTTTTACATAATTCACATTCCATTCTTGCCGTGGATTTTTAAGGTGATCAATCGGATTCTTTTCTCTGTATCCATTCCTCCTTCGGTTAAGGTCGGGAAAAATGTGATTTTTGGTTATCAAGGTCTGGGAATCGTAGTTCATCGTCACGCGGTAATTGGCGACAATGTCGTCATTTCGCCGAACGTGGTCATCGGTGGGAGGAGCGGAAAAGCTGGGGCTCCTTTCATTGAGGACAATGTACTGATTGGGGCCGGTGCGTCTGTACTCGGACCAATTCGTATCGGGCGCGGCGCAAAAATAGGAGCAAATGCTGTAGTGCTGGCGGACGTACCAGCGAATTGAACCTGTCCGCATTTTTGTGGGCGAGGCGGTTAAAGGAATCGTTACCCGCGCGCCTGCGTGAATCGGTCGCCAAACAGGATAGCAAACTGGTTCATCGCCGACTTCCAGT
>NZ_CADIKL010000049.1 GCF_902859945.1 Paraburkholderia caffeinitolerans | reverse complement strand
ATCGAACTGATGCATCGCATTCGCAAAGACCAGTTCGATCTCACCCGCGTGCACCTCAAAGATACCACTTCGCCGTCGGTCTGGATGGCGGTTCTTTCGGCTCGTTGAGGGGTCCGAAAGAAGAGCGTTACTTCGCCTGCCTACTCAGTTTGCACCACAACCATCATGAGTAACTCTGATCAATTGGCGTGCGAGCGCGCATGGTTGTGCAACTTGCACGACCTGCCCGATGGCGGCGCGCGCGGCTTCGATCCGTGCGAAACCGGCCGGGACACGATCTTCGTCGTGCGCAGGAACGGCGAACTGCGTGGGTACGTGGACTCCTGCCCTCATCATCCCGGCGCTCCGATGGCATGGCGAAAGGACGCCTGGCTGAACGCGCGGGGCACACATATCGTCTGTCATGGCCACGGTGCGCAGTTCGACATTCTGACCGGGGCATGTGTGCTAGGGCCCTGTCTCGGTCAGGCATTGACTCCCGTGGTTCTCCATGTCGCCAGCGGAGATGAGATATGGGTTCGACTGTCTTCGCCCTGGGAGCCTTGAGACGGGCCCACCTTCACCGCTGCGATACCTCCCGGCCCTGCGCCTTGACGGCGCGTTTGCGCTTCCCGTGAGTCGCTTCGCCTGAGGACGCCAGGCTCTCGGCAGCCTCCTTCAGCAGTCCTCGCAGCCAGAGGATCGCAGGGTCGTGCTCCTGATACTTGTTCCACTGAACCTTTTCGGTAAACGACGGAATTTCGATTGGGCAGGGCAACACCCGCAACGGGAAGCGTTCGGCGATCTTGTGGGCGAGGCGCGTCGGCAACGTGGCGATACGCCGGGTTCCGATCAACAGCTCCGGGATGAGGGAAAACATGGGGGCGATGATTTCCTGCCGGCGCACCCTCCTGCCCGTTGACAGGATGCGGGCGTCGTAAGTCACGCGCCGCCCGCCACCCCATTCGATCCCGACATGCCCGGCCGCGAAATATTCGTCGGCGCTCAGCGAATCCGCATGTGCGTTGACCGTGCCGCACACGAGGCACGAAAACGTATCGCTGAACAGGGGTTCGCCGGGATGCCCGGCGACCGTGTTGAACTCTGGCGCAATGAGCAGTTCGGTCTCGCCACTTTCCAGATGTTCGGGGGACTGCGGATTGATGGCGCGCAGATCGAACTGCATGAGGGGCGCGAGGTCTGCAGCCCGGCGCACGACTTCCGAAAGCAGCAGGCTGATGACGTAGTCCGAGGCTTCGATGGTGAATTGGCGCGCCGACGTTGCCGGTTCGAAGACCGGGCGCGCCCGGGTGATCGTCCTGATCTGGAGGAGGACGTCGCGGACGGGTTTGCTCAGTTCGGCGGCGAGCGGCGTGAGCACAAAGGTTTTCCCGACCGGAACGAGCAGTTCGTCATTGAAATACTCGCGCAGGCGGCCCAGAGCGCAACTGGTTGCGGGCTGGCTGAGGAACAACTGCTCCGCGGTGCGTCCGACGCTGCGCGTGGAAAGCAGCGCGTCCAGCACGACGAGCTGGTTGAGGTCGAGGTTTTCGAATCGCATGGCAGATTTATACAATCAATATTCGATATTTGAACAATAAATTTGATAAATGTCATCCCCGAAATCGATAATGTCCGAAACCCATGAAACGGGGCGGCCCACCGCGGCAACGCCTCGCATGTCGACAAAAAGCCGCCCGCCAAACGGGCATTCGCAGTGGAGACGGCGAAACATGACAGAAAGCAGCAAGGGCACATCGCGCAGGGCGCAGTGGGGGCTGGTCGCTTTTCTTACCTGTATCAGCATGCTTGCGCAGATCGACAAGAACATTCTCGTGTTGATGGTCGGGCCGATCCAGCGCGACTTCGGCGTGGGCGAAGTGGAGATCAGCTTCCTGATCGGCACGGCGTTCGCGGTTGCCAACGTCCTCTGCGGCTTGCCCGCCGGCTGGCTGGCCGACCGCGCCGACCGGCGCACGGTCGTGGCGCTCGCAGTGGCGCTATGGTCGATCGCGGTCGCATCGAATGCTGCGGCATCGACTTTCCTCGCACTTGTCGTGGCGCGCGTCGTGGTTGGCGCGGCGGAAGCGTTGGTGCCGCCGTCCGCATATTCGCTGATTCGCGACGGCGTCGACGAGAGCAGGCGGGCACGCGCACTGTCCGTCTACACGATGGCGCTCATGCTGGGCACCGGTCTGTCGCTCGTACTCGGCGGCCCGCTGATCGGCATGGTCAGCGCTTCCGGTATCCACGCGTTGCCGCTGTTCGGGCACGTCTTCAGCTGGCAAATCGTGCTGCTGCTGGTCGGCATCGCAGGCGTTCCGTTGAGCGGCCTGATTTTCCTTTCGGCCGATCCGGGGCGTCGAGCCGGCGCGTGCGAGCAGGCCGCAGCCGCGCCCGCGCGCGTGGGCCGGTATCTGGCAGACAACCGCAGGGTGCTGATGCCGTTGTTGGTGTTTGCCGTCGCGCACTCGATGATTACCTACGGGCTCGGCAGCTGGATGCCGACGATGACCGCGCGGCGCTTCGGGCTGGGCTTGAGCAGTATCGGCCTGTTGCAGGGCGGATTGCTGCTGACAATGGGGCCGCTCGGCCTCTGGGCGGCCGGGTGGGCGATGGGACGCGAAGGCGGCCAGCGCCCGGCCACGGCCATCGAAGTGGGGACGTTCGTCACGCTCGCGTTGACCGTACTGGTCGTGGCGATGTGCTCGACGAGATCGCTGGTGACGTTCTGGATTGTCGACGCGATGGTCGTGCTGTTTTCGTGGACTTTCATGGCGGTGACTTCGACCCTCGTCGCGGTGATCGTTCCGGCGTCGATTGTCGGTAGCGTCATGGCGGTCGTCCTGGTACTTGTCGGGCTGATCGGGCAGGGGAGCGCGCCTTCGGTCATCGCCCTCGTCAGCCGGTATGGCTTCGGTCCCGGAGTCGACTCGCTGCCTGACGCGATGGCGGTCGTGTTTCTCGCGTCCGGCGTGGTGGCGTTGATCGCGGCGCGGGTGCTGCGCAGGAGACTGCGCGACCTTGTGCACGACATTTCAGCGGACGATGCGCAGGTCGCCCGGGAGCGGCCGCTGCACTCGAACTGAATCACTGAAGTGGGCCGCTGCGGATGTGCATCAGGATATTTAATTCGGACTACAAAAAAATAATGCGGGAGATCGTGAATGAAATGGAGGAGAGACGTGAGGCTCTGGAGATCATTGGCGGGCGTGGGGGTGTTCGTGGCATTCCCGGTTGTGGCAACCGCTCAGTCCAGCGTAACGCTGGGCGGCCTGCTCGGCACCGGCATCGCCTACACGAACAACGCAGGCGCGGGACACGCCCAGGTTCAGATTAACGGAACCCATGCGGTGCCGTTCTGGCTGCTGTCCGGCGTCGAACAGCTCGATAGCGATTCGTCGGCATTCTTCCGACTCAGCCAGTATGCGTTCATCAATAACGGGACGAGCACGCCCTTCGAAAGCTATGTCGGCCTGAAGTCGAACAGGCTGGGAACGATCACGCTCGGATCGATGTACGACCTGCTGGCCGACCTGGTTCCCTATACATCGGAGCGCTATACGTCGCTGCTCGCAACCCACCCGGGGAACCTGGACAGAACGGTAGGCAATGCGCTGAACAATCTCGTGAAATACAAGTCGCCGCTCTACGGCGGTGTGTTGCAGTTTGGCGCCATGTACGGATTCGGACAGGCGGGCTCCACGACCAATACCGGGCGTGCCGTGGGCGCCGAAGTGAGTTTCGTCAGCGGTGGCTTTCAGTCGGTGGTGGTCGCGGAGTCCGTGAATGGCGTTCCCTACGCGCCATATACGCGTCTCGGCGTCCCGGAACTATACGGGATCAACTTTGCTGCCAAACCCGCCTTGACGATCAGTCAGTCGCAGAACACCGCGACGGTCGGCCTTGCCTACAGCGGGGACAGCTATCGCGTGATGGGCAACTACAGCTTCACGCATCTGAAGGCGGTGGGCGAAACGGAGAACGCGCAGACGGTTGATGTCGGTGCCCACAAGTACATCACCCCGAGTACGCGCGTGGGTGGGGGGTATTCGTACACCACCCTGGATTCGTACAAGTGGAATCAGTTTCACGCGCATGTCGACTACGCGCTCTCGAAGCGTACGAGCCTCTATGTGCTGAGCGTGTTTCAGATGGCCGGCAGCGGGCAGCACGCGGTCATGCGCAACCAGGCTCCGGCCAGCACCTCGCGGCAGGTGGAGTTTGAAGTGGGCGTGACCCATTTGTTTTAGCGACCCGACGGTGGCCGCGGGTGCGAGAGCTGTCTGAATCGCATACCGCGCGACCTCGGGCTGGACTCATTGTTTTTGACTGGAGAAGCGGGATGCTGTGGGACGTCATTGTCGTGGGAGGGGGGCCTTCCGGCCTTACGGTGGCAGCCGAACTGGCTGGGGCAGGCGTGCGGACGCTCGTGCTCGAACGCCGGACTGGAGGTGTCCAGTCCCGTGCGGGCACGATTTTGCCACGCGTGCTGGAGTTGTTCGACGCACGTGGCATTGCGGACCGCTTTATCGAGCGCACGCGGACGATCGTCGATTATCCGTTTCGCCGTGCGCATATCTGGGCCGGCTTTCCGGGAATTCAGTGGCGGTACCTGGAATCGCGTTTCGGGTTCACGCTGGGCCTTCCGCAGAACCAGACCGAGGAAATACTCTGGGCGTGGGCGCAGGAATGCGGCGTGGAAATACGCCAAGGCGAGGAAGTGCGCGCCCTGCGGCAGGACGAGGAAGGTGTCGAGGTCGATGCCGCCGACGCCGAGGGCAACACCCGGACCTATCAGGCGCACTACCTGATCGGCGCCGATGGCGGACGGAGCCTCATACGCACGAAAGCCGGCATCCCGTTCGACGGCCACTCCGGCACTTTCCGCGGGATCGCAGTCGATACGATTCTGGATGCCCCCTGGCCCGGCAAGCGTGCCGACGTCAACAACGAAATGGGCTGGGCGCGCGGGTACGCATTCGGCTCCGGCATTACGCGTTTCAACATCGTTCATCGCGACCGGCGCCACGCACCGAAAGACGAGCCCGTCGATGTCGAGGAGATTCGTCAGTGCCTGCGCGATATCCACGGCACCGACTACGGCATCGAGCGGCTGCACTGGGCGTCGCGCTTCGACGACACGATGCGCAGTGTGCCGACCTTTCGGTCGCGGCGCATCATGCTGGTCGGCGAGTCCGCGCGGATTCACTATCCAGCCAGCGGGGTCGGCATGAACTTCTGCCTGCAGGACGCCTTCAATCTGGGCTGGAAACTCACTGCCGTGATCAATGGCACTGCAGAAGAATCGATCTTGAACACCTACGACGCGGAACGTTTGCCGGTCATGCGGGCGCTGCTCGAAAGCGTAAAGGCGCAGTGCGCGCTGCAGTTCAACTTCGAACCGGATGCGGTAACGCTCAAGCGTCGTCTCGCGCAACACATCGTCGGGCTGCCCGAGGTGCAAAGCAAACTCGTGCGCGAACTGAGCGGGCTTGAGTTTCCCTACCCCTGCGATGCAGCGAGTCATCCACTAACGGGGCACCGGTTGCCCGACTTCGACGTCGTGATGCTCGACGGCCGGTCGGCGAGCGGCACCGAACTGCTGCGCAGCCGACGCTTCGTTCTGCTGGATCTGGAGGGCGAGAGCGCCCAGTTTGCGCCGATCGCCACATGTGGATTGCCGGTGGACGTCGTTCAGGCGCGTCTTGCGCGGGTTCCGTCGCAGATGGATGGTGTGAAAGGGATCTTGATCCGGCCGGATGCCTACGTGGCGTGGGCGTCGTCCGAGGTCGGCGAGTCGCAAGCGCTCTGGAATCAGTTGCGCAAGTGGCTGGAGGGACCGGCCACGCACGCGGCGTTTCAGTGCGTGGAGGCATCGTTGCGGGAGTCGGTCCAATGATCGCGCGGCAGACCTTGCTGGCCGGCGGGTGGGTGTTGAGCATGGACCCCGCTATAGGCGATTTGCGCGTCGGCGACGTACTCATGGAAGACGGGCGCATCGTTGCAGTGGCACCGAAGCTGGAAGCGCCCCATGCCGAACGTATCGACGCCGGCAACATGATCGTGCTTCCGGGATTCGTCGATACGCACCGGCACACTTGGCAAAGCTGCATGCGCCATCGCTACGCGGATATCGACCCGCAGATCTACTTCGCCGAGATGCTGGGCCCGCGCGGCGCGGGGTTCAGGCCCGAAGACGTGTATGCCGGCACGCTGCTGGGCGCCGTTTCTGCGCTGGATAGCGGCATCACGACGATGCTGGACTGGTCGCACGTCCAGAACAGTCCCGACCACGCCGATGCTGCGATTGCCGGCCTGCGTGATTCCGGAATACGCGCCGTATTTGCGCACGGTTGGCCATTGATCGACGGCGCCGCCTGGATGTTCGATAGCGCGCGCGGGCATCCCGAGGATATCCGTCGCTTGAAAGTCGAATACTTTTCCTCCGACGATCAGTTGCTGACCCTGGCCATGGCCGCGCGCGGCCCGGAGATGGCGCAGCGTGACGTATGGCTCCAGGACCTGCGCCTTGCGCGCGAGTTGTCGATTCGTTCGACGATCCATATGGGGGCCTATGCACGCAATGCGACCGTGAGAGGCATCGCGCAGATGCACGACGCGGGCGTGCTGGGCGAAGACCTGACCTTCGTTCACTGCTGCTGCAGCGGCGTGGACGAGATTGCGATGATGGCGGATGCGGGTGTCAGCGCTTCACTGGGCGTTCACTGCGAGCTCAACGCCCAGGGCATTGGCGACTTGCCGCTCGATCGCATGCTCGCGGTGGGCATCCGACCCAGCCTGAGCGGGGATACGGAAACGAAATGCTGCGGCGACATGTTCACGCAGATGCGCCATGCCTTTGCTCACTATCGCTCATGGATGGGCGGCGGACACTCGCGAACGACCGGTGCACCGGAAACGATCACGTTGCGCGACGTGCTCGAGTTTGCGACCGTGGCGGGCGCGCGGGCGACAGGGCTCGATCGCAGGATCGGCTCGCTTACGCCGGGCAAGCAGGCCGACGTCATCATGATTCGCCGCGACGACCTGAACCTCACACCGGTTTCGGACGCGATCGGCGCAGTCGTGCTTGCCGCTCACGCGGGCAACGTGGATACCGTGTTCGTCGCGGGGCGGCCCGTCAAGCGGCAGGGGCGGATGACCTGCATTGATGTGGATGCGCTCCGGCGGCGCGCACAGGCGTCGCAGGACCATGTGCTCGGAGGGGAAGCGTGAATTCAGCTCACGAAGCGTGCCCGCTCGACCCGGAACTGGCCGCGGTGGTGGCGGCGATGAAGTCGCGCGGCGTGCCGCCGCCGTTTTCGGGTACCCCCGCGCAAGCCAGGGAGCGCATGCGCGGCACGATCATGGCGGCGCGCGAACGCACGACGCTGCCACAGATCGGATCGTTCGAGGACGTGATGGGCCATCACGAAGGCTCGTGCGTACCCGTTCGCGTCTATCGTCCATTGAAGACAGGCAAGCTGCCGACGGTCGTTTTCTTTCATGGCGGCGGCTTCGTCCTCGGCAGTGTTGAGTTGATGGACGACATCGCGCGCAAGTTGTGTCGCGATGTCGAAGCGGTGATCATCTCGGTGGACTACCGTCTCGCGCCAGAGCATCCGTATCCGGCCGCGCACGACGATGCACTGACCGCAACGCTCTGGGCGTTCCACCACGCCGCATCGCTGGGCGGCGACACAAGCTGCGTAGCGGTGGCGGGGGAAAGCGCCGGTGGCAACCTGGCCGCGTCGGCAGTCCAGGCGTTGCGCGACAGGGCGTATGCGCTGGCGGCCCAGTTGCTGGTCGTGCCCGGTGTCGACATGGCGCGTGACGTGGCTGCGCTGAAGGCAAGAAACCGCGACTTCCCGATGCTGGGTACGGCGGACTTGGAGGACATCGTTCGACTCTACATGGGCGAGCGCAGGGAGGAGGCCACGCAAAGCCCGCCATCGCCGTTGCGCGCTGTGTGCCATACGGGCCTGCCGCCCGCGATCATTGCTGTGGCTGGGCACGATGCGCTTTGTGAAGAGGGACGCACGTATGCCCGCTGTCTGACCGATGCGGGAGTGGGCGTGCGTCTGCTGCAATTCGACGACATGTTTCATCCGTTCTTTGGCTTTTTTGAGGTGTCGGCATCTGCCCGGCGGGCCAATGACCTGATTTGCCGGGAATTCGCCCGGTTGCTTCGTGCGCAATCGACTCAATCGTGACGTGCCGGGTAGTCCGGCACGCATCCTGTTCCAGTTATTCAGTAGTCTTGGAGGTTTGCATGCGTTTTGTTTCATTCATGAAGGACGGAAAATCGTGGCTGGGTGTGCGCGAGGCAGGGCAGATTCGCGTGGTTGGTGACGAAAGCCTCGAATCGCTGCTCGCGCGCGGTGTCGATCTCGTCGAGTACGGGCGGGCCGTGGCCTCTGCACAGATCGTCGATCCCGATACGGTCACTTGGCTGCCGCCGCTGCGCCAGCCACCGAAGATCATCTGCGTCGGGTTGAACTATGCCGACCACACAAAGGAAAGCCGGTACGATCAACCCGATTATCCGACGCTGTTCTTCCGCGTTAACACCAGCTTGATCGCGCACGAACAACCGATGGTCCGTCCGCGCGTTTCGGATTCGCTCGACTACGAGGGTGAAATCGCCGTCGTGCTCGGCAAGGGCGGCCGTCACATCGCCAGCGCGGATGCGTTGTCGCACGTGGCGGGATACGCGCTCTTCAACGATGGTTCGGTGCGCGAATATCAGTTCAAGGCGCCGCAATGGACGTTGGGGAAGAATTTCGACGGAACAGGCGCTTTCGGGCCGGATCTCGTGACCGCCGACGAACTGCCGCCCGGGGCCAGCGGGCTGCGTCTGGAAACGCGCTTGAATGGCGAAGTGGTTCAGTCGGCGAATTCCGATCAGATGATTTTCGATGTCGCATCGCTCATCAGCATCGTCAGCGAAGCAATCACGCTTGAGGCCGGCGATGTCATCGTCTCGGGCACACCTTCCGGGATAGGCTGGGCCCGCGAACCGAAACTCCTGATGCGAGCGGGCGACGTGTGCGAAGTGAGCGTCGAAGGCATAGGCACGCTACGAAACGCGATCGTCGACGAACCGGCGGCATGACGTTGGCGCAACGAGTGACGGCCGGCCGGGAGGCCGGCCAGTCGATATCGGGAGATTGATGTGAACGATTTCAATTTGGCGAAGCCGCGGGCCGCCGTGCATTCGATCGATCATTTTGCCCTCGAAGTGCCGTCGGTGGCCGATGCCGAACGTTTCTTCGACACGTTCGGTCTGGAGGTCAAACGCACGGGCGAGCGGAACGAGGCGCTCGACCTGTACGCGGTCGACGGCCATCGCTGGGCGCGCATTTTGCCTTCGGCCCGTAAGCGGCTCGCGTATCTGAGCTTCAACTGCTTCGATTCGGACGTTGTCGCGCTACGCGATCAGGTCGAGGTGGCGGGAGGCGCGATTTGCACCGCGCCCGCAGGAGTGGACCCGTCGGGCATCTGGTTTCACGATCCCGATGGCAATCTCATTCAGGTCAAACCGGGTCCGAAGACCACACCGGATTCGAAGGACCGGCACGTGCACAGCGGAGGGGTTGCGAATGAGCGCGGCGCCTCCACCCGGTCAGCGACCGCGCCCGTCCGGCCGCGTAGACTCTCGCATGTACTACTGT
This sequence comes from Paraburkholderia caffeinitolerans, assembly GCF_902859945.1. GTDB lineage: Bacteria > Pseudomonadota > Gammaproteobacteria > Burkholderiales > Burkholderiaceae > Paraburkholderia > Paraburkholderia caffeinitolerans. The sequence continues at coordinate 46,082 of NZ_CADIKL010000049.1, read as the reverse complement.
TCACATCTGATGTGCTGCGCGCCGTCGATTTCTACGAGCGGGCTATCGGGTTGCGGCTTTCGGACCGGTCCATGAATCTGATCGCGTTCACGCATGCGCCCCACGGCTGCGATCATCACCTGGTCGCCTTCGCGAAAAGCGCCGGTCGCGGCTGGCATCATTCGTCGTGGGATGTCGAGAACGTTGACCGGGTCGGCGAGGGCGCTGCGCAGATGGCGGCTGCAGGCTATGTGCGTGGATGGGGGACGGGGCGACACGTGCTTGGGTCGAACTACTTTCATTACGTGCAGGATCCGTGGGGCTCGTTCTGCGAGTACTCGGCGAATATCGATTTCGTCTCGGCCGGTATCACCTGGGCCAGCGGAAACTTCCTTCCAGAAGAGTCGCTGTACCTGTGGGGGCCGGAAGTGCCGGACGACTTTGTCCGCAACACAGAAGTAGATGCACCAGGTGTCGAGGGATAAATGTGAGTCGCTGAATTTCCAGACGTGTTCGATCAACCGCAATACTGGAATAGACAGAGGTTTTCGGCGAGTGCGCCAAAGGTTCGGGAAATCAGGACTGGAGTCGAGCCCACATGCAACAGAAGTCTGCACTGCGCGTCCGATCGTTAGGCTGCTTTGTAGAACTGTCGCCGCTGCGACGGCAATATGAGTGACCCGTTGACCCGCCTTCGCCGGTGACACAATCATTTCGCTCTTCCAAACCCTTGTCGCGTAGAGTCGCGCCCCATCGGGACCGAGTTCCGGCCGCGCGGGCAGCGAGGGGCGCAGGGCAAGACGCCGTGCACGGTTCGGCTGACACACCGCGGGCCGCCTGCAAACGGGAAGCGTTTGCGCTTTTCAGGGAAATGCCGGAGGGATGGGGATTCCCTTCACCGAAGCGATCACATCGGGCCGTCTTCCGGTAGGGGGCGTATTTGCCCCACCGAGCTGGAACTGCGGGATCAGTACGGGACGAGCCGGCATACCGTCCGTGCGGCGTTGAATGAGCTTCAGCGACTGGGCCTCGTGTCGCGGCGCAAGAACGCCGGCACGCGCGTGGAATCGATGCGGCCGCGCAACGACTTCCGGCCGTCGCTCGCGTCGATCGACGACGTGGTCCAGTTCGGCACCGAACATCTGCGGGGCGTGCAGTTTTGGGTGCCTGGGTGAACCGATAAAGGAATAGGTGGCTGCGGCTCATGAAGGCAAACGCGTCATGCGGAAGCAATTCATCGGGGGTTGTGGTTCCGCGAGCGTTGTAATATGACGACGTCGCTGTCCGGTGAACTCTACGGAAGTGCTGATGGAAGGCCTGGCGATTTTTGCGGATCAGTTCCGTTGTGTTCCGCCATTGCGCCAACCATACAACACCACATCGACCAATTCCCAACGGGGGCTGGCCTGAGCGGTCTCAATGAGAGTGCGATTCGGTGCCGGAAAGACGTACCAATTGAAAGACCATTCGGTGTAGGTTTTGGCGTAACTTTCGAGATTCAGGCTTGAGGGGAAAAGGCAATTCACTACTTCGAAAAGAATGAGTAGTCAGATTGACATTCGGATGAACGCCGGTATCTGCGATTAGGTTATTGAGAAATAAGCGATTTTTAGAATTTCGTGGCGTGATTGCAGCTGCCTCTTCGCATATCAGAAAAAATAATGAACGAATTAAAGAAAAGTAATATTCGGCTCGATGAGGAGCGGTCGGATTTGCTGGGTTTAAATATAAGTAATTGATTTAAAATGCGTTCTGTTGGGTGCCAAGTACTGGGTTAGTTAGCCTCCGCTCACCTTTCTCTGTTTGAGTCGGCTATGCCGGCGTAGGTTTTTTCCCGTGTTGGGAGAGAACCTACGCCATATGTCTTTCTCCGCAAAAAACCTACGCCGGGAATCGACAACCCTTCGTGCATCGCCGCGATGCCACCGGCCCGAAAGAGTGATCTGATCGCCACGCTTCTCGACATGGACCAGTTCAATGAACTCGCGTCGCGCTTGAGCTTGACTTTAACCACCTGGCGCTATGCAAATGCGCTTGCGCCCCGCTGGCCTGACGCCTTTAGTGTTTTTGCACAGACTTGTGCTTCCAAAAGGCCGGGTTTTCGATTCCATTTCGGTCGCACTCACTCGCACGTTTGCATTGGTCAAGCGGCGAAATAGCGCTCTATAAAGATAGGAATACTTAGTGTGTCACGAACGTAGGCGAGAGCCTGCGGTGCTGTACTGAAGATGGGAGTAGGCCTCCCGGAGTCGGCTTTCAGGAGCAGGCTTCAAACCGCCCGGTGCTGCTGCGTCCAAAAGGCGTGGTGGTGAGCGACTGTGGAAAAGTCACCCGTCAAGGGTGGCAGGTACGTGTTGAGCAGATGAGCGAAAGCGAACCGTCCGATGACGCATCGTTACTTATTTAAAGGCGCTGTCAAAACTGGGGTCGTAAGTTTGCTCCAGGATCAGTCGGGACGACACCTGATTACGGACCCGACGGCAGCCGGTGTAAAGGCGGCATGAACTCAATACAGGCTTCGGTATGGAACGTGAGAACCTTGCTTCGAATGCAAAGGGAAATGACAAGTGGCAGACACCATGAGGAAGAATACCGATGTCGGAGCAAGGGGCGGAGCTGCTCGTAGTAGTGCTGAGGCCTTTGTAATGAAGGTGGAGCGAAGGGGCGGCGTTATCCTGTTGACGAAGGTCACCAACCTGCGCTGGGGATGAGTGACATGACATCAACGAAACCGTACAGCATTGCGAAGCGGGTCGTGTGGGAAGCATACCAGTTGGTGAGAGCCAATCGCGGCGCTGCTGGCGTGGATGATGAAACCGTCGCCATGTTTGAGCAGAACCTTTCGGGAAATCTGTACAAGCTGTGGAACAGGATGTCGTCGGGATCGTACTTCCCGCCACCGGTGAAGCAGGTTGAGATTCCGAAGGCCAAGGGCGGCACGAGAAAGCTGGGGATTCCCACCGTATCTGATCGGGTGGCGAAAAGTGTGGTTAAGCTGATGATCGAGCCGACGCTCGACCCGATATTCCATGAAAATTCATATGGCTATCGGCCGGGCAAGTCGGCGAAACAGGCGATTGCCGTGACGCGCACGCGTTGCTGGAAATACGACTGGGTTGTTGAGTTTGACATCAAGGCGGCATTCGACCAGATCGACCATGTGTTGCTGATGAAGGCGGTGCGACACCACATCAAGGACGGCTGGATCCTGCTGTACATCGAGCGGTGGCTGACTGCTCCGTTCGAAACTGCAGAGGGGGGCGAGTCTGCCCCGGATGCGGGGTACACCCCAGGGCGGTGTGGTCAGCCCGATCTTGATGAATCTGTTTATGCACTATGCGTTCGATAGCTGGATGCAGCGGACATGGACGCAGTCTCCCTTTGCGCGCTACGCAGACGACGCGGTGGTTCATTGCCGCAGTCTGGCGCAGGCACAAGCCGTGATGCAAGCGATTGAAGAACGGCTGGCAGAGTGTGGTCTGACGATGCATCCGGAGAAGTCCAAGATCGTGTATTGCAAGGACAGTAAGCGCACTGGCACTTATCCGAACGTGCAGTTCACGTTCCTCGGTTTTACGTTTAGACCGAGACGGGCATTGAGCAAGCATCGACGGCTATTTACTAGCTTTCTGCCGGCGGTGAGCAATGATGCCCTGAAGCGGATGAGGCATACCGTGCGGAGTTGGCGACTGCACCGACGAACACCGGCGACGCTTGATGAACTCGCGCAGCAATGCAACACGACGATACAAGGGTGGCGGAACTACTATGGGGCGTTCTATCGGACGGCGATGCACAGCCTCTTCGGCTACATCGACCTACGGCTTATGCGGTGGGCTCGACGAAAGTACAAGGGGTTGAGGCAGCACAAGCGACGTAGTGCGGAATGGCTACGCAAGATGAAGCGCGTCCACCCCCGGTTGTTTGTCCACTGGCGTGTCGTCGGGGTATCGGTTGGATAACGGGAGCCGAATGAGTCGAGAGACTCACGTTCGGTTGTGTGTCCAGCTAAGGCTGGCGTGTTCAGCAGGAGACAGACCTGCCGGAGTAGAAGTCAGAAGCTCCGTAGCTGGGATAGCAGGGTGGCGGGAAACCAAGACTCTGAAGCCTATCGACGACCGTCTCCTTGGGGGACGTGCGAGTCATCGGGCCGTAATGAAGGTGAACGTGGATGTGGCCTCGAAAGTGAATAGACCCGAGGGCCGAGCCCGCAACCGTGAGGGTGAAGGCAGCATGGGTAGCCGAATTCTGACCGACACGGCTACACCACTTCGGCGGGGTGGAAGCGACGGCACGATGACAAGGACATGCTAAGCAACTGGAGAAGCCCTCCTCGCCCCGGCGCGAAATCGCCGGAGCAAGGTAGGTCCTATAACCGGCGAACCCGGGAAGTGGACCGAAGGCGAGAGGGTGGCGGATGGGTCCGTAGTAGCGGTGAAGCCGGGTAACGCTGGTGGAGCGAAGGGGCCCTGCTGTTTGTAACGTCCTCGACAACATGGGAGGCAAGGACGAGATGACAAAGGCGTCCAGCAGTTTGCAGGACCTGAGGCGGGGAATATACGTCAAGGCGAAGGCTGAACCGTCCTGGCGTTTCTGGGGTTTGTACGTCCATGTCTGCAAGATGGAAACGCTGCTCGAAGCGTATACGTTAGCCAGAAAGAACAACGGAGCGCCGGGTATCGACGGCGTGACGTTCGAGGCTATCGAGGCGCAAGGTGTGGTGAGCTTTCTTGCGCAGATACAGGCCGAACTGATCGGGCGCACCTACCGGCCACTGCGGGCACGGCGACAGGAGATACCGAAAGATGGGGGCAAGGTCCGCGTCCTTTCGATTCCTGCTATCCGCGATCGTGTGGTCCAGGGTGCGCTCAAGCTCATACTGGAGCCGATCTTCGAGGCAGACTTCCAGTCGGGGTCGTATGGCTATCGCCCAAAGCGTACTGCGCATGAAGCGGTGCAGCGAGTGGCGACGGCAATTGTTCAGTGGAAGACCCGGGTCATAGATCTGGATTTGCGTGCCTACTTTGACACCGTGCGGCATCATCTGCTGCTCGAAAAGGTGGCGCGTCGGGTCAATGACCGGGACGTCATGCATTTGCTGAAGCTGATGCTGACGGCATCGGGTAAACAAGGCGTTCCGCAAGGCGGGGTGATTTCGCCACTGCTCAGTAACGTCTACCTCACTGAGGTGGATCGGATGCTGGAGCGGGCGAGAGAAGCCACGCGCAACGGGAAGTATACCTACGTCGAGTATGCTCGCTTCGCTGATGATCTCGTCGTGCTGATCGATGCACACCCGCGCCATGACTGGCTGCTGAGGGCGGTAAGCAGGCGACTACGGGAGGAGTTTGACAAGCTACAGGTCGAGGTGAACGCGGAGAAGAGCCGCACCGTGGATCTGAGATGCAAGGAGAGCTTCGGCTTTCTGGGGTTCGACTTCCGTCAACTCCGCAGCTTCAGGACACGGGCGTGGCGAGCGCACTACACGCCGAAGCTGAAGAAGCGTACGGCGTTACTGCGCAAGCTCAAGGAGGTGTTCCGTCGATACCAGTCGCAGCCGATAAATCGGGTGGTACAACTGATTAATCCGGTGCTGCGGGGCTGGGTGCAATACTTCGCTATCGGGGACTCTAACGAGTGCTTCAACTTCATCAGGGACTGGGTGGAAAAGAAGATCCGGCGCCACATGGGGCGATCCCGGAACCGACGGGGCTTCGGCTGGAAGCGGTGGAGTAGGCGTTGGCTGTACGAGGAACTGGGGCTGTTCAATGGCTACCGGGTTCGCCGTACCGTCGCACCGAAAGCGCGCGCGGCATGATAGGTCCCATAAACCTTGACGTGAAGCAGACAGGAGAGCGTAGTGCGGGAAAACCGCAAGCTGCGTTCGACGTGGCGGGAGCTGGAAACGTGACTATGGCAGCCGGACTGAGGTCCACCGCGAAAGCGGTGGAGAGACCACCGGAGCCTACCGTGCGCGCGCCAGTTCTCGACCCTACCTGCGAGAGACTCGGGGCGCAACTCCCCGGGTCTACTCACCTCTCAATAGTCCGGTTTAATTCCTATTTTCGATAGTTGGGGTATTCGCTCACGCAAGGAAAGTTGTGTCTAAATTGCAAGCAAAGTTGTGTCTATCGATTCAGGGCGCCCCGAACGCCTGATCAAGCTGCCTCGCACGCCGGACCTCATCCCCATGAAGGTAGATCGACGTGGTGGCAATCGATGCATGGCGCAGGTTGTCGCGTACCGTCACCAGTTCCACGCCGGCCGCGAGCGCATGCGAAGCGTGCGTGTGACGTAGCCAGTGCGGGCTGGCCCGGCGTAGCTTCTCGGCCAGCGGCGGCCGCTCCTTTTCCACGGCGAGCGCGGCCTGCAGAAAGAACCGTCGCAGGATGCGCCACAGCCGCAGGCTCGCGATCGGTTTGTCCTCTTTGTGCAGGCCAGCGACGATCGGTGTGCCGGGTGACCAGCGCGCGGGGGTGAGGGGAAGATCGCGCTGCAGCAGGTACTGAGTCAGTGCGCGGCGCGCGAGTGGCGGCAGGCCGACCTTGGCCGATTTGTCACCCTTGCCGCTTACGTGCAGCCAGTGGTCTCCGCCCTCATCCAGCTGGATGTCGCCGAGCTTCGCTTCAACGAGTTCGCCTGCGCGCAGACCTGTCGCGTAACCGAAGTCGAGCAGGAACCGCAGCCGCTGGGCTGCGGGCGCGCTCCAGCCGTCTGTCCATTCGAGGCCGCTAGCGACCGTGCGAACCAGGCGCCACTCGCTCGCAGTGAAGCTGCGACCTGTGTCGAGCTCGGCGTGCCGCGCGCGGCGTCGCACCCTGACACCGGCGAACGGGTTCGCGAACACGTAACGCTGTTCCACCAGCCAGCGAAACATCGCCGAGAGCACGCTCAACGCATACGCTGCGGATCGCGCGGTGAGCCCGGCGACGAAGGGGTGCCATTCGCCACTGTCGCGTGGCCGGGTGGGACCCGTCCAGCGCGCGTACGGGGTCGGCCGCCGCAGGAAGGCCCGGAACGCGATCGCGTCGTCCGTCGTCAGCGACGAAAGGGCCCGGCCGCGCTCGATAATCGCCCAGAGCATCAGGCGCTCGGCTTCCTTGCGGTAGGCGCGGTAGGTTCCGGGTGACTCCTGCAACGAGAGCCACGACTGCACGGCCTCATAGTCATTGGCCGCGGCAAGCAGGCAGGCCGTCCGGGGGGCACGGAACTGTCCACGGGTCCCGTTCAGCGCCGCCGGCACACGCAGTCTCTCCCATGGCGCAAGCGGCTGCTGTGCAGTTGTGGCAAGCATGGCAACAGTGTGCGCCGTCAGTTCTGGATGGGCATCGAGAAACGCCTCGACGCGCTGGCCACCAGCCTTTCCGATCCCCCGAAAGGTCTCCCACCAGCGACGCCGTCGGCGCACGCGTACGACAAGATCCGCGATCGTATGCAGTCCATGGGCCGTGAGCGGGCAGACGAGGCGCGGCGGCAGCCACATGCTGACGGGATCGCCCAGCCGAGGCGCAGGCAATGGCAACCGGCGCAGCGCCTCGATCGCCCTCGAGACGGCCGGCCCGTTGCCGCGTGCGGGGTGTTCCAGAAGTGGGCCTGCCAGCACGGCACGATTGCGCTCCCGCGCGTGGTCGACCAGTCGCCGGCGGATCCGGCCCAGCGTGCTGCGCGCGGAGGCGTCCGTGACGCATGGACGATCGAGATAACGGCAGACCGCCGTGCGCGCGCCGACACCTTCGTACCAGCTGCGCAACCCAGCGAGTTCGGCGTCGCTGGGGAATCGGGAGGACGGGGGATCAGGCGGGTGCGGTTGCATGGCAGCGACTTCCCGGGGTGAGAATCGCGCTTGTCAGTTTAGTGCTTCCCGGCGCTTGCGGGGCGACTGCGTCCCAGAGCCGGCACGACCGGGACACCGCGAAGCGGGCTCAAGCATCGAACTGGTATCAACGTCGGCGTCACGAAAATGTCACAATTCAGTTCCCAACCTGCGAGCCCCCTGCCTCGCAGACGTCCACCGGACCTGAAAAAAATGATCGGGAACTTCGAACTTCTGTCGCGCCTGCTGATTGCTGCGCTTCTCGGCAGCGTGATCGGATTTGAGCGCGAGAGACTGAACTGGGCGGCTGGCCTGCGCACGCACATGCTGGTCTGCGTCGGGGCCGCGCTCATGATGCTGGTTTCGGCGTTCGGGTTTGCCGACGTGCTGGGCGAGAAGAACGTCGTGCTCGATCCGTCCCGGGTCGCCGCCCAGGTGGTTTCCGGTATTGGCTTTCTTGGCGCGGGGTCGATACTTCTGCGTGGTGAAGTGGTACGCGGTCTTACGACGGCGGCGAGTCTCTGGTCGGTTGCCGGTATCGGGCTGGCAGTCGGTGGCGGCATGTACACGGCGGCCATTGGCGCGACGGCCATCATCCTCGTCATCCTGGTCGGTGTGAAGCCCCTGGAGCGGCGCTTTATTGCTGTGCGTCAGCAGCGCAACATCCAGTTGCTAGCCGAGCACGGGAGCGTCTCGCTGGATAGCGTTCACGAGGCACTTGGCACGGGGAGCGTTCGCGTCAAGCAGTTCATCGTCCAGCAGTCGGAGGATGACGCCGATCTCGACGACGTGCAGATCGCACTGTCGCGGGTGACGGCAAACGAGTTTACGACGATCTGTGCGCGGCTCGAAGCCATGTCGGGGGTCCGGGAGTGCCGGCGCGAGAAGTAAGGCGGGGAGACAGTCATGACGCGAAGCTACGATTACGAGGGTTTTACGCTCGAGATCGCCGTTGAGTCCGATATCCGCATCGGGCCGGCCAGGGGCGAGCCAACCCGGCCAGGGTACATTGCTGTTGTCCGGATATTTCAGGCAGCCAATACCGTTGCGGTGTTTTCCCCCCTGCGTTTCGGTGAGGTGGGTGGCCGTCCCTTTGCAACGGAGGCCGACGCGCTCATGGGCGGATACAGTGCGGCGTGCAAGATCGTCGATGATCTGTTTTGCCAGGACCGGCATTGAGCGTGGCTCGGCAGGCGGGACGTCGCCCGGCTGGCACCGGCCCTCACCCGGTCCAGGACACGCGGTAACCGTAACTCACGCAAGACCGGAGTCGACTGTTTCAATGGCGCATCGACAAGCGCCCATCCCCCGGGCGTTGCCGCCCGCCACCATCGTTCCCCTATCCCACATATTGGTGGAAATCCCTGGATCGTGTCTATTAATGGCATGGATTTAACAAAGTTAGAATAAAGACTCTAGATTGGCGCGACACTGCTCTTAACGGCTCTGTCCTGCGCGTCCATGCCGGTCACCAGCCGCAGTGGCAGCGGCCAAGCCTCGTCCGCAAGGACCTGAGAGACATTCATTGAGTACGCCTGAGAAGATGCTGTTTGCCACGACACACGAGTGCAGCGCAGTGAATCTGGCCATCCTGAACGGCCAGCTGTTTGACAGCCTCCATGAGCTGGCGCGCCTGAACATGGAGACCTGCAGGCTGGTGTTGTCTGGCGCCGGCCTGCATTGGGAAAACGTGTTGCGGGCACAGACGCCTGAGCAGCTCGCCATGCGTCAGGCCGCCACATTGCCCTGGCTCGCCATGCAGTTCGCCGGGTACACCCGTGGCTGGATGGACATCGCTTCGGAAGCGGCAGCGAAGCTCAGCCGAAGTGCCAGCGACAGTCATGACGGGCACGTGCGCCACCTGAACACAACGCTCGACGGTATGGCGAGGTGCGCACGCGGAGTCGATTCGATGTTGAGGGCGCTGCATCCGGCCCCCGTCGCGGTGGATGGTGATCTGGCAAGCCAACCGCGTGCGGCCACGCGTGATGCCGCATCCGCCGGTCTGGATAGTGCGCCAGAGGCATCTGCCGGGGCGATACCGCGAAGTCGCTCCCCTAGGCGACGACAGTCGTCCAGATAGCCGACGCTCCTTAATGTCTGCCCCGGTCCGGTCACACGCCGCGCGGTGACCACCCGACCGGATTACCGTTCACCGAGTCCCCTCCGGGAGGGAAACGCCGTGTTGAGCCCCCACGAGCTGGCCACGTTGTTGCTGGTCAAGGATGCGCCTGAGCGGATCGAGGCGGATCGTGCCGAACTGTGCGCGCTTCGCGCGCTCCAGTTCATCGCGAACGATCCACCAGAACCGGGCTTTCCGGTGCCTCGCGTCACGCCGCATGGGGACGCATTTCTGCGCGCGATCGCGCGGGTGCGCTGACCGACACTCAAGGACACAAAGCCCATTATCCGGACGGTCTATCTGTCAATATTCGTTGAGCGTGCCGCCCACGCGATCGGGCAGCGATCCTGACGAACCTGAGGAGGCTGACGTGGATCCATCCTGGCTGGGAATGCTTGTGGGCGCGATCGTGCTGGTGATCGCGTCATGCGGCGTCGCCGCTCACTATCGCCGTGAACGCCGTCGTGCCGACCTTCTGCGCAATCTGGATCACCACGAGTGGTGTCGCTGGACCAGGTCACGGCACTGAATGCCTTTGCGATGCATTTACATTCAAGAAGTAACACTGGAGGGCGGTGATTTCATTCACGCCGAACGCGGGAGGGGCGGGCAACGCGGCGGCGCACCAACACAGGGGAATCCATCGTGAGCTACGATTTCGTAGAAAAGGATCTGGCGCACATCCGCAACGTGCTCAATCATCTCGAGCACTCAGCCGGCAACCTGCACGCATGTGAAACCGGGGCAGCGATTGACTTACATTGGTGGCGGGCCAGGATACAGGCCGTTCTGGCCACGCCACTGCTACCCATTCACATCGAGAGACAGGCGAGGGACCTGCTCGTCCGCCTCGACCATCTGCCAGATCAGTCTGGACTGCGAACGGGTGACGCCCGGTGATGGTCATTGACGCCTCGCTTGCACAATATTTTCACTGTGTGGCGAGCCTCGCGGGCGTGCGACACAGTGGTGCGTTGTGGCCTCGTTGCGCACCAGCCGGGAGGAGTCTGCTCGCGTATGAGGCATTCTCGCCGGCAGCGGTCCTGTGGATGACGCCGGGGCGTCGGAATGCATCCCGCCCGGCGCAATGGCGTATTTATTGCTCTTAGACTGGCTGGTCGACGATGGCCACAGACGTAGTCCTCGACTTGTGTGGGGGAGAAGTTGCAGACGGGACAACGGCGTCTCGAAACGCAGACGTATGGAGCGATTCCATACGCGCGCTTCGGGACGCCTTTTTTTTTCATCCATGGATGACGCAACGACGCGGGCACGAAGGATGGAGCATGTGGGAGACAGATGCGTACGAGATGGATGCAGTTCTTCGCAGCCGTAGTGGGTGGAGGTGAGGCGCCACCGCGCAATACGGTGGCTGACGTTCAAAACCGCGAGATCGAACCAGAAGAGGACACGTTGCGCGAGTCGGCTGACTGGCGACCGGCGGCGCTCCGTACGCGGGGCGCTCGCAGACGCGCCGCTTTTCGCAACGGGACGTGGCGGCCGCGCCAACCGGTCCCCCGGACGTGCGGGAAAGCGCGTCGCTTCTGAAACTCCTGGCTGCGGGATGATCAGCGCAAGGGCGTCACGCCTGTGCACGGTCGCGGACACCATCCGCGGCGGCAGGGCGCTGACTAGCCGCGAGCAGCAAGAGCCTTTCGAGGTGTTCGCTTGCGCGGGCGACGATCTCAACGCGGGTCGTGGCGAGCTGGCGATCGTACTCGTTCACCACGGTCGTAAGCTCACCGATCAACGAATCAGGGAGGTTCCATTCTCCCGTCCTGTCTGCCCCGGCAAGCACCTTATCGAGATTGTGCTCGACGCGGTCAATGTCGTGAATATCGAGCCTGCCGAATCCGGCGCGGGTGATATAGCCGGTGATGAGGACGATCTGGCACATGTGATTCACCAGTGCTCGGCCGGCCTCGCCGTTGCGCAAACGCTCGAGCACAATCCGCGTGCGCAGCGCAAGATTGGCTGCTTCGTTTCGGGACATGGGAAGGAGCAATGCTTTCGAGAGAGCCCTGGAAGTCGGCTGTCGAAGGGATCGGGGCTTGTTGCTGCTGGACATGTCCAGGTCTCCGGCGCGAGAGGTTGGGGCTCGCCATGTTCTTGATGTTCCTCCCGAGGGGGAGTGAAGGCCGCTCGAATGAATGGGCCGCCTCAGTATTAGGGCGAATTGTCGGCAGCAGGAGCTTAAGGGATGCTTAAGTGTGCGTTAAGCGATGCGGGTCGACAATGAGGCGTCTCAGGAGAGGTCACGCCATGCGCCTGTTGCTGGTAGAAGATGACGGGGTGCTCGCCGGGGCCGTGCTGGAGACGATGCGGTGCGCTGGCCACGCGATTGACTGGGTGCGTGAACGATGCGAGGCGGAGCTGTCGCTTCGCGACGGAACTTACGACCTGCTTGTGCTGGACCTCGGGCTGCCAGGAGACGCAGGGCTCGACCTGCTGAACCAGTACCGGAGGCGCGGTGGCCGCGCCTTCGTGATCATCCTGACCGCGCGGGACGCGGTGCAAAGCCGCATTCGCGCGCTCGATGCCGGTGTCGACGATTACCTGATCAAGCCATTCGACCTTGAGGAACTTGCGGCGCGTGTGCGTGCTCTGATGCGTCGTCGAACCAGTCAGGCAGCGCAGGCCTATGCACACGACGGTCTTGTGCTTAACCGGGTCTCCCATGAGGCGAGCCTCCATGACGTAGCGCTCGACCTGGTACCGCGCGAATTCAGCCTGCTCAGGGCGCTCATCGAAGAACCGCACCGGGTCTTAACCCATCGTGAACTTTTAGGGAAGATGTACGGCCCGGACGACGCAATCGACAGCAATGCTCTCGAGGTGCATGTGCATCGCCTCCGGCAGAAGATTGGCGCGGAGCGGATCGTGACGGTGCGGGGCATTGGGTACGGCCTGCGGTAGCTCGCGTGACGCAGCTGTAGCCGGTGCTGGCGCAGGCGAAGGCGTCGCGCAACATCGACCGGCCGCACCTGCACGATCCGTGTCGCGTTTTGCCGGCGCCTTCACACCGGAGCGGGGTCCCGCTATCGTTCCTGCCGTCGCAACCCGGACAGCTCAGGTCCGGCGTCGCCTCGAACGTTCCGGACGGTCGCCATGGTGCGGTGCGACCGCCGGGTCTTGTGTGCGGCTTACTTCGATTTCGGTGGCCGGCCGGTCTTGACCGGCTCGACCGCCTTGACGGCTGCAAGAAGGCGTTTTGTCGGTCCGGATGCCAGCAGAAGCAGCCCCGCGCGGACGAGCTCGCTCTTTTTCACGGCGACACCCGCGTCGAGGCACCGCTGTTTGAGCACCGCGAGCTGTTCGTAATCCGCCCTGGGCATCGTGAAGATGTCACGCACGACCTTTTCCCGTTTGACATGCTCCCTGCGGTGCCCGGCAACGCGTCCGGGAGACGCTTCCACGGGCGCTGCCTTCTGGCCCTGTGGCTTTGATCCCCCGCGCCGGGCCTTTGCTGGTTGCCCGGCCTCCCCGGTTGCCGGTGCCTCACCGGACCCTTCGCCCGGGGGCGTACCCTGCCGCTTGCCGCTTCTGTTCCTGGTTGCCTGTTGTTTCATGGTTTTTTCAGGTTTGACAAATCGTATAAACAGTTTATCGTCTTTCTGGTAAGGGGAGTTTTTCAATGCCAGACAAGCACATTTCCAGCCAGTTCGATGCTGAACTTGAACACCTGTCGTCGAGATTTTTCGAGATGGGGGGACTGGTTGAGTCACAGTTGAACGATGCAATGGAGGCGCTCAGCCGCTTCGACATGGGGCTGGTCGAGAAGGTCATTGATGAGGAGCATCGACTCAATGCGATGGAAGTCGAAATCGACGCCGCGTGCAGCAACGTCATCGCGCGGCGCCAGCCCATCGCACCGACCTGCGGCGACTGATGGCTTTCTCCAAGGGCATCAGCAATCTCGAGCGCGCAGGCGATGAAGCACGCAAGATCGCAAAACGGACGAGAAAAATCGCGAATGACGCGGCGGGCCGGAATCTGAATATCGCGGAAATCCGGTTGTCCGGTCAGATGGCGGCAACCATCTTCCACGACGCGCTCGCGGCATTCGCCCGACTCGACACGGTTGAGGCCGCCAGGATCATGCGCGAGGATGAGGCGATCGATGAGGAGTACCGCGCGTTTGTGCGCAAGCTGCCGACGTACATGGCGGAGAATCCCCGCGTCATCTCTTCCGCACTCGACTATGTGTCCATTGCGTCGGCCATCGAACGGATCGGCGACCATGCAAAGAACTTGGCGGAGCTCGTCATTTATGTTGTCAAGGGCAAGGATGTCCGTCACGTTTCGCGCGCTCAGCTAGAGCGGGAAGCCCTGGATGGTTGAGGTCATCCCAGGCGCGCCATTGTGGCGGAGCGCTTCAGCCAGGACGTTGCAGATCGCCCGGTCACGCGCCGGCAGTCGCCGGACGTGCGCCCCCAGCCCGGAAGCCGGTTCAACCGGTTCTCGTACGTCGCACGCGAGCGCTGAGAGTTCGTGCCGCAGCTGTGCAGCGACGCCCGGCAAAAGTCCGGAACCGCGAAGGGCATTCAGGGCGTCCGTCCCGCTATCGAATGGGTGGCGGCCTGCTTCGCGCCGTCTGGGTGGAGGCAATCGGTCGCCGCGCTGCCTGCCCCGCAAATCCGGGCGACCGCGACAATGCCCCGATGTGCGTGTTGGGCGACTGCGCAAACTGGACCAGAACTCCTCCAGCGCATAGACAGACTGGCTGTGCGCTGGCGCACCAATGTCACCCGAAATTTTCTGAACAATGGTGTGTGTTCCTCCGTGCCGCCTGCGGCGCTGATGTACACGGAAGGCGGCAACACGCCGGAGCGCGTGGGGAAAGCCGGCAATATGACGGTACAAGTGGAGCACGGGCATGCCGACGACATTCACGCTGATCGATCTCGCGGGTTCCATCGCGCTGCTTGTGCTCGGCACGCAGATGGTCCAGACGGGCATGCAGCGGGCGTTCGGTGTGGCGCTCCAGTCGCTTCTCGCGCGCTCGCTGCACGACCGGGGGCCCGCCTTCATTGCCGGTATGGGGTCCGCCGCCGTACTACAAAACGGTGCGGCAGCCGGCTTGATGACCGCCGGTCTCGCTGCAGAGGGGCGCGTTGACCTTGTTCCAGCGCTGGCCGTCATGCTGGGGGCGAACATCGGTGCGACGCTGATTGTGCAGGAGCTGTCGTTCGATGTGGCGGCTGTCTCACCAGCACTGGTACTGGTCGGTGTACTGATGTTTCGCAAGGCGTCGAACACGCGGGCACACGATCTGGGTCGCGCGTTCATCGGACTGGGCCTGATGCTGATTGCGTTGCACGAACTGCTCGATCTGATGACCGAGTACGAAGACGCACCCAGCCTGCGTGTGCTGCTGGGCGCCACGTCGACTGTCCCGCTGGTGGATGTTCTGCTCGCCGCGAGCCTGAGCTGGGCTGCGGATTCGACCGTTGCTGCGGTCTTGCTGGTCGCGTCCCTGTGCGCCAAAAACGTCGTGCCGCCGGATACTGCTTTCGCGCTGGTGCTCGGTGCGAACCTGGGCGCAAGGCAGCCGTTGGGGGCTTAAGGGTGCGGAAGATCTTGGCGGGGGATTGAAGGCCGTTTTCCAGTTTGAGAACGGATTCAATGTGAACAACGGGAAACTGGGGCAGGGTGGCTTGATGTTTGGCCGGCAGGCGTACGTCGGCATCGCAAGCGACCATTACGGTACATTGACACTGGGCCGCCAGTACGATTCCGTGGTGGACTACCTCGCGCAGACGACCGCCAATGGCAGTTGGGCTGGCTACATGTTCTCCCACCCGTACGATAACGACAATACGGACAACAGCTTCCGCGTCAACAACACCGTGAAATATGCGAGCCCGGTCTTCGCAGGGTTCCAGTTTGGCGGCACGTACAGCTTCAGCAACAGCACGAACTTCGGGAACAACCGGCAATACAGTGTCGGTGGTCAATACGCCAATGGCGGTCTCCTGATTGCGGCGGCGTACCTCCAGGCAAATAACCCCTCCTCAAATGCATCCGGTGCGATCGATACCTTCGATCGCGGATAACTCATTGGCCAGGACGCGATGACGGCGGCGAGCCCGCCAAGCCCGAGCGATGAATCGCGTACGTGTAACGCGTTAGGCGAGTTCGCCTTCAAAAATGAGAAGCGCTCGATTGGACGCCTTGAGCGCGTACTGCTTCGCCTCCTCGTACGATGGGTCCGCGTAGCAAGCTTTCGCCTGTTCCAAGGACGGGAACTCCACGACCGACACTCGCTTTGCCGAACCGGCTTCGAGCAGGACGGCCGTGACCTCTGCCGACCTTAGCTTGGCGTCATATTTCTCGGCGATGGGCCCCCAAAGCTTACCGTACTGAGCCTGCGCGTCGGAGTCAGTGATGTCCGCGCCTAAAACAATCCAATATCCCTTCACTTGTGCCTCCTTTGTTGCCGATGTTAGTTTAGAAAAAATTCCGTAAGGCACTTGCCCGTGCGGGCGCAAGTCGCTTATGCCTACCCCTGCACGCGAGCGAGAACTCGGTCAAGCGCTCTACCGTAGTGATCGTAGGCACCGGCAGAAGAAAGTTCAGCATGAAGCTGCTCATTCAGCCCCCCGGGCGTCATCAGATAATCGATCATCTCTGTGAACGACTGAGGTGTCCTGGTCGTTTCGAGCGCCAAGCCAACGGAATATCCCGACAGGAATGTGCGAGCCGCATCGTACGAGAGGCCTTGCTTCGTCAACCAGACGGCCTGAGCTTCCAACACGGCGTAGAAACTCGCCGTAGTCGCGGTAACTGCATGTAGCGCGTCGAACTGGTTCTCGCTTGTGACTTCGATGGCTTCTCCGAGCGCAGAAAATATGGACCGGGCGATATTGTCCGGCGGAAATATCGCGGTTCCTCCGCTACGATCCGCGACCGCAGGCAACGGGATTGCGCGGGCAAGCGTGGCCGCGGGGCGAGCGAGCCGATGCAGTTTTTCAATCGACGTTCCGGGAACGAACGTGATCACGTGATGCCGCACTTCGAACCGCAGCGCTCGTAAAACGTCTTCGACAATCTGAGGAACGACGGCCACGCATATCACGTCGCTAGTATCAAGCACCTCCTGATTGGAAACGCAAACCCTAATCCGCGCGTCGAGCGTAGCCAGTTCCGCTGCAACGGCCGCATTGCGCGGTGACAACGCAATGCTCTCGAAACTTAGTTGAGAGCGGACAAGTCCAGTCACGACGGCTCGTGTGATAACACCGGTTCCGACAAAGCCAATACGCATTTCTATCCTCTTGCACAAACGGCTATCGATCCCACGATAGTCCCAACGGTCGGATCGTCGATCAACATCAGTAGTCGCAATGCTAAAAACAACGCTCCGTTAGAGTCCTGTGTTGTGGCCATGACAACTCATTCTGTCCTGGACCCAGCTCGCCCTCCCAGATGATCGTCCTACGCATTCACAGCTGCACGATGAGGAGATGAAAACGCCAATCCGATCTCACCAGCCTCGTTCAGGTCGTTCTCCCGGATGTGCGCCTTTGATCACCTTTGACGTCAAAGATGAGATGACTCTTCACATCCGTAACATCGCAATATGCGAAGGAACCGATCTGTACCAGGAATGCAGCGGTGCGATTGTCGAAATCGGCGCGTGCACAAAGCTGCATACAGCACTTCCTGTCGATTAGACCATTTCAAAATACTTGAATTATTTCAAACTATCTGCTGCCGCCCGCCGAATTGACTGTTTTGCGCCCCCCAAAACAGCACGATCTGCGGCGTGTCGTCATCGTGGCGGCGCCCTTATTGGGCTCAAATTTCCCCACATCTCATGTGCAGTATTTGGTCAGCAGCGAATGATTCGCTTGCAAACCGCGGCAGACAACATGAATTTCGCGCAACTTCATTGATTGTGATTTATGTGTTGCATCGTCTAGCCCCAGTGACCTTGACGATTGGGCGAGCGACGAGTTCAGCCCGGCGGATCTGGGCGATGCGCACATGACGTAGCGACTCGTGGCCCTCGCGCGTCGCGCTGGCTCAGAGTCCGCAGTGCTGGCTCCCGCAATCGCTCAACGGCGCCGAGCTGAAGGTGACATATCGCTTCCATTTGAGACCCGGATCGCGCAGCTCAGTTCGATTGGCGGTTTGACAATCGCGGTTTCCACGTCTGGATGAATCTTCATGGTTCGCCTGCCGCTATCCATCAGAAAAACTGAAGATATCGATCAAAACTATGAGCTTTTCTTGTTGCCGCACTTCCGCCATAGTTCTTGCCTGCCTCGTTATCGAAGCATCGCTCTTACTGCGTGAATAGCATCGTGAAAATGCCGAACCCGGAATACCTGGACCATCCGTTACGCGGCGCTTTGGCTGCAGAGCTGCACGCTCGGCCGTTTCTAAAGCTGGCCGAATCCGTTTCGCTCATCCACTACGCGGTTTTCGCCGAGCACAAGCCGTGGTTACACGAGGCGCTATTGCAGAGGTTGTGCAGGGACGCGAAAATCCCGGACCCGGCAGAAGGTGCCACGCACTATTCCGTTCAATCACCGTGCGGATGGCATCTCAAGTGGGAGCGCCATGCCGAATTCTCCACGTTTACGTTCGTCAGTCCCCGCAGCGACAAAGAATTATTCGATGACGTCGCCATTCAGGGCATTCCTGCGAACTGGTTTGCGCAACTCGCCGGGAGCCGGTTCGTCGCGTCACGCATGGAACTGCTCGCCGGTGAAGCAGCGCGTGTGGCACGTGGCGCGATACGCCATTGGATCGATGGACCGATTCTCGTCGGAAGCAATGTGCTCGGCGGGGGCCAGGCGTTTTGCGACTGGTGCGTGCGGCCCGATGGCTTCACACGCTTTCTCGTCCTCGATGACGGCTTTCGCGAGGAGCAGGGTGGCCGTCTGTTGCAGCGACTGTACGAAATTGAAACGTACCGGATGATGGCGCTTCTGGCGCTGCCTGTCGCACGCCAGATGAGCCACGAACTGGACGAGATTCACATGTCGCTTCAGGCGCTTATGCAAGGCATGGACGCGGAGGGAGCGGAGGGCGACGACTCGCAGCTACTTGTCAAACTCACGCACCTTGCGGTTCGCGTCGAATCATTGGCGGGCTCAGGCGCACGCTTTAGCGCGTCACGTGCTTACGAGAAACTGGTCCTGGCGAGAATTCACGAGTTGCGCGAAGAGCGCATTGAGGGCATGCCCACGATCCAGGAGTTTATGGAACGCCGCTTCGCCCCTGCGATGGACACATGTCGCAGCGTCTGGGCGCGCCACGAGGTGCTCGCAGCCCGTATCGCGCGTGCGGTCGATCTGTTGCGCACGCGAGTCAATCTCGCGCAGGAAAGGGATGTCACTCGCCTGCTCGGAGGCATGGAGCGCACGGCACGGAATCAACTCCATTTGCAGCATGCTGTCGAGGGGCTCTCCGTTGCCGCGATCTCCTACTACGTGCTTTCGCTGGTGGCGGCCGCCTTCAAGGCGCTACACGTGCTCAGTCTGCCCATCCAGCCAGAACTGGCCGAAGGTCTGGCGATAGGGCCCGTGGTCATGGCGGTGATCGTAATCACGAGACGCACCCGAAGCCGGCTGTTGAAGCGAAGCGCAGGCACCGAAACAAACGACATTCATCCGTTGAAGCAACCGATCTGAAATTACTGACCAACCAGCAGGAGCATCAATGAACCACCCCGAAAGCAGCGACGCGCAGGAAAATACGCAGCGCGACGACACGACGAGCGCGACCTTCATGCTGCCGTACCGTTCCCTACTGCTGGCGCCAACGGTCTCACTGGCCGGCAACCCGATCGATCGGCACGATGTCGAGACAGCCGCAATCCTGGGCTACAACTGAGTCGACTCGATCGCCTACGGTACGCGTTTGGCCGTGGGGCGACGTGCGAGTTGGTTGCGCAAGCATCTAGGTTCAGGTTGCGCAGCGGGATTCAAATAACTGGAAAGGGAGACATCAGGCTGTCTGGGCCGCCAGGTGATCTCGGTACGGCACTACGACGCGGGCGCAGCCACTTGCACGCCGCGATCAATCGCTTCGACGCCTTTTGACCGAGTATCTCGTTCTCTTACTGGCGCTGCCAGCGGGCGCTATGTGATTCATCAAGGGTTCGCCGGCTTGATGCCACCGCAATCTGCGTTAGTTCGCACAATTTTGTTCCCGTGACATGGCCGTGAAACAACCGCAGCCCGGGCCACCGGGAACAAATTTACTTTAAGAAATTCTGCAACATTTTGTTCCTCAGCCGGACACTCGAAGTAATTTTGTACCTTCGGCAACGGGGGGATGCAGGCGGCGTCCTCGACCGATCGAGCGGTTGAGGACAACACTTGCTGGGGGTATCAGCGGGACAACTTCGGCCCCGGGGGGCGGGCACAAAGTTGTGCAGAAAACGGAGCCCAAATTCTGCAAGCCAACTGGTTCGCGGGCTCTGTTGCAGTAAGGCGTTCCGCTATGATGTATGGAACGACATGAAACTGAAAGCGTGATATCCGATATGTTGCTCAAGCGCGATCCCGCGACCGCGTTCATCGACCCGGTGAGCGAGACGACCACGCTCTCACTGATCTGCGATGTGGTCGATTCCGTGCTGCATCAGCCGTACTCGCGCGATCCGCGTCATATCGCGAAGAAGGCCGAGGCTTACCTGCGGCAGACCGGCATTGCCACGACCTGTTACTTCGGGCCCGAGCTCGAGTTTTTCATCTTCGATTCGATTCGTTTTGGCCAGGACGCGCACAGCGGCTACTACTACGTTGACTCCGCCGAAGGGGACTGGAATACGGGCCGCGACGAAGGCGCGTATGGCGGCGGCAACCTCGGCTACAAGTCGCGCTTTAAGGAGGGCTATTTCCCGGTGCCGCCGCACGACACCTTGCAGGACATTCGTTCGGAGATCGTGCTGTTGCTGCTGCAGGCCGGCGTGCAGGTGGAAGTGCATCACCACGAGGTGGCGACAGCCGGGCAGAACGAAATCGACATGCGTTTTTCCACGCTCACCCGCATGGCCGACAACGTGATGATCTACAAATACATCTGCAAGAACGTGGCGCGCCAGCACGGCAAGGTGGCGACCTTCATGCCAAAGCCGCTCTTCGCCGACAACGCCAGCGGCATGCATTGTCACCAGAGCCTCTGGAAGGACAACGAAAATCTGTTCTACGACGCGCACGGCTGGGCGCTCACGTCGGCGTTGTGCCGCTGGTACATCGGCGGCCTGCTCAAGCATGCGCCGGCGCTGATGGCGTTTTGCGCGCCCACCACGAACTCTTATAAGCGGCTCGTGCCGGGCTACGAAGCGCCGGTGAATCTGGCAATCTTACAACGCAACCGCTCGGCGGCCGCGCGCATCCCCACGTACTCCGATTCGCCGGCTGCGCGGCGGTGGAGTTCCGCTGTCCCGATCCATCGGCCAATGCGTACCTCGCATTCGCTGCGATGCTGATGGCCGAGCTCGACGGCATCGAAAACAAGACGGACCCGGGCGATGCGCTCGATGTGAACATCTACGATCTGCCGCCCGAGAAAGCGAAGAACGTGCGCCAGGTGCCGGGTTCGCTCGATGAAGCGCTCAAGGCGCTGGAAGCCCACAACGAGTTCCTGCGCAGAGGCGATGTCTTCACCGAAGACGTGATCGACACGTGGCTCGAGTACAAGAGAAAGCGCGAGATCGACGCGATCCGGATGCGGTCGCATCCCAGGGAGTTCTATCTGTATTTCGATGTCTGATGCCGCGTTGACGGCGAGTGTTGAAGGCTGGTGTTGACGCCCATATTCGCCAAAGTTTCCCGCCGGATCCGCTGAATATTGGGGCTGTTTCGTCAGGGAATACGGCGCATAATTGGCCTATGTTAGTTCCCGGCCGCGACGAGGTGCTATGCGCTGCACAAACTGCGGATTCGAGAATCTCGCCAGGGCCAGATTCTGCGAAGCGTGCGGGACGCTGCTCGCGCGCGCGTGTCCCCGTTGCGGGCACGAGGCCGCTGCAGCTGCCCGATTCTGCAGTGAATGCGGGGCGCAGCTTACCGAAGCGTCGGAGCCGGCGCCACCCGCAGAGGAGTCACCGCCCGCGCCGATTCACTACACGCCCCATCATCTTGCTGAGCGTATTCGTGCTGAGCACGTCGCCATGGAAGCAAGAGGCGAGACCGCAGGCGAACGCAAGACTATCACCGCGCTGTTCGCGGACATGGCCGGTTCCACGGCCTTGATTCATGGTCTCGACCCGGAAGAAGCCCATCACCTGATCGAACCCGTCGTTGCACTGATGATGGAGGCTGTCCACTATTACGAGGGCTACGTCGCGAAGTCGTTGGGTGACGGCATCCTCGCGCTCTTTGGCGCGCCGATCGCTCACGAAGACCATCCGCAACGCGCGCTGTTCGCCGCGCTACGCATGCAGCAGGCAATGCGCTGGCACGGCGATCGCATTCGGCTGGAGAAAGGCATTCCTCTGCAGATTCGTGTGGGCATTCACACCGGCGAGGTCGTCGTGCGTTCGATCCGCACCGACGATCTGCACACCGATTACGACCCGGTTGGCCACACGATCCACATCGCCTCGCGCATGGAGGGCATCGCCACGCCCACGTCGATCCTCGTGAGCGAATCGACCCACAAACTGGCCGAGGGCTATTTCGAGTTCAAGCCGCTGGGCGCAGCCCAGGTCAAAGGCATTCCCGAGCCGCTGCCCGTGTATGAAGTGCTGGGCCCGGGTGCGCTGCGCACGCGATTACAGTTGGCGGCGCATCGCGGCCTCGCGCGTTTCGTCGGGCGCGAAGCTGAAATGGCCCATCTTGACCGGGCGCTGGAAATGACACGGGCGGGACGGGGACAGGTCGTCGCCGTGGTCGGCGAAGCGGGCGTCGGGAAGTCGCGCCTTTTCCATGAATTCAAGGAACGTTCACGGCGAGGAAGTCTGGTGCTGGAAACGTTTTCTGTTTCACATGGCAAGGCGTTTGCCAATTTGCCGCTGATCGAGCTCATGAAGAGCTATTTTCAGATCAACGCGCAAGACGACGAGCGACGTCGCCGCGAGAAAGTCGTTGGCAAGGTGTTGACGCTCGAGCGCAGTTTCGAGGATCTGGTGCCTTACCCGCTCTATCTGCTGGGCACGGGCGAATCCGCTTCGGTGCTGGCGGGCATGGATCCCAAGGTTCGGCGCGACCGGACGTTCGACGCGATCACGCAGATTCTCACGCGCGAGAGCCAAAGCCAGCCGATCGAGCTGCTCTTCGAGGACCTGCAATGGCTGGACCGGGAGACCGAGGCGTTCCTTGTGCACCTGGTTGAGCGCGTGCCGGGTACCCGTGTCCTGCTGCTCGTGAACTACCGGCCGGAGTATCAGCCGGCGTGGGATAGCAACCAGCTCCGGCTGGAGCCGCTTGGACTGGCGGAGGCCGAGGGACTGCTTGCGGCCCTGCTCGGCGAGCATGCCTCGCTTTTGCCGCTCAAGCAGCGCATCCTCGAAAAGACCGAGGGCAACCCGTTCTTCATGGAGGAAGTGGTGCAAACGCTCGTGGAGGAGCGCACCTTGTACGGCGAGCCCGGGCGTTATCGCATCGAAACGACACCCTCTGCGCTGCATATCCCGACCACGGTGCAAGGCGTGCTCGCTGCACGTATCGACCGCCTCCCGCTCACTCAGAAGGAGCTGCTGCAAACGCTCGCGGTGATCGGCAAGGAGTTTCCGTTCAGCCTGGTCCAGCGTATTTGCGACGGGCAACTCGCACGCACCGACGATGATCTTCGCGCGCTGCTCGCTCACCTGGAAGCCGCGGAATTCATTTACGAGCGGCCCGCCTACCCGGAGGTCGAGTATTCGTTCAAACACGCGCTGACGCAGGAAGTGGCGGGCCACTCGCTGCTCACGGAGCGACGCAGCGTGTTGCACGAGCGGACCGCGAAGGCTATCGAGGCGCTGTTCCCCGCGCGCATCGCGGACTACTGCAGCGAACTGGCGCACCACTACAGCCTGAGCGGCAATATTCCCAAGGCGGTGGAATACCTGCACCGCGCCGGGCAGCAAGCGCTCAGGCATGCTGCTCACCCGGATGCCATGCACCATCTCGGCGCCGCTCTGGGTCTGCTCGAGCGATTGCCCGATACGCCTGCCCGCGCGTCCCGCGAGCTGATGCTGCTGCTCGCGCTGGGTCCAGCCTTGATGAACGTGCGCGGTTATGGGGCGCCCGAGGTGGCGGCGACCTACACGCGAGCCCGGCAGTTGGGTGAACAGCTCGGCGAGGTGTCGCAGCTATTTGCGGCTATCCTCGGCTTGCGAATTCATAACATGGCGTGTGCGCAGTACGCCGTCGCGTGCAATCTGGGCGAGCAGATGCTGCGCATGGCGCAGCAAGCAAACGATCTGGACTGGCTCATGGAGGCACACGGTGCACTCGGTGCCAGCCTCTTCCTTCAGGGCGAACTGGACGCTGCTGCAGCACACCTGGAGCAGGCGCTGACCCTCTATGATCCCGAGCGGCATCAGGCACATGCGGTCTCCCATGGCGTGGACCCTGGCAGCCGGGCGTTGAATTTCCTGTCCTTGATACGCTGGCTTCAGGGCTATCCCGATCAGGCGGTCAAGCGAAGCATGGAGGCGCTCGTGCTCGCGCAGAAGCTTGCCTACGGGCCGACATTGGCATTCACGCTGGCTTACGCAGCCGAACTGCATCAGCTTCGGCGCGAGGCTGCGCTGGTCAAGGAGCGAGCCGAAGCGGCCATCACTGTCTCGACCGAACACGATTTGCCGTACTGGCTCGCATGGGGAACCATTTTGTCGGGCTGGGCGCGCATCGAACCGGGAAGCTTGCAGGAGGGCATCGCCCAGTTGCGCCAGGGGCTGGACGCCGAACAGTCAGCGGGCGGCGAGGAGCATCGCTCCTACTTTCTGGCCTTGCTTGCCGAGTGTCAGTGGCGGGCCGGCGACGTGGCGGGCGGCCTGCGCACGCTCGACGAGGCCATGGCGATCGCGGACGCAACCGGCGAGCGTTTCTACGAGGCTGAATTGCATCGGCTCAAGGGAGTCATGCTGCTCGGGGCATCGAGCGAGGACGAACGCGCGCCTTCGTCCAGCGAGGGCGCGCAAGCGTGTTTTCTCAAGGCGCTTGCCGTGGCTCGCGCGCAGGGCGCACACTCACTGGCGTTGCGCGCGGCGTCGAGCCTGGCACATCTGTGGCAGCGTGAAGGCAGACCAGACGAGGCAAGACAGGTGCTGTCCGAAACCGTCGGCAACTTCACGGAGGGTTTCGACACCGGCGATTTGCGAGAAGCCAGGGCGTTGCTCGACACGCTAGCATCGAGCAACGCGCGAACCATCGACGACGGACGGTGCTAACCCGGCAGCGAGGCGACCCATGGCGACGAAGCAGACAGAAAGCCGTGAAAGAAGCAACGACCCCGCAGCGCCAAGGCAGATCGCGCTGGCGTTGCAGGGCGGCGGGATGCATGGCGCGTTCACTTGGGGCGTGCTCGACCGCCTGCTCGAAGACAAAAGACTCGCGATCGAAGGCGTAAGCGCGACCAGCGCCGGTGCAATGAACGGCGCCGTGCTGGCGTACGGGCTGTTGAAGGGCGGCGAGAGCGGCGCGCGGGAGGCACTGCACGACTTCTGGCATGCGGTTGCCGAGTCGGCCGAACGCTATAACCCGCTGCGCTGGGTGCCGTGGCTCAAGGGGTCGCACAGTTTCGGGCTCGACCATTCGCCGCTTTATGCGTTCGCCGACATGATGCTGCGAATGTTCTCTCCCTACCAGTTCAATCCGCACAACCTGAATCCGCTGCGGGAGGTCCTTGAGCGCCACGTCGATTTTGTGGCGCTGCGCAAGGCGTGCCCGATACTGTTGTACCTGTGCGCCACCAACGTAGAGACGGGCAAGATACGCCTGTTCACGGGCGAGGACGTTTGCGCGGACGCCGTGCTCGCCTCCGCATGTGTGCCGACGCTGTTTCAGGCGGTCACCATTGCAGGCGAGCACTACTGGGATGGCGGCTATATGGGCAACCCGGCCATCTATCCGCTGATCTATCACTGCAAGACGCGCGACGTGGTGATCGTCCATATCAATCCGCTCGTGCGCCCCGGGGTGCCGGTCACGGCGGCCGATATTCTTAACCGGATCAGCGAAATCAGTTTCAACTCGTCATTGATGCGCGAAATGCGCGCGATTGCGTTCGTTACCGATCTGATCCAGCAAGGCAAATTCGCTCGCGACGAGATGAAGGAAATGCTGATTCATTCGATCCGCTCCGACGCGGCAATGTGCGAACTCAGCGTATCGAGCAAGTACAACGCGGATTGGGATTTCCTGTGCGAACTGCGGGACAACGGCCGAAAGGAAGCCGATGCGTGGCTCGCCCAGCACTATGCCGATATCGGTCAGCGCTCGAGTATCGACATTCGCGAGGAATTTCTCTGAGGCTTTCGATGGCGGCAGCGCAAGACAGGGGCGGGGACGCGCAGTGCGCAAAGGAGCAAGGGTGAACCTGACGCAGGAGCGCTTCGTCGAGTTGTGGTCGCGCAACGGGGGGCAGCACGCCGACACCGTGTATGCCGATCTCGCGCGCCGTTATGGGGAACCGGGCCGTCACTATCACACGTTGCGTCACGTTCGCCGCTGCCTGCGCTATTTCGATCTGGCGTGTCATGCCATTGAACGTCGCGATGTCGTGGAGTTGGCCCTCTGGTGCCACGACGTGATATACGTTCCAGGCGATCAG
Source organism: Paraburkholderia caffeinitolerans (assembly GCF_902859945.1). Taxonomy (GTDB): domain Bacteria; phylum Pseudomonadota; class Gammaproteobacteria; order Burkholderiales; family Burkholderiaceae; genus Paraburkholderia; species Paraburkholderia caffeinitolerans. Next base: position 19,446 of record NZ_CADIKL010000049.1, on the reverse strand, counting down.
GATAACGAACAGTGCAGTGTTGACTGGGTGCAGCGCTGGGCCGGCGATCGCTTTGTGATGTGCGAGCGCATTTGCGAAGCGATTCTCGCGACCCGGCACACCCGTGCTCCGGTCGAACCCGATTCGCGCTTCGCGTGCGATATCGATCTCGCGGCGCTCGGCGCTTCGCGTCGCCGGTTTCAGGAAGACGGCATGCGCCTTAGGGCCGAACGCCCGGACCTCGACGACCACGCGTATGCCGTGCAGGAGAGCAAGATCTTGCGAGGCTTGCTCGCGCGGCCGCGCATCTACCTGACCGATTACTTCCATTCACGCTGCGAGGCGCGCGCACGCGGTAATATCGCATGGCGGCTCGGGGGGCAGGGGCTGGAATAGCGGTGAGGTTCAGCGTACACGTCCACACAGATCCCCGGCCTCGTCGCGGTGCGATTCATCGGCGGCGGTCGATGCCGTGCATGAGTGGATCACTCGCACTGCGCAGACGAGGAGCCAGAAATCGGCGATTATGGAAGGCGCAATGATCGAGCCACAGAATCTGACCCGAGTAGATCCTTGATCTGATGAAACATCGGGAGGCATTGTGGCCATCACCCCGACGTCCGGCGCGAACCCGAGCGCCGAATCCGCGCGTAGCGGTCTGAGCATCGACGCGCTGCGGCGCGGCGTGCTCGACAATATGATCTGCCTGCAAGCCCGCACGCCGGGCATTGCAACGCCGCACGACTGGTACATGGCGCTCGCTATAGCGTGCGTGACCGCATGCTGGCGCGCCGGGCCGCAACGATCCAGACCTATGCCGAGCGCGATTTACGCGTGGCGTGCTACCTCTCCGCCGAGTTCCTGATCGGCCCGCAACTGGGCAACAATCTCGTCGATCTCGGCATCGAAGACAATGCGCGCGAGGCCATGCGCGCAGGGCCAGGATCTCGACGAACTGCTCGCGGTAGAAGAAGAGCCGGGGCTCGGCAATGGCGGACTCGGCAAGCTTGCAGCCTGTTATCTGGATTCGCTCGCGACGCTCGAAATTCCCTCCGTGGGCTACGGCATCGAAGTCGAGCGGATCGCCCGGTTCCTCCTACCAGAACATGTCGTATTGCGAGAGCGCCTTCGCGTACTGGATCGCGGTATCGAGATCGAAGTGGCCGTTCGCATCGACAGCGAGTTTCTGGCCGTCGCCGAGCACGCTCAGGATCGAATCGATGCGGCGAAGATCTTCGTCAAGCGAAGCGCCGCCGATCCTTTTCTTCACGACCGTATAGCCGCGATCGATGTAGCTGCGCATCTCGTCCTTCAGCTTTTCGTGATCCTGGCCCGGATAGTAGTAACTGCCCGCAGCGTAGACGAAGATCTTGCGGGGCCCATTCTCACGGTGCCACGTGTGTCAGCATGAACGGCGGCGCGGCAAAAAAGGTCGATGGCGCGGCGCCAACCTGGAACTGCATCACCTGCTGGGCGACGAGCTTCAGTTCGAACATGATGCCAAGCGCCGCATCCAGTCGTTCAGGCCGACCGTTGAACGTCTGGTCCAGCGCCACGAGCAGGCTCTGGTACGCCTCGTAGAACTGCTTGCCGGCGATATACGCGCCGCTGCCCTCGGGATAGTCGCTCAAGGCGGCGTTCGGGAACAGATTGACAATGTTGCTTTCGTCGAGCGGAACCGGCTCGCCCGTATACGACCACCCAGAGGGGTTCGCGCCATCGGGCACGAGCCGATGCCCGTAGAAGATTTCCCCGAACTTGAAGTAGTGCGCGTAGTTGCCATCCGGGTCCGCTTTCGGATTGATCTTGTCCTCCCTGATCTGCAAGCCTTCGCCCTGGCGCACGATCGTTTCGAGCACCGCGCGCGCGGATTCGAGCGACGACACCTTGCCGTCCGGAAAGCGTTGGATTTCGGGCGGAAACCATTTGCTGATGTCGATCTGCTGTTCGAGCCGCGGATGTGCGAAGATCGGCTGCCCGGCGGCAACGAGTTCCGCGAGCTTGTCGATCAGCGCCGCATAGAAGTCGCCGATGGAGTCGTAGCTGGCCTGCGCATCGGCGAGCAGCCGGGTCTCGCCGGGAAGGATCGCTTTCGTGGCCGGCCGCTCGATGGCCATGAACACGTTGCCGACCTGCGGCTTCGTCAGTGAGCCCAGCGTGACGGTCAGGCCTTCGTCGATACACATCGGCAGCGGGCCAGGATACTGGAGCTGCTGCGCGATCTCGAGCAGTTTCGGGTTGCCGCCGATCGCGATCAACGTATTGCCCGCGAGCGTCATGTGAAGCATTTCCTCGACCACGATCGAATGCACCAGCGCACGCGCTTCGCGGTTTTCCGCTTTGATCGAAAACAGCGCGGTGAGGTAGGGCGGGATCGTCGAGAGTTCGAGCGACATCGCGCCGCTCAGCATCGTCTGCACCTCTTCGACACTATCGGCCGCGCGCAGACGGGCGATGACTTCCTTTCTGATCTTCAGCATGGCGAATCATTCCTGTTCAATAAGGAGCGGTGACGGGTCCGCACACTACCTTCAGCTCTTGCTGCCGATACGTTGCGTGGCGATGCCAGTGAGGTCGGGCGCTGCGTCGCGGTCGCCGGCGAGGTCGCGCAACGGGCATCGCTTGCCGAACAGCACCTGGCGATCCATTGTTTTGCCGGTACGGTTCATCACATTGCGGAAGTAGTTGATGAGCATGCGGCGCTTCGTGGCGGACAGATCCCGTGTCACCGGCATCTGGTCAGGGTCGTCGATGGTCTTGTCGAAAACGAAATGCATGACGAACGCGGCGGAATCCGCGACTTCCTGCTTCGAAAAGTCGAACAGCCCCTGGCTCATCACCGGGTAGAGATTGGCGTACTGCTGGAGGATGGGCTGCACGTCCTCCCAGCGCGGGTTGTCGAGATCGACCGGCTCGTCGCGTGCCGGAAAGGTGCTGAAGACCACGATCGCCAGCTTGTCGTATGGCTGCTGGATGGCCGTGTCGCCGCCCGCGAAGTTGTACGAGATCACATAGAGCTGGCCGTCGATGTAGCCGCGCGGATTGCCCATCGATTCGGGGCCGGTGATCGCGATGCGCGCCACGCCGCGCTCGTCGGTCTGTGCGCGCTCTGGTGTCAGTTGCAGGCCGCCGGGTACGTTGTTGATGGGCAGCAGCGCCCGGGGCGTCGCGCCGGCTTTCCCGCTCGCTGGCGTGTTCGAGTAGTCGGGGGCGGGCGAGCCGATCCAGAAGTCCAGCTTCTGATGCGCGCATGGCTCGCCGTAGCGCGCCGCGTAGAGGCTGGTCTGCGTGCGGTTCTGGGCGGGATCGTTCGGGTCGAGCTTGAACGTGAACGCATCCGCGCGAACCTCGAGGCCGTGGGGCGCTTCGCGCACGCAGACGGTCGCGCTGCCCGAGCCGTCAACGGCCTGAACGATGGCGAGCGGCTTGCCGCGCACTTTTTGCAGCAGATCGCCTGGCAGCGGCAGCGACTGGACCCCGCCTTCGAGGTCCTGCAGGCTCTGTGTCTGGTCGACGTTGCCGAGAGCGATGTAGCCGTCTTTTGTTAATTCAGTATCCTGTGTAACGGCGTCGTCGAGCAGCACCGCGAACTGCAGCGGCCGGCCGCTCACCGGCGCGATCTTGTAGCCTTCGCCGAGCGGCAGCGCATTGCTGAGATCGACGTTGAGCGTGCTCGTTTGCTCATCTACGAACGACGAAAAACACCCGATGCCGTTGCCGCTGACGAGGTCGCCCGCGCCGTTCGACGTGGTGGGCATGAAGCGACGCCCCAGAATGAACGAGTGCGGCTGACTGGCCTTCGCGGGCCCGATGTTGCCGAGGAGAATGCCGTAGCCGAAGTCGGGCACGAGTACGCCGTTCTTCTTCACGCGCTGCTGGTAGCCGTAGGTGCTCAAACGGATCGACAGCTCGTCGCGTTCCGAAGCCGAGCGCAACTGGTCCAGCAACGCGCTTTTCAGGTCGCGATGCCAGACGATGTTGGTCAGGACCGACTGGAACATCGCCGACGCGCCGCTGTCGCCACCGGCGGTGGAGCGCGTAAACCAGAGGTCGCGAAACGGATTGCTTTCGTAGGCGGCGGTCATGATCGGCAGCCCGTCGGTCCCGATCAGCGACACCTCGAGCCCGTAGATATTCGACGCGAGCTGCCAGTCCGGGTCGAGGTCGACGAGCTTGCCAGCCGGGCGGCTGAGCGAATTGCCCACCGTGCAGCCGATCAGCGGATCGGATTGGGGGGCGGTCAGCAACTGACCGGTCAGGCCTCGCAGGCTCTTCACCGTGCAATCGGTGAAACGCATGATCGCGGTGCCGGTCGGATTCCACCAGCCATTCATCGCGTCCTTGCTCTGGAACTCCTGAAACGACGCTTCGAAATGCTCGTTGTCGAAATGGCGGGGATCATTGTTGACTGTCGAGACGTCGGCCTGAAACTTGCCGGTGAACGCAAACCTCGGGAATTGCAGGTAGCTCATCTCTTCTCCTTGCAGGAATGCTGCGGTGTGCCGCAATCGCAGGCGTGCTCCACCTGTGCGCCGCCGTTCTGCTTCCGGTGGTATTCAGAACGGCTTGATCAAACCGATCGTGTTGCCTTCGGGATCTTTGACCATCGCGAACGTGTAGCCGTCCACGCTGACCGGATCGACATAGCGTTGCCCGCCGTGCGCGAGCACGCGCGCGATCGCGGCCTCGAGGTCGTCGACGCGCAGATAGAAGTTCTTGCCGGGCTCGTAGCCGGGCGTGTTCGGCTCGGTCTGCCCGATGCCGCCCAGCAGCGGGGTGACGCGCGCCGGGAACGGGATGTAGGCGAAGCCGGCGGTGCCCGTCGAGTACTGCCAGCCGAATACGCCGCTATAGAACGTCTTGAGCGTCGCCTGGTCGCTCGCGATGATCTCGAACATCACACTGGGATGCAGGTTGGCTGCCGCCTCGGCTGCGCTGGCACCAGAGACATGGGAAACCTGCGTCGTCCGAACGAACCCGGCACGTGTTTCGAGAAACTCGACCGTCGTGAAGGGCTTGCCATCGGACTGGACGAAGAGATTCCCGTGCTGCTGCACGAAGCTCGTGAAGACGGGGCCGCTGACGTGACGCAGGAAGGCATCGGCATTGCGGTAAGTTTCAAAGAACAGCACGCTCAGCGGATCGACGGGGGGCAGCGTCTGTAACTGCTCCGTGCCGCGCCATGGGCGGTGGACGAGGTAGGTCAGCGTATCGGGCTCCTCGCGCTCAACGTCGTGCGCGAGTTCGCGCAACGCGGCGTCGGCGGCTTCCTCGCATCCGGGGCGGATGAACCAGTTCGAGGTGAGGCTGACGGTGCGGGCATCGCTTGGGCTCATGTCGTTTCCCTCTACTTGCAGTGAATCGGCTGGCGCGGCTGCGCCAAGGGGTGCCCCGCACCTCGGACGGTCGTGCACGCGCCGGGGCGGCTGCGTGCCGTATTCGCGGTCTCAGTCTCAGTCGCCGCGCACGTGACGCTGCGCGGCACGGGTCAGCGCCATGCCGGCCACGCCGGCGACGAGCCAGGCAGGATGCACGAGCACGGCCAGCACGACGCCATCGCACAGCGGAATCGCCGCGAGCATCCAGGGGACGACGGGCCACGCGTAACGGTGATTCGGCATGCGGCTTTCGTAACGCGCGACGAACGTCAGCGTCAGGATGTAGGCGGCTTGCACGATGCCGGCCAGCCAGACGAGACCGGGCACTGTGCCCGTCAACGCCAGTGCGGTCACGGCATAGGCGAGCAGCCTCGCCCCCGCCATCAACACCACGGTGGACGGATGGCGTTTGTGAAACCGGTCATAGAGCCAGATGACCGCGAGCAGCGCCACGCCCGCCGCGAGGCCCGCGCGATACGGCGCGGCGACCAGGCACAGGAAGCCGAGCGCGAACAGCGTGCAGAGGGTTGCGCTCGCCTGAGCCAGCGTGATGCGTCCCGCGACGATGGGGCGAAAGCGTTGATGGACGCTGTCGTAATCGAGGTCGCAAACGTCGTTGAGGGCCATGCCGCCGCAATAGAAGCAGGACAACGCAAGGCAGAGCAGCAGCACGGCGAAGACACCTTGTGCGCCTTCGGGCGGGTTCGCGAGCACCGCCGCAGTCAGCACGTTCATCCACAGCGTGGGCAGGTTGCTGATGCGGCACAGCGCGAGGATCGCGCCGATGCGGTTATTCAACGTGACTGTGCTCATGGTCGAAGATGTGCTCGAGCAAAATGGAACAGACATCGGTCGCCGCGACGTTGCCGTCGCGAATCCGGCCGCGTTCGGAGCTCATGAGGATAGGTGCGTCGCCGTCGTCCGCCGTGCGAACGCCGTGCGAACCTTGGACGAGCGACGCGTCGAGCGGAATTACGTCCATCACGTAACGCATGCCCAGCGTCTTTCTCGCCAGCACGGACGCGACTTTCAACGCGGGAAAGCGCAGCGCGGGATCGATGAACAGCTCGACCGGGTCGTAGCCTGGCTTGTTGTGGATATCGACCGTGCGCGCATAGTCTGGCGCGGCGGCGTCGTCGCGCCAGAAGTAGTACGTGAACCAGCTATCTGGCTCTGCGAGCAGCACGAGCTCGCCGGCACGCGGATGCGCGACACCATGATGGCGTTTGCCCAATTCGCCCAGCACTTCGGCGACGCCGGGTAGTGCTTCGCACAGGCGTTGCACCGTGGCGACGTCGCGCCGGTCGCGCACGTACACGTGGGCGATCTGGTGATCGGCCACGGCAAATGCGCGCGAAGCGCCCGTGTCTAGATAGTCGCGCCCGAGGTCGCGCTTGATCTCGACGAGGCCGGCGTCGCGCAACGCACGATTGATGTGGACCGGCCGCTGCACGGGCATGATGCCGTACTCGGAGAGCACGACGACGCTCACGCCGCGCGACTGCAAGGCGTCGCTGAGGTTGCCGAACACGGTGTCGATTTCGCGCAGATCGGCCGAAATATCGCCATGCGGCCCGCCGCGTTGCAGGCAGTAGTCGAGATGGGGCAGGTAGATCAGGTTCAGCGTGGGCTGGAAGGCTTTCTCGACCTCAAGCGCCGCGTCCGCGATCCATCGGCTGGAGCGGATGCTCGTGCGTGGCCCCCAGAAGTCGAAAAGCGGAAACTGCCCGAGCCGCTCGCGCAGCGAATCCCGCAATGACGCGGGCTGCGCGTAGAAGTCGGGGAGCTTGCGGCCGTCCGCGCAATAGAGCGGTCGTGGCGTCAGTGTGATATCGGCGTCGGTGGCCATCGCATACCACCAGAACGTGTTCGCGCACGTGAAGCTGGGGTCGCGCTCACGCGCGAGGTGCCAGATGCGCGGCGCCTGCACGAGGCGGTTGCTCTGGCGCCACAGCAGGACCTGGTCCAGCTCGCGAAAGTACCAGCCGTTGCCGACGATGCCATGCGCGCCCGGCAGCTTGCCGGTGAGGTACGTCGTCTGCGCGGAGCAGGTGAGGGCAGGCATCACCGCGTCGATGGTGGCGATTGCGCCGCCGGCGGCGCGGCCGAATGCGGCAAGACGCGGCGTGTGCTCGCCGATCAGGTTCCGGGTCAGACCGACCACGTTAATGACGGCCGTGCGCTGCATCGAGCGTCTCCCTGACCCAGTTGAGTTCGCGCGCGATCGAATGGCCGAGCGAATCGAGGCGCAAGGCGGGGGGCAGCGCGCCGAAGCTGTACGTTTCGACTTCGAGCGGCGTGCCCGCTGGCAATCGCGGCAGGCACGTCTCGAGAAAGAAGCGTGTCGTGCCGATTCCGCCCAGTTCCTCCAGAAAGATCGGCACATGGAAATGGACGCGGCATTCTTCGGCCAGTTCGCCTTCCTGCAGCCAGCGCGCGAGACCGGGCAGGTCGGTGAAACGTCGAAGCTCGCCGTTTCGCCGCAACACGACGGCCTGATGCAGGTACGTGGGCTCGTCGAACTGGAGCAGCGCGGTCACCGCCTTGCCGTGCGCGCGCAATGCGGACGAGACCTGAACCTTGGCGATGGGAATGCCGGCACTTGCCAGTTTCGCGAGGCAGTCGGCGGGCTCCTCGAATTCCACGGCCTGATGGCAGCAGTCGAAGCACAGGCCGACGTGCGCGGCAAGCGGTTCCGGAAATGCCATGCGCTCGAACAGCGCGACGGCCTCGTCGGTTCGCTCGACCACGCAGCACGGTTCCGGCTCGATCGCGAGGCGGATCAGCGGGCCGCCGCGCTCGCGAATGCGCGCGAGATGCGCCACCACGTCGAACAGGTGAGTCCTGACGATCGTCCAGTGCGCAGGCTCGAAGCCTGCGCGAAACGCCACCGGCACGGTCGAGATCGAGATGGGCCGATGGCTCGGTGTCCACTGCGCGGCGATGTCGGCGAGCCGCTTCGTATAGCTGACCCGGAGTGGATCGCGCCAGTCGGGCAGATAGACGTTCTCCTTGACCGCCGTGCCATGAAACGAGCCATACGGAAAGCCATTGAGCGTCAGCACATGGCAATCATGCTCGCCGCACCAGTCGGCGAAGCGGCGGATTTCGGCTTTGTCGAGCTCGAACGCGGCCTGTGCCGAAAGGCGCAAGCCGAGCGGAAACGCCTCCCCCGGCGAACAAAGCCTTTTGACTTGCAGCCCATGGTCTTCGAGGTTGCGTCGCACGTCCGCCCACGTTTCGCCGGGGTGAATGTTCGTGCAGTAGGTCAGCGGATAGTCGCGGTTCACGCCTCCACCTCCCGTGAGACCGGTTGTGGGGGCAACTGCATTGCCGGACCGCCGGTGCGCAACGCGGCAATGCATTCATGCATCGCTGCGATGTCGATCGTATCCACCTCGACGCCCTGGCCGATACGCGCAAGCAGCGTGATGCAGAGCTGGCCGCCCAGGTGCTCGCGAAATTCGTTCAGTGCCTGCGCGATGTCGAGTTCGTCGAGCGCATCGTCGTCGAGCACGAAGCCGATGTCGCGCAGTGTCGACAGCACGGCGCTTGCATCGGCAGCGCCGATCATGCCGAGCCACTGCGAATACAGCGTATCGACCGCAATGCCGATGGCAACGGCCTCACCATGCCGCAACCGGTGATGGGAAAGCTCTTCGAGCTTGTGCGCGACCCAATGGCCGAAGTCGAGCGGGCGGGCGCTGCCATGCTCGAACGGGTCGCCGCCATGGCGAATCTGCGCGAGATGCAGTTCGGCGCAACGGACGATCAGCGGCTCCAGCGCGTGCGGCGCGAGGCGGGCGAGTTCGAACCGCTGGCGGTGAATCTCGTCGAAAAAGTCCGCATCGCGGATCAGCCCGACCTTGACGGCCTCGGCGATGCCCGCGCGCCGGTCGGCAGCGGGCGCGCCGCTCAGCAGGTCAAAGTCGTTGACGACCGCGAAGGGTGGCATGAAGGTGCCGGCGAAGTTCTTCCGGCCGTGCCAGTTGACCGCGTTCTTCACGCCGACGCCGGCGTCGTTCTGGGCGAGCACCGTCGAGGGCATGCGGATGAGCCGGAGGCCACGATGGGCGGTCGCGGCGGCGAAACCCACCGCGTCGAGCACCGCGCCGCCGCCAATCGCGACGACGTAACTGTGCCGGCATAACCCGAAGTCCTGCGCCATCGCATAGAGCGCAGCCACCTCGCACAGTCCTTCCTTCGATGCTTCTCCGCCGCGCACGATCCACGCGGGGCCGGCGAGGCCGATCGCATCGGCATGGGCGTGCGCATAGCAGTCGATCGCGCGCAGCAGCCCCGGTCGGGCCGCTGCGAGACCGGAATCCACCGCGAACAGCACTTGCGCCGCGCGGCCGCGCCCCGGCTGCCGGATCAGGTCCGCAAGAACCGTATTGGACGGTTCGAACGCGTAGCGCGTGAAGCACACCGGATAGCTGTAGCGAACGGCAAATGATTGCTCGATGCGATGTTCCAGCATGCGGATCTCCGTGCGAGAAACGTGTCGCGTCTCGTTGTGGCACAGCCGTCACGGCCGCTGAAGACGGGCGACGCCGTGGGCTGTCAATTGGGAACGAATTCGTCGACGCGCGGTGTTTGACCGCGAAGAACCGAGTTGTCGGCGAACAGTTGCCGCTGATCGAGCCGCGGCGTCTGGTCCAGTGCGGCGACGTCGATCTGCTGCGACTGTGCATACGCCTGCAATGCGTTACCCCACGTGACCGCTTCGACGGCGGCGAGCGGAATGCCGCGTTCGAGCATCAGCCGCGCGGTTTTCGGCACCGACAACGGGTCGCTGACGCCCCAGTCCGCCGAACTGTCGACGATGATCCGCTCCGGCCCGTACTGCCGGACGACCTCGACCATCCGCTCCGAACCCATCTTGGTGTTCGGATAGATGGTGAATGCCGCCCACGCGCCGGAATCGAGCACGCTGCGTACGGTTTCTTCGTTGTTATGATCGATAACCAGCTTCGTCACGGGGATGCCGTGTTCGCGCGCAACCTCGATCGAGCGCAGCGTGCCGCCTTTCTTGTCGCGATGCGGCGTGTGAACCATCACGACCATGTCGTGCTGGCGCGCGATATCGAGCTGTGCGCGATAAGCAAAATCCTCCGCTTCGGTGATCTCGTCGTAGCCGATCTCGCCGATCGCAACGACGCCTTCTTTCAGCGCGAATTGCGGAATCACTTCCAGCACTTCGCGCGCGAGCTTTTCGTTGTTCGCCTCTTTCGAATTCAGGCCGATCGCGCAGTAGTGCGCAATGCCGAACTGCGAGCAGCGAAAGCGTTCCCAGCCGACCAGGCTCGAAAAGTAGTCGATGAAACTGCCGACAGTGGTGCGCGGCTGCCCCAGCCAGAACGCCGGTTCGATGACCGCGCGCACGCCAGCGGCGGCCATCGCCTGCAAGTCGTCGGTGGTGCGCGAGCTGATGTGGATGTGGGGGTCGAAGAATCTCATGACCGGTCCTCTTGTAGTGGCGACAGAAAGCGGAAGGTGCGCTGTGTGAAGCCGTCCTGGCGGGCTTGTTCGATGAAGGGCGTGTGAGTGTTGAAGGCGGTGCGCAGCCAGTGGCGCTCGGTGGTCAATGCGCCGGCTCGGGCGATAGCGAGCAGGGCGCCGCGCTTGCCTTGCTCGTCGCCCTCGGCCAGTTCCTTCTGCAATGCTCGCAGCCCGCGTTCGCCCGCATACGGGCCGAGGCAAAGCCATGTCTGCGGCGACACCGCGCGGCCCGCGCTGCGCCGTTCGTCGGCGAGATCGAGCGCCATCCGCGCAAGCTCGGGGGACAGCCGTCGATCGAGGCCGTCGACCCGCCAGAGCGGTGCGTCGATGAATACGGCCTTGATCACGAGCTGACGCCAGGCGACGTCGTCGAAGTGTTGCGCCGGGTAGGGCGAGTCGAGCGCCACCGCCTCGAACAGCGAACGCATGTTGGAGCGGCAGCCCTCGCGTGCGCGCCAGACGAAACGTTCGCCGCGCGGCAGCAGCGGCAGCGCACGGTACAGCGCGCACGATTCGCCGTGGTCCGCGAACTGGAAGCAATGTTGGAACGCTGCGGGGAAAGCGTCGCTCTCCCTGTCCGGGGACGCGAGCAGCAACGCGATACGCAGCGTCTCCAGCAGGCTCCACTGCGCCGGATTCCAGCCGGGAACGCCGATGTTCAGCGGGTGCAACTCGTCGGGAGTCAACGCCAGCGGGACGCCAGCGCGAGCGTGTCGACTCGCGAGCGCGAGCAGTTGCGCGAGCCGTTGCATCGATACGCCGTTGCGTATCTCATTCATTGCGCTCGACCGGAAGGTGTTCGCTTCGTGCGAAAGATGAGCGCCGAGAAGCGCCGAAAGCGCTTCAGCGGCGTCGAATCGCATCGGGGTATCCATGATTCATTGTCGATCGCTTGACGATGTTGCTGAACGCGCTTCCTGTCCTGCGTGGACGAGAAGCACGGGGAGAGGCGTGAGGCGCTAGTTGCCTTTGGGTCCTCCGCGCAGGCTGCGGCTGAGTTCCGTTTGCGTCATGGTCTCAAGGGGCAGGGTGGCCTCTTCCCGCCGCTGAACCGCAGTCGCTGTCTGCGTCCGCAATACGTTTTTGAGCAGTCGCACGCGCGACGGCAATTCCGCCTCGTGATCCTTCGGCGAATCGAGCCACGCATACAACAGTGAACGCATGCCGGCGCTCATGTCTCGCGTGATCGGCATGAAGCGGAAATGTTCGAAGGCCGCGGGGTCGGTCAAGCGCTTGAGGACAGTCGCGTACGTACGGATCTGTTCGGGATCGTCGAGACGCAACCAGTTATCCATGCAGGGCGCCATCGCATTCCAGTTCGACAGCACGTACTTGTACACATTGGGCCAGGTGGGCGGTAGCGCGCCGATCTGCGGATCGTCGGGTAGCACGCGCACATACATATAGGTATCGAGCTGTGTGCTCAACGAGCTCACCGTCTGGGACGGAAAGCTGGGCACGTAGGCCGTGATGCCCGGCAGAGCGGCGGACAACGATACTTTCGCGATACCCGTGGCGTCGGTCGTCATGGGGATGCTTACTTCAACCGTCTGTCCATCGGACGACATCTGATTCAACTGAAAGGCGATACCGTTGCCGGCCGGCACGCCGTGCTCGTACACCTGGAACGAAGCCGAGGTTGCCGTTTCCTGGTCCGCGTAGAAGTTCGGCGTCAGCGGAATGGCGCGAAACGCCTGTTCCTGGAGGATCGGCCCTTGCACGGTATTTACCTGGAGATTCAGCACGGCTATTTTTTCCGCCATGCCGGGCGCGAGCGGCAGGGTCACGAGCCCGGCACTGGCCTCGTAAGCCGTACGGTCATACGACTTGTACGGGATCGATCCCAACTCCTGCTGGACCGCGCCCGACTGATCGATGGCCACGACGGAGAGCCTGCCGAGATCCTGCTTCGTCAACGCCACATCGACTTCCGGCACGCTATTCGAAAGGTCGATGACGAGCGAGTCGACGTTGCAACGGGCCGAGGCGGTGCCCACCGCGGGTTGAGCCCCTACCTGAATGAGCGCGCGGTCGCCGGGTTCGTGAACCGGCTCGTTCTTGCGCCACAAGCCCGCCACGCCGACGATCAGGCTGCGGGCCGGATTCGGCTGAAAGCCGCCACTGGCGATTTTGTCGGCCAGCTGCTGCGCCTCCTGCGCCATGGCCGGCGAGCCGTTGGTCAGCGCTGCGTTGTCGTAGTAGACGGTGCGATAGGCATTGAACCGGACGGTCAAGCCCAGCACGTCGTCGGCTTCCAGCGCTTTTTTCAGATCGGCGAGGATGCCCGAGTCGAGTGCGTTGATGCGCAGGCCGTCCGCCTTTGCGAAGCAGGTCGTCCAGATGACCGACGCGATGCCCGCGATCGCGGTCTGTTTGGACGTATTGCGGCCGAAGTTGATCTGCCGCGCAATGATGCGCGACGTGCGCGGCAACTGAATGCTGTAGCCACCCTCGACGCCGAACAGCATCGAATCGAAAAAGAGCTGCGAGCTAACGCTGCCGAACGGTTCGAGGTCGACCAGCATGCCGGTGAAGTTCACTGCGCTGGTCGCGAACGGATCGTCGGTTTGGGTTCCGTGGCCACGATCGAACCCGCAGACGGCCGTCTCGTAGAAAGACGAACGATAGGTGCCGTGGGGGTTCCAGTTGCCGCTGGCCCCAATCTGGGCCACCGCTCTATCGCGGAATGCCTGAACGTCATCCTGGATAGTCGGCAGGTTCTGCGGCAGGACGGTGGTGCAATCCGTCTCGTCGTAGTTGACGGGGTAGTTGTTGGTGGTCACCGGGTCCCACGACACGTTGCCCTTGAAGTAAATGCGAGGAATCTCGAGCACACTCATCATTTGTCTCCATGAAGGTTGGGCACGTAAAGAAAGGCGGGACCGGCGAACTGACCGTTGTTCAACGGCACGGAGAAAGCGTGCAACGCGGCCATGCGCAGATCGAACATGAAACGCACTGCCTCGCCGAGCGCGCCGTCCACACCGGTAACGGCGCCCTGCAGTGCATCGAACATCCGGGTGAACGCCGCGTTGCAGGCCGCTTGCGCCGCCTGCGCGGCAGGCGGCTCGTTCGAGAAATTGTGCAGGGCAGGGTCGGTGAGGTCGCGCCCGGCAGGCGGCCACGTCACTTCCAGGCGCGCCGGGCCCCACGTGTAGCCGGATTGGCTGTCGGGATCTCTGGTCAGCACGCGCTCGTAAAAGACTTCCCCGAAGCGGAAGTAGTGCGCGGGCTGGTCCTGGAAGTCGAGCGGATCGTACTCGCTACCTTCGCTCGTTCCCTCTCCTTCAGAAACGATCTGTGTGATCGCCTTGTGCGCATCAGCATAGTTGTTGACCGCGAAGAGCTGACCCGGAAAGAATTGTTTGTCGACGATCTGATTCCGGTTCGGCGTCCATGTGCTCGCGGGCAAGGTCGCGAGGAACTTGTCGAGTGCGTCGTAGAACTGGCCGATCGTCACGGCTTTGGGCGCCGCTTCCGCCAGCAGGGCAGCAGTCTTGACCGGATAGTCGGGAGGATTTTCCGGCTCTTCGATCGCCATGCCCTGCGCCAGTGCGTCCCTGGAGAACGGATACAGGTGTACGGTCAGCGGCGTGTTGTTCGGACCAATATCGCCGGGCAGCGGCCCGGGGTACTGCTGCACGTGGATGACCGGATTGCCGCCCAGCGCGTTCAGGATATTGCACGCGAGGCACATGTGAATCATCTCCTGCAGCGCCACCGAACGAATGAGTTGGGTCGCTTCCGGGTTGGTCTCCGGTGGGATGGAGTACAGCGCATAAAGATACGGAGGCAATGTGCCGAATTCGACACCGATTGCGGTTTGCAGCAGGGATTGCGCATCTTCTACGCTCGTCAGCTTTGTAACGGCCAGGCGAATCACTTTGACCTCCGTAAAGCTATTGCGGTGGTTATCGAAACAGCAGGTGAGTGTGCGTCGCAGCGCTACGGCTCAGGAGCCGAACTGGCAGACCGGGATAGGCTGTCCTTGCGCCAGCTGTGCGACGAGGTCCCACGTCGTGGCTGGGTCGGGCTTCGTGAACGAAAAGTCGTAGAAGTTCTGACTGACGATAGGCGCGTTCGGCGGATCTGCCGGCCACCCGGAGAAATAGAACGACTGCGGCAGCCGATACAGTGCGGGTTCGGCGCCGCTCGTCCTGTCTTCGGTCCAGTCGCTGTGGAAGGCATAGCCGAACAGCACCGCGCCGTCTTTGGTGCGGTCCGGACTGACGCCAATCTGGACCGGCGGACGATTTCCTTCGGGGCTCGTCCAGAACGAGTATCCCTGCACGCGTGAGCCGAGCCGTTCACTGTCTCCCTTGCTGTAGGGCAGATGCTTGATGAAGTCGCGCATGGGCGGATGGTTCAGCGCCGAAAACAGGCACACGGGAACCATGGTGGCAGGGCGGCTTTCCTCGAACGTGAGGAAGTAGGCGTTGTCGCCGAGGGAGATGTACGCGCAACTATAGTGATTCGAGCCAGGAAAGATCGGCAGCGCGCGGTCCTCGTAATACTCCATCATCGCGCCGCGTTCGCCGTCTGGCCCGACCCACGTGCTGTCGTAATAGCTTGCGCCATTAGACACTTCGTAGTCCACGCCCTCCTTCAACGGATGCGACGGGACGCCGTCATACGGCGGCGGATACTCGTCGTACCGGTTGTACACGCGGTACATCTTCCATTTCGCGGACCAGTAGAGCGGCAGGATCGGATCGGAAGGCTCGCCGGGCGCACGCGCATACAGGCAGTCCGGCGCGGCGCACGGGCTGTATTGTGGTGGATTGTGAACCCCGTAGGTCGGATAAATCGGAGCGGTGGGTGTCTGCGTTGCCGACGATTCTTCTTCTAACTTCACCGCAGCATCATTGGAGAGTTTTTGCATAATGCATAGTTATCCGATTTATATTCTGGAGAGGAAGTTGTCTTTTATTTTTGGAGAGTTTCTACGCGAGTGTTTGGTCAAGGCAAGTTAAGGTTTTACATATTATTAGGAATGCATATAAACAGAAGTAGAGTGCGGGTTTTCCTGATGCAGCAGGGTCTGCTATCTGTCGGCAGTGAGCGTGACTGCCGACAGGAGCAGGATCAAAGCGTTCAAGTGGCGATCAGGTGTTGGAACCCGTCACGTTCAAGCCGCCGGCGCCACTGAATGTGAGGGTGTCGTTCGTATTCAGAACGTTGTCCCATGAGCTCCCTCGGGAAGTCACGATCTGCGAGCCGTTGGAAAACGCGCCATCGGAACTCGACGAAACGACGAGGCCGTTGAGATACGGATTCTGTGGATTGCCGTACTCGACGGTTTGCTTCCCGCTGGCCGGCAATGAAACCGTCACAATGGGACCTGACTGATTGGGATCCGAGCCCAGGCGGGAAACAAACTGAATGGAAAGTGCAAGGCCACTTTGGTTGACGAGCTTTTTGTAAGCCATGATTGAACCTCCTTCATCACAATGATGCGCGTTGAGCTGCGGCCGTTCTGCCAGTGATCCTCCGGGATCGCGCCGCAGTTCGCGTCCACGAAAGGGCCATCGCGGCAGCGACCGTTATCGCGGATCTGCCGCGCCAGAAGATTTGCTCGCCTGATCCTGTCAGGCTGAAGAGAGGGAGCGCACGGCTATCAGGCGTGCCGCTTTGCGGACCGCGAACCACGGGTCGGGTTCGGTACTATCCGCATTGCTTTGGAGAGTTGAAATCACAGGTCTCAAGGAATCGAAGTGTGGTCTGGACATACCCCTGATAGCACCGCGTGACGAACCTCTTCAAATGCGCTGTTGGACCATGAAGACTCGTGGTCCCCAAGGTTCTATCTCTTTCTTTTCTTCTGACGAAAATATAGTCGATGCAGAGCCGGCGGCGGGAAGCTTCAACGCGGTCCTATCCAGGTTGATAGGTGCCGGGGGCGCTGTCACATTGACGAGGCCGTGACGTAAAAGATGGGCATGAAGAACACCAAATCGCTCTACCATGGGCACCGGTATCCGGCGGTGATCATCGGTTGCGCGGTTCGCTGGTACCTTTGCTTCAACCTTGGCTTGCGCGATATCGACGAGTTGCTGCTTGAGCGCAGCGTGAGTGTGACGTACGAAAGCGTTCGACGCTGGTGTGAAAAATTTGGGGCTGCCTTTGCCGGCCGCGCGAAAGCAGCGCGGCGAAAGCCCGGCTCGACGTGGCATCTCGACTAAATGTTCGTGAGCCAGCGCGGCGAGCCGTACTTGCTGTGGCGTGCGGTCGACGAACACGGTGCCGAACTGGACGTGCAGGTGCAAAAGCGGTGCGCCAAGGCTGCAACCAAGCGCTTCTTCCTGCGCGTGCTGCGTTCGGCACCTGCGCCCCGCGGCATCCTCACTGACCGGTTGCGCAGCTATCCGGCAGCGAAGGCGGACATTCCGGAACTGGCTGGCGTGAAGCACGTGTTCGTGAAAGCCGCAGTACGGGTCAACAACCGGGCAGAGAACAGGCGTCAACCCACGCGCCGGCGTGAACGTGCCATGTCCGGCTTTCGTGATTCGAAGCGTACACAGGCATTTCTCTCATCCTTCGGCCCGATCCGGCAGCACTTCGCGTTGCCCAGACATCGGATGAACGCGGTATGTCATCGCACCATACTCAAGGAACGCCTTGCCTCCTGGCATGGTTGGACTATTTATGCCGAAGCCAATTTCATTGATTAATAAGGATAACTTGTTTTTATGACCACATAGCCTGCGCATGTCAACGTAACAAGGCCAGCGCATCATTACGCTTGCTCTCGGATGCTGTGCCCGAGGGGGGAGCCTCTTCGCATTTGTGCTGGACTCGGCTGATCTGCGCACGGAGGTCGTCGCGCACGTCCTGCGCCTCGTGTGTCGTCGCACCGCGCGCCGTGCAAAGGTTTCGTTTCCGCCGGCCCGAGATGTGCTGCAGCAGGGGCTTTTCTAGTCAGTGACAAACCAGGCGCGGAAGCGCCGTGGTGAGTTCGCAGATCCAGATTCCCGCCGTTACGACGGAAGGCCGTCTGGCGATCGCATCAATGCGAAGCGCGCTATGATCGCCCTCACCATATCCGCTCAGGGAGATCAATCTTGGCGACATACAAGGAGCTGAAGCAACAAATGGCCGAGCTCGAGGCAGAGGCAGCGGCGGCCCGGGCGGCAGAATTTCAGGAGGTGCTCGCGGACATCCGGGCCAAGGTCGCAGACTACGGGTTCACGGAGCAGGAGATCTTCGGACGGGGGCGGGGCAGGCCGAGGAAGCCCGCCGAAAGCGGCGCGCCGCCACAATACCGTGACCCCAAGACGGGGGCGACCTGGTCGGGCCGGGGGCGTGCCCCGAACTGGATCAAGGATGCGAAGAACCGCGACAGATTCCTGATCCGCAACTAGGTTGCGCACCGAAACGCAGCCCTCGGGGGAGCGATTGCCACCCGAGGGCGGAGAACAGGTCGCGTATGGCATCAGTTCGATGGGGGTCTCGCCCGAACGTCAGGATCCGCAGTCGGTCACCCGGTGCTGGGCGCCATTCGCAAGGACAGGCTCGTTTCGGTAGTTGTTGTCGATCCAACGTTTTGTCCACTCGAGGACGCGTTCGTGTGCATCGTCGCGGGTCGAGCGATCACCCAGATCCGAAAAAATGAAGCGTTCGCCATCGAGGAGCCGCTCGACAATCGCGCTTGAACGGAAGAGCGTGCCAACCAGGACTGGTGCGACGTCGATTGACCACCCGCGATAGTGTGCAAACCGATCCATTGGAGCCTCCGGTTGAGCCGTCGATGAAGCGGTAGTTTCGCGCGCAATCGAGGGCTTTTCCATACTGAATATCCGTACAGCCCGACGGACGATTGCTATCATGGCCGCAGGCAGGAGTCTGCCGCATCCAACGCGTGCGGCAGGGCAGCGCGGTTCGCGCCAGACGCTTCCTCTTGACGCACACCTTCGTGACGCGTGCTGGCGGTGCGGCGAGCCGGCAGTCACGGGAAAACCCGGAACCCGACTTCGCAGAGACGCCGCCATTTCCGCAGCTCCCGACGAACTTGAGTTCGCAATGCTCTCCCCGGGGTTGTGTCCCGTTAATGGGGAAGGGGTTAGCAAGTACCTGCAATGTAGAGGGCGGCTTACATCACGAGAGAATAAAATTGTTCGGCAGCAGTCGATACAACGCCATCGTCACACATTTGTCCCTTGCGGATCATGTGCGCAATCTCGATGCCGGACAGGATGATGCGCGCACAGCGGAAAGCCTTGAACCCCATCATCGGTTTGATGATGGGCTTGATGGCGCGGTGATCCTGCTTGACGACATTATTCAGGTATTTGTTTTGCCGGATCTTGATCGATTTTGGTCGCTCAGCGTTGAGGGCTTCAAGGGCCGCCAGATTAGCGCCGCTCTTGTCCACCGTGATCGTTTCGGGCTCGCCGTTCTGGTCAATCGCCTTTTCGAAGTAATGCCGGGCTGCGGCCTTGTCGCGATGGGCGCGCAGCAGGAAGTCGACCGTATTGCCCGGAACCTGTCCGCATTTTTGTGGGCGAGGCGGTTAAAGGAATCGTTACCCGCGCGCCTGCGTGAATCGGTCGCCAAACAGGATAGCAAACTGGTTCATCGCCGACTTCCA
>NZ_CADIKL010000048.1 GCF_902859945.1 Paraburkholderia caffeinitolerans | reverse complement strand
AGCGCGCCGCCGCCCGTCGCGGGCAGCACCGCCGCGCGCGCAGCGGCCGCAGCCGCGCCGCAAGCACGTCAGCAGAAACCACAACGTCCGTTCGTCTGGCCGGCCAAGGGCACGCCCAGTTCGGCACAGCGCGCGCCCGGCTCGTCATTCAGCACCCAGTTCGGTGCGTCCGCAACGACGCCGCTCGCGGGCACCGCCACGCCGGCCTACTCCCGCCCGACGCAGGGCACGGCATCCACACCGCAACCGTCCCTCTCGACGGGCGTGCTCGAAACGCTACGCTCGATCGAGGAAAACGCCGCGCGCTGGACGACGCTCGCAGGCGCGAGTCTCGCGCGCCGCAGCACGATCGACCAGGCCGCTACGCAAGCGGAAGTGCGCGCGAACGCAGACGCCCCCGCTGACCTGGCTGCCAGCGACGCGAGCCTCGCCCCGCCAGCCCACGTGGAATTGCCGCTTGTCGAGCCGCAATTCGTTCCGCTGTCCGGGACGGCAGCGCTCGACAACGTGGTCGCGGTGGATACGGCGGATGAAGGCGCTCGTGTGGAGTCTGCCGCGCCTTCGGATCATGCGCCGGCCGAATCTTCCGGGACGCCCGCGAGCGTGTCCAACGACGCGTCGCCTGGTTCAGCGCAATCGGAACAAACGGCTGAATCCAATCTGACGCCCGTTGCGCCGACCGCCGACACGCCGCCAGCCACACCGCCCGCCACCGACCCCGTAGCGCCGTGGACCTCCGCCGACGACACCTCGAACCCGATCGCCCTCCCCGCGTTCCTCATCGACGTGCAGGAGGAAGACGTGCTGCCGGCACCCGTTGCGCCTGCCGCGCCTATTGCAACGGCAATGCCGCCCTCGCAGCCGCTCGCGACTTCGCCGGTCCACTGGCCGACCTTCGACAACGGTATGCCGTGGATCATGCTCGACGACGAACCGGAAGCCGCCGAACCGGCCGACGCAGCACCGGACCAGGCCGCCTCGACGCCCGCTCCATCGGCTCAAGCGGCCGACGTTGCGCCGGCTGAGAACGTTGCACAGACCCATGCCGCGCTGCCGTCCATCACACCGTTCCAGCATCACGACGCCGTCGACGCGACGAACGAGCCGCCGCTGCCTGATGCGACGTCTGAAGCAACGTCTGATGCAACGTCTGATGCGGCGCCGGAGGCAACGCTCGATGTGCCAGAGCCGGAAATCGCAGAAAACGTCGTCCGCTTCCCGCGCGTTGCGACCGGACCGTTGCACGCTGCGCCCCCCACGCCGGCAAGCCATAGCGTGATCGCGGAGACTTGGCCTGTGAACGCCGCGCAGCAGGACGACACGCCGGCCGACGATGACGCCTCAACGCCCGTGCCACAAGTCCGTGCTTTCGCACCGGCCCCCGCTGTTGAAGTGCCTTCGCTCCTGGCGGCGGTGCTCAATACCGCACCAAACCCGACGTCCATCGCGACGCCGAGCGCCGTGGCGCCGATGCCCATCGCGCCGGCAAACTTCGCGCCCCACTCGCCTGCGGCGGTTCCTCCCACGCCAGCACCGTTCGCGGCCGCACCTGTCACATCTGCGGAACCCAAGCCCGAGGCCCCAGCGCAGCCGACTCCCCCGGCACAGCCCGCATTCACCGCGACGCCGACCTTTGCATCGATCGGCTTCGCACGCGCGCCCGCCGTCGACGTGATGCAAGCGCCGGAGGCAGCGCCAGGCGCTGCGCCGTTCATTGCCCCGGCAGTCGAAGCCACGGCGCAAACCACCGCGCACGAGGCCCCTGCGCCGCTATCGCCCGCCCCGGTTGCAGCTAGCGGCTACGCCAACACGACACCGCCGTGGGCGCAGCCACAACCACCCGCAACCCCGCTCGACCACGGCAACGGCGCGCCGGCCACACCGGCCGCGCTCCAGCCTGAAGCGCAGCCCGCGCCCCTGCCCGAAGGTCAGCCAGCAGCCGCGCCGCGCCAGCCCGTGCGCGGCCATGCGCCGACCTCGTTCGAGTTCCAGCCGCTCAGCGCATCGTCGGTCGATCTGCCCGGCATCGAGCTGCTCGAACGCGCCTCGTCCGAAATCGAGCCCGTCTCCGAGCAAAAGCTCGCCGAAACCAGCCAGTTGATCGAGCAGCGCCTGCAGGAATTCAAGGTGCCCGTGACCGTGGTCGGCGCTTCGGCGGGCCCGGTCATCACGCGCTTCGAAGTCGAGCCCGCGCTCGGCGTGCGCGGCAGCCAGATCGTCGGCCTCATGAAGGATCTCTCGCGCGGCCTCGGCCTCACGTCGATCCGCGTGGTCGAGACCATCCCCGGCAAGACCTGCATGGGTCTGGAGCTACCCAACGCGCGCCGCCAGATGATCCGCCTCTCGGAGATTCTCGAATCGGCGCCGTACCACCGCTCGCAATCGAAGCTCACGATCGCGATGGGCAAGGACATCGTCGGCCACCCGATCGTCACGGATCTCGCCAAGGCGCCGCACATGCTCGTCGCGGGTACGACCGGCTCGGGCAAGTCGGTGGCGATCAACGCGATGATCCTCTCGCTGCTCTACAAGGCCACGCCCGAGGACGTGCGGCTCATCATGATCGACCCGAAGATGCTCGAGCTTTCGGTGTACGAAGGCATTCCGCATCTGCTCGCGCCCGTGGTCACCGACATGAAGCTCGCCGCCAACGCGCTCAATTGGTGCGTGGGCGAGATGGAGAAGCGCTACCGGCTGATG
The DNA here is from genome assembly GCF_902859945.1 of Paraburkholderia caffeinitolerans. Lineage (GTDB taxonomy): Bacteria > Pseudomonadota > Gammaproteobacteria > Burkholderiales > Burkholderiaceae > Paraburkholderia > Paraburkholderia caffeinitolerans. Next base: position 61,129 of record NZ_CADIKL010000048.1, on the reverse strand, counting down.
TCGGCGGTGGGCGTGCGCAATCTCGCGGGCTTCAACCAGAAGATCCGCGACGCGCAAGCGCACGAGAAGAAGATCGGCAATCCGTTCTCGCTCACGCCCGAGGCGCCCGAGCCGCTCTCGCCGCTGCCGATGATCGTCGTGGTGATCGACGAGCTCGCCGACCTCATGATGGTCGCTGGCAAGAAGATCGAAGAGCTGATCGCGCGTCTCGCGCAAAAGGCGCGCGCCGCCGGCATCCACCTGATTCTCGCGACGCAGCGTCCTTCGGTGGACGTCATCACGGGCCTCATCAAGGCGAACATTCCGACGCGCGTGGCGTTCCAGGTCTCGTCGAAGATCGACTCGCGCACGATTCTCGACCAAATGGGCGCCGAGTCGCTGCTCGGCCAGGGCGACATGCTGTTCCTGCCGCCGGGCACGGGCTACCCGCAGCGCGTGCACGGCGCATTCGTCGCCGACGAGGAAGTGCACGCCGTGGTCGAGTATCTGAAGCAGTTCGGCGAGCCCGAATATGTCGAAGGCATTCTCGACGGCCCCGCGGGCGAAGGCGCGGCGCAGGACCTGTTCGGCGAATCGCCCGAGGCGGAAGCCGATCCGCTCTACGACGAGGCCGTTGCGTTCGTCGTGCGCACGCGGCGCGCGTCGATTTCTTCGGTGCAGCGGCAGTTGCGCATCGGCTACAACCGCGCCGCGCGCCTCGTCGAGCAGATGGAAGCGGCGGGCCTCGTCTCGCCGATGGGCATCAACGGCAGCCGTGAAGTGCTCGTGCCGGGAGGCCAGTCCGAGTAAGCCTCGCGATGCGCGCAGCGATGCACGCGTCGCTTGAACGCGAAGCGCCGCGCTGGAACGATCCAGCGCGGCGCTTTGTTTTTTACGGCGCGACGAACTTGAAGTCGACGGGCGAGCCGATGTCGATGCGCTTCGGATTCGGTTCGAGCAAGCCCGTTTCCTGATCGCGGCGGAATACGTAGGCCGTGTCGCTACCTTGATTGCCGACGACGAGCCACTGGCCGCTCGGATCGATCGCGAACTCGCGCGGCCCCTTGCCAAGACTCGATTGACGGCCCACGCGCTTGAGTTTGCCCGTGCGCGCATCGACGGCGAAGATCGAAATGTCGTTGGCGTCGCCGCGATTCGAGACGTACAGGAACTTGCCGTCGGGCGACAAGTGCAGCGCCGCCGCGCCCACCGCGCCCTTGAAACCCGGCTCCGCGAGCTTCTCGACCTGTTCGAGCGCCAGGCGACCGTCGTGATACGCGAACACGCTCACCGTGGCGGACAGTTCACTCGTGAGGTATGCGAAGCGTCCATCGTTGCCGAAGATGAGGTGGCGCGGGCCCGTGCCGGCCTTCACGTCGGTATAGCGCCACTCGGCCGGGCTCACGAGACCGCGGCTGCCGTCGGGCGTGTAGCGGTAAGTCCAGAGCTTGTCGGTGCCGAGATCCTGGGTGAAGAGGTAGCGCCCGTCCGGCGAGAACACAGTGGAATGCACGTGCGCGTTGTCCTGGCGTCCCTTCACCGGCCCCCCGCCCTCGTGGTGCACGGTGAGCACCGATGCCCCAAGCTTGCCGTCCTGCTCGACGGGCAGCACCGCGAAACTGCCGCCGGGGTCCGCCGCAACCGAATAGTTGGCGACGAGAAGATAGCGTCCATCGGGCGAAAGGCTCAGATAGCAGGGATCGTTGCCTTGCGCGGACACCTTGTCGAGGAATGTGAGCTGGCCGCTCGCGGCGTCGAAGCCGAACGCGCTCACGTCGCCGCGCTGGGTCGCCGGGCCGTTGTCGCCTGGCAGCTCGTTCACCGCGTAGACGAAGCGCTTGTCCTTGCTCACCACGAGATACGACGGATTCACCGTCTTCGCGACGCTCACCTGCTGGGCGTCGCCCGTCTTCGAGTCGAAGCGATAGACGTAGAGCCCCTCGCTCTTGCCGCCGGTATAAGTGCCGACGATCAGGTCATATACGCCATCGGCCGCAGTATCGGCGGACGCTGCGCCCGCGCCGGATTGAGCGAATGCCTGGGTGGCGGCGAGCGTTGTGGCGACTGCGGCCATGATGACGATACCCTTGATGATCTGATGAATGAAGCCGCGCTTCTTCGCGCGCGGCGGATGGTGGCGATCATGCCGATGCGCGGGCACGGGCATGGCGATTGCGGCGGCATGGACCTGAAACATGTCGACCTCCATTTTTCTTTTCGAAGCGCGAGCGCACCGGTGTCGTGAAGATTCGCGGCCCAGTATAGGAGAGCTTGCGCCTGGCTGGCCGCTGGCCGCCCGGCCAGGCCCGCTCTACCCCAGGGAGTGAACCATGAACATCCATCTCGCCATCGGCCCGCTCGCCTCGCTCATCGCCGGCATCCTGATTCTCGTGGCGCCGCGCCTGCTCAATTACATCGTCGCGCTGTATCTCATCATCATCGGGCTGGTCGGGCTCTTCGGCACGGGCGGGCATCTCGGGCATTTTTGACGCTTGAGGCCGCGGCATGCCGCAAAACGCGTTGCGCGAGCCCCCCCGCACCCACTAATCTTGTGCGTGCATCCGCCGTATCCGTTCAAGCCCGGCTCAAGTCGCAACGCTGTCAATCTGCTTACCATGCCTGCACTCATCGAAGACTATGCAATGATCGGCGACGGCCACACGGCCGCGCTCGTGTCCCGCGAGGGTTCCATCGACTGGCTGTGCTGGCCGCGCTTCGACTCCGGCGCGTGCTTCGCCGCGCTGCTCGGCACCGAGAACAACGGCCGCTGGCTGATCGCGCCGGCCCCGCCCGCCGACGGCTCCAAGGCCGCGATCAAGACCACGCGCCGCTATCGCGGCGACACGCTGATCCTCGAAACCGATTTCGAAACGCCCGAAGGCGCCGTCACGCTGATCGACTTCATGCCGCCCGGCAATGGCTGGAGCGAACTCGTGCGGCTCGTGGTAGGCCGGCGCGGCACCGTGCGCATGCAGTGCGAGCTCGTGCTGCGCTTCGACTATGGTTTTTCGGTGCCGTGGGTGAGCCGCCTCGCCTACGAGAGCGGCATCAAGGCGACGGTCGGCCCCGACACCGTCGTGCTGCGCACGCCCGTCGACCTGCAAGGCGAGAACATGCGCACCGTCGCCGAATTCGACGTGAGCGAAGGCGAGCGCGTGCCGTTTTCGATGGCCTACGCGGCCTCGCATCTGCGCTTGCCACCGCCGCGCGACCCGTTCACGGCGCTCGCGCGCACCGAGAACTTCTGGGAAGAATGGTCGGCGCGCAGCACCATCGAAGGCCGCTGGGCCGAGCCGATCCGCCGCTCGCTCATCACGCTCAAGGCGCTCGCGTTCGAGCCCACCGGCGGCATCGTCGCCGCGCCCACTACATCGCTGCCCGAGCAGTTGGGCGGCACGCGCAACTGGGACTACCGCTACTGCTGGCTGCGCGACGCCACCATCACGCTGCTCGCGATGATGCGCGGCGGCTACTACGACGAGGCGCGCGCATGGCGCGCATGGCTCGGTCGCGTAATGGCGGGCTCGCCCTCGCAGTTGCAGATCATGTACGGCATCGCCGGCGAGCGCCGCCTGCCCGAGTTCGAGCTCGACTGGCTGCCGGGCTACGAAGGCTCGAAGCCGGTGCGCGTGGGCAACAACGCGGTCGGCCAGTTGCAACTCGACGTCTATGGCGAAGTCATGAACGCGCTGCACCTCGCGCGCGTGGGCGGCCTGCAGGCCGACGAAACCGCGTGGTCGATCCAGTGCGCGATGCTCGAACACCTCGAAAAAGTCTGGACCGAGCCCGACGAAGGCATCTGGGAAACCCGTGGTGGGCGCCAGCACTTCACGTTCTCGAAGGTCATGGCGTGGGTGGCGTTCGACCGCTGCATCCGCTCGGCTGAGAAGTTCGACCTGCCGGGCCCGCTCGATCACTGGCGCGCGCTGCGCGACACCATCCACGCGACCATCTGCGAGCGCAGTTTCAATACCTCGCTCAATTCGTTCACGCAGATCTACGGCGGCACCGACCTCGACGCGAGCCTGCTGCTGATCCCGCTGGTGGGTTTTTTGCCGGCGTCGGACCCGCGCATCGCGGGCACGGTCGCGGCCATCGAGCGCGACCTGATGGTGGAAGGCTTCGTGATGCGCTACCGCACCACCGACTTCAACGACGGCCTGCCGCCCGGCGAGGGCACCTTCCTCGCCTGCAGCTTCTGGATGGTGGACAACCTCGCGCTCCAGGGCCGCATGGACGACGCGCGCAAGATGTACGAGCGCCTGCTCGCGCTCGCCAACGACGTCGGCCTGCTCGCCGAGGAGTACGACCCGGCGGCGGGCCGGCTTGTGGGGAATTTTCCACAAGCGTTTTCTCATGTGGCCCTCGTTCACACGGGGCTGAATTTGATGCGCCACGAGCAGGAAATGGCCCGCGCGACCGGGCATCCGGCCTTTGCCGGTGCCTCGCCGGCCGATTCGGATCTTGCGGCGGCGGCGAGCACGGCATCGTAAAGATGCGAAAACGATCAAAACCGGTGCGCAAGCGCACAAAAACCCCTATGCGTCCGCGCCAAGTGCGCTACACTTGAGAACTGGATTGCTGCGTTGCACAATGAACTGAAGCCCCGCCAGGCATGGAATGCCCGTTGCTGGCGCAAGGATTCGCATTCGCTCGCGGCAAGCCGAATGCCGCGCCGTTCAGGCGGCCGGCTGCAAAGCCGGTATGCAGGCAAACCGACCAACTACGGGCCCGCTTTCCGTGCCGTGCTTGCCCAGCGCGGCGCGAATGCGAACCGCCCCTGATGCTGGAGCACCCATGCTCTACCAAATCCGTGAATTTCAGCGCGCCCTGCTGAGCCCGCTTACCGCGTGGGCGCAGGCCGCCTCCAAGTCGTTCTCGAATCCGTCGAGCCCGTTCTCGCTCGTGCCGGGCGCCACGCGCCTCGCCGCGGGTTACGAGTTGCTCTACCGCCTCGGCAAGGACTACGAGAAGCCCGAATTCGACATCCGCCAGATCGAAAAGGACGGCTTCAACATTCCTATCGTCGAGCAAACCATTATTGAAAAGCCGTTCTGCCGGCTGCTGCGCTTCAAGCGCTTCGCTGACGATCCGTCGGCCGTCTCCGCGCTCAAAGACGAGCCTGTGGTGCTCGTGTGCGCGCCGCTTTCGGGTCACCACTCGACGCTGCTGCGCGACACCGTGCGCACGCTGCTGCAGGACCACAAGGTCTACATCACCGACTGGATCGACGCGCGCATGGTCCCGCTCGAAGCGGGTCCGTTCCATCTCGACGACTACATCGCGTATATCCAGGAATTCATCCGCCATATCGGCGCGAAGAACCTGCACGTGCTGTCGGTGTGTCAGCCCACGGTGCCGGTGCTCGCGGCCATCTCGCTGATGGCGAGCCGCGGCGAGCCCACGCCGCTCACCATGACGATGATGGGCGGCCCGATCGACGCGCGCCGCAGCCCCACGGCGGTCAACTCGCTCGCCACCGAGCATTCGATGGAGTGGTTCGCGAACAACGTGATTCACACGGTGCCCGCCAACTACCCGGGCGAAGGGCGCGCGGTCTATCCGGGCTTCCTGCAGCACGCGGGCTTCGTCGCGATGAATCCGGGCCGCCATACCAGCGCGCACTGGGACTTCTACAAGAGCCTGCTGCGCGGCGACGAAGAGGACGCCGAAGCACATCGCCAGTTCTATGACGAATACAACGCGGTGCTCGACATGGCCGCCGAGTACTACCTCGAAACCATCCGCACGGTGTTCCAGGACTTCAGCCTCGCCGAAGGCACGTGGGACGTCGCGGGCGAGCGCGTGAAGCCGCAGGACATTCGCGAGACGGCGCTCTTCACGATCGAAGGCGAACTCGACGACATCTCGGGCTCGGGTCAGACGCACGCCGCGCACGACCTGTGCACAGGCATCGCCGAGCAGCACAAGCATCGCCTCACGGCGGAAAAGTGCGGCCACTACGGCATCTTCTCGGGCCGCCGCTGGCGCACCATCATCTATCCGCAATTGCGCGACTTCATTCGCGAGCACCAACGCGCGCGGCAGAAGGCAAAGGAAAGCGCCGTGGCGTGAGTCGCCTGAAAAGGCGCTCGCGCAGCACGCAACGCCAAACCCCGCGCCCGGTTCGCACCGAGCGCGGGGTTTTTCATTGGCGCCTGGGGTTACATCCGACTTTGCGCCTCATTTGCGCATCAAGAATGCAAGCAGCATCTCGGTGTTGAGCTGGATGATCTCGCCGCGCTCGGCTGAGGTGCTGAAGTCGCGCCCGAGCGTGGCGTTGAGCGTGTAGCGGTTGGACACGATGTAGTAGCCCATGCCCGAGAGCGTCACGTAAAGGCGCAGCGGATCGACATTGTTGCGGAACAGCCCCGCGGCCTCGCCACGCGCGAGGATTGAGCCGAGCGTGGCAATGATCGGCGAGATCATCTCGTGAATGCGCGTGGACTTCTGCATGTAGCGCGCCTCGTGCAGGTTCTCGTTGTTCACGAGCCGCAGGAGGTCGGGATGGTCGCGGTAGTAATCCCACACGAAATGCGCGAGCCGCGTGATCGCCTCGACAGGTGCGAGCCCGCCCAGGTCGAGCGCGCGTTCGGCCTCGTTGAGCGCGCCGAATGCATGCTCCAGCACGGCAGTGAACAACTGCTCCTTGCTGCCGAAGTAGTAGTACAGCATGCGCTCGTTGGTTTCCGCCCGGCGCGCGATCTGGTCGACGCGGGCGCCGAACAGGCCGCCATTCGCGAACTCTTCCGCAGCGGCAAGCAGGATGCGGCGGCGCGTGCCTTCAGGATCTCTTTTGATTTTCGTCTGATTCATGGTGGCAGGATCGCTCGATAGGCGCGGCTTTCCACGTTGCGCTGCCGGGCCTCTCCAAACCCATCGTGCGGCAGCGTGCATGGAGCGCGCCGGGTTAATGAACCGACACCCTTCGCTTCTCGATCTTTCTTTGTTTGCAGTCGTCTTGCCCCCTCGCCCGACGCTGCATATGTGAAGCCGTCCTGCGGACTTGATCCGATGCCATGCGCTGATGATGCAAGCGCTGCGAGAACATTCGAATTAAGCACTTTGATTATGGCACATGCCCCGCCGATGGCAATGCGGGAAATCGGCGATAATGCGGGCTTTGGCGCGGGGCATACAGCCCCTGGGCGTGCAAGCCCCAAGCGTGCGCTCGCGCAGCCACGCCGCCGCCCGCCCAGCAATCGCAACCGTGAACGATTCCAAGACACTCGCAGATCGCATCGAAGATCTGCTGCCCCAGACGCAATGCACCAAGTGCGGCTACGACGGCTGCCGGCCCTATGCCGAAGCCGTCGCAAATGGCGCCGCGAGCTACAACCAGTGCCCGCCGGGCGGCGCCGAAGGCGTCGCACGCCTGGCGAAGCTGCTCGGCAAGCCGGTCATCCCGATCAATCCCGTGAACGGCGTCGAGCGGCCGCGTCCCGTGGCCTTCATCGACGAGCAACTGTGCATTGGCTGCACGCTGTGCATGCAGGCATGCCCGGTCGATGCGATCGTCGGTGCGCCCAAGCAGATGCACACCATCGTCAAGGATCAGTGCACGGGCTGCGACCTGTGCGTCGCGCCCTGCCCCGTGGACTGCATTGCGATGATTCCGGTGACGGGCGTTGCAACGGGCTGGGACGCGTGGACCCAGCAACAGGCCGATGAAGCGCGCGTGCGCCACGACCGCCGCCAGGCCCGGCTCGCCGCCGAGCGTCAGGCCGCCGAAGCGCGCGCGGCCGCGCGGCGCGCAGCGGCGGCGCCCGCCGGAGCCGCTTCTGATGCTCCTGGCGCCGCCAATGCTTCGGCTACTTCGGCCTCTCCGGCTGCGGCCTCGCCCGCAGTCGTCGACGACGCGGAAGCCAAGAAAAAAGCGATCATCCAGGCCGCGCTGGAACGCGCACGGCGCAAGAAATTGGAACTCGCCGAACGCGGCGCCGGCCCGCGCAACACCGAGCATGTGAGCGCCGACGTGCAGGCGCAAATCGACGCCGCCGAAGCACGCCGCCGGCGCCTCGGCATCGCCGCCGACGCGAGTTCAGCCAACGCGAGTGCAGCCGACAACAAGGCCGAGGGCGCAGCCACACCCGAACCGCCCGCGCCGCACGCCGATCAGAACGACAAACCCGCATGAACGCCACCAAGCGCCGCGCCATCTACGAAACGCTCCAGAGCCTCAACCCGAATCCGACGACCGAGCTGGAGTTCACAACGCCCTTCGAACTCCTGATCGCCGTATTGCTTTCGGCCCAGGCCACGGACGTTTCGGTGAACAAGGCCATGCGCAGGATGTTTCCGGTGGCCAACACGCCGCAGGCGGTGCTCGCGCTGGGCGAGGAAGGCGTCGCCGATTACATCAAGACGATCGGCCTCTACCGCACCAAGGCGAAGAACGTCATCGCCACCTGCAAGATCCTGATCGAGCAGCACGGCGGCGAAGTTCCGCAAACGCGCGAAGCGCTCGAAGCGCTGCCGGGCGTCGGTCGCAAGACCGCGAACGTGGTGCTCAACACGGCGTTCGGCCATCCGACCATCGCGGTGGATACGCATATTTTCCGCGTTGCCAACCGCACGGGCCTCGCGCCCGGCAAGGACGTGAAGGCGGTGGAAACCGCGCTGGAGAAGTTCACGCCGGCCGAGTTCCGCCAGGACGCTCATCACTGGCTGATCCTGCATGGCCGCTACGTGTGCAAGGCGCGCCGCCCGGAGTGCTGGCATTGCGTGATCGAGCCGCTGTGCGAGTTCAAGCCGAAAACGCCACCCCCCGAGCTCTGACAAACCCACCGGCGTAAAATCGAGATTCGAGCCACCGCGTCACGTGGACGCTGGCTCTGACCACACAGCCCTCACCACTGCACGATTCAGCACCCGATGTTCAATCCCAGCCGCGACGAAGTCCGCCAATTTTTCACCGAGACCTGGCGCAAGCAGCGCGCGGGCGAGATCCTCACGCCGCTCGAGGCGATGGCCGCCGACTGGATCGTCGAGCATCCCGAGTACCACGCGCAGCTCGCCGATGCCGAAGCCGCATCGGCGCAGGACTATTCGCCCGAGCGCGGGCAGAGCAATCCCTTCCTGCACCTGTCGATGCATTTGGCGATCAGCGAGCAGCTTTCGATCGACCAGCCGCCGGGCATTCGCGCGGCGCACGACCGGCTCGCGGCGCGCATGGGCTCCACCCACGAGGCGCAGCACGCCATCATGGAATGTCTCGGCGAGACGATCTGGGAAGCGCAGCGCACTAACACGCCGCCCGACACCGACGCGTACCTCGCGCGCATCGAGCGGCGCGCCTCGCGCGACTGAATCCGGGCCGCCGCTGGAAAGTGGAAGGCCCATGAAAAAACACCCCGTGTGAGAAAGCGCCTGAAGCGCGTCTCACACGGGGTGTTTTGCATTCGTATCGCGCACCTGTCGTGCGCAACCTGTCGCGCACAAACACCATGCATACCGCATGGCGCCTGGCAGACTGCGCTTACTTCTTCTCGACCAAGTCGCCCTTGAGCGATTCGACGTACGCGGCCAGATCCTTCAGGTCACGCTCGGAGAGGCTCTGCACCTGCGCCTGCATGATCGGATTGCTGCGCCCGAAATTCACATTGCCGTTGCCCATCTGATATTGGCGCAGCGCCCAGAAGATGTAGTCGGCATGCTGACCCGCGAGCTTCGGGTAGTCGGGGCTCACCGGCTTGTTCAGGTTCACGCCGTGGCAGGCCGCACAGTTGTGGCTGTCGGCGAGCACCTTGCCGTTGGAGGCATCGGCGGCATGCGCCGATTGCACGCCAAACGCGAGCGTGAGAGCTGCGGCGGCGCAAACCGCCGAGGCGGACTTCAGAAGCGACGCGCGCACAGCCGTATAGGGCTTGTTCATGGATTCTCCTGTCCCGTGCCGGTTATTTCTCGGGATTGTTTTTCGTGGCGGCCGTCTGCGACGAGTAATAAGCCGCGATATCGGCGATGTCCTGCTCGGACAGCGACGCCGCGATCGCGTGCATCGTCCCGAAGTGGCGGTCGCCCTTCTTGTAGCCGTGCAGTGCGCTTGCGATGTACTGCGCGTTCTGACCGCCCAGAATCGGCACGTGATAGACCTCGGGATAAGCGGTGCGGTAGTCGGGAATACCATGACAGCCGATACACATCGCAACCTTACCCTGCCCTGCCTTCGCGTCGCCCACGACATCCGCGTGGGCCGTGGCCGCGAAGCCCGCCAGCACTGTCAATGCGCCAAACATGACGTGCTTGCTGACAATTTTTTTCATAGCATCCAACCTGGCTTGAGGGGATTCGAACGCCCGAACCGCAGGCCTCGGCCTGCGACGCATGACTGCTGTTTTACTTTTGGGTCGCCGTGCAGGCCGAAAAAAATCGGTCCGAGTATACCGCGACGGCCCGCCGCACGTCCACCGGGCTGCTGCCCGGCAATGCCCGCCGACGCCCGCCGGACGGGGCTCGGGCGTTGTGCGAGCGGCCTGGCGTGGTGGCGTGCGGGTCATCCCTGATGCGCTCGCGCATTTTTCTCGCGAGCCGCAAACGAGTGGCATAACCGTGGCACTTAGGTCCACATCGCGGGCGGACCCAACGATACGCGAGCCCCCTCCGGCCCAACACCCCTTCTGACTTATACTGAGATTTTTTTAGCGAGCGGTTCATCATGCGCGCCACGCGTTTCGAAGGCTCTTCGCAGTACGTCGCCACCGACGATCTCAAGCTTGCGGTGAATGCCGCGATCACCCTCAAACGACCGCTGCTCATCAAGGGCGAGCCCGGCACGGGCAAGACCATGCTCGCCGAGGAAGTGGCCGCCGCGCTCGACATGCCGCTCATGCAGTGGCACATCAAGTCCACCACGAAGGCGCAACAGGGCCTCTACGAGTACGACGCGGTCTCGCGCCTGCGCGACTCGCAACTCGGCGACGAGCGCGTGAACGACATCCGCAACTACATCGTGAAGGGCGTGCTGTGGCAGGCGTTCGAGTCGGAACAGCAAAGCGTGCTGTTGATCGACGAGATCGACAAGGCCGACATCGAGTTCCCCAACGACTTGCTGCGCGAACTCGACCGCATGGAATTCTACGTGTACGAAACGCGCGAGCTCGTGAAGGCTAAGCAGCGCCCGCTCGTCATCATCACGTCGAACAACGAGAAGGAGCTGCCCGACGCGTTCTTGCGGCGCTGCTTCTTCCACTACATCAGCTTCCCCGACCCGGCCACGATGCAGCGCATCGTCGAAGTGCATTACCCCGGCATTCGCAGCGATCTGCTTAGCGCGGCAATGGAAAGCTTCTTCGAGCTGCGCAACGTCGCGGGCCTGAAGAAGAAGCCGTCCACCTCCGAACTGCTCGACTGGCTCAAGCTGCTGCTCGCCGAGGACATTCCGCCCGACGCGCTGCGCGCGGTGGACGGCTCGAAGTCGATGCCGCCGCTTGCCGGCGCGCTGCTCAAGAACGAGCAGGACATGAGCCTGTTCGAGCGGCTTATCTACATGAACCGTCATAACCGTTGAACCCGCGCTGAGCGCGGAACACGCTCGCAAGGCCGGAGAACCCGCATGCTGATCGACTTCTTTTACACGCTGCGAGACGCGAAGCTGCCGGTCTCCGTGAAGGAATACCTCACGCTCGTCGAGGCGCTCAAGGAGCGCGTGATCGCGCCTTCGCTCGACGACTTCTATTACCTCGCGCGCATGACGCTCGTGAAGGACGAGCAGTACTTCGACCGCTTCGACCAGGCCTTCGGCGCGTACTTTCGCGGCATCGAGAAGAAATCGGAACTCGCCTTCGAGATTCCCGAAGACTGGCTCAAGAAGCGGCTCGAACGCGACTTCACGCCCGAGCAGCGCGCGCAGATCGAGGCGATGGGCGGGCTCGACAAGCTCATGGAGCGCCTCAAGGAACTCTTCGAGGAACAGAAGGAGCGCCACGAGGGCGGCAGCAAGTGGATCGGCACGGGCGGCACCTCGCCGTTCGGCAACGGCGGCTATAACCCCGAAGGCATCCGCATCGGTGGCGAAGGCGGCCAGCGCAGCGCCGTGAAGGTGTGGGACGCGCGCGCCTTCCGCGATTACGACGACCAGGTCGAGATCGGCACGCGCAACATCAAGGTCGCGCTGCGACGCCTGCGCCGCTTCGCGCGCGAAGGCGCCGCCGAAGAACTCGATCTCGCGGGCACGATCCGCAGCACAGCGGCGAACGCCGGCTGGCTCGACATCAAGATGGTTCCGGAGCGCCACAACAACGTGAAGGTGCTAATGCTGCTCGACGTGGGTGGCTCGATGGACGATCACATCAAGCGCACCGAAGAGCTTTTCTCGGCGGCAAAGGCCGAGTTCAAGCACCTGGAGTTCTACTACTTCCACAATTGCGTCTACGACCACCTGTGGAAAAACAACCGCCGCCGACACGCCGAGCGCACACCCACCTGGGACCTGCTGCACAAGTTCACGCCCGACTACAAGCTGATCTTCGTCGGCGACGCCACCATGAGCCCCTATGAAGTGCTGCAGCCGGGCGGCTCGGTCGAGTACAACAACCCCGAAGCCGGCGCCGTGTGGCTGCGCCGTCTCGCCGACCAGTTCCCGCATTTCGCATGGCTCAATCCCGAGCCCGAGCGGCTATGGGAATATCGCCAGTCGGTATCGATCATCCGCGAGATACTCGGGCATCGCATGTATCCGCTCACCGTCGCCGGGCTCGAAACGGCGATGCGCGTGCTGAGCAAGTAGCGGCACAACCAGGCACAGCCGCACCGCATCGAAGTGGCGCGCCGCGCCAGGCTCGCCGCCAAACTGTTGCGCACACAACCATAAAACGAGGAGATTTCCAGTATGACCGCGCCTTCGTCCCCGGACCTGCCATCGACATTCCGGCCCGGACCGCTGCGCCCCTTCGCCGACACCTCGGTGGCGACGATCGTCGCCGGCTTCGTCGCGATGATGACCGGCTACACGAGTTCGCTCGTGCTGATGTTCCAGGCCGGCCAGGCCGCGCATCTCTCGCCTGCGCAGATTTCTTCGTGGATCTGGTCGCTCTCGATCGGCATGGGCGTGACCACCATCGCGCTGTCGCTCTGGTATCGCGCGCCCACCGTGATCGCGTGGTCGACGCCGGGCGCGGCGCTGCTGATCAGCTCGCTGCCGCACGTGCCGTATGCCGAGGCGATTGGCGCGTACATCGTGTGCGCGGTGCTGCTCACGGCGGTGGGCGTGACCGGCTGGTTCGACGCGCTCATGAAACGCGTGCCCGCCGGCATCGCGGCCGCGTTGCTCGCGGGCATCCTGTTCGAGATCGGCATCGAGATCTTCCACGCCGCGCAGGTGCAAACGCCGCTCGTGCTCACCATGTTCTTCGCGTACCTGCTGCTCAAGCGCGCGGTGCCGCGCTATGCGATCGTCGGCACGCTCGTGGTGGGCGTGGCGGCTGCCGCCGTGCTCGGGCTGCTCGACTTCAGCCACTTCCACGTGGCGCTCGCGAAGCCCGTGTTCACCATGCCCGCGTTCTCGGCTTCGGCGATCGTGAGCATCGGCATTCCGCTCTTCGTCGTGGCGATGGCCTCGCAGAATGTGCCCGGCATCGCCGTGATACGCGCCGACGGCTATAACACGCCCTCCTCGCCGCTCATCGCCACAACGGGCATCGCCTCGCTAGTGCTCGCGCCGTTCGGCTCGCACGGCATCAATCTCGCGGCCATCACCGCGGCCATCTGCACCGGCCCGCATGCCCATGAAGACCGCACCAAGCGCTATATGGCGGCCGTCTGGTGCGGCATCTTCTATCTGATCGCGGGGGTCTTCGGCGCGACCATCGCGGCGCTGTTCGCGGCGTTTCCGTCCGCGCTCGTGGTCTCCATCGCGGCGCTCGCGCTGTTCGGCTCGATCATGAGCGGCCTCACCAATGCGATGCAGAACCCGCATGAGCGCGAAGCGGCGCTCGTGACCTTCATGGTGACGGCCTCGGGACTCACGCTGCTCTCGATCGGCGCGGCGTTCTGGGGGCTCGTGGCGGGCGTGCTCACGCAGGTGATCCTGAACGCGCGGCGGGCTTGAAGGTGCTTGAAGGTGCCTGAAGCTCGCGTAATCGCATCGCCACCCGATCCGCCATAAAATGATGAGGTAAGCCGTGCCTTCTGGCACGGCATCGTGTGCCGCCCTTCGCGCCGGGCGCCAGCCGCCCGGGCACGCGAAGCCGTTCAACTCTCACCGATGCCGGCGCACATGCGCCCACAAGGCCTGACATGACTAACGCACTCGATCAACTCAAGCAGTACACGACCGTCGTCGCCGATACGGGCGACTTCCAGCAGTTCGTCCAGTACCAGCCGCGGGATGCGACCACCAACCCGTCGCTGATCCTCAAGGCCGTGCAGAAGGCCGAGTACCGGCCATTGCTCGAAAAAACCGTGCGCGATCACGCGAGCGAATCGGTCGAGTCGATCATCGACCACCTGCTGGTCGCCTTCGGCACCGAAATTCTCAAGATCATTCCGGGCCGCGTCTCGACCGAAGTCGACGCGCGCCTCTCGTTCGACACCAAGAAGTCGATCGAAAAAGCGCACCACATCATCGACCTGTACAAGCAGGCCGGCATTGCGCGCGAGCGCGTGCTGATCAAGCTCGCGTCCACGTGGGAAGGCATCCGCGCGGCCGAGGTGCTGCAAAAGGACGGCATCCGCTGCAACATGACGCTGCTGTTCTCGCTCGCGCAGGCCGCCGCTTGCGCCGAGGCGGGCGCGCAGCTGATTTCGCCGTTCGTCGGCCGCATCTACGACTGGTTCAAGAAGGCCAAGGGCGCCGACTGGGACGACGCGAAGGACGGCGGCGCGAATGACCCGGGTGTGCAGTCGGTGCGCAAGATCTACGCGTACTACAAGAAGTTCGGCTACCAGACCGAGGTGATGGGCGCGAGCTTCCGCAACACCAGCCAGATCGTCGAACTGGCCGGCTGCGACCTGCTCACGATCAGCCCGGATCTGCTGCAGAAGCTGCAGGACAGCACGGAGAAGGTCGAGCGCAAGCTCTCGCCGGAAGCGTTCAAGGACGCCCAGATCGCGCGCGTGGCCGTGGATGAGTCCTCGTTCCGCTTCCAACTGAACGACGACGCCATGGCGACGGAAAAGCTTGCGGAAGGCATCCGCGCATTCGCCGCCGACGCGATCAAGCTCGAAAAGATGATCGAGGAACTGCGCGGGCGTTAAGCGCGCACAGGCGCACACACCGCAGCTTCCCGCAGGGCCGCACATGT
Source organism: Paraburkholderia caffeinitolerans (assembly GCF_902859945.1). Classification (GTDB taxonomy): domain Bacteria; phylum Pseudomonadota; class Gammaproteobacteria; order Burkholderiales; family Burkholderiaceae; genus Paraburkholderia; species Paraburkholderia caffeinitolerans. Next base: position 45,911 of record NZ_CADIKL010000048.1, on the reverse strand, counting down.
TGCATGTGCGGCCCTTTTTGCATGCCGCACTGCGCGGTGCGCGGCGCAACCTCCATTCCCGCATGCGCTCTCGCAAACCCTGGCGACACATGCGCCCGAAATGCGCATGCGCTCATCTGGAGCGCCTAGAATCAGGGCAGCGGCGCAACATGCCGCGCCCTCCCGGTCCCGCCCTGCCGCGCCCCGTCACCCAGGTTGCGCGGCGCTTCTTCATGGGACCGGCCATCGTGGGAGCGCCCACCGGACTAATCCGCAAGGAAATTGACGATGCAAATCCAGCCCTACCTGTTTTACAACGGCAACTGCGAGCAGGCGATCGCGTTCTACCGGGAAGCGCTCGGCGCCCAGGAGCTGTTCAAGATGCGCTTCAAGGACGCCCCGCCCGACCCCGAGCGCCCGATGGCACCCGAGTTCGCCGAAAAGATCATGCACGCGACGCTCCAGATCGGCGACGCGCAGATCATGATGTCGGACGGCGGCTGCATGACGCAGAATGACAAGTTCGCCGGCTTCAGCGTCTCGCTCACGGGGCCCGACGCGGCCACCGCGCAGCGCTACTTCGATGCACTTGCCAACGGCGCTCAGGTGACGATGCCGTTCCAGAAGACCTTCTGGTCGCCCGGCTTCGGCATGCTGACCGACAAGTTCGGCGTGCCGTGGATGGTCAGTGCGCCGCCGGCCGAAAGTCCCGCCGCCTGAGCGGCACCTGAACCGTGGCCACGCGGCCTCACAACGTTCGCGAACGCGCGCGTCACACCATGCGGCGCCAATGCGCGCGTTCGATGTTCCATCTCGGCTCGGTTTCGAGGAGCAAGGCACGCAGTTGCCCCACCTGCTCCTCGAAACGCTGTTCGAGCCAGTAAGGCCCCTGCATCTGCGGCGCGGCGTCGGGCTCCGGCGGCATCGGCCCTGGATCCGGAGCGACACCCGGCATCACGCCCGGAGCCGCGTCGAGCGGGCTTGAGCGCAGCGCCTGCGCCGCCGCCTCTGGATGATGCCGCGTGCCGCCAAAACGCAGCGCCCGGGCCGTCGTCAGCAGCGCTACGCGCACGTAGTCGCCGCACCCCGCGAAGGCCACCCGCACGAGCTGCTGCTCGTAAGCCCCGAGACCCGTCGACATCATCTCCAGCGAACTCAGCAGCGCGCGGTGCAGGCGCTGCGCCTGTTCGAGCCGCGCGAGCGGCACATCGATTTCCCGCGCGACCGACGGCATCAGGCCACGCAACTGCACGAGCCGGGCGTTCAGGCGCCGGAAGGTTTCGACCTGCGCATCGGGATCCACCTGCGCGCCGCTCACCACCTGGGCGTGAACGCGCGCCATCTCGCGCAAATTGTCGGCGAGCCGGTAGCGCCAGGAATAGGTGGCATGCAGCGGCAGCGCGAACGAAAACGCCAGCGCGATCACAATCCCGATCATCACGTTGAGCGTGCGCCACAGGCCCGTGTCGATGAGGTTGTCGCCGTGGCCCGCGACGATGCACATCGTGATGGCTGTGAGGAGCGGCACGTAGCCCTCCTTGCCGATCGCATAGTAGCTGCACACGGCCGCGACGATCGCCATGAGCGAATAGGTGAGCCACGTAAAACCCGTCACGGCCTGCACGATGATGAGCGTGAGTCCGATGAGCGCGCCGAGCACCGTGCCAAGCGCCCGCTCGGTGGCCTTCTTGCGAATGTTGCCGTGGTGCTGAAGGCCGCCGATCACCACGAGCAGCGTGACCGATGCCCAGATGCCGTGCGGAATGTCGATGCCGGTGGTGGCGAGAATCGACACCAGCATCGCGAGCCCGACGCGCACGCCGTGAATGATCCCGGCGTTGCGATAGCGGTAGAACGGCGAGGTCAGCGCGCGCCAGAAGTTCTCCACGCGCACGCGCACGCGCGAGCGCCGGCGCGGCGGCTTGCCGTGCGGGACGGCGTGCGCGCCCTGGCGCAACGCATCGCCAGAGGCGGCGGGGGGTTCGGTGTCGTGATCGGATGAAGCCATGGCGCGTTCGAAGCCTGCTGGACATGACGCAAGACGCAAGTTAGCGCAAAGCGGGGAAGGACGCCTCCTGACAAAAGAAACGGCCCCTGCAAGCATCGTGCACCAGAAAAACAAATGCCCGCAACCGTGAAGTTGCGGGCATTGCAGGCACGACGCAGATTACGCGCCGGATCAGCTTTCCTGCACGTCGAGATAGTCCTCGGGCCGCGTACGGTCCACGCCCTTCTGCATGCCGAACAGATGCACGAGCACCGACACCACCACGGCAACCACGAGGTTCACGACCAGCGACCACACCGCCGCGTAGCCCGGCACGTCCATGCCGAACAGGTGCACGACGAAGATCGAGCCCTTGAGGTGCAGCGAAATCGCCATCCACGTGCCGGTGGCGATGCCCGCCGCCCAGCCGATCAAGAGGCCGCGCCAGTCGAGCATGCGCGTGTAGAGACCGAGCACGATCGCGGGCAACGTCTGGATGATCCAGATGCCGCCGAGCAGTTGCAGCTGGATCGCATACGTGAGCGGCAGGCCCAGGATAAACGCCACCGCGCCCACCTTCACGATCAGCGAGACCAGCTTGGCGACGTTGGTCTCCTGCTCGTGATTCATGTTGCGGTTGATGAACTCCTTGTGGATGTTGCGCGTGTAGAGGTTGGCGGCCGCGATCGACATGATCGCCGCCGGCACCAGCGCGCCGATGCCGATGGCCGCGAACGCCACGCCCACGAACCACGACGGGAAGTACTGCAGGAACAGCGCCGGCACCGCGAAGTTCGGGCCGAAGGCCTTGAAGTACGGCGCGTATTGCGGCATGTCCTTCACGCCCGAGGCGAGCGCCATGTAGCCGAGCAGCGCGAGCAGGCCGAGCACGAGCGAGTACGCGGGCAGCATCGCCATGTTGCGGCGGATGCTGTTGCCCGACGACGACGAGAGAATCGCCGTGACCGAGTGCGGATACAGGAACAGCGCGAGCGCCGAGCCCACCGCCAGGGTCGCATAGGCGCTATAGCCGTTCAGGCTCGTCGCGTCCGGAGCCTTGAGCAGCAGCTTGGCCGGCGGCACCGCGCCGAAAATATGGCCGAAGCCGCCCAACTGCGCGGGAATCACGATGATGGCCGCGATGATCGTGATGTAGATGAGCACGTCCTTCACCACGGCGATCATGGCCGGCGCGCGCAGGCCCGAGGTGTACGTGTAGGCCGCCAGAATCGCGAACGCGATGATGAGCGGCAGGTCGCCGACGAAGCCCGTGGTGTCGAAGCCGAGCCCGCCGATCACCACTTCGATGCCCACCAGCTGCAGCGCGATGTAAGGCATGGTCGCGACAATGCCGGTGACCGCGACTGCGAGCGCGAGCACGCGGCTGCCGTAGCGGGCGCTCACGAAGTCGGCCGACGTGACATAGCTGTGGCGCTTGGCGATGGCCCAGAGTTTGGGAAACACCACGAACGCGAACGGATAGATCAGGATCGTATAGGGCAGCGCGAAGAAACCCGTTGCTCCCGCACCGAACACGAGCGCCGGCACCGCCACGAAGGTGTACGCGGTATAGAGATCGCCGCCGAGCAGGAACCACGTGACGATCGTGCCGAAACGCCGGCCGCCGAGGCCCCACTCGTCGATATGGGCGAGATCGCCTTTACGCCAGTGCGCAGCAAGGAAGCCGACGATCGTGACGCCGATGAACAACAGGACGAAGACGAAGGTTGCCGTAACGTTCATTGCCCACCCCCTGCCTTGCCGCCGCGCTTCGAGCGATCCTTGGTCTTGATATAGACAACTACGGTGATGACGGCGCTGATCAGCACCCAGAGCAGCTGATACCAGTAGAAAAATGGGAAGTCCCACAGCGTGGGCTCGACCTTGTTGTACGACGGCACCCAGATCATTGCGATCCAGGGCAGGATCAACAGCCATAGCCAGTGCTTGCTGGCTTTTGTGGCGTCGGCGTCGTGAGCCATGACGTCTCCTCGTTACTTATGTAGTTATGGGGTTTTCGATGCGGTCCACCGCCCGATATGGAGCGGTCCCTGGCCCGCGAGATCGTGCCTCGCAAGGTCCCCGAAAGCGCAGAAAAGAGTAGCGATGCCGCTGCGATGGGTCAAGAAGGGCGGACCCCAATTTAGATGATGTTGTCAAGACACGACTGGCGGTGCGTTTGACCCCGAACCGTCAGCATTTAGAAAGCTTGGTGATCCGAAACACAAAAAAGCCGGCCCTGTTTGTCGTGGGGCCGGCTTTTCGTTGCTTTCGTTGCACGCCGCGATGCCTCTCGCGGGGCGGGTGTCAGATGGCGAAGGTGTCGTCGCTCTTGTCGCTCTTGTTGCCCTTGCCGTTTTCGGCGTTGGCCTCGCGCAGCGACTTCACCCACTGGTGCGCCGGCAAGCCGAGCTTGCTTTCGAGCAGGCGCGCGCGCTTCTCGAGCGCCGCCCAGCTCACTTCGAGCGCCGGACCCGAGAACGCCAGCGCAATGCGGTTGCCCTCGTGCACTTCGGGCAGCGCGATCACGCGGCCGTCGAACGCTTCCTTCAGGCGCTTCATGTTGCGCACATAGCTCGGGTGGTCGCCGAACAGGTTGATGGTCGCAATACCCGCATCGGTGAGACACGCGCGCGCTGCACGGTAGAACGCCACGCTGTCGAGCACCGGGCCGCGCGCGGTCGCGTCATAAACATCGATCTGCAGCGCGCCGATCGTGCCGTGATTCGCGCGGTCGTGCACGAAGTCCCACGCGTCGAGCTCGCGCACCGCGAGGCGTGCGTCGTCATGCGGCAGTTCGAACATCGTGCGCGCAGCCACCACGACGGCCGGGTTCAGTTCGATCGCCTCGACCTTCGCGGGACGCAGATAACGATGCGCGAACTTGGTCAGCGAGGCCGAGCCGAGACCCAGTTGCACGATACGCGCGGGCGTGGCGAGGAACAGCAGCCAGGACATCATCTGCTGTGCGTATTCGAGCTCGATGTGCTGCGGCTTGGAAAGACGCATCGCGCCCTGCACCCACTCGGTGCCGAAATGCAGATAGCGCACGCCGCCCTCTTCCGAGAACGTCACGGGCGCAAAGCGCGGCTTGCGCGGCGCTTCGATGACCGGCGCGTTGTCGAGATCGGCATCGACTTGCTTCGAGGCGGTGTTGCCGCGGGTCTTGCGGGTCTTGCTGAATGCGCGCGCTTCGGCCGAAGCGCGCTTGATGAGATTCGTCATGTGGAGATGTCGTGCTTTCTTGCTTATGAGGAGCAGGTTCGGACGCGAAATTCGCTGCGCTTTTCGCGGTGCGAATTCGAACGCAATGTCGAACGCAACTATGCGGGCGACCGAGAGCATAGCATTCGTGGTCTGTCGGGCTGGTTTTAGGCGGCGGCGCGTGGCGATACGGATACGCGACCACGTCCCGCAAACCGATGCGACGTTTGAGCAGCGCTGCGGTCTCTCATCGAGCCAAAATCTGGTTCGATCGTGCTAAATATTGGCTCGATCGTGCTAGCATCCGGATTATGACAAAGCTCGGCGATGCCCTTTTCTCCAACGCACAGCAACCCATTCTTGCCTGCCTGTTCGGGCGGCCCGACCAATGGTTTCACGTAAAAGAGCTGATCCGGCTGACGGGTCTCGGCAGTGCCAGCGTCCAGCGCGAACTGAATCGCCTCGAACAAGGCGGACTCATCGAAACCCGACGCATTGCCAATCTCAAACAGGTGCGGGCCTTCGCAGGCAGTCCTGTTTTCAGCGAACTGCGCCTCATCGTCATCAAAACCTTCGGAGTTGTCGAGGTACTCCGCGAAGCGCTGTCACCGCTGACTCAGGAAATAAAATTCGCCTTTGTGTACGGCTCCGTTGCCCAAGGCTACGACCACGCCGGCAGCGATATCGACGTCATGTTGGTCAGCGAGACCCTCAGCTATGGACAAGTCATGACCGCGCTCGAATCAGCCGAAAAAAAGCTAGACCGTACGGTCCAGATTACCCAGTACACTCGAGAAGAATTTCTCGAACGGAAACGCAAAAATCATCCGTTCCTGACGGAAGTACTGCGCCAGCCGAAGCTGATGGTAATAGGAAGCGAGGATGACATCGACCACATTGGATAATCTCGTACGCATCGGAAAGCTAAAACCTTTCCCGGCGAACCGTGGTGAATTCGAGCATCTGCTGAGCCTCGCTCGAACCTTGCTCGGCACTGTCACAAGCAGTAGCGCAATGGCAACGGAGAGCCAGTTCATCCTCGCATACGATGCCGCGCACGCGGCATCACGCGCCGCGCTACGGGCTCACGGATACCGGAGCGACGACCGATACCTGGTCTTTCAGTGCCTCGAACATACGATCGGCTGGCCGACCGAAAAATGGCGCGTGCTCGATACCTGCCATCGCAGGCGTAACGCGGCCGAATACGAAGGCAACATAGATCTTCCAGTGAGCCTGACCGCCGAACTGGTTCGGCTCACCATCGAACTCATTGAATCCGTATCTCGACTCGACCACCTGTTACCGCGCACCTGATACTGCTTCGCCGAATACTCAGCACTATTTAGCTAGATGATCCGCTTAAGTTTTATGCCGATTAACCAGGTATTGCTGCAATCGACGCCAGTCGACCAATTTTTCCTGGTAGGGAACGGCTGCGTACGCCGGACTGCTTGATGGCAATCGGACGAGGCGATACGCGTCTGCCTTCTCACCGAGCGCGCTCGCCCCGATCTTCTCTGCGGTTCCGCCGTTGAACGCTATGGCAACCAGATTCGGCAGCGTTTCAATTAGAGCGACCAAATCGTTGCTCGCATGATTTCGGATACGGCTATCGAGGCTGCCAATGCGCTGCGCTTCGGCCACCACATCCCACAAACCGATGCGATGTTCAAGCAGCGTTTGCAGCCGCGCGTCGTAGGCCATCGCGGGAAGGTCCACGCCGATCACCTCGCCCACCAGATGCCAAAACCGGTTCTGCTTATGCGCGTAGTACTGCTGATGCGCCAGCGACGCCTCGCCCGGCAGGCTGCCGAGGATCAGCACGCGCGTATGCGCATCGACGACCGGTGCAAAGCAGCGCTTGACGCTCATCGGCGAGAACTCATTGGAGGATGCGGCGCATGAGCGGCCCGCGAGGCCGTATGGCCGAGCGGCCCACGCTCGCGTGCCGAGTGAGTGGCGTGCGCGGGCAACGGCGGCTGCGCATCGCATGCCAGGCCCGCAAGACTCGCCCACAGCGCAGGCAGCATGCATTCGGTCACGAGGAGCGGCGCGCCATAGCGCTCGAACACCGAACGTCGCGCGACGAACGCATGCGGCACATGCCCCTGCGTTTCTCGCGCGGCCAACGCATGCAACGGATGCCGCGCGCTCACGCGCCGGCTCACGAGCGCCGAGCGCGCGACGCCGCTATCGCTGTACAGCAACTCCGCAAGCGGGCGCGTGCGCAGGCGGCGCATGGCCTGCCAGATACCGTGGCTCGCCGCGATCGGCGTCGCGCTGTGCGCGGCCACAAACGGCACGCCATCGACTTCGAGCACGATCTCGCGCACCCAGGCGCGTGCGCGCGGCGCGAGGCCGAGCGCGGCGCATTCGTCAGGCCAGGGCATGTCGACGGCTTCGCGCGTCACGCGCACGACGACATGCCCGAGCGCGCGCAGATGCGCGGTCAGCGAACCGCCGCGTGTGAGCCAGTCTTTTTGGTCGGCGCTGAAGGCCGCGAGGGGCGCGACGCGCCAGTGCGCGTCGGCGGCATCGAATCGGATGGGCATGGCGCGCATTATAGGCCGCGCGCATTTCAATTCGCTGCGGGGCGAACGGCGAAACGAAGCCGCAAGAAACGATGCCCCAAAGAAAAATCCCCTTGCAGCACAAGGCTGCAAGGGGATCGGCAATTCAAAAAAGCGCTTCGCTCGCGTGAAGCGTCTGCTTTTTTAACCCGCCCGCGCCAACAGCAACGCGTTGGTGCGCTTCACAAAGCTCGCCGGATCCTCAAGCGCGCCGCCTTCTGCCAGCATCGCCTGATCGAACAGCAGATGGCACCAGTCGCCGAAGTCCGCGCTATCGGTGCGCAGCGCCTTTACGAGCGGATGCTCGGGATTGACTTCGAGAATCGGCTGCATCTGCGGCGCCTGCTGGCCCGCGGCCTTGAGCATGCGCTGCAGGTAACCGCTCATGTCGCCTTCGTCGGCCACGAGGCAGCTTGGCGAATCGGTCAGGCGGAACGTGAGACGCACGTCCTTTGCCTTGCCCTTGAGCGCTTCCTTCATCTGCTCCACGAGCGGCTTGAGCTCTTCGCCCACCTTCTCTTGTTGCTGCTTTTCCTCGTCATTGAGCGCACCAAGGTCGAGGTCGCCGCGCGCCACGCTCGCGAGCGGCTTGCCGTCGAAGTCGTTCAGGAACGACAGCATCCATTCGTCCACGCGATCGGTGAGCAACAGCACTTCCACGCCCTTCTTGCGGAACACTTCGAGGTGCGGGCTATTCTTCGCGGCCTGCCAGGTATCGGCGGTCACGTAGTAGATCTTCGTTTGCTCGGGCTTCATGCGCGCGACGTAGTCGGCGAGCGAGACGGTCTGCTCGTCGGTGTCGTTGTGCGTCGATGCAAAGCGCAGCAGCTTCGCGATGCGCTCGCCGTTCGCCTGATCCTCGCCCATGCCTTCCTTGAGCACCTGACCGAACTCGGTCCAGAAGGTCGCGAACTTCGCCTTCTCCTCTTCCTTCGCTTCGGCATCGGTTTGCGCCGAGGCCATGTCTTCTAGCATCGACAGCACACGCTTGGTCACGCCGTCGCGAATCGCCTTCACGTCGCGGCTTTCCTGCAGGATTTCGCGCGAGACGTTGAGCGGCAGATCCGCCGAATCGACCACGCCCTTCACGAAGCGCAGATAGTTCGGCAGCAGTTGCTCGGCTTCGTCCATGATGAAGACGCGCTTCACGTAGAGCTTCAAGCCGCTCTTGTGATCGCGGTTCCACATGTCGAACGGCGCATGCGACGGCACGTAAAGCAGTTGCGTATATTCGCTGCGGCCTTCGACGCGGTTATGCGTCCACGCGAGCGGGTTCATGTGATCGTGCGCGAGGTGCTGATAGAACTGCTGATACTGCTCGTCGCTGATGTCGTTCTTCGCGCGCGTCCACAGCGCGCTCGCCTGGTTGATGGTCTCGTATTCGTCCTTCGTGACCATCTCGTTCTTTTCGGCGTCCCATTCTTCCTTCTTCATCTCGATGGGCAGGCCGACGTGATCCGAGTACTTCTGGATGATCGACTTGAGCTTCCACGCGGAAAGCAGTTCGTCTTCGCCTTCGCGCAGGTGCAGCGTGATGGTGGTGCCGCGCTGCGCGCGCTCGATCGCCTCGACCGAGAATTCGCCCTCGCCCGCGCTCGTCCAGCGCACGCCTTCGGCTGCGGGCAGACCCGCGCGGCGGCTTTCGACCGTGATCTTGTCGGCAACGATGAAGCCCGAGTAGAAGCCCACGCCGAACTGGCCGATCAGCGCCGCGTCCTTCTGCTGGTCGCCCGAGAGCTTGCCGAAGAATTCCTTGGTGCCGGAGCGCGCGATCGTGCCGAGGTTGGCCACGGCTTCGTCATGGCTCATGCCAATGCCGTTGTCGTCGATGGTGATGGTGCGCGCGGCCTTGTCGAAGCCCACGCGAATGCGCAGGTTCGGATCGTTTTCGTAGAGCGCGCTGTTGGCGAGCGCCTCGAAGCGCAGCTTGTCGGCGGCGTCCGATGCGTTCGAAACCAGCTCGCGCAGGAAAATTTCCTTGTTGCTGTACAGCGAATGGATCATCAGGTGCAGAAGCTGTTTCACTTCCGCCTGGAAGCTCATGGTTTCTTGTGCCATGGTCGGGGTCCTTTTTCGTTGCAGTCAGTAGGGTCGGCCGCGTGTGCATTCCCGCGGCGCGTTGAGCGCGCATATGGGGACGCGCCGCGCCGGTTTCAAGTGGTCTTCAAGCGGGTTTCTGGTGGTTTTCAGGCGCGCCGCGCCACGCCGTCCAGATAGCCGGCGAGAAACGCCGGCAGCGCCGGGTCGCCGCAGTTGGCGATGTTAAAGCGCATCCAGGTGGTGGGCGACTGGTGCGGCGAGAACAGGCTGCCCGGCGTGAGCAGGAAGCCCGCCTCGTGGCCGGCGGCCGTGAGCGCGTCGGCGTCCACGCCGGTGTCGGCCCACAGGAACATGCCCGCGCCCGGCGCGACGAAGATCCTGCAGCCGGCGCGCTCGAGCATGCGCGCAGCCTTGTCGCGCACCGAGTCCAGACGCGCGCGCAGGCGCTCCACGTGGCGCCGGTAGTGACCTTCGGTGAGCACGCGAAACAGCACCCGTTCGTTGAGCTCGGGACTCGTCATGCCCACCAGCATTTTCTGGTCCGCGACCGCCTGCGCCACATCGAGCGCGCTTGCGATGAAGCCCACGCGCAGATTGGGCGCGAGCGTCTTCGAAAAGCTGCCGAGGTAAATCACCCGGCGCAATTGGTCGAGGCTCGCGAGGCGTGTCGCCGGATAGCCCGCCGGGCAGAGATCGCCGTAGATATCGTCTTCGACGACGAGAAAGTCGTACTGCTCCGCGAGGCGCAGGATGCGAAACGCCTGCGCCGCCGTGAGCGAGGTGCCGGTGGGGTTCTGCAGCACCGAGTTGATGACCAGCAGCTTCGGCCGCCACGTCGCTACCAGCGTTTCGAGTGCGTCGAGGTCCGGCCCCTCGGGCGTGTACGGCACGCCCAAGAGGCGCGCGCCTTGCGAGACGAAGCGGCTGAACATCTGGAACCACGCGGGGTCGCCCACCACGACGGTGTCGCCGGGCCGTACGTAGAGCCGCGCGAGCAAGTCGATGGCCTGAGTGACGCCCGAGACCATCACGAACTGCTCGGGCGTCGCACCGATCTCGAACTCGGCGAGGCGCGTCTGCAACTGCTGGCGCAGCGGCAGGAAGCCCTGCGGCGAACCGAAGCCGAGCAGCTGCGAGCCGCTCTGGCGGCCCAGCGAGCGCATCGCGCCCGCCAGCAGCTCGCCGTCGAGCCAGCGCGCGGGCAGGTAGCCGAGACCCGGCCCCGTTTCCGGATGCGTCGACGAATGGAGCATGTTGCGCAGCAGCCAGACCACGTCGAGGGTGGGCGGCGGCGCGGGCTCGGCCGCTGCGTTTCCATTCGCATCGGCGCCGGGACCGCGCTCCAGCGGCGCCACGGCCGCAAGCCGCTCGCGCACATAGAAGCCCGAGCCGCGCCGCGAATCGAGGTAGCCCTGTGCGACCAGCCGCTCGTAGGCCTCCACCACGGTGAAGCGCGAGACACCCTTGTCGAGCGCGAGCTTGCGGATGGACGGCATGCGCATGCCGGGGCGGAACACGCGCTCTTCGATGCGGCGGCGGCCCCACTGGACGAGCTGATCGACCAGCGTGGTCGTGGCGGCGTCGTGCGGCGCCGGAATCTGGTCGAGAGGGACGGACGACATGGCGGCTCCAACTGTACAGAACACTATCGGAACGATTGTACCGTTACTGTCTGACACCATACCGGTACATTTCTTCGAATACTTGCCGGTAAGGCTCTCGTTCGCATGTCGCGCGCATTGTGCTCGCGTGTGCCGCACGAGCAGGTTTCGCGCCATAATCGAAAGTTCGGCGGCTTGGGCGCCTCGCGTTCGCGCCGCCTCCATCCGGGCCGTTCAAGCCCTCGTTCCCGACCTCAACAAGGAAACCTCATGGACCAAAGCGATCTCAAGGCTGCCCCCGCGTGGCAACTGTCCGAGCGTGCGATCAAGCTGACCAGCTCGGCGATTCGCGAAATCCTGAAGGTAACGGAACGGCCCGAGGTCATTTCATTCGCGGGCGGCTTACCCGCGCCGGCGTCCTTCCCCGTCGAAGAGATGCGCGCGGCCGCCGACCGCATCCTGCGCGACAACCCCACCGGCGCGCTCCAGTACAGCGCGACGGAGGGTTACCTGCCACTGCGCGAATGGGTCGCCGAACGCTACTCAGTAGGCGGCGCGAAGATCCGCGCGTCGCAAGTGCTCATCACCACGGGCTCGCAGCAGGCGCTCGACCTGCTCGGCAAGGTGCTGGTCTCGCCGGACAGCCCCGTGCTGGTCGAAACGCCCACCTATCTCGGCGCGCTGCAATCGTTCTCGCTCTATGAGCCGCGCTACGTGCAGGTGCCCACCGACGAGCATGGCCTCGTGCCCGACGGCCTCACGCCGGAGCTCACCACTGGCGCGCGCCTGCTCTACGCGATCCCGAACTTCCAGAACCCGACGGGCCGCCGCCTGCCGCTCGAACGGCGCGAGGCGCTCGCCCGCTTTGCGCAGGGCGCGCCCTTCCCGGTCATCGAAGACGATCCTTACGGCGCGCTCGACTACGCCGGCCAGCCGCTGCCCACGCTGCTCTCGATGGCGCCCGAGCACATCGTGCATCTGGGTTCGTTCTCGAAGGTGCTGGCGCCGGGCCTGCGCGTGGGCTACATCATCGCGCCCGAAGAGCTGCACTTCAAACTGGTGCAGGCCAAGCAGGCCACCGACCTGCACACGCCGAGCTTCACCCAGCGCATCGTCCATGAAGTCGTGAAGGACGGCTTTCTCGACACGCATATCCCGAAGGTCCGCGCGCTCTACCGCGACCAATGCGAGGCGATGCTCGACGCGCTCGCGCGCAACATGCCCGAAGGCGTGAGCTGGAATCGCCCCGAAGGCGGCATGTTCGTGTGGGTCTCGCTGCCCGATGGCATCGACACCATGAAGCTGCTCGATGCGGCGGTCGCGCAGAATGTGGCTTTCGTGCCGGGCGCGCCGTTCTTCGCGAGCGAGCCGCAGCACAACAAGCTGCGCCTGTCGTTCGTGACCGTGCCGCCCGCGAAGATCGAGGAAGGCGTGGCGAAGCTCGCGAAACTCATCCGCGCGCACCTCTAAGGCGCGCCGACCCAAACCCATCTTCACTCTCACTGCTACTGCAAAAGGACTCCTGATCATGGCTGACGTCAACGTCTACGACCGCCTCAAAGAACTCGGCATCGAACTGCCGACCGCCGGCGCACCCGCCGCGGCCTACGTGATGAGCGCGCAAAGCGGCAACACCGTGTACCTCTCGGGCCACATTGCGAAGAAGGACGGCAAGGTTTGGGCCGGCAAGCTGGGCGAATCGCTCACGACCGAGGAAGGCAAGGCCGCCGCGCACTCGATCGCGATCGACCTGCTCGCGACGCTGCATGCCCACGTGGGCGACCTCAACAAGGTCAAGCGCATCGTCAAGCTGATGAGCCTCGTGAACTCGACGCTCACCTTTACCGAGCAGCACATCGTCACGAACGGCGCATCCGAGCTGATCGCCGACGTGTTCGGCGAGAAAGGCAAGCACGCACGCTCGGCTTTCGGCGTCGCGCAGATTCCGCTCGGCGCATGCGTCGAGATCGAGCTGATCGCCGAAGTCGAATAAGCGTTCGGTGTAAAGTAAAGCGGCCCGGCCCGGTCTGTCTCGACCGGGCCGGGCTTTTTTTCGTCCCGCTCCCCAGTCTCGCGCCATGACCCTACGCAACGTTCGCTTCAAACAGGTCGACGTATTCACGTCGCATCCCTTCAAAGGCAATCCGCTCGCGGTCGTGTTCGACGCGGACGGGCTCGATACGGCGCAGATGCAAGGCATCGCGCGCTGGACCAATCTCTCCGAAACCGCCTTCCTGCTCGCCCCCGCCGATGCGCGCGCCGACTATCGCGTGCGCATTTTCACGACGCAAGGCGAATTGCCTTTCGCGGGTCACCCGACGCTCGGCACGGCGCATGCGTTCCTCGACAGCGGCCGCCAGCCGAAAACGCCTGGCCGGCTCGTGCAGGAATGCGGCGCGGGCCTCATCGAGCTGGCCGCGAGGCATCCGGCAGGACACGACGCCGATGGCGCGCAACTCTGGGCCTTCGCCGCGCCGCCCGCAACGATGACGCCGCTGCCCGAGGCGCAATACGACGCGCTTCGCGCCGCCGTGCGCTCGGATGCGATCGATTTCGGCGCGCCGCCGTGCGGTGTCGACAACGGCGCGCCCTGGCTCGTCGTGCGCCTTGCCTCGGCGCAGGCCGTGCTCGCGCTCGACATCGATTACGACGCGCTCGCCAACATTGCCGCTAGCGTGGGCGCGCAAGGGCTCGCGGCCTATGGCGCACATGATGCGGACGGCCCCGCCACCTTCGAGGTGCGCTGCCTCATGACAGGCCTGGGCGTTGGCGAAGATCCAGTGACGGGCAGCGCCAATGCCGCGATCGCGATGCTGCTCGCGCAACAAGACCGCCGCCCTGGCAGCGGCTATACCGTGCGCCAGGGCACCGCGATGGGACGCGACGGCCGCGTCTTCGTCGACTACGACGACGCAGCGGGCAAGATCTGGATTGGCGGCGCGTCGCTCACGGTCGTCGACGGCACGATTCAGCTCGCATGAGCGACACGCGATCGTCACCATTCCGATCGCTCTCCTGAACGCTGCGGACTCGCACGCGCCGCGCGCGGCGCGTCCGTGGCTGCGGGCATGCATTCTGCGTGGATTCGCCCCTCTCGCCCGATGCACGGCATTCTGCCTATGCGCTGCAGATAGCGGGTGCCGGCATTTGCCCTCGACGGGCGCCCCGACTCGCGTATACCCAGGGTGGGATGGCTTCCTAATTCATTGTCCAACCATTAAGATCCAGACATCGGACGCAACAATGCATCCGATGGTCTTCGTTCGCGCACTCCGCGCTACTTCCACAGCCGTTCCGATGCCGCCGATCCAACCGAGCGCCTTGTTGCCGTCCCGGCCGCCGCATCAGCGGCGCGGCGGCGTGCGCGGGCGGCGGGCGCGATGAGCGCGAAGCAGCGCCCCCTCGCGCGCGACGCCGCGCTGCGCGCCGCGCCCGGGCCGGCCTACACGCGCCCGCGCACGCTGCTGGCCATTCCGGCGCTCGGCGTGCTGGTGCTGATCTTGCTGTGGGCCGTGATCTTCACGCGCCTCGCGGTCGAAAAGGAAGCGGCCCAGCGCGAGGCCACGGCCTCGGCTGCCATCCTCTCGTCTGCGCTCGAGCAGCACACGGTGAAGGCGATCCACCAGGTCGACCAGATCACGCGCTTCGTGAAGTACGAGTTCGAGAAGACGCCCGAGCACTTCAACCTCTCGAGCACGGTCGAGAAAGGCGTGGTGCAGAGCGACTCGCTCGTCCAGGTGTCGATCATCGACGAGCACGGCACGCTCATCGCCAACACCGTGGACCCGAATCCCAAGCCCATCGACCTCTCGGACCGCGAGCACTTCAAGGTGCACGAGCACGAGAACGACGATCAGCTCTATATCAGCAAGCCGGTGCTCGGCCGCATCTCGGGCCACTGGACCCTGCAGATGACGCGCCGCCTCAATCACGCGGATGGCTCGTTCGCGGGCGTGGTGGTGGTCTCCGAAGACCCGAGCTATTTCACCAGCGACTTCTACAACAACGCCGCGATTGGCCGTGACGGCGTGATCGCCGTGATCTCGGACACCGGCGCCGTGCTCGCGCGCCGCACCGGCAACGCGGAGCGCGCGAGCGGCGCGTTCTCGGCGAGCGGCGTGTACCCGATGGCCGAGCACGTTTCGGGCACCTACACCGATCCGATCGACCACGTCACGCGCATCGTCTCGTACCGCCATATCGACGGCTATCCGCTCGCGGTGCTGGTCGGCCTGTCACAAGCCGAGCAGTTCGCCGATTACAACCACACGCGCAACGTCTACCTGATGATGGCGACGTTCATCTCGCTCGCCATGCTGTCGTTCTTCGCCGTGGCCACGGGGTTGATCGGCAAGCTGCTCGGGCGCGAGCGCGAGATGTCGCAACTCGTGCAGTACGACCTGCTCACCGGCCTGCCCAACCGCTACGCCACCTTGCAGCGGCTGCGCCACGAAGTCTCGCAGCCGGGCAACCTCGGGCGCCTCGCGATTCTCTTTATCGACCTCGACAACTTCAAGACGGTCAACGATACGCTCGGCCACAACGCCGGCGACATCGTGCTGCAAATGAGCGCCGCGCGCCTCGCCGACGCCGTGGGCGGCGCGGGCACGCTCGCGCGCATCGGCGGCGACGAATTCGTGGTGATCGTCAAGGGCGACGAGATCGAGAAACGCGCGAGCTCGATCGCCGAGGTGACCAACGCCGCGTTCACGCATCCGTTCGACGTGCGCGGCAGCGCCTTCGTGCTGCATGCGAGCACAGGCATCGCGCTCTTTGCCGTGGCGCACGAGAGCGAAATCGACCTGCTCAAGAAGGCCGACCTCGCGATGTACGCCGCCAAGGAAGCCGGGCGCAACTGCTTCCGCTTTTACTCGCCGCAGCTCGCGCACCGCGCCGACCACCTGATGAAGTGGGAGCAGCAACTGCGCATCGCCCTCGGCGAAGGCCAGCTCTTCCTCGCCTATCAGCCGAAGATCGATCTGCGCCGCCGCTGCATCACGGGCTTCGAGGCACTGGTGCGCTGGAATCATCCGCAGTACGGGTTGATTCCAGCGAGCGAATTCATTCCGGTGGCCGAATCCACGGGCCTGATCGTGCCGGTGGGCGACTTCGTGATCCGCACTGCGTGCGCGCAGCTCGCGCAGTGGCAGCAGCAAGGTTATGAAACGCTTTCGCTCGCCATCAATATCTCGGCGGTGCAGTTCTGGCGCGGCGACCTCTACGAGACGGTCGCGCACGCGATCGAGGAAACCGGCATTGCCGCGCACAAGCTCGAGCTCGAGATCACCGAGACCGCAATGATGGAGTACCCCGAACTCGTCTCGGAGAAGATTTTCGCGTTGAAGCGTTTGGGCGTGCGCGTGGCGCTCGACGACTTCGGCACCGGCTATTCGTCGCTGTCCTATCTGAACCGCTTCGCCGTCGACACGCTCAAGGTGGACCGCTCGTTCGTGCAGGCGATTCCGGCCGACCGCAGCGTCTGCGTGATGGTCGCGGCCATCGTCAATCTCGCGCGCTCGCTCGGCCTCACGGTGGTCGTGGAAGGCACCGAGACCGAGGAGCAGATCGCGTGGCTCTCCGCGCTCGGCCCGATCGAGGCGCAGGGCTTCTTGTTCTCGCGGCCCGTGCCGGTGGAAGGCGTTCCCGCGCTGATCGAACGCTTCGGCGTGTGCGGGGCGGCGCTGCCGGGCGCGCAAGATGCGCGCAGCGAACGCGTGAGCGACGCGCCGCAATCGCGCTAAAGCGGCGCGCGACGTTTCCCTCTAGCGCCGCTTTACTTCACAACGCGCCTTATCGCGCGTTTGCCCCCGTAAAGCCCCCGAAGAACGCTTTAGCGTTGGCCTCGAGACTTTCGAGGTGATAGCCGCCTTCCTGCACGATCACCGAAGGCAAACCCAGCGCGCCAATTGCCTGACCGAGCTTGCCGAAGCCCTCGGTGCTCACCGCCACCTTCGACTGCGGATCGTCCTTGTAGATGTCGAAACCGAGCGCCAGTACGAGCGCGTCGGGCTGAAAGCGCTTGAGCACGCGCAGCGCCGCATCCACGCGCTCGAAGAACGCTTCTTCCGATGCGCCGTGCGGCATCGGCAGGTTGACGTTGTAGCCCTCCCCCGCGCCTGCGCCGCGCTCGTCCTCGTAACCCGCGACCACCGGATAAAAATTGGTCGGGTCGCCGTGGATCGACACGTAGAGCACGTCGTCGCGGCCGTAGAAGATCTCCTGCACGCCCTGGCCATGATGCATGTCGGTGTCGAGAATCGCCACGCGCCCGAAGCGCTGCCGGAGCGACTGCGCCGCAACGGCCGCGTTGTTCAGGTAGCAAAAGCCGCCCGCTGCGTCCGCGCGCGCATGGTGGCCGGGCGGGCGGCACAGCGCGTAGCTCGCGCGCGCGCCCTCGTTGACGGTCGCGGCAGCCGCCAGCGCACTCTGCGCCGACCAGTACGCTGCGCGCCACGTGTTCGCGCCCACCGGGCAACTGCCATCGGCGAGATAGCGCGCCGCCTGGGCGAGCACGCCGCGCAGCGGATTCGGATCGCGCACGTAGATGTTCGACATGACTTCGTCGCCCCAATCGTCGGGCATGCGCTTCCACTCGGCATGCGCTTCTTCCAGGAAGCGCAGATAGTTCATGTCGTGCACGGCGGCAATCGGCGCAGTGCCGAAGTCGGCGGGTTCGCTCACCTCGAAGCCGAGCGCGTGCGCGGCGGCGACGAGGCGCGCAGCGCGCTCGGGCACCTCCTGCGGCTCGCGCATCTGGCCGCGCGAAAGATAGGTGCGGGGATGATGGAGCAGTTGCTCGGGATGAAACCAGGTTTTCATATTCAGTAATCCTCTCGATTACGCTCAGGCATTCACGTGTTCGCGCACACAGGCGCGCGCGGCAACCGCGTTGAGCAGCACATTCGTGCCCGCTGTGACATCCTCGGGCAAGGCATCTTCGGCCTCGTTGTGCGAAAGGCCGTCCACGCAAGGGATGAAGACCATCGCCGTCGGGCAATAGCGCGCGAGGTGGATCGCGTCGTGGCCCGCGCCGCTCACGATGCGCTCGTTCGAATAGTCCAGGCGTTCGACCGCATCGGCCACGAGCGCGACGCACGCCGGATCGAACGGCGTGGCCGGCGAAGTCCAGCAATGCGCGATCTCCACGCCGAGCCCGCGCGTGCCACCGACTGCCGCGCAGACCGCGCGCAGATCCTGCTCCATCGCGTCGAGCTGGGCGTCGTCGGGATGGCGCAGATCGACCGTGAAGGTCACATTGGCCGCGATCGTATTGCGCGACGAATTCGCAATCTGCACCTGGCCGAGCGTCACGAGGCCGAGCGGCGCATGGCGCGCCATCGCGCGCTCGATTTCCAGCGCCATGTGCGCCGCGCCGAAAAAAGCGTCCTTGCGGTAGCGCATGGGCGTCGTGCCCGCATGCGCGGCCACGCCCGACACCATCACGTCGAACCAGCGGATCGCCTGGCCGCCCGTCACCACGCCGATGGTCGTGCCGTTCGCTTCCAGGATCGGGCCCTGCTCGATATGCGCCTCGAAGTACGCATCGACGGCCACGCCCTGAACGGGCCGCGTGCCGCGCGCCTCGCATGCGTCGAGCGCCTCGCCGAGCGTCACGCCTTGCGCGTCGCGGCGCGCGAGCGCATCGTCGAGCGTCATCGCCCCCGCGAACACCGCCGAGCCGAGCATCGCAGGCGTGAAGCGCGCGCCTTCCTCGTTGGTCCACGAGCAGATCTCGATGGGCTTGTCGGTCACGACGCCTGAATCGTTGAGCGCGCGCACGACTTCGAGAGCGGCCAGCACGCCGTAGACGCCGTCGAAGCGCCCGCCCTCGGGCTGGGTGTCGAGATGACTGCCCATCAGCACGGGGGCAGCCTGCGGGTCGGCGCCCTCGCGCCGCGCGAAGAGGTTGCCCACCTCGTCGGTCCACACCGTCATGCCCGCCTCGCGGCACCAGTGCGCGAACAGTTCGCGGCCGCGCCGGTCTTCTTCGGTGAGCGCGAGGCGGCGCACGCCGCCGCCCGCCGTCGCGCCAATGCGCGCCATTTCCGTGAGACTGCCCCACAGGCGCGGGCCATTGATATGTAAGAGGTCATTCATCTGTAAACCCATCTCCGATCTAGTAATTGGTCGTCTCTGCGCTGATGCATCAATGTGAACTGAGCGCTTCGGCAGCCGCTTCGTCGTGCGCATGCGAGGCCCGGCGCGCGTCGAGCGCGATGATGCAGACGAGCGATACGCCCGCGAGGCAGGTATAGAACACCGCCAGCGGCCACCATTGCCCCACGTAGCGATGCGCGAGCCAGGTGCCGACGAGCGGCGTGAGTCCGCCCGCCACAGCGCCGCAAACCTGGTAGGACAGCGAGATGGCCGAGTAGCGCACGCGCGTGGCGAACACGCCCGAGACGAAGCCCGCGATCACCGAGTAGAAGCTCGCCATGCAGACCACGGCGATGGCGATGCCGATCACCATCGGCACGACCTTGCCGCTTTGCACGAGCACGAACATCGGGTACGGCGAGAGCATGGCCGCCAGAGCCGCGCACTTGAGGAAGCGCGCGCCGCCGATGCGCTCCGCGATCCACGCGGCCAGCGGCTGGGCGAGGAACTGGATGATCGCCACCGCGAACAGGCAGTCGAGAATGAGCGAGCGCGTGATGCCAACGTACTGCGTCGTGTACGCGATCATGAAGGTGTTGGTGAAGTACACGCCCGCGATGCCGATGGTGTTCGCGCCGATGCACAACAGCACGAGCCCCCACGCCGAACGGAACACCTCCGCGACCGGCAGCTTCGCGGTGCGGCGCTGGTCCTTGAGCTTCTCGAACTCGGGCGACTCGTTCACGCCGAGGCGGATCATGAGGCCCACCACGAGCAGAGCCGCCGACGCGAGGAACGGCAGACGCCAGCCCCACGAGAGGAAGTCGGCCTTGTCGAGCGAGGTGACCGAGCGGAACGCCAGCAGCGAGAGGATCAGGCCCGCGGGCGAGCCCAACTGCGCGAACGAGGCGAAAAAGTTACGGCGGCCAGCGGGCGCATGTTCGCCCGCCATCAGCACCGCGCCGCCCCACTCGCCGCCCACGGCCACGCCCTGCACGACGCGCAGCAGCACGAGCAGCACCGGCGCGAGCATGCCCACCTTCGCGTACGACGGCAGCAGACCGACGCAGACGGTCGCGACGCCCATCATCATGAGCGTGGTCATGAGCGCCTTCTTGCGGCCGATGCGGTCGCCAAGATGGCCAAAGATCAGGCCGCCCAGCGGGCGCGCGAAGAAGCCGACCGCGAAGGTGGCGAACGACGCCATCGTGCTCACGAAGCGGTCTTCAGACGGGAAATAGAGTTCGCCGAACACCAGCGCAGCGGCCGTGGCGTAAATGTAGAAGTCGTACCACTCGATCATGGTGCCGATGAACGCCGCTAGCGCGGCGCGCACCGGTTGGCGGGCGGAAGCTTGTTGTGTGGATGCGGTCATGGGGTTGTCTCCTGGCGCTTTAGTCGTGCGTGCTACGTGCCGCAGAACTTGCAATACGCATGAAAGCTTTATCTCCTGTCAGAAAATATTAGTCAAATTTCGAGTTATTATTCAGCACATAAGCTTGGCTAATATAAAGACCGGAGGCGAGCCCCGAAGCGCGCCCCGACCGCTCAGGAGAACACCGCCCATGCGCGCCGAAACTACCCGCTTTCTCAACGACCGGCTCGACTGGAACCTGCTGCGCACCTATCTCGCGATCATGCAGGAGCGCAGCCTGAGCCGCGCCGCCGCGCGCCTCTACGTGACCCAGCCGGCCGTGAGCCAGGCGCTCAAGCGGCTCGAAGACGCGCTCGGCCGCAAGCTCATCGAGCGGCGCGGCACGCATTTCGTGCCGACCCAGGCCGGCGAAGAGGTCTATCGCATCGCGAGCGACATCTACGGCACGATGTCCCAACTCGAAACCGGGCTCGACGAGCGCACCGCCGACATCACCGGTTCGATCCGCCTGCTCACGGTGAGCCGGATCGAGTCGCGCGTCTACGACGAGTTCCTTGCCGAATTCCACTCGGCGTATCCGCGCATCGATCTGCAAATCGAAGTCATGCGCTCGTCGGACATCATCTCGTCGCTGCTGCAAAAGACCGCGACCGCGGGCCTGAGCCTGTGCCGCACGCCGGTCGAAAAGCTCGAGATGCGCTGCTTCCTGCGCCAGCGCTACGCGATGTTCTGCGGCCGATACCACCGGCTATTCGGGCTTTCGCAACTGACCATGGAAGATTTGCTCGCGGAGAATTTCGTGTCGTTCACGAGCGACCAGATCGGCGACAGCCTCTCGCCGCTCACGGTGTTTCGCGACCAGCGCGGCTTTACGGGGAGAATCGTGGCGTCGTCGCCGAGCCTCGACGAGGTGCGGCGGCTCATCTACGCGGGTTACGGCATCGGCTGCCTGCCCGAGCACATCGTGAAAGACGATCTGGCGCGGCAGCGCCTTTGGCGGCTGCCGCCGGAGGAAGGGCTCGTGGACGTCGACATCCACTTGCTGTGGCATCGCGACCGCAAACAGAATGCGGCCGAGAAAGCGTTCTTCGACGCGATGGAGCGCTGCATGCAGCGCCATGCGCTCGCGGAGCGGCTATAAAGCGCGCGCGCCGCGAGCGTGGGATAGCCCGAAAGCTCTCAAGAAAACGCCGGGCCGCCCCAAGTTTTCTTGCCCCCTCGGGGGGCCTGACGCGAAGCGGCAGGTCTGGGGGCGCTCAGAACCCGCGCGACATCACGGCGACGCCGATCGTCACGACGCCCAGCACGAGATTGACGATCACGAGCCGGCGCACGGTGCCCACGGCGCGCGCGCCGTCGGGCCACTTCTGCGCCTGCACCGCACGGCGGATGCGCGGAAACACCGCGAAGCGGATATGGCCAAAGATCAGCATCATGATCACGCCGAGGCCCGCCATGGCATGCAGTTGCCAGGTGGCGTGACCGCCGCCGAATTGCATCAGCAAAAAGCCGCCCGTGAGCAGGATCACGATCACGGAGATGCCCACCCAGTTGAAGAAGCGGCCGAACACCGACTCGATGAGCGGCAGCCGCAATTGCGGCGAGAGGTCTTCTAGTGCCGGACGCAGGCAGAAGTGGGCGAACACCATGCCGCCGACCCAGATGGCAACGCTCAACAGATGCAGAAAGAGCGCGATTTCGATCGCGTGAGCCATGCTTGAGATTCCTTGTAGGTAGAAGTTATTGCGCAAGCACTGGACGCATGCCCGTGATGACCTTGAGCCTCGAATCCGGCGCACGGCCCTTGCGCGCGCGCTTGCCGATCTGCGGCGCGAGCACCGCGCCCGCCATCTGATCCTCGCCCGCCTTGCCGCCGCGGCCCGTGCCTTCGAGCACCACGCCCGCCGCCGTGATCGCGAGCGCCCGCACGAGCGTCTCCTTCTCGTCGAGCTGCATCAGCGTGACGCCGCGCCCGCCGCCCGAGAGCGTCTTCATCTCGTCGAGGCCGAACACGAGCAGACGTCCGCCCGACGAAAGGCACGCCACCTGGATCGCATTGGGCAACATCGGCATCGGCGCGAGCGGCACGCAGCCCTCGTCGATCGTCATGAACGCCTTGCCGGCCTTCACGCGGCTCACGAGGTCGCCGATCTTCGCGATGAAGCCAAAGCCGTTGCTCGACGCGAGCAACAGTTGCTGGTCCGCGCTAGCCGCGAAGTAATGGAGCAGATGCGTGCCCGCTTCGAGCTCGATGAGCGAGGTGACCGGCACGCCGTCGCCGCGGCCGCCCGGCAGTTGCGCGATCGACACCGAGTAGACGCGCCCCTTGCTGCCCCACGCGATGAGCGTGTCGGGCGTGCGGCACTGGAATGCCGCATAAAGCCCGTCGCCGGCCTTGAACGTGAAGCCTTGCTGGTCGAGCCCGTGGCCCTTGAGCGCACGCACCCAGCCCTTCTGCGACACCACCACCGTGACCGGCTCGTCCACCACGCGCACTTCGAAGCTCGCGCGCTTTTCCTGCTGGATCAGCGTGCGGCGGTCGTCGCCATACTGCTTGGCGTCGGCCTCGATCTCCTTCACGATGAGCCGCTTCATCGACGACTCGTTCGCGAGCAGTTCTTCGAGCTTCGCTTTCTCTTCGCGCAGTTCGGCGAGTTCCTTCTCGATCTTGATCTTTTCCAGCCGCGCCAACTGACGCAGACGGATTTCGAGAATGTCCTCAGCCTGGCGCTCGGAGAGCCCGAACGCGCTCATCAGCGCGCTCTTGGGCTCGTCCGACTCGCGGATGATGCGGATCACCTCGTCGATATTGAGGAAGACGATCATCCGCCCTTCGAGGATGTGGATGCGGTCGTCGACTTTGGTGAGGCGATGCTGCGTGCGGCGCGTGACCGTCACGAAGCGGAAGCCAATCCACTCGCCGAGGATCTCGCTGATGCCCTTCTGGCGCGGACGGCCATCGGCGCCGATCATCACGAGATTGAGCGACGCGTTCGATTCGAGGCTCGTATTGGCGAGCAGCGAATTGACGAATTCGCCCTGATCGATCTTGCTCGTCTTCGGCTCGAACACGAGGCGCACCGGCGCGTCCTTGCCCGACTCGTCGCGCACGGCGTCGAGCAGCGCGAGCATGGTCTGCTTGCTCTGCAACTGCTCGGGCGTGAGCGTCTTCTTGCCGAGCTTGAGCTTTGGGTTCGTGAGTTCTTCGATCTCCTCGAGCACCTTTTGGCCCGAGGTGTTCGGCGGCAGTTCGGTCACCACGAGCTGCCACTGGCCGCGCGCGAGGTCCTCGATCTTCCAGCGCGCGCGCACCTTGAGACTGCCGCGGCCCGACTCATAAGCCGCCGCGATTTCCGCGTCGCTCGAAATGATCTGGCCGCCGCCCGGGAAATCGGGCCCGGGAATCTTCTCCATGATCTCGGCATGCGAAAGCTTCGGATTCCGGATCATGGCCACCGCCGCCGCCGCGACTTCGCGCAGATTGTGCGAGGGGATTTCCGTGGCGAGACCGACCGCGATGCCCGATGCGCCGTTGAGCAGCAGCATCGGCAGGCGCGCGGGCAAGGTCTTCGGCTCCTGGAACGAGCCATCGTAGTTCGGCATGAAATCGACGGTGCCCATGTCGATTTCGTCGAGCAGCAGCTTGGCGATAGGCGTGAGGCGCGCTTCGGTGTAGCGCATGGCCGCCGCGCCGTCACCGTCGCGCGAGCCGAAATTGCCCTGGCCATCGATGAGCGGATAGCGCATCGAAAAGTCTTGCGCGAGACGCACGAGCGCGTCGTACGCCGACTGGTCGCCGTGCGGGTGGTACTTGCCGAGCACGTCGCCCACCACGCGCGCCGACTTCACAGGCTTGGCGTTGTCGCCCAAGCCCATCTCGTTCATCGCGAACAGAATGCGTCGCTGCACCGGCTTCTGGCCGTCGCAAACGTCGGGCAGCGCGCGGCCCTTCACCACGCTCACCGCGTAGTCGAGGTAGGCGCGTTCCGCGTAGTGGCCGAGCGTGAGCGTGTCGCCGTCCGGGGCGCCGGTGTCAGTGACTTCAGCAAAAAGATCGTCCATGTTTCAATCGTTCCGTATTCGTGTGCGCGTCAGATATCCGCTTCGACCTCGTTGCCCTTCTCTTCGAGCCACGAGCGGCGCGAAGCCGCCTCGCCCTTGCCCATCAGCATCGTCATGCGCGCGACGGTGGCTTCGTAGTCGAGCTCGCCGAGCGAGATGGGCGACAGGCGCCGCGTGTCGGGGTTCATCGTCGTGTCCCAGAGCTGCTCGGCGCTCATTTCGCCGAGGCCCTTGAAGCGGCTGATGGTCCATTGCGTTTCGCGCACGCCGTCCTTGCGCAGCTTGTCGAGAATCGCTTCGAGCTCGCCTTCGTCGAGCGCGTAGAGCTTCTGCGCGGGCTTCTTGCCGCGCGCGGGCGCATCGACGCGGAACAGCGGCGGGCGCGCCACGCACACGTGGCCGCGCTCGATCAGCTGCGGGAAATGCTTGAAGAACAGCGTGAGCAGCAAGACCTGGATGTGCGAGCCGTCGACGTCCGCGTCCGAGAGAATGCAGATCTTGCCGTAGCGCAGGTTCGAGAGATCGACGGTGTCGTCGGGGCTGTGCGGATCGACGCCGATCGCCACCGAGATGTCGTGCACCTCGTTGTTCGCGAACAGACGGTCGCGCTCGGTCTCCCACGTGTTGAGCACCTTGCCGCGCAGCGGCAGGATGGCCTGGTATTCCTTGTCGCGGCCCATCTTCGCGGAGCCGCCCGCCGAATCGCCCTCGACGAGGAAGAGTTCGTTGCGCGCGATATCGGTCGACTCGCAGTCGGTGAGCTTGCCGGGCAGCACAGCCACGCCCGAGCTCTTGCGCTTTTCCACCTTCTGGCCCGCGCGCGTGCGCGCCTGAGCCTGCTTGATGACGAGATCGGCGAGCTTCTTGCCGTGCTCGACGTGCTGGTTGAGCCACAGTTCGAGCGCGGGACGCGAGAACGACGACACGAGCTTCACGGCGTCGCGGCTATTGAGGCGCTCCTTGATCTGCCCCTGGAACTGCGGGTCGAGCACCTTGGCCGAGAGCACGAACGAGACGCGCGCAAACACGTCTTCGGGCAACAGTTTCACGCCCTTGGGCTGCAGATTGTGCAGCTCGACGAAGCTCTTCACAGCCTGAAAGAGGCCATCGCGCAAGCCGCTTTCGTGCGTGCCGCCCGCGGGCGTCGGAATCAGGTTGACGTAGGACTCGCGCGTGAGCGTGCCTTCCTCGCTCCACGCGACCACCCACGCGGCGCCCTCGCCTTCGGCGAACGTGTCGTCGGTGGTGCGGGCGTCGGCGTAGCGCTCGCCTTCGAAGAGCGGAATCAGCAGCTCGCTGCCGCCCATGCCTTCGAGCAGATAGCCGCGCAGACCGTCTTCGTACTTCCACGAGAGGCGCTCGCCGGTCTTCTCGTTGATGAGCTCGACCTCGACGCCGGGCAGCAGCACCGCCTTCGAGCGCAGCAGGCGCTGCAGTTCGCCGAGCGGCAGATTGGCCGAATCGAAATATTTCGGATCGGGCCAGGCGGTCACGCGCGTGCCGGTCTTCTTCTCGTCGCGCGCGGCGTTGCGCGTGGCGAGGGGCTTGACGACGTTGCCGTCCGCAAAGCCGATTTCGGCGACCTTGCCGTCGCGCCAGACGGTCACGTCCAGACGCGTCGAAAGCGCGTTGGTGACCGAAACGCCCACGCCGTGCAGGCCGCCCGAGAACGTGTAGGCGCCGCCGGCGGCCTTGTCGAACTTGCCGCCCGCATGCAGGCGCGTGAACACGATTTCGACGACGGGCACCTGCTCTTCGGGGTGCAAGCCGAACGGAATGCCGCGGCCGTCGTCGTCGACGGAGACGGAATGGTCCGCGTGCAGCGTGACGGTGATGTGCTTGCCGAAGCCGCCGAGCGCCTCGTCGGACGCGTTGTCGATGACTTCCTGGATGATGTGCAGCGGATTCTCGGTGCGCGTGTACATGCCCGGCCGTTGCCGGACGGGCTCGAGGCCCTTGAGCACCTTGATCGACGCTTCGCTATATCCAGCGTTTGCAGCGTTTGACTTCTTCGTTGCCATGGTGATCCGCAGGGGGTTGTCCGCGCGCTTGTCCACAGGTCCTGTGGACATCTGCGGGGAAAACGCGTTGAGTGTTCAAAAAAACCGTGTCGAAACAACGGGGTGAGCGCGCTGCACACCACCTGGTCAAGCCGGTGCAAACCTCGCCGGGCTGGCGCGCGCTCGCGCAGTCGCTCCCGCAGTTGTTCGAATTCGCGAGGTATTGTACTGATTTGGGCTTGCGCGGCAATTTGGAAGGAGGTGGCTAGCCGAACGGATGAGTGCACGATAACTGCCCGGCAAAGAAAAAAGCGGCCCTCAGGCCGCCTTCTCTCGCATCACCTCACTTGCGCTTGCTCTCCAACTCCTCCCACCGCTCCAGCGCAACAAGCAATTCCTCGTCGATCGCCGCATAGCGCTCGGTCAGCCGCGCACCCTCCTGCGCATCCTTCGCGAAAATCGAGCCGTCCTCGATCTTCGCGCCGATGGTCTTCTGCTCGACCTCCAGCGCTTCGATGCGCTTGGGTAGCTCCTCGAGCTCGCGCTGTTCCTTGAACGACAGCTTCACGGTGCGCTGCGCATTGCGGCCCGCCGCGCTGTCCTTCGGCGCGGCAGCGGCAGGCGCCGCTTCCTTGGGCGCACGCGCCTCGGCAATCTCCTGCGCGCGGGCGCTCTGGGTCTGCCAGTCGGTGAAGCCGCCCACGTACTCGCGCCAGCGCCCCTCGCCCTCCGACGCGATCACCGAAGTCACCACGTTGTCGAGAAACGCGCGGTCGTGGCTCACGAGCAGCACCGTGCCGTCATAATCGGTCAGCAGTTCTTCGAGCAGTTCGAGCGTGGGGATGTCGAGGTCGTTGGTCGGCTCGTCGAGCACCAGCACGTTCGCCGGGCGCGCAAAGAGACGCGCGAGCAGCAGGCGGTTGCGCTCACCGCCCGACAGCGACTTCACGGGCGAGCGCGCGCGCTCGGGCGCGAACAGGAAGTCGCCCAGATAGCTCATCACGTGCTTCTTCGCGCCGTTGATCTCGACCCAGTCGCTGCCCGGGCTGATGGTGTCGGCGAGACTCTTTTCAAGGTCGAGCCGCGCGCGCATCTGGTCGAAGTACGCCACCTGGGGGTTCGTGCCCACGCGCACGGTGCCCGTATCGGGCTTGAGCTCCCCGAGGATCAGCTTCAACAGCGTGGTCTTGCCCGCGCCGTTCGGACCGATGAAGCCGATCTTGTCGCCGCGCATCACGGTGCCCGTGAAGTTATCGACGATCGTGCGATCGCCATAGCGCTTCACGACATCGGTGAGTTCGGCGACGATCTTGCCGGACTTCTCGCCCTGCGCAACGTCGAGCTTCACGTTGCCCTGCACGTTGCGGCGCTCGGCGCGCTCATTGCGCATCTGCACGAGCCGCGCGATGCGCCCGACGCTGCGCGTGCGGCGCGCCTCCACGCCCTTGCGGATCCACACTTCTTCCTGCGCGAGCAGCTTGTCGAACTTCTCGTTTTCCACGCGCTCGACTTCGAGCTGCTGCGCCTTGCGCTCTTGGTACTGCGAGAAGTTGCCCGGATACGAGAGCAGCTTGCCGCGGTCGAGCTCGACGATGCGCGTGGCCACGCGGTCGAGGAACGCGCGGTCGTGGGTAATGAAAAGCAGGCTCGAACGCTGCGCGACGAGCAGTTCTTCGAGCCAGCGGATGCCGTCGAAGTCGAGGTGGTTGGTCGGTTCGTCGAGCAGCAGCACGTCGGGCTGCACGACAAGCGCGCGCGCAAGCGCCACGCGCTTTTGCATGCCGCCCGAGAGCGCGCCCACGCGGACGTCGCCTTCGAGGCCGATCTGCGCGAGCGTGGTCGCGACGCGCGTGCGCCAGTTCCAGGCGTCGGCGTGATCGAGCGACGATTGCAGCGCATTCATGCGCGCGAGCAGCGCATCGTGTTCCGCGCCTTCGGGCGTGTCCGCCAGCTTGTGAGCCACTACGTCGAATTCGTCGAGCAGCGTGCGCACGCCCGCGAGCCCCGAGGCGACGGTGTCGAACACGGTGGCATCGGCGTCGAAGTCGGGCTCCTGCGGCACGTAGACGGTCGAGAGATCCTGCTGGCGCGTGACGAGGCCGTCATCGGGTCTGGCGAGGTCGGCGACGATCTTGAGCAGCGACGACTTGCCCGCGCCATTGCGTCCGATCAGCCCGACGCGCTCGCCGGCTTCGAGCGAAAAGTCCGCGTGATCGAGCAGCGCGACGTGGCCGAACGCGAGTTGCGCGCCGGTAATGGTGTAAAGCGACATGAATGGAGAGCGTTGCCTGCGTTGGAGAGCAAGCGCGTATTGTACCGGGGCGCGCGCTGGGCACATGGAGGCACCGCGCTGGCCCCGTTGCGGCGAGGTTCGCGGACGTAGCCGCCCGCGTGGCCTACTTCACATGAACCGTGATCGTCTGGCTCCACTCGGGGCCATACGACTGATGCGCGCCGTTGGCGAATTGCGCCGTGAGCGTGTGGTCGCCGGGCGGCAGCGTGACGTCGGCTTCGGTCTGGCCTTTGCCGTAGTGGATCGACTTCTCGTTGGCCGGCACGACCGTGCCTTGCGGGAGCGCCGCGCCGTCGATCAGCAGATGGTGGTGCCCGGTGTTGGGCGTGGTCGTGCCGGCGGGCGCAACCGTCATGCCATCGATACCGAATTTCACGTGCACCGGGTTGCTCACCGTCGCGTCGTTCTTGGGCTCGACGAAGTAGACGCCCTCGGCGCGCGCGACGCTGCTCATCGCGACGAGTGCCGTCGTCGAAGCCATCAGCGCTGCGCCGGCCAGCCATGTCCTTCTGGTCATTGTTCGCTCCTGTGGGATTGCTCGGTGGGGTGATCAGTGGGTTGCGGCGCGATGCGCCCGCGTCCCAGCATACACCGCAAGAACCACGCCCCGCGGCGCGGGTGCGTCGTTTCCGGTAACATCGCGGGTCGCCGACCACCCCGCCCCGGCAAGCGATACGGGGGTTCACGGGGCCATATGGTGGACAAAGCGGTGGACAAAGAGCGGTGGACAAAACCGGCGTGCAAAACCGCGTCGAACCCGAACGAAAAGGTGTGTGTTGTGAGCGAAGTGATCGAATACAAGAGCTGGGTCTGCCTGATCTGCGGCTGGGTCTATAACGAAGAAGACGGTCTGCCCGACGAAGGCATCGCGGCAGGCACGCGCTTCGCGGATATCCCCGACGACTGGCGCTGCCCGCTGTGCGACGTGGGCAAGGCCGACTTCGTGGCCGTGGAGTTCTGACGGGCACGCCTAGTGGCGCACGGCGAATAGCGCGGGACGACGTTTTCGAGGTGTGTAGCGTTTGTTATACTCTTGCGCCTGCACAGACTCCGCGCCATGACGGGTGACTTGGGAAACATGGCGATCCAGCGGAGTGGGGATTCGTGCTCCCCGCAGCGGATTTGACGGCTCCCTGTAGTTCAATGGATAGAACAAGTGCCTCCTAAGCGCTAGATGCAGGTTCGATTCCTGCCAGGGGGACCAGCCGACCGCACCCATCCCCGCCTCGCCGCTCACCCGTGCCCACCTCGCAACACTCGCAACATCCTCACTCCAGGCAGATCCCGCATGGACATCAACAAGCAACTCGCCGCCCTCACCCATTCCGAACTGCAAACCGCAGGTGCCAGCCAGGCAAGCGCCATCGCCGTGAGCGTCCTGCTGCGTCATCTGAGCTCGCCGGAACTCGTCAAGCTGCTGTCGTCGGCGTTCGAGAATCATCAGGCCGTGATGCTGCAAACGCCCTGGCCCGAGCAGATGCTCAATTCGTTCGACGCCACACGCCGCTTCCTCGAAGCCGCTGCGCAAGGGCCCTCGCCCACGCCTGACACGCCCGACACGCCGGCCGAATAAGCCGCCTGCCCGCAGCCACGTCCGACTGCGGGTAAACATGGGGCCGTCCGGCCCTAAAGCCTGGGCCGGAACTGTCGTAATCACCGGGCATGGACACGCTACGCTCCCGCCCGCCCGGCCACTTGATGTCGGGTCTCCTCGATCAGGATATCGCCCATATTCGGCGCGTCATGCCGCTTTCGCTCTCGGGCGACC
Source organism: Paraburkholderia caffeinitolerans (assembly GCF_902859945.1). Lineage (GTDB taxonomy): Bacteria > Pseudomonadota > Gammaproteobacteria > Burkholderiales > Burkholderiaceae > Paraburkholderia > Paraburkholderia caffeinitolerans. Next base: position 14,932 of record NZ_CADIKL010000048.1, on the reverse strand, counting down.
TCGGCGGTCCGATCCTCTCCCCATCCTACTGGCGCACGCGCCTGCACCGGCTGCTCGACACCGGCCATGTCAATAAAGGCCAGCTCGCCGATATCGACAGCCTGCTGCTCCAGATCGCACTGCACGAACTGAACGTCGCATCGGCGGCGGTGGCGGCCACTGCGAAGCGCGCCGTCGGCAACGGTGCTGGCCGCCACTAGTCGCGTTTAGTCTCTAGTCCGCCACGCGCGGAAGTCCTGGTGTCAGGGTCGTCCATCGGACATAATGTCCGCTAAAATACCCAGAGAGGACTTCGTGCACCCGGCCCATTCGCGAGACCTGCTCCAGCAGGCACGCCAGCGCTTCACGCAGCAGCAGATCGCCGCCCACGTCGGCAAAGACGTCAAGACCGTGCGCCGGTGGGAAAAAGGCGAGACGCCTTGCCCCGCTATGCTCGACGCCGCATTGCGCGAGCTTTTGCATAGCGCCGAAACGGGCTCTGGCTCCAACGCGAAATCGCCCACTCGGCGCGCCGCGCGCTTTCGCTTCGTCGATCTGTTCGCGGGCATCGGCGGCATTCGCAAGGGCTTCGAGGCGCACGGCGGCACCTGCGTCATGACAAGCGAGTGGAATCCGTTCTCGAAGAAAACCTATCTGGAAAACTACGCGCAGACGGATGGTGAAGGCCATGCGTTCGTGGGTGACATCGTCGAATTTCCCGCCGCCGAGGTGCCAGACCACGACGTGCTGCTCGCGGGATTTCCATGCCAGCCGTTCTCGATCGCGGGCGTTTCGAAGAAGAACGCGCTTGGCCGTCCGCACGGTTTCGAGTGCACGACGCAAGGCACGCTGTTCTTCGACGTCGCTCGCATCATCGCCGAGAAACGGCCCGCCGCCTTCCTGCTCGAGAACGTCAAGAATCTCCTTTCGCACGATCACGGCCGCACCTTCGACGTGATCCTGCAAGTACTGCGCGACGAACTCGGCTACGACGTCCACTACCGTGTGATTGACGGGCGCCATTTCACGCCGCAGCATCGCGAACGCATCATCATCGTCGGCTTTCGCGAGCCCACACCATTCACGTGGGATGCGCTCAGCCTGCCCGAGGAGGGTCCGCGCCTCGGTTCGATCCTGCACCGCACCGACGGCAGCGAGCCCGTCCTGCCATGGGACGGAGAGCGCTTCTTCGACCACACGGCGCGCCAGGTCCAGCCGAAATACACCCTCACGCCAGGGCTCTGGGCCTATCTGCAGCAATACGCGGAAAAGCACCGCGCAGCCGGCAACGGCTTCGGCTACGGCCTCGCGTTTGCGGGAAGCGTCACGCGCACGCTCTCCGCGCGCTATCACAAGGATGGCAGCGAGATCCTCGTGCATCAGGGCGAAGGCCTGCGTCCGCGCCGCCTCACGCCGCGCGAGTGCGCGCGCCTGATGGGCTTTCCCGACACCTTCCGCATTCCGGTGAGCGACACCCAGGCGTACCGGCAATTCGGCAATAGCGTCGTGATGCCGGTGATGCGCGAAGTGGCGCGCACGATGATGCCGCATCTCGATGCGGCGCTGGCGCGCGCGGCGGCTGGGTCCGCTGATTCGTCGCCGGCATCGCCTCCCGTCTCGCCGGCCGCGTCCCAACCCGCGACCGCGCCGGCCTGAGCGCCGGCCCGGGCGAACCGAAACAGGCGCGCCATGGTCGACGTCGTCGACACCGCCACGCGCAGCCGGATGATGTCGGGCATCCGCGCACGCAACACGAAGCCCGAAATGCTGGTGCGCAGCCTGCTGCACCGGCGCGGCTTTCGCTTTCGGCTCGACGTGCGCGAGCTGCCCGGGCGCCCCGACATCGTGTTGCCCCGTTATCGCGCCGTGGTGTTCGTGCATGGCTGCTTCTGGCACGGGCATCAATGCGCGCTCTTCAAGTGGCCGGCCACGCGGCCGGAATTCTGGCGCGCCAAGATCGCGCGCAACCGCACCCACGACGCCAAAGCCCTCGCCGCGCTCGCGGCCCAGGGCTGGCGCGTGGCCGTGATCTGGGAATGCGCGCTACGCGGCGCGACACAGGATCCGCAGGCGGTCGTCGAGCGGCTCGCGCTCTGGCTCGAAGACCCCGCGAGCAGCTGGTTCGAGGCGCGGGCCTGAGCCCCGCTCACGGCTAAAACACGCCCGACACACGGCCATAGCGCCACGCCACGCAGTGATAAACTGGACCGTCCGCCGACGCTCCCGGCAGCGCGGCGCCCGACGTATGACGCCCAGCGCATCCATTTCAGAATTGAACGAGAAGGAGGCAACCGATGGCTGATTTTCGACTCTGGTCCGATGACTTTCCGAGTAACGGCTTCATGCCAAAGGCGCAGGAATTCGACGATCGGGCCTTCGGCGTCGATGGCGACAATGTTTCGCCCTCCTTGCAATGGGACGCGCCGCCCGCCGACACGCAAAGCTTCGCGCTCACGCTCTACGACCCGGACGCGCCCACGGGCAGCGGCTTCTGGCATTGGGTGGTCGTCAACATCCCGGCCGACGTGCGCTCGCTCGCGCTCAACGCGGGCAAGGCCGATGGCAGCCTGTTGCCGCAAGGCGCGGTGCAGGTGCGCAACGACTACGGCACGGTCGGCTTCGGGGGCGCCGCGCCGCCGCGCGGAGACAAGCCGCACCGCTACATCTTCCGCATTCATGCGCTGAAGGTCGCGCAATTGCCGGTCACGCCGGAGACCACCAACGCAGTCGCCCGCTTCATGACGCACCTGAACGAAATGGACTCGACCACCTGGGTCGGGCTCTACGAGCTGAAGTAAAGCTGAAGTCATCGCGGCTCGCGTGCGCCGGGCCGCATGCAGTACATCCAGGCGCACCACAACGGACACACCCAGCGAACACACCCGGCGGCGCTCGGCAGGCTTGACGCGCGCCGCCCTTCTCATCAATGCCCACATCCACGCTTGCCGCCTCGCGCGCCGATCCCGCCAACCCCGTCGATCCCTCCGACGACCTCGAGACCGGGCTGCCCTTCCCGCAGCGCTATTACGCGATCCTCGTGGTCGCGCTCGGCATCACGCTCGCGGTGCTCGACGGCGCGATCGCCAACGTCGCGCTGCCGACCATCGCGCACCACCTCAATGCGAGCCCCGCGAGCTCGATCTGGATCGTCAACTCGTATCAGCTCTCGGTGACGATCTCGCTGCTGCCGCTCGCCTCGCTCGGCGACCGCATCGGCTACCGGCGCGTCTATCTGTGGGGCATGGCGCTCTTCACAATCGCCTCGCTAGGCTGCGCGCTCGCGACCTCGCTGCCCGAGCTCGCGTTCGCACGCACGGTGCAGGGCTTCGGCGGCGCCGGCATCATGAGCGTGAACACCGCGCTCGTGCGCATGATTTATCCGCGCGCGCAGCTCGGGCGCGGCATCGCCATCAATGCGATGGTGGTAGCGATCGCCTCGGCGGTCGGCCCAACGCTTGCCTCGGGCGTGCTCGCCATCGCTTCGTGGCCGTCGCTGTTCGCGATCAATGTGCCGATCGGTATCGCCGCGCTCGTGCTGGGCCTGCGCGCGCTGCCCGTCAACGAACGGCACCCCGCGCCCTACGACCTGCTGAGCGCCGTGCTCAACGCCCTCGTGTTCGGGCTTCTGATCTTCGCTGTCGATGGCCTCGGCCATGGCGAGGGCCGCGCGTGGGTCGTGCTCGAATTCGCGGGGGCGATCGTGGTCGGCTGGTTCTTCGTGCGGCGCCAGCTCACGCAGCCCGCACCGCTGCTGCCCGTCGACCTGCTCGCCAATCCGGTGTTCGCGCTGTCGATCGGCACCTCGATCTGCTCGTTCTGCGCGCAGATGCTCGCGTTCGTCGCGCTGCCGTTCCTGCTGCAGGAGACCTTCGGTTTTTCGCAGGTGCAGACGGGCCTGCTCATGACGCCCTGGCCGCTCGTGATCATCGGCGCGGCGCCGCTCTCGGGCGTGCTCTCCGACCGCTACCCGGCCGGCATGCTCGGCGGCGTGGGGCTCGCGCTGTTCGCGCTGGGGCTCGTCTCGCTGGCCTCGCTCGCGACGCTGCACGCGCAGCCCACCATCGTCGAGATCAGTTGGCGCATGGCGTTGTGCGGCGCGGGCTTCGGCATTTTCCAGTCGCCCAACAACCGGCAGATTCTCTCTGCCGCGCCGCGCGAGCGCAGCGGCGGCGCGAGCGGCATGCTCGGCACGGCGCGGCTCACCGGCCAGACGCTCGGCGCGGCGCTGGTCGCGCTGATCTTCGGTGTCGCACCGCAGCATGGGCCGACCGTGGCGCTCTATGTGGCAACCGCTTTCGCGGCCCTCGCGGCGGTCGTGAGCGTGCTGCGGCTCGTGCCGGGGCGCGGCACGCCCGCCGTGGGTCAGTAACACGCGCGAACATGCACTAACATGAATCCATGGCGTCCGGCCCCCGGCATCCGCCGACGGCCCGGCGCCGCTCCCAAGGCGAGTCAACCTTGCAAAGGGGGAATTCCCATGTCTCTGATCGTCGCTGGCCGGTTCACGACCTTCCCCGCCGCCGAAGCCGTGGCCGAAAAGCTGTTCGCGCGCGGCTTCATCGAAGAAGACGTCAACCTGTTTTTCGTCAATCCGCGCGGCATGCACGCGCGCCACACACCGCATCCCGTGCACGTCGACGTCGGGCCGCCGCATCACCGACGCAATCTCGTCATGGGCGCGGTTGCAGGCGCCGTGGTGGGCATCTCGCTGTTCGGCGCGCTGCTCATGGCGTCGCTGCCGTCCACCGTGATCGCGGCGGTCGTGGGCGCGTGGCTGGGCGCGCGCATCGGCGCGGGCTGGCAGCGCCGGGCCGAGCACGAGGAGCGCGTGCATCGTGAAGCGCGCCAGTCGGGCGTGCTGCTCGCGGTGCATGTGAGCGCCGAGAATCAGGCAACGGCTGCGGAAGTTTTGCGCGAGGCCGGCGCCGATGATCTCGAACGCGCCTCGGGGCAATGGAACGGCGGCCACTGGGCAGACTTCGACCCGACCCAAACACCCACGCCCTACGGCCAGGCGAGTGCGCAGCGGGCCTGAAAACGCCGGCTGCCGATGAAAGCCAGCGGGACATCGAGCACGGCGCCCGACCGTGCCCGAATCGCCATGCTCACCGTCGGCGCGCTCAGTTCGCCTTGCTCGTCGTAGCCGCTATCACGGGCGCGGCGCTGCGCGCCTTCGCGGTGATGGAAGCCGCCGTCGCCACGCTGCGCAAGTCGGCGAGGAAGGTGTCGCGCCACACCGAAAGATTGTTCTCGCGCAGCAAAGCCATCATGTCCTCGTAGCGCGACCGGCGCTCCGCGTGCGGCATCGAGAGCGCGCGCTCGAGCGCCTCGGCAGTCTGGTTCAGATCGTAAGGATTCACGACAAGCGCGCCCGGCAACTGCTCGGCCGCGCCCGCGAACTGCGAAAGCACCAGCACGCCCGGATCATCGGGGTTCTGCGATGCCACGTACTCCTTCGCAACCAGATTCATGCCGTCGCGCAACGGCGCCACGTAGCCCACCTGCGCCTGGCGGAACAGCGCCATCAGCAGATCGCGCTCGTACTTGCGGTTCAGGTACTGGATCGGCGTCCAGTCGAGCTGCGCGAAACGACCATTGATGCGGCCCGCCTCGCCTTCGAGATTGCGGCGGATCGCCTGATAGGTCTGCACGTCGGAGCGCGTGGGCGGCGCGATCTGCAGGAGCGAGACGCGGCCATGCCAGCCCGGGCCGTTCAGCAGCATGCGCTCGAACGCCTGGAAGCGCTCGGCGAGCCCCTTCGAATAATCGAGCCGGTCGACGCTCATGATGAGCTTGCGCCCGCGCATCGCGTCGCGCAGGCTCTTCACCGGCTTGCGGTCGGTGAACTGCTCGGCGGACTTCGCGATCGCCTCGGGATAGATGCCGATCGGGTAGGTGCCCACCTTCAGGAAGCGGTCCCATGCGTGGACCATGCCGTCCTCGCTCGACGTGCCATGGCCGCCGCGCTCGACGTAGTCGAGGAACGCCTGGCGGTCGGCGTCGGTCTGGAGGCCCACCACGTCGTAGTCGCACATGAAGCGCATCAGCTCCTCGTGCGGCGGCACCGAGCGCATCACTTCCGGCACCGGCAGGGGAATATGCAGGAAAAAGCCGATCGGGTTCTTCACACCGAGCTCGCGCAGGCTGCGCGCGAACGGAATCAGGTGGTAGTCGTGCACCCAGATGATGTCGTCGGGCTGGAGCAGCGGCCGCAGCTGGCGCGCGAGCGTCGCGTTCACGCGCAGATAGCCGCTGTATTCCTGGCGCTCGTAGCGCGCGAGGTCGTTGCGATAATGGAAGGTGGGCCAGAGCGTCGTATTCGAGAAACCTTTGTAGTACTGGTCGTAGTCGCGTCGGGTGAGGCCGACCGTGGCGTACGTGACGCTGCCCTGCTGCTCGATGACCGGGGCCGCCTGCTCCGTCACGGTCTCGCCGCTCCAACCGAACCAGACTCCGCCGGTTTCCTTCAGCGCGTCGAGAACGCCGACCGCCAGCCCTCCGGCTGCGGGACGCCCTTCCTGTGTCGGTGCAACGCGATTCGATACCACGATCAGTCTGCCCATTACGGGTGTACCTCCTGTTTCGTTGGGTCCGGGGGACGGTGCATCGACAACTCATGCAAGAGTCGTGCCTCCCCTGATCCCAAGTGCGAATCCGGGCGATATCGGGCTCGCGCGGCAAGCGCGAGCCGCAGCTGTGCGACGGCCCGGACTGAACCGGTCCCATCACGCGCTTAATAAGCCGTTTCCGGCGCAGTGTCAGGCGGGATGTCGCGAGGCGCTGGACGCCCCACGCGCGCCCAGCGACCCCGGCCAATCAGGCGTCCTGCTCGGACCCCAGATCGCGCTGATAGTCGAGCCCCTCCGCGCGCGCGCCGCCCTGGTTGTATTCGCCATCGGGTGGCACGCCGGGCGCTGGGCGATTCTGCCCGGCGGGATCGTGCATGGTGCCGGAAGCCAGATTGGCAGCGGGATCGCTGCTCTTGTCCCCGGCGTCGCGCGGGCCGCGCTTGCCCGTGTAGCGGGCCGAACGGCGCATGGCGGGATGTCTCATGTCGATGCCTCCTGTAACCTCGGCCGCGAACCCGCGGCGAGGCGGCGGTGTGCTTACAGTCTAGGGGCCGTCGCGTGAAAATGCCGGTAAAAATGGCGAAGCGTTTGTAACCCGTACATAAAAAACACGAGCGTCAGCGAACTTGACGTGGCGGTCCATCGGCGCGCGGCCCTTCGTCGGGCTCGGGTGGCGGATCGCCGATGGGCGGCGCGTCGGGCGCATCGGGTTCGCCGGGCGGGGGATCGTCGGGCTGCGGGGTATGCGCAAGCGAGGGCGGCATGCGCGGAAGATCGGGAAATCGGCAGGTCAACATCGGTTGCTCCTCGTGAGGTTACACAGAGCAAGTCACAAACCACATGCCAGCGCACGTACCCGTGCAGACCCGCGCGCACGGACGCACACGGCCGTCACCAGGTGCAGGCGCTCAGCCACCGCCCGCAGCGCGCGCGGGCGCGTCGCCCTTGCCGCTCTCGTTGCCGTACTCGACGAGCCGGTTATAAAGCGTCTTCAGGCTGATGCCGAGAATCTCCGCCGCGCGTGTCTTCACGCCGCCGCACTGTTCAAGCGTTGCGAGAATCAACTGGCGGTCGGCATCGGCAAGCGAAGTGCCGAACGGAATCGTCACCGCCGTGCCCGCCACGGGCTTCGAAATCGAGATCTGCAGCGGCACAGCGGCCGTGAGTTCGCCTTCAGCGCCGGCCATGATGTGCGCGCGTTGCACGTAGTTCTTCAGTTCCCGCACATTGCCCGGCCACGGGTAGCCGGCCAGCGTCTCGCGCACGGCCGCCGGGAACTGCTTCTTCGTGCCGTGACGCTCGTTGAGCTCGTCGAGGAACGCCTGAGCGAGCAGTTCCACGTCCTTGCCGCGCTCGCGCAGCGGCGGCAGGCTGATCGGAAACACATTCAGGCGGTGATAGAGGTCGAGCCGCAGCTTGCCCTCCTCAACGGCCTGCTCCGGGTCGCGGTTGGTCGCCGCGATCAGGCGCACGTCGGTCTCGATCTCCTTGGTCGTGCCCACGCGCATGAACATGCCGGTCTCCAGCACGCGCAGCAGCTTCACCTGAAGCTCGATTGGCATTTCGGTGATTTCGTCGAGAAACAGCGTGCCGCCGTTCGCGCGCTCGAAATAACCCTTGTGCTGACGATCCGCGCCCGTGAACGAGCCACGCTCGTGGCCGAACATCTCCGACTCGATCAGGTTCGGCGAGATCGCGCCGCAATTCACGGCGAGGAATTCGTGCTTGCGGCGCAGGCTCAACTGATGGATGGTCTGGGCCGCCACTTCCTTGCCCGTGCCGGACTCGCCCACGAGCATCACGGACGCGGGCGTGGGCGCGACGCGGCCGATCTGGTCATAGACCTCCTGCATCGCCGGCGAATTGCCCATCATGAGACCGAAGCGCCCCATACGGCGCAGCTCGCCGCGCAGCGTGCCGATCTCGGCCTTGAGGTCGCCCGCGCGCGGCAGGCGGTTGAGGATCGCCTTCACGCGCTGAAGGTTGATCGGCTTGACCAGATAGTCGATGGCGCCCGACTTGAGCGCATCGACCGCCGTTTCCACACTCGCGTGACCGGTGATGACAACGAGTTCCACGCCCGAGCGCGGGTCGAGGTCCTGGAACAGATCCGTGCCGCTGCCGTCGGGCAGCTTCAGGTCGGTGAAGACGACATCCGGCATCTGCCGGATCAGTTGGATGCGCGCCTCGCGCAGGTCGCCGGCCTGCGCGGTGGTGAGTCCGTCTTCGGCCACCACGGCGGCGAGTGCTTCGCGGGTTTGCGCATCGTCATCGACAATCAATACATGTGGCATCGCGTCTCGTCAGCCCTGAAAGATGAGTGGCTCCCATGCGCGACAGACGCAGCGGCGCGGCAAGCACGGGCCGCGAGGCAGCGTGAGCCGGCGCCGCAAACGTCGCGGCGCATGCTGTCGTGCTGCAGGGGAGTACGAAACGGTCGGGGGCGCTCAAGACGGCGATTGAGCGGTTTTAGCTGCGCTCACGCAACAATACCGCGGCCAGCACGCAACCCGAACCTCGATTGTTGTGGATATGACCATTATAGACTTAATCGAGATAGGCTTGCGCGCGTTTGTCGGTGCACTGCCGCACACAACGGCGCGTGCCGCGCCGCTCGCGCTGGCACACGGCTTCAGTGTCGCGTGACCGGGTCGCCGCTTCCGTGCGGAAACGGCCAGGCAGAGCCCGGTTCGCCGCCCGGCATGCCGTTGGCGCTCTCGCGCGCCGTTTTGCTCACCGTGCGAGCGGCTTTGATCGGGTCGGCCACGTTCGCGCCACTGTCCGAGGCGGCCACCTCCGGCACGCCAGCACCGTTCTCCATTAACGCGCCGCCCTCGCCTTCCCAGCGGCTCAAATCGCGATAGAAACTCTGCCGCTGCATGCGATGCCGTTGCGCCCAGCGCAACGCCAGCATCCCGGCCGTCGCGCCCAGCGCCCCCACTGCAAACAGGGTTCCAATCAGTCCAGGCTTGCTTCTCGCCATGTCGCATTCTCCCAATTTCGTCGCGAGCGTTGCAGGTTCGGAACAGTTCCGGCTGCACTGCCGAGGCGCCATGCAGGACACGCGCCTGCTATAGCGTAGACGCACCGCGCCGCTCGGAGTTGCACAGCATGAGACATGCCTTAAGGCCGGGTCCATTGCCCTGCAAGGCGCGGCAGTGGTTAAATGTTTACGAGATGGAGATTCCGGGGCCGTCGGCGCGGCATCGTCCGCGTGAGTCCTGGACAGCCTGTCAGGACGGCCTGTCAGGACAGCGGGTCGGGACGACCTGCGGTATAACCCGCGATGGCGGCCCGCCGCTCCCGGGCCTCGCCCACGCGCCGTGCCGCTACGAATGGCATCGCGAGCGCTTTCCGGCTTCTGGCCGCACACCCCAATTTGCAGGACGAATACGCCATGGCGTCAATCGAGCCGGGCTTGCCCGCCGCCGAACGAGACGATGAGCGCGCCGAAGGGCGCAACGAGAAGGGCAACGACACGCGCCGCAGCGACCCGGCCGGCTCGCGTGTTGCAGGCTTGCAGTCGTACGGTTTGCTGTACGGCTCGTCGGCGATCATGCAGGAGCTTTACGGGCAGATCGAACGCGTGGCGCTCACCGACGCCACCGCGCTGATCGTGGGCGAATCGGGCACGGGCAAGGAACTCGTGGCGCGCACGATCCACGCACAAAGCACCCGCCGCGACGGCCCGTTCATCGCCGTGAACTGCGGCGCGATTCCCGACGATCTGATCGAAGCCGAACTGTTCGGCCACGAGAAAGGCAGCTTCACGGGCGCCGTGCAGGCCCGCGACGGCCACTTCGAGCACGCGCGCGGCGGCACGCTGTTTCTCGACGAAGTCACCGAGATGTCGCTGCTGCATCAGGTCAAGCTGCTGCGCGCGCTCGAAACCGGCGAGTACTACCCGGTCGGCAGCAACGAGGCGATTCGCGGCGACGTGCGCATCATCGCGGCCACCAATCGCGATCCGGTGGCTGCCGTAAAAGAGAACGCGCTGCGCGAGGACCTGATGTATCGCCTCGCCGTGTTTCCGCTGCGCGCGCCGCCGCTGCGCGAGCGCGAACGCGACCGCGAACTGCTCGCCCAGTTCTTTCTCACCGAGCTCAATGAGGAAGGCGGCACGCAAAAGGTCTTCAGCAAGCGCGCGCTCGAGACCGTGCGCAACTGGTCGTGGCCCGGCAACGTGCGCGAGCTGAAGAACGCCGTGTACCGCGCGTTCATCCTGGCGGAGAAGACGGTCGAGATCGCCCATCCGCAACTCGTGCCGCGCGTGAAGAAGCCCGTCACCCAAGGCGATGCGATGAGCGTATGGATCGGCACGCCGCTCGCCGACGCACAAAAGCAGATCATCCTCGGCACGCTCAAGTACTGCGGCGGCGACAAACGTCTCGCGGCACGCACGCTCGGCGTGAGTCTGAAGACGCTCTACAACCGGCTCGGCAGCTACGGCGCCGAGGACAGCGACATCAGCACGCCCGACGAAGGCGCAAGCGATAGCGGCATGGGCGACTCGCGCTGAACGTTCAAATCGATACGCACACGCCAGCACGCGCATATCGATTCAAAACGCACACGATGGTGGTGCGCGCAAGCATGTCGCGACAAACCACGCACGACGTTTTGCAATTTCTTGCACTTTCCCTATCCCCTTTGTATAGGCCATCCTGCACAATCCGCAGCACCAAAACGTGCTGGAGGCCCGCGCCGGGCAGCTTCCAGCCGCAAGTGGCAGGGAAATGACATGCAAGAACGAAGTGCTCTGGCGTGCAATGCGCCAACGTCGGTTCCGCGAATCGCGCCTTCGGCCATCGCGGCACGCTCCCGCCCCCTCGCTTCGAGTGCCCATTGGCGACGCACGGTGTCGCTCACGCTGCTCGCCGCCGTGGCGAGCCTCGCCTGTTCCGCGTGCAGCTCGCTCTACTCCGAGGGCGCACAGGCGGGCGCAGGCATCGCCGGCGCGGCCATCGCCTCGAAGGTGACGAGCAACGCGGCGGTCGCCACGGGCATTGGTCTCGGCGCCGTGGCCGCCGCGAAGGCCGGCGTGCAGTATTCGGAACGCGTGGTACACCGCAACACCCAGGACAGCATTGCGAAGGCCGCCGGCCCGCTCGACGTGGGCGGCGTGGCGCCCTGGTCCATCACCCATTCGTTTCCCATCGAGGACGATGCGCATGGCCGCGTCACGGTAAGCCGCGCGATCAGCACCGGCGCGCTCGACTGCAAGGAAATCGTGTTCTCCGTCGATCAGGACGCGACCAAGGATGCAGCGGCTTCCAGCGCGTTCTATGTGGCCTCGGTCTGCCGCGACGGCGAGACATGGAAATGGGCTTCGGCAGAGCCGGCGACGGACCGCTGGGGCGCGCTGCAATGAACGGGGCGCACGACTTCGCTGCGCAAGGGCACGCCACCCCGCACGTCATGCCGCGCGCGGCTGCGCGTGTCGTTGCGCTTGCCGCGCTATGCGTGAGCGTCGCACTCGCGTCGAGCGGCTGCTCGTCGATCGGCGCGGCCAGCGGCGCGGCGGCGGCGGCCGCCACCGGCATCGTGACGGTGAATCCAGCGGTGGGCCTGGGAGTGGGTATTGCCGTGCAAGCGGCCACCGACGAGGCGGTCAACCGCTTCATGAAGAGCATGCACGCCGACCAGCAGGAAATGCTCGCGGAAATCGCCGGGCGGCTGCCCGTGGGCGGCATGGACATCTGGCGCATCAAACACCAGTTGCCGGTGGAAAACGGTCACGGCCAGGTGCGCGTAACGCGCGCGTTCGCTTCGGCGCTCGCGCTGTGCAAGGAATTCGTGTTCTCGGTGCAGGACGGCGAAGCCGCCGATGCACCCGAACAGTGGTACACGGCCAGCACCTGCCACGATCAGAGCGGCTGGAAATGGGCGACGGCCGAGCCGGCCGTGGAGCGCTGGGGCACGCTGCAATAACGCCTGAAGCGCGCTTGAAGCTCGTTTGAAGCTCGTTTGAAGCGCGCCTGAATTGCGCGTGGAGCGCGCCTCAATCCAGCCCGATCAGGACTCCACGTCCTCGAGACTGAAGATCTCCGACTGGTCGTTGTACGAGAAGATCTCGCCATAACGGCCCCAGTCGATCACGGTGTCGAGCGTCTCTTCCGCAGCGCCATCCGAAAGGAAGTCCTCCAGCTCCTGCTCGAAGCGCACGCGCGGCGCGCGGTGCCCCGGGCGCTCGTTGAGCACTTTCTTGATGCGCGCCGCGAGCGGCACCTGGCGCAGCAGATGCTCGGCGAACATCATCTTGCGCTCCTGCGTGCCGAATTCGGCGAACACGCGCGCGGGCGGCGTGAGCAGCACATCGCCTTCGCGCACGTCGGCGAACCCGAGGTACTGGAGCACTTCGGCGATCGGGAACAGATCGTCCACTTCGAGATGTAGCGAGCGCGCGATTTCCGGCATGTCGGCGCGGCCGTGATACGGCGCCGCCGCCAGCGTTTCGATCAGACCAGCCATCAGGTTGGTCGACACGCGCGGCAGCCAGCTGCCGAGTTCGAGCCCCTTCCTGGTGGCCTCGCCGGTCTGGCGCGCGGTCATCTTCGCGTAGATGTCGTCGACGAGCTTGCGGAATGCCGGGTCGAGGCGGTTGCGCGGATGCTTGAACGGCACCTTGATCTCGGCCACCACGCGCCCCGGATTGGACGATAGAACGAGAATGCGGTCGCACATGAACACCGCTTCCTCGATGTTGTGCGTGACGATCAGCACCGACTTGATCGGCATGCGGCCTTGTGTCCACAGATCGAGCAAGTCGGTACGCAGCGTTTCGGCGGTCAGCACGTCGAGCGCCGAGAACGGCTCGTCCATCAATAGCAGCGCCGGGTCCACCACAAGCGCGCGCGCAAAGCCCACGCGCTGGCGCATGCCGCCCGAGAGTTCGCGCGGGTAAGCGTTTTCGAAGCCGTCCAGACCGATCAGGTCGATAGCGGCCAGTGCCCGCTCGCGGCGCTCGCGCGTGCCCACGCCCTGTGCTTCGAGGCCGGCTTCCACGTTCTGCAGCACCGTGAGCCACGGGAACAGCGCGAAGGTCTGGAACACCATCGCCACGCCTTCGGCCGGGCCGTCGAGCGGCTTGCCGCGCCAGGTAACCTCGCCGGAGGTCGGCGAAATCAACCCCGCGATGATGCGCAGGAGCGTGGACTTGCCCGAGCCGGAGCGGCCGAGCAACCCGACGATCTCGCCTTCGCGCAGCGAGAGATTGGCGTCGTCGAGCACGAGCAGCTCGCCTTGGGTCTTGTTGAAGCCCCGGCACACGTTTTGCACGCGCAGGATTTCCTCGCCGACGCGCGGCGGGTTCGGGAGGCTCTGCGGGTCCGCGTGCATGCTGCCCGCCGTGGTGCTCATGGTGGTGCCTAGGGTCTTGGGGTTTTGCATCGCTTTACCTTCGAGCCTTCGATTATTCGGTCAGTCGAGCCGCAGCTTGGACTCGGCGTACGTGTAGAGGGGACGCCAGAGCACGCGGTTGAACAGCGTGACGAACAGCGACATGACAGCAATGCCGAGAATGATCTTCGGATAGTCGCCGGCGGCGGTCGTCTGCGCGATATACGCGCCCAAACCGTGCGCGGCGACCTTGGTGTCGCCCCACTGCACGAACTCGGACACGATGCTCGCGTTCCATGCGCCGCCCGACGCCGTAATCGCCCCTGTGACGTAGTACGGGAAAATGCCCGGCAACATCGCCTGGCGCCACCACTGCCAACCGCGGATGCGGAAGTTCTTCGCCGCTTCCTTGTAGTCGTTCGGATAGGCGGTGGCGCCGGCAATCACGTTGAACAGGATATACCACTGCGTGCCGAGCACGATCAGCGGCGACAGCCAGATGTCCGGATTCAGATGGAATCGCACGATCACGATCACGAACACCGGGAACAACAGGTTCGCCGGGAACGCCGCGAGGAACTGCGCGAGCGGCTGCACCTTCTCGGCGAGCGCGGGGCGCAGGCCGATCAGCACGCCGAGCGGCACCCAGATCACCGAGGCAATTGCAATCAGCAGCAGCACGCGCAACAGCGTGATGAGGCCGAGCACAAGCACGTGGCCGACTTCATCGAGCGTGACGCCCGTGCGCACGAACGCGATCACGCGCCAGACCACGTAGACCGTGAGCACGATCACGAAGACGGCCCAGATAACGTCGCCGATCTTCGCGCGCAGGCCTTCGCGGCGCGCCGGAGCCGGCGCCGCGAGGGACGTCAACGACGAAGTCAGCGCGGCGGGCAGCCGGAACGGTACGCGCGCGGCCTTCGCGAAGAACCAGCCCATCGGCACGAGCAGCCGATGAATCAGATGCGTGCGGCGGATCAGGTCGAGCAGCCACGACTCGGGCGCGTCGCCCGAAGCCGTGTTCTCCATGCGGAACTTGTCGG